>CAVPHA010000032.1:0-167071 GCA_963704125.1 uncultured Acidobacteriota bacterium | reverse complement strand
TCTTAGGAAGCAAATCCATCATATCGGGTCCTCACGGAGGATCCGCAACAAGAGTTTATAGGGATTTTCCTTTCGATGATTGAAGCGAAACTCCGTTTCCTTGAGGTGAAGGTAGAAGGTGTGTTTGGGCACACCTTTGAACTTGGCCAGCCTTCGCTTGGCATAGCTCCAGAAGGACTCGATTCCATTGATGTGGTTGCTCTTGATGGCGAATTCGTTGTCAGTTTGACCCACCTAAGTGCTTCTGGTAGCCGACATCAACGAGGCCGTCATATCCGATCCAACCGTCACTGTGAATGACCGATTCGAGACTGACACGTCGCCGTATCACCTTCTGCAGAGTAGTTTCTTGGCGTTTGGCACAATCTGAGTGTAGACGTTCTCCCCTCGCAGAAAGACACCAAACACGATGGTCTTGCCTCCTGCACCTCGACCGCGCTTTCCCCTAATACGGTGGGGACCGAAGTAGCTTTCATCAACCTCGACGATTCCTTTGACACGGGACTGGGCCTCGCAGATCTCGGCCAGGCGCATGCGAATCCTGAGGAAGATGGCATTCACCGAACGGAGACTCAGGCCCGTCAGATGAGATGTCGGCGTGGCCGTCAGATCCTCGCAGAAATGCCGAATAACAGCCCGAAACTTGGCCTCCGAAATCTTCGAACGCCTGTAGTACCTGTTAACCCCAATCATGACAGAAGCTTACGCCACCTCGTGAGCTGTTTGCTTCCTAAGACCCTTAAGAATTAAGAATTCGGAGTCCACTCCGACAGGGTCGACGTTGAGGTCGAGGGGCGGGAAGCCTGCGTCGGCTGCATTGGCGGCGAAGGCCTCGGCTCGTTCGGGGTCATCGGTGAAGCCGATTCCGACATCGCCGCCGCCGGCGCCGCTGGGCTTGTAGCTCACACCCTTGCTCTGCGCCAGCCGGCGCAGTTCGAGGTGTTCGTCGGAGAGGATCGGGATCCCGGCCGCCTGACCGAGCTTCTCCATCGCCGCCCCGAAATCGCTCACATCGCGGAGGACCCGGGGGACATCTCCCGTCTGCAGGTGGGCGATGCCTTCGCTCGAGACTCGACCCAGCTCGGCAAGCGCGTCCGCGATGGGCCCCCGGTCGTTCTCCATTTCGTCGTCCAGCCGGGCGAGAAAATCCCCGGTCGAGACCGACCGTCCGGTCCAGAGAAAAACCAGATGGAGCGCATCCGGCAGTTCGAGCGACGAGGCCGAAGGCGTCCGGCCGCCATCGGTCAACCGATACTCGACCACCCCGCCGGTGACGCTCGCGGCGAGGTCGATGCCGCTGCCCCGCCCACCCTGAAAGGCGCGGTGGAGATCGAGAAGCCGAGCGAGATCGACATCCGGCCGCCGAACGCCTCGATTCGACCAGGAGCAGAGCGCCTCGGTCAATGCCACCGTCAGCGCGGCGCTCGATCCGAGACCGAGCTTGGCGGCGCCGCCCGGGATCTCCTGGAAGAACTCCCGGGTATCGAGGGTGATGACAGCGGGCGGCAGGCCCTCCGGGTCGATGAGCCTCGAAGCCACGAGCGAGCCGACGATCTTCTCGACCAGAACCAGCCGTTGGGCGGCTTCGGATGCCGGTTCCCGCCACCGGAAGCCGTGCGCCCGGTCGATCTCGAAGTCGGCGGACCGGTCCTCGAAACCCGGTGCGGCGACGCTCCAGTGGTCGCCGTCGACGGGACCGAGACCGACCCGGGCGCGCCGATCGACCGCCAAGACCACCGCGGGGTGGCCGAAAAGCACAGCGTACTCGCCGAGAAGCACCAGCTTTCCGGGCGCCGAGCTCGCGACGGTCTTCAACTGCCGACCACCCGCGCCCCGTCGCCGAGACCGCAGCGGATGATCTCGACGACACCGGGGATCTCGGCCAGCGCCGCGGCCACGCCATCCGTCGAACCGGGTTCGCAGACTGCCTTGAGCTGTGGCCCGGCGTCGATGGTGAAGAAGACCGGTACTCCCTCGCCGCGGAGTTCGCGCACCCGATGGAGACACTCGACGGTGGCGCCGTTCCAATACACCAAACCGGGTCGGGCCGCCATGGCGACGGCGTGCATGGTGAGACAGCTCGCCTCCCCCACCGCGGCCAGCGCCCCGAAATCGCGGGCGGCGATGGCCGTCCTCGCCGCAGCGAGATCATCCGGCGAACTCGTGACCCACGACCGGTAGAACGGCGATGTCGTCCGCGTCAGCTCCATCCCGTCGGTGGAGCCCACCTTCTTGGCCGCCTTCGAGGTCACCGCGATGACCACATCGAGGGGCCACTCCCGCCGGTCGAGGATCGGCCGCACCGTCGTCGAATCACCCGCGAGCGCGAGCTCGACAAAACCACCGTAGAGCGAACGCGGCGAGGAGCCCGAGCACGTGCGGGCAATCTCGGCCAGCTGGTCCTCTCCGAGGGGGGACTCGAGCGCGGCGTTGACGGCGGTGACCAGGGCCGCGAAACCCGACGCCGAGGACGCCAATCCCGCCGCGGTGGGAAACGAGTTCTCGCTCTCGACCACCGCCGCCGGCAGTTCCGGTCGGAGCCGCCGGAAGAGATCGAGGCAGAAGCGCGCCCGCGCGGTGCGTTCCTCGGAGGCCGGTTGCCCGTCGAGGAACAGCTCATCGCCGTCGGCGCCCGAATCGAAGCGGACGCGGGTCGTCGTCACGAGGGTGTCGAGGGTGATGGAGATGGACCCCACCGCCGGCAGGTTTCGATCGACGTCGGCCTTGCCCCAGTACTTGACGAGGGCGATGTTCGGGTGGGCGATCGCGGTGAAATCCATGGCCCGATCTTCTCACAATCCGCGATCGGGGAGCCTGTGGATACCGCGCGTTGGAACCGGTGGTTCTTGGTTCTCTCGGCACTCTTCTTCATCAAGCCCGACGCGGAGGATCAGCAACCCGAATTCGTCTGACAACACTTTCGTCCCCGGTACCGTATCCGGTGGGAGTACAATCAGAACCCACCGGACACCATGTATCTCGATTTTTACAACCTCAAGGCGCAGCCCTTCAACATCACCCCGGACCCGCGGTATCTGTTTTTCAGCCGATACCACCGGGAGGCCTTCGAACACATCATCTTCGGTATCACCCAGCAGAAGGGCTTCATCCAGATCACCGGCGAGGTCGGCGCCGGCAAGAGCACGCTGTGCCGAGCGATCCTCGACGAACTCGACGAGAACTACTCCACCGCGCTGATCCTCAACCCGGTGATGACCGCCATCCAGCTCCTGCGATCGGTCCTGCGCGAGCTCGACCTCGACGACCGGGGCAACGATCGGGTGCGAGCTCACCGACCGCCTCAACACCTTTCTCCTGGAACGCGCCGACGAAGATCGGGACGTGGTGCTCCTCATCGACGAGGCCCAGGACATGTCCCCGGATCTCCTCGAGCAGGTGCGTCTGCTGTCGAATCTGGAAACCGACGACCGCAAGCTCCTCCAGATCGTGCTCGTCGGCCAGCCCGAGCTCAGGACCATGCTCGCGAGCGATCGGCTGCGTCAGCTCAGCCAGCGCATCACGGTGCGCTACCACATCGACCCGATCCGCAAGGACGAGATCGAGGCCTATATCCATCACCGGCTCCAGGTTGCGGGTTCCAACGGTCGACCGAGTTTCATCGACCGCCGCGTACCGCGCCATCCATCGTCACTCGCGCGGCGTACCGAGACTCATCAACGCGGTCTGCGACAAGACCCTGCTCTGCGGCTATGTCGAGGGACGCGACCGCCTCGGTTTCTGGCAGGTCCGCCGCGCGATCCGAGAGCTCGGCGGGAGGACGCTGTGAGTCTCATCGGCGACGCCCTCCGCAAGGCCCGGCAAGGAGGCGGCCGAGCGCGAGTCCGACCGCAAGGGGGTGCTCTTTTCGGCCAAGAATCTCGAATTCCTCGCAACCGCTCGAACCTCGGGCTCGGGCTCGCCCTCGGCGCGGTCATCGCCGTTGTCGCCACGGTCGCCGGCGGCAGTGCGGCGTGGTGGCTTCTCAGCCGGAGCGAACCGGTCGGAGACCGCTCGGTCTGCGTTCGCCGGCGACCGGCGAAGCATCGCTGGCGACGATCACGGCCTCGTCACCGGCCCTCCCGGAACTGCCGGACTGCCGGGCGATGGCGGTCCCGACAACCGCCACCGCTTCAGAAACCTCAAGCGAATCAGTCCGACCCGATGGCGAGGCGGGCCGGCCCGCTGCGCAGCTCACCGTCGCCGTCGATCCGCCTCCGGCTCGAAACATCTCGAGAAGCCCCTCCGTTCGCCGGTGGATTCACCGGTATCGAGGATGGCGACGATGTCTATGTCCTCGAGGCCGTTCTCGGGAAGGTCCAGCCTCAGCCTCGACTTACATCGTCTTCCGCCCCGACGATCCCTTCGCCGAGATCAACGGCATCGAGCTTCACCCCGGCGGGGTGGTCGAGGGCTTCAGAGTCAAGGCCATCGAACGGGATCGGGTGCATCTGAGCGACGGGCGGAGGACATCGTCCTGCAGAGCGCCGTAATGCGTCCAGGGTTATCCCCCGCAGTCCTCGCCGGGGAAGCGGCTTCGAATGCGTTCGATGACGAGGGTGTCGATCTCTCCGTCGCCTTCCATGGGCGGGCGTCGGTTCGAGACGGCCCGCGATGAGCACGAGCAGCGGCGCTCCCGGTTCGGTCCGCTGCTCGAGATAGGCCCGTTCGCAGCTCGAGATAGCCGGCCTCCATGGCCACCGGGTATCGGCGGCCGCTGGCGCAGTCCTCGAAAAGAGCGGCGTCCGCCATGTAGGTGAAGAGCCCGCTGCATGACCGATCCTCACCGGCGCAGCCTCTCTCCTTCGACCGAGACCTCCGCCACCGAATCGGTCGACGTCGTGTACGTCGCGTCGGTTGCTCCGAACAACCGATGGTTCCCAAAAGCAGCAACGCCAACACACAACAACACGCACTCCGCATCTCGAGTCCTTTCTCGGCCCGCGGCAGTCGATCCTCGCACCCTTGCATGGTAGATGACTCCGAGGCCATTGTGGCGCGGGCGTCCCGCCCGCGAGGGCCGAAGTGGGCATTTCGTCGACCAAATCTGCTACCGTCACCAGCGATGGCAGGCAGATCCAAGACCAACGGCAGCGGATCTCCTCGGCGACCCGGGAGTCCTCGACCCGGCCTCGACGCTGGAGGTCTTCGGGTTCGCCGCGACACGGAAAGACGGGTGGGATCTCTGTGCTCCCGCTGCGAACCGACTGGCTTCGGGCGCGTGAGGGTCGGATCGAGGCGGTCTCGAGCTGGACGGACGTCCCGGATCTAGCGCTTCACTCAGGCCGTGGTCCACCTGCAAAAGAGACGGGCAGCGACCTGGCACGCTCTCGGCGAAGCCTGGGTCCGCCTCGAGCCGGACAGTCGACTGCTGCTGGTGGGCGGCAACGAACTCGGCGTCAAATCGGCGGTCAAGCGGCTCTCGGGCGAACTCGATCAACCGGCCGAGATCCTCGCCAACCGGGCTCGAGCGCGGGTCGCGTCCTGGCGCCGGGATGGCGGCCCAGGACCGGTCCAAACCGTGGTCGCACCGGTGGAGGTGGTGAGCGGTCGCGACCGATTCCATCTCCGATCGGCTCCCGGCGTCTTCTCGGCCGACGCGGTCGATCCAGGCACTCAGCTGTTGTTGGACCGCCTCGACGAACTCGATCCTCCAACCTCGATTTTCGACCCCGGCTGCGGTCTCGGCGTCCTCGGTCTGGCGGCGCTCCGTCGTTGGCCGCGAGGCGACGGCGATCCTCGCCGATGTCGATCACCGCGCCGTCGAGTGCGCCGCCGGAAGCGCCGCCGATCTCGGCCTCGCCCACCGCTGCGAGGTCATGTGGTGGGACGCGGTGATGGATCCCCCACCGGCGCGACGCTGCGACCTGGTTCTGGTGAACCCGCCGTTCCACAGCGGTGTTCCGGTGGATCTCCAACCCGCCCGCGCGATCTTCCGCCGCCATCGACGCGGTTCTCTCCCCGGGCGGTAAAGCGCTGCGTGGTCGCCAACCGGACGCTGCCCTGGGAACGCGATCTGCGTGCGATCGGCCGCCTGCGCCAGCTCGACGACCGGTCCGGCTACAAGGTCCTCGAACTCTGCAAATAGAAACGCCGCTCGGCACGGGCCGAGCGGCGCATGAAACCTCGAGTCTCGGTGATCAGCTCTGGGGCGCTGCTGAGTGCAGGGCGAACACCGCACCCTGGGGATCCATGCACTGGGCGATCTTGTCGCCACCCGGCACATCCATGGGTCCGTTGAGCACCTGGCCGCCGAGTTCCTTGACCCTGGCGACCGTCGTCATCGACGCTCGGCACCGAGATGTAATAGAGCCACATCGGCGGTCCGGGCATCTCCGCCGGGTTTGGTGAACATTCCACCGAGGGGGAAGCTCCCGGCCTCGACCGTACATGCGGTACATCCAGCCCTCGCCCATATCCATGTCCTCTTGATCTCCCAACCGAAGAGATCGGTGTAGAAATCGTAGCCCGCCTCGAAATCGCTGGTGGCGAGCTCGTGCCAGGAAATCTGCCCGATCCCGGGCGGCTCGGGCGGCATCCGTCGAGAGCTTCTCCGAGGTGTAGACGGCGAAGACCGCGCCCTGAGGATCGCTGGAGAACCGCGAAACAACCTGCGCCCTCAATGTCCATCGGGGCGTGGAGCACGGTCACCGCCGAGTTCGGTCGCACGGTCACAGGTCTCGGCGACATCGGTCACCGCAACATAGGCGAGCCAATGCGGCGGCGCCCCGGCATCGCTGGCCTCCTTCGGCAAGATCCATGACCCCGCCGATGGGTTCTGGCCCATTGGTCCACATGGTGTAGGGCATATCGCCGTCGTCCCAGAGCTTGGTTCCCCAGCCGATGAGCTGGTTGTAGAAGGCCTTGGCTCCGGCCGGGTCAGTGGTCATGAGGTCGTACCAAACAAATCGTCCGAGCGCGGGATGGGACATGGGCTCTCCTTATTTGAGTTCCGGTATCAATACGAACCGGACTGGGTTTCACTCTCGCCAACCGCAGCGGGCGATCGTCCATTCCGCCGGAGTGAATCCGTGCAAGTTGAACCCCAGCCACACTCTGTCGCCCTGAGCGGAGCAGCCTCCGAGGCCGCGGAGTCGAAGGGTCCCCATCGGGTCGGACGCGCACTGCTTTCCTCGTCTTCGCTCTGAGCTTCGGGGATTTTCACTCGCACGTCGCTCAGAATGACAGGTATTGGCGGGCTTCGTCACCCCATGAGTAGGCGCCGCCGCGGTCACTCAGCCGATCGGTCAGATAGAGCAGGCGCACTCAGTCTTTGGAGAACCCGGGCGAGTAGCGCAGGACCCGCCCGCGGCCCGTGGCCTTGACCTGGTAGAGGGCGGCATCGGCGTTCAGGATCAGGGTGTGCGGATCCTCGCCGTCCTCGGGGAAACAGGCCACCCCGGCCGAGGCGGTCGGGGCTTCGAGGGGTTCGGGGAGGGAGACCGCCGATGTCGCCTCCTTGACGGCGTCGACCAGGCTCTCGGCCGCGGCGATGGCGCCCTGAGGTTGGGTCGCCGGTACCAGGATGCAGAACTCGTCACCACCCCAACGGACCACCAGATCGGTCACCCGGACCCGCGACCGCAAGGTCGACGCCACCGCCCTGAGGATGTTGTCCCCGACGAGATGGCCCGCGGTGTCGTTGCAGATCTTGAAGTTGTCCAGATCCATCATGATCACGGCGAGAGGTTGGCCCGTCCGCTTGGAAAACGAGATGTTCCGTTCGAGCTCCATCTCGAGCCGTCGACGATTGGCGAGACCCGTCAGGGCGTCGCGATTCGCGATGTCCATGAGGAGTCGGTTGGCCTGCTCGAGTTCGCGAGTCCGTCCGCTCACCTGCTGCTCGAGCGCAGAGCGCTCTTGACCCAGCGTGTTCATGGTTCCATCGAACATCGACGCCATCTCGTTGATGCCCCGGGCGATCTCCTGGACTTCCGCCGGACCGCCGACAACACAGCGTGCCCCGAGGTCCCCGTCACGCAGGCGGGCGACGACGTCTCGGATATTGTCCAGCTGTCTCTTCACCGAACTCCCCGCCAGCAGCGAGATGAACAACGCGATCAGCATGGCGCCCGATGCGACCACGGCCCATGCCCGTTGCAGGCGCATTTCGGCCGCGGCATAAGGAGCGTTATTGAAGACCACCCAGGCTTGGCCTCCGGTCACGAGGGGTACCGCCACCGCCACTGCCTCGACGCCATCGACCTCGAACTTCTGAAGGTCGTTTTCCGCAGTGGGCCATTCCGACAACACGGGTCCCAAGACTGACGTCGATGGGGATGAGGCGACGACCTCTCGACCCGGGGAGAAGACGACGGCTGCAACGAAACTCCTGGCTTCGAGCATCCGATCGACGCTCTCCTGGGTTTGGTAGTCGGAGCCGTCCTTGACAAAAAGATCCAGGCGTTCGGCGATGGCGCCGGCTCGTCCCCGGAGTGCCTCTTCGACCTCCATGACGTTGATTCGATAACCGACGACGATGAGCGCAAGACACCCGGCCAGGGTGGCACCGACCGCCACCAGAATCATGCGACTGCGCAGTGAAATCATGGCCATCGCGCTGAAGTGTCCGCACAACGTTTCATAAAACGAACCCACCTCCGAATCGGACCGATGCATCTGCGCCCCATCCAGCCCTCCGGAGCGACGCTGATTCTACAATATCAGGCTTAGCTGAAGAATGAGCAATTGTTGAGATCGACACCCCGGCATCGCTACACTTCGATCGTGAATTTACTCCGGGACCGAGTTGCATCATCCATCGAGAGGGCAAGGGGGCGAGGTGCCCTGGTCTCGCTGCCGACGGATACGACGATCGTCGAAGATCGGGGGATTCCATTCGTCGTCCACATCAGCGCCCTGCTGGAGCGCAAAGAGCGAACCCGGCCAACCCGAGAGATCGACAATCCGGTCAACCCGTTCCTTCCGCCGGATCCCGATCTCCTAGTGTGCGAGGTGCCCCCGGATCATCTCTGCGTGCTGAATAAATTCAACGTCCTTGACCAGCATCTGTTGATCGTGACCCGCGACTTCGAGCCGCAGCAGGCATTGCTGAACCTCGGCGACTTCGCGGCGTTGCTCAGCTGCATGGATGACACCTACGGGCTCGGTTTCTACAACGGCGGCACCATCGCCGGCGCGAGCCAGGCCCACAAACACCTGCAACTCGTCCCTCTTCCCTTGGCCGGGGGACCACAGCCGACGCCCGTCGACGCCGTGATCGATTTGTCCACCGAACCGGGCGTCCTGAGCACGATTCCCGCCATGGAGTTCAGTCACGCCCTGGTTCATCTCGACGGACGACCGCTCGACAGCCAGCGAGCGTCGGAGCTTCACCAACTCCACCGCCGCGCCTGCGCCGCGGTCGGCGTGATCGACGAGACCCGACCGTACAACTTGCTGATTACCCGTCGTTGGATGCTGCTCGTCCCGCGCTCGCGCGAGCACTGGCGAGGGGTGTCGATCAACGCCCTGGGGTTCGCCGGGTCGCTCCTGGTTCGCAACCGCTCAGAACTCGACGAATTGACGAGGATCGGACCGCTCGCCGTTCTGAGATCGGTCGCCACTGAAGGTCCCAACCCATGATCCGCCCAGGAACACCGGCGCACGTCCGACGAGGGCGGATCGCAGGTCTCGAGCTTGGCCACGAGGAGGACTACCGATGACTGACACCGGCCCGACCGGAAGGACACCCGAACCGTTCAACCGGCGGACCGATCGAGTCGTCCGGCGACGCTATCTCATCGATCCCAAGCGGCAGCTTCGGACGACATCGCTGATCACCTCCCTCGTCGCCCTCCTGGTTCTCCTCGTCAACCTCGGATTCGCCCTGCTTCGCAGCTCGCAGACCTCGTTTCTCGCTGCCGTCGCCCCGCAACTGACACCGGTCCTCGAGCGGCAGGACGACATGTTCTGGCTGATCATGATCGTCATGTCCGTGCTTCTCGTGATTGCGGTCTCGCTCAAGACCATCTCGACACCCACCACACGGCGGGCGCCGTCTTTGCCGTCCGACAACGACTCGAACGAGTGACGGCCGGCGATCTCCAGGTGGTGTTGAAGCTGCGGGCGGGCGACAACCTTCAGGATCTCGAGACACCGTTCAACGACATGGTCTCCTCGCTCCGCGGTCGAGCCCTCGCCGAGGCGGGACCCTCGACGAGCTGGCGACGATGGCCGGCCGGATGGGATCGGATGGGGTTGAGCTCGCCACCGTTCTCCACGACCTCGCCCAGAACAAACGTCAGATCGGAACCTGAGGGTCGATCCCCATCACCGCGGAGGCTCAAATCGAGCTTCGAGCTGTCCCCACAGACCACGGTATTGCGACATAAGATGTTGAGGAACAAACAATTCCGGAGGCATCATGCGCTTCACCAGGGCACCGCCGGTTCGCTCGTCCTGGTCATCGGTCTCTTGTTGCTCCGCTCACACCGGCTCAACAGGCTCTGATCATCGATCACGAACACGCGGGATCGAACAGATTCCCAACGAGTGGCTCGATCAGGCCCGCGATCTGGCCTTTCACTACGCCCACACCTCGCACGGGAGCCAGATCATGTCGGGTCTGCAATATCTGGCGTCGCAGGACCCCAGATACGCCCTGTTCGGCGACTTCGGCCGGCAGCGCACCTCCCGCGAGTTCGCCGTGCACCCCGGATCATCTCTGCGTCTATGACGGCAATCCGCCGGAGACCTACATCACGCCGGAGGACTATTGGAGCACCCCCGACGGCATCTCGCGAACCAATGCGGTGGCCGACACCGGGTTCTTCGACTTCTCCATGTGGTCGTGGTGCGGGGAGCAATCGTCCAACTCCACGGCGACCGTCCAACAGTACCTCGACACCATGGATGCCTTCGAGTCCGACATCCCGGGCATGCGGTTCATCCTCATGACCGGCCACACCGACGGCGGCGGCGCGACCCTGCAGCAGAACAACGATCAGGTCCGGCAGTACGCCGCCGCCAACGGCAAGGTGCTCTTCGATTTCGCCGATATCGAGAGCTGGGATCCCGATGGGGTCCACTACCCCGACACCGATGACAGCTGCCCATGGTGCCAACCCTGGTGCGACGCCAACCCCGGCGCCTGCCCCGATCCGGCCATCAGCTGCGCTCACTCGCACTCGTTGGTCTGCTATCTCAAGGGACAGGCGTTCTGGTGGATGGCGGCGCGTCTGGCGGGTTGGGAAGGACCCGATTCGGCCCAGGTGTTCAGCGACGGATTCGAGTGCGGGTCGTGCGCCTCCTGGTCGGCCGTCACCCCTTGACCGTCGTTCGGTCGGCACCGGACCGCTGCCGGATTCCGCAGTCTCCGCTCCGATCTCAGACTCGAGCAGTTCGCGAATCGACTCTGAGAGATCGCCCAGGAGAAACGGCTTCTGAAGGAAGACCGCGTCATCGGTCGGAACGCCGTACTCGCGGATCGCTTCCGGGGTGTAGCCCGAGACAAAAGATGACCTTCAGATCTCGCGCTCTTCGATCAGGAGTCGTTGCGCCAGCTCCGGGCCGCTCATCCGCGGCATCACCAGGTCCGTCACCAGAAGGTCGATTTCTCCCTTGTGCGCGGCAGCGACCTCGAGGGCATCGATCCCGTCCTTGGCTTGAAGCACCTCGAATCCGAGGTTTTCCAGGTACTCGGCGAGGGCGTTTCTGATGTTCGAATCATCCTCGGTGAGCAGCACGGTCTCGCCGCGAACCGGCGACGTCGTCCGCGGCGCGGCGATCGGAGCGTCCTGCGAATTCGCCCTCGACCTGCGCCAACCACACCCGAAACGTGCTGCCCTTCCCCGGTTCGCTTTCGACGTCGATCACCCCGCCGCTCTGGTCGACGATCCCGTACACGGTCGCCAACCCGAGACCGGTGCCCTTCTCCATCTCCTTGGTCGTGAAATAGGGTTCGAAGATCCGGTCGCGGATCGCGGGATCGATTCCGTTCCCGGTGTCGGACACCGCTCAGTTCGACAAACCGCCGTCCCGTGCCTTTCCCGCCATCGCGATCGGGCAGTCCGACCACGAATCGCGTCCCGATCTCCAGCTCTCCCCCGCGGGGCATGGCGTCGCGGGCGTTGACCGCGAGATTGACGATCACCTGTTCGAAGAGCGCCGGATCGACCCGTGTGAACCCGGCTTCGCAATCGAGCTCCACCCGGAGTTGGATGTCGTCACCGATGATCCGGGAGAGCATCCCTTCGAGGCCCAGAACCAGCTCGTTGACGTTGACCACCTCGGGGTTTGATGGCCTGACGGCGGCCAAAGGCGAGGAGCTGCCGGACGAGATCGGCGGCCCGATCGGTGGCGCGGTCGATCTCGATGAGTTTGTCCTCGACCTGCCGATCTCCCGATGCCAGACTGTCTCACCGCCAACCCGACATAGCTCTTGATGACCATCAGCAGATTGTTGAAGTCGTGGGCGATCCCCCCCGCGAGACGACCGATGGACTTCGAGCCGCTGCGATTGCCGGAGCCTGTCATCGAGGGCTCGGACCACGAGATCCGATTGCAGCGACTCCACCGCTCTCTCGAGTCTGACCTGCTGGGCCAGGCTCAGCACCGCAAAGAAGACAAGACCGAAGAACACGATCGCTTCGCGTACGGCTTGCGCTTCAGGGTCGAGGTATCCCACGAGATAGAGGCCCGAGATGGACCAGCGGCAGGGCGAAGGCGTAGAACGGCAGCAGGCTCTGAATCCTGGGCGCCGATCCCGCCTCCATCTCGTCGTCCTCCGGCTGGTTCGTGCACGTGAGGATCATCACGGCGAAGAGAAATGCGGAACCAGCCAGACCACGTCGATCCGCCCGCCGACGACCGTTTGGAGAATGTCCGCGAACCCCAGTCCCTCGAGAAGATCGCCCACGGCCATGACTGCCGCCACCCCGCCATAGAGCGAAACGCCTCCGCCACCGCGGCGCCCGGGCGGCCGGAAACAGCAGGGCGAACTTGACGGCGAGGAGCATGTCGAGGGTGACGTAGAGGTTGAATGACGCGAAGTACTGGACGTTCTCCGACGGCTGAACCGCCCAGGGAACCACGACGAAGTAGCCGAACATGATGACGATGAACAGCGTCGCTCCGACGAGGGAAAACCGGTAAAGAACATCCCGCTTCGACCAGCCGCTCTCGAGCTGCGGCTGTTGATCGCTGGCGAGGACCAGCACAGATACAGCGCGATGTAGAGGACATCCGTCGCCAGATCCGCCCAGCGGGGCCGTCCCATGAGGAGTCGTCGAGATAGTTGAGCACGAGCCCGCGAGCCACACGATCATCCCGAGGGTGATGAAATTCCAGAATCGCCGTTCCTCGATCCCTTCGACGCTTCGGGTTCGAACGACGAGAAGGATGATCAATCCCGGCAGAATGAGCCGATCGAGGTGCAGCGACAGCTGGCGCCGAAACGCGTCCGAACCGACCTCGAAGAGATAGATCGCCGCCAGCGCCGCAAGGATCGCCGAAATCGCCCGCCCCAAGTCTTGTGCCCCAAAGAACAGATCCAGGTGGTCTTGATCCCGGAGGTGGTTGTCCGCTGGACACCGGGCCATTGTATCCGAATTTCAGGGGAGCGGGAACCACCTCAATGCCTCGAACTCGTCGCTCAGACGACCCGCCCGGCGATCGGACTCCCGGATCGATCCCGGCGACCAGCTCGCGGGCCTGCTCGAGATAGCTCGGCAGCACCGAGAGCGGTTCGGTGAGGCGCACCGACTCGCACTCCAACCTGCCGCTGCTGTAACTCAGATCATCGAGCCGCAACGCCGCCATCTGCGGCCGTTCACCGTGGAACCAGAGACCGGTCTCGGCTTCGAACTCGTACATCCTGAGCAGCTTCCATCCGTCCTCGGCGATGAACTCGACCGCCTCGACGAGAAAACGAAAGACCTCCTCGGGGATGAAATAGTTGAAGTTGATCCGCACCCAGCCCGGCTTTGATCCCCTCGCACCCGCTGTTGATGGCGTTTTTGAAGCGGGACGAATGATCGAGACCGATCCCGAGCAGGCGGTGGCCGTAGGGCCCGGCGCAGGAGCAGCCGCCCCTCGCCTGGATCCCGAAGAGATCGTTGAGCAGCGCGACGACAAAATTGTGGTGCAGATACTGCTCGCCGTGGCGGATGAGGAACGAGACGATGGAGAGCCGTCTCGCCTGCCGGTTCCCGAGAATCTGGATCTTGGGATTGGCCGACCACGACTCGATGGCCCGGGTCACGAAGTTCTGCTCGAGTTCCTCGATGACCGACTCGCCGACCGCGCGCTTGAGGTGGAAGACGAGACCCGCCCGGATGGACTCGATGATCGCGGGCGTGCCGCCCTCTTCCCGGTGCGCCGGGTCGGTCACGATAGCTGTGATCGACCGAACTCACATAGCTCACCGTACCGCCACCCGGTACGGTCGGGACACGATTGGTCAGCAGCTTCTTCTTGACCACCAGCACCCCGGGCGTTCCCGGGGCCGCCGATGAACTTGTGCGGCGAGATGAAGACCGCGTCCTTGGACAGATCGGGATCGGGCCCATCCTCGCCCTCGGGGTTCATCTCGATGTGGACATAGGGGGCGGCCGCCGCGAAATCCCAGAACGCGAGCGCGCCGTGCTCGTGGAGCTTCCGGGTGATCGCCCTCGTGTCGCTGACGATGCCGGTCACGTTGGACGCCGCCGAAAAACTCCCGATCTTGAGAGGTCGCTCGCGCACCTTGACCAGGGCCTCCTCGAGGAAGTCCAGATCGATCCGGCCGTCGCGGTCTTCGGCAATGGTGACCACGTCGGCCAGGCTCTCGCGCCAGGGGATCTCGTTGGAGTGGTGCTCGTAGGGTCCGATGAAGACCACCGGACGCTGGTCTCGGGAATCCGGTCGGACAGGTTGAACCGCGCATCGAGATTCGACGGGAATGCGGATGTTGAGGATCTCGATGAGCTTGTTGATGGCGCCGGTGGCGCCCGAACCGCAGAAGATCACCACATCGTTCTCACCGCCGCCGACCGAGTCGTGGATGAGCCGACGGGCGTCCTCACGAAAACGGGTCGTCTGCAGACCCGTCGTCGATGTCTCGGTGTGGGTGTTGGCGTAGAGCGGCATGACCTCGTGGCGGATGAAGTCCTCGATGAAGTCGAGGGAACGGCCCGATGCCGTGTAATCGGCATAGGTCACCCGGCGGGTTCCGAACGGGCCGACGACGGCCCGATCGTCCCCGATGGTTCCGTTCCTGATGGTCTCGAGGAGGGTGTCCGCTCTCGATCGTCAACGCGACCTCCCGACGGGCCGGATCTCGAGGATCACGGACCGACCCAGGTCCAACCATCGGTGTTTCCGGTCTCGAATCCATCCGCGAAGATGCCGCGGCACCCGAGAGACTCGAGACCCCGTACACCACCAGTGCGTAGTCCTGGTCGTCGATCCCCGGGGTTTCGACGTGGACATCCATGTTGACCTCGACCGCTTCGACCTCGATTGTCCAGTCGCCCGCAGCCGGGTTCTGGATGAAGACGTTCTCCACCGTGTTGATGGTGTCGGCCGAGCCGCCGGGGGTCGACCAGATTCCGCTCGATGAGTCCGGAGTTGCCCCAATACACGGTGCCGTCGGGCGCGATGACCTTGAGGGTCACGTCGTTGATCCGATGAACGGCGCGCCCCGGGAACTCCGGCCCGGTCGGCGTAGACCATCGTCACCTTGAGGGCATCCTGTGCGGCCGGCACGGTCGGCGGTGAAGATGTCCTTCTGCAGCTCCTCGAGAACCGAGCTCTCGTCGATGACCGCCGTTATCGGCGCCCGATCGTATGCATTCTGGGCATTGGGACGTCCCCACCCCTGGCGGAACCGGGTGAGGTTCGGGTTGGTCGTGGTCCAGTCGTACTGTTCGGCGTTGTTGATGAGCAGCGCCTTCATGGTCGAGAAGTGAGGACGCTCGTCAAAAACCGTCCCCGATCCCGGCGCGGTTCCCCAGACGTTGTCCTGCCACATCTGGAAGAACAGACCCGGATGTCCCGGCCACCATCGGAGTCGCGCCCGATGTGCCACCGAAACGCCGGTGTAGTCGCCAGCGGAGTAACCTCCCGGTTCGGCATCGGTAGTATAGATCGAGTCGTAGAAGAAGGTGAGGTCAGGTTTGACGCGGCCGTCCGCTGCCGGCCCGATCGATGCACCACTGCCCACGCGTCGTCCATCGGGGTTGGGGTTGTTGTAGTGTCGCGCGCCACCGACCGAGACGATGTTCTTGGCCCATGCCTGCGGCCGCGAATACTGGTCGCCTGCGTTCGACTGTGACTGGAAAATCGTGATATCCGTATTGCCAGATGATGTCGTCCAGCTCGGCCGAGATCGAGGTGTAGTCGCAGTGTCCTGGGGATGGTCCCCACCGAGTTGGACTGGTAGACGCACTTGTACTCGAGTGCCGGATCGACCAGTTCGGCGGTGTGGCTCGTAGCGGTTTGTAGAGAGCGTTGTAGTAGGCAAAATACCCGATATGCGTTGGGGACCATGCCCGTTGCCGGCGCGGAACCCGCCCCGGTGCCGAAGTTGATGCCGTAGGTGCACGTCCCGTGGGTGGTGCTGGTCACGATCCACCGCACCGTGGATCGGAACCGGATTGGGGAAATCGCGGTGGTCGGTGTCGACACCGCCGTCGAAGACCTCGGCGCGGACACCGGTTCCGTCGTACCCGCCGGGGGTCGCGGCAACGTAGTCCGCCCCGGCGACGATGCGACCGTTGTTCATGTCCTCCTCCGGGGCGCCGACCACTCATCGATCCACTGCACGTGGTTCGACGACAGCAGCGCGAACGCCTGGGCGTCGGTGAGAGATCGCCTCGACGATATAGCCCTTCAGGATTCGAAGCGACCACCTGGCCGCCGACGGCCTCGATCTCCGACGCCAGGAGCCTTCTCCTCCGGCCCGGCGACGGAGGTCTGAATTCGGAAACGGCGGGTGATGCGCTCGGCGCTCGAGATCGGCGAGCAGCTCGGGCGAGACTCTGTAGGCACGGTTCGAACGACGCCGACCCAGCGAACAAACGGCAGGGACTCGACCTGGGAGACCAGCGCCGGATCCATTCGGACGAGGTGGGAGTTGTGCGGGACGTAGGTCAGAACCTCGGCGCCGAGATCGCGGACCTGCCGCCGCCACTCGGCGAGGCTCTGGGTCTCGAACTGAACGAGGAAGACGCGGCGCTCGTCCCCGGCTGCGAGCCCTTTGGGACGCGCCGGGAGCGACTCGCCGGGAACGATCACCCCTGCCGACGAGTGGAATCTCGTCGATCATGGCTCGCGGTTCGGACCAGGTCTCACCGTCATCCTTGGAGACCGAGACCAACGCCGGCCGATTCCTGCCAACTGGAGAACACGATCCCGTTTCGTCGGAGCGAACAACCTTCAACCGATTCGCGACCATCGACATCGGGGTCTCAGCGGCTATCGCCGGGCCGGCGACTCCGACGAGGATCATGACGACCACCGACATGACATGCGGAGAACACGAATCGGGACAATCGACAATACCTCTCGTTCGAAGGTAGGCATCGTGCGGTCTCCTCTTGAGTGGACTCGATCCGGATGCGGCCGGGTCCGCAGCTCCTCGGGAAGCCGGACCAGTATGGACAGGCCCAGGCGGCATGACAAGGGCGACCCGAGTTCATGACCACGCCCCGGTCCTTGCGTCCGCCCGGCGTTACCGGGACCGCTATTCGGCGGCCGGCCACCCGGCCGCAGCACTGCGCTCAGAACTCGAGCCCGACCGCCTCGGTGAGAAATCTCACCAACGGTGATGACGCCCGGCACGTGGCGGCGAAGCTGTCCAGAAAACCGCGTCCGACAGGCCGCCGCCTGGCTCGATGTCGGTGAAGCAGACGAAGTCCTTGCGCTTGAGATCCTCGATGAGCGGGTGATCCGGGTCGAACCCACGCGGCGCCCGCTTGAGGCTCTCGCCACCGAGATCGAGGCCCTTGCCGACCGACGCCAGCCGCCGGGGTCGTCGACGATGGCGTGCCGGATGGCGGCCAGGGTCGGACCGTCGGGTGCCACAGACCGGCGCCCATGAAGACCTGCCCGGTTCGAGGTGGAGATAGAAGCCCGGCGCGTGGACGTCGCGGCCCTCCCGGTGGCGGAACTGCGCCGCCGCGTGAACCTTGTACGGGCTCTTGTCGCGCGAAAAACGAACGTCCCGGTAGATCCGGAACATCGAGCCGCCGCTCGGTCTCGGGTCGGCGACGAAGTTCGAGCTGATCTCGCGCAGCGGTTCGGCAAAGGCCGAGATGAAGCCGATCATCGGCTCCTGGACCTCGCTTCGATACCGGTCCTTGTTCGCCTGGAACCACTCTCTCGAGTTGTTTTCCTTGAGTTCGGCCAGAAAAGCAAAGAGCTCCGGCTGAAAATGGTCCATCCGCTCGGTCCTTCTCATCGGAGCCGTCCCCAGATCATCCCGAATCCCCCGGTGCATCAGCATTCCCCGGCCCTCCTGCCCTGTGCTAGGCTCGAACTCGGCACCTCGACACGGGGCTCGACGGAGGGGAAGAATGAGCTCGATGAAACCGATGGCAATCCTCTGGATCGCACACAGTGACGGTCGGGCGGTGCTGTCCCGACGTCCCGGCCGGCGCCGTCACACCACAACGGAACCCAACCGCCCCTCTACTTCCAGCTCAACCCACCCGGTCTTGCGCCAGCTGCCACGGCGACTACGACAACGGCCACAATGTCCGGCCCGTCACGACCTGGAAGGGATCGATGATGGCCAACGCCGGCCGGGACCCGATCTTCTGGGCGGCCCTGGACGTGGCCAACAACGATCTTCCGGGAATCGGCGAGTGGTGTCTGCGCTGCCACTCCCCCGGCGGCTGGCTCGAAGGGCGCGGCGGCCCGCCCATCGGATCGGCCGACGGCTGCAGCCTCGACGGCCAGATCGACGGCGACGAACAACGATTTCGAAGGCCTGCACTGCGAGTTCTGCCACCGCATGCAGATCAACCCGAGCCCACCGGCGGGCCAGCAGCCGGTCTACTACGAGAACGGCCAGTACTGGATCGACGACACGAGCTGCCCGATGGGTTTCGAACCGTGCCGCAAGGGCCCGTACGACTACGACATGCGCCAGGCGCACCCGCCGCACCCGTGGGAGAGCTCCCAGTACCACCGGGATTCCGACAACTGCGGCAACTGCCACAACGTCACCAATCCGGTCCTGACGCTGATCGACGAGAACGGGATCGACACCGGCGTCCCGGTGCCGGTCGAGCGGACCTACAAGGAGTGGGAGCAGAGCGACTTCTCGCAGCCCGGGCCCGGACTACCTCACCTGCCAGAACTGCCACATGCCCGACGCCACCCACGATCCCGCCTACCCCTCCATCGCCACCGACATCAACCGCACCGGCGATCTCCCGATTCACGAGTTGGTCGGCGGCAACGCGTGGGTGCCGCAGGTGCTCAAGGGCGAGTACCCGGCCCTCGGGAGGAGCGCCGAGTACGACGCCACCACCGCGTGGGCGGTCGAGATGCTCGAAGCAGCCGCGACGGTCGAGGTCAGCGCCCGTCGTCCGTTCAAGCCGGCGCGATCTCGACTCTCGATGTCCGGGTGATCAATCTCAGCGGACACAAGCTGCCCACCGGCTATCCCGAAGGACGGAGGATGTGGCTCAACGTGCGTGGTCCGTGACGGATCCGGCGACGCCATCTGGCAGAGCGGCGCGTGGGACCCGTCCACCGGCGTCCTCGCCCAGGACCCGCAGCTCAAGGTCTACGAGGTCAAACCCGGGATCTGGGACCACAACGGCAGCGGCGAGTGCGACACCACCGACAGCGGCGGCAACCCGCTCTTCCACTTCGTGCTCAACAACTGCGTCGCCCTCGACAACCGGATCCCCCCGGCCGGATTCACCGGGATGAACGACATCGAGACCCGGCCGGTCAACTACACCTACCCGGAGACCTCGCCGGGATCGGGCATCCTGGTCAACTACGACGACACGAGCTACACCGTGCCGATCCCGGCATCGGCGCGGCGGTGATCTGACCGTCGAGGCCACCCTCCAGTACCAGACCACCAGCGACGACTACGTCGAGTTCCTCCTCGACCAGGCCGTGGACAACGGCTTCCCCGACGACTGCATCCCCCGATCGACGGGGCTGCCCGACATGAGCCGGGGCGAGATCCTCCACGATATGTGGACCCGCTACGACCGGGCCCCGCCGGTGCCCATGGCCACGGCCTCGATCCCCGTCACCGTCGGCCTCTTCGCCGACGGCTTCGAATCCGGCGACACCTCCGCCTGGTCCGCGACCGCGCCCTGACTCTCGAAGCATCCGCACGAGGAAAACGCCCGGCGCATCGCCGGGCGTTCTGTTGGTCGTCGTGTCTGCTGTCGACTACGGCTCGACGATCGCTCCAGCCACCGGTGTCGCCCGACTCGAAACCGTCGGCGAAGAGCGGGATGAGATTGCTCGCCGGCGCCTCGACATAGACCGCCACCGACGGCGGTCCACCCGTCTCGAACATGCCGATGCTCGCGAAGGCAGTCCTCCGGCGGGCTGTCGGCGTCGAAGCTGAAGTTGTACATGGTCGACCAGCGCAGTGCGTTGGCGTTCGGGTCGGTCGCGTAGTCGACCGTGGACCAGCTCACCCAACCGCCGACGTGTCGACATCAAAGGCCCAGTCGGTGAGGTCATAGGGCTCGCCCGAGTGGTAGTCGACATCGCGGAAGCCGGTGTTGGTGATCGACCGAATCGGTGAGGATGGGCACCGAGAAGCTCCGGCCGCTGAGATCGGAGTTGAGGTTGAAGACCGCGTACTCGTAGTGCCAGGTCCCGTCCCCGTTGTCGCCGACCTTGTAACCGACGATGAACAGACCTTCATTGGGCACCAGGACCTCGCGGATCGTCACCGCCGGGTCGAGCTCCTGCCACGCATAGATCGCCGGCACGCCCTCCTCGGTCGGTCCGATCGCGTCGAGGTTCGAGCCGCTGACGCCGACTGACGGTGACCTTCAGCTGTGTTCGGACGCGTTGTTGACCCGTTGCCGGCAGCCGGCGTCATCCGGCGCGATGTACTGACCCTCGACAAAATAGCTGTAGGTGGTCGGGATCGTTGATCGATCTCCGAGGTCATCGACCTGAAGCCGGCCGGCAACGGTCGGGGTGCCCGTCGGATCGGGGTGGGGGTAGACGAAGTACCCGGTGAAGGCGTTGACCTCCGAGCGCGGGCCGAGACGGCTCTGGCTGCCGTTGAGGCTGGCGCGGTATGGATCGGCAGCAGCCAACACCGAGCTGCGATCCCCCAGGGCGGGTTGCACGACAGGTTTCGCACTGCGCTCGTGTTGACGGAGACGAATCCGTTCTTCAACCACGAGATCCCGAGCATCTCGATCTTGCCGTGCTCCACCGGGGGATCGGCATCCGGCAGGGTCACCCGGTAGAGATTCTGCGCGATCACCGGGTGCTGGTTGGTGGATGGAAACCCAGCTGAGCGGAGTATCCCCTCGGTTGCACGAAGTCGTTCCCGACCGAATAGGCGCGGACGCCGCCATCGGTCGCCCCAGTTGTAGGTGCTCGGCAGATTCGAAGACCACGACATCCGGTCCGACGTCCCCATCGGGATCCGTCGGCCATCAGCCGACCCCGCTGCCAAGACAGCCCGCACACGATCATCACCGCCGCAATCATCGTCGGTTCCGCCAAACACACTCATCGTCTTCGTTCTCACCGATCCTCCTCCAAATCGATCGTTGCGCGACACAACCGTGGATCTCAAGAATTAATTCCGACTCTCAGTATCAATTATTCGTATCGAATCCGACCGCGAGACGTCTCGAGACTGCCGGGATGCGCTGACCGAGCCTGCCGCTCAGTCGAGCAGTCGACGAGCAGGTTCGAGCGACGGATCGAGGCGATGGCGGCTTCGATGTGTTCCTCGGCGCGGTCGCGCCGGCCCGCGCCGAGACAGGCCCGCGCCGCCATGATCCGAAGCTGCGGGTCGTCGGGCGACCGCCGCACCGCCTCCTCGAAGACCGGCACCGCCTCGTCGAATCGGCCCGACCCGGCGAGCACCCCGGCGAGATTCTCCCGCGCCTGGAAGGTGATCGGGCGCCATCTCCAGGACCCGTTCGAACTCACTGACCGAACCATCGAGATCGCCCATGAGTGCGAGGGAGAATGCCAGGTTGTAGCGAAGATCGACCGACGACGGGATCGTCGCCAACCCGCGCAGGAAAACCCGGTTGGCTCGCTCGTACCGGCCGTCGGATCCGAGCACCGCTCCAAGCCCGAGATATCCGACCGGATCGGCGGGATCGATCTCCACGACCCTGGTGTAGGCGCGGGCCGCATCCTGCCACCGACCGTCGTCGACGAGCAGGCGAGCGGCGAGGAGGTGGCCCTGCACACTGTTCGGCATCTTTGCCAACGCGGAATCGACGCGGGTTTTTGCCCCGACGCCGATCACCATCGAGATAGGCCAACCAGGCGAGTTCGAGTTCGGTCTCGGCGGAGGCGACCGGGCTCCAACGCTCCAGCCTGCCGAGCGTGGTCCGGGCATCCGACACCAAACGCTGCTCCGCGGCCGTCAGCGGCAGCGACTGCCGGTTGATGTCGAGGGCAGCTCGCCGCAGATCCGCGGTCCGGCCGATAGAGATCCCTCCCCCGATGACTCAGACCCTGGACCACCATGCTGTGCGCCCAGAAGACCGTGACCGGAACCATGGCGACGACAAAGATCCACCCCGAACGACGCAGACGGCCGCCCGTCTTGAGTCGGATCGGAGCCCAACCAGGCGTCTTGATCCCGGGCCAGCCGCCACGACCACGATCGCGAGACCCGCGAGGATCGCCGCGAGTCCCAGCGAAAAGAAACGGCACGACGCCGTAGAGACCCCGGAAGGCGACGAAGCCGAGGACGAAGACCACGCCGGCGAGAACCTCGTCGGGCCAACTCAGCGAACCGGGCCGGCGCCGCCCCCCTCCCCTGCCCAGCGCCGGCCGCCCGGCGCCGACATAGAGCGCCCCGTTGGGGCAGTTGGCGACGCAGTCGAGGCACTTCATGCACCCGGGATCGACAACCATGCCGTGATCACGAACCTCTTCGTGCACCCGCACGTTGGAGGTGCAGACCGCGGTGCAGGTTGCGCAGCTCCGGCACGCATCGGTGACGCGGATTCGGATCGGCGCCACCCGATCGGCAAGGCCGAAGGCCGCTCCGTAGGGACAGCCGTAGGTGCAGTAGCCCTTGGAGCCGAGAACGAAGACCACCGCGAAACCGCAGACGGCAAAGGTCAGCACGGCCACCGCGAAACCCGGGAAGGTGGCCCAGAAATCCGTGGTCAGAAACCCGGTTGTGACCGGACCGAGGGGTTGCACCGACCGCGATCTTGTAGATCGCCGGCCACAGGAACATATAGACAAAGGCGACCAGGGGCACCAGCCCGAGCAGACGCGAACGCAAGGGCCGCGGTCTGATCCCGATCTTGATCAGCAGCCACCGACTGAGATCCTGGAGCGCGATGAGGTGGCACCCCCAACCGCAGAAGAACCGGCCGAAGACCGCGGTGACGAGGATCGCCGCCACGAAGAAGACCAGACCCGTGTTGACGACCCCGTGTTTGGCGAACTCCATCCCCTCGGACGGTTCGACGGGGCTCAGCGTCACTCCCTGCAGCAACCACTGGGCGGCGTGAGCGATCATCACGACGTTGACCGCCGATCAGGGCGAAAGTGCGCCAGAGCGATGGCCGCTTCGGGCGCAGGCCGCGCGGCTGGATCACGGGCAGGGCCACCGGTTCCGATCCAGGTCCGCGGGTCTTCGATCTGCGTTTTGCCACCTGGGTACGGTACCAGAGGCCTCCGATGACATACCCACATCGACTCCTTGCGGGCGGGACGCCTGCACCACAATGGCGTCAACTCACCAAAAAAGAACACGGTCAGGACGCCTCCAGAAGCGCGATGGGAGGGGTGCCACTTTACGCGGCGAAAAGGCACCCTTTCCGCGTTCTATCAAGGGAAACGAGAACCGAGGCGCACCCGAGGATTTGACCGGCGGATCTGATCGGCGGTGAAGATCGCGAGAGCGACCCAGATGCAACCGAAGGTCAGGAGATGGGTCGCCGTCAGCGGTTCGCCGTAGACCAGCACCGCGAGCAGGAACTGACCGCTCGGCGAAAGGTACTGGAGAAAGCCCAGCGTCGCCAGGGGCAGCAACCGCGCCGCGCTCGTGAAGCACAACAGCGGCGCCGCGGTGACCACCCCGGCCAGGACGAGCAGGACATCGATTGATGAAATAGCCGAGGCTCGCCTCGAGAATCCGATCGTGGGCCACCGCCCAGATGAAGAGAAACCAGTTGGCCGCGATGAGCACGGTGGTCAAAACCAGGGTCGTCATGGTCTTTCGGCTGGCCAGCGCTCGCCGCGTCTCCGACCACTTTCCGCGGAGAAAAAGCAGCGGCACCAAGATCACGACCGACCACACCACCCGATGAGCGAGCACCTCGATCGCCGGCACCGCCGACACCGCCTTGAAGTAGATCGGGATCGAGACCCCACATCCCATAGGCGGCGATGCCGAAGGCGACGCCCTTGCGAGAGCTCTCCGGGCTCATGGGCGGCCCAACGACCTTCCGGCGCTGATCACATCGACCATGACCTCAAGAACCCGCGCCGGACCCGGCTTCTTTCCCACCGCCCCGCCTTTTTTCCGGATTCGGCAAAAACCGGCCCGGGAGGCGAGCTCCCGGGCCGGTGATCGGGATCGGTTCGAGTTCGAGTTCGGGTTCGGGTCTTCACTCACTCTCGATGCGACTCGGCCGGCGATGCGCGCTCGTTGACCGCTGTGATCGCGGGAGACGGGATGTCCCAGACCGCCGCTTCGGAAACGATCGTGACCGGGTCGGAGAACAGACCGACCGCCGCGATCTCGGCGGGCGAATCCTCCTGAGCGTCGTCGGCCGTCACCTCGGCGACGAGAACAGGCTCCAAGGCCCCGGCTTCGTCGCCGCTGATCACCGCATGCATCGCCGAGGCCGGCGAAGGCAGATCCGGCCACCCGAAGGCCGATCGGATCTCGCGCAGCTTGGCCTGGACCACGGTTGCGTTTTCCCGGCCCATCCGCAGGAGCTGGCGCTGCGCACCACTGAGCCGCTCATGCTCGTCCGCGACAAAGGCGTAGGTCGTGGTCCGTCGTTCGACCTCGATCACCCCATCCGGGATCTCGACCGCGAGGAGGTGGTCGACGGCCAGCCGCAGCCGGTCCTCGAAAGCGCCCCGATGCCAGGCGAGATCGCGCCGGACCTCGGCGATCTCGGGTTCGAGCCTGCGGAAGACCTCGACGGCATCATTTGCATCGACCGAGGCGAGAACATCCACCGCCAGGTTGTAGCGGCGAAAGGTGCCGGCGGCGATGACCAGCCGGCCCTCGTCCTCGCGGACGACGAACGGACCGCGAGCCGCCATGAAACCGAGCTCGTCCGCTGGGGAGTAGCCGTCCGCCACCGCTTCGACGATGGCCACGAACCGGGAAAGGAGGTCATCGCCGATCAGCCACGCGACCCACTGCGGATGCGACGAGATCCCGGCGACCAGGGACCGCACGGCATCGTCGCCGAAGCCCGATTCAGACCCTCGGTTACCGGCGTGGATCACGTCCGGCGGGGTGTGGGGCGTATCGACCGATTCCGGTGCATCCGGCACCTCGGGAAGAGCCTGCGCCGCGGCGCCGGTGATCGGCGCCACTCGGACCGTCGGTCGAACCTCGGCGGTCCCGGAAATCCCTCCGGCGTAGACGAGGAAAATGGTGGCGGACGCGGTTACGACGGCGCCGCCGATGATGGCGAAAAGACGATCGTCACGATGCATGATCGGCCTCCTTTCACGATCCCACAGCCATGGTGGCCGAGGGCCGAGAGGAGAGCGGGACCGCGATGTGGCGATCTGAGGGCGGAGCGTGGCGGCGGCGAGGCACACGCCGCAATTCTTAATTTTAAATTCTTAATTCTTAATTACATCGCATCTTTTTTACAACAGTTGCGATGTAATTTAAAATTAAGAATTGAGAATTAAGAACTCGGGTTTACCGGTGGATCGTCCTGGTACTCCAGAGGTCCCCCACCCCGGAGGTCGATCGTCCCGCGTTTGTCGATGGGGAACCGTTTGACGCTTCCCGACGGCGTGACGACGTAGATCTTTCCGGTGATGCCGTAATCGACCGTCTTGGACTCGACGACACCCTGGATCTTGGTTGCGACCGCAAGATGACTCAAGTGCATTTCGAGATGCTGCACGACCGAGCTGAAACGGGGGATCTCGATCCGATCCGCGATGGTGCCCTTGCCGAAATTGCGACCGTCAAGATCGAGCTTGATCACCGCGCCATCGATGACCAAGGTTTCGGGGTTGTCATTGGAGATTCGAATTCCGATATCGAGAGTTGATTCGAAGAGCGTCGCGTCAACGAAATCAAGATCAACAAGACTCACCCCCGGGGATTCAAGGGGATCGGTTGAGACACAACCGATCACCGCCACCGCGGCGACGAAGACGATCGGAAGGGAACGAATCGCTCCACTTCGGCGACCGGAGTTCTTCCGACCCAGGGCGAGTATTTGGTGTGCCATCCCGGCGAGTGTAGCCCAACCGGGCCGGACTGAATAAAATGAAACGGTGAACAGCTATTTCATCGTCGCCCTGGTCCTCGCCGCGATCGGACTCGCGGTTGCCGGGCGGTTTCTCTATCTGGCGTGGTCGGACTACCATTTCGGCCGCGATCGGCGAAAACAATCGGATCGCCGGAACCGGCAGCTCCCCGTTCCCATGGAGAGACGTAAACGCGGCCGACGAGACTGACGGGGCTCGGTCATCGACAGCCGGGTGCTAAGATGTCGGCTCGTGTCACGACCGCAACCAGGGCGTTCGCCGGCCGGTCTCCCGTGGAGGGCGAAATGCAATTCGACAACGTGCAGATCCTCAGTGTGGCGCACATCGACGCGCCGCACTCGGAACGCTCGGACGAGATTGAATCCAGCTCGAGGCCACCATGAAACGACTGGGGGTCCCACCGGGGATGCTCGAACGGTTTTCGGGTATCCAGAGCCGGCGTCAATTCGATGAGGCCATGCCGCCGAGCGAGGCCGCGACCGAGGCGGGCCAGCGCGCCATCGAAGCGGCGGCCATCGACCGCGATCAACTCGGCGTCGTGGTCAACACCTCGGTCTGCCGTGACTTCGTCGAGCCGTCCACGGCCGCCATCGTGCACCGCAACCTCGGGCTCGCGCCGACCTGCCTCAACTTCGACATCTCCAACGCCTGCCTCGCCTTCATCAACGGCATGGAGATGGTGAGCAACATGATCGAGCAGAAGCAGATCGACTTCGGCATCGTGGTCAATGCCGAGAACACCAAGCACGCAACCCAGCAGACCATCGAGCGGCTGAGCCGCCCTGACACCACATGGGAGGCATTCCGCGACGCGTTTGCCACCCTGACCCTGGGTTCGGGGGCGGTGGCCATGGTGCTCGCCCGCGCCCAAGGCATCGCCGGCGAGCATCGTTTTCTCGGCGGCGTCAATCTCTCGGCCACCGAACACTGCCGGCTCTGTTACGCCACGGTCGACAGCATGGTCACCAACGCCAAGAAGCTTCTCAACCACGGCATGGAGCTCGCTTTCAGGACCTGGACCAAGGCCCGGGACGTCCATGGCCTGGACGCCGGAGAATATCGACCACTTCATCATCCACCAGGTCGGCAAGGCCCACACCGAACGCTTCGCCCGGACCCTCGGCATCGACCTCGCGAAGATCTTCCGCCTCTACCCCGAACCACGGCAACATCGGACCCGCGGGCGTCCCCATCGTGCTGTCGAAACTGATCGAAGCGCATCGACTCAACACCGGCGACCGGATCGCACTCATGGGCATCGGCAGCGGGATCAACTGCACCATGTCCGAGATCGTCTGGTAGTTGACAGCCGGCGCCGGTTCAAGGCAGAGTCGCGAAAAGAAGACCGAACCCGCAGCGGAGGCGCCATGGCTCTCAAGGTTGATTTTTCAAGGATGGATGGGCGAGACGCACTCGATATCGCCATCGTCATCGAAGACGAGGCGCAACTCGCCTACGAACACCTGGCGGACTGGGTGGCCGGCGACGGGAACACCGAGGCCGCCGAGTTCTTCAAGCGGATGGCGGTGCGGGAAAAGCGCCACAAGGATGAGATCACCGAGCGTCGAACCGAACTTTTCGGTGACGTCCCCGCGCGCCACGACGAGGCGGCGCCGTGGGAAGCCGAGGTCCCGGACTACGAATCCCTCGGGCGAGGGGTCACCCTCGAGGAAGCGTTCAACGTCGCCATGGGCGCCGAAACCCGGGCGCACGACTTCTACGCCGAGGCCCTCGAGTACATCGAAGTGCCGACGGTGGTCGAGCTCTTCGATTGGCTGAGAAAAGCCGAGATCGAGCACCAGCGAATGCTCACCGAAGAGATGGAGCGCTCCCTCAAATAGCACCGCCGATCACCGGCGGACGAGCACGTCAATGCTGACATTCTCAGTGATGATTCTGGACTGCAGGGTGCTCCCATCGGCTGGCTCCGCTGAGCATCTGACGGAATTCATCAATTACAGAATTTCACGTAATTCATGAATTCAGAGCATTCCTCTCCTTTGCTAAGCTCTGGACGTGATCAAGACGCTCCGCAACGCCGTTCTCCTCTCCATCCTGATTCTGACGGGAGGCGCGTCGGCGCTGCCGCCGATATCCAGACCATCACCCACGGGCGCGAGGTCGATATCGAGGAGCACCTGGTCCCGGGGAAATACGTTCTCTTCGACTTCTATGCCGACTGGTGCGGACCGTGCCGCGCCCTCGAACCCCAGATCCGCGAATCTCGCCGGTCGCCATGGCGACCAACTCGCGGTTCGCAAGGTCGACATCATCAACTGGGACAGCGCGGTGACCCGGCAGTACCGCATGTCCTCGATCCCGTACATGATGCTCTATGGTCCCGACGGGGAAGCGATCGCCGCCGGCGACGCCGGTTCGGTCCTCCGCCGGCTCCGATTCCGCCCTCGGCTGGCCGGGGGCCGTCTCGACCACCGCAGGGCGGCGGTTCTTCCCCGGTCCCGGTGCTCGCCGTCGGCCGCGATCCTCGCCGTCGCGGTGGCGCTGTTGGTTCGACGACGCCGTCGGGAACCGGTCGCGCGTCGACGAGGACCGAGCGCGGTCCCGCCCTGCCGCCGGTCGACACCGCCGCCGATCCCGGCGATCCCGCGATCTGGTTCGCCGTCCTCCAGGGCAGCCTCGACGGTCCCTTCACCCGCCGCACAGCTCGGCGAACTCGTCCACGCGGCGTCTCCTGGACGCCTCCGCCACCGTCCGCCGCCGGGGAGACGCTTCCTGGACCGCAGTCAGCGATGTCCTCGACTGAAGCAGCGACGAACCGGGCGAGGGTCCGAACCGGCCGGTCGCTGGCTCCTGCTCATCGGGCCGGGTCTGGCGGTCGCCGCGACCGGGGTCGGCGCCGGAGATCTCCTCGCCGCCATGCTCGCCGGCGCCGAGTTCCGCGAGACCCTGCTCTGGGTCATCGTCGTCGGCGCCGTGCTCAAGTTCGCCCTGAACGAGGGCGTCGCCCGATGGCAGCTCGCCACCGGCACCACCCTGATCGAGGGCTGGGGCGCGCACATCGGGATCGGTCTTCCAGATCGGGTTCCTGATCTACCTCGTCGTCTGGAGCTTCATCGTCGCCGGCGGCCTGATGAGCGCCTGCGGTGTCGCGGCCCACGCCCTCGTTCCCGCGCATCGGCATCGGAGCCTGGGGCGCTCTCCACTCCATCGCCGCCCTGATTCTGGTCTGGTTCGGTCGCTACGATCGTTTCGAGGCGACCATGAAGGCGCTCATCGCGCTGATGGTGCTGACCCTGCTGGCCAGCGTCGTTCTCGTCGGTCCGGATCTCGCGCAGGGTTCTCCGCGGGCTCCTGATTCCCGAGGCTTCCCGCCGGGTTCGGCGACCACGTTCTCAGCCTCATGGGCGGGGTCGGCGGCAGCGTGACCATGCTCTCGTACGGCTACTGGATCCGCGAGAAGGGATGGAACGGAAGAACCTGGATCACGACGGTCCGGCGCGATCTCGGGATCGGCTACCTCCTGACCGCGGTCTTCGGCGCGGCCATGCTGGTCCTCGCCGCCACCGCCCTCGTCGGACTCGGCGGAATGCCGGCGGGCAGCCAGGGTCTGGTGGCCTGCGCCGACGCGCTCGAGGAGGGCGCGACCGCAGCGCTTCGGCGAGACCGTCGCCGAGATCGCCCGCGCCGACCTTTCTCATCGGTCTGTGGGCCGCGGTCTTCACCAGCACCCTCGGGGTCTGGCAGGGGGTCCCGTATCTTTTTGCCGACTTCACCCAGCAGTGCGCGGAAAGACCCGCGGAAGGTCGACGAGAACGCCTGGACCTACCGCGGATATCTCCTCTACCTGGCGCTGCCGCCGATGGTGCTGCTGGTCCTCGACCGACCGGTATGGGTCATCAAGCTCTACACCCTGACCGGCGGTCTCTTCATGCCGGTCCTCGCCGCGAGTCTGCTCTGGCTGACCACCAGGCGATCGCTCATGGGTGAGCTGAAGCACCGGCAGGCTCAGCCTCGCAGCCATGATTGCGGCGTTGGCGCTCTTTGCCGCCATCGCGGTGCGGCAGATCATCGATCTCGATGTAGATAGTCTCAGTTACACTGAGCGAGGACCGTCGTCGGTCCGCTGCGAACCATGGAAAGCTTTGGCAAATACGTGCTGATCGACCACATCTCCTCCGGGGGCATGGCCGACGTCTATCGCGCCAAGGTCCAGGGCATCCGCGGCTTCACCAAGACCGTGGCCATCAAGCGGATCCACGAACACCTCCTCGAGCGCACCCGCTTCCTGCGGATGTTCACCGACGAGGCCAAGATCGCCTCGCGCCTGGTCCACCACAACATCGTCCAGATCTACGACCTCGGCGAGGTCGACTCCATGCCGTTCATCGCCATGGAGTACGTCTCCGGCCGCGATCTCTACCGCGTGCTCAAACGTCTCGCCGCCATGAACCGGAAGTTCCCCTGGCGGCTCGCGACCCTGGTCATCAGCGAGGTCTGCACCGGTCTCCACTTCGCCCACGAGTTCCGCTCGCCCGACGGCCAGCCGCAGGAGATCGTCCACCGCGACGTCAGCCCGAGAAACATCGTTCTGTCCTACGACGGCGAGGTCAAGCTCACCGACTTCGGCGTCGCCCGCGCCCGCGACCGCGAAGAGCACACCGAGCACGGCGTCATCAAGGGCAAGGTCCGCTACATCAGCCCCGAGGGCGCCAAGGGCGAGGAGGTCGATCGCCGATCCGACATCTTCTCGCTCGGTATCGTCCTCGCCGAAATGCTCACCATGGCCCCGCTCCGCGACGCGCCCAACGAGATGGTGATGCTGCTCGACATCCGCAAGGGCAACTTCGACCGCGGCCGCATCGACGAGCTTCCGGAGTCGCTGCGCACCGTCATCGATCGAGCCATCGCCACCGATCCCGATGATCGCTATCCCACGGCGGCGGCCATGCGCGACGATCTGCTTGTCGCGGGTCGATGCCGCCACCCAGCCCATGACCAAGGCCGAGGTCGCCACCTTCATGCACGCGCTCTTCACCGATGACATCGAGCGCGAGAAGCGGAGCGACCACAAGGCCGAGCAGGACCTCCTCAAGGAGACTCCAGGAGCAGGCCGACGAGGCGAGCGGAAAACCGATCCCGACCCAGGTCGCCATGCCGACCGAGGGCAACCCGCTCAACATCTTCGGCGGCCGCGAACCGGGCCGGTGGCGATCCCCGCCAGTCGAGACCCAGATCGAGGCCGAAGGCCCGCCCGATCTCACCGGCGATCTCATGTCGCCAGTCGCTGTGCAGTCTCTTCCACTGGCTCGCCGAAACCCGCGAGGACGGTCGCCTCGATCTCATCCGCGAGCCGATGCGCAAATCGGTCTTCTTCGAAGAGGGCCACCCGGTCTTCGCCACCTCCAATATCGAGAGCGAGCGATTCGGCGAGTTCCTGGTCGCCGCACGGACAGCTCTCCCGCGAACAGCACGCCGAGGTGCTCGACTTCGCCGCCCGCAAGGGGATGCGGTTCACCGAGGCACTCCTCGCCCTCGATGTCTGCACCCCGAACCAGCTCTTCACCTCCCTCGGAGCACAGGTCAGGGATCGCATCCTCGACCTCTTCACCTGGACGCTCGGGCACCTTCGAGTTCTACCACGACTCCAAACCCTCGGACCCGGTCCTCCCGCTCAATCTCCGCAGCCACACCCTGATCCACGAGGGCGTCCAGGAACGTCTGCCCCTCGGCGATCGTGCGCCAGATCATGCGCGAGGCCTTTCAGCGCCAGGTGGTGCGCTGCGGCAGCGGCATTCCGGCCGATCTCCACCTCTCGGGCCGCCAGCTTCGAATCGTCCGCACCATCGAGGACGAACGCCCGACGGTGGCGCGAGCTCGTTCAGCGGGAGAAGGACGAGGAGTGGATCTTCCGCCTGCTCTACATGCTGGCCCAGATCGAGCGGGTGGAGTTGGTGGACGCGGCGAATTGAGGGCCGTTGGGATCGGATTCCCGATCGGCCGCGGATTGCCGGGCAATGGGATTGACATCAGGCACACCGTAGAATGATCCGGTGACCCAACCGTCGTTCATCGATCCCGCGCACCGCGCTCCTCTGGCTGCTGGCGGCGGTCGTGCTCTGGCTGGTCGCCGCCATCATCGATCGCCGCACCGAGGTCATCATCGAGAACCTCGGCGACCACCTGCGGTTCGCCGTCGCCGGCACCGAGATCGTTCTTCCCGAGCACCATCGCGTCGGTCGAGCGGATCACCATCCACGCCGCCGACTCCATCGATCGGTCCGGCGCCGTGCGTCGTCGAGATCGACCACGACGGCGTGATCGAGCGCCTGCCGCTCCCGATCGGTTCCCGCCGCCCTCCTCGACGCACCGGCCCCGGTGGGCGACTGGTGGGTGGATCACCGGGACGAGCTCCAGCTCGATCTTCGATGAGAGCGTCGAGCATCGACGGACCGTTCACCTTCGCACGGTTCTCCACGGACGATTCACCAACGAGTTCACCATCAGCCTCCACGGCGACCCACCCTCCATTTCGCCTCCGACGGGGCCTGCTCGACAACTATCTCGCGATCCGCGGAGCGCGACGGCACCCTGCTCGACGTCACGACCCTCGATCCCGACTCCGGCCGCGGATCTCGCGCGCCATCGCCGCCCAGCTCCTCCGAGCCGCCGCCGCGGCCTGTCTGGTGATCGCGTTCGTCGGTTTCGTCGGCGGCTGGCCTTCCGGCAGCAACGAGCGCCTGCGGTCGACTGCCGCGGGCCGAAGACCCGAGCCGCAATCCGCCGAGCCGCCTCGCCCTCCTCGCCGCCCTTGTCCTCGCCGTCATGGGCGCCGCCATCTCGACCTGGGTCGCCATCGACATCCTCGGCGGACTGCCGCACCAGATCGACGAGGTGGTCTATCTGCTCCAGGCGCGGTGGCTGCTCGACGGCGAGGTCGCCCCGGCGGCCTCGGTCATCCAGGACCACCTGAGGGTGCCGTTCACCTATCTCGTCGACGGCCGTTGGATCGGCCACTACCCCATCGGCTGGCCGGTCCTCCTCGCCGGGGGCCTCGCCGTCGGCGCTCCCCATCTCGTCGACGCCGGTCCTCGGTGTCGCCTTCGTCCTGCTGCTCTTTCTGGTCGGTCGCGAGATCGACGACGAGCTCACCGGTCTCGCCGCGGCGTCGCTGGCGGTGGTCTCGCCGCTCGCCCGACTTCTGTGCGGTTCCATGTTCCCGCACACCGCCTGCGCCGTCCTCGTCCTCCTCGCGCTGTGGTTGCTGCTGCTGTCGCGCCGGCTGCCCGAGCTGGTGGTCCGGCGCCTGCGCCGGGCGCCGCCATGGGCTGCTGTCTCGCCGTCCGACCCATGACCGCGGTCGCGGTGTCGATGGTCCTCGGCGGCTGGCTCGTCCTCGATGCGCTCTCATGCGGAGCAGCGCGCGCGATCGAAATGGATGACCGTGGCGCCGCCGCCGCGGGACCGGTCTCGTGGCGAGCCTGCCCGACCCTGGTGCACAACGCCGTCGTCACCGGGAAGCCCGCTGTCCCTCCCCTACTCGTTCGCCCGGGGCACCATGTACGGCCTCGACAACATCCCCTTCGGGATCCGCAACCTCGACGCGATCCTCGTCTCGGCCTCGTCGAGCCTCACCGGCTGGGGCTGGCCGCTCGTCACCGGCGGGCTCGCCCTCGCCCTGCCGCTCGCCTTTGTCGGCGATCCCGTTTCTCCTGCGCCGCACCCGCCGCGAGGACCGGCTCCTGCTCGTTCTCTTCGTGGTCGTCGCCCTCGGCCACCTCCCGACCAGGGCCAACGGCCTGCACGGCTACGGCGCCCGCTACGTCTTCGACGTGGCGGCGTGCCTCTATCTGCTCTCGGCCGCGCGGGTTTCGCGAGCTCGCCAGGTGGGCGCGACCCTCCCGCACCGCCGTCACCGCCGTCGTCGCGCTCTTTCTCGCCCTCAACCTGACCGCGTTGGCGGTGCTGCCCGCGCGCCTCGCGCTCTACCGCGGCTACTACGACGTCACCGGCGAACTCGAACGACAGCTCGCGGCCACCGGGCTCGACGAGGCGATCATCCTCGTCGAGGGCGACGACTGGGAGCCGTGGGGCGAGGCGGCCCGGCTCATGACCGGACCGAGACGGCACGAGATCATCGTCGCCGCCGACCTCGAGGGACAACTCGGTCATCGAGACGGCCTACCCCGGTTGGCCGGTTCTGCGCTGGGACGGAGAGCACCTCCGACCCGAAGACGCAGGTGATCGTTGACCGCGCTCCGGCGCGCGCCGCGGGCCTCCTACCTCGCCTCGCCCGATTCCGGCGAGCTCGACGGCGGGCCCGGACCCTCGATCTCGAGCTCGCAGACTGCGACGCCTGGGATCTCGGACCGAATGGCGCCCTGAACCGCGGGATCCTCGTCCGGATGCTCGTTCTACCCGACAATCTCGCCGGCATCGAGGCGAACCTGGAATGGATCGCCACCGAGCTCTCGCCCAGGATCGCGATCTCCCTCCTCGCCCAGTACCGCCCGGCCAATCGGGTGGTCTTGAGCGATGACTTCCTCGATCTCCGGCGAGGCATCGAAGCTCGCCGAGTGGCAGCGGGCCGCCGAGGCGCTGAAGCGGCACATGAAGGGCGATCGTCACCATCTGCAGTGGAGGGCATGAGGCTTGGGGACGTGAGGGCCTGGGACTTGGGCTGTCACGCGCCGCCGCCGCTGGTCACTGTCCCTGCCGCATCCGCTGATCACTGCCCGTGCCGCTGATTGCTGCCGCAGTCGCTGTGTCTGGGCACTGTCCTCGCCGCTGTCCGCAGCCGCTGCCGCTGTGAGTGGGCATTCGACGTCAGTGCCGGCTTGAACATCGTCATGACCCGTGGTGCAGGCGCCACAGGATCGCCAAGCGACCCTCGACGATTGGTCGCGGGTCGCAACGACCCGCCTACAACTCTGAATCACCGAGCGTCATGCGGGACGTCTGCCGCTGTCCCTGCCGCTGATCACCGGTGATGATCCTTGGCGCGTCCGACGCGCCACCGCAATTCGTCCGACGAATTGCTACGGCGCCACGCCGCTCCAGGCGTCGGTCGTCCCATCCTCGAAGCCATCGGCGAAGAGCGGCGGATCGACCTCGGGCACGTGCATGACGATGCAGTGGATGGCCCCGGCGGAGTGATGATCGAGGAGCAGTCGACCGGGATGATGGTCTTGCCCGGGAAACGCGGTCTGGAAAACCGCCACCGCCTGGGCATTCTCGGTGGCGTAGCCCGAGAACTCGGGGACGAAGACGATGTCGTTGAAGATGACCGCGTTGGTGTAGGTGTAGTGGGTGCCGCCCGAACTCCAACCCGGCGTGCGGTGGACGGTGTAGCCGCGGTTCGTCAGTTCGGTGACCCAGGTCTCGGTGACGGTGTTGGCGGCCGGTCGCCCGCCGGTCGTACTCGCCGATGATGACCTCGCGATCGGCCACCGGCAGCATCCACATGTCGATGTGCTGGGTCGAGTCGAACCACGACGGCAGCGGATCGGTGATGGTGAGATCGAGGCCCTGGTAGTCGAGATAGCGCTGCTCGATCTCGGCCGGTGTCAGGGTCGGGTTTTCGTTGACGATGAGCTCGGTCATGAAGGCCTCGTCGTCGCCGAAGAGGTGGAAGTTGCCGCCGCCGTGGTCGAAGACCGATGTCGTACGACGGCTTCGCCCCAGAGCGCGGCGATGAAGTCGGGAATCTGGTTGTCCGATGGGCCGCGGCGCGGTTGTAGGTGTGGTCGACGATGGCCCGGTCGGCCGTCCTCGGAGATGAACCGCGGGCCGTAGTCGCGGATCCACACCGAGTCGGTGTCGACGATGATGAACTCGACCTGGCTCATGTCGGCGCCGGCGTTGGTCAGCGTGGTCGTCGCGCTGTTCTGCATGCGACGCGCTCCAGACCACGATGTAGACGATCCCGTCCGGATCGCCGGTGGTGATCGGCACCGTCATGGCGGTGAGGACGTCGTTGAAGGAGCCCCAACGGATGAGCAGACCCTCGTTGTGGGCGTATTCAGGCGGGCAATCGACGTCTCCAGCCGGCGGCGCCAGCAGCGCCTTCCGGCAGCTCGAGCGGCGGCAGGGCCAGCTCTTCCGGCGTCGCGTATCGAGGCAACGGGTTCGAGCTCCTCGCTCGACGATGCCGTCGAGGACCTCGCGGGGCACGATGACCATTTCCTCGGCCCCGAGCGGGAAGCACCACGAACAGAATGAGCAACAAGCAGCAACAGCGGTCGTTTCATCGAGCCTCCATCCGGATGGAGAGCCTAGCATGTCGAGATGGGCGCCGGTTCTCTCGGCTCCGGCCTTCTGGTCCGCCTTCGGCGACCCAGCGTCGTCCCATCGGCGTGGTCGCTCGGGTGGTGGATTCAAGGGCTGCGACCACGCCGATGGCACGCCGGCGGCCTCCCTCGTCGCCGGGACAAAAGACCGCATCGTGCCTCCCGGGGGAGCCCGGTATGACAACGTGCGCGATGGTTCGCGGCGCCGGAAGGTCCATGAGGCACATTGTCAAACCCGGCACCCCGAGGATCGTTCCTTGAGGTCGCTGCTCGGCGCTGTTGCTGTCGCTGCCGCCGGTTGCCGGCGCCGACGCTGTCTCTGATCCGGACGCTGATCGCTGCCGCGGTCCGCTGACGCTGATCGCCGTCGCGGATCCGGTCGCTGTCGCTGCAGCGGGAGCGGGAGCGGGAACGGGAGCGGGATCGGGAGCGGTCAGGATACACTCCCTTCCATGACAGAACGAAAGAAGCTCTACCTCATCGACGGGCCGAACATCGCGTTCCGGGCGTTCTTCGCCATCGGCGGGATGACCAACTCCGCCGGGCTGCCCACCAACGCCCTCTTCGGCTTCACCAACATGCTGCTCAAGCTCATCCGCGACGAGACGCCCGACTACCTGGCCATCACCTGGGACCCCAAGGGCGGCTCCTTCCGCGAGCGCGACTTCCCGGAGTACAAGGGCACCCGACCCGACATGCCCGACGCCCTCCGCGCCCAGATGCCCCACTTCTCACGCGTCGCCGAGGCCTTCGACATGCCCTACCTCTGCATCGACGACTTCGAAGCCGACGATGTCATGGGCACCCTCGCCCGCCGCCACGAGGACGAGCTCGACGTGGTCCTCGTCACCTCGGACAAGGACCTCATGCAGCTCGTCACCGACCACATCACCCTCCTCGACACCATGAAGGACCGCCGGATCTCGTTTCCCGAGGTCGAGGAGAAGTTCGGCTGCCCGCCCGAGCTCGTTCCCGACGCCCTCGGGATCTGGGGCGACTCGTCGGACAACATCCCCGGGGTCAAGGGCATCGGCGAGAAGGGCGCCAAGGCGCTGCTGGCCAAATGGAAGGGCCTCGACGAGATCTACGCCCACATCGACGAGGTGACGCCGCCCGGCGCCAAGGCCAAGCTCGAGCGCGACCGCGAGCAGGCCTTCCTCTCGCGCGAGCCTCGCCACCATCCGCGACGACGCCCCGGTCGATGTCGAACTCGATGAGCTCGCCCTGGTCTGGCCGCCCGACGAGGACCGGGCGCGCGAGTCTCTTCACCGAGTTCGAGTTCCGCGGTCTGCTGCGCGAGTTCGGCGGCGAGATGACCGGCATCGACCGCAGCAAGTACCGCCTCGTCACCAGACGAGGACGAGCTCGCCGAGCTGGTGGCGTTTCTCGAAGCCGCGCCGCGTTTCGCCCTCGACACCGAGACCACCTCGCTGGATTCCATGCGCGCCGATCTCGTCGGGCTCTCGTTCTGCGCCGATGACGAGGTCGCCTGGTACGTCCCGGTGGCCCACGCGGTGCTCGAGCCCCAGCTCGACTGGGAGACGGTGCGCGACGCGCTCCTCGCCGGTGCTCACCGATCCCGCCAAGGGCAAGACCGGTCAGAACCTCAAGTACGATCTCGAGGTCCTCGCCCACCACGGGGTCGAGCTCGACGGGCATCGACGGCGACACCCTGCTCGCCGACTATCTCCTCAACCCCGACCGGCGGTCGCACAAGCTCGACGATCTCGCGCTGGTCTATCTCAACCACAAGATGATCTCCTTCGCCGACGCCGTCGGCAAGGGCGGGACCTTCGACCAGGTGCCCCTGGACACGGCCCGCGACTACGCCGCCGAGGACGCCCACGTGACCTGGCTGCTCGACGGCAAGCTCCACCAACGACTCGAGGAAGAGGACCTCGACCGGCTCTACCGCGAGCTCGAGCTGCCCCTGATGCCGGTGCTGGCGCGGATGGAGATGAACGGCATCGCGGTCGACTGCCGCGGCCCTCGCCGAGCTCTCGGTCGAACTCGAGACCGGAATCGCCGAGGCCGAGAAGCGGTGCTTCGAGGCCGCCGGCCGCGAGTTCAACATCGGCTCGGTCAAACAGCTCCGCGAGGTTCTCTTCGAGGAGCTCGGTCTGCCGGTGATCAAGACGACCAAGACCGGCGCCTCGACCGACGAGCAGGTCCTCACCGAGCTCGCCATCCAGCACCCGCTGCCCAGCGCCATCCTCGACTACCGGTCGCTGGTCAAGCTCAAGAACACCTATGTCGATCCCCTGCCCGAGCTCGTCCACCCTCGAACCGGCCGGATCCACACCTCGTACTCGCAGACCACCGCGGCGACCGGGCAGGCTGTCGTCCACCGACCCCAACCTGCAGAACATCCCGATCCGAACCCCCGAGGGGCGTCGGATCCGCCAGGCCTTCGTCGCGCCGCCCGGGACGGGTGCTCGTCGGCGCCGACTACTCGCAGGTCGAGCTCCGCATCCTCGCCCACCTCTGCGGCGGGGTCGGCGGTTTCGCCGACGCCTTCTCAGCCGGCGCCGATGTCCACTCCGAAACCGCCGCCGGGTCTCTTCGAGGTCCCGGCCGGAGGAGATCGACCGCCAGCAGCGGACCATCGCCAAGGCCGTCAACTTCGGCATTGTCTACGGCCAGAGCGCCTTCGGTCTCGCCCAGCAGCTCAGGATCCCGCGCGGCGAGGCGAACACGCTACATCAAACGCTTCAAGAAGCGCTTCCCCGAGATCGAGGAGTACCGCGAACGGACCCTCGCCGGCGCGGCGGAAACCGGCTACGTGGAGACCCTCCTCGGTCGCAAACGACCGGTGCCGGATCTGAGGTCGGGCAACTTCAACGCCCGCGCCGCCGCCGAGCGCGTCGCCATCAACACCCCGGTCCAGGGCTCGGCCGCCGATCTCATCAAGAAGGCCATGCTCGCCGTCGACGCCCGGCTCCGCGCCGAGTTTCCCGGCCAGCTGCTGCTCCTCCAGGTCCACGACGAGCTCCTGCTCGAGGTCGACGAGGATCAGGCCGAGGCCGTCGGCGAGATGGTCCGCGAAGAGATGATCGGCGCCATCGAGCTCTCGGTGCCGCTGGTCGTCGATCTCGGGGTCGGCAGGAACTGGGATGAAGCGCACTAGGCTAATTATGAATTTTGAATTATGAATTTTGAATTTCGGACCTCGTGACTCGAGCGCCAAAGGACTATCGTACGAGGTATGGACTGCTCGAGCGGCTCTGAAGAGCAGGCTGGAAGCCTGCCTCCACAATCCATCGAACATCGGTCGACTTGAACGTGATCGCTGTGATCGCCGCGATGGTGCGATGTAATTCAAAATTCATAATTCAAAATTCATAATTATCTCGGGTCCATCCACCGCCCGCCGCCGCTCCCGCCTTCGATGAGGGTGAGGAGTTCGTCGACCATGCCGAAGGTGAGACCCCAGATGACGTGGTCGTCCGATAGCGGTAGCACGGGCAGGTTGACGGAGATCTCGCCGTGTCGCCAGGGGATGGTCGAACGGTTGCTGCCGATCGAGAAGAAACTCGAGGGGCACCCAGACCACATCCGCGACCTCGTGGTTGGGTTCGAGCGCCGGGCGATCTTCGATGGCGAAGACATAGGGCTCGACGACCAGGGACAGGGGTCGGCCCCGACCCACCGCGGCGACATCGGACAACCGGCCGAGCAGGGTGCCGGCTCGTCTCAGATCGAGAGTCGACCTCCTCCCGGGTCTCACGCACCGCCGCTTCCAGCGGAGTCGGCGTCGCGGTCCTCCACCCGCCCCCCGGGAAGGCCATGTGACCCGACCACGGGTCGTTGGGGTCCTCGGCGCGGTGGATGAAGAGGATCTCGACTCCGTCGCGGGTCTGGCGCACCACCGCCGCCACCGCCGCGACCTTGAGCTCCTCGGTGCGATCGAGGAGACGCGGTTCGTGGTCCCGATGACCCGTCGGAGTATCGTCAACCGTCGGCATCGGAGTCTATTGTCGCAGAATCGTATCCAGCCGGATCATCCGGAGCGTGCCGCACCGCCGCGCGAACGAAGTTGAGCCGCGAGAACTCGCCCTGGGTCAAGACCTCGATGACATCGATCCCGGCGGTTGCCCGTCGGGAAGACGGTGCGGACGATCTCGCGGTCGCGCCATCCCGGCACGGTGGAGCTCCACCGCGCGGGCGGCCGCGTCGACGATCGAATCCGCCTTGGCGCGCAGTCGCGATGCGGGATCCTCCACGACCAGGCCGTGACCGGTCAGCATCAACCGCGGTTCGACGGCCGCCACCCGGCGCAGCGAATCGACGAGATCATACGGATTTTCCTGGGTCATCACCGCCGAAGCGCCGGGAGCGATGAAGAGATCGCCGGTGAAGACCGTGCCGGTCGCCTCCTCCCACAGCGCGACGTGGGTGATCGAGTGACCCGGGCGCCGGCAGGGCGCGCAGTGATCGGCGCGAGCCCCGACACCTCGTCGGGCATCTCCTCCGCGTCGTACCATCCCGGTGATCCCCAGAACCACGCTCGGTAGGGCTTGAGCCGGCGGACCCCTTCACTCCAACGAAGACCGTGATTGGCGATGAAAACCGGACACCCGTGGCGTGCCGCGAGCGGTCCGCAGTTCCCGGTGTGGTCCTCGTGGTTGTGGGTGCAGCAGATGGCGCGGATCCGGCGTCCCTCGAGTACGCTCAGCAACCTGATCGCCGAACATGGGAAAAACCCGTATCCACCAGCAGATCGTCGACGAGATAGGCGGAGACCTCGAACCCGAGCATCTTCGCCCATCGGCTGGTGATCCGAATTCGCGTGATCCCCTCACCCACCTCGTCGGTCCAGACCCGGGCGCCCTGGACCGCGTCCCAGACTCGACTTGATCGAAGCTTGCCGCACCTTGTCATTCTACGCCATCCCGCGGCGATCACCAGTGGTCAGTCCCGGGTACGATCCTGCAGTCACCAGTACTTTCCAGCCGAAGCTTTCGATCGGCTCGATTCGTTCGATCGAGCGACTCTCGCCACGGATCACCCTCGGCATCACGGTGAAATAGTGCCAGTCGCCGCAGCGATCGAATTTGCGCGTCGAAGCGATGGCCTTGACCGTCCGCAGCCGCGATCAGGCGCCGGCCATCCCGTCCCCCCTGTCGCTTCAAATCGACCAGCAGTTGCACATCTTCCCCGAGAGAAGCGATTCGTCATAGCCTCCGATGGCTTCGAAATCGTCGCGACCGCAGAAGACCACGCCGGTGTCCATCCGCAGCATCCACACCCAGGGGACCATCAACGCATAGGTGGCGGCGATTCCCAGCGACCACCGTTCCATCGAAACGCCGGTGGCGCCGGCGACGAATCGTCCGGTGCTCATCGCCTCCTCGATCGCGTTGAAGGTCTCGGGGTGGATCCGGATGTCGGCGTCGACGAAAGCGAGGATCGAACCCGTTCGCCACCGCGGCGCCACCGTTGCGGGCCGCGCCGATGCACCGTTTGTCCACCCGCACCACTCGGCAGCCCGCGGTCGCGGGCGATGTCGCCGGTGCCGTCGGTGGAGGCGTTGTCCGCCACCACGACCTCGACCGCCTCCCGCCCCCTCGAGGTACCGACGACGAGCCTCATCGACGGTGTCCAGCAACCGCGGCAGAAGCGGAGCCTCGTTGTGTGCCGGAATCACGAGCGTGATGATCGCGGGATGGGTCGCCGAGGGCATGGTCACCATGCTACCGGCGCTGGGATAAAATGAGCGGCCGAGAGAGATGGCGCCGCTCCGACGGTACACTCTAGGGAGACATCCGATTTCGATCTGACCGTGGATGAACGCCGCAACAAGGTGCAGCATGAACATCGTCAAACCACACCGTGTCACCCGGAGCTACACGCAGACGCTCAACGCCCCGCCCGATCAGGTCTTTCCCGCTGCTCTGCCCGGTGCGGGAGTCCGAGTGGGTCAACGGCTGGCACCCGCGGCTGGTGGCCACCGATTCGGGTCTGGCCGAACTCGACTGCGTCTTCGTCACCGCCGCCGGTCCGCAGGAGGCGATCTGGGTGATCACCCGACACGAACCCGCCGACCACCTCCTCGAGATCGTCAAGGTGATTCCGGGCATCGTCGTCGGCAAGATCGTGATCCAGCTCGCGGCTGCGCCGAGGGGTTCGACGGCCGAGATCAGCTACAGCTTCACCGCCCTCGGTCCCGATGGCGACCGGGTGGTGAGCGAGTTCACCCAGGAGCACTTCGACGAGTTCATGCTGACCTGGGAGACCGAGCTCAACCACTTCCTCGCCACCGGCGAGACGGCTGACCGAGAACTGACCGCGATCCGCGGCCGCGGTCACCATCCGAAAAGGAGACGAGCCTTGACCCCGAACGTGTTCCTTCTCGCCCTCATCGGCATCGTGGTCGGCATCGGCGCCGCCTTCACCGGTCTCGGCGGCGGTTTCCTCGTGGTCCCGCTGCTGCTCTATCTCGGGTATCCCGCCCAGAAGGCGGTGGGCACCTCGTTCGTCACCATCCTCGTCGTCGCGCTCTCGGCGCTCTTCGCGCACAACAAGCTCGCCAACGTCGATCTCAAGGTGGGTCTCCTGCTCGGCGTCGGCGGGATCATCGGCGCCCAGGTCGGCGCCCGGCTCATCGAGCACGTCTCCACCGCCCAGTTCCGCAAGGTCTTCGCGGTCATCCTCATCGGACTGGCGGCGTTCCTCTTCTTCAAGAAATGACCTCGTTTCTCGTAGAGAGCTGCCACCGCACCCGCGGGATCCTTGACGACGCAGAACCGCCCTTCGCCCAGCGTCCGCGGAGCGACAACGACCTCGCCGCCGAGTGCGTTGCAGCGCTCGATGCTCGCGTCGAGATCGACAACCGTGAAGTACGGCATCCACGCCGGCGGCATGTCGGCGTTGACGCCCCGGGCGTGGCAGACCCCGGTGATGGTGGTTCCGCTGTCGGGGGTGTTCATGGAGAAATCGGAGTAGCCCCCCATGTCCACCTCGTCGGAGGTCCAGCCCACGACCGCGCTGTAGAAATCGCGGACGGTCTCCGCGTTGTCGACGGTCAGATCGATCCACACCATGGAGCCCGATCTCGGGTTTCTCACTCATCATCGTGCCTCCCTTTTCGCTGATACAGAAGACCGTTCGCCCCCGGCCGGTATTCCGGGTCCAACAGAAACCGCCCGTGTCGGCAGCGTCCGCGTCCGCGTCCGTGCCCGATGTCAGCGTCCGGGGCAGCGTCCGGGGCAGCCGTCCGGGCGCAGCGTCCGGGGCAGCCCGGGTCCGGGGCAGCGTCCGGGGCAGCGTCCGGGGCAGCGTCCAGGGCGCAGCGTCCGGGGCAGCGTCCGGGGCAGCGTCCGGGGCAGCGTCCGGGGCAGCGTCCGGGGCAGCGTCCGGGGCAGCATGATCACCTCCTGGTTGTTCAGATTCACGCGTAGCCGCTGAGATGGCCGATGTCAAGGGCATGACGAATCGCCGCGGCGGCGACCCTTGACATCGGCCATCTCAGCGGCTGGGGGAAGGACCATCAACAACCAGGAGGTGATCATGCGCAACGCCCTACCAACCACCGGCCTCATCGCCCACGACAAGGCCCTCGAAGCCGCCGGCATCGCGATCTCGCTTGTCTTGCGCGTACCGGCGCCCCTCAAGAGTCTCGCCGATCAGGTGATTCGCTCCGCTTCGTCGGTGCCCGCCAATCTCTCCGAAGGCCACGGTCGGTCCGGCCGAGACAGGATGCACCATTGGCGAATCGCCTACGGCTCTGCAAAAGAGGTCGACACGCATCTTCGCCTCCTCGTCGGCGCCGGTGCCGTCAATTCACCGCAGGCCGATTCGGCAATCCGTCTCTTCGACGAAGTCAGAGCCATGACTTGGCGTCTGCTGCATCCGAATCGATGACCTCGAGGTCACGCGGGGAAGGACCGTCCCTCGGGGTGGGCACGCCATTGTGCCAGTACACCCTACCGGCAACGCGACACGCTGCGCACAATGGCGCTGCCGGGCTCCCCCGGGAGGCGCGCCTCTGCCTGGTTGCCCGGCAACGAAGCAGGCCGCCGGCGTCCCATCGGCGTGGTCGCAGCTCTCCAATCCACCACCCGAGCGACCGCGCCGATGGGACGACGCTGGGTCGCCGAAGGCGGCCCGGAAGGCCGGGGTTGATACTCGACAAAGAACATTGTTGCTTCATACCTATCCCCATGACTCAGGTTGGCCGATGGCGAAGGGCTTTCAGCACGATTTGGTCGCGCACCCTAAAGGGCGCGCCTACAGTTATGTTGTTTATTGAGTGTTGCTTAGGACTCTGTAGGCAGGTCCTTCAGGGCCTGCGACCAAACCATCGCCGGAGTGAAAACTGACTAACCTGAGCGAAAGGGATAGGTACGTTGTTGCTTTATGAGGGATAGGTACGCTTGTTGCTTTATGATCGTCTCAAGAACGGAGGTCAATCATGACGGAAGCCGCGCAACAGGCCATGAGCATTCTTCGCGACGGATCGCACTTCAGCTGGTATGTCATTCCCCTCTTCGCCTTCGTCGTCTATGTCTACGCCAACGAGATCGAACGCCGCAACTGGAACCTCGTCCTCGCCGGGCTCGCCTTCTGGGGGATGGACTGGTTCAACGAGATCTGGAACTCGATCTTCTTCCACCTCAACGGCCGCGCGCCCATGTGGGGCGCCCCGGGCGACACCGCCTACCTCATCATGATCGGTCTCAACATCGAGATCATGTTCATGTTCGCCATCGCCGGGATCGCCTTCTGCAAGATGCTGCCGGCGGATCCGAAGATGAAGATCCTCGGGGTCCCCAACCGGATCTTCCTCGCCCTCGCCAACTCGATCTTCTGCGTCATCGTCGAGATCTGGCTCAACTCGGTCAACGCCCTGACCTGGGACTGGTCGTTCTGGAACACCGGCGCGCCGTGGCTCATCATCGTCTTCGGCTATCTCCACCTTCTTCCTCGTGTCCTACTGGGTCTTCGATATGAAGACCATGCGTTCGAAACTCATCACCGTCGGCGCCATCTGGGCCGTCGACGCGGTGGCGGTCCTCGTCTTCGGCGTCGCTCTCGGGTGGCTGTAACGCGCGGGTCGCGGATGCTGCCGCTGTCGCTGGTATCGGGCGCGGGTCACGGAAACGGAAACGCGAGACGGATTCGGCAAGGGCAGCGCGATCCCCGTCCTCCGTCCGTTCTGCTATCGTCTTCTCAATGCAGAACCTGTTCTCGCAAACACTCGTGGTCGGTGCGGGCGGTTTTGTCGGCGCCGGACTTCGCTTCCTGGTTTCGGGCTGGGTCTATCAACTCGTGCCCAACGCGGGCTTCCCGTGGGGGACCCTCGTGGTCAACGTGGTCGGGTGCCTTCTTCTCGGTCTGCTGGGCGGGCTCGCCGAGGTTCGCGGCGTGCTCTCGGCCGACGACTCGCCTCTTTCTCTTCATCGGCGTTCTCGGCGGCTTCACGACCTTTTCGACCCTCGCCTTCGAAACCGTCGCCCTGGCCGAAGGCTCCCAGATGCTGCGCGCCGCCGCCAACGTCGCGGCCCACGTGATTCTCGGTCTCGGCGCCGCCTGGCTCGGCTTCAACGGCGCACGACTGCTGTGAGGTGATCCATGACCCTCCCTGAAGACGGACATCTGCTGCGGATCTTCATCGGCGAGAGCGACCGCCACGAACGACAGCCGCTCTACCAGTGGATCGTCCGCGAGGCGCGCCGGGTCGGGCTGGCCGGTGCGACGGTCCTTCGCGGCATCGAGGGGTTCGGCGGTCGCAGCCGGCTCCACACGGCCAAGTTCCTCCGACTCTCGTCCGATCTCCCGGTCATCATCGAGATCGTCGACACCATCGACAAGATCGAGGCCTTTCTGCCGATCATCGACGGTGTCATCACCGGTGGTCTCGCCACCGTCGAGAAGGTCCACATCCGCTTCTACCGCGGCGCGGAGGAGGAACGAATGAACCTGCTGCTCATCTCCGCCGCCATCCTGACCATCGGCATCGGCATCGTCCACTCGTGGCTCGGCGAACGCTACATCATCCGCCGGCTGCTCCGCAGATCCGATCTTCCGACACTCTTCGGCGACGACTCCTTCACCCGTCAGACCCTGCGCTTCGCCTGGCACCTCACGACCGTCGCCTGGTTCGGTCTCGCCGCGGTGCTCGTCGTCCTCTCGGGCGTCGTTGTCGGCGTTCGAGTCAGCGACGGTCGTGGTCTTCGCCGTCGCCCAGACCTTCATCATGAGCGCCATCCTCGCGCTGATTCTCACCCGCGGAAGGCACCTCTCGTGGATCGTCTTCGCCGTCATCGCCGCCCTCTGCCTCCTCGCCCTCGGTGAGCCTGAGACCGGGAAGAGACCCTGCTTCTGATCGACGCGTGGCCAACCGGTCCTCGACGTCGTCGTGCCTTCCGATCTCGGAGTTGGGCTCCGGCAATTCCGCTCGCTCGGAGAGGCACTTCGATCGAAGCATCGCTCCAGTACAACCGCCACGTATCGACGCGCTCACCATCTACCTCGTGTGGCTCCGTGTCGCCCGATCTCGCGGGCCACTCTTTCCGTCCGAGGCCTATACGCCCAGGCAGCAGCAGCGGGTCGCCGATCCTCATTCTGGCCGAGATCGAGGGCGGCCGCCCCCACGCTCAAAACCTACCTCGATGAATGGCAACGACTGCGCGAGCTCGTCGCCACGAGAGAACAGGAGCCATAGAAATGACCCGAGACATCATCGCCACCGACAAGGCCCCCGGAGCGGTCGGACCCTACTCCCAGGGCATCCGCACCGATCACCTCGTTTTCACCGCCGGGCCAGGTGCCCCTCGACCCCGCCACCGGAACCCTGGTCACGGGTTCCATCGAAGATCAGACCCGACGGGTGCTCGACAACGTCCGCGCCGTTCTCGAAGCTGCCGGCACCAGCCTCGACCGGGTCGTCAAGATGACGGTCTTCATGACCGATCTCGGCGACTTCAAACGCATGAACGCGGTCTACGCCGAGTACTTCCCGGATGCGCCGCCGGCGAGATCCGCGGTCGCAGGTCGGCGCGCTCCCGCTCGGCGCCGACATCGAGATCGAAGCGGTCGCGCTGACACGCAGTTCTTAATTTTGAATTCTTAATTTTTAATTTCATCGCACAGCCCATAGAAACGCTGCGATGTAATTGAGAATTAAAAATTTAGAATTGAGAATTCTGCCTCCGTTCTCACCGGATTCGACAGCATCCCCACGCCCTCGATCTCGACGGTCACCTCGTCGCCGGGGGTGAGCGGTCCGACCCCTGCGGGTGTCCCGGTGAGGATCACATCACCGGGTTCCAGGGTCATGACCTGGCTGATGTAGGAGATCAGATACGCCGGGTTGAAGACCATCTGGCTGGTCCGGCCCCGCTGGCGGAGCTCGCCGTTGACCGAGCACCGGATCTCGAGATCGGCCACCGCGTCGCGGTCGATCCCGGCGACGATCCACGGACCCACCGGGCAGAAGGTGTCGAAGCCCTTGCCCCGGGTCCACAGCTTCTCCGCCCGTTGGATGTCCCGGGCGGTGACGTCGTTGGCGCAGCTCACGCCGAGAACGGCGCTCCCAGGCGTCATCTTCGGCGATACGTCGGCAACGGCGGCCCATGACCACCGCGAGCTCGCCCTCGTGCTCGACCTGGTCGGACTCGCCGGGCAAGCTCGATGGTGGCGCCGGGTCCGATCACCGCGCTCGGGGGTTTGAAGAACAGCAGCGGCGTCTCCGGCACCTCCGCCGCGTGCTCGGCCGCGTGGGCGACATAGTTCCGAGCGACACAGATCACCTTTGACGGGGTCGACCGGAGCGAGCAGGCTCGCCTCATCGAACGACCCGAGAGTCCGTCCCCGCCTCGGCTCGACCCCGAACGGCCCCTCGGGAAGGTGGACGATCTCGTCGCCGTCGACAACCCCCCACTCCGGACGCCCGTCGATCTCGACCCTGACGATTCTCGTCATCATCACACCTCCCGATTCAGCGGATCACGACCGGCACGGTGGTCGGATCGCCCGAGCCGTTGTCGACCACCGATGCATAGGCCCAGACCTCGACACCCCCCGGTCAGGACCTTGACGACGGCGTAACCCAGCGGGCAGCTGCCGACACCGGCTGCCTCGAAGACCCGATTGACCTGGGTCCAACCGCCCGCCGGCACCGTGGAGTAGAGACTGCCCCTTTTCGCACCCCCTGATCGTCGTAGAGGAAGACCCGCACACTGCACGTCGCAGTCGCCGATAGTTGGTGAAGCCGATGTTGGTGCGGAAGTCATCGGTGCTCTTGAGCTGACTCAGATAACCGTCGTCACCGGGAATCAGCGCCGGCGAGACACCCGAGCCCCGGCAGGAACTGACCGAAGGTCCCGTCGGGCGAGTCGTTGAAGGTCCGCGCCGTCACCACCAGCGGTCCATCGGCATCGACATCGACCGCCCCCGCCGAACCCGGAGCGCCGAAGAGATCGGCGGCGATATTTGCGAACTCCCGGAGTTCGCCGTCGGCCAGGGTCACCGATGACGCCTTCGCTCCCCTCGCTGTGGCGGTAGGTCAGATCCGCCGTGACTCCCTGACCCGAGAGATTGAGCAGCGCGAGGTTGGATTTCCACTTGGTCTGGTTGGCGCCGTCGGTCTCGGCGATTCCGGCCACCAGATACCTCTCGTCGCCGGCGATCTTTGACCGCGTTCACCGAGCTTCCATGGGGATGGTCGTGGGATCACCCGAAGCGTTGTCGACCACCGACGCGTAGACCCAGACGGGCCCGCCGTCACCGACGATGTCGACCAGGGCGTAGCAACCGCTGCAGTCACCGGCGTCGGCGGCGCGGAAGACCCGGTTGCGTTGGAACCACCCTCCGGCGGGGATGATCTCGGTCGAGCTGCCGAACCCACCGCGTCACCGCCACCGTCGAAGAGCCGAATGCGGACAACCGCCCCGTTGCCGCCGAGATCGACAAAACCGATGTTGGTGCGCACCCGTCGTTGCTGCTGAGCTGCGAAAGCAGCGCGACCTCGCCCCGGTGCGATTCCACCCTCGAAGGTGACACCCGGGAGGAACTGTCCGAAGGTCCCCTGCGGCGCGTCGTTGTAGGTCCGTGCGGTGACGATCAACTCGGCACGTTGGACCGTCAACCTCCACCGCGCCGGCCGAATCGGCCGCCCCGAAGGTGTCGCCCGGCCACGTTGGCCAGCTCGATGATCTCCCCGGAACCCACCGACAGCGAGGTCTGCGACCTGTCCGGCGGTCGTGGCGGTAGCTCGAGGTCGACCTCGGCGGCCTCGGTCCCCGGGTTGAGGATCGCGAGATCGGACTTCCATCGGGTCTGCGCAGGCCCTCGGTCTCCGCGATGCCGGCCACCAGGTACACCGTCTCCTATCGGGTGCCGGAGCTCCGGCCTGGGACGACCGGGAACGCTGAGGTCCTGGCCACCTGGTGACGCTGCCCGTCCGTCGCGGGGTCAGGGCCGGGATTGGCCTCGACGGTGTAGCCGACCACTCCACTTCCCGAACCCGATGCCGGTGCGACGTTCAGCCAGTTCGGCCTGGCTCGAGGTGCGTCCAGCGGGCAACCCGCCGTCGGCAGACGGTCAGCTGGATCGATCCCGCCGCCGCCGGCTCGGCCGGACACCGGTCGCCGGCGACCGGGTCGATGCTGTAGGTGCAGTCGGATCCCGGGGTCTGGCCGAGAAAGACCCGGCCCCAACCATAGTCGTTGTCCTTGCCGGCCGGACCCAGATCGATGCGCGCGGCTGCTCGAGGAAGTCCCGGGTTTCGCTCGAGTCGATATCCCGGTTCGGCGCTGCCGCACCACCGCGGCCGCCCCGGCGGCGTGCGGCGAGGCGGCCGAGGTTCCGTAGAAACTCCCGGGTTCCGTAGGATACCGTCGAGACGCCGTCATAACCCGAGAGATCCGGTTTGGTCACACCGCCGGCAAGCGACCCCCCGGGACCGTTGGTCGGTCCGGCCGAGCTGAAACTGCGATACCCGTAGGGAGGGTTGTAGTTGACCGCGGCGACCGCGACCACGTCGTCGACGTCGCCGGGAAGCGTGAGCGATCCCTCGCCGACACGGTTGATGAGATCGCTGTCCAGGCTGAAAAGCTCGAGTCGTTGGTCCCGACCACACCGGCCCGACCGATCCGGACGCCGAAACGACCGCCGTCGGGCGCGGTGTAGGAGATCTGTTCGTAGGGCGTCTGCCAGCTCTGGCCGGTCTGGGGTCGATCGGAGACCGCCACCTCGACCGGTTCGGCGCCGTCGAGATTGAACAGATGGAGACTGTAGTCCGTGGTCGGAGAACGTCCAGTCGTTCCAGACGATGTTGACCGCGACCCGATCGCCTTCGGACATGGTGGAGCTGAGAGCTCGTTGAGATCGTCGCCGGGTGCGAAATCGACCCAGTCGTTGCCGTCACCGTCGACGAGTGGCGACCCTGCCAATGCGACCGTCGTTCGTTCCCGGCCGAGGTCAAAAAGAGCGCGTCGGTCGCGCGCGACGAACGCGGTGATCTCGTCCGCCATCTGACCGGTGCCGTCCCCCGGCCCTGCGCCGAACCAACCGAGCGACATGGTCACCACATCGACCCCCTGAGCCGACCAACCAGTCCATCGCGGCGTAGAAATCGGTCGAGGTTCGGATATGGGCGAGGAAGAGATCGGCGTCGGGCGCGATGTCGTGGACGATCTCGGCGCACGCCGGTGCCGTGGACCTCGTCAGCGACCACGCTCGCACCGCCGAACGCCTGATAGGTCGTCCGGCCGGCGGGCGGAAGCTCGACACCGAGGAGGTCCTCCCAACCGCCGAACTCGGACATCGATGACGCCGACCCGGACCCCTGCACCCGGTGAGACCCTGCCGCCTGCCAGGCAGGCGCGTTCATCACCGCCACGCCCTCCGAGGTCACCGCCAGGGTCGTCTGTTTCGACGCCGCGGCCGGTGGCGCGCGGTTCGGGGAGCTCGGCGTAGATCGGGCGCTCGACGAACAACGACATCGGGTCGCTGCCGAGCTCGGGGAGAAGCTCGGGCGGAACAAACGCCTGGACCCGGTCTCGCGCCGCGAGCACAAGAAGGTCGCGCCGTGTGATCCGAGCCACGTCCTCGACGGCCGCCGGTATCGCCGCCGGCGCTCACCGCGACCACCTGCACCCGTCCGTCGCGGACGGCGAATCCGCGTGTCTTCGGCGATCTTCGAGCGGGCTCGCACCGGTCACGACGGCCCGCACCGAGTCGTCGAGAACGATCGATCCGCCGCCGCGACGACGGTGGCGGTGATCGACAGCAGCAGACACAAGCGTCGAGACACAAGTACTTCATGCGACTCCCTCTCCCGGCATCGCCCCAGGTCGCACCGCGTGCCGATCCGGGATCCGGCACCGGCTCTCCATTGTAGGCGCAACAACAATACGGCATGACACGCAGGCTTCCCCGTTCGCGGATATGCTCCGGCTCACGCGCACGATCGGAGGTCCCGACATGAAACTCACCCGTCAGCGACGGACATTCACCATCGGATCCATCGAGTTCGATGCCGCCCGGACCGCCGACGGTGTCGCCGAACTCTGGGCCGACGACGACGACGCCCTCGCCTGCGCCCTCGGCGCGGCCCACGCCGGCGATCGGCTGGTCCAGATGGTCATGGCCCGGATCGTCGGTCAGGGCCGGATCTCGGAGTGCCTCGCCGACGACGACACCACCTTCGGCATCGATGTCTTCATGCGGCAGATGGGCTTTCGCCGCGAGGCCGAGCGCGAGGTCGCGGAACTCGACGCCGGAGGCGCGTCGTTTCGCCGAAGCCTACGCAGCCGGGGTCAACCACGTCCTCGCAGGCCGGCGGCGGCCGCTGGAGTTTCGTCCTCGTCCGACACCGGCCCGAACCGATGGTCCCCGGCCGACACCCTGCTCACCATCAAGCTCATGTCGTACCTCGGTCTCGCGCAATCGCAGCAGGACGTGGAGAAGCTCATCATCCAGGCGATCCACGGCGGCGCCGCCGTCGAGGCGCTGCAAGCGGCTCTTCAGCCCGCACCTCGACGGTCTCGACGACGAGACCGTCGACGCCATCCGCGATCTCGCCCACATCGAGCCCCTGCTGCCGCCCGGCGCTCCGATTCCTTCCGGGCGCACCCAAGGTCGCGGCGAGCAACAACTGGGCGGTGAGCGGAGCACGGACCGGCATCCGGGCTCGCCCATCCAGTGCAACGACCCCCACCTCGAGTTCAACCGGCTGCCGGCGATCTGGTACGAGGCCGTCATGCACACCCCCGACGACGATCGGGTCGGCGCGACCATGCCCGGGGTTCCCGGGCTGGTCATGGGCCGCACCCGCGATCTCTCGTTCGGATTCACCTACGGGTTCATGGACATGGTCGGACTTCTTTGTCGAGGACTGCCGAGACGGGCGCTGCCGACGCGGCGACGAGTTCCACGATCTCGACATCCGGCACGAGACCGTCCGGCGGAAGAAGACACCCCGACGCCGAGATCACCATCCGCGAAAACGACCTCGGCGTCCTCGAGGCCGACCCGCTGCACGCACGACCTCGCCGACGGGTTCTATCTGACCCGCGCCTGGTCGGGACACCGCAGGGCGCCGCGGCCTCGTCTCGACGCCATCCGCCGGGTTCGTCCAGACCAGAACCGTGCCGGAGGCGCAGCGCCTCGTCCGCGAGGTCTCCATCTCCTGCAACTGGGTGCTCGCCGACCGCCAGGGCAACATCGGCTACCAGCAGTCCGGTCTCCTCCCCGATCGGCGCCACTCCGGGGTCCACCCGGTGCCGGCCTGGGATCGCGAGCGACACTGGCGGGGCATGGTTGGCCGCGGATCGGCTCCACTCGGAACTCAACCCGGCCGACGGCATCATCGTCACCGCCAACAACGACATCAACTCCCCGGCCGGCCCGATGGCCGTCAACCTGCCCATGGGGTCCTACCGCCACGACCGGATCCGGCCGCCTGCTCGAAGCGCGAACCGACCACACGCCGGAGACCATGAAGGCCATCCAGCTCGATCTGATGTCCCTCCAGGCCGAGGCGCTTCATGGAAATCTGGCGGCCGCTGCTGCCCGACAGCCTCGCGGGCCGGCTGCTCGCGCGCGTGGGACCTCCACTACGATCTCGACTCGCGCGGAGCGACGCTCTTCGAGGAGGTCTACCACGAGATCGTCTGCTCGAGGTCTGCGGCGACCGGCTCTTCGGCCGCGAGGTCTGGGACGCCATCGTCGATGAAACCGCCATCCTCGCCGACTACTACCACCTCTTCGACCGGATGCTCCTGTCAGAGGATCCCTACTGGTGGGGCGGCTGCCGGCCGCGAGGCGGTCCTGACGAGGATCCTCGCCGAGCTGCTCACCCACCTCGACCCGTTCCACGTCATGCCCTGGGGCCGCCGGCGCCGGGTCGAGATGACCAACATCTTCTTCGACGGCAAGCTGCCGCGGCTTCCTCGGCTTCGACCACGGACCCATCGCCCTGCCCGGCAATCGCGCCACGGTGGTCCAGGGCGGGCTCTTCACCGCCCACGGCCGGACCACGACCTTCGCCCCGTCGTGGCGCTTCATCACCGATATGGGAACCGACACCGTGCAGACGGTCCTCGCCGGCGGGCCGTCGGGGAGCCGGTTCTCGAAGTGGTACACCACCGATGTCGAGCGGTGGTTGCGCGGGGAGTACAAGACAATCTCGATGCAGAATTATTAGAATAGTACTTAATTGAGCCTCTGCAAAATTCGAGTTTGACCCAGCTGTGTACCGTTCCGCGCGGCCCCAGGCCGGCGGGGCGCCGCCCCACAATGACTATCGGCCCTTTGATGGCGCCGGCGCCTCGCCGGCGAGGACCACTGACGACGATCCTCCGAGAACGGGAATTTGCAAGAGGCTCAGTTCTAGTCCAACGCAATCTGGGCACGGATTCCACGACGTCAGGACCCTTAAGCTCACTCTGTGATGGCGACTGGCAACTCGGAACTGCGAACTCGAAACTAGTTGACGAGCCGGCCTCGTCCTCCACCGCCGGCGGAGGCGGCGGCGCCGGGGCTTGCCATTGCGTTTCGCGGTGTCGAACTCGAACTCGCAGCGGCCGCCGGCGAGAAACGGCACGAGCCCGTCCTGGGTCTCCTGGCTCGGCTCGACGCTGAGCGCCGGCGGCGGCACGAGACGCGCCCGGAACTGCCCGCGCCGCCGCAGCTCGAACCGCACCGGCATCTCGCCGGGGTGCTCGAGCAGGTACTCGCGGATGGACTCGAAGGTCTGCCTCGTCCACTGAATCGAGATCGAGGACGATCCGCAGCCCGGCCGCCTTCTTCGAGTCCATCCCGACGAGATCGGCAACCTCGTCGACCATCAGTTCGACGTGGTCGCCGTCGCCCTTGAGGGTCGCCGTGACAAGCAGCGCCGCCCCATCCTCGATCAACCGCTCGTAGGACTCGAAGGTGTCGGGAAAGACGACGGCTCTGACCGCCCCGCCCGCGTCCTCGAGTTGGAAGACCGCCATCCGACGGCCCTGGTTCCGGCCCTCCTTCTTGATGGGAATGACCTTGAGGGCCGAGACCAATCCACCGACCGTCGCGTTCTCCGCACCGCCCTGGAACTTCAGGGGCAGATCGTCGATGGAGGTATCCGCATAGCGGTCGAGCTGGGCTCGATAGGCGTCGAGCGGATGACCGCTGAGATAGAAGCCCAGGACCTCGCGCTCCCAGGCCAAGCGATCCTGGTCGGCGGCCTTGCCCACCGATCTGATCTCGTCTTCGAGGCTCTCAGACGGAAGATCGGCAAAGAGAAAACCCTGCCCGAGCTCGCGCTGCTCGCGCTCGCGCGTCGTCATTTCCACGAGCTGCTCCAGGTTGTCGAGAACGCCCTTCCGGGTGACGTCGAATCGGTCGAAGCACCCGGCCTTGGCGAGGCACTCGAGGGCCTTGTGGTTGACCGCGCGCGCCGGCAGCGAACCCAGGCACTGGGAAAGCGACTCGAACCCGCCGGTCGCGCTCTCTCGCCTCGAGGAGAGGTTCGATGGCGGCATCCCCGAGACCCTTGATCGCCGTCAGGCCGAACCGGATGTCCGCCGTCCTCCACCGAAAACGCGTGCAGCGAGGTGTTGATGTCCGGCGGCAGGATGGCGATCCCCATCTGCCGACAGCGGCCGAGATACTGGCTCAGCTTGTCGGTGTTCGAGGCCTCCGAGGTGAGCATGGAGGCCATGAAGTGCGCCGGATAGTGGGTCTTGAGATAGGCCGTCAGATAGGCGACGTGGGCGTAGGCCACCGAGTGCGACTTGTTGAAACCGTACTTCGCAAAGGGCACGATCTGGTTCCACAGCTCGCGCACCTTGTCCTTCGGGTGGCCCTTCGCCACCGCCCCGTCGATGAAGTTCTGGCCCTCGCGATCGATGATCTCCTGCTTCTTCTTGCCCATGGCCTTGCGGAGCATGTCGGCCTTGGCCATGGAGAACCCGCCGATCTCCACCGCGATCCGCATCACCTGCTCCTGATAGACGATGATGCCGTAGGTCTCGCCGAGGATCGTCTCGAGTTCGGGGAAGATGTAGGTGATCGCCTTGCGTGCCGTTCTTGCGATCGGTGTAGTCGTCGATGAACTGCATGGGGCCCGGCCGATAGAGGGCGTTGAGCGCGGCCACATCGAGGAAGACCCGGGGCTGGACCTTGCGCAGAACCTCCTTCATCCCCGCCGACTCGAACTGGAAGATCCCGTCGGTGTCGCCGGAGGAGAAGAGCTCGTAGACCTTGGGATCGTCGAGGGGGATCTCCTCGAGATCGAAGTCCGGATCTTCCTGTGCGCCGGATCGACTCGACCGCGTCGGCGAGGACGGTCAGCGTCCGCAGCCCGAGGAAGTCCATCTTGAGCAGACCGAGGGTCTCGACATCGTCCTTGTCGAACTGGGTGGCCACATCGCCGTGCGAGGTCCGAGTCAAGGGCACGAGATTGACCAACGGTTCGGGCGCGATCACGACCCCGGCGGCGTGCACGCCGCAGTGCCGCGCCTTGCCCTCGAGGCGTGACGCCGTCTCGATCAGGTCCGGACGTCGTCGTCTCCGTCGACCAGCTCTCTGAGCTGCGGCGAATCCTCGAGCGCCTTTTCGATGGTGATGTTGAGGTCGTCCGGAATCAGCTTGGCGATTCGATCCACATCGCCGAACGGCATGCCCATGACGCGACCGACGTCGCGCACCGCCGACTTGGCTTTGAGAATGTTGAAGGTGGCGATCTGCGACACCGAATCCTCACCATAGAGCTCGACGGACATAATCGATCACTTCCTCGCGACGTCGCTGGCAGAAATCGATGTCGATATCAGGCATGGAAATCCGCTCGGGATTGAGAAATCGTTCGAAGAGAAGATCGTACTCCAACGGATCGATATCGGTGATTCCAAGAGCGTAGGACACCACCGATCCGGCCGCCGAACCGCGTCCTGGCCCCACCGGAATCTTCATTTCCCTGGCATGGCGAATGAAATCCCAGACCACCAGAAAATAGCCCGGGAAACCCATCCTTCTGATGATATCCAACTCGTCGTCAAGCCGTGTTTCGTAGTCCTCGTCAGGGTGCCTTCTCGCGACCACCTTGGCCAAGCGTTTCTCGAGACCTTCTCGGGAGCATTGTTCGAGAAAAGTCTCGAGAGAGTATCCCTCTGGGACCGGGTAGTTGGGCAGATGAAGCGAATCGGTGTCGAAGCGTACATGGCAGCGAGAGGCGATCTCGACCGTCCGGTCACACACACCGGGATAATCCGAGAAAAGCGCCTCCATTTCCTCGGCAGCTCTTGACATAGAACTCGGCGTTGTACACCGAGTTCTGGTGCATCTCCTCGAGGGTCCGGTTGAGGCCGATTCCGAGCATCGACTCGATGGGCGAAAAGATCCTCTCGGTGGTGGAAATGACAGTCATTGCTCGCCACCATCTGGAATCCCGGTCAGCCGGGAAATATCGCTCATTCCCTGGCGGACGAACTCCTCGTCGACCATCCCGTGGTTCTGGATCTCGAGAAAGAAATTCTCCGTCACCGAGAATCTCGCGATAGGTCTCCGCCGACGTCTCTCGCACCCGTCGGAGTCGCGATCGAGCAACCGCCGTGACGACCTCGCCCGAGAGACAGGCCGAGAGACCGATCAGCCCTTCGGCATGCTCGGCGAGAATCTCCTTCGAAATCCTCGGCTTGTGGTAGAAACCGTTGAGAAAACCCTCGCTCACCAACCAGACCAGATTTCGATAGCCACGATCGTTCTCCGCGAGCAACACCAGATGGTCGTATGGCTTGCGCCGCCCGGGAATGGGCGAACGCTCCCGGTGGTCGCCGGGGCGACATAGACCTCAGCATCCGATGACCGGGCGAAGGCCGGCGCTTGATAGCGGCTTTGTGGAACTGAAAGGCGCCGAAAACATTGCCGTGATCGGTGATGGCGACCGCCGGCATTTCGTAGTTCGACACCTGTTGAACGAGCTCGGGAATGCTGATGGTCGAGTCGAGCAGGGAGTAGTGGGTGTGGAGGTGGAGGTGGACAAAATGGGAAGGCTCATGGCGCGGCATGGCGCCATGATAACCCGCGCCGAACCCCGGCTGCGGACGGCTTGGGGAAACCGCTGTTCAGATCTCGCGCGCACAGCGTCTTCCCAGCCTCGTTGGAATCGGAAAGGAGCCCGAGACCTGATCATCTGAAGGAACAACCAACATCACGATTCGAATCAAACTCGTGATCATCCTGCCAATGCGTTTCCTGGTTTTCGCGAGCATCTCCTGGGTTCTTTTCAAAAAGCGGCATTCTCCATTACAAACCCACGAACGAACGAAATGAAAATTTCCTATTAATCAGCTAACTCGAATTCAATGTGTTTCCATCAAATTTAGAAATTCTCTATGAACAAATCTTGACAAACTGATTTCATTCGTTCATTGTGATTCTGTCAATGTTACTAAAACACATCGCCGCCATCGACTCGAGACCTCCACAGAGGAATCCCGAGCACTCGATTATTCGGGTCTATCGGCGACACGCAGCGCGGGCGATTTCTGAAGAACGTTGGGAAGTTGCTGAGATCTTTTTCGATCGAATTCTCGACGTTTCTCCGAGCCTCACCGAGGCGTGGCTGATGAAGGGTCTTCTCCGTCAGTACTGTCGTGATGATGATCATGCAGCCATCCGTTACTATCGAAAAGTCATCAGCCTTTGCGGCGAAGATCTCTCACATCCGCACGCACAAAGCGCACGTGCATCCCTTGGGCGATTGATGACCGTTTGGGGACAATCCGGCTGAACCCGGAGCCGATTCCTTCGCACAATCAAGTGTGATATTTGTTTCGAAGGTGGCGGAGAATGCGTTAGATTCCGCGCTCGAGAAGCAGATGCGTCGCCTTGGCCAGGGCTTCTCTCTCCGGCCCGTCGGGGAAGGATTCGGTGCGGGCGAGGGCCCTCTCCGCATAAAACCGGGCGCGACGCTGGGTCTCCTCCAGCGTGCCGGAGGTCCGAACCAACTCGAGAACCTCCTCAACGGAGATCTCGTCGAACTTCCCGGTCGATACGACCGACTCCAGCTTCTCGGTCTGTCGCCCATCGAGCCGCGGCAGGAGCAGGATGACGGGCAGGGTCGCCTTGCCCTCGCGGAGATCAGCCATGACCGGTTTGCCGAGCTTGTCCCGGGCCGCGGTGAAGTCGAGAAGATCGTCGACCAGCTGGAAGCAGATCCCGAGATCGCGACCGAACTCGGCCAGCGGCTCGGTGAGATGAAGGGTCGAAGGTTGGAAGAGCGCGGGAATCGCGCAGGCCGCGGCGAAGAGCTCGGCGGTCTTGCGTCGAGTGATATCCATATAGGTGGACTCATCGATGGCGAGACGGCCCCGTTCCTGATCGGCGAGGATCTCGCCCTCGGTCATGCGCAGGGTCGCGGTGACGAGCTGTCGCATGACCTCGACATCGCCGAGCTCGAGACAGAGATCCATGGCCCGACTGTAGAGCCAATCGCCGACCAGCACCGTGGTCTGATTTCCCCAGCGGTTGTTGGCCGTCGGTCGGCCCCGTCGGAGATCCGAGTCGTCGATGATGTCGTCGTGGATCAGGGTGGCGGTGTGGATCATCTCGATGACGGCGCCGTAGCGGACGTCGCGCTCGCCCTTGTAGGAGAGCATCCGGCTGATCAGAAGGACGAGCGCGGGCCGAAGACGTTTGCCGCCGCTATCGAGGACATAGGTGCAGACATCGCGCACCATGGGTTCGGTCTGTTTGAACTCGCGGTCGAAGAACGCATCGACGTCCTTGAGTCGGCCCAGGATCGGCCAGAAGATCTCTCGGATCTGTCGCCGATCGTCGGAGCGAGGACATCGCCTTCATAACCCGCGAAGAATAACACGGTCACTGCCGGCCCTCGGAGCCTGGGTGCGGAGGTCTGGAATCGTGGCTGCGGGATGCCTCGATGCTGCAGATGCTGTCCCGGACTGTCTGGATGACTCGGACTCGGAGCGATCGCATCGTCGGACAGAGCGGCTCGCGACGGCGTTCGGTCGACGCCGAGTCCCACCATTTCCTGGGCGGGCGGGTTCAGTCCAAGGGACCCGGATCCGTCGGCACATTCGACGTCGGCGGGCGGCGCCGGAAGCCAGGCGCCGTCGGGTGGTTCCTTCGCCGTCTTCCAGTCGGAGAAGTCTCAGGCGGTTCACCGCGCCCTGGGGATCCCAGATCGTGACCTCGTCGGGCAGATCGTCCTCGCCGAGATCCACCTCGACCCGATCCACGCCGCCGGGCTCCTTGGGGATCAAAACGATTTCGTTGTCGGCGCGGTCGACGACATCGAAGTGCACCAGCGCGCCGCGGGGATCGAGAACCGCCGCCAGCGGCACCCGTTCCCACTCCCGGTCCGAGAGCGTCCGTTCATCGCAGGTTTCATCGTGGAGATCGACGAGACGGACCGTCCGACCCTGAAGACCCATCAAACGGAACGGCGGCTCGCCGGTGTGAAACAGAGCCCGGTCGGGCCAGGCGAGCCAGACCCGGCCGGTCGCCTCCTCCCCCATGGTCATCCCGGCGGGGATGTACTCCTGAGTCGAAATCGGCCCGCCAGGCCGCCTCATCGGCCAGGGCGCGACGCAGAGATTCGAGTCGATCCATGGCCGAGTCCGGCAGCCCCGGCGACGGGGCCCGCGCAACACAGCACCGCCCAACCGACGGCGGCGGCGACTCGATGGAAGTGCATCATGATCGGCGATTCAGGATTCGCCGTCGGCGAGGGTCTCGACATAGAGCGTCTTGAGGGCCTGCACGACGACGAAGATCCGTTCGTTGTTGCTCTCCGCGGGCGGTGGGAAAGAGAAAGAACCCGTGCTCCTCGACCGAGTACTGGGCGACGCGACCGTGAACGACCTCACCGTCGAAAAACTCCACCCTGGCCGAGGCTCCGGTGGTGGCTCTGAGGATGTCCATGGAGGAGATCTGAACCTCGAGATCCCGCCGTCGAGGGTCCTTGATGAAAAAGACCGCCTTGAGACCCTCGAACTCGGCCCGAACTCGATCACCGTCGGCGGACTCGACCTCGACGAAATGATCCCCCGGGCTGAAGTCCCGCAGCAGCTGTCCCCGGCAGGTCGAACCGTCTCGATAGTGAAGGACGACATCACGTCCGGTTCCATCTCCCATGCTTGTCCCTCCAGCGCAGCCGACGCGCGACCATGCTATCACGCGGGTTCGAGCCAAATCCAAGCCGCTAAACGCCCGGGCACACGGGCGAGCTTCAGACGTCAGCCGCCTCGTCGAAGTCAGCTCGATGACCGTGTCCGCTCGATCGCCGTTCTTGAAACACGAAGATCACGAAGAGCCACGAAGAAACCACGAAGGACATTCGGTTGACCCATCGCAACGACTCCTGAGTGGGCTCGGGCTCGGGACGAACAAGGGACACGATCTGAGCCTCGCCGCACATGCTGATCGCTTGCCACCACGTCAAAGTTAGCGCGTATGCGGGTCAATCCTGCGGTGCTTTGTGGAACCTTTGTGGTTCTTCGTGCTCTTTGTGTTTCAATCCGATGCCGGCTGAGGCCATCAGTGGCGGAAGTGCCGCCTCCCGGTCATGACCATGGCGACCCCGAGCCGGTCGCACGCGGCGATCACATCCTTGTCGCGGATCGAACCGCCCGGTTGGATCACCGCCCGGATCCCGGCCTCGTGCAGCGCTTCGACCCCATCCGGGAACGGGAAGAACGCATCCGACGCGGCGACGCTGCCGGTGAGATCGTGACCGTGCTCGACGGCCTTGGCGACCGCGATCTTGGCCGCATCGACCCGGCTCATCTGACCGGCGCCGATGCCGAGGATCCGATCGGCGGCGCCGACCACGATGGCGTTGGATCCGACGTGCTTGACGACCCGCCAGGCGAGTTCGAGGGCCTCGAGTCTCGGCTCTCGGTCGGGGCCCGCTCGGTGGCGACCTCGCGGGCCTCGCCCTCCCAGCCGGCATCCCGCTCCTGGAGGATGAACCCGCCGTCGATGTCACGAATCACGATGCCCGGCCGGCGCCGCCGGTTCGGCCTGGAGGACCCGGAGGTTCTTCTTCCTGGCAAAGATCTCGAGAGCGGCGGCGTCGTAACTCCGGCGCCACCACGACCTCGGCGAACTGCTCGACGACGACCTCGGCAAAGGCGGCATCCGACCTTCCGGTTGGCGACGATGACGCCGCCGAAGGCCGAGACCGGATCCGTCGCCCGGGCGATCCTGAAGGCCTCGGTCATGTCCTCGGCGAGACCGACCCCGCACGGATTGGCGTGCTTGATGATCGCCACCCCGGCCGAGGGCAGATCCCAGACCAGCCGCCAGGCCCCGGTGGCGTCCCCGAGGTTGTTGTACGAGAGCTCCTTGCCCTGGTGCTGGTGGGCGCCGGCGAGACCGGCCGCATCGCCGCGTCGAGCGACCAGACCCCACTGGTGCGGGTTCTCGCCGTAGCGCAGGACCGTGCTCGTCGCTCGTCGAGCAGATCACCGGCGACCGCCGCCGAGAACGACTTCCGCTCGGCGCCCATGAGCGCCGGAAGATGGGCGGCAATGGCCGCGTCGTAGGCCGCCGTGTGGCGAAAGGTCTTGACCGCCAGCTCCCTTCGGGTCTCCTCGGTGACGCCGCCGTCGGCGAGTTCGCGCGAGCAACCGTCGGATAGTCGGCCGGATCCACCACCACCGCGACCCGGGCGTGGTTCTTGGCCGCCGCCCGGATCAGGCTGGGACCGCCGATGTCGATCTGCTCGACCGCCTCGTCGAGGGCGACGCCCTCGCGGGCCACGGTCTCGCGGAACGGGTAGAGATTGACCACCACGAGATCGATGGCCGGAATGTCGTGCTCGGCAAGCTGCGCCGAGTGGTCATCGGAGGGCGCGGCGAGAATCCCGGCAAAGACCCGAGGGTGGAGGGTCTTGACCCGACCGTCGAGGATCTCGGGAAAACCGGTGTGGTCGCCGACACTCCACCACCTCACAGCCGGCCTCGCGCAGGCTGCGCGCCGTGCCGCCGGTGGAGAGCAACTGCCAACCGAGTTCCTCGAGCTTGGGTCCGAGCACATTGAGACCTCGCTTGTCGGACACCGAGATGAGCGCGAGCTTCGCCATGCGGGCCTCCCTTGACGGGCGGATTGTACACACACCGGCGGGTTCGGCTGCGCTGTCGATCCGATGAATGCACTCTGAATTCCGGATTTCATCGCGACCAACGACCGCCGACGCATATAATCCTCGTGTGGAATCATCGCGCGACGGGTATCCAGGGCATGAGTTCGCTGCCTCCGAGCATCATCGATCATCCGATGACCGAGGTGGTTGTTGGGGTCGAGCGCCGGTGGATCTCGAGCCCATGAGGGGCCTGATCGTCCGCCGTCTGCTGCTGCTGATCCCCATGATCTGGCTGGTGGCGACCCTGACCTTCGTCGTCGTCGCCGCCGCTCCCGGGAAGCTATGCCGACACGGTGGATCACCCCGGTCTCACCGCCGAGCAGCGCGATGCGATTGCGGGCGCGCTATGGTCTCGATCAACCCATCCACCGCCAGTACCTGACGTGGCTGGGATCCGTCGTCACCGGCGATCTCGGCACCTCGTTCGTCACCAAGGAACCCGTCGGCCGGCTGCTCGCCCGCACCCTGCCGCCGACCCTGCTTCTCGGGGCCGCCGCGCTGCTGCTCGACTTCATCCTCGGCATCCTGGTCGCGGTCACCGCCGCCCGGCGCCCACGGGGCTGGTTCGACCGCCTCAGCACCATCTTGGGTCTCGGCATCGCCGGTCTGCCGTCGTTCTGGGTCGCCGGTCTTGCCGTCCTCGTCTTCGCCCTCCTGCTCGGCTGGTTCCCGGCCTCGCACATGCACTCGGTGGGCGCCGACGAGCTGCCTCCCCTCGCCTCGGCTCGTCGACCTTCTCCGCCACCTCGTGCTCCCCGCGGCCTGTCTCGGGCTGGTGGGCGCCGCCGGCACCGCGCGCTACCTGCGCTCGACCCTCCTCGACATCCGCGGCGAGCGCTACATCCTCGCCGCGCGCGCCCGCGGGCTGAGCGAACGCCGCATCCTGTGGGTCCACACCCTGCGGCCGGCGCTGCTGCCCGTGGTCACCCTCCTCGGTCTCTCCCTGCCGTTTCTGGTCTCGGGATCGGTGGTCATCGAAACCGTCTTCTCGTGGCCCGGGGTCGGGACTCGCCCTGCTCCAGGCCGCCCACGCCCGCGACATCCCGGTGATCATGGGGATCACCCTCATCGGCGCCGTCGCCGTGCTCCTCGGCAGCCTCGCTGGCCGACGTGCTCTACGCCGTGGTCGATCCGCGGGCGCGCGAGGACGGCCCATGAGCCGGTCGCGCCGACTCGCAGATCGGCGTCACCGGTCTCGGCCTGCTGGTGGTCGTCTGCATGCTCGGCCCGCTGGTGCTGCCCGCGCCACCGGCGGCCGACCCGGCCCACGCCGCGCTGCTGCCGCCGGGAACCGCCGTCACCGAGATCGTCGTCGACGACGGTCGCACCCTGGTTTCACCCTCGGTCCGGATCGACGGCGACACCGGTCGTCGTCGACGGCCCGCGACGGACGGCGACCGATCCCGCGCGATCGAGTCACCAGCCATCCGCGAGACTCGATTTCTGGCTCGGCAGCGACCGATTCGGCCGCGATGTCCTGACCCAGCTCATGGCCGGCGGCCGGATCTCCATCTCCATCGCCGCCCTGGCGGCCCTCATCGCGCTGCTGGTCGGCACGACCGTCGGGCTCACCGCCGCCACCGGCGGCCGCGTGGTGGATGCGGTCCTCATGCGGCTCGTGGACGCCCTCATGGCCTTCCCCGTGCTCTTTCTGCTGATCCTCCTGGCCACCCTCTTCCGACCCGGACCGCTGGTGCTGGTGACCGTGCTCGGGATGACCTCGTGGATGGGTCTCGCGCGCCTGGTCCGCGGACAGGTCCTGACCCTGCGCGGTCGCACCTTCGTGCTCGCGGCCCGGGCGGCGGGCAGCTTCGCCGATGAGAACCTGGCGGACCCACTTCCTGCCCAATCTCGCGGGACCGCTCTCCCAGGACACCGCCCTGCGCCTCGGCGATCTCGTCCTCGCCGAGGCCACCCTCTCCTACCTCGGGCTCGGCATCCCACCCGACATCCCGACCTGGGGCGCCATGGTCGCCGCAGGGCCACCGGGTGATGATCGACGGCTGGTGGTTGGCGACGCTTCCCGGGGTTCGCCATCGCCGCGCTGGTCATCTCACTCGCCCTGATCGGTGACGGGATTCAGGAGAGGCTGGTGAGGGGTCAATCGTAGAGTCGTGAACGCGTGAGTCGGAGAGCAGCAGCATCAGCATCGCGATGGAGCAGCGACAGGCGCACAACGACGCGGACGCACCGTCGCGATTGCCAGGTGACCCGTCCCGCGTGCTCGACGCAGGACACGCGGAACTCCGCGTTCATCTGGGACGTGCCGGGTGCGCACTTGTGCCTGATCGACTTCCCGGCACCGTGGCGCGCCCGGCACAATTGCGACACCGGGCATCCACGGGAAGCGCGATGCGGTCCGCTCTCCCGGCTACGAAGCAGGCCGCCGGCGTGCCATCGGCGTGGTCGCAGCCCCTCCAATCATCCCACCGCGCGACCACGCCGATGGTGCGACGCTGTGACGCCGGGACGCAACGGCGTCCCGGCGTCACAGAAGGCCGGTGCCAACAGAACAACAGAATCAGCGTCCGGTGGCAGCGCGCAGCGGCCCGAGAACCAGCGGCAGGATCCGCGTCAGGCGGCAGCGACCAGGCGTCACAGCGGCCCAGCAGGCCGGTATCGAAAGAACACCTCTCCGCGCGCGATGCTACCCTGCGAGGCCATGAGCGAAACCACCCACACCCGCATCGCCATCATCGGCGCCGGGATCACCGGTCTGGCGGCCGCCGAGTGGCTGGCCCGCGACCACGGGATCGACGACGCGATCGTGCTCGAGGCGTCCGACCGCGCGGGCGGCAAGATCCGCACCGAGCTCGAAGCCGGCCACACCGTGGAATGGGGACCGCAGGGCTTTCTCGACAACGCCCCCGACACCCTCGAGCTCGCGCGGGCCATCGGTCTCGGCGAGGCGCTGGTCGCGGCGGCGGACGCCTCGGGGGACCGGTTCATCCTCCGCGGAGGCCGACTGCGTGCGGTGCCGACCTCGCCCGTCGCCTTCGCCACCTCCGATCTCCTGCCGCTCGGCGGCCGACTGCGGGTCTTCGGCGAACCCTTCGCCCGCCGCCGGCCCGATGGCGACGAGACCGTCTTCGACTTCGCCCGCCGCCGGATCGGCCGGCAGGCCGCCGAGATCCTGGTCGACTCCATGGTCACCGGGGTCTTCGCCGGCGACTCGACTCAACTCTCGCTCGCGGCGACCTTCCCGAAGATGCACGCCATGGAGACCGAGCACGGATCGCTGACCCGCGCCCTCATCGCCAAAATGCGCGAGGCGAGAAAGAGGGGCCGAACGAGTGCCGGCCCGGCGGGTCCCGGCGGCACCCTGCACACCTTCGCCGAGGGCATGGAACAGCTCCCGCGGCAGCTCGCCGAACCGGCTCGGCGGCCGGCTGCAGCTTCATACCCCGGTCAATCGGCTCATTCGGACCGGCGACGGATTCGAGCTCGAAACCGATGGCGGCGCCATCCGCGCCGATCGCGTCCTGCTCACCCTCCCGGCCGGAGGCGCGTCCCGGCTCCTCGCCGAGTCGGCGCCCGCCGCGGTGGCGCCGCTCGAGGCGACGCCGACCGTGCCCATCGCCGTGGTGATGGCGTCGTACGGCTCGAATGACGCCTTCGGTCGCCCCGTCGGCGGTTTCGGTTTTCTCGTACCGAAGGCCGAGAAAGCCGGGATTCTCGGGACCCTCTTCTGCCACTCGATCTTCCCCGGCCAGGCGCCCGATGGCACGCTCTTCCTCCGCACCATGCTCGGCGGCGCCCGCGAGCCCGGCCAGGCAGATCTCGACGACGACGAGCTGCTGTCGACAGTACGCGCGGCCCACAGCCGGATCTTCGGCCGCGATCCCGAGCCCGACCGGGTGTGGATCGCGCGCTGGGCCGAAGGCATCTCGCAGTACACCGTGGGCCACCTCGACCGCGTGGCTCGGCCGAGGACGCCGCCCACGCCGTCGGCGTCGAGCTTGCCGGCTCGCCCTACCGAGGCGTCTCGGTCAACGACTGCATCAAACAGGCTCGCGCCGCCGCGCAAAGGCTTGCGCGGCAGCTCGAGCCTGAATTATGAATTTTGAATTATGAATTTTGAATTACATCGCAGGCCTTCGCTCCGGGAAACCGTGCGATGAATAATTAAGAACTAAAAATTAAGAATTGAGAATTTTCTTGTCAGCCGGCGCCGATGACGACCGCGGCGACGCCGAGCCAGATCACGACGGTGAGCAGCAGCGGCCGATCGGTGACGAGAACCCTCGTCGGACTGCCGCCGAGATCGTGGCGGTGGAGCAGATAGAGATAGCGGAAGAGTCCGTAGAGCACGACCGGTACAGTGGCCATGAGTCCCTCGGAACCGACCTTGGCAACCGTGTCCGGCGCCACGGTGTAGAGGGTGTAGGCGAGAACCGTCGCGCCGAGGACCACGCTGATGGCCTGATCCACGAGACCCAGGGTGTAGTGGCCGAGCACCTCGCGGTGGGTCCCGGCGCCGTCACCGAGCAGCGCGAGTTCCGACCGGCGTTTGCCGAGGGCGAGATAGAGCGCCAGAAGATACGCACACAGCAGCAGCCAACGCGAGACCGGCACATTGATGGCCACCGCGCCACCGACCACGCGCAGGACGAAGCCCGCGGCGAGCACCAGCACATCGACAAAGACCACCCGCTTGAGCACCGCCGAGTAGAGCACCACCAGCAGGATGTAACTGCCGAGCACGGCGGGAAACCAGCCGCCGAGCACGAATGCCGCCGCCATCGCAGCGGCCGCCAGAACGACGGCGGCGGTCAGAACCGCGCCAACCGAGATCTCGCCGGCGGCGATGGGTCGGTTGCATTTGCTCGGGTGGCGACGGTCGGCCTCGCGGTCGAGCACGTCGTTGACCAGATAGACCGCCGACGAGGCGGCGCAGAACGCCGCCACGGCGAGGAGGCTCCGCGCCCACGCGCCGGGATCGTCGAGCAACCCGGAAAAGACCATGGGCGCGAGAACGAACCCGTTCTTGAGCCACTGTTCGGGCCGCATGCTGCGAACGAGGGCGATGGTTGCGGGTCACCAGTTGATTCTACAGCGATCGGTTCCGCTACGAACAGTGCGACCGCGACAACCGGCGTGGGCACCTCGTCATGGAATGACGGCAGCCGAAATAGACCTGTCATTCTGAGCGAGCGTAGCGAGTCGAAGAATCCCCCGAGGCTCAGAGCGACAATGAAGTACGCAGCGCACCCCCAAGACCCTTCGATTCCGCAGCCTCGGAGGCTGCTTCGCTCCCAATGACTAAGACCCCTGTTGCCCTGAGCGCAGCGACCTCGAGGTCGCGTAGTCGGAGCTCCCTGAGGGTTGGGAGACCGCTCTGTTGGCTTCCCACCGACCCGGGATTCTTCGACTCACTCGCGGACTCGTTCGCTCAGAATGACAGGTACTGGTGTTCCGATTCCTGGTTTAGGCGCCCCCCGCGGCGTGGCGGCGCTCCTGGTGACGGTGGGTTTGTCATTGGGAACGGTCGTCAGGGGCTCACCCGGCCGGACGGCGTCCTCGGCGTCCACTGCGGCGGCTGGACGGTGGCGAGAGCGTTGGTCGATCCACCCCCCAACTGCGCCGGAAGGGTCACGGTCACCACCGCACCGGCGACCACGGAGGCGCCGGTCACCGGCACGACCGCGGTGTCGGACCCCGCCAGGATGGTCACCGTCTGCGGCACCACCACCTCGGCGGGGGAAGACGAGACGACTAAGACCACCGTGTCGACGGCGACGTCGTCCGACAGCCGCATCTCGAGGTCGACGGTTTCTCCGAGTGGAATCTGAAGGTGTTCGTCTCCGAACTCGATGAGCATCCCAAGACAGTCGGCCCTCAGGATCGTCCGGTCGCCACCGACCGTCAACCACGAAGTCCCATTCCAACGGACGCGCTCGAGTTCCGCACCAGGCGGCGCGAACCGAGTCCACCGATCGCCGGTGGCGCTGGCCAGCACCACCGCCGAGCGGGCGCCGTCCGGTTGGTCGTCCCCACCCACGGCGACAAACCGGTCGTCGCCCCAGGTCACATCGGTGAGGGTTGCATCGACACCCGATCGTCGCCGCGTCCAGAGCTCACCATCCGAACTGCTGAGGATGACTCCGCCGGCGCCCACGATGATCATCCGTTCCGGTCCGCCGGCGGCGCCCTTGAGATCCGCGTCCGCGGCGGTCAGCGCCTGCGACCAATTGATGGCATCCATCGACCTCAGAATGGTCCCTCCATCGCCGAGCACGAGGAACTGATCGCCGACCCATTCAACCCGGTTGAGGTTGGCGGTGACGTAGAGAAACGGTTTGAGCCAGTTCTCACCGTCATCGCTGACGTAGAGCGCTCCACCCGGACCGACGGCGACGATCCACTCATCATGGGCAGCCACCGAATCCAACGCGGCGTTGTCGGGCGAGTTGACCGAGATCCAATCGACCCCGTTGTCGCTCGTGGCGATCCAGCCGTCCCCGACACCGAGGAGACCGGTCTCGGTGGCGGTCAATCCTCGAAAACGACCGATGGCCGGGGCCGAAATCTCCCATAGACTGCCATCGTCGGACCGCGCCGTGGTGGCCCCCGAAACCCGTTTGAGACCGGAGTCGCAGAGACCGACGCCGCCGACCGCAAGCCACTCGTTTTCAACCCACTCGAGATCGACGAATTCGTCCTCGCATGCAAGCGAGGTGCAACCGCCCTCCCCGCACTCCCAGTTGGATCCGTCGAGGCGTCACGACATCGCCGAGCGAACCGGCGGCAACCCATCGCGAACCGTACCGGGCCAGAGCCGGGAACCCACCGAGATCGGCCTCCCACGGTTGATCGAAGGAAACGCCGCCATCGGTACTGATGATGAGCGAGACGGTGGGTTCGTAGTTTGCGGTCGGACAGTCGAACAACCCGCTCGCGATCGCCCACCCGTCGCCCGATGCGACACCGAGCCAGTCTCTGAACGGCTGGCACCCGTCGAGGACCGAGATCAGCTCCCATTTCCCGATGGACACTCGGGCCCAGAGTTCGCTGCCGCCGGCCCAGAGGAGTCGACTCCCCGTCCAGCCGAGATCGATCCGGTCGAGTTCAAAGAGATCGATTCCGTTTTTCTTGGCGGTTGCCGGCTCTCGCGTGAACGCCATCGAGGCCGGGGCCGTGCCCTCGAAGTCCCAGTCGAATCCGTTCGAGCTGAACCAGATTTCCCTTCCGACGGCGACGTAGAATCCATCGGCCGAACCGGCGATGCTGTCCGCCGGCCCGCCCCACGGCGCCGGCACGAGCTCCCACTCGAGCCCCTCGTCGCTGGTCAGCAGATGGCCGTCGAGACCATCGCCGACGGCCACGAACCGCGACACGCTGTAAACGACATCGACCAGGACGGCGTCGGGATTCTGGTAGACCCTGACCCAGTCATATCCGTCAATGCCGCGAAGGATGACCCCACGGCCGACGGCGACAAAGGCGCCCGCCCCCCAGTCGATACCGAAGAGATCCCTGTCGACGCCGCTCTCCACGAGCTCCCATCGATATCCGTCGCCGCTCCTGATGATGGTTCCTGCAGCGCCGACCCCGACGAATGTCCCGACCCGGTGTTTGAGCCGGAAGATATCGGCTCTCGGCGGCGTCGGGTTGACCCACTCCCAACCGCAGTCCTGGGCGCTCGCGCTGCCGGCCAGGCTCAGCGCGACGAAAAGACCCACCACGCACCGGATCGTCGTGCGCGCGGCATCGCATCCATCTGCCATGGTTTCACTCTACACCCGACCGAACCCGCCCCCGGTGAGCAGGGTCACGGGACAATTCCCGGCGGCTGGTCTCGTTTGACGTCGCCACCGGGGCGCTCCTCGGTGTCGAGGATCTGACCACCGATGTCGCCAGTCTCACCTCGCTCGTCGAGCAACAGCTTCGCGCCGATCGTGGGCTCGAAGCCGACGCCGATCTCGAGATCGCGGGTTTCTGGCTCCCGGAGGGGGGATTCACCCTGCCCGACGATATCGGTGTCGGGCCCGAAGGTCTGCTCTTCCACTGGGACGCCTACGAGATCGCCCCCTATTCCATGGGAGCGATCGACGTAACGGTCCCGTCCGGAGACCTCGCGGGGTTGGTCGAGCGCTCCTACTGGCGAGCGGGCGCACCCAGACCGGCTGAACCATACCCAGCTCATTGAGCCAGGTTGCCGGATATCACATTATTCCTGGCGCAACTTGGCAGCGTGACCTGAAGGGCACACCTGCAGTCAACTGCGTTTTCTTCAATAGCGTTACCTTCTTTAGGCGGGCGGGCCCAATTGGACCTGCGACCCGAAGGCCGGACACTCGTGATAATATCGGCCAACCCTCCCAAAGGGTCATGCAATGAGAAGACAAGCACCGACGATTCGTGGTCTCGGATTTCTCGCGCTCGCTCTCCTGCCGGCGTTTGTGACCTCCGCGAACGATGAGCCCCAGATGGTCGCCGATATCGATCCCGGAACGTGGTCCCACGTCGGAATTGCACCCCAGCACATCACGCCCGCCGGCGGCTCGGTCTTTTTTCCCGGTCGGCGGATCGACCTCGGGACCGAGTTCTGGACCGTCGATCCAACGGTGGATGGCACCGTCGTCAGGGACATCAACGCTGGGTGGAACAACTCCAATCCGCGCGAGCTGGTCGATCTCAACGGAACCCTGCTCTTTGCCGCCACCGACGGGATCCACGGACAGGAGCTTTGGGCCGCAAACGTAAGCGAATCCTGGATGATCGAAGACATGAACCCGGGATTGGCCGGGACGGGAATCACCAACCTCACAGTTTCCGGAGACCACGCATTCTTCTTCTCGTCAACAACCGCTTCAGGCCAGGAGCTGTGGATCACCGATGGCGCCGCGGGAGGAACCCGACGAGTCACCGATCAGGTCATGACGATGTTCACCCAATGGCTTGTCGTCGTCGACGGCATCGCCTTCTTCACCGGGTATCAGCCCGATCACGGCCACGAGCTGTGGCGGTCCGACGGCACTGCGTCCGGAACGTGGATGGTCAAGGACCTCGCACCCGGGGTCGAGGATTCAATCCCTGCCGATCTCGTAGTCGTCGACGGGGTGCTCTTCTTCAGCGCCGAAGAGCCCGTCGCCACGGGCCGGGAGCTCTGGCGTTCCGACGGCACCGAGAAGGGCACCCGGATCGTGAGGGACATTCGACCGGGTCCCGAGGGTTCGCTCCCGTGGCTGCTGACGCCATCGTGCACGAGCCTGTTTCTCCGCGCCGACGACGGAGTCATCGGCAGCGAGCTCTGGATCTCCGATGGGACCGAAGCTGGAACCCGGCCGGTGGCGGACATCGTCCCCGGGCCGGATGGTATCCAACCATACCCGTTGGTCGCACACGACTGCGGGGTCGCGTTCGTTCTATCGTCGCCTGCGACGGGCGAGGAACTCTGGTTTTCGGACGGGACCGAGCCCGGCACATCGCTGGTGAAGGACATCAACGCCGGTCCGGCCGACGCAGACATCTACAACCTCACCGGGATGGGAGGGAAGCTCTTCTTCAACGCGGACAACGGGGTGGCCGGAAACGAGCTCTGGTCCACCGACACGACGGGACCGGGAACGGCGATGGTCGCCGATATCAACCCAGGTCCGATGGGATCATCTCCCTACGGGCTCGTGACCATCGACGACGAGATCTGGTTCTCGGCCTCCGATGGAGTGGCGGGAGCTGAGCTCTGGCGATCCGACGGGACGGAATCCGGGACGCGGATGGTCCACGACTCGGTCCACCCGCTCTCATCTCTTCCCTACCCGTGCATGGGTCGAGGTGGGAGGATCTTCTGCCCGGCCCGGACCGAAACCGAGGGCGAGGAGCTCTGGGTCTCGGACGGGACCACCCACGGCACCCGCCTGACCCGAAACGTCAACCCAGGACCCGAGGACTCCGATCCCTACCTCATCGCCATGCTGGGCGAGCGGGCCCTGTTTGGTGCTGAGGATGGCGACGACCCCGCCGCGCTCTGGATCTCCGACGGAACCGACGCCGGGACGGTCAAACTCTCCGAGGTCACTCCGGGCTGGGGCGCCGAGTATGCGGTCGAGGTCGCGGACACGGTCTTTTTCTTCGGCTACGATGTGACGCTGGGCAGTGGTCTGTGGCGAACCGACGGGACTGCCGACGGGACCGAACTCGTGACGGAGATCGATATCGACAGCAATCTGGCCGCCATCGGATCCACCATCTACTTCGCGGCGAACGAACCGGCAACCGGATCGGAGCTCTGGCAATCGGACGGCACGGCGGCCGGAACCGCGATCGTCGGCGACACCGTCCCGGGTCCGGACAGTCTGGGACCCGGCCAGTTGACCCCGGTCGGCGCCACCCTCTTCTTCACCGCCTCGACTGTTCCTCCACCTACGCTCGGAGACTTCGAACTCTGGCGCTCCGACGGTACGCCGGCCGGCATCGAGCAGGTCAAGGACATCCGTCCAGGTGGGATCGGATCGAATCCGCTCCAACTGACCGCCCACGATGAACGTCTCTTCTTCACCGCCGACGACGGCAGCCACGGTCCGGAGCTCTGGGTCTCGGACGGCACCGAACTGGGGACCAATCTTGTTGCCGACATCTATCCCGGACCCGAGTCGTACTGGCCAGCGGGAATACTATCGTTTGATCACCGCCTCGCCTTCTGGCACACGGACGGAGTCCACGGACAGGAGCTCTGGCTCACCGACGGCACGCCGGAGCGGGACCGAGATGGTCGTCGATCTCATGCCCGGCGCCGCCGGGAGCCGCAACGCAGGACTGGACCCGACCGCCGTCGTCCACGGCGACCGGATCTGGTACCCGGCCGCGGTCCCCGGCATCGGCGAGGAGCTGGTCGTCAGCGACGGCACGGCGGCCGGTACCTTCGCCTTCGATCTCGTACCTGGAGTGAATTCGGGCGACCCATGGGGTCTCACCCTAACCGGCGGTCATATTTTCTTCGCGGCAATGGATCTGACCCACGGCCGGGAGCTGTGGGTCCTCGATCTCTTCCTGTTCGCCGACGGATTCGAATCCGGTGACACTTCGGTCTGGAACCGAACCATCCCCTGAACGACTGATCTACACTGACTCCAGAATGAAAACCCTTCGCTTCGCGATCGTTGGTCTCTGCCTGCCCCTCCTCGCCTGCTACGAAGAGCCGGTGCGGGATCACCTTCACATCGTCTTCTCGCCCGGACCGGCCATCATCGTGACCGCGATTCGCGACATCGCCCCGCCGGCAGCGGCGGGCGACAACCCCATCGGTCGAGGAGCGAACGGACGAGGCCCGCAGCGATCTCGCCTCGGGTTGGGACCGCTGGAGCCGGAGCTTCTGCCGAGACTCGACGCCATCGCCGACCGCAGCACCATCGAACGCCACGACGGGCAGCCGCGACGCGGGATCCACAGCGCCCTCCTCGACTCGTTCCGCCCGGTCGAGCGTCTGCTCGGCAACGAAGGCCTCGGCGCCTTCTATGACGAGAACGGCGGATCCGCGAACTCCAACTCCACCCCGTCGGGGCCGGCCAGGCCACCCGGCAGCAACGGGCCTTGCGTCGAACATGCCCTGAACGACTGGTCGCACGAGGTCGCCGCCTATCTCGAGGCTACCGCGGCCCTCTACGCCCACCTCGACCGCGCACCCGACCGCGCCGCGCTGTGCTTCGGCTATATCTTCGATGAGGACCAGGAATCGCTGGGCCCGCTCGGCAAGACTGAAGGCGAGTTGGTGGCTGCGGTCATCGATGCCATGGAGCGGGTTGCCGCGGTCCTGCGCATCGACAAGGGTCAGGCGTACTCGCTCAACGAACTCTCGCGTCTGGTCTACGACACCTTCCAGGGGCGTTTGACCGTCACCCTCGACGGCCCGGTGGTGGAGATCGAGGGGTTCGTCGACACGAGACCTTCATCGAGCGCCCACCGGTCGATCTGTGGCGCGCCCTCGAGACCATGGTCGGTCAGTGGCTCGTGCCGGATCTGGTCACCGCGATGGCGAGACCCGGACCGGACGACATCCAACCCGATCCGGATCCGGTGGACTTTGCGAGCCTGCCGCGGCGCTGGGCGCCCGCGCCCGATCCCGCCACCGTTGAGGCCGAGCTCCGCAGCCGACTTCAGCCCGAGCCGGTCTATCTCGTTCGTTGGCAGACCCGGCCCGCGCCCGAGGACGAGGATGAGATCTATTCGCTGGCGCTCCAGCAGCTGGCAACCGCGGAGCAGGATCTTCCGGACTAGACCGAAGACCGCAGGCCACGCAAACCGATCGCAGTTTTTTGGACGCGGATTTCGCGGATTCACGCGGATTCGTGGCATCGATTCATATCGGCGAAGCAGATAGCATGATGCTCGACTGACGCCTACCGGAATTGGAGGCACCGGGGCCGAGGTTGATCTGATGACAGGACCGAGGACAGCGAAGGAGCCCCATGACCGACTCAAGCCAGATCTATCCGCCCAAACCCGCACATTGTCGCCAACGCCCACATCAACTCCATGGCCGAGTACGAGAGGCTGTATCGGCTCTCGCTCGACGACCCCGAGACCTTCTGGGGCAAGCAGGCCGAACGTCTGACCTGGTTCCACCCGTACAACGAGGTCTTCGACCACGACTACGACAACGTCGATTTCGGCTGGTATCTCGGCGGCCGGCTCAACGCCTGCTACAACTGCGTCGATCGCCACCTCTCCAAGCGCGGCGACCAGGACGCCATCATCTGGGCCAAGGACGAACCCGGCGAGTACGAGCACATCAGCTATCGCAAGCTCAAGCACGAGGTCAGCCGGGTCGCCAATGTCCTGCGCTACCACGGCGTGCGCCGCGGCGACCGGATCTGCCTCTACATGCCCATGATCCCCGAGCTCGCCTACACCATGCTCGCCTGCGCCCGGATCGGTGCGGTCCACTCCATCATCTTCGGCGGCTTCTCGGCCGAGTCGATCCGCGACCGGATCCTCGATGCCGGGGCCCGGGTCGTGGTCACCGCCAACGAGGGGCTCCGCGGCGGCCGGCGGCTGCGCCTCAAGGAGACTGTCGACCGCGCGGTGGACGGCCTCGATGTCGTCGAGACCGTCCTCGTGGCCCGCCGCACCGACAAGGACGTCGCCATGAAATCCGGCCGCGATTTCTGGCTCGACGAGGAGTGCCGTAAACAGCGCTCGACCTGCACCTACGAGTGGATGGGTTCCGAGGACCCGCTCTTCATCCTCTACACCTCGGGCTCCACCGGCAAACCCAAGGGCGTCCTCCACACCACCGGCGGCTACATGGTCTACGCCGCCATGACCCACGAGCTCGTCTTCGACTACCACCCCGGCGACATCTACTTCTGCGCCGCCGACATCGGCTGGATCACCGGCCACAGCTACATCATCTACGGGCCGCTGGCCAACGGCGCAACCACCGTCATGTTCGAGTCGCTGCCCACCTACCCCGAGCCCGATCGCTACTGGCGGGTGGTCGACGATCTCGGGGTCAACATCTTCTACACCGCGCCCACCGCCCTGCGCGCCATCGTCTGTTCGGGCAACGACTGGGTCACCAAAGCACTCTCTGGAGAGCCTGCGAATCCTCGGCACCGTCGGCGAACCCATCAACCCCGACACCTGGCGCTGGTACCACGATGTCGTCGGAGAGGGCCGCTGCGCCATCGTCGACACCTGGTGGCAGACCGAGACCGGCGGGATCCTCATGACCCCGCTGCCCGGGGTCACCCCGCTCAAACCGGGTTCGGCCACCCTCCCCTTCTTCGGCATCAAACCGGTGGTCGTCAACGACGAGGGCACACCCCAGGAGGGCGACGAGGTCACCGGCAATCTCTGTCTCGAGCGCACCTGGCCGGGACAGGCGCGGACCGTCTGGGGCGACCACGAGCGTTTCCACGAGACCTACTTCACCCGTTTCCCGGGGCTCTACTTCACCGGCGACGGCTGCCGCCGCGACGCCGACGGCTACTACTGGATCACCGGCCGCGTCGACGACGTCATCAACGTCGCCGGCCACCGCCTCGGCACCGCCGAGATCGAGAGCGCCCTGGTCGAGCACGAGGCCGTCGCCGAGGCCGCGGTCGTCGGCTACCCGCACCAGATCAAGGGCCAGGGGATCTTCGCCTATGTCTTCCTCAACTACGATGTCGAGGTCACCAGACCGAAGGAGCTCCTCGGCGCGCTCAAGGAGCAGGTCCGCCACGTCATCGGACCCATCGCCACCCCCGATCAGATCCTCATCGTTCCCGGCCTGCCCAAAACGCGCTCGGGCAAGATCATGCGGAGGATCCTGCGGAACATCGCCGCCGGCGAGTACCAGGACATGGGCAACGTCACCACCCTCGCCGACCCGGCGGTGGTGGAGACCCTGATCGAAGCGCACAAGGAGATGGTCGGCGCCCCGCCGGAGTAAGAAACCGCGAAGGCGCAAAGTACGCAAAGATCATCTCAACCGGAGCCGAGTGCGGCGCGTTGCGCCGCACTCGGCTCCGATGCGATGCTTAGCGTCCTTTGCGTCTTTGCGGTTTGATACCTGCCCTCGACGGTATCGTGACGCTAATAAGGCGGCAACTTACCCAGCCGGCAGGTCACCCCGAAGAGCCCGAGAAAGCTCCGATCGGCGTCCACGATGGGGCTGTCGTAGATCTCGTTGGCCAATCGCTGGACCTCGAAATAGGCGACGAACCGGATCCGATGACTCACAAAGAGGTACCCGAGCAACGATCCGCGGAGGTTGACGGCCGATTGACCGCTGAAAGGCGGGCGGCCGGGCTGGGCCTCCTCCGGGGTGACACCGTAGTAGTAGTTGATGAAGTTGCTGCTCTGCCAGACCGCCCCGATCGACGGCATGATTCCCACGGCACGCCCGTGCCACTGCCACATTCGCGAGAAATCGAGCGACACCTGCTGGCCGTTCGATCGGCCCAGGAGATCGGTGCTCGCCGCGGTCGCCAATCTGAATTTGCCGGGTTTCCAGGCGAAGACGAGCCCACCCTGGAGGGATGGGTCGCGCTTGTCCATCCCGGTCAGATACGGTGAGTCGTCGGGATCGAGGCTCTGGAAAACGATGTCCGCACGAACGCCGAAATCGAATTTCTTGCTGTCGACGAACCAGAACCCGGCCTGGATGCCCTGGACATAGAGCTTCTTGTACGTGATGTCGACCAGGGGCATCGGAATGATCGCATTCTCTGCCCCCTCATAGGGCCGCGGCGTGGAGGCCACTCCGAGACCGAGCGACCACTCGAACGTGCGCTCGGCGGGAGCGGCGGGTTCGCCTCCACCGACCTGAGCGAGAACGGCAGCCGGAAGAAGCAGCGCAACCGCGAGCGAGACAAATGACGTTTTTCACGGGATCCCCCAGATGCGTCATTCTACCTGAGCCACTTTGGGCATCACTCGAACTGCATCCCGGGATCGATCGAACCCGCGTGCGTTCGAGCGATCAAGGAATTCTCGAAAATCTCGCATCCGGTTGACCGCAACGCTGGGAACGAGCGGAATGATCTTGCCGGCGCCGGTTTTCACCGACCTGGTCTGAGAACTTTGATTTCCATCTCTGCGACCATCTGCGCCGGCTGTTGATTCGGGCCGACGGGTCAGAACCGCCCACGGTACCGCCGTACCACGCGCTGCGTGTCGCCCGACTCGAAGCCATCGCGGAAGAGCGGCGGCTCGACCTCGCCGCCCCAGGCGGTGATCGTCATGTCATCGAGATACCAGCCGCGATCGATCTAGCGAGCTGTCGGTGCCCAGGGTCCAGCGGATCGCCACCGAGTGTCCGGCGAACGGCGTGAGATCGACCACGACCTCGTGCCAACCGGCGGATCCGGTGAAGCCCGGGGTGTCGTTGAAGGCGGTGATGGTCTGGTCGTTGTAGTTGGGGACCGGGGTCACGAGGTTGAAGGCGCCGCCGTCGACGGCGACCTTGATGTTGCCGCCGTCGTAGCCGCTCTCGATCGCGTACCACTGCCAGAAGCGGAGCTCGGCGCCGTCGGCGACGGGCAGACTGATCGATGGTGTCGTCAGTGTCCACTGAACATTGTTGCTGTAGTTGCCGTCGAGCACCGTGCCCCAGACCTTGGTCGGGGAGTGCGCGCCGGCGGTGGTGTCGCTGCCCCAGGCCCAACCCGGCCGACGGGGTCAAGCCGCCGTCGGCGAGCTCGAAATCACTCTCGAAATAGGCCACCACCACCGTCAGCACGAAATCGTGGATCGTGCTCCCCGGACCGACCGTGAGATCGGTCTCGACGACGCCGTAACCCGACGCCTCGACCCGGAAGGTGTAGATCCCCTCCCAGACATCGTCGATGGCGTAGCTGCCGGTCGAGCCGGTGGTCGCCGGGGCGATGGCCGTGCCGACGAGCGAGACCGAGGCGCCCGGAACCGCCGATCCGGTCGCCGCGTCGGTGACCATGCCGGTCACGGTGTAGCGCGGCAGCGGAGTCAGCGCGACATCCTGAATGGTGGCGGCGGTGTCGGCCACGACCACGACGCCGTTGACCGTCGCCGATCTCGTAGCCGGGAGCGCTGACCAGGAGATCATAGGTGCCCGGGTCGATCATCCGGTGGTAGTCGCCGACATCGGGATCGGTCGAGACCCAGCTGCGCTGGCTCTCGAGGTCGTGACCGACGACCCGGATCTCGGCCGCCACCGGTGCACTCGAAACAGCGTCGGTGACCACGCCGCGGATCCCGGTCAACGCGAGATCGAAGTAGTCGAGCAACGACTGCCGGTTGTAGTCGAAGTGGGGACCGAGCTGATTGACATCGAGCGATTTGTCGTCCGCCAGTTCGAGGGTGACCTCACGGCACCCGTGGTACCAGTTCATGAAGTCCTGCCGGTTGCCCGAGGTGGTGTACCAGTCGTAGCCGTTGGTCACGCCCGGGTAGGGGCACGAGCCGGGACACATGGTGAAGTAGCCGGCGGGACTCGCGTCGTGCGCCGACGAGGCATAGTCCGTGCCCGCAGCGATCCACCAGTCGTCATCGACATGCCGCGTGCTCCACACATCCCAGGGGTAGTTGAAGACCTCGGCGCCGGCGTGGCAGTTGGCCGCCAGGGTGAAGTGTTCGGCGGCGGCGAGATCCATCATGACCTGGACCTCGGCCGGCCAGCCGGGGCTGGTGGGGTCCTCGGGGACGCTCGGGTCGGGGAAGCTCCGGTTGGGGTCGACCCCGGACGCCGGCAGATACCGACCCGCCCCCGAAACCGTGCTGTCTCCACCCTCAAAGGTCCCGTCCGGGTTCGACAACGGGTTGAACCAGAGGACGGTCTCATCGACCAACCGGGTGATCTGGGTGTCGCTGCCGTAGTTGGCCAGGATGTGGTCGATCAGATGGACGGTGGTTCCGTAGCAGACCAGCTCGTCGCCGTGCATGGTGCCCGTGTAGAGCACCTCGGGCTCGTTCTCCTCGGTGTCGGGGTTGTCCGAGATCTTGAGCGCCCAGAGCTCGTGGTCGCCCTCGCCCGACATCCCCAGGTTGACCAACCGCGCGATGGCCGGGTAGGTCGTGGCGTAGTACTGCATCATGGTTTCGAACTGCGACCAGGTCGGGTAGCAGTTCCACGGGAACGGCGCGACGAAGGGCTCGCTGCACATGGTCAGCGCATCGACGCCCTTGGGCTCGGGCGGCACGACCTCGACGAAATAGCCGAGCTTCTCGACCGCCTCGATTTCCTTGACCGTTCCCCAACCGAATAGCGTCGTCCCACGCGTCGCCTCATCGAGGTTGAGGATCTTCCCCACCTCGCGCGCCTCGGCGCGGTCGCCGACCTCGACCCGAACCAGAATCGGCCGTTCGGCGGCGGCCGCCGAAATGGAGAACAGAACCGCGACAAGGACGAGACCGACAACCAGAAAACGCATCGAGCCTCCAGACCAGGGGGATTATACGCCCGCTCCGATGCTGGTCCCGATCCCGACGAACGATCCACCAGTGACCGTGACCGCGCCAGCAACAGCGGCAGCGACCGCGCCCAGAACCGGCCTCGAGCGCACCCGGGTCCCAGGAAAGAGCCTCCCTCAGGCGTGCACGCCATTGTGCCCCATCGACCTTCCGGCACATGCGACACGTTCCGCACAATGGCGCTGCCGGGCTCCCCCGGGAGGAGCGTCCCGGAAAGGCTCTCCAAGCAACCAAGCAGGCCGCCGGCGTCCCATCGGCGTGGTCGCAGCCGCCCAAATTCACCACCCAAGCGACCACGCCGATGGGGCGACGCTGGGTCGCCGAGGCGGACCAGAAGGCCGGTGCTGCTGGTTACAGGAACGGCCAGTCGAGTCCGGGATCAGCGCCAGCAACAGCGGCAGCGACGGCGACCGCGTCCGCGTCCGCTCCGCGTCCGCTTCGGGCTCGGGATCGGGATCATATTGTAGGCCCTACACCTCGGACATCATCGTCGATCGAGAACTTCCGATCATCTCCGACCGGTGATCAGAAAGAGGGGGAACTCCCGGTCCGCTCCGTCCACATCCTTGTGCATGATCCACGGCGTCGATTCGCGGATGTCTTGGAGCCCGGCGCGCCCGAACCAGCTCCGGATCTCCGACCGTTCGAAGCCTCGGTGAAGCTCCGCGTCGAGACCGTGGAAACTCCCGTCCTCACGATCGAGGTCCGAGATCGCGAGGATGCCTCCGGGTACGAGCGACGCCGCCAGGATCCGGATCATTCCCTCGGCATCCGGGACGTGGTGCAGCGTCATGAGGCTGACGATGAGGTCGAATGGTCCCGGCAGGACCGGTTCCCGCGCATCGACCACAAGGGTCTCGACCCGGTCGGCATCGGCCTCGTCGATCTTTCTTCGCGCCTCCTCGATCATCCCGGTCGAGGGATCCGCAAGGGTGAGTCGACCGACCATCGGCAGGAGTTCGAACCCGATGAGTCCCGTCCCGCAGCCGAAATCCAACGCGGACATGGATCGCCCGATTCGAACCTGCTCGGCGAGCCGAGCGACCACCGCCTTCGCCCTCTGGATCCTGAAGTCTTCGTCGAAGGTCTTCGCCGCGGCATCGAAATCCATGATCGGCATGCGTCCTCCCCGGCCGACAGGTCTCACGGATTCTACAACCGAGCCCGCGTCCGTGTCCGCTGTCCGTGTCCGCGTCAGCGACCGTAACCGTGACCGGGGCCGAAACAGCGACAGCGACAGGAGGTAGCGTCCGCGACAGCAATCAGCGCCAGTCAACACCGGCAACTACAACCGCGGCCGCACCGAGTCCGAGGAATCGGAGCCTCCCTCGGGGTGCCGGGTTTGACAATGTGCCAGCACGACCTTCCGGCAACGCGACGCATCGCGCACATTGTCACACCGGGCTCCCCCGGGACACGCCTTCCGGGACGGCTCTCCCGGCTCGGAAGGAGGCCGCCGGCGTCCGAGCAGCGTGGTCACACACTTCCCGGCCTCCTCTCATGACCACGCTGCTCGGGCGACGCTGGGTCGCCGAAGGCGGACCAGAAGGCCGGGGCCGAAAGAACCTCCGGGACAGCCGCAGGAACAGCGGCAGCGGCGGCGACAGCATCAGCGGCAGCAATCAGCGGCAGCGGCAGCGGAAGAACCCCAAGCCCTCATGCCCTCAAGCCCAGGCGTCGAAGGCGCCGGCCACGCCCCACGCCCCCAACCCCAAACCGCGACCGCTCTCGGCTTACGTTATGATCCCTACCGACAGCCCCAACCGGAGGACCCATGGCCCCATCGGACCCCACCTTCACCGAACTGCCCGCCCTTGCGGAGCTCTTTGACCGACCCTCGTTGGAGGACTGGCGGCAGACCGCCGAGGCCAGCCTCGGGGGACGGCCGCTCGAGAAACTGACGGTCACGACCCACGAGGGTCTCGAAATCGCTCCTCTCGCAACCGCCGAGGACGCCACGTTCAAACCGGGGTACCCGGGGCAACAGCCCTTTGTCCGCGGTCGAACCGCGCTCGGACCCGGCCCCAACGGATGGCAGGTCTGTCAGCTCATCGACCACCCCGACCCCGCGGTCGCCTCGACATGGGCTCAGGAGGAACTGGCGCGAGGCGCAACCTCGCTGTGGCTGGTGGTCGATCACGCAACCAGAACCGCCGACGACCGACCCGAGGCAATCCGCGGCGACGGGCTTCATCTCACCCGCGAAGGAGATTTCGATCCTCTCCTCGACCACATCGAACTTGCCCTGACTCCGATCCACCTCACCGCCGGGGGCAGCTTCGCGGCGGTGGCCGCCATCCTCGTGGCGGCCGCGCGCCGGCGCTCGATCACGGCACGGGAGCTCCTGGGCAGCCTCGACTGCGATCCCCTCGGCGCGCTCGCCGCGGACGGGGTGCTCCCCGTGGGTTTCGAAGGCAGCCTTGAATTGCTGGTCGACCTCGCCCGCTGGGTCGATGAGCACGCTCCCGAGCTGGGCACCATCACCGTCGACACGATGGCCTACCACATGGCGGGGGCGACGGCGGTCCAGGAGCTGGCCTACGCCCTTGCAACCGCCGTCGAGTACCTGCGCACGCTGACCGATCACGGTCTCGATCCGAGCGCCGCATGCCGTCACATCGGTTTTCGCTACGCCATCGGCCGCGATCTCTTCATCGAGGCGGCAAAGCTCCGCGCCGCGCGCCGGCTGTGGGCGCGCGCCGCCGAGGCCTGCGGGGTTGCCGAAACCCTGCGGGCGGCGCCGATCCACGCCGTCGCATCGCCACGCGGGCTCAGCACCCGCGACCCGTGGGTCAACATGCTGCGCACCACCGTCGGGTCGTTCGCCGCCGCGGTGGGCGGGGCCGATGCGCTCACCGTCCTGCCTTTCGATTCGGCCTTCGGTCCGCCGACCGAGCTCGCCCGCCGGATGGCGACCAACAGCCAGACGATTCTCCGTGAGGAGAGCCACCTCGATCGCGTCGTCGATCCGGGTGGGGGTTCGTGGTACCTGGAGAACCTCACCGACGAGCTCGCCCGGGCCGCCTGGGAGCTCTTCCAGCACATCGAAGCGGCGGGCGGGATGACCACCTTCCTCCTCGATGGCGCCGTCGCCCGCGAGCTCGAGCAGACCCTGACTCGGCGGGAGCATGCCATTGCCACCGGCCGCGATCCCGTGACCGGGGTGAACTCCTACCCCAATCTCAACGAAAAGACGCTCGAACGCCCGGCTGCAGCAGCCCCCGAGGCGACCCACCCGTCCGGCGACGACCCGACCGCAGCACTCGCCAAGCTCTTCAATGCGGCCAACGCGCCCGCCGGCGACGGCGCGGTCTTCGAGGCCGCCATCGCGGCGGCATCACGCGGCGCGACGGTGGCCCAGCTGACCGCGGCCCTCCGCGCCACCCGTCAGGCTGATCGGCTGGACCCACTCCCGACCCGCCGTGAGGCCGAAGGATTCGAACGCCTCCGCGATGCTTCCGACGCGTCGTTGGCGAATCGCGGCGTCCGCCCGCGGATCTTCCTCGCCAATCTCGGCCCCGTCGCCGATCACAAACCCCGCGCCGCCTTCGCAACCAACTTCTTCGAGGCGGGAGGCATCGAGGCCCTGGGCAACGACGGGTTCGCCACCGCGGCCGAGGCCGCCGATGCCTTCGCCGAGGCGGGCACCCAGATGGCGGTGATCTGCTCGTCGGACGCGCGCTACCCCGAACTCGTCCCCGAGTTGGCCCGGGCCCTGGAAGCCCGGGGCGCGAGGACCGTGCTCGTGGCGGGCAAACCGCGCGAGTTCGAGGACGAGTGGCGCTCAGCCGGCGTCACCGGCTTCATCCACCTGGGGTGCGACCAGCACCGGATGCTGGTCGATCTGCTCCAGGAGGAGGGGGTGCTCCATGTCTGAGCCGCGGACGAAGATCCCCGACTTCACCAAGATCGATCTCGTCGACCGGCGCAAACACGCCTCCCGCGGCGCCTGGGTCGATGCGGTCGAGACCCTCACCGGCCACGGAGTCGAAGAGTTGGTGTGGCAGACCCCGGAGGGCATCCCGGTCAAACCGCTCTACGACGCAGCGGATCTCGATGGCCTCGAGCACATCGACTACCTGCCGGGTCTGCCGCCGTTTCACCGTGGCCCCTACCCCACCATGTACGCCACCCGGCCGTGGACCATCCGGCAGTACGCCGGCTTCTCCACCGCCGAGGATTCCAACGCCTTCTACCGGCGCAATCTGGCGGCCGGTCAGAAGGGCCTCTCCATCGCCTTCGATCTCGCCACCCACCGCGGCTACGACTCCGACAACCCGCGGGTCCGGGGCGATGTCGGCATGGCCGGGGTCGCCATCGACTCGATCAAGGACATGCGGATCCTCTTCGACGGGATCCCCCTCGACGAGGTCAGCGTCTCCATGACCATGAACGGCGCGGTGCTGCCGGTGATGGCGCTCTATGTCATCGCCGCGGAAGAACAGGGCGTCGCCCCGGAGAAGCTCGCGGGAACCATCCAGAACGACATCCTCAAAGAGTTCATGGTCCGCAACACCTATATCTACCCCCCCGAACCATCGATGCGGATCATCGCCGACATCTTCCGCTATACCTCGGAGAAGATGCCGCGCTTCAACTCGATCTCGATCTCCGGCTATCACATGCAGGAGGCCGGGGCGAGCCTCGATCTCGAGCTCGGCTACACCCTCGCCGACGGCATCGAGTATGTCCGCACCGGCCGGGCGTCGGGTCTCGATGTCGACGCCTTCGCGCCGAGGATCTCGTTCTTCTGGGCCATCGGCATGAATGTCTTCATGGAGATCGCCAAGCTGCGCGCGGCGCGGCTGCTGTGGGCGAAGATCATGAAGACCATGGGGGCGACAAACCCCAAATCCATGATGCTGCGCACCCACTCGCAGACCTCGGGCTGGAGCCTCACCGCCCAGGATCCCTACAACAACGTCGCCCGGACCTGTCTCGAGGCGCTGGCCGCGGCCATGGGCCACACCCAATCGCTGCACACCAACTCCCTCGACGAGGCGCTCGCCCTGCCCACCGATTTCTCGGCCCGGATCGCCCGCAACACCCAGATCCAGCTCCAGGAGGAGACCGGGATCTGCCGGGTCGCCGACCCGTGGGGCGGCTCGTACTACGTCGAGCGGCTCACCCACGAGCTCGCCGAGCGCGCCTGGGGCCACATCGCCGAGATCGAGGAGCTCGGCGGGATGGCCAAGGCGATCTCGTCGGGGCTGCCCAAGATGCGCATCGAGGAGGCCGCCGCCCGCACCCAGGCGAGGATCGACTCGGGCCGCCAGTCCATCGTCGGGCTCAACCGCTTCCCCCTCGACCACGAGGAGGAGCTCGAGGTCCTCAAGGTCGACAACTCGGCGGTCCACGCGGCCCAGATCCACCGCCTCGAGCAACTGAGGGCCGAACGCGACGAGACCGCGGTACAGGCGGCGCTCGACTGCGCTCACCGCGGCGGCCGACTCCGGCGAGGGCAATCTCCTCGCCCTCAGCATCGAGGCCGCACGCGCCAACGCGACCGTCGGCGAAATGAGCTACGCTTTAGAAAAGGTCTATGGACGACACCGCGCGGTCATCCGCTCCATCAGCGGGGTCTACAAGAACGAAGTGGGAGAGGGCATGGCAAACGTCACCGAGGCCCGCCGCCTCACCGACGAGCTCGCCGAGCTCGAAGGACGCCGGCCGCGGATCCTGGTCGCCAAGATGGGTCAGGACGGCCACGACCGGGGCCAGAAGGTGATCGCCACCGCCTTTGCCGATCTCGGTTTCGATGTCGATGTCGGGCCGATGTTCGCCACGCCCGAGGAGACCGCCCGCCAGGCCGTCGAGAACGACGTCCACGTGGTCGGGGTCTCCTCCCTCGCCGCGGGTCATCTGACCCTCATCCCCGAGCTCAAGAAGGCCCTCGACGAGCTCGGCCGGTCAGACATCATCATCGTCGTCGGTGGGGTGATCCCACCGCAGGACTACGACGCCCTCCGCACCGCCGGCGCCGGCCACATCTTCGGCCCCGGCACGGTCATCGCCGAGGCCGCCGTCGAGCTGCTCGAAGACCTCAAAGGGCGGTTGGGGCACGGGGGTTGATGCGGAGGAAGAATCAAACCGCAAAGACGCCAAGAACGCGAAGCCATCGCAACACCTATAGTCGGCACGGACAACCACACGCCTTTGTGGGGCCGGCACCACAACATCTCACCTTTCATTCTGAGCAGCGCCACGCCGCGGGGCGGCGCCTGGTCATGGGATGACGAAACCCTCCAATTCCTGTCATTGCCACGCCGCGGGGCGGCGCCTACTCAAGGAATGACAAAGGAAGCCAATTCCAGTCATCCTGAGCGAAGCCCGAAGGGCGGAGTCGAAGGATCTCCACAGGGTTGGAAGGTCCTTTGTCATTTCAACGTCGCACCTGCTTCGGGGGACCCTTCGACTCACTCGTCGGACTCGTTCGCTCAGGGTGACAGTGAGTTTGTCATTCTGAGCGAGCGTAGCGAGTCGAAGAATCCCCCGAAGCTCAGAGCGAAACAGAGAGAACCGGCGTCTTGCAATCCCTCGGGAGAGCTTCGACTTCCCAGCCTCGAAGGCTGCTCCGCTCAGGGTGACTGTTGTGTGTCATTGGACGCCTTTTCGCCATCGACGCGTGCCTCGATCAAAACCCGGGGGCGAAAATCGGCAGGTAAGATCGGAGATCGTGTGAGAATGGTGCTCACGGCATCCGGCGAAGGACGAAGATCGGTCCACCCCACCAGTCAGCGGGCAGTTCGAGGGTCTCGCGATCGATCTCGTAACCCTCCGGTGAGTAGTAAACGAGATCAACGACATCGGTCTCGGGTGAAAGATCCACCACGAGCAACTGCAGTGATGCCGGCAGGCTCGCCCAGTGCCGCAGGTCGTGGGTATCGGGATCGACCGGTGATTCCTCGCCGGCGATCACCCGCTGGGCCCTGAATTCCAGGCCGGCGGTGGCGAGCGCCTCGACATCGGTGAATTCCACCGAGATCGCCGGATCCTCGAGATCCATGGCGACCCAGCCCACCGCCTGCGGGTCGCGCGGGAGATAACGAGACCATCGAACGGTCTCGGAAGGGCTCAGCTCGAGCTCGTCGGTCTCCTTGTACGGCCCCCGACCGAGGAGCAGGATCGCGACGACGAATCTTTCGCTTTCGACGGGAGGAGGCGCCAGACCCGCCGGCTGAACGCCCGCGACACCGGTCTCGAGACGCCGTCGAAGCTCGGCGATCAGCTCTTCGCCCCGCCCGATCGTGACCACGTTTGCCAGCGCGTCGATCCCATCGGCCCAGCGGCTGGCGCCGCCGTACGCGAAGGCGGCGAGAACCCGGGTGAAAGCAAAATCACACGACCCGCAGCCGATCTCGGCGATCTCGCCCAGGGCTTCATCGGCCGCCGCCGCCGCGCCCTGAACATCGGAGAGAGCCAGCGAGTTCGCCATCGCGATGGTCGATGCCAGGACGCGCTCGTGGGCCTCGGGCCGCCAGGGCCCGTGCTTGCTTTGCGAGGTGCTCAAGGCGGCTGTCGTGCCGGGGGCGCCGAGACCGTCTTTGGCTCGCTCGAGCGCGGCGAGGCTCTCCTCATACCTGCCCAACTCGAGCAGGGCCATGGCCCTTTCGAGATCGGCGAGGGCCCGGTTCTCGGGAGCGATCACGGATGCATCGAGAACATCGAGGGTCTCTTCGGGACCATAGAAGTAGTAGATAATAGCTGACGATGGTATTGGTGCCATAGGTGGTGCAACCGAGGCAGACCATCAGCCCCATCACCACTGGTATCAGTCGTTGGAGACTCGTTCCCATCTTCTCCCCGATCCTGCCGCTCGCCCCACCATATGCCAAATCCGTGCCGATTCCCAATCACCCGGCAGCGCGATGGCAAGGGAGCGAGGCAGACAACTTTGTTCGCGGCGACCAAAGCTGGAGCCAGACACCCGATCTGTTTTCGGTTCGGTCATCCTGACTGCGTCTTACGCTGAAGCCTCACGTAACAATCGATTTACAGCTTCGTGACATGCACGGTCGAGGGTCTCGGCTATGCTGTGTTCGGGAGATGACATGAAGATCCTGGTAGTTGAAGACGAACAAAGACTCCGTGAAGGTCTGGTCGACCTGCTGTCCGCAGCAGACCACGACGTGACCGCCGTGGGTGACGGTCGCTCCGCCCTCGACCTCGGGATGGCTGACTCTTTCGACCTCGTGCTGCTCGATCTCATGCTGCCGCAGATCGATGGTATCGAGGTCTGCCGCCGCCTCCGTCAGGCACGCCCGACCCTGCCGATCCTGATGCTCACCGCGCGAGGCTCCGAGAACGAGAAGCTCGCCGGCTTTGCCGCCGGCGCCGACGACTATGTCACCAAACCCTTCGGCGTCCGCGAGCTCCTCGCCCGGATCGACGTCTTTGCCCGGCGGGCATCGTCATCGCCGGCCGGACCGGAGCTTCTCGAACTCGACGGCTGCACCATGGATCTCGGGCGCCATCATGCCAGCCGCGGCGACGAGCGCGTCCACCTCACCGCGCGCGAGGTCGGGATTCTCCGCTGGCTCGAGCGCCATCAAACCCGCGCGGTGCCGCGATCCGAACTGCTCGAGATGGTCTGGGGCACCAGCGGAGACCTCCAGACCCGCACCGTGGACATGACCATCGCCAAGCTCCGCCAGAAGATCGAACGTGACCCCGCCGACCCGAAGATCGTCGTCACCATCACCGGAACGGGGTACGCCTGGGGCGACGGCGAGTCGTGAGCCCCACCCGCAGAACCGCCATCGCCGCCGCAGCTCTCGCGGTCGCGGTCATCCTGCCCACTACCGCATGGTATCTCACCGGCTCCAACGACGCCACGCGCCGCGCGCGCCTCCTGGAACAGACCGTTCTGTCAAAGCTCCAAACCGAGCTCCACCGCGATTCCGACCGGCTGGCCACCCGTCTCGAAGAGCTCAGGCTGACCGAGAGCGAGCGGCCCTTCTTCCACTACCAGAGCATCACCCACGACCCGAGCGGGGCCGCCGAAGGTCGTGCCGTGGCGCCGTCGCCCCTGGCCCAGGGCGTCTCCGATCCGCTCGTCTGGACCCACTTCCAGCTCAACGAGAAAGGGCTGGTGACCCTCCCCATGGTGAACGAGCGTTTTCCCGAGCTCTCATCGGGCGAGAACTTCACCCGGTTCTGTTCGCTCCTCGCCGAACTGCAGACCGTCATGGCGCTGGGTCTCGACAACCCTACCGGGACCGAGCGCGGGTATTTCGAGGGGAATCTGTTTCCCCTGCGGCAATCGGAGTGGGAGCAGATTCGCGACGCCGACCAGGTTTATGCCGCCATCACCGGTCAGGGCGAGACGCCCGCCAGCCATCCCGCCGACGGCGCCGGCGACGTGTTGATCCGTGTCAGCACCCTCGAGTGGTACACCATGGTTTTCGGCAGCGGCCCCACCCTCGCAGCCCTGCGCGAGGTCGAGACACCCCTCGGCACGCGTCTGCAGGGATTCGCCGTCGCCCCGTCGGGCGTCGAGCAGTGGCTCGGCTCCGATGCCGCGGTCCAGGTCTCGTTTGCCCCGGCCGAGATGGTGCCGTCCGACCAGCTCTCGGCGCCGGTGTCGGACACCGGTTGGTGGCTGAGCACCGACCCGGGGCTTCTTGTCGCCGAGGCCCGGTCCGAGGGGCGAGCCGCCGTCGCCGATTTTCGGCGCGTCTTCGCTCTCGGCGCCATCGCCGTCCTGTTCTCGACCATGGCCGTGATGGCGGTGATCATCCAGACCGAACGCCTCGCCCGGCAGCGTGGGCGTTTCGCCGCCGCCGCGGCGCACGAGCTCAAGACCCCCCTGGCCAGTCTGCAGCTCTACAGCGAGATGCTGAGTGAGGGGCTGGGCCGGCCCGATCAATCCAAGGTCTACGCCGCGAGGGTGGCCTCGGAATCCAGCCGGTTGGGAAGAGTGGTCTCGAACATGCTCGATCTCGCTCGGCTCGAGCGCGGCGCGCAGATCGCCAACCCGCAACCCGGCGAGATCGGCGAGGCCGTGGGGCGCTGTGTCGAGCGGCTGCACTCCAGCCTCGGGGATGCAGGCCTGACCATCACCACCGATATTCCGGATGATCTTCCGACCGCCCGTTTCGATTTCGACGCTCTCTGCCAGATTCTCGACAATCTCCTCGACAACGCCGAGAAGTACACCCGGGCGCAGCCCGACCGCCGGGCGGAGGTCGAGGTTCGCGAGACACCCGCCGGCATCTCGATCACCGTCAGCGACAACGGTCCCGGCATCCCGCGCCACGACCAAAGATCGCTCTTCAAGCCCTTTCGCAGACCGGTGGACGACAACGCCCCCGCCGGCCTCGGTCTCGGGCTCGCCCTCGCCCGCTCGCTTGCACGAGCGCAGGGCGGGGATCTCGTCCTCGCGGAGGATCACTCACGCGGCGCAACATTCGTTCTCACCGTCGCGCGGGCATAGTTCTCAGTTTTAAGTTTTTAGTTTTTAGTTTTTAGTTTCCATCGCACCATACCGTTCCGCGAGATGTGCGACGTTGCGATGTAATTGAAAACTAAAAACTAAAAACTGAGAACTAATGGACCGCCTGCGTTGTCGGAAAGAACGACGACTCGGCGAACCAGAAGGCTCAGCTCTTCTGCAGCCCCTCGAGCACGCGTTCGGGTGTCATGGGCAGAGTGTAGAACCGCAGACCCACCGCGTCGTAGACCGCGTTGGCGATGGCGCCGATGGTGGGAACCACCGGGAGCTCGCCACAACCCCTGGGCATCTGCCCCTTGGTCACGTTGTCGAAATAATCGGTATCGATGGGAGGCACATCGGAAAAACGCGGAACGCGGTAGTCGCTCAAGCTTCGTGTGAAAGTCATGTGGCCGTTCATATGCACCTCTTCGAAGAGTGCATACCCAAGACCCCAGAGCATGGCGCCCTCGGTGTTGGCTCTCAGTGTGTTCCGGTTGATCACCACACCGATGTCGAAGGCGCCGACCAAACGGACCACCGTGACAACGCCGGTTCGGCGATCAACCGAGACCTCGGCGGCGACTGCGCCGAGTTGCCGCCCGCCGTGGTGGCAGATCGCAAAACCGATCCCGTTGTTCTCGGGCGGTTTGCGCTCCTGGTAACCGATTATCTCGGCGCACGCGTCGAGCAGCGGAGCGAACTCCTGGGTCGCCAGGTTGATCTTGCGAAAGGTCACCGGGTCGAGGCCGACAGCCTCCGCCACCATATCGGTGTGGCTTTCGATTGCGAAGCAGGTCTGAACAAAGCTCGTGCCACGCATGACGCCGTGCCGGGCCGGCATCCGCGCCCTGAAGAGCCGAGCCCGCACATTCGGAATGGCATACGTTTTCTCGGTGCCGTAGCCCTCGTCCTGGTACAGATCGATGGTCCGCGCAAGGAGCGTGCCGTCGGGCGCGACTCCGCTCCGCAAATCGGCCACCACCGCTTCCTTGAAACGCGCATCACCGATGAACTGGTGCGCCCGGGAGAAGACCACCTTGACCCGCCGACCGGAGGCGCGAGCAATCCCAGCCGCGATCTGGGGGGCTTCGGTTCCCACCTTTACTCCGAATCCCCCGCCGACCGGCATCGACTGTATACGAACGTTGTCCTCCGGCACGCCGAGAAGTTTGGCTACTCGTTTTCGTGCCCTGAAAGGCGCCTGCATGCTGGCCCAGATCGTTGCCTGATCACCATCCACCTCGGCAATCGCCGTCTCGGTTTCGATGGGTACCTGGGTTGCGTACTGGGTGATGTAGGTCTCAGAAAGCTGAACCGAGCTCTGCGCGAACCCGCTCTCGAGGTTGCCCTGTTCCTCCATGACCTTTCTCAGTGAGGCGCCCTCGCGGATTTCCCGCTCGACCTCGAGTTCAACCGGTCGATTCGGGATCGTCCACCGAGGCGTGACGGCACCGAGGCCTCGTTCAACGGCCTGGAAGCTCGAGCCCACGACCATGGCCGTATCCCAAATCAGCTGAACATCTTCGACACCAGGGATCCGGCGGGCTGCATCGAGATCCGCCTTCTCCAAGCGGGTCATATATGAGTGGTACGGAGCCAGAAGCCAAGATGCGTAAGCGACTTCACCGGGAAAAAGATCAGCCGTGTAGGTCAGGGTTCCGGTCACGATCGCCTCGCCCTTGACGTTCGGCGTCCCGCGATCGAAATATGGTGTTCTACTGCTATAGGGTTCCTTGGGATCGATGGTCGCGAGATGGAGCCCTCCATCCGCCAGTTCACCGATCTCGAGACGCCGAGGTGCGTCCGCCGGACCGACCACGGCACCGTCGCGATACTCGAGTTTCTCGGTCGGGACACCGAGTATCTCGGCGGCGCGCCCAATCAGGTGCTCGCGGATCCGTTCGCACGCGCGCCAGTATCCCCAGCCCACGATCCGGGTGGCTACGCTGCCCGAGGTGGGGCCGTCATCTGGGCACAGCGCCGTGTCACCCATGACGAGTTCGACTTTGTCCGGCGGAATCTGGAGGCCCTGGCTGATGATGTTGCTCATCACCGTCATCAGCCCCTGGCCCATGTCGACCCGGCCCGTGTGGGCCGTCACCGAGCCGTCCTTGTGGATGAAGAGCCAGTCGGTGTAGTCGGCAAAATAGCGAATGTGATTGGGGAGATCTTCGTCGTCGACCGGCAACGGGGTCGGCGCCGACGACTCGCCACCTCCGAGCAGGAATACGTAACGGCGTACGCCGTGCTGCTGCCGAGCAGCTCGAGGAAGGACCTGCGCGTCAGTCGCATTCAGTCCTCCCTATTGTCGCCGGTTCCGGCAACGCTTTCGATGGCCTCGACGATCGAGGGATACGAGGCGCAGCGGCAGAGGTTGTCGTCCATGGCCCCGACGATCTCATCCCGGTTCGGGCGCGGGTTCCTGCGCAGGAAGGCGTCGGCGGTGACGATCATCCCGGGCGTGCAGTAGCCGCAGCCGAAGGCGGTGTGGTCGATAAAGGCCTGCTGGAGCGGCGAGAGATTCCCGGGCCGACCGAGACCCTCGATGGTGACGATCTCGTCCCCGTCGGCCACCTCGCCCACGGTGATCACACACGAGCGGTAGGCCTCGCCGTTGATGAGCACCGAGCAGGCGCCGCAGACGCCCTCACCGCAGCCGAACTTCGTGCCCGTGAGTTTGAGGTGGTCGCGGAGCACCCAGAGCAGCGGTTCGTCGGGTTCGACATCGATGGGCCAGCTTCGGCCGTTGACGCGGATGGATCGGCGTTGGGTCGGCATCGAGTCTGTTACTCCCTCCGTATTCGCGAATCATACACCTCCGGTGGTCTCGTATCGGAGATGTCCGGCCCCGGTTATACTCTGCCTCGGTTACGATCGTCACCTTGGAACCGTTGCATGAAGATCCGGATATTCATCGCTCTCACCCTGTTTCTCGCGCTGCTCTTCTGCGCGATCGCATCCCTCGTTCGGCCCGGCGACACCGAGGTCCTCGCGGTCATCGACCACGGCGCCGGCGGCAAACCCGGAGCCTATTTCATTCCCGAGAATCGGTCCGATCGTCGGATCGACTGTCCCGTGAAGTTCGCCCCGGACATCGCCGTCGTCTGGCGGTACGAGCCGGCGCTCTGCTCCCTCGACACCGGGTGGACGCCGGCCCAGAGCTGGGGATCCTGGGCCACCGGACCGCAATCCAGGCTCCTGGTCGATCTCAAGACCGTGGCGGACCGGACCCTTGGCGTCCGTCTGTGCTCCAATCCGGATCTTCCCACCGACCGGGAACAGTCGCTTGTCGTCCTCGTCAACGGGCGTGCACTCCCTCGTCAAGACGTTCCACTCGAATGGAAATCCCTCCAATTTCAGGTTCCCGCAGACGCTCTTCGCCAGGGGTTGAACGAGGTCGTCTTCGAGTTCGCCGAGAGGGTTTCGCCGCGCGATGTCGATCGCGGAAAGGACCACCGCACCCTCGCGGCGCGGGTGGCCGAAGTCACCCTGCTCGACTCCGGCGCCGAGGCGCGCGGCGGTTCCAAACCCCACCCGGCGAAGCTCAACCGAAACGAGAGTCGGGACGCCGTGTTCCTTCCCGGCCCGGGGACCCTGGTCATTCCAACGATGATTCCCCGCGATGCAACCCAACTCGAACTCGGGCTCCGCGCATCGATGAGCGTGGAGTTGGATACCACTGGGTTGGTCATCGAGGTCGGTGATCTCGACGGGCACGGCCACCAGAGCTCCAAGGTGCAACTGGATCCACGATCACGGGACGGTCGTGCAATCCTCGATGTCCGGGAGATCGCCGGCCGTTGGGTGGTGGTGAGGGTCGTAACGCGGCACCCCTTCGGTCAGATCGAGGTCTCCCATCTCGAGTTCCGTGGCGGCGAACCGACCGGGGACGACCGCGCCGCCGAGGCCCCGGTCGAGCCGGAATCGGCACCACCGGACATCATCCTGATCACCCTCGATGCGGCCCGTTCCGACCGGTTCTCCCTGACCGGCTACCGACGCCGGACAACACCCTTTATCGACGAGCTCGCCGCCGGCTCGCTGGTCTTCCCGAACACCTTCGCGCTGGCGCCCTACACCCTGTGCTCGGTGCCGACGATCATCACCGGGATGAGCTTTCTCGATCACGGAGTCGTGGAACATGAGGACGTCCTGAGCCAGGATGCCATCACCCTCGCCGAGGTCCTCCGGGACTCGGGGTATCGCACCGCCTGCTTCTCGGCGACCCCCAACAACTCCAGGGCCAAGGGGTTCGATCAGGGCTACGAGGTCTTTCGCGAGGTCTGGACCGAGGGCGAACAGAAGGAAAGCCGGCGAGCCCACTTCACCGCCGAGAAGGTCGTCGAATGGCTGGCATCCGTTGAGGACGACGACCGGCCCCTCCACCTTCAGGTGCACATGGTTCCCCCCCACGCGCCCTATGACCCGCATGCGCCCTTCAATCGCTTCACCGACCCGGGATACGACGGGCCCTGCGACGGCTTCAACAGGACCCTCTCCGGTCTCGACGGCGGATCGCTGGCCCCGACCCCTGAATGCCTGGACCAGGTCAGCGGTCTCTACGACGGCAATCTCGGCGTCGCCGACGACGCCGCCCGGATCATCGTCGAGGCCCTGAGCACGCGCCCGCGCTGGCGGAACACCGTTGTCCTGGTGATCTCGGATCACGGCGAGGCGTTCTTCGAGCACAATCGCATGGACCACAACAGCACCCTCTTCCGCGAGATGCTCCAGGTGCCCTTCGTGCTTCGGATGCCGCCGGGCTTCGACACCGCCGGGATCGACACCGGTGGCCTGGTCACCCTGGCCGATGTCGCACCGACGCTGCTCCACGCTGCCGGCGTGGAAGGGCCGGCCATGCCCGACGGCATCGACCTCCTCGAGCCGGGGGTCGATCGCGGAGGCCGGCACCTCATCGCCCGAAGTGCCGACATCCGACCGATCATCGGCATCCGGACTCTGTCGTGGAACATGGCGCTCGATGCGAGCAGCTCGGGGATGCTCTACGACCTGAGCGCGGATCCCGGCGAACGCCACAACATTTTCGCCGAGGACCCGGCGACGTTTGCCGGCCTGGGCCAGATCCTCACCTGGCGGGTCGGGCTGCCGCCGCAGCTGGCGGCGGCCTCGGCAACCGGCGACATCAGCGACGAGGAGCGCGCCCTGCTCGAAACCCTGGGTTACATCAGGTAGGGAGTCGGAAAGCCCTCAAAAGACCACCGCGCCCGAGTGCGAACCAACGCCGCGCTCCTCCTGTCACCCTGAGCGGAGCAGCCTCCGAGGCTGCGGAGTCGAAGGGTCCCCATCGGGTCGGACGCGCGCTGTCTTTCTCATCGTCGGTCTAAGCATCGGGGGATCCTTCGACTCGCTCGCGGACTCGCTCGCTCAGGATGACAGGGTTCTTCTGTCGTTTGCGGCTGCAACGAATCCAGGTCTGGTCACTGCACATACCCGATGGCTCGGAGCTGGCGTTCCTGCAGCGTCTGCTCCTGGAGGCTGAGCCGCTCGTCCTTCCACTTTCGCGTGAGCTGGGCGCGCACCCGCGAGTAGAAACGGGGGTTGGACAGGAAGACCGAGCGGTGCAGTGGCTCCACGTCGTCAGTCCCATCGACCCACGCCTCGATGCAGAGCTCGGCGCGCTTGAGGTCGAACCCCGGAACCGCGACATAGCGGTCGTAGAAGATCTCATCGCCGGTGGAGCTGATGGTGTCATCGATGACGACCCGCGGCTCCCCACCGGCCAGATCCCGCACCGACAGCCGGAAGCTCGCCGTGGCGGGCGCCCCGTCGAGGGCGGTCTTGTCGAAACCGAAGGCGACCTGGAGCACCGGATCCGCCGGCAGGAGGAGCTCGCGGCATCCTGAGGGCTCGACCAGCAGCTCGCGCACGAGTCCGTAGAGCGTCACCACGCGGTAGTCCGGACGAAAGGCGAACTGGCCGAGCTCGATGTCGATCCACGGCTGACGATCCCAGCGGTCGACCGGATGCTCATCCACAGGGCCGAGAGCGGCGAGCTGCGGACAGTGGTCGACCTGGTAGCGGAGGACCCGCATCGGCAGATAGGGCGGGATCCACTGCCAGGCGATCTGCTTGTGAGGGGTCAGCTCGAAGACCCGGCCGCCCTCGCTCGAGGTGACCAGGAGGTTGCCGTTCGGCAGAACCTGCTGGGTTCCCGCAACGGTGGAGAAAAAGTCCGGCGCCGTGTACGACCAGCGAAGCTCGCCGTCGATCGGGTCGACGGCCCGGATCTCGCTCTGCCGGTAGTGGTTGAGGTTGTGATAGCCGTTGTTGAACACGACCACGAGACCCTCGCCGACCACACCATCGGGCACCATCAGCGCCTCGTGCTGGTAATCGAGGCCGTCGCCGAACTTCCAGCAGATCTCGCCGGTGGCTTTATCGATGATGAAGATCGAATTGAGGTGGCGTGCGCTGACGAGGATGTTGCCCGGTCGGAAGCGATCGTCGCCGCCGTCGAACCAACGGTTGTCGTCGAGTTCGAAGATCGAGTTGATGTGCGTCGGGTCGGGATAGCGCCGATCCCGGTATGGAAAATGCTCGTCGAGATGGTCCCTCGCCCACCACTCCCAGACCACCCTGCCCTTGCGATCGACCTCCTGCAGATAGTCCGACCGCGTCGAGACCTCCTGCGCCAGCACCAGGGTGCGGCCGTTGGCGAGCTTGATGACATCGTGGTGCGGGAGGTCCTCCTCCCCGGGCAGGCCATAGGCCCAGACGAGGTTGCCGTCCCAGTCGTACTCCTTGATCATGTCGTCGACGCCGATGACGGTCAGACGACCTTCGGTGTCGAGCCGCAACCGCCCCACCGCCCGGACATTCGGCCAGCTGTGGACGACCCGGCCCTGCATGTCGATGAGCATGGGCACCCGCCGGCGGTAGAGGACCAGGTTGTAACCCGGGGAGCTGAGCTCGGGCCGGTAGATCTCGACCCACTCCTCGGGCACGCTGAACTCGATCTCGGTGTCCATGTCATCGAGCTCGGTCGTGTCATCGACCGCGGCCATGAACACCTCGACCGGGCTCGGCCCACACCCGACGATCGCCAGAAGACCGGCGCAGCCGATGATCGCGAGTGAAAGAATTCGGACGCTCATAAGCGGGTAGTGTAGCGGCACAGCAGCGAGCAACAAAGCTCAACGCCCTCCGGCGCCTGATCGAGAAACGATGGGAGCTAAAAAACCCTGTCATTCTGAGCGAGCGTAGCGAGTCGAAGAATCCCCCGAGGCGCATCGAAATCGCTGTCGGTATCGCTATCGCAATTCGAAATCGGCGAGTCGCATTCGCTCGGTCTGTATCGCAAGGTAGTGACCAATAGACCGGCGTGTGTGTCGTGGCCTGAAACCCCCATCGAAAACCGATAGCGATAGCGATGGCGATAGCTATGGCCCAAGCAACTAGACGTGTCATTCCTGGAGTAAGCGCCGCCCCGCGCCGTGGCGGCGCTCAGGGTGACAGGTTTCTCCGGACGCCATAAACTCGAGGCGATGACGAGCCCCATCCTCACCCTTGAGATCCTCTCCGACGAACTGGCGGTCTGCCGGCTCCCGGTTGACGCGACGGTGCCCAACTGGGCCTGGACCGGCGAGCTGACCAGCATCACCTGCACCGACGACGAGCTCTCGTTGGTCTGCGCCGCCGACTCGGTTCCCCCGGATGTCACGAGCACGCCCGGCTGGCGGGCGCTCAAAATCCGTGGCCCCCTCGATTTCTCGCTGGTCGGCATCCTCGCCGGAATCGCCAACGTCCTCGCCGCCGCCGAGGTCTCCATCTTCGCGATCTCGACCTACGACACCGACTACATCCTGGTGCGCGGCGACAAACTCGAATCGGCGGTCGCAGGGTTGGAGGGCGCCGGTTATCGTGTGGTGACAGTTGATTTGTGACCAGTCACAAGTCACAAGTCACGAAACCAGGGGTTATAGCTGAACCGTGAGACCACACACCCTTCTTGAACGCCAGGCAGCGTTTCTGCGTGCCCATTCGGATCCGGTCGCCGCTGTGACCCTGCTCATCGTCACCCTGGTGACTCGATTGCGGTTTCTCGCCCGTCCGTTTCACGGCGACGAGATGATCACCTTCAGCAATATGGTCCTGGGTCGGGATTTCGGCGGCATCATCTTCGGGCCCTTCGACAGCAACAGCCATCTGCTCAACTCGCTGATCATGAAGGCGGTCTATCTCTTCGCCGGCGAGAACCCGGCGCTCATGCGGCTGCCGAACCTGATCTTCATCCTGGTCGCCATCGCGCTTCTTTATTGGTTTGGGTCGAGGGAGTTCGGTCGCGTCGTCGGTTTTGGCGCCGCATTGATCTTCAGCCTCCACCCAGCCATGGTGCTGTACTCGGTCTCGGCCCGGGGCTATGCCGGCCTCGTCCTGTTCACGCTCGCCTCGAGCGTCTTTTTCCTGCAGGCGGTGCGTCGCTTCTCGTGGTCGCGGGTGTGGCTCGGTTCATTGACCGGCTTCCTCGCCGGCGCCTTTCATCTCTTCGCCGTCAACGTGCTCATCGCCCAGGTGCTGCTCATCGTGCTCATGATTGTGTGGCCGGAGAAGCGCGGCGGAGAAAGCCTGCGGGAACGCGCCCTCCGCTTCGGGCCGGTGATCCTCGCTCCGCTGATCGCGCTCGCCCTGCTGTCGGCGCTCTCCCTGCCATCGATGCGGCACGGCTTCGCTTCGGGCTCCGAGTACTTCTTCCAGACCGCCTTTCCCGTCGCGCTGGTGAATTTTCTCGGCGGCTGCCGCTACCGCACCGACCCCGACGTGTTCTCGCTTCTGCTGCTCGCGCTGACAGTGGTCGGTTTCTTCGGCCTCACGAAACATCGGGCGCTGCGGTTCTGCGCCGGGCTTCTGTTGCTCTCTCCCCTCTCGCTTTGGGTCCTGTCTTTCTTTACCCCGATCTTCACCCTCCACCCGCGGTTCTTCGTTTTCCTCCTCCCGTTCTCCTGCATCCTGTTCCTCGTCGGCCTGCAGCACGCCGCCCGCCAAGGCGGCGGCTGGACGAGCGGCGATCGAACGGGGCCCAAGTGGATCGCCGCCATCGCGTGCCTTTGCGTCGTCATCGTCGCTGTCGTCTTTGTCGAGAGAATCGAGGTTCCCCGCGGAAACCGTGCCCTCATCCGGGCCCAAAGGGCTGTCGCGGAGTACGTCGACAGTCGTCCCGAAGTTCAACTCCTCACCAACGACACCGGGTTCGTCCGGGTAAGGCTGAGGCAGGAGAGGAACATGGATCGGATCCGGCCGGCGTTGGGGATCATCGCGATCAACGAGTATCTCAAGCGGCAACCGACCGGCGTGGTGGACTACATCTACGTCCCCCAGAAACGCTACACCGAGGCCGACCTCATCCACTATCAGGGGGAGGTTCAACCCGAGGTCAAGTACCAGCGGGACGACCGACTTCGGGGTTTTCTCGAAAGCAACGCCACCCTCGAACTCGATCTCGCGCCTGTCCTCCGAATCTACGGGCTCAGAAATCCGGATGGCGCCGCGCCGGAGTAGGTGGCGTATCGTCGTCCGTGGTATTTGCGCCGGCGGGGGCGCCGGCGCCACAAAGAGCCGAGATCGATTGTGGGGCCGGCGCCCTCGCCGGCCTGGAGTCGCCGCGGGTCGGATGCCAGGCACCGGTCCCGCGTATCCGCATCGCGGCTGCCTGCCGGTACGCCCCTGATCGTCGTCTCCGGATTGGCGTGAGTCCGACGAACGCCACCGCAATTCGTTCGACGAATTGCCCCTAGTCCTGCTCTTCGGCCGAGATGTACCCCTCGCGTTCGAGATACAACAGCACCTCGCGCACCGCCTCGTCGGGGGTGACCAACGAGGTGTCGATCCGCACATCGGCGTCTTCGGGAATCTCATAGGGATCCGAGATCCCGGTGAACTCCTTGATGATCCCGGCTCGGGCCTTCGCGTACATGCCCTTTCGGTCGCGCTGCTCGCAGACCTCGATCGGGGTCGAGACGTGGACCAGGATGAAGCCGCCGCAAGGCTGGACCATCTCGCGGACCTCGTGGCGCACCAAGTCATACGGCGCAATTGGGGCGCAAATGGCGACTCCCCCGCCGCGGGTGATCTCCGACGCGACGAAACCGATGCGGCGGATGTTGAGATCGCGATGTTCCTTGGAGAAGCCGAGTTCGGACGAGAGGTTCTTGCGCACCAGATCACCGTCAAGGAGGGTGACCCCCCGGCCGCCGAGCTCGAGGAGTTTGACCCGCAGTCCGTTGGCGATGGTCGATTTACCGGAACCCGAGAGGCCGGTGCAGAAGACGGTGAACCCCTGCTGGTTTCTCCCGGGCAGCCGTCGCCGAAGCTCGCGGACGACACCCGGGAAGCTGAACCACTCGGGAATCTCGCCGCCGTCGGTGAGCCGCTTGCGGATATCCTCGCCGGTCATCATCAGCACGCGATCCTTGCCGTTGACTTCGGCAGCCGTGATATAGCGCTTGCGGCTTTCGGCGTAGACCAGCTCTTTGGCCGGCACCATTTCGATGCCGAGATCCTCGGCGTGGGAGGCGACGGCCTGGCGCGCCGCTTCGTCACTGTAGCCCGGAGCGCCGCGGACCTCGAGGACTGATCCCTCGCCGTTCTGTTCGACCATGAAATGGGTGCAGCCGTGGTTTTTGTGGACGATGGCGTGGAGCATGGCCTCGCTCGGCCCACCGCCGCGCACCGCCGCGGGCAGCAGATTGAGCCGCGCCAGAAATGCGGGATAGTGCGGCAGAATCTCCTGGTAGCAGCGAACCCGCGTGTAGTGGTCGACATCGCCGGGTTGGTTGAGACCGACAACCGGGTGGATGAGCAGGCTTGCCCCGGCCTCCTGCGCGGCCGTCTGGGTCGCCACCTGTTGGGCGCGGTGCATGGTCTGGTGGGTCTGATAGGCCAGCACTTTGCGCCAACCCAACCGGGCGAACTTCCGCCGCAGTTCGAGGGGGCCCAACCTGAGTTCGCGGAAGTCGTAGTGCACCGGCAACTGGAGGCCTTCGATGCGGCCGGCGACGGCGAACGGCGGCGTTCGGTGGAAAAAGCCCAAAACCTCGGGGCGGCCTGAATCGGCGGCGCCGAAGAGCACTGCGGCCTCGGCCTCGCGGTCGGGCTGGAAGATCTCCTCCACCGTCATGGCGGCGAGCATCACACCTTCGGCGTCGCGCAGGGCCACGGGCTCGCCGAGGGTCAGACGGTCTGCGGTTGCAGCGTCGATGTCCAGGGTCAGGGGCAGCGGCCAGAAGGTGCCGTCCGAAAGCCGCTGCACGGTACAGACCGCGGTCGCGTCCGCCGAGCCCATGAACCCCTCGAGGGGCGAGAATCCGCCGCCAAGCAGCAACTCGAGATCACAGAGCTGGCGCCGGCCGAGATCGATGGACGGCCATTCGCGGGAAAGCTCGCGGATCTCGTCGGCGCGGTGGCCGCCCGCGAGCAGATTGACGAGGGTGCCTCCGTGAGGCTTGATGAGATGATCCAAGGTTGATGGCTCCGTGGGTATTTCTTTCCGCGGGGTGCATTGTAGCGACTGGAGACGATTCGTGCATGTCGCCCGCCTTCGGGCGGGGTTTTTTGTTTGCGCGAAGCGCGCACAAAAAAGGCCGCGCCGAAAGCGGCGCGGAGACCACCCCGGGTCGGAGGGATAGGCGCGTTCCTCGGACTTCCGGGCACGCCATTGTGTCGGTACGACCTCCAGGCAAAGCGACACGCCGCGCACAATGGCGCTGCCGGGCTCCCCCGGGGAGGCGCGCCTCTGCCTGGTTCTCCCGGCACGGAAGGAGGCCGCCGGCGGTCCATCGGCGTGGTCGCAGCCCTCGAATCGTCCCTCGAACGACCACGCCGATGGGGCGACGCTGGGCCGCCGAAGGCGGACCAGAAGGCCGGTACCGTGAGAACCAAGGTCAGCGAGCAGCCTCAGGAAACAGCAGCAGCAGTCAGAGACAGCAACCGGGGCGGCGATCAGCGACAGAAATCAGGATCAGCATCCCGAATCGCGACCGAGGACGTCCTGCTCGTCCTAGAAAACCACTCCGTCTCATAAAATCCGGATTTTCGAAGATTTTCCGAATAAAATTCTTAGAGTCACCAATTTTGTTGTCAGTTCCGAATCCGATTCACAGGTTTGCGCGCGCATCCTTCGGTTGATAGATTTTTCTCGTTCGACTCAATCCGAAAGCACATCCAAGGAGGTGACCATGACCACGGCAACCATGAACGGTGTCGATCGCTACATCGAGGTCGCAAAGGAAGCCACCGCCAAACGAGCCGAACTCCGGGCCAAGGTCCGCAAGCTGCGCTTCGACACGATCGCGGTCCACGGGATGTACGGCCTCGAGGAGGCCTTCACCGGCGGTCAGGGCGGAATCATCGAACCGATCTTCCCGTCGACCTCCCAGGCCTACCGCGACTCGGACGAGATGGAGGCCGCACTCTCGTACCAGATCCCCACCTGGTGCTACTCGCGGATCCACAACCCCACCGTCTTCTATCTCGAAGAAACCCTGGCCCTTCTCGAGTCCTACGGCTGCGCCACCGACGCCACCGGGCTCTGCACCTCGTCCGGGATGTCGGCCATCAAACAGGCGGTCGAGCCGCTGGTCGCCAAACGCGGCGATGAGCCGATCAACTTCGTCTCCACCGCCCAGGTCTACGGCGGCACCTTCCAGCTCTTCAACCTGCGGATGGCCGAGCGCGGCGCCGAGGTCCGTTGGGTGACCGAACCGTGGCGGATCGAGGCGTGGGAGCCGCTCATCGACGAGCACACCCGCTTCCTCTACGCCGAGATGCCGTCCAACCCGCAGCAGGCCTGCACCGATCTCGAGGCCGCCGCCGAGCTCGCCCACAGCCACGGCATCCCGCTCATCGTCGACGCCACCGTCGCCACCCCGGCCCTCATGCGGCCGCTGGCCCACGGCGCCGACATCGTCGTCCACTCGCTGTCCAAGACCGCCGGCGCCGGCGGCAACGCCATCGCCGGCGGGATCGTCGCCCGCCACGGTCTGACCTCGCGCCACCTCGACGACGACCAACGCGCCGACTACGCCCTCTGGCTCAAGCTCTGGCCGTTCCGCGACTCGGGTCCGTGCATGACCCCGATCTCCGCCCACTATCTGCTCAACGAGATGCGGACCCTGCGGATCAAGATGGCGCAGATGTCGCAGCAACACCATGGCGGTGGCGCGCTATCTCGCCGACCACCCCAAGATCGAGCGGGTCGACTACCTCGGGCTCGAGAACCACCCGCTGCACGGGCTGGCCTCGCGCTACATGAAGGTCGTCGACGACGACACGCCGGCCTTCGGCCACCTCATGTCCTTCATCATTCGCGGTTCGGCGGCGGACGCCCGGGCCTTCTTCGACGGTCTGCAGCGGACCTTCCGCGCCACCGATCTCGGCCGCATCAAGAGCGTCGCCACGATCCCGGCGATCTCGACCCACCAGCAGCAGGGCGAGGAGGGACGCAGGCTCGCCGGCATTCCACCGACCATGGTCCGGCTCTGCGTCGGCGCCGAGCACCCCGCCGACACCATCGACGATCTCGATCAGGCGCTGGCCCGGATCTGATGGAGTGAGCGCTACGTTGTCTCGACCGTCACAAGCGCGAAGACGCCAAGACGCAGAAGTGAGACGTCGCCAAGAAATTCCCTTCGTCGACGCCCTTCGCGTCTTCGCGTCTTTGCGCTTGCGGCGAATTCGGACATTCAAGAATCCTGGACCGCTGATTTCAAGTAGGCTGCACAAGGAGAACGCTATGAAACTACTACTCATCGGATTCGGCACCGTCGGTCAGGGGCTCGCCGAGCTCCTCATCGAGAAGAAACTCGAACTCAAACGAGCGCACGGCCTCGACTGCACCGTGGTCGGCATCTCGGACATGCTCAAGGGGAGCTGCTACGACCCCGACGGGCATCGATCTCGAGGCTGCGCTCGCCAAGGCCGTCGCCGGCGAGCCCCTGTCGTCGCTGCCGGGCGGCTGCGACTGGGATGCGTTGACGATGATCGACGAGGCCGACGCCGATGTCATGTGCGAGATCACCTACACCGACATCAAGACCGGTCAACCGGCCACCGACCACATCCGCGCCGCCCTCGCCAAGGGGATGTCGGTGACCACCACCAACAAGGGCCCGACGGCGCTCGCCTCGCAGGAGCTCATCGAGCTCGCCGCCGCCAACGGCGCCCGCTTCCTCTTCGAGGGCACGGTGATGGCCGGCACCCCGCTGCTCAACCTCATCCGCGAGACCCTCGCCGGATCCGAGATCAACGAGATGCAGGGCATCCTCAACGGCACCACCAACTTCATCCTCACCCGGATGGAGGGCGGGATGGACTACACCGCCGCGCTCGCCGAGGCGCAGGAGCTCGGCTATGCCGAGGCGGTGCCCGACGCCGACGTCCTCGGCTGGGACGCGCTGGCCAAGGTGACCATCCTCGCCAACACCGTCTTCGGCGCCTCGCTGAAACCAGACGATTCTCCCGTGCGAGGGAATCACCGAGATCACCCCGGAACAGATCGAGGCCGCGGCCGCCGACGGCAAGAAGTACAAGCTCATCGGCCGCGTCTGGCGTGACGGCGTCGCCGTCCGCGCCTCGGTGGGGCCGCAGCTCGTCGACAACACCCACCCCCTCGCCGGGGTCGGCGGCGCCACCAACGCCATGACCATCACCACCGACACCCTCGGCGACGTCACCATCGTCGGTCCGGGCGCCGGGCGCCGCGAGACCGGGTTCTCGCTGCTCAACGATCTCATCCACCTCGGGAGGCAGTCATGAAGATGCTCCTTGCCGGCGAGTGGGTCGACCGCGCCGAGACCATCGATGTCCGCGACCCCTTCGACAACTCGCTCATCGACACGGTCCCGTCGGCCACCCACGACGATGTCGAGACCGCCCTCGCCGCGGCCTTCGCGGCGCGCGGGACCGCGCGGAAGATGACCACCTACGAGCGCAGCCAGGTGCTGCTCAAGACCGCAGCCATCGTCGCCGCCAACGTCGAGGACTTCGCGCAGATCATCGCGCGCGAGGGCTCCAAGACCATCAACGAGGCGCGCAAAGAGGCCCGACGCACGGTCAACACCCTGACCATCTCCGCCGAGGAGGCCAAACGCCTCACCGGCGAGACCATCCCCTTCGACTCCTTCCCCGGCGGCGAACAGCGCCGCGGCCACTTCGAGCGCGTCCCCATCGGCGTGGTCCTCGCCATCACCCCGTTCAACGACCCCCTCAACCTCGTCGCGCACAAGCTCGGACCGGCCATCGCCGGCGGCAACTCGGTGATCCTCAAACCGGCCACCGTCACTCCGCTGTCGGCGCTCAAGCTCACCGAGGCCTTCCTCGAGGCCGGGCTGCCGAAGGATGTGCTCCAGTGCATCACCGGCCACGGCGCGGTCCTCGGCGACGCGCTGGTTTCCGATGAGCGGGTCCGCATGGTCAGCTTCACCGGCGGGCTCGAGGCGGGCAAGCACATCACCACCAAGGCCGGGCTCAAGAAGATCGGCATGGAGCTCGGCTCCAACTCGCCGGTCGTGGTGTGGAAGGACGCCGACATCGAGTGGGCCGCCGAGACCTGCGTCTCGGGCGCCTTCTGGGCCGCGGGTCAGAACTGCATCGGCGTCCAGCGGATCTATATCCACCGCGAGGTCTACGATCGCTTCCGCGATCTCTTCGTCGAGCGGACCAAGGCCTACACCATCGGCGACAAGATGGACGAGGCCACCGACATGGGGCCGATGATCACCGAGGCCGAGGCCGAGCGCGTCGAGCGCTGGATCGCCGAGGCCGTCGACCAAGGGCGCCACCATCGTCGCCGGCGGCAGCCGAACCGGCACCCTCGTCGAGCCCACCGTGCTCGAGAACGTTCCGGCCGATGCGACCATCCACTACGAAGAGGTCTTCGGCCCGACGGTCAATCTCTACCCCTTCGACGATCTCGACGACGCCATCGCCGCGGCCAACTCGGTCGACTACGGTCTCCACGCCGCCGCCTTCGCCCGCGACGTCGAGGTCTGCTATCGGCTGATCGAGGGTCTCGATGCCGGCAGCGTGCTCATCAACGACTCCACCGACTACCGCCTGGACTCCATGCCCTTCGGTGGGATCAAGGGTTCGGGACTCGGCCGCGAAGGCGTCAAGTTCTCGCTCCAGGAGATGACCGAGCCGAAGGTGGTGTGCTGGTATCTTCCGGGCTTGTAAGCCCTTCATAATTATGAATTATGAGTTATGAATTATGAATTTCATCGCACCGTCACACCGTCGCGACGTTTGTCCAGGACCCATGCGATGGCCATTCAAAATTGAGAATTCAGAATTAAGAATTGGTTGCACATCATTCATAATTCATAATTGACGCATGCGTCACCACACCGATCTGGACGAGCAGGACATCGCCATTCTGGCGACGCTGAAAGTGAACGCGAGGATCTCGAACAAGGACCTCGCCGAGACACGTGGGTCTCGCGCCGTCGACCTGCCTCGAGCGGGTGCGGCGGCTGGTGGAGGCGGGCGCCATCCACGGTTTTCACGCCGACATCGATCTCGCCATGCTCGGTTTCGGGCTCCAGGCGATGATCGCCGTGCGGCTCCAGCGTCACTCGCGCGAGATCGTGACCTCGTTCCGCGAGTACGTCCTCGGGCTCACCGAGGTCCGCGCGGTCTACCACGTCGCCGGCGCCGATGACTTCCTTGTCCACGTCGCCGTGCGCGATGCCGACCACCTCCGCGATCTCGCCCTGGATGCGTTCACGACGAGAAAAGAGGTCGCGCACATCGAGACCAGGCTGATCTTCGAGCACGTCCCGATCCGGCGGCTGCCGTTGGGTGGAGAAGAAGGAACACGCGAGCGAAGTAGGGTGGGCCTTGGCCCGCCTTCAGAGCCGAGTGACCGGCTCGTGGCGATTCACGCCAGTCGTACAACCGCTGACGACAACAGAGTGGACCGCCGTTCGGCGCATGGTGTCCGCGATTGATCCTGAAGGTCGGGGTCAACCCCACCCTACGGTTCTCACATGGATCAGAGGGTCTACCCATCCGCCCGATTCCGATAGAGATTCGGATCGACCTGCAGGGCCATCTTCTCGACATCGAGGTGGCCGCCGACGAAAGTCGTTGATCTGCTTGGCCGCGGCCTTCCGGATCGGCGACGACCTCGGAGAAATCGAGATAGAGGACATCGAACCAATCACGGAACCGCAACTGGAACGTGACCTTGTCGAGATGGCTCTCGTACATCCGCAGCATGTCCTCGTCGTCGGCGGTGTTCTCCTCGCCGCGGCGGTCGAGCATCTTGGCCTGTGACGCCAGAACCTCGTGCAGGTTCCGGCGCATGAAAACCACTTTGTAGGTGTTGTCCTTGGGCAGATACTGGAGCAGCGAGGAGACCACCTTGATGACCTTGCCGCGCGCCGCACGGATCCAGGTCGTGTCCTCCATCTCGGCCAGTTCCTTGACCCGCTCGTCCTCGAAATAGCCCTTGGGGTTGTCCTCATCGGCGGTGCGGATGTTGTCGACGATGGTCTCCATCCCACCCGCCTCGAGCATCTTCATCGCCATCGACGTGCCCGAGCGCGGCAGCCCCGAGACCAGCACGATCGGTTTGCCGTATTTGAATCGCCGCATCCATCCACCGAGAATCGATCCCATGCTCAGTTCTCCCACGGCCGTAAGATCTTGTGATCACGAGTGATAGGCCGTCTCGCTACTCTCCACCGCCCTTGCGCGTCCGGCCGGCGGAGCCTATACTACACCGCCCGGGGACCCTGACGAGAAATGCACGCACCGGCCGAGGGGTTCTCTGCATGGAGCGACAGTGCGACCCGAAAACTGCGGTTCACAGAAGGACATCGCAACGAATGACGACGACAACACACGCCCACCACCGGATCGGGGTCTGGATCGCAGCCGCGGTCATCCTGCTCCTCGCGGGTGCGCCGTCCACGGCCAACGCCTATATCGGCCCCGGCGCCGGCTTTGCGGTCCTCGGGTCCTTCGCGGTGATCTTCGTGACCATGATCCTGGCCGGTGTGTCGATTCTCGCGTGGCCGTTCCGCACCGTCTGGCGGATGATCCGCCACCGCCGCAAATCCAAACCCCTGGTCAAACGCACCATCTTCATCGGTTTCGACGGCCAGGATGCGCGGATCACCGAGCGGATGATGGCCGAGGGCAAGCTGCCGAACTACTCCAAGCTCGCCGAGCGCGGCTGCTACCGTAAGCTCCGCACCACCTTCCCGTCGATCACCCCGGTGGCATGGTCATCGTTCACCACCGGGACCAACCCCGGCCGGCACAACATCTTCGATTTCCTCGATCGTGACCCGCGAACCTATCTCCCCCGCCTGAGTTCGGCCCACATCGGCTCGGTGGAGAAGTTCCTCAAGATCGGCAAGCTCCGGATCCCGCTCAAAAAACCCGACATCCGCCTGCTGCGCAAATCCAAGCCCTGGTGGACCATCCTCGGCGAGCACAACATCTGGAGCACCATCATCCGGGTGCCGATCACCTTCCCGCCCGACAAGTTCTACGGCGCCCAGCTCGGCGCCATGTGCATCCCCGATCTCCTCGGCACCCAGGGCAGCTTCATGCTCTTCACCACCCGCCCGGAAGCCGAGGCCTTCCAGGAGGGCGGGATCCGGGTAAGCCTCAACCGAAACGGTTCGGCGGACAGCTTCGAAGCCACCATCGAGGGCCCCGAAAACGCGTTCTTCGAGGGCAACCCGCCGATGAAGCTGCCGCTCAAAATCGAGGTCGACCGCTCGGCATCGACGGCGCGGGTCGACATCAACGGCACCGCGGTCGAGCTGAAAACCGGAGAGCTCAGCGACTGGGTCAAGCTCGAATTCAAGGTCATCCCCGGGATGAAGGTCGGCGGTCTGACCCGGATCATGCTCACCGAGGCCGACGAGCACGTCTCGCTCTACATGTCGCCGATCAACATCGAGCCCGGAAAACCGGCGATGCCGATCTCGCACCCGTCGTACTACTCGAGCTATCTCGAGAAGAAGATCGGTCCCTTCGCCACCCTCGGTCTCGCCGAGGACACCTGGGCGCTCAACGAGAAGGTCACCGATGACGGCACCTTCTGGACCCAGACCCAGGATGTCGACGACGAACGCGAGCAGATGCTCGACATCGCCCTCGACAAGCTGCGGTCGGGCGCGCTGGTCACCGTCTTCGACGCCACCGACCGGGTCAACCACATGTACTGGCGCTATATCGATGACGGCCATCCGGCGGCCGCCGGGATCGACGACCCCGAGTACGCCGACGCCATCGAGCGGCAGTACATCCGCAACGACGGCATCGTCGGCCGGGTGCTCGACAAGATCAACGACGACGATGTGCTCTTCGTCCTCTCCGACCACGGTTGCACGTCCTTCCGCCGCGGCGTCAACCTCAACGCCTGGCTCCTCAAGGAGGGCTATCTCAGCCTCAAGGAGGGCGCCGATCCGTCGCAGCCCTGGCTCCAATCGGTGGACTGGTCCATCACCCAGGCCTACGCCGTCGGTCTGGTGGGGATCTTCCTCAACATCCGAGGCCGCGAGGCCCAGGGCATCGTCGATCCCGGCGAAGAGGCCAAGGCGGTCAAAAGGCAGATCGCCGCCAACCTCCAGGGCCTGATCGACGAGGAGACCGGCGAGATCGCCATCAACGAGGCCTTCGACACCGACACCCTCTACCGGGGACCGTACAAAGGCAACGCCCCGGACCTGCTCATGGGCTACAACCACGGTTATCGGATCTCATGGGACTGCGCCTCGGGCGTGGTCGCGGGTGCAGTCTTCGAAGACAACATCAAGGCGTGGAGCGGCGACCACATCGTCGATCCCCGGCTCGTCCCCGGCATCCTGCTGTGCAACCACGACGTCAAATCCGACGACCCGCACATCGTCGATCTGGCGCCCACCGTGCTCACGCTTTTCGGAGTCCGACCGGCCGCCCACATGGACGGCACGGCGCTCCTCGACAAGACATCGCTCACATCAAAGGGACGGTAGTAGGGCCCCCGAGAAAGGTTGAAGATGTTCGGAACCACCAAAGTCAAACTCGACGCCGGCCTGGTCGAGCGCATCCGCAAGTTCGCCGAAATTGCCGGCTACGCCTCGCCCGAGGAGTTCATCACCCACGCCCTCGAGAAAGAGCTCGCGCTGCTCGAAGACGCCGAGGATGAGGAGGAGATCAAGAAACGCCTCCAAGGCCTCGGCTACATGTCGTAGGAGACGCACCGCACCATGACCGCACTCAACGCCATTCTCGGCGCCGTGATCGACTGGCTGCAACTGCCCTTCCGCGGGCTGCCGCCCATCGTCGGCGTCATCGTCTGGTCGATCCCGGTCTCGGTCTTCGCCCTCTGGGTTTTCGGCAAGACCTCGAATCAGGCCAAGATCACCGCGGTCAAGGCGAAGATCACCGCCTCGCTCTTCGAGATCCGGCTCTTCAACGACGATCTCCGCGCCATCGCCAGGGCCCAGTGGGAGATCATGGGCCATGTCCTGCGCTACCAGGGCCTGGCCCTGGTGCCCATGGTCTTTATCCTGCCACCGCTGGTGCTGCTCATGGTTCAGCTGCACATGTTCTACGGCTTCCGTGGGTTTTCGCCCGGTGAGACCGCGCTGCTGCGGGTCGAAATGGCCGACCACCGGCGGCCCACGCCCCGATCTCGTCATCGAGGTCCCCGACGGCCTCCACCTCGAAACCAAGGCGGTGTGGATTCCATCGCTCGGCGAGTTCAACTGGCAGCTCGCCGCCGATGAACCGGGCGCATACGAGCTCGGCTTCACCACCGGCGGCGCCACCGCAAGCAAGACGGTGAGCGTCACCGATCGTGTCGTCCGCTTGTCGCCCGAGCGCCCGCCGCGATCGTTCGTGGATCAACTCGAGTGGCCGTCCGAGCCACCGCTCGGCCCCGATGGCGCGATCCGGCGCATCACCATCGACTACCCCGAAGGCGCCATGGGGATCTTCGGCTGGAACTGGGAGTGGAGCTTCGGCCTGGATGGTGGTCTTCTTTGTCCTGACCATGGTCTTCGGCCTCGCGCTGAAGAAACCAATGGGGTGAGCTGTTGAGGCTATGAGGGTGCCACGTTCACCATTGGTCGCATTGTGACGTTCCGGTTCGAAGCCGCGCAGGACTCCCGAGCACAATGCACCAATGGTGAACGTGGCACCCCGCACCAGCCACCGCCGGTGCTCTCGCCATCTGCGTCGCCGCCACTCTTTGGGGAATCGACGGCGTCGTCCTGACGCCTCGGCTGGCCAATCTCGCCGTCGGGTTCGTGGTCTTGCTGTTGCACGCGGTGCCCTTCGCCCTCATGCAACCGTTCCTCTTTGGTTCCTGGCGGCAACTTCGCGCATTTGATCGCCGGACCTGGTTGGCGCTCTTCCTCGTTGCCCTCACCGGCGGCCTCATCGGGACATTCGCCATCGTCAAGGCCCTGTTCCTGGTCGAATTCAACCAGCTCAGCGTGGTCGTCCTGCTCCAGAAACTGCAACCGGTCTTCGCCATCCTGCTCGCCGCCGTCCTGCTCAGAGAACGGCTGACCGGGCGTTTCGTCGTCTGGGCTACCGCCGCCATCGCCGGCGGCTACCTGCTCACCTTCGGGTTCGGTCTCCCAAATCTCGGCGGTGACGACCGGACCTTTCGGGCCGCAATCTACGCGCTGGTGGCCGCAGCCTGCTTCGGCTCCGCCACGGTCTTCGGCAAACTTCTCCTCGGCAACGTCGACTTCAAGACCGCCACCTTCGCGCGCTATGGTCTGACCTCGGTGCTCGCGCTCATCTGCGTCGCGGTCTCTGGAGGCGGACTTCCCTTTGCCGTCATCACCCCGGAAAACTGGATCGTTGTGCTGGTCATCTCGCTGACCACGGGATCGGGTGCGATCTTCCTCTACTACTGGGGGCTCACCCGGGTCAAGGCCACCGTCGCGACGATCTGCGAGCTCTGCCTGCCCCTGAGCGCCGTTGCGCTCGACTACATCGTCAACGGCACCCGGCTCGGAGCCTGGCAGTGGGTCGGTGGGCTGATGCTCATCGGGTCCATTCTCCGGATCACGACGATGAAGAGTGTGCCTGATCCTACGTAGGGTGGGCCTGGGCCCACCTCTTCAGCGCCCCCGAACGGATCGCGGCGCCTCACGTAGACCGACAAACCTCGACGAGATCGACCGTGGACTTGCGCTCGTCGCGAGAAGCGCGTGAACGACTCTGAAGGTGGGCCCAGGCCCACCCTACGGTTCTCACCACGATTCTCGTTGCTTCGCCTCGGTGAGGTGGGCCTGGGCCCACCCTACGATTCTCCTATCGACCTATTCGCCCACCTCGAGGTTACCGATATCGTCGGGTTCGGTCGTTCCCCAGTCCGATTCGAGCCATCCTTTCTTCACGTGATCATGGAAACTCGACCACTCCCAATCTGCTGTGCTCGTCACAAAGCCGTGTTTGACCGGGTTGAAGTGTATGTAATCGACGTGGTGCCGAAAGTCGTCGACATCCCGGATCCGATGCTCCCAGTACCGCCGCTGCCATACAGCGGCTTCTCGTTTTCGAATTCTCGAAGAATTGGGGATCTCGCCAGCTCCCCCACCCCTGCGGTACTCTCGGGTAAACAATCCCTTGAGCTTCCGCCATCTTGCCGGGTAGTCGGAGTCACCCTCAGGCATTGACCAGATCGTGTGCAGGTGGTCCGGGAGGACACACACAGCTTCTGTTTCGAATGGCAGGGTACGAATGGTCTCCCGCCAGGCGTTCCGAAGACAATGCACACCGAGTTCGGTGGTCAAGAGCGGTCGGCGTGCATACGTCACAACCGTGAAGAAGAACACTCCACCCTCGAGCCTGACTCCGCGGTACCGGGACATCAACTCACGATAACACGCAGGATCGTAGGGTGGGCCTGGGCCCACCTTCAGCGCCCCCGAAGGGAACGAGGCGCCCACGTAGACCGACACACCTCGACGAGATCGACCGTGGACTTGCGCTCGTCGCGAGAAGCGCGTGAACGACTCTGAAGGTGGGCCCAGGCCCACCCTACGGTTCTCACCACGATTCTCGTTGCTTCGCCTCGGTGAGCCTTGGACGACTCTGAAGGTGGGCCAAGGCCCACCCTACTTTTTCGAGGGTACCTTGTGCTTCGGCGGGAATGGGAACAACCGTGGGAGTTCGGCGTCGACGGCGTAGGTGAGGAGGGCCTTTGTGGCCTTGAGGGTGATCCACCTCGAGGGTTGCTCGGGTTCGGGAACCGCAAGCGTACCGAGGAACCGGCGAGACGCCGCGACCACCTCCCCATCCCATCCTGACGGTGCTGCAGCTTCATCGAGCAGCCGCCGCCACTGCCGGCGAAACTCGACACCGGCGCCGGCGAGATTGGCGAAGATCTCGGCGAGATCGGTTCGCAGGAGATTCGGGTGGCCGAAGGTGGTGAAGTTGTTGCCGCGGGAGGCAACGAGCCGAGTGCCGAGCCCGTCGACGGCGCGCGCCTGGAGCGTGGGCCGCAACCCGCCGCCGCAGGCCCCCAATACCGCGACGGCCGCGGTGGTGTCTCGCTCCCAACCCTCGGTCGCCTCGAACCAGGCCAACCACTCCTGGACGCGCGGGTGCCTCGCCCAGCCCAACGAAACCATCGTTTCGAGGGCCCGCGCCGTCAGTTGCGGATCGGGCTCGGGGCTGCGCGGCCGGACCAGCCCGCCCTCGCCCGGTGCGCGTCTCGAGCAACCGCTCGGAGGCCGCGTGCATCCGCGGATCTCCGGGATCGGCGCCCCACTGCACAGCGGCGATGAGTCGCCACCCGGGCCCGTTGTACAACGCCCAGAGGGGGAGGTGGGTCGACCACTCACCATCGGGGTGCAGCTCGGCCAGCAGGCTCGCCACCGGCTCGGCGGCATTGGCGCCGCCCCGCGCCCGGCGCGCCGCAGGGCTGTCCACCGGTCGGCCGACGAGCTTCCACGAGCGCCCGCCAGTGGAGGTTCGGCCGCGCCGGGTCGAGCAGCCAACCGAGCGAGTCGCCCCGCAACGCTTCCCAGCCTTGGGTGCAGGTTGCAGGTTCATTTCGTTCGGGTGAGTGGTTAGGAGTTGGGAGTCAGAGTGAGTAGACCTTCACTCAGGAGCGTAGCAGCGCTGACCCTCGTCACCTCTGACCGTTACAGCCTCCCCATGCGTTTCTGCTGCATGGTTTGGCGCAGTACCCGGAGCTGGCCGTCGATTCTGGAGATCCTGCGGTTGCGTGCCTGAAGCGCCAATTGGTCCTGGAGATCGGGCTGATCCGACCGGGCCTCACGCAACTTCTTGTCCATCTCGAACTCGAGCTGGACCATCTGGTCGAGTTCGAGTCGTTTGAGGCTGTTCGCCGACAACAGGGTGTATCCGTCGCACACCTGCCGCGCCATGGCGGGCGCCGATCCACCCATGAAACTCCCCATTCACGACCTCCTCGACGCACCGGTTCCAATCACCATCCTACAGCACAGCTCGGTTCACTTCAGATCGCTCCGCCCTTTCCTGGTCCGGGCCATATCTATCCCCATGAGTCAGGTTGGCCGATAGCGAAGGGCTTTCAGTACGGTTTGGTCGCGCACCCTCAAGGGCGCGCCTACAATTATTATGCTTAAAAAGAGTCGCTTAGGATTCTGTAGGCAGGTCCTTTAGGGCCTGCGACCAAACCGACGCCGGTGTTGGAACCGCCCAACCTGATCGAAGGGGATAGGTATGGTCCGGCTAGTTTCCCCTCAGCGCCCCACCGCGGAATTCATGGACGTATTCGGCGCGATCGGCGAGCTCGGGATCGCCGGTGATCCAGATCGAGGTCCGGCCCACCGAGGCCCTCACCAGCGCCGCCCGCCACACGTCCTTGCGACCGAGATCGACCCACGGCGCCGGATCCACGACCACCACCACGCGGTAGTGCGACACCAACACCCGCGCGGCGAGGACCAGCAGCCGGTGATAGATCGACAACGGCGAGCCGTCGACGGCCATGGACCGACCGGCCAACTCTCCCACCACCTCGGCGAGCCCGCAGGCGTCGCGGGCGGCGCCACGGGCGGCCCGATCGGGTGGTTCGTCGCGCAGCGCGCCCAGGTTGTGATCGAGTCCACCCTCGACAAACGGCTCACCGGGGCCCACCACCGCGACCAGACGATCGACGGATTCGACGGGTCCGCCGTCGATGAGAATCTCTCCGCCGTCCGGCTGAGTCCTGCCGGTGATGACATCGGCCAGAGCCTGCGCCGCCGTCGGGTCGTCACAGAGCACCGCCATGGATTCGCCGGCGCGCAGATCGAGATCGATGGGCACCGTCGACGGAAGCCCACCCGATGTCACCACGACACCGCGCAGGCTCAGCGTGCCGCGGACCTCGCGGGTCGGCGGACCGAGCACCGAAGGCCGGGCGGATCCCAATATCGAGAGGGTCGTCCCGAGCCGGCGCGCGGCAATCAGCAGCACCGCCGGAGCCAGCCAGCCGCCGGCGGTGGTTTCGAGGAGGGTCGGCTGGAAGGCAAGGACCGCCGCCCAGCCGCCGAGCGCCAGAATATCGGCGGCATCGAGCCTCCCACCGTCCTCGCGCGGCAACATTCGCGCGGTGACGGCGACCACGGCGCCGAGAGCGAGCCACAACCCTACGGGTCCGCGCCAGCCGCCCATCGTGGTCAGAAAGACCGACGCAACAACCAGGGCGAACACGCTCGACCAGGGTTCGGACGCCGTGCTGCGACGCACCTGAAGGTGAACGAGGGCGATCCCCGCGACCATCAGCGGCGCCCAACGCGGATCCCACCAGGCGCACCATGGCAGGGCGGCCAGGAGCACCGCGTGGTACCATCCGGCGATCATCGGCCAGGGGATTTTCATGGAATGATGGTACCCCGGTTTTCCCAAGGTGCCACCTCAAAAGGAACTTCGACATGCTCGATTTCTCAAACCTCGACCTCTACCAGATCGACTCGCTGCTCTCGGACGAAGAACGCATGGTCCGCGACTCGGTGCGAAAGTGGGTCGACAAGAGGATCCTGCCCGACATCGAGGATTGGGCCTGGGACTGTCGCTTCCCCACCGAGATCGTCCCCGAAATGGCCGAACTCGGGCTCCTCGGTTCGCCTTACGCCGAGTTCGATCTTCCGGGTCTCAACGCGGTCGCCTACGGGCTCATCAACCAGGAGCTCGAGCGCGGCGATTCGGGGCTGCGGTCCTTTGTCTCGGTGCAGACCTCGCTGGTGATGTTCCCGATCTTGAAGTGGGGCTCCGAGGAACAGAAACAGCGCTGGATCCCGGCCCTCGGCGCCGGCAAGGCCATCGGCTGCTTCGGTCTCACCGAGCCCGATTTCGGCTCCAACCCCGGAGGGATGCGGACCCGTGCCCGCCGCGACGGCGACTCCTGGGTGCTCAACGGCGAGAAGGCGTGGATCACCAACGGCGGCATCGCCGATGTCGCGGTGGTCTGGGCCCGCACCGACGACGGCGTCCGCGGCTTTCTCGTCGAGCGCGGAACCGAGGGCTTCGAGACCGTGGAGCACAAGGGCAAGTACTCGCTCCGGGTCTCGGTGACCTCGCAGCTGGTCTTCTCCGACTGCCGGATCCCGGCCGAGAACATCCTGCCCGGGCACGACCGGGCTCAAAAACGCGCTCATGTGCCTCAACCAGGCGCGGTACGGGATCGCCTGGGGCGCCCTCGGCTCGGCCATGGCGACCTTCAGCGCCGCCCTCGACTACGCCTCGACCCGGATCCAATTCGGCGGCCGGCCCATCGCCGCCCACCAGATGACCCAGGCCAAACTCGCCGAGATGTACTCCGAGATCGTCAAGGGCCAGCTCCTCGCGCTCCAACTCGGCCGGATGAAGGACGCCGGCGCCCTTCGCCACGAGGCGGTGTCGCTGGCCAAACGGAACAATGTCCGGGTCGCCAGGATGTGCGCAAAGACCGCCCGGGAGATCCACGGCGCCAACGGAATCGTCAACGAATACCCCATCATGCGCCACCTCATGAACATCGAAACCGTCTTCACCTATGAAGGCACCGATGACATTCACACCCTCGTCCTCGGCAACTACCTCACCGGGATTCCGGCGTTCGAACCACCCGCGGAGTAGATTTTCGAGACAAATCCGATTCCAGGGTATATATTGATTCAAAAGAAATTGAAACCGAATCCCGGTTTCGGGCGTATGACATACCGAGCAGAGGGAGTCAGGAGACACGACAACGTGTCCCAACCGACCCTTCATCGAGCTCCTCCTTCATCGGCTCCTCCCCCGGGAGCCATCTTTTTTGCCCATAGGCAAATGCTACCCTCCCCTCATGGATTGGATCGTCTCTCTCACCCCTGAATTTCCGAAGACCCATTCGCCGCGCTGGCCTCGCCCCCCGATGGCGCATCGGTCGTCGAACTCCGTCTCGATCTGTTCCCCGAGATCGACATCCGTGCGGCGATCGCGGCCTGTCCGCTGCCGGTCCTTGCGACGCTGCGGTCCGCCGCCGAGGGCGGTCGCGGCGCCGACGACCCGCCGGCCCGCGCCGCGATCCTCGCGCGCCGCCCGCGACGCCGGTGCGACGCTCATCGATCTCGAACACGCCCGCGACTCGAGACTGATCGCCGGGCTCGGTCTCACCCCCGAGCAGGTCGTCGTCTCCTGGCACGACCCCACGGGCACGCCGGCCGATCTCGAGACGATCGCCGCCGGGCTCCTCGAAAGCCCCGCCCGGATGGTCAAACTCATCCCGACCGCCGCGAATCTCGCCGATCTCGAACGGGTCCTCGGTCTTCACCAGCGCTTCAACCACCGCCGGTCGCACAACCGGCGTCTGCTGACCTTCGCCATGGGCACCGTCGGCATCGCGAGCCGCTACCTCGCCCCGCTGCTCGGCCCTCCCCTGAGCTTCGCCGCGTGGCGGGAAGGCGCCGCGGCGGCGCCCGGCCAGCTCACCGTGGCCCAACTCGAGGCCGTGGTCGGCCACCTCGCGGGCCGGCCTCGCCGGCTCTTCGGCGTCGTCGGCCGCGACGTCAGCCGCAGTCTGAGCCCGGCGCTCCACTGCGCCGGCTACCGCGCCCTCGGTCTGCCCGGATCTGTTTCTTCCCGTCAGCGTCCCGGACGAGACCGAGCTGATCGAGGTCTTCACCTTTCTCGGCGACACCCTCTTCGACCGCGTCGGCCTCGCGGCCCACGGCTGGGCGGTGACCACCCCGTACAAGGAGATCGCCGCCGATGCTGCTGAGATGGCCGCGCCGAGGGTCCGGCGCGCCGTTTGCCGCCAACACCCTGGTCCTTCGCGAGGCCGGCATGGCCGCCGACAACACCGATGCCGACGGAATCGTCGGCTCGCTGGTCAGCATCGGCATCGACCCCCAGGGGCGCACCGCCGTTGTTCAGGGCACCGGCGGGGCCGCGCGCGGCGCGGCGGTCGGTCTCCACCTGGCCGGCGCCGAGGTCTTTCTTCGCGGCCGCGACGCCGAAAAGACCCGCGAGACAGCCGAGATCATGGAGATCGGCGCGCTCGAACCCGGGCGCCATGCCCGAGAAGGCCGAGATCCTCGTCAACGCCACCCCGCTCGGCGCCCGGGCGGGCGACCCTTCGGCATTTGCCGACGGCGAGATCGACGGCGCCGCAGCGGTGGTCGACATGGTTTATGGCGAAACCGAGACCGGGCTGATCTCGCAGGCCATCGCCGCCGGGATCCCCATCGCCGACGGCAAGACCGTCCTCGCCCACCAGGCCTTCGCCCAGTTCGCTGCGTTCACCACGCGGATCCCGCCCAAGGAGGCGATGTTCAAAGCGATCGGGCGGTAGGCCCTCAGATGTCACCCTGAGCACTGCCAGGCCGCGGGGCGGCGCTGACTGTTGGATTGACGGGGCTGCCGAAAATACTGTCATTCTGAGCGCAGCGAAGCGAGTCGAAGAATCTCCCGAGGCTTGGATGGCGATGCTGGAACCGCATGCCATTCCGTGCCTCGGGGGACCCTTCGACTCGCTCGGCGGCACTCGCTCACTCAGGGTGACAGGGAGTGAAACGCCCACGGAGACCCGGGCGATGTTCTGGTGCGGGCGTCTCGCCCGCAGAATGTCGATCCGGGAACGCCGGATGCCACCGCAATTCGAGGTCTGCAGTGCAGATCCCGAATTGCTGTAATAGAATGCCCACCCGCAAGCGTTAACCTCTCCGAGGCGCCGCGCCTCTTTCCCTGAAAGGACCATAGCATGACCACCACAACGACCGACTACAAGGTTGCCGACATCACCCTGGCCGACTGGGGACGCCGCGAGATCGTCATCGCCGAGAAGGAGATGCCGGGTCTCATGGCCGTACGCTCGAAGTACGGCCCGAGCCAAACCCCTCGCCGGCGCGCGGATCTCGGGTTCGCTGCACATGACGATCCAGACCGCGGTCCTCATCGAGACCCTGGTCGATCTCGGCGCCGATGTCCGCTGGGCATCGTGCAACATCTTCTCGACCCAGGACCAAGCCGCCGCCGCCATCGCCGCCACCGGCGTCCCGGTCTTCGCCTGGAAGGGCGAGAGCCTCGAGGACTACTGGTGGTGCACCAAGCAGGCCCTCACCTGGCCCGACGGCTCCGGCCCCAACCTCATCGTCGACGACGGCGGTGACGCGACCCTTCTGATCCACCGCGGCTACGCCGCCGAAAACGACGCCTCGATCCTGCTCGAGCCCACCGACAACAAGGAGCTCGCCATCATCAACAAGCTCCTCCAGGAGACCCAGGGCGTGGCGCCGCGGCACTGGCACGACCTCGTCGCCGAGTGGAAGGGCGTCTCCGAGGAGACCACCACCGGTGTCCACCGGCTCTACCAGATGGAGGAGCGCGGCGAGCTGCTGGTGCCCGCCATCAACGTCAACGACTCGGTGACCAAGTCGAAGTTCGACAATATCTACGGCTGCCGCCACTCGCTCGTCGACGGCATCAACCGCGCCCTCGATGTGATGATCTCGGGCAAGATCGCCCTGGTCTGCGGATTCGGCGATGTCGGCAAGGGCTCGGCCGAGTCGCTCGCCGGTCAGAAGGCCCGCGTCTGGGTCACCGAGATCGACCCGATCTGCGCCCTCCAGGCGTGCATGGCCGGCTACAAGGTCACCACCGTCGAGGATGCCCTGGCCGAGGCCGACATCTATGTCACCACCACCGGCAACCGCGATGTCATCACCGCCGAGCACATGGCGAAGATGAAGGACCAGGCCATTGTCTGCAACATCGGTCACTTCGACAACGAGATCCAGGTCGAGAAGCTCGAGGCCGTGCCCGGTATCGTCCGCGAAACCGTCAAGCCGCAGGTCGACAAGTTCACCTTCCCCGACGGCCACTCGATCTTCCTGCTCGCCGAGGGCCGGCTCATCAACCTCGGTTGCGCCACCGGCCACCCCAGTTTCGTCATGTCCAACTCCTTCGCCAACCAGGTGCTCGCCCAGATCGATCTCTGGACCAATGCCCACGAGGTGGGCGTGACCACCCTGTCGAAGGAGCTCGACGAAGAGGTCGCCAGGCTCCACCTCGCCAAGCTCGGCGCCAAGCTCACGACCCTCAGCAAGGAGCAGGCGGAGTACATCGGGGTGCCCGTGCAGGGGCCGTACAAACCGGATTGGTATCGCTACTGATCCCGCGTCCGCTTCCGTGCCCGTGCCCGATATTGGAATGGGTTCCCGTTACTCCCGGCTGCCCCATTTCTGACGATGATCGCACCGCGACGCGTCGGGTTCCTCAACCGATCGACCTGGTCGCGCAGCCTGAAGGCCGCGCCTACAGGAAATCGAGTCTGCCGTAACTCCTGTAGGCGGGTCGTTTACGGCCCGCGACCAGGCCGTTGAAGCGAGTGGGGCCGCCTTCCTCGCCGTTATCCTGCACGAGCCGAATTGCTTCGCCCCGGAGAGTGTCAAGGTGGGGCGGTTCACGACCCTGCTTCTGATTCTCCCAGCGGGAAAAGCGCCATGAACTCGGGATCGCCGAGCAGAGAGTTCATGGACGGGATCAGCATCGGCAGATAGGGATCCCAAAACCCCATCTCAAGGGTCTTTCGCGTCTCCTCGATGGCGCACTCGCGGTGGCCGAGCACGGCGCAGCTGCGGGCGAGCTCGAATCGGCTGTCGGCGTCGTCGACCTCCATGGCCATGATGATTGCGAGCTGCTCCTCACCCTCCTCGAAACGCCCTGCGGCTGCCATGAGCTGCGCAAGATAGGCGTGATCGATGAGGACCAACTCGCGACCCGCCGTCTCCGCCTCGAACTCGGCGACCGCGTCATCGACAAACAGCCGCGCCTGCTCCCGGTCACCGGACGCCGCAAGGGCGGCGGCGACATCGAGAACCCCGCCCCGCACCGCGTCGACCTCGCCCTCTTCGCGAATCCGCACCAGGTTCTGCCGGAAATAGAGCAGCGCCATGTCCGGCTTGCCCGCCGCCATGAGGGTGTAGCCCAGATTCGGCATGGCGTAGGCGATGGTCCGGTTCCAACTCCAGCGCGGTCTCGAGCACATCCTGGGCCTCGCCGAAGCGTCCCTGCACCGCCAGCGCCCACCCCAGCATGGACTGGTAGTTGGCGATCTCGGGGTCGAGGGCGACGAGTCGCCGGCAGACACTCTCGGCGGCGACGGCGTTGGGCAGCGTCGTGAGGTACATGAAGCTCAGGTTGACGAGGGGGAAGGCGCTCTGCCGATCGAGCGTCGCCGCTTTCTCGTACATGGCCGCGGCCTCGTCGAACCGCCCAAGCTGAGTCAGGATTTGTCCGCGATTGTTGTAGGCCGCCATGTGGTCGGGAAAAATCCCGTTGACCAGCTCGTACTCGCCGAGGGCGCCCTCGAGATCCTGGTCGACGAAATGCCGGTTGACCGCGCGCAGCATGAGGTACTCGCTCCGCGGCAGCGTCTCGCCATCCACCAGGGCTTGATGGAGCTCCTCGCGGCCCCGTTCCGGTTGCTTGCCGAACTGGATGAGCAGCAGCCCGAGCGAGCCCCTGCAGGTGGCGAACTCCGGATCGAGATCGAGCGCCAACTCATAGAGACGGACGGCCTCGTCGAACTTGCCCCGGCCCCACTTCTGATTGGCCATGGCGAAGTAGTGGAGGGCCTCCCAGGTCGAGGTGGTCGCCACCGCGATAGGAAAATCGGCCGCTTCGATGGACTGAAGCGACTCACCGAGACGCGACCGCACCTCGTGGGTGAGCTCGTCGATGGCCTCGAGCAGCACCTCGTCGCGGCCTTTGGCAAGCACCCGGATCCGGTCGACGTGGCGGCCGGTCTGCGGGTCGACGACGGCGGCCTGGAGCTCGTAGGCATCGCCCACCTTGAGAATCCGCGGCAGGATCATGGCCCGGACCCCCGAGAACCGGCAGATGTCGCGGCCCAGGTCTTCGTCGATGAAGCTGTCCGCCGGCTGCCGCATCAGGCGCAGGGTCTGTTTCACCTGGTTCTGTTGGAAGATGGTGACATAGTGCGATTGCTTGAGATCGGTCTCCAGCGCGGTGTGCAGCGCGAGATCGAAGGCCTCATCGCCGGTGAGGTTCTCGACATCGGCGACCAAGAGCCGGTCGCTGCTGGCAAAAGCGAGAGACGGACGGCTCCATTGCCAGATCAGGGCAGCCGCCGCCATGATCGCCAGGGTCCCCGTCAGGCCGCCGATCACGAGCGTGCGCCGCCTGCTTTTCTCCGCCGAGGCGATCATGCCCGAAGCGATTGTCGACGGCATTTCGCGCAGCGCCCGAAGGCTCTCGGCCAGTTTGCCGGCGGTCGCCGTTCTTCGGTCGCGGTCCTTCGCCATGGCGCCGCGCAGCACCTCCTCGAGGCCGATGGGGATGCCGTCCACCGAACTCTTGATGGAGGGCGGCTCCTCGCACAGCACCCGACGCAGGGTCTCGGGCACCGAGTCCGACCGGAAGGGCGAGTTCCCGGTCACCAGCTCGTAAAGCACGCACCCGGCCGAGAAGATGTCGGTCCGCGAATCCACCTTCATCCCGGATGCCTGCTCCGGCGACATGTAGGCGGGCGTCCCCACCACCGCTCCCTCCTGGGTCTGATCGACGGTGCGGTCGTCGCCACCGGCGTCCGAATCGTCGGCGCTGACAAGCCGGGCGAGCCCGAAGTCGAGGGCCTTGAGCCTCCCGTCGGAGGTGAGCATCAGATTCGCCGGTTTGACATCGCGGTGGGTCGCGCCCTTGGCGTGGGCGGCCGCAAGGGCATCGGCGAGCTGGATGCCGATGGCGATGACCTCGGCCGGCGGCATCGGGCCGCGGCCCAGCCGATCCTTGAGGGTCTCGCCATCGACCAGTTCCGAGGCGAGAAAGAGCCGGCCGTCGTCGGTCTCGCCGGCCTCGTAGATCGTCGCCACCCCGGGGTGATTGATGGTCGCCGCCGCCCGGCACTCGCGCAGGAAGCGCGCCCGGTTCTTGGGATCCTCCGCGAGTTCGGGCCGGATCAGCTTGAGGGCGACATCGCGGTGCAGCAGGGTGTCGCGGGCGCGGTAGACCACCCCCATCGCCCCCTCGCCCAGCGTCTCGAGAATCGTGAAGCGCGAAATGCTCCCGGGGTGAGGGTCGGAACCGGCGGAAACATCGTCCATCATTGCCGTTCGAGTCTATCACCGCGAGTCGGTGCTCACGACGGCGGCGGCCGCGTCCGCGGCCCCGGAGGCCGCTCCGCTCCCAATGACGACCCCACTGTCATCCTGAGCGGAGCAGCCTTCGAGGCTGCGGCGTCTCATGGATGCCTCCGGTTTGGACGAGTGCTGCATTTTTTCATCATCGCTCTGAGCTTCCGGAGATTCGTTCGACTCGCTACCCGCGCTCAGAATGACAGGTATTGGCGGGCTTTGTCATTCCACGAGTGGGCGCCGCCTCGCGGAGCTGACGGTGCTCAGTGTGACGGTGTGTGCGTCGTCGGCGGCGATGCACTCAGCCGGCCCCGATCACTCCACGTCGAAGCTCTGCAGCTCCACCGGGATCAGACCGCTGCCGAACGCGCCGCCGGAGAAGATCTCACTCGTCGTCCACGGGTTGGTCAGCGGCGTCTCGTAGAGCCCGCTCGCGATGTCGTAAACGAAGATGTCGCCCGGCTCGTCGATGACGAGGAAGAGCTTACCGTTGCCGTAGGCGAGCCCGTCAATATCGGTCTGGCCCGCCGGGTACGCCGCGACCACGGTAAGCGTTCCGTCGTTGTTGATCCGGACGATGGAACCGCTGCCATCGTCGGTGCCGTAAAGATCGCCGGTTGTCGTATCAACTGCGAGCCCACCGATGTCGGCGGTCGCGGCGTAGACGATCTCCTGCGTCATGTCGCACGCCGCCGGACAGTTGGCCGCCACCACCGGCAGAGCGTACACCGCTTCGACGCTGATGTTCTTCGTGAAAAGCAGCCTCGCACCGACCGAGGTCGTAGGCGACCGAGACCACGGAGGTGGTCGCCGCCTGATAGGTCAGCGTGCAGCACAGCTCGGGCACGCCGTTCGCCGGCCAGCGGTAGAGCGAAGAGCCATCGTTGAAATAGACGACGGCGTCGCCCGGAAGGGCCGCCGGGATCATCGCGGCGCCCCAGACATCGAACCCGAGGAACTGCGGCGTCGTGGTGTTGTCGATGGGGTCGACGGAGTAGGTCGACACCGTGGCGTCGTCGACCCCGATAAAGAGCAGTCCGTCAGCGCCGCGCGTGTTCTCAGAATCGGGGTGCATCACGCCGACGCGGCTCTGCGGACCCGCGGCCTCGGCATCCCTCGCTCGCTGCTGCTCGATCAGCGTCTCCGGGCTGTCCTGCGCACCCGCGATCCCCGGCAACGCGATGACAAAAACGGCCACCAAAAACACCGTCCAGACACGTCCACTCATGACACCCTCCCGAATTGTAGATCCGGGCCATCGCCCGGAATGAAATGAACTGTGGCAGATTCTAACACGCGAACGCCCTCTCGCTCACCTCCTTCCCCCTGCGATGCGGGCGTCCCGCCTGCCGTTCACGGCCATGCCCTCACGATCCGACGTAGGGTGGGCCTGGGCCCACCTTCAGAGCCCATGAATAGCTCGCGGCATTGACGCAGGGCGGACAGCTCCGACAAGATCAGCCGTCGCTCCCAAACCCTGTCTGATCACCGGAGCGACCGAGCTCGACTCCACCGACCCTGAACGCCAGCCACGATCCGCGGGTGGCTCGCGCACCTGTCCCGCGTCCGGCCGCTGGCAAGGCCGGCCAGCCCACCTGCCCGGATCGCCCACAGAACCGGTCGCCATTGTGGTGCGGGCGTCCCGCCCGCAGAACTCTCTCGAACCTGGGGAACCCTCAACGCACCGCCCGCCCTCCCGGCCCCCTTGCGAGCGAGTCCGACGAGCTCGCACCCGAATTCGGCGCCCCGGGCGCCGAATTTGCCCTGCTAGAATCAACGCGTTCCACCCTCGGGAGGGCTCCATGACAACCTCCGCTCGCTACCAGGCAACGCACAAGATCCGCTTCGTCACCGCCGCCTCGCTCTTCGACGGCCACGACGCGGCGATCAACATCATGCGCCGGATCCTCCAGGCGCAGGGCGCCGAGGTCATCCACCTCGGCCACAACCGCTCGGTCAAGGAAATCGTCGACGCCGCGATCCAGGAGGACGCCCAGGCCATCGCGGTCTCGTCCTACCAGGGCGGCCACATCGAGTTCTTCAAGTACATGGTCGATCTCCTCAAGGAACGCGGCGCCGAGCACATCAAGATCTTCGGCGGCGGCGGCGGCGTCATCGTGCCCGCGCGAGATCGCCGAGCTCGAGGCCTACGGCGTGACCAAGATCTTCTCCCCCGAGGACGGCCGCACCATGGGTCTCGACGGGATGATCGCCTCGATGATCGAGGCCTCCGACTTCAACCCCGGCGAAATGACCTCCCCGGCCCCGTCGGCACCACCACCGACCGCTGGCTCGCCGTCGCCCGCGCCATCACCCGCGCCGAGGACGGCCTCGAGGTCGGCACCCTGCCGCCCGTCAAACCCGCCGCCCGTCCTCGGCGCCACCGGCACCGGCGGCGCCGGCAAGTCCTCGCTCACCGACGAGCTCGTCCTGCGCTTCCTCGCCGACGACCCCGAGATCACCATCGCCATCCTCTCCATCGACCCGACCAAACGCCGCACCGGCGGCGCCCTCCTCGGCGACCGCATCCGGCTCAACTCCCTCGCCTGCGACCGCGTCTTCATGCGCTCGCTCGCCACCCGCCAGGCCCACCGCGCGCTGAGCCAGCACATCGTCCAGTCCATCGCCATCTGCCAGTCCGCGGGCTTCGACCTCATCATCGTCGAGAGCTCCGGCATCGGCCAGGCCGACAGCGAGATCGTCGACATCTCCGATCTCTCGCTCTATGTGATGACCCCCGAGTACGGCGCCGCCATGCAGCTCGAGAAGATCGACATGCTCGACTACGCCGACATCGTCGCCATCAACAAGTTCGACCGGCCCAAGGCCCTCGACGCCCTGCGCGATGTCCGCAAGCAGTACCGCCGCAGCCACGAGCTCTTCGACGGCCCGCCCGACGACGAGCTCCCGGTCTACGGCACCGTCGCCAGCCAGTTCCACGACCACGGCGTCAACGCCCTCTACCAGGGCCTGGTCCGCGCCCTCGCCGCCAAGTTCGGCGACCGCTGGACCCTCGAGGGCACCGCCGCCGTCCCCGCCGGCGAGCCCCAGCGCCACCCGGTGATCCCCGGCGAGCGCGCCGGCTACCTCCGCGACATCGCCCGCACCGCCCGCGACTACAAGGCGTGGGCCGACGAGCAGATCAAGATCGCCGACCAGCTCTACCAGCTCGTCGGCGCCCGCGCCATCCTCGGCGCCCGCGAGGGCGACGGCAAGCCCGAAGAGCTCTGGACCCTCTTCGAGGAGATCACCGCCGCCGACGCCACCCCCGAGCCCCAGCTCGCCGATCTCGACGCCGAGATCCGCCGCCTCGCGCACGACCTCGACCACGACTCGCGCGAGCTCATCGCGGTCTGGCCGAGGATTCGCGCCGACTTCGCCCGCGACGAGTTCGTCTACACCGTCCGCGGCAAAGAGATCCGCGTCCCGCTGACGTCGGAGTCCCTCGCCGGCACCCACATCCCCAAGGTCCAGCTGCCCCGGCGCCAGACCTGGCCCGGGATCCTCCGCTATCTCTTCCTGGAAAACGTCCCCGGCGCCTTCCCCTACACCGCCGGGGTCTTCCCGCTCAAACGCATCGCCGAGCTGCCCACCCGGATGTTCGCCGGCGAGGGCGGCCCCGAGCGCACCAACGACGCGCTTCCACCTCCTCGCCGCCGGCCAGCCCGCCAACCGGCTGAGCACCGCCTTCGACTCGGTCACCCTCTACGGCGAGGACCCGGGCGCAGCGCCCCGACATCTGGGGCAAGGTCGGCGAGGCCGGGGTCTCCATCTGCACCGTCGAGGATGTCGAGCGGCTCTACGCCGGCTTCGATCTCTGCGCCCCCGCGACCTCGGTCTCCATGACCATCAACGGCCCGGCGCCCATGATCCTGGCCATGTTCTTCAACGCCGCCGCCCGCCAGCAGGCGCGCAAGCGGCTCATCGAATCAGGCCGCCTCGACGCCCCGCCCGAGGCCGCCTTCCAACCCCTCGTCGACGGCAAGGACTGGGAGGCCCTCGCTCCCCTCCTCGAAGACGGCGAGTGGGACGAGATCCTCAAGACGACCATGCAGATGGTCCGCGGCACCGTCCAGGCCGACATCCTCAAAGAAGACCAGGCCCAGAACACCTGCATCTTCTCCACCGAGTTCGCCCTGCGGATGATGGGCGACATCCAGCAGCTCTTCTGCGACTGGAAGGTCAACAACTTCTACTCGGTGTCGATCTCGCGGCTACCACATTGCCGAGGCCGGCGCGAACCCCCTCACCCAGCTCGCCTTCACCCTGGCCAACGGCTTCACCTATGTCGAAACCTATCTCGCCCGCGGCATGCACATCGACGACTTCGCCCACAACCTGAGCTTCTTCTTCAGTAACGGCATGGACCCCGAGTACACCGTCATCGGCCGCGTCGCCCGCCGGATCTGGTCGGTCGCCATCCGCAACCGCTACGGCGGCAACGAGCGCTCGCAGAAGCTCAAGTACCACATCCAGACCTCGGGCCGCTCCCTCCACGCCCAGGAGATCGACTTCAACGACATCCGCACCACCCTGCAGGGCCTCCTCGCCATGGCCGACAACTGCAACTCCCTCCACACCAACGCCTACGACGAGGCCATCACCACCCCCACCGCCGAATCCGTCCGCCGAGCCGTCGCCATCCAGCTCATCAACGCCATGGAGTTCGGCCTGCTGAAGAACGAGAACCCCCTCCAGGGCGCCCACATCGTCGAGTGGCTCACCGACACCGTAGAAGAAGCCGTCCTCGAAGAGTTCGAACGCCTCTCAGAACGAGGCGACGTCCTCGGCGCCATGGAGTCCATGTACCAACGAGGCAAAATCCAGGAGGAATCCCTCCACTACGAGCGCCTCAAGCACAACGGCGAGTACCCCCTGGTAGGCGTCAACATGTTCATCGCCGAGAATGGCGAGGATGAAACCCCCGAGCCCGAGCTCACGAGGGCAACGCCCGAGGAAAAGAACGCAAGACTCGCCCACCTGGCCGACTTCCACAAGCGGCATGAGCCGAAGGCGAAGGCCGCCCTCGCCAGCCTTCAGCGCGAAGCGCGCGAAGGCGACAACATCTTCGAAGAGCTCCTCAAGACCGTCCGCTCCTGCTCCCTGGGCCAAATCTCCAATGCCCTCTACGAAGTAGGCGGTCAGTACCGCCGCAGTATGTAGGCACGAGCGAAGCGAGTTGCCGCGATGCCGCGATGAACTTGGCGCGTCCGACGCGCCACCGCAATTCGTCCGACGAATTGCCGTTCGACGCGCCACCGCAATTCGTCCGACGAATTGCAAATGGTATCGTGTATCGTGAGGAACCCCAGATGGAACAAGTTGAACCCAAACCGCTCCCAACACTCGAGACGATCCAACATCTCCTGCGGCAGGAGTTGCCGCGCCTCAGGAAGGACTACTCTGTCCGATCTCTCGATGTGTTCGGATCCTTCGTCAGGGGCGAGGCATCTGCCGGTAGCGATCTAGATCTGCTGGTCGAATATGACGAAGCACCGACGCTCGTTTTCGTTCGTGCGACTCGAAGATGAGCTCTCGGCCCTCCTTGAGGTCAAAGTTGACCTCGTCATGAAAGACAGCCTCAAACCGACCATCGGTGCTCGGATCCTAGCTGAAGCAATTGCGGTATGAATGCCGATCGACTCGCCGACGACGCCCTCAACGACATACTCTCAGCGGCCGAACTGGAAGACCATCCATGAAGACCTGCCACCCCTGATCAGCACGCTGCGAGCTCTCATCGAAGGACTCCAAGCACCGAAGTAGGGCGCTCAGCACCACAGTTGCTGGTCCGCTTGATCACGCTTCCCTTCAACATCCTCGCGTGTTACCTTCTCGTATCCCATCCACGCTCCAGCAAAGGAGCGCCCCAATGAAATCCCAACAAACCGACTGCGATGAATACTGGCGCGTCCGACGCGCCACCGCAATTCGTCCGACGAATTGCCATACGACGAATCGTTGTTGACCACCGCGAACGCCCCTCCGGTGTCCCCACCGCCCTCGCCGCCCACCCCAACGTCGAAATCACCATCCACCACCTCTCGCTCGGCGACTACCGCGTCGACGACACCCTCATCGTCGAACGAAAAACCCTGACCGATTTCGCGCAGTCCGTCCGCGACGGCCGGCTCTTCGCCCAGGCCTCGAGGCTCACCAGGGTCAAGCGCGCCAGACCCTGCCTCATCCTCGAAGGAACCCGCATCAATCACTGGAGCGCGGCCCTGCCGAGATCCGCCCTCCAGGGCGCCCTCATCACCGTAACCCTGGTCTTCGGCCTTCCGATCCTGAGATCCACCTGCCCCGAAGAAACCGCCGACCTGATCCTCTACGCCGCCGACCAACTCCACCGCCGCACCACCCGACCTCCGCACCGACCCGGCTACCACCCAAAAGGCCTCAACCGCCAGCAGATCTTCCTGCTCCAAGCAATTCCAGAAATTGGCCCCTCAAAAGCCCAACGACTCCTCGAGACCTTCGGCACCCCCTTCGGAGTCGCGCAAGCGACGATCGAAGCCCTCCAAACCGTCAACGGAATCGGCCCTGCAGCAGCCGACAAGATCCACCGGGTCTTCCACGGCCCCTGACCTACGCTGATGTGCCGAGCGAAGCGAGTCACTGCGACGAGTGACAAGCGAAGCGAGTCACCGCGATGCCCTTGGCGCGTCCGACGCGCCACCGCAATTCGTCCGACGAATTGCCCGGCGTCTGAAGGTATGGACTGGTCTTCCGTCGCATGAGTCGGTTTTGTGAGCTCCGACGGTCACGCGGTCCACATCCTCACTCAGCAAGGTATTTCTTGAAGAACTCGATGGTCCGATTCCACGCGAGCTCCGCGGCAGCCTCATCGTAGCGTCCTGTCGAGTCGTTGTGAAAACCGTGGTTGACGCCGGGATACATGTACATCGTGTACGGAATCTCGTTGGCCTTCAGGTCCTTCTCATACTCCGGCCAGGTCGCGTTGACCCGTTCATCGAGCTCGGCAAGATGGATGAGCAACGGCGCCTCGATGTTCGCGCGGATCTCCTCGGCGGGAGGCGTGCCGTAAAAGGGCGCTCCGGCGTCGACCACGTCCGGCAGAGCGGCCGCCAACATGTTGGTGATGTAGCCACCGAAACAGAAACCGACAACACCGAGTCGGCCGTTGCAGAGAGGTTGGGCTTTCAGGAATTTGGCTGCCGCGATCATGTCCTGCTCGATCTTCGCCTGATCCATCGAACTTTGCAGCGTCCGGCCTTCGTCATCGTTCCCGGGGTAACCGCCCACCGGATACAGAGCGTCCGGCGCAAAGGCGATGAAGCCCGCCTTGGCGACCCGGCGCGCAACGTCTTTGACGTACGGATTGAGACCTCGATTCTCATGCACGACCAGCACTGCGCCCGTCGGTTGGGTGAGCGACGCCGGAACGACGAAATACCCTCGCCCCTCTCCGTGCCCCAAGGGCGAAGGGAAGACCCGGTATTCGGCCTTGATGTCGGGGTCGTTGAACGAGACCTGCTCGGCAAGCGCGTAGTTGGGGATCAGAGCGGCGGTCAGCACGCTCACACTGAATCCCAGGGCGGCGAGCGTTGACAACCGCTCCAGGAACTCACGCCTGGAGATGAAGCCGTGGGCGTATTCGTCGTACCAGTCGAACGCCTCCTGGGGGATTGGGTGCTCGTGCGCATTTTCATGTTGGTCGGTCATGGCAATCTCCTCGACAATCGGTCTCTTCTGCTTCGTCTGCAAGTCAGAACACCGTTTGTGGGTCGAACGATTCCGGGTGCCTGATGGATCACCCTCGCTGCTCATGGCGGCCACCGATGCCCTTGGCGCGTCCGACGCGCCACCGCAATTCGTCCGACGAATCACCAACCCATACCCCCACTCGCCACCTCATGCGTTGAAAAACCAGCCCATGCTGCAAACAACCAATGACCATCCAGAGTGCTGATCCACGTCGCCGCGCCGAGCACCGCGTCATCGACCCCGCTGACCTGAACGCGTTGCGCGACGCCACTCACCCCGTCGACTGGCTGGCCGCCTCCGAGTCCGATGCGACGAAACTGGCGCGTCCGACGCGCCACCGCAATTCGTCCGACGAATTGCACAAGCTCCCCCACAAACACCCGAAATCGAACCCCGCCGCCGGATCGTCCGGCCCACGCCGCGCCGTATCGACCTCGATGTCCTTCAGCAGCGAGATGACCCGTTGCCGGTACTTGCGGTTCGCCACCGCCTCCCGCGGAGTGAGACCGTCCAGAGCCGGAACCGGCTCGTCCAGCCAACGGCGGTAGTGGGTCGCCAGCATCTGATGTACGACCTGACGTTGCACATCCAGAGGAATCGGCTCGTCCTTCCGGTCGTCGTCCGCGGGTCTCGGACCCTTCTGCATGGTTTCCATGTCCATCGCTTCGTCTGACCGCTCGACCTTCACCACCAGCTCGCCCAGCACGTCATCAATGCGTTCACGGACCCTTTCCTCACGCTCCCGCGAGTTGACCTGCAGCACAACCGAGTCGCCCTCGACAAAAACCCACGCCACCGACACGTTCTCCATCGTCCCCCGATCGCGTTCTTCGATCCACGACCACCTGCCGTCGTCCTCCCCGCTCAGCTCCTTCATCGCATCCAGTCGAGCCGCCGCCCGCGCGCCGCCGCCTGCGACCAGCGAGTATGTGACCGAGATATCGCGAAGCTCATGACCGTCGAAGTTCTGGAGCGCCAGACCCTTCAACGGCGCCACCCACATCAGAAACCACAGATGGGGAATGACGTCCCAGTGCTTCTTGAAGAACCGCGCCCAGGTCACGGACCGGTCGCCGGGTCGGTTCTTGACCTTCTTCAGGGAGTCGATCGCCCACTGCAGCTTGCGCCTCGGCACCGCCAGGACCGGCCCCGTGATGAGTCCGACGTCGCCCATCTGAACGACCCGGGTGAACAACGCGTCCCACTTGTTCAGGCTCTGGCTTGCCGAGCGCTCCAGCACCGTGATCGAGCGACGCGTGAAGAGATCCTTGAGCACCAGAGACTCCCCAAACACGACCTCCTGGACCTCATACAGACCCATCGACGCGCGGCCCCACCCTTCCACATACTCCCGGGCAGCCGGGTGGAGGCCACCGCTCGCCTCCTGGTCTTCGAGAAACCAGTCGATCACCGTGGAGCCGCTCCGCAACACGTAATCGGCCGCAAGAATGTCGAATGAACGCGACCTTGACCGCCTCACCGGCCCGGCGCATGAACTCGTCAAACTCATCCTCGCCAAACCGTTCCCGCGCCGGCCCGAAAAACAGCTCTTCGTACTCCGGAAGATCGAGGTCGAAGCAAGTCGCATACTCCCCGACCTGCTCGGCGTCACGTCCCTGATCGGCCGCCCTGAGCCTCCGCAGCTCGCTCGCTTCTCCACCGGCCAGCAGCAGCGCTTGTACTTCCTCCCCGACCCGCAAGGGCACAGGGCTCGTCAAAGGAACTCGAGGATCCGGTGTCTCGATCATCTCCCCTCCCATCCACGTGCCCCCATTGTGCCACCGCCAATTCGCCTCGACGAATCTGCTGCGACCGACTTGGCAAGCGAAGCGAGCCAGGCGATGCCGATGTGATTGACAAGCGAAGCGAGTCAACGCGATCGAAAACTGGCGCGTCCGACGCGCCACCGCAATTCGTCCGACGAATTGCCGTACGCCCGCAACGCTGTCGGATGGAACCAGGAGCCACCCATGAGCACCGAGATTGTGTTCCTCGTTGAAGAAGCCCCGAGGGCGGTACAGGCCCGTGCCCTGAGCCAAGCCATCTTTACCGAAGGCGACACGCCCGAACAGCACTCGAAACGAACGCCCGGGACGCGGTGCGGTGTCACTTCGATGATGAGAATCTCCCGAAGGTGATCCGACTCCACTACGTCCGCGACGACGTCATCGCGGTATGACGCCCAGGCTTCCCCGAGACATCTCCGGCCACCAACTCGCCAAGGCTCTCGCCGTATTCGGCTACGAGATCACCAGACAGACCGGAGGCCATCTTCGCCTTACGACCTCGATCAACGGCGAGCACCATGTCACCGTCCCGGCCCACGATCCCCTCAAGGTCGGCACCCTTTCCGGCATCCTGGCAGAAGTCGCAAGGCATCTAGAGCTCTCGAAAACAGAGGTCTGTCAATCGCCTGTTTGGGTAATCGAACCCCAGCGACACAGTAGCCAAGTCCCCTCCACGCCCCAGCAAGAGAACGCCTCAAAGGACTCAACTGCGATGAAAACTGGCGCGTCCGACGCGCCACTGCGATTCGTCCGACGAATCGCCGTTCGACGCGCCACCGCAATTCGTCCGACGAACCCCTGCGATGAATTGGCGCGTCCGACGCGCCACCGCAATTCGTCCGACGAATTGCCTTGACATGCATATGCATGCCCATCTATTCTCGAGCCATGAGAACAACCATTGAAATCCCCGACGAACAACGCGCCCGCCTCCTCGAGATTGCGGCAACGCGAGGAGAAAAAGGCTACTCCCACCTGGTCCAGGAGGCGATCGCACTCCTCCTGAGCGAACATCGGAAGAAGGACGGCATGGTGCAGGCCGCGCTGGCGCAAAGGGGCGTTCTTCGCGACGACGAGGCGGACGAATTCGAGGCACGGACCCTCGAGATTCGGGAGAACTGGCGGTGATCATTGCCGACACCGACGTCCTGATCGATTTTCTCCGAGATCGGGGTCCCATGGCGGACCGGATCGCTCTGGAACTCACCAGTCGTTCGTTCGTCACGACGGTCATCACGGAGTTCGAGCTGCGGAGCGGCATCCGCAACCGGCGGGAGGCGACGGCGGTGGAGAGTCTGCTCAACGCCCTCGACGTATTTTCTCTTGACCCTCCCGCAGCCAGGCGAGCCAGCGAGGTACGGCGGGAGCTCGAGTCAAAAGGACAGACGATCGGGATGGCGGACTCGCTGATCGCCGGCATCTGCCTCGAGCGAAACGGCGTGCTGCTCACCAGAAACGTGAACCACTTCTCCCGCATCGACGGCCTTTCCATCAGCGGGAAATACTGACGTCAAAAAGGTGCCCAAAAGGTGTCGGTTCATACATTCGCACATTCTCAATCGACGCGTCCGCAAATGTCCGAATGCGAACCTGGCACGATTACGATCATGTTTTTCGCGCGTGGTCATCGGTCGAGTTTGTCGAGCTCCCCGCTCTCCTCGACAGGCAACCCACCCATTACCTGGTCGCCGATGACGTAACCATATCCTTCCGGCCCGACCACACGATCAAGAGTCGCCATGATGAAGCGAACATTGTCGTCAGGGCCCGCGATGTACAGGGGCTTGCCTTCACCGTTCCCAACCGGCACTTCTTCCTCGCAGGCCGATGCATCGGCGCCGAGAAGAACTGAGAACGCATCCACCGCATCCAGGTGTGGTCTGAAGCCGAGGCTGTCGGCGTATTCCAGCCCGGTGAGCACGATCTTGGCGGCGAGATCAGGGGAACAACGGATCATCGGCTGCGTTTCGCTCAGTTTCGTGACCAGGTGACCGTACTCACTGGGGGAAAGCAAACACAGAAACCCGTTCTTGACGCCGAGGCAGCCAAGATCGACAAGCAATACGCCGGCGACGATATCACCTGTCGGCTCTGCTCGGCGTGAGACGATCAGCTGTGTCAACTGCCCGATGCCTTGCCAGCTCTCGCTGACCAGAACCTCGTGGAACGGCCACAGCCGCTGCAGATTTCCCACCACCGACAAGGGCACCGGACGGCCGGGAGCATTGTGCCGGCGCTCACGGCGCTGTTTTCGTGCTGGCCTTTTCTTGGTCTGCCGTCTCTTGCCCATTCCTCAACCCCCCGTTGCATACTACGCGTCGGCGCCGGGCCAGCCAAGAAGATGAGCCACGAGAATTCGGGTGTCAACAACGCGGAATATCCCCGAAACCCAACACCGATGATGGACGCCGCCCTTGGCAGTATTCGCACCGTTGCATCGTGGGTTTGAGGCGGTAAAGGACAAGGGAAGAGGTACCGGCCTCGTGATCAAGATGAAGGGTAACAAGCGAAGCGAGTTGCCCAACTGGCGCGCCCAACGATTCCCTGCGATGAAACTGGCGCGTCAGACGCGCCATCGCAATTCGTCCGACGAATTGCCCATGCTGGAAACAACCAATGACCATCCAGAGCGCTGATCCAAGTCGCCCGGTCCAGGGCTCTACAAACCGGTGACGCGGAGCCGTCGGGCCGTGACTCCGAATGCGATCCACAGCCCGACCGCCGCGGCCAGGAGACCCGATCCCACCGCGGGGGCATCGCGGATCAACAGGAAGACCAGCCCGTGGTCGTTGAAGACGAACGAAAACGGCACGGTCGAGCAAAGGATCGCGGCGGCGAGGAGCCATGTCCGGCGCCGGAGGAGCGCGCGCGTCGACGCCAGGGCGAGTCGAGCGGCCCCGCCCTCGACGCGAGGTCGAGCGATGTCGCAAGGGTCGTCGGCCAGCGCCCGCGCGAGGGCCGCGAGCTCCGGGTCGTCGCGCAGGAACTCCTCGACGAGCTCTCGACTGTCGGCACTCGCCTCGCCGGCAGCGTAGAGCGGCAATAGATCGATGGCGATGTCTCGCGTGGCTTTCATCTTGTGGTGCGTCTCCTCGGCGCAACCGGAGCTGCGCCAGCTTGAGCCGCGCGCGGTGCACCTTGACCTTGGCGTTGGCCACCGTGAGGTCGAGAGCAGCCGCGATCTCGGTGTATGGCAAATTTTCGGTCGCCCGCATCAGGAGGGCGGCGCGGTCGATCTCGGGCAGGGTCTGCAGGTCGCCGACCACGGCCTCGAACTCGGCTCGTTCCTGCGCCCGTCGCAGCGGATCGGGACCACAGTCCTCGATGTCGTGCTCGATCTCTGTGGTCCTCTTCGAGCGGGTGACGCCCTGAAGGAAGAGGCGGCGAGCAATGGTCACCAGGTAGCCCGTGATGGTCGCAAGGTCGACCCGGTCGCGGGCGGTCCACACCCGGACGAAGGTCTCGGACGTGATGTCTTCGGCCCACGCCCGGTCGCCCGACAACCAGTAGGCAAAACGGAGAACCGCCGGGGCGTGGTCCCGGTAGAGGGATTCGAAATCGACCAATGGCATTCTGAGCTCCGCTCGCCCGATCACACGAAGGAGGTCTTTCGACCCTGGCGCCACAGCATGATAGCGGTGATCAGGGCGATCAGGAGCACCTCGATGGCAAGGGTCGCAGGCAGTGCCGGCCCGCCATGGTGGAGGTCGCCGAGGTACCTTCCGACGATCTCGAGATGTGGCGCGACCTGAAGGACGCCGTTGCCGACAACGAACATCAGACCCGTGACGGCAGCGATCGTGGCGCCGAGGGACTCGGTCACCACCGCCACCGCGAGGACAACCGAGAACAGAGCCAACCAGACGCCGAGGACCACCGCGAAGTAGGCGAGCCAGCCCACGACATGCTGAATCGGGGACCGTCCATCGTTGGCCATCGCCGAGAAGACGTCCACTGGTGACGCGTAAACCAACGCCGCGGCGGCCACGAGCGCAGGGCCGGAGAACATCAGGTACGCGGCCCCGAGCTTGGCCATGGCCACCTCCCGCGGAGTGATGGGCAGACTCATGACGAACGGCAGGGTCCGTCGCTCGCGCTCGCCGAGCACCGGCCCGAGGGAGACATGGAAGCTCAATCCGATGAGGACGTTGAGCGCCAGTGTGATACCTGCTGCCCGGGTCGAAGTGCCCGCGGCTGCAAGGGCTACCGCCGCCGCGGCAGCGATGGTGTACATGGCCAGCGGCCGGCGCATCAGGAAGCAGTCCTTGGCGATGAGACGCCGGATCGTTGCGGTCTTCATGCCGCGCCCTCCTCCACGCCTGCGACCCGCGCACGAAAGGCGCGATGGAGTCCCGGACCGTCGACGGCGAAGCTCGCCAGCGGTCCTCGATCGAGAACCACCCCTCGATGGACGAACACCACGTCGTCGGCGAACCGCGTGATGTCGTCACAGAGATGGGACGCGATCACCACGCTCTGGCCCGGATCGCGGGCCGCGAGAACTTCGAGAACCTCGTCGCGCACAAATGGATCCAGCCCGGCGGTCGGCTCGTCGAGGACCAGGAGGGCGGGCCTGCGGGCGAGGGCGAGGAGCAGACGCGACTTGAGGTGCTGGCCGCGGGACATCGCCCCGGCCAGCTGTGCAGGATCGAGCTCCAGCCGCACCAGCAGATCCCCGGCAAGGGCCGGATCCCACGTCGGAATGAACGACCTGACGAGATCCATGTGCCATGCCAGGGTTGCGTTCCGGTAGAGGGCCATGTCCTCGGAAACGAAGCCGACCCGCGCCTTGATCCACCTCTCGTGTGCCGGCATTGGCCGTCCGAGCACCAGCACCTCGCCGGCGTCGTGACGGACGAGACCGATCAGGATGCGAAGAAGGGTCGACTTGCCGGCGCCGTTCTGGCCGACGACACCCAGAGCGCGCCCCTGAGCGAGCTCGAGGTCGACGGGGCCGAGACCGAAGTGCGGAAACCGTTTCAAAACGTTACGAAGCCGGAAGACCAGATCGGTCGAATGTGGCACGAACACCTCCCGTTCCAACACGGGGGATATCAGGAAGCTCGGCGAAAGTTACAGACGACGTATGACGAAAGGACGTTTTTCCCGAAGACAACCCTATCAGAGGCACGTGATCTCCCGTGCCGGATCCGGTGTACAAAGGAACCAGGCACTCACTTATGATCTTTTCGCCAGCCCCTCTATCGCTCTTTTTTCCCGCCAGATCTCGACCAGACATCACAAATGGGTGCCTGCACCTTTTCCTGAGGTGATCCTCGACAGCTATCGGATCGTCTACCAGGTGAGAGCCAACCAGATCATTGTTCTCACCGTCTTTGAGGGACACCGTTTGCTGTCCGGGTCCGAGTCTCGACAGCGACACCACCGAGTTGCGCACTTTCCGCACCACCATCAGAGACCCTCTGCGATGGACTGGCGCGTTCGACGCGCCACCGCAATTCGTCCGACGAATTGCTGAAGGCCGCCACCACGAAATTCCATCACATCATACAGGATTTTCATGGTAAAGTTGAGTCATGATCCAGCGTGAGAGCATCGTCGCGTCTTTGAAGACCGCCCTGGCCCGCAGCCGAGTTGTCGTCCTTGTCGGACCTCGGCAGTGCGGCAAGACCACGCTGGCGCGGCAGCTGATCGCAGAGGACTCGGTCAACTACTTCGACCTCGAAGATCCCGCGAGCCTCGCCAGGCTGGACGAGCCGATGACCGCCCTCGGACCTCTGAAGGGTCTGGTGGTCATTGACGAGATTCAGAGGCGGCCCGATCTCTTCCCAGCCCTTCGGGTGTTGGTCGACCGCACGAAGTCTCAGGCTCGCTTCCTGATTCTCGGCAGCGCTTCGGGAGACCTGATGCGGCAAACCTCGGAGAGCCTTGCCGGCCGGATGGAGCGGGTTGCGATCAGTGGTTTCTCACTCGCCGAGCTCGGCGCGGATGCAGAGCAGAGACTCTGGATGCGCGGGGGGTTACCGCTCGCGTATCTGGCATCCGACGACACCGACAGTGCCGCCTGGCGGAAAAGCTTTATTCAGACGCTGCTCGAACGGGACCTCCCTCAGTGGGGGGTTCGCGTGCCGGCAATCGCCCTTCAACGCTTCTGGGCGATGTTGGCCCACTACCATGGCCAGACCTGGAACGCGGCCGAGCCGGCCAGGGCTTTGGGTGTGAGCGAGTCCACCACGCGTCGTCATCTGGATCTGCTCACGGACGCCTTCATGATTCGCCAGCTGCAGCCCTACCATGTCAACATCCGCAAACGCCAGGTCAAAGCGCCCAAGGTATTCGTTCGCGACAGCGGTCTTCTGCATCAGCTTCTCGGCGTGAGCACGCTCAAGGGCCTGCTGACACATCCCAAGGTCGGCGCATCGTGGGAGGGCTTTGTCATCGAGCAGGTTCTGACTGAAGTTGATCACGACGAGGCGTACTTCTGGGCTACTCACCAGGGTGCCGAGATCGACCTGGTCTTGCGTCGCGGCTCGCAGCTTCTGGGCGTCGAGTGCAAACGGGCTGACGCGCCGCGGATGACGCCATCCATTCGAATCGCGCTCGAGGACCTGGAGCTCACAAGGGTAGCGGTGCTGTATCCGGGTACCAAGCGGTTCCCGCTCGGCCAGCGGGTCGAGGCGGTGCCGGTGCAGGCGCTGGGTTCAGGAGAGCCGGTCTTCGACGCGTAAACTGAGAACAAACCCTGCCGGGTTTCTCCATTCACATTCTTGATCGACCGGACCCCTGAATGTGTACGTGCGAACCCGGCGCCGTTTCGGCAAGCGAAGCGAGCCGCTGTGACGGCCCCGGCAAGCGAAGCGAGCCGCTGCGATGAAGTAACAAGCGAAGCGAGTTACTGCGACGAACTTGGCGCGGCGGCCGCGCCACCGCAATTCGTCCGACGAATTGCCAACCAATGACCATCCAGAGCGCTGATCCAAGTCGCCCGCGCCGAGCACCGCGTCATTGACCCCGCTGACCTGAACGCGTTGCGCAACGCCTTTCACGCGGTCGACCAGCTGGCCGCCCCCGAGTCCGATGCGATGAAAACCGGCGCGTCAGACGCGCCACCGCAATTCGTCCGACGAATTGCAAATGGACCCAATTCGGACTTGAATTCCGCCCTAATTCGATCTATATTCAGTTTCAAGGAGATCCCAATGCCGAATCTTCGAGTCGCCGAAGACATCGTCCCACTGAGCGATTTCAAAGCCCGGGCGTCGGAACTGCTCAAGCGGCTCGCCGAAACCGGAGCCCCCATGGTCATCACCCAAAACGGCCGTGCTGCGGGGGTGCTGCTCTCCCCTGCCGAGTTCGATGCCCTGACCGAACGTGCTCGTTTCGTCAACGCGGTCGCAGAGGGTCTCGATGATGCTGGGTCCGGCAGAGTTGTCTCGCACGAGAGCATGGTTGCGGAGGTCACGGCTCGCTACGACACCCAAGAGGACTGATGCGAGCAACAATCGTGTGGACCGAACGGGCCCGTCGCGACCTTCTCGGAATCGGCGATCACATCGCCCGAGACAAACCCGAAGCGGCAGCGAAATGGGCCAACAACCTCCTGAATGCAGTCGAGCGCACGGCCATGTTTCCGACCTCTGGTCGCATCGTCCCTGAGATCGATCGATCCGACACCCGCGAAGTAATCTACGGCAACTACAGAATCGTGTACCACCTCAAGGAGGGTACGATCACCGTTCTCACCATCTTCGAATGCCACCAACTCATCGACGAGTCATTGGCCGAGCGCACCGACAGCGACTAGCCCGCCCGCATCGTGGGGATCCTTCAAGCACCCCGTGATTTCCTTCCCATGTCCCCTCCACGCTCCAGCAAAGGAGCGCCCTACTGAAATCCCAACAATCCACTGCGATGGAACTTGGCGCGTCCGACGCGCCACCGCAATTCGTCCGACGAATTGCAAACACATCCTCACCGCTGGCGAACCGGTTGCATACGTGGTACAGCCCGCCTTCAACCAACACCCTTCGCCCACGCGGCATCTTCAGAGACTCTCTACCGCAAAGCCACCACAACTTTGTTTACTTTGTTTCACCTGGAACCGATGAGCACCCATTCACCGATGGATCCGTCTCCATCATCCTCCGGTGGAGCTCGACCACTCGGAGAGGTCGCCACTTTCGAAGGTGGCGACGAACGGCAGACAGGCGTCGTTCGAAATCACCTGCTCGACGAGCCCCTCCGGCGTCCCACCGTGGCCGTGGCCGCTGTCGTCGCCGAGGTCGCCCCAGTTGAAGCTGTAATAAGCGAGCAGGCCGGGTTCGCTGCCATCGAGCGAGCACGCCATTTGCGACGTAATCTCGGCGACGCTGCGAGCATAGTTCCAGATTCTGACGTCGTCCACGATGCCGCGGAACAGCCTGAGGTACCCGGAGCCGAGGTTGGCGGCGCCGATCAGGACGTCCTCGGGACCGTAGTCGATGCTGCTGCCGTTCGCCGGCTCCTCCGTGTCCAGTTGGCCGTTGACAAAAACCCGCACCCAGGTCCCGTCGAAGCTCATGGCGATGTGCGTCTTTGTTCCCTGCGGCACGGTCCCGGTCGAGGAAACGGAGGTTCCGGCAGCTCCGAGCTCGTGGGCCAAGGAGGCGGTCACCGTTCCATCGAGGTTGAGGCCGAGCGAGTAGGAGGCGAGGAAGTCGCCGACTTGGCCCTCCATGGGCTTGATGACGACTCGTCCACCGATGGGAAAACCGGTTCCACTGTACGCGACTCCGGTCGGCGTCACCCATGCTTCGATGGTGAAGACCTGCGGCTCGACGCCGGCACTGTCCGGGATGCGGACCCAACCCACGGTTCCGGCGTCGGCATTGGTGAGCTCGATCCCGAGCGGCAGCCCGTCGATGGCGCCCACCGTGAAGGTCGTCCCTAGAATCGCAGCCAGCGCGAGACAGGCTAATACGTAGACTCCCGGGTGTCTCAGCATGGAGTTCCCTTCTTCACCGCTGCCAGTTGAGACCAACCTATCAAAGCTCTGCCAGGATGGATAGGTGCCCTAAGCAAACACAGCATTCTTCAGCGACCGGAATCAAACAATGCTAAGAATACGAAGGGTGGCGCCCATCAACAACCGCCCGGGATGACTGAACTGGCGCGTCAGACGCGCCACCGCAATTCGTCCGACGAATTGCGCCGACGAACGACCTGAGGGAGAAGTCGTAGAGTAGTTAATTAAACGAAGTCCCCGAGCCCGGCGGCCCGGGGAGTCTTGGTGCTGCTGCCGGCAGAAAACGAATCATGACGAGGGCATCAGCCTGTCGCGGCGACTATTACTGCGTTCGAGGGAGGCAAGATCGACATGGGAAGAAGGTCAGGCTTCACAGGTATTATCACCGCGATCGCCCGTGAATCGGCGAGGCAATCAAGGGCTGCAGAGGCGGCGAGGAAACGGGCGCAGCGTGAGCGCAATGCTTCCGCCGCGCAGGCGGCACGAGCCCAAGCGGCGCGAGAGCGAGAGGTGAACCGAGCGCACGCGCAAGACAAGCGGGCGCGAGCCCAGGCCGAGAAGGAGGAAAAGGCCGCCTATCTTGAGGCTCGAATCGCGGAGGTTGAGGCTCTTAATGATGACCTTTCGAATCGGGTCGAAGATCTGAAATCAACCCTCACGCATACGCTGTCGGTTGACGACACGATCTCTTTTGATTCGCTATTGATCACAGAAGACCATCCACCCTTCCAACCACCAGCTGAACTCAAGAAGACCATCCGACAGCCATCTCTTGAGCCGCTGATTTCGGCAATTGAGAAGCCAACTGGGATAAAGAGCCTGATTCCCGGTGCCAAGGCCAAATACGATCGTGAAGTCGCCGAGGCTGAAATTCGACATCAGCATGCCATGGACCGTTGGAATGCTGCAACGAAAGAGCAGCAGGAGAAACTGCGGGCGCTTGAACTCGAACATGACTGCAGCAAGGCCAGCCACGAACAAAAAAAAGAACAACGCAACGCTGAGGTGGCCGAGTTCCAGGCAGCCTATGACTCTGGTGACCCAGAGGCCATTCTTGGCTACTGCAACATGGTGCTTGAGAGGTCTGAGTACCCGGAGGGATTCCCCCAGGAGTTTCGACTGGCATACACACCAGAGTCGAAGCGATTGGTAATCGAATACGAACTGCCGACTTTTGCAGTCATCCCGGCCGTTCAAGAGTACGGCTACGTCAAGTCAAAAGACCAAATCACCGAGAAGTCTGCAAAGGTCACCGACCTCAAGAGCGCTTACCAGGACCTTGTCGCCGCCGTTGCCCTTCGAACCGTTCATGAAGTGCTTGAAGCTGACCAAGGCGGTTTCCTCGAAGTTGTCTGTTTCAACGGATTCGTTCAGACCGTTGATCCCGCGACGGGCAAGGACATCAGACCTCATCTGATCTCGGTCCAAACTGTCCGCGAGAGGTTTGATGAGATCGACCTCTCGCGAGTCGACATGAAAGCCTGCCTCAGAAACCTGGGAGCCCAGGTTTCTCCACGACCAGCCGAGGCACAACCGGTAAAGCCTGTCGTTGATTTCGATATGGTCGACAAGAGGTTTGTCGATCAGTCGGACGTCCTGGCAGACCTTGAGTCCCGCCCGAATCTTATGGAGCTTGATCCGTTCGAGTTTGAACACCTGATCGCAAACCTCTTCGAGAAAATGGGCCTCGAAAGCAAGCTCACAAGATCGTCAAGCGACGGAGGGGTCGATTGCATAGCATTTGATCCCCGCCCGGTGTTTGGCGGGAAAGTCGTGATCCAGGCGAAGCGGTACAAGAACACCGTCGGCGTTTCAGCGGTCCGGGACCTCTATGGGACGATGATGAACGAGGGTGCAAACAGGGGAATCTTGGTGACGACCAGCGGATATGGCCCGAGCGCGTACGACTTCAGCAAGGACAAGCCGATGGAGCTGATCGATGGTGGTGGCCTTCTCTACCTTCTTGAACAGGTGGGCATCCAAGCTCGGATCATCATGCCTGATGAATGACTCGGCAACCGCGGGGAAGAATGTGCCCAACGCTCGAACGATTCCAATTGTGAGGACGTCACATGCCAGCCGCGTTGACCGCAACCTCCCTTCTGGGACGATCGTCAAATCGTTGGGCGTTGCATCCATCACCACATGCCGACGGCGTAAACCTGTGTTCGAACCCCGCCTATGCTCCAGCGGTGGACTTCCCGCATCGGTGCCAGGTGAAACAAAGTTAACAAAGTCTGCCTATTCGAGGTTTTCGTCGAGGTCCGGCGTGAGTTCGTCTCTCTTGAATGCATCGAGGGCCCATGCGCTCAATGCCTGATCGACTTTGTCCATTTCTTTCTCGAATCCTCGATCTTCTTGTCGGCGGCGAGCCGCCTCCGATACCCAGCGGCTGACCGCAACCGGGTGTTTGTTGAGCAACTCCGCCAACTGCCCCGCTCGTTGTCCCCACCGCTCTACCCCTACCGCCGTGATCAGTTTTCTAACTGCTGCGGTTTCTCCGTCCCGCCGCGAGCTCGCCAGTCTTTCCGTTTCCACATCCAGAATCGAGCATGCTGCTGCGAGGAACCGAACCGCGTCGAGAGCCGGTCTTTCGAGACCGGTACTCCGACCCAGTTCGTCAATGTAAATCGGTTCGGGGGCGGACAGTTCGCGATCCAGCGGCCCCGACAATCCGAAGATCCCCGCCCAGTCCTCTGACGGACTCTCGTCATGCCGGCTCGGATCCTCCCCTTGTAGTTCCTCCTCGCCCCTTTCACGGTGCCCCCGAAACCGATCAACGGGTGGTCCACGTCGACAATAAAAGTAATAAAATAAAAGGTACCGGTCACGTTATTACGTTATTGTGTACCGAAAGCCCGTGCGACGGCATTGTCGAGGTCGCCAAGTCTCTTCCTGAAATCGGCGTCCTGGGCTCGTCTTCTGACCCCCCTTGCCAATGTTTGACTCATCCCATCGGGCGACTTGCAGACGTTTTCCGCGAGCTCCTTGACTTTGAGTCGAGAAAACGTGTCAGACACGCTATTCCGTTGTTGTGAAAAACGTACGGATCGAATCAGAAGGGGGAAGGACTTATAGCGGAACAGCGTGACTGGCACCTTTTTGCATCCTCCCCTTGTAGTTCCTCCTCGCCCCTTTCACGGTGCCCCCGAAACCGATCAACGGGTGGTCCACGTCGACAATAAAAGTAATAAAATAAAAGGTACCGGTCACGTTATTACGTTATTGTGTACCGAAAGCCCGTGCGACGGCATTGTCGAGGTCGCCAAGTCTCTTCCGAAATCGGCGTCCTGGGGTCGTCTTCTGACCCCCCTTGCCAATGTTTGACTCATCCCATCGGGCGACTTGCAGACGTTTTCCGCGAGCTCCTTGACTTTGAGTCGAGAAAACGTGTCAGACACGCTATTCCGTTGTTGTGAAAAACGTACGGATCGAATCAGAAGGGGGAAGGACTTATAGCGGAACAGCGTGACTGGCACCTTTTCTGCACCGGTAATCCCGCAGTGTGGTGAAGGAGTTGTCTAACCGTAATTTCCTCTGCATGTCCTTCGTAGACCGTCAATAGTCCCGGACCGATGTACTTCTCGACGGGATCGTCGAGGTCAACTTTTCCTTCCTGCACCAGGACCATGAGGCCGGTTGCAATCATCGGCTTGGTCGTCGAAGCCAGAGATAGACCGTATCCGGGGAGGCATTGAGTTGGTGTTCTCACGATCCGCCCACCCGAATGATTGTTCCCAGATGACGTGGCCCTTGCGAGCGACGGCGATCGAGACAGATGGTATGTTTCTCTCTTGAAGCCCGGACGATATGAGCTCTTGTACCTTGGCGAACTGCTCTGTGTTTGAAACGTCGGCTGGTAGTGGCTCCGCTTGTTGTGTTCGGTGGTCGGATGGACGGCAGCCAATACCTGCCAAAGCGATGACACAAGTGACGAGGGCCAGTGAGTTCGCAGCTCGATTGCATTTTCGCTTCATGTCTTTCTTCTCGTTTGTTGACTTTCAACCCTTGTCAGATTCGGGAATTTGAGGATGTGCTTTGACGGCAATGCTCGAGCTTTCTCGGCGAATACGATGCATTTGCTGCTGAGCGTCCATTTGACCTCCATTCCTCATTCGGGGGCATTTCTCAAAGCTTGTGCTAATTTATTAGCACTATGCTAAAAATTTAGCACTCAACCCTACGATCGTCAAGGTTTCGAGGCGAAGACCATGGAGAAATCGGCCGGCCAAAGGCGGCACCGGAAAAACGTCACAATGTGATACGTGAGCCTCCTGCAAGAACCGCGATTCGAGCAACTGGGCAGATCAAGGAGTTTCGCCGGTGGGGGCGCCGGCGCTACAAAGTGCAGAGCGTAATTGTAGGTGCGGCGCCCCCGCCGGCCATTGTGCGTCGACAGCAACCAGCACGTGGTCGATCTCCGGGAATTTTGCAAGAGGCTCACGGGTGCCAATCGTGCGCGATGTCGGACGTCGAGCCGGTTCCGAGTCCCGGTGCATCGCAGAATCGCGACACCAACCGGCTACGATACTTGATCGGATGATGGCAAAGGTCGGAACGCTGTAGCTCGGCACCCATGCCTACCTGGCGTAGAGTCTGCGCAGACCGATGGCAAAGGTTGCGGCGCCGCCGTCACTGTGGCCCAGGCCCGGGTGCATTTCCGTGATGATGTTCAGGCCCGGGTAATTTCTCGAGGCCAGCATGCCGGAGAACTCCGCCATGCCGCTGACGACTTTTCCCATGCCCTCTTCCCAGGCCCGGTTGGTCTCCAGCATACCGGCGGCCATGTAGACATCGGCCACCAGGTCATCGTGCGTCTCGGCCCAGCTTGCCTCCAGGCGCAGGACTTCCCCTGCGCCATAAGCCATCGCGGGACTGGAAATGATGTAATTCCGGAACGGTGACTGTTCCTGCAACAAGGTCCAGGACGCGAAGAATCCACCCGCGGAAATTCCGAACAGACCCAGCCGGTCGTTGTCGATCCGGTACTTGTTGTTCATCACAGTCAAAAACTCACCACTGATGAAACGCAGGAATTCAGGCGCCCCGCCCAGGCACTCTTTCGCGTCAAGCTGGTAACGGTCTCTGCAAACCTGTTTCATCACTTTCCCGAAGGAACTGTTCGGGGGCCAGTCGTTGCCCAGGGAGAACTCGAAGATGCGCCGGCGCACCCAGCCTTCCTGCCCTTCGTCAAACGGCGTGCCGATACTGATGATGATCAACTCCTCGACTTCGCCGCTGCCGTTCAGTCCGCGGGTGACATCCAGCGCCATGCCGAACATCCGGTTGCCATCGAGCACGATGATCGCCGGGTAGCTTTTTTCGGGCTCGGCAGCGTAGGAAAGCGGCAGCCCTACGGAGATATCGTAGCTGCGCTGCATGGTGGCCGATTGCAACGACCAGTTATCCACGGACTGGGCCGGCCGCTCGCGGGGCGACAGGCTGACGCTATTCGGCACCGCTGGAATCGCGTCGAGTGTCGATGGCGCCTCGATGTCGTCAGCGAAGGCTGGGGCGGCGAGAGCGATGAATATGGTCGCGATGATCAGTGTCTTATGCATTCAATTCTCCGGGGCGGCCGATTTTGTTGTCCGCCCATCTCAGGCAACGCAGAATCGTGCGGAAGGTTCGCGAAGGCTATGGATGGGAACGGTGCCAGGAGAAACTTTCTTAACTTTGTTGCCAAAAAAAAAGGTGCCAAAAAGGTGCCAGTCACGCTATTACGTTATTGTGAAAAAGGTGCCAGTCACGCTATTACGTTATCGTGTGTCGATAGCCCGTGCGACGGCATTGTCAAGGTCGCCAAGTCTCTTCCTGAAGAGGTGCCCTGCACCGCTTTGTCGCTATGTAGGGCGAGTTCGCCGCTCAACCGGTAAACCGACCGGTCAACCGCTCAAAGCCCCGTTTGAACGCTGAAACAACCACTGGATTCCACCTTGATCGGTACCACGTTCCGCATTGCTGCATTGTGACGTCGGGTGGGAGATCGGCACTTCAGAGTCAACGGTCTTCGCTCAGCTGACGGCGGACCACAGCGAGTAGAGGGCGATTCCAGCGAGGGCGACGGACGACACGAGAAGCAGGTGTTGTCTGGCCCGTGGCCCGAACCTGGTGGTCGTGCCGACGAGCATGATGAAGAGAACCAAACTGAGGGTCATCACGACGTAGAACGACCCGATCAGTGCGGCAGCGTGTGCCGGCGATTCGGCCCACGCTTGGAGGGCCTGGGGCCCGAGGATCAGGCTCCATCCGAGGTAGGGCCCGGGGTTGACGAGGTTGACTGCAACTGCCTGCAACAGCGTGCGAGGGGCCGACTGCGCCTCGGGGGGTTCTCCCGCGCGTGCATGCCGCCACTCCATCAACACCCTCGCAGCAATGTAGAGGAACACCAGCCCCCCAATCCCCTTCAAGACGCTCTCGAACCCGCGCGCGACGTTGTGCAGTACCAGCAGGATGAGCAGGGCGATGGGTCCGTCGCTGATCAACGGGGCGATTGCGGCGGGGAGAGTCCTTCGCCAGCCGTCGGCCGCGACCCTCGAGATCAGGAATGCCTGCAACGGCCCCGGCTGCACAGCGGCCGCGAATGCGAAACCTCCTCCGATGAGCGCGTACTCGAGCATCGTACAGCGATCGTACCTGGGTCAGTCCCCGATCAGAACAGGATGGGTGGCACGCACATCGATGACTTCGACGGGTGCCGCGTGAGCATTTGCACAGCTGCTCGCGGTCGATCGGTTTGGGGTCCATCGTCGTTTCCTGTCTCGGGAGCCCGACTGCATGGGCGCCAGGTCCCCGCTCCCGTGATACCAAACCGCCACCGCTAATCTGCAGGCACCGATCGGATGCTCGTTACGCTGCTCCGAAAAACTACCCTCGGGACGGAGCCGTCGGGCTGCCGCCGGCCCGGTGACCCGCGTCGCACGTGTATCCTGCCCGGCAATGACCTCGTCGCACCGGGCCGTTGTCTTCATGCTGGTCTCGGCGGCGGCCTTCGCCGTCATGGGGGCGTGCGTCAAGGCGGCGGGCGACGTGCCGCTCGGCGAGAAAGTGATGGTGCGCAACCTGATCACCCTGGTGATCGCCGGCGCGCTCGCGATCCGGACCCGCCGTCCGCTGCTCGGCCGCCGCAGCAACCAGCCGCTGCTGCTCGCCCGGTCGTTGCTCGGAGTCGGCGGTGTGACCTGCTACTTCTTCGCCATCGGCCACCTGATCCTCGCCGACGCCGCAATGCTGACCAAGGTGTCGCCGTTCTTCGTCGCCGTCTTCGCCGCGTTCTTTCTCGGCGAGCGGGCGCCGCGGGGCGTGATGCTCGCGATGGCGGTCGCCTTCGCAGGCGGCCTGCTCATCATCAAACCTCGGTTCGACCTCAGCGTGGTTCCGGCGTTGATCGGCCTGGGCTCGTCGCTGTTCGCCGGCGGCGCCTACACCGTGCTGCGCGCGCTGCGAACCCGGGAGGCGACGGTGACCATCGTGTTTCACTTCTCGCTGGTCAGCGTGTTAGCAACCGCGCCGATCGTCGCGTCGGATCCCTATCTGCCGCGAGGCGCCGAGTGGCTGTTCCTGCTCGGCATCGGCGTCGGCGCCGCGATCGGCCAGCTCAGCCTGACCGTCGCCTACCGTTCGGCGCCGGCGGCCCAGGTCTCGATCTACAGCTACTCGACGATCCTGTTCTCGGCGCTGCTCGGGCTGATCGTGTGGCGCGAGATCCCGGACACCCTGAGCCTCACCGGTGGAGTGCTGATCATCGCGGGCGGCGCGCTCGCTTTGGCCGTGCAGCCGTCGCAGAGCCTGGATGGGGCCGTGGATCGGCCTCCCGTCCGTCCCGACCCGAATTGACCGGTCTTCCCGTCGAATCTAAGATCGAGAGGAGTTCCTGAGTACCGTCAGGACGAGGGGAGCCCGAATCCAGCACACGAAGCGCTCATTGGGGCGATTGCAGGAGAACCCGGATGCCACCGCGCAGGCGCCGAGCAGGGGCAACGACTTGTCGACGTCCATGCGGCTTCTGGTACGTGCCAACGCCGGTCAGACCACGGCGCTGGAGAAGCTGTTCTCCCGTCTGCTTCCCGATCTGAGGCGCTGGACGCACGGAAGGCTGCCGTCCTGGGCGCGGATGCGTCTCGACACCGACGACCTGGTTCAGGAGGCGTTCGGGGCGCTACACCGCCGAATGGGTCGCTTCGACCCGGACCGGAGGCACGCGATCCAGGCGTATCTCCGGCAGGTGATCCGAAACCGGATTCGCGACGAGGTCCGCCGGGCGGGCAAGGTCGAGGTGAGCGAGCCGGAGGACTTCGATTGCGAATCGCCGCAGCTTTTGCCGCTGGATCGCGTCATCGCGAGGGAGGACCGGTCCAGATACCTCGCGGCGCTCGGCCGGTTGCGGTCGATCGACCGGGAGCTCATCGTCGGACGGATCGAGCTCGGCTTCACCTACGACCAGCTCGCGGTGGCGATGGAGAAACCGACCCCCGACGCTGCCCGGGTCGCGGTCCGCCGCGCCATTCTTCGGCTGGCGGAGGAGATGAACGGCCATTAGACAGTCGCGCCTGATCGAGGACATCGCAGCCGCCGTCGCAGACGAAGACAGCGTCGACTGGGAAATCGTCCGCCGCCTCGGCGCCAGACACGGGGCCTCGGATCTGGTCTCCAACCTCGAGCTCATCGACCGGATCAGATCGGGGAGAGCAACGACGACGAGCACCGCACGGTCCAACCCGGCGCCGCAGCCGCTGGTGGCCCTGGTGGCGCCCATCGTCTACCTGCAGCTGGCGATCGGCGCCGTCGCCCTGGTGTCGACCTCCCTGAAGGTCCCGGGGGTGCCGGGCTGGCTCCTGCTCGTCGTCTCGTCGGTGTTCATCGTCTCGGGGACGGTGGTGCTGATCGCCGGGCGCTGGGACCCGCGGACCGCTCCGCTGGCCGGCGCGTTCTTCACGATCGGATCCGCGCCGGCGGGCTCGCTGGTCTCACTCTTGACGCGGTCGGGCGAGGCGGGGCCGTTCGTTATGCTGATGTCGGCGCTGTGCGTCGAGGCGTTCTTTCCGTTCTTCCTGTGGTGGTTCGTCGAGCAGTTCCCGCGCGTGGTGCGGTTCGACCGCGGCGGGCGGCTGGTGGCGACGTGCCGGGTTCTCAGCCTCTGGATCGGCGCCGGCCTCGCCGTCGTCAACGGGATCCACATCCTCTCGCCGTCGCTGTTCTCGTTCCACCGCATCGCCCCGTTCCTGCTCGAGGGAAACACCACCGGCTACTGGTTGCTGATCCTGCTCCTCGCCCTGCCCGCACCCCTCGTCATCTTCGGCCGCCTGCGGCACACCGACCGACAGGAAAGGCGAAGGGCGCTGCTCTTCGTCTTCGGGCTCGCCGCCGGGGTTCTGCCCATCATCCTCGCGGTGCTCGCCGAGATCGTGTCGCCGGCCTGGGCAGCGGTCATGGAGGTGCCGAGGAACCGCATGATCGGCAGCTTCGTGGTCTACGGCTTCCTGCTGACGATTCCGGTCACCCTCGGCTACTCGGTGGCCGCCCGAAGGGTGCTCGAGCTCAGACTGGTCGTGAGCCGCGCGGCGCAGGTGGTGCTCGCCCGCGGCGTCCTCTGGTCCGTGTCGGCGGTTCCCTGGATCATCCTGGGGACCGTCCTGTGGTCCGAGCGCGGCCGCCCTCTTTCCGAGATCGCCATCGGCCCCGCGGTCATCGCGCTCACCTCCGTCGGCATCCTCGGCCTCACCCTCATCGTCAACCGGGGCCACCTCCTGGCCGGCCTCGAGCGATCTCTCTACGGACGAGGCGAAAGCCTCTCGGCCGCCGTCGCCGAGCTCACCCGCCGTCTCGCCGACGCCCGGAACGTCTCCGAGGTGACCGAAGTCGTCCACCGCCACGGCGGTCACGCAATCCGCTCCGAGTCCACGTTCCTGTTGCTCCGGGATCCCTCGGGGGGCGGCTTCACGTCCTCTGACCCGCGGTGCCGCCGCCTCCCCGCCGACTCGGCGCTCACGGTCCTGGTCGGCGTCTCTGAGGAGCCCGTCTCCATCGACCCGAACGACCGGATGTCCTGGCTGCCGCTGCTCCCCGAGGAAGACCGGCTCTGGACCACGGACACCGAGGTTCACCTGATCGCTCCCGTCGGCACGTCGTCCGACGGCGCCGCGGCGCTGCTCGCGTTCGGTCCGCCGGTCTCGGGACTCCCCTTCGGTGTGATGCAACGGGACACCGCGGCGACCCTGGCTTCGGCGGTCTCGATGGCTCTCGCCAGGACCGGCCCGGCGAGCCGGCCGCTCGAGCCTCCCCGCCACACCGAGCTGCCGGCCGGCGAGTGCCCGGTGTGCGGTTCGGTCGCCGAGACCTCCGACGGCACATGCCGGTGCGGAGCCCGGCTGCAACCTGCGTCGATTCCGTTCGTCCTCGGCGGCAAGTTCCGACTCAAGCGGATCCTCGGCCACGGCGGGATGGGCATCGTCTATCTCGGCGAGGACCTGGCGCTGGGTCGCAACGTTGCGTTGAAGACCCTTCCCCGGATGCGCTCGACGCCGCTCTTCCGCCTGCGCAGCGAAGCTCGCTCGATGGCGAGCTTCGTACACCCGAACCTCGCGATGATCTTCGGCTCCGAGACCTGGCGGGGCGTTCCGATCCTCATCGTCGAGTATCTCGAGGGCGGAACGCTGCTCCAGCGGCTCAGCATCAAGAACGCCCCGGTCTTCGCGGCCGAGCTGGGGCTGAAGCTCGCGGGAGGGATCGCCGCGCTGCACTCGGCCGGCGTCCTGCACCGGGACATCAAACCGAGCAACATCGGTTTCTCGACCGAAAGCGAGCCCAAGCTGCTGGACTTCGGCATCGCCCGCATCATCGAGGAGTCCGACTCGGCGCCGGGGGCCCCGACCGATCTCGTCACCGGCGACGGTCTCTGGGACGACGCGACCGGAGTCACCCGGACCGACGAGATCGTGGGAACCCCGCTCTACCTCTCGCCCGAGGTCCTCGCCGGCGAGCCGCCGTCGCCAGCCCAGGATCTCTGGGCGTTCCACCTCGTGCTGTGGGAGACGCTCGCCGGACGCCACCCGCTGTCGGAGATGTCGAGGTCGCGGGCTCTCGAAGCGGCCCGCACCGGGAGCATCCCTGCCATCACCGACGAAAGGCCGGACTGCTCTGCCTATTCGAGGTTTTCGTCGAGGTTCGGCGTAAGTTCGCCTCTTCTTGAATGCATCGAGGGCCCATGCGCTCAATGCCTGATCGACATTGTCCATTTCTTCCTCGAATGCTCGATCTTCTTGTCGGCGGCGAGCCGCGTCCGATACCCAGCGGCTGACCGCAACCGGGTGCTTGTTGAGCAACTCCGCCAACCGCCCCGCTCGCTGTCCCCATCGCTCTACCCCTACCGCCGTGATCAGTTTCCTCAACGCAGAGGTCTCTCGGTCTCGACGCGAGCTCGCCAGTCTTTCCGTTTCCACATCCAGAATCGAGCATGCTGCTGCGAGGAACCGGACCGCGTCGAGAGCCGGTCTTTCGAGACCGGTGCTCCGACCCAGTTCGTCAATGTAAATCGGCTCGGGGGCAGACAGGTCGCGATCCCGTGGCCCCGACAATCCGAAGATTCCCGCCCACTCCTCTGACGGACTCTCGTCCATGCCGGCTCGAATTCTCCCCTTGTAGTTCCTCCTCGCCTCTTTCAAGGTGCTCCCGAAACCGATCAACGCGTGGTCCACGTCGACAAGGGGATCGCGGATTCTCTTCACAAGCTCCCGGTGCCCGCAGAATACGTAGTCGGCAGGGTCGTCCACCAACCCCGCCCGTACTGGATTGAGGTGTATGTAGAGGATGACCTGTTCGCAGTAGTCTTGGGAGTCGATCACGCGTGCTTGATATCGACTCTGCCAAAGCGGGCCCGATCGCCGCCATCTTCGATTGAACTTCGGTGATCCACGACGTCGCCGGTTTGATCACAGAAGCCGAGGCGACGGCGATTCTGGCCCACGCCACCAAGTTCATAGGGACGGTCAAGGGTGAACTTCGAGAGCAGTCCGACTGAGTCGCCATCTCCGACGCTCAAACCAGCACAACCCAACCGGTACACCCAGACCTGCAATCATCACCAAACCCCGGTCGAGCACTGGCGCGGACAACGCGCCACTGCAATTCGTCCGACGAATTGCGAACACATCCTCACCACGGGCGAACCGGTTGTATACGTGGTACAGCCCACCTTCAACCAACACCCTTCGACCACGCGGCATCTTCAGAACCCTCTACCGCGAAGCTACCACAACTTTGTTAACTTTGTTTCACCTGGCACCGAAGCACCGAAGGAGAAATGAAGACCGCGGTGCTGCCGTTTGGGCCCGGGAGCTTGCCGGGTGACCACAATACGTATACAATTGACAACAGAATGTAGTCAATCTTGCTGACCAAACTCATGCCCACAGCCCGCGTCAAGATCCTGGCGTGCCTCCTGCTGAACGCGTCAGAGGAGTTCCATTTGCGAGAGATCGCGCGGCGGGCTGGCGTGCCGCTTCAGGCCGCCCAAAGAGAGATCGACTTGTTGGAGGAGATCGGCCTGATCTCACGCCAGCGGCGGGGGAAACAGGTCTTCATCGGCGTCAAAATCGATCACCCTCTCTTTCCGGATCTGCGATCGCTTCTCCTCAAGAGTGACGGTCTCGCGGTGCCCCTTCGTCAAGCCCTGAAGGGAATCGAAGGTGTCGATATCGCAGCAGTCTATGGTTCCGTGGCTTCCGGCACAGACACGGGTGAGAGCGATATCGATCTCCTCATTGTCGGCTCCCCTGACGAACTCGAGATCCATGAGATCGTTTCGTCGGTCGAAGACGACCTCGGGCGTCAAATCAACTACACTCTCATCTCGCCTCACGAGTTTCACTCGCGCCTCGAAGAAGGAGATCCTTTTCTCAACAGAGTCCTTGACGGCGACCTCATCCGAATAGTCGGTGACCCCCGTGCAGATTGAAGACCTTCTTCAACGACGTAAGATTCACCGACATCGAGCTTCGAAGGAAGAAATCGCCCGTCTGATCCAGCTCGCAGAACGCGACCTCCGCTTGGCTCGGCACACGATGCCCGAGGATTGGGACTGGGGGTTTTCGATCGCCTACAACGCAGTACTCCAGTCCTCCCGTGCGTTCATGTACTCGAAGGGCTACCGTCCGACATCGAGTCAAGGGCACAAGAACACCTTTGCGTTCATGCGCGCTGCACTCGGCGACGAGTTCTCCACCATCATCGGGTACTTCGACCGCATGCGCACGAAGCGGAACCAGGCCATCTACGACGTCGCTGGCCTGATCACCGCGGATGAAGCGATAGCGATCCTCGCGCACGCCGAAAAGTTCGTAGAGGCGATTTGCGGCATGCTCACAGAGAACCCCGATTAACCGAATCTAACCACCGCCCGGGATGACTGAACTGGCGCGTCCGACGCGCCACCGCAATTCGTCCCGACGAATTGCCAGTCCATGCTTCAAACAACCAATGACCATCCAGAGTGTAGATCCAAGTCGCCCGCTCGAGCATCGCGTCATCGACCCCGCTGACCTGAACGCGTTGCGCAACGCCTTTCACCCGGTCGACCGTAATCTTCGCCCTACCCCGTCTTGACGCCAGGCACAGGTCTGGGTGCAAGGAATCTGCATGGGCACGGAGTTACGGAGTTGTAAGACGTAAATGCGAAACCACGTAACTCCGTGGCCGGCACTGATGCGGCACCGATGAAGCCTTGACAAATCGGCAGCGCGATATATTTTGTAAGTGAATACTAACAAAAGGAGGCTGCCAACCCGTGCCCAGAACCGACCGCAGCGACGAACGCCGCGCCGATCTCCTGCCGATCGTCGCCGGCACCTTCGCGGAGCTCGGATATCGGCGGACCACCACCGCGGAACTGGCTCAGCGATGCGGCGTCCAGGAGACGACCCTCTATCGTCTGTGGCCCGACAAGAAGGCCATGTTCCTTGCGGCCATCGGCCACGTCTTCGACATCTCCATGAAAATCTGGGCCGAGAAGGCCTCCGCAGCGGGTGCCGCCAGTCCCGCCGAACAGGTTCTGGCGTACGAGGCCGAGCACCATGGTGAGCTCGGTCTCTACCGCATTCTTTTCGCGGGGCTGAACGAGGTCGACGATCCGGAGATCCGGGAGGCCCTGCGCACCTCCTATCGCAGCTTCCAAAGCTGGATCGAAGAACGAATCGTGGAGCACCGCCGCAGGGCGCCGTTTGCCGACATCTACCCCGTCGAGGCCGACGATGCGGCGTGGGCCGCGGTGGCCCTCGGAACGATCATCAACATCGGTCGGGATCTCGATCTTCTGAACTCGGGGGATCGCGCCCGTCTGTTGGATCGGGTCGGGCGTCTGCTTCTCGATCCGAACCGGACATCGACAAGGAGCGCCTGATGGAAGAACTCCTCATCTTCCTCGTCGTGGTCGTCATCCCCGGAATCATCCTGACCGCTCTCACCCTCGGCATCGTCGCCCTGGTGAAACAGCGAACCCTCTCCCGGAGGATCGACGGGCTGGAGCGATCGAGCACCATCGATCCCGGCCATCCGCTGGCGAGGCGGCTGCGCGAGCTCGAGCGGAGGATGGGCGAGCTCGAGGCGGCGAAAGTTCCGACCCCGGAAGAGTGGGCCGAGGTTGCGCCCCATCCTGCCGCGGCCGCTCCGCCACCCGTGGTCGACGCCGCCGCACCGCCCGTCGGGGAACCGTCCCCGCAACCGGCGGCCCCCGAGCCGCCGATGACGGAGAAGGAGCCGACGCCGGTGCCGCCGGCCCCCGAACCCGAACCGACGCCGCCGGCAGCTCCCGCACCACCCTCCTACGCGCCACCTGCGGAGCCGCGGGCCAAGATCGACTGGGAACGCTGGATCGGTGTCCGCGGCGCCGCGGCCGCGGGCGGGGTCATTCTCGCCCTGGCCTCGCTGCTCTTCTTCCAGTACTCCATCGAGCACGGGCTCATCTCTCCCACCATGCGGGTGGCATTCGGGGTCATCGCCGGGATCGTCTGTCTCGTGAGCTCGGAGTGGCTCGTCAAGCGCGACCAGTCAGCGGCGGCCAACGCTCTCGCCGGCGCCGGGGTGGTCATCCTCTACGGTGCGACCTGGGCCGCGCAGAACCTCTACGGCCTCATCGGACCGCTCCCCGCCTTCGTGCTGATGGTCCTCATCACCGCGGTGTGCGTCGCGCTGGCGGTGAGCCGCCGCGCCCTCTTTGTCGCGGTGCTCGGTCTCGTGGGCGGTTTTGCGACACCGGTGCTGGTGGCGTCGGAGATGGACAGCCCTGCCGCCCTCTTCGGTTACATCCTGCTGCTCGATCTCGGACTGCTCTGGCTCGCCCGCGCCCGCGGCTGGCCGTCGCTGTCGATCCTCAGCTTGGCGGGCACCGCCCTCCACCAGGCGATCTGGGTCTTCTCGTCCATGGACGGGGAGCGGGCGCTGACCGGCGTGATCGTCCTCGCGGTCTTCGGTCTCGCATTTCTGTTCTTTACGGGAGGTGAACGCGGGGCCTCGAAGCTGTGGCGGGCGACCCGGGCCGGCGGGGTCGCGATCCCGTTCGCCTTCGCCCTGCACTTCGCCACCACGGCGCAGCTTGCCGAGAACCCATGGCCGTTGGGCGGGCTGCTGCTCATTCTGAGCGCCGGCGCCATCTGGCTCGAGCTCAAGGGCGGTCAGGCCGGGGCGGCAACGGTCGCCGCGGCGGCCGACATCGCTGTCATGGGGCTCTGGTTCCTCAACCACCGGGTGTCGGCGTCGCTGGCCTGGCAGATCGTGCCGCTCTGCGTCGCCATGGCCGCACTCTTCAACGTGACCGCGGAACTCCGTCGCGATCGCGGGCGAGGGCCGCGGCCTCGGGATCTCTGCGCTGGTCTCCGCACTCGGTTTTTCGCTGCTGCTGGCGCTGGCCGTTCCCCGGTGCGACGGTTTCCATGCCGTCCCCTGGATCGCGGCATGGATCGTCCTCGGTGCCCTGTTGATTCTCCACTCCCGCCGGCCGGGACGAGCGTGGGTCGCAGCTCGCGGCGGGGCTCGCACCGGCGGTGGGTCTGATGATCGCCGCCGACGAGCACGGACGGGACGCCGGCGCCCCCGAGTCGTGGGTCTGGCTCGCCCTCATCGGCGCCGTCGCCGATCGTGTTCCAGGTTGCTCGCGATGCTCACCAATGCGGAGAACCGGCGTCGGTGGGCAGAGCGGACCGCCGCGCTCACCTCGCTGTTCCTGATGGCGTCGGTGCTCTCGAGCGCCTCGATTCACCGGCTGGAGTCGGTCGCCCACCTCGGCCTCGTGTTGCTGCTGGGCATCCTGGCCCTGCTGGCTGCGACCCGTATGAAGTCGGGGTCCGTTGCTTCTCGCCGCCACGATCACCACCGCTTTGTTCGAGACCCTCGTCTGCGCCGACGCCGGATCCACGAATCAGGAATCCCAGCTGGTGATCCTCGGTGTGTCGGCGGTGCTCTTCACGGTCTGGCCGGCGCTCGTCTCATCCGTCTTCCGAAACAGCCGCGCGGCCTGGTGGGGCTCGTCGATGGCCGGACCACTCTGGTTCCCGGTGCTCTATTTCACGTTTGACGAGAGTCTTCGGAGACGACGCCATCGGCGTGCTGCCGGTGGGTCTCGCAGTGGTGGCGCTGGCGGCGGCGTTGTGGGCCCGAACGAGGTTGTCCACCGAGGACGCCGGCCGCCGGTCGATGATCGTCTGGTACCTGGCGGTGGTGGTCAGCCTCGTATCGGTCGCCATCCCCCTCCAGCTCGAGAACGAGTGGATCACCATCGGGTGGGCCCTCAACGGACTCGCCATCCTCGCGCTCTGGGTCCGGCTCGACCACCCGGGGCTCAAGTATTTCGGTCTCGCGCTGCTCGGCGCGGCCACCGTCCGGCTCGTCGCCAACCCCTGGGTGCTCGAGTATCACGTCCGGTCGGGAGCGCCGGTCGTCAACTGGTTGGCCTACACCTATCTCGTCCCCGCCGCGGCGCTGGTCTGGTCGCACCTGCTGCTGCGGCCGCGCGAGGTCGACCGGCTCACCCCCTGGGAGTCGCGGCTCTACCCCGTCGAGAAACCGATCTGGGCCTCGTGCTGCGGTCTGGCCGCGGTGGGGGTCGTCTTCGCCTGGATCAACCTCGCCATCGCGGACTTCTTCGCCACCGGATCCGAGCTCGTGCTCAGCTTCGAGCGAATGCCGGCGCGCGACACCACCACCTCGGTGGCCTGGGCGCTGTACGCGCTGGTCCTGCTCGCCATCGGAGTCCGGTCGCAAGAGCGGCTCGCTGCGCTGGCTCAGCCTCGGCATCCTCGTGCTCACCCTCGGCAAGGTCTTTCTCCACGACCTCGGCGAACTCGAGGACCTCTACCGGGTGGCCTCGCTGGTGGGTCTCGCGCTGTCGCTCATCATCGTCTCGCTGATCTACCAACGCTTTGTCTTCAGGACGGTCCCGGAGGATGACGCATGAAAAAGCTCGCACTCATCGTCGTGATCGCGCTGCCGGCGCTCGCGATGGCCGAGCCCGACGCCCTCGGCACCCTGTTCCCGATGAAGGCGCCCGATCGAATCCGACGAGACCGGCCTCACCCGGCTCGAGCTGCCCGCGGAGGTGGTGCGCGTCGTGTCGGCCCGATCTCGCCGATCTCCGGATCCTGGCCGCCGACGGCGCCGAGATCCCCTACGTGGTCGACACCCCGAGGGGCCGGGAGTCGTGAGCCGGGTGCGGTACGGCATGTCGCCGGAGGTCGTCGATGCCGCGCGTTCGCGCGAGGATGTCAACCGGGTCAGCATCCACCGCGAGTCGTTCGTCCTCGAAATCCCTGCGGTGCCGGCCGATGTCCCGGCGTGGGACCTCGTCTTCACCGTCGCAACCCGCGAGTTCGTCGGCAGGCTCGACATCACCGCCATCGACGCGCATGGAAACCGCACGCCGGTGGTCACCGGCGGCGCGGTCTTCCGGCTGCCCACGACGAAGGCCGAGAAGCTCCGTTTCACCCTACCCGGACCGTGAGGCCGTTCACCTCGAGGTGGCGCTCGAGAGCCAGGACCTCGGGTATCTCGAGCCCCGGTTCGAGCTCGAGGCGAGCCGGTTCCTGCCCGGAATCGGCAGCGTCGACGTGTCGACCTCCGCGTCCTCGACATCCGCGATCTCGGCCGCTCGACCGAGGTGCTCGTCGAACGCCCGCGCGGTCTCGTGCCCCGCCGGCTGAGCATCTGCCACGGCCACCGACACCTTTCACCGCTCGGTGACGGTGTGGGACGAGGGTCCGGGGGCCGACCCTGAGCCGCTGGGCTCCGCCGCGGTGCTCCGCGTCGCGGCCATCGCGCCAGTCGAGTGCCTCGAGATCCCGCTCCAGACGCCCCGCGGCGACCGGCTGCGGCTCGTCATCGACAACCAGGACAGCCCACCGCTCGAAAGGATCGCGGTCACCGCGGCGATGCCGCGCCCGTGCTCGTCTTCTCGCTGCCCGCCACGGCGATTCGCCCGCACCTGTACTTCGGCGGCGGCCGCGCCCACCGGCCGCACTACGATCTCGCCGCCCTCGATCCCGACCGTCTCGTCCCGGCGACCGGCGACGTCGGCGGGACCGCCCTCGCCATCCTCGATCCCGCCCGGGCCGCCATCGCCACCCTCGGCGAGATCGAACGCAACCCGAGCTACGATCCGGCCCCGGTGCTCGCCTTCGCGATCCACCCGGGGGCCGAGCTCGATCCGCGGCCCTACTCCCACCGCCGCCGTCTCGAGGTGGCGCCGTCGGCCGAGGGGTTGGCGCGGCTGCGGCTCGAGCCCGCTGATCTCGCCGTCGCGCGCCCCGATCTCGCGGATCTGCGGATCGTCGATCGCGAAGGCCGGCAGTGGGCCTATCTCCGGCAGAGAGCGGCCGTCATCGATCGTGATTCCGGTGGAGATCACGGACCACGAGGTGGACGACCGGGTGTCAGCTTACGAGATCGAAATCCCCGACGGTCCACTGGCGATCCACCGGCTGGATCTCGAGGCCAGCGCGCCCTACTTCGACCGCGACTTCACCCTCATCGGAATGCTCGAGGACGACCGCGAGCGGGTGCTCGCCAGCGGGCGGCTCGTGCGCCGGGCCGGTGATCCGAGACCCATCACCATCGAGCGTCCCGGACACCCGGGTGACCGGATTCCGGCTCGAGGTCGATCGACGGCGACGACGCGCCGCTGGCCATTCGGCAAGGTCGAGGTCCAGACCATGGTGCCGGATCTCTACATGGCCGCCGAGGCGGGCGAGTTCGACCTTCTGCTCGGGTACCCGGACGACCAGGCGCCGGTCTACGAACTCGAGCGGGTCCGGCCGACAATCCTCGCTGTTCCCGCCGCCGAGATCGGCGCCCTGCCCCTCGAGCCCAACCCCGACTTCGCCGCCTCGAGCCGGCTGGCGGGGTCGGACGCGACCCAGAAGATCATTCTCTGGAGTACCCTCGGACTCGCCGTGGTGGTGCTGCTGTTTCTCACCCTTCGCGCCGCCGGGCGCGAGGGGGACGGCTTCGCCGACGGCTGATTGGTGGCACCATTGGGGCTCGCCAAATTTCGGTGCCATTTCGGCGCCAGGATGGGGTGGGGATGGGATGGGTGCCAGGCACTATTTTCCGAGCTCGCCAGTCTTTCCGTTTCCAAATCCAGGATCGAGCATGCTGCTTCGAGGAACCGGACCGGGTCGAGAGCCGGTCTTTCGAGACCGGTGCTCCGACCCAGTCCATCAATGCAAATCGGCTCGGGGGCGGACAGCTCGCGATCCCGTGGCCCCGACAACCCGAAGATTCCCACCCACTCTTCTGACAGGCTCTCCGATCTGGGATCAGGCCAGAAATTCAGAGGTCGGATCGACGATCTCGAACAACGAATCTCTCGATCGGCCCGCACGAACCCGTCACTCTGAGATTGCGATGAATGCGAAGGGTGGCACTCTTCCTCTTCCGGTTGCGGTCAGCCGTTGGGTAATAGACGCGGCTCGTTGCCGACAAGAAGAACCCAGCATTCGGGGACGAAATGGACAATCTCGACGAGGCCCTGAGTATCTGGGCCCTCGATGCATTTAAGAGGGGCGAACTCGCGCGGGATCTCAACGAAGACTTCGAATAGGCCAGCTTTGTTAACTTTGTTTCACCTGCCACTGATGGACACTGATGAAGAACTGCGGACCCGGCGTGTAGCTATCTCCCGCGAGGCTGGTTTCAGTGAGGTATTATTTTGGTGGTCAGAGGCGGTTGTCGCCAAGATCGAGATCAGAAATTAGGCGGCCGCGATCGAGGGAAAAGCCTGTGAAGAAGATAACGACGATCACGATCCTAGTGATCTTGACAACCACCTTAAGCCGTGCCGGTGATGACGTCCCAACCCCGGCCCCTGTTCAGGGCCAAATAGCCCGGGTCGAATCCGGATCTGCCGCTCAGTCAACTCCGCAGGAGGGCAGAGCAAAGCGCGAAGGAGCATTCGGTGGGTTAGTCGACCCGGATGGCAATACCACCAAGTTGAACCTCGCCAACAGGCCGATCACCGACGACGATCTCGCTGAAATCTCGAAGTTCTCGAGCTTGGAGACGTTATTGCTGGGAAACACCGCCATCACCGACGCTGGTATTCGCCACCTGGTCGGGCTGAAAAGGCTCTCAACCATCGGTTTGATCAATACTGGTGTCACCGATCTGGGGGTCGAGTTCCTCGCCGACAATTTTGACCTCAAGATCCTCTACCTGTCTGAAACTGCGGTGACCGACCAAGGGTTGTTCTCCTTGAAGGACGAACAGCACCTCGAAACCCTGGTCTTGCGAGATACGATCATCACGGATGCCGGGGTTCAACACCTCAAGGGCCTGAAAAACCTGAAATGGCTCTTACTCGGGCAGACCAGAGTATCCGAAAAGGTCAGGGCAGAGCTTCGGGAAGCGCTGCCGGACGCCGAAATCACCGATTAGACTTGGGGAGAATCCGGACCTCGGGAGGAACCGCTGATTCCGATTCGCGCGGTCCGGCGAGAAATGGCGGGCTCAGGCCCGGGATGAACCCTCGCTCTCACCGAGCTTGCCGCCGTGCGTTCCTTTTCCTTGCCAGAAGTCCTCGACATTCGTCGTACGTCGGGTTTTCCGGCATTCTCCCAGAAACTTGCCCAAATGGCACAAGTCTGATAAACGGATACACGTGTGGTGGTGTGGGGCCTAATATTATTGTCTAGGAAAGAGGGGAAAATCGAGATGTTGAAGAAGCATGCATGGTTCATCGGCGTGGTTGCAGTCATGATGGTAGCCGGATCCGTAATGGCCGCTGGCCCGGTCAAAACCGGTCCAGTCGGCGGATCGTTCAACTCGCCTGTTGCTCGGGCAGTGCTCCTCGATCAGACGGGGCTCACTGTGGGGACCGGTCCTACGTGCCAGGATTTCGAAACGGCGTTTGATGCCTACGACAACTGGGTAGCCGACGATTTCACGGTTCCCGCACCCGATGTGGCGTGGGATGTCAACTTCGTATTCGTTCCCGGAACCAACACCAACGTTATCGATCCGGCAACTGGGGACGTGGAGTTTTACACCGATGTCGCCGGCCTGCCGGGTGCACTGGTGTGCGCGAGCTCGACCACCAACGTCGGGGACACGACCGGTCCCATCACCATGACCCTGGACACTCCATGCAACCTTCCCGCCGGCGATTACTGGATGGCTCTCCAAGTTAATATGGACTTTGGCACAAGCGGTCAGTTCTTCTGCGGCGGGTCCGATGACCCCGTGGGCGCCGCTGCTCTTTGGCAGAATCCCCTTGACGGATTCGCTAGCGGCTGCACGACCTGGGCGAATCTTGCCACCTGTCTCGGGAACACCACACAGTCGATCATGTTCCTGCTCGATGGCGACATTGTGCCGGTCGAGTTGCAGAGCCTCTCGGTCGAGTAGGCTTCACCGAGTCTGAACCGGACAGCTACACTCGGCCGGCATTCATGCCGGCCGAGTTTTTTCTCCTCAAGGCGCCGCGTGTTCGAGGGCGAGGAGCGGCTTGACCTCCTGCGTCGGGATCCGTCGCATTCGCGCAATCTTGATCCTGTAGCCGTCGTCGTTGTAGCGGGTCCCCAGATACACCCACGCCGGCTGACCCTCGGTAGTGAGTTCGATCCCCTGGCCGCCGACCGAGTTGGTGATCAGGACGTTGCCGTTTGGCAAACGCTGGTTCGAACCCATGACTCGCGAGCGGAAGTCCTCTTTCCGCGGAGTCGTGAATGACCGGGTGATTGTCTCGGCAACCGGGTCTACTACGACAACTCTCGACCAGGTGCGGTCGAGACCGTTGTCGAAGATCAAGAACTTGCCGTCGTCCTGTACGGTTCCCGCGTGGGGTCCCGACAGCTCGCCCCGCCCCCAGTGCCAGACCAGCTCTCGGGTCCGCCAGTTGATCACCATGACGGCGTCCTGGTGGCGTGAGGTGATCAACACGTTGTTCAGTTCATAGACCGGTTGACGCCCTGCCAGGTCGGGATGTTTCATCCACTCCGCGGCATTGCAGTGGAAAAGGTCGATCCACCGTTCGCCGTTCTTCTCGCTCCGACCGGCGATCTGAAGCGGGAAGCGGCGCTTGGAGGAGGCGAGAACGTCGTATAGGGATATCTTTTCGAGTACCTCGCCCTCCAAGCTCAAGAGAGCGAGGACGTCGTCCCAGACCTCGACCTCTGGGTCTATCTCGTCGATCACTCGGCGCTCGAAGAGAAGGGTGAGCAACTTGCCGTCGGGGGTCACCTCGACGTCATGATGGACCGTGAGCTGCCGGCGCCACACCACCTCACCGTCCCACGACAACCGGAGCAGAAAACGACCCGCCATCTGCTGCGAGACCCGCTGTTCCGGGCTCGACCGCGTCCCGACCACCAGGAGGTCGCCTCCAGGCAACAACCGTGCCTGCTCCCACCGCTGGCACGGTTTGTCGGACCATGTTTTTACGACCGCCCCGTCGAGGGTGATCAAATCACAGCTGCAGGCGCCTGCATATACCACCAGGGTGTAGCCCGGATAGGCCGCCTCACGGTTCCATCGGACGGTACCCTCGCCTGGGGTTTGTGTTGGCGCATCGGAGTAGTCGAGGTAGCCCAGCGCGCGCAACTTGTCCAGATCGGAAGGATCTTCTAGCGCAGGGCCCACACCGGGTTCTAGCGGGTGTGAATTCGACGTTGGCAGCGGATTTGCGGTCGGGTGCGTTTTGCCCCTCTCGGGCGCACAGGCTGTGAGGAGACAACCTACAACAACGACTGCCACGATGGTCGGGAAACCGCGGATGCAG
>CAVPHA010000031.1:0-143207 GCA_963704125.1 uncultured Acidobacteriota bacterium | reverse complement strand
ACCCAGGGTTGAGAGGTAGTGCGATCGCAAGCAAATAACACGCCGCAAGAATAGCAGCGTGAAAACCGGTGGAAGAGAATCAGGTGTGCGCGTCAAGCAAATCTCCCTTTTTGGTGCCACCCATCAGGTTTGCAACTTCCAATAGCCTAGTACTGCTCCTGCTCCGCTGGCGCGATGTAAACGGTTTGCAGGCGTGCGCGATCGAGCCTGTTGAAACGCGATGGGAGGGGAGCCAGGCACCCATCCCGCGTTCTGTTGATGGTTGGCGATATGGGGCACGTCAGAGGTACGCGGTAATCGCGTTCATTGGGACGTGCCGGGTGCGCAATTGTGCCTGATCGACCATCCGGCAGCGCGGCGCGCCCGGCACAATTGCGCACCGGGCACTGCACGGGGAGCGCGTTGCGGTCTGCTGTTCCGGCTACGAGGCAGGCCGCCCAGACGAGCCGGTGATGAGGGCATGGTCCGGAACAGCATCCGGGCAGGGCCGGACAATGACGGATTCCGCCCACGCCGCCAAACGTTCAAACGCGCAAGACCCTCAAGCCCCCACGCCCCTTGTACAATGTCTTGTCATGAAATCCCTATCGGGCAAGCACGCTGCGTTCTTCATGGTCGTCGCAGAAACCATCACCCCCGAAGTGGCGGCGCTGGATCGCGGATGGCCGCGCCCGGATGGAGGCCATCGTCGACACCGCGCTGATGGATCGCGATGCGGCCACGCGATCGCAGATTCGGCACCTTCCTCAGTCGTCATCCGCATGGCCCCGACGCTCCGCTACGGCCGGCCCTTCGACCGGCTCGACGCCGATCGGCGGAGCGCGGTGCTTGCGATGGTTCGAGAACTGCCCGATCTCGCTGCTGCGGAAAGGGTTCTGGGGTCTGAAGGTGCTGGTCTTCATGGGCTACTACGGCCAGGAGGAGAACTGGAGCGGGATCGGCTACGCCCCTGAGTTCGACGGTCGGGCGGGGGTGCGCCATGCGTGAGCTCGACTACGACGTCGTGATCATCGGTTCCGGCGCCGGCGGCGGCGCCATCGCCAAGGAGCTGGCGCCCCGTGGCGGCCGACGGCAAGCGGATCGCCGTCCTCGAATGGGGACCCGAAGCTCGCCGACGACGCCTACACCGGCCGCGAGGTCGAGATGGCCCGCCAGCTCTACTTCGATTCCGGGGGGGTGCTGACCAAGGACCGCACCATGACCCTGGCCTACGGCACGGGCCTACGGCGGTTCCACGGTGGTCTACACCGGAACCTCGTTGACCATGCCCGAAGAACGTCGTCGAGCGCTGGGATGTCCCGGGCATCGAGTTCGAGGATCTTCAGCGCCGGTCGGCGAAGTACCTCGAAGAGAACAACGTCCACAAGCTCGACGAGTCCGAGCTCAACGACAACAACCGTCTGTTTCGGGACGGCTGCAGCAAGCTCGGCTACCGCGTCGCAGCAGTTTCCCATCAACGTCAAGGGCTGTCGATCGTCGAGTCTGTGCAATCTGGGTTGTCCCAACGGCGCCAAGCAGGGCACCCACCGGGTCCAGCTGCCGGCCGCGGAGGCCGCCGGTGTCGAGGTCATCACCAACTGCAGGGTGACCAGGGTGGGGGAGGGGAGCTGCGAGGCGGTCGTGGCCGATCCCGGTTTCGGTCTGCCCTCGCCGTGGGAACCGGGAGAGTACCGGATCAACGCCAAGGTCATCGTGGTCTGCGGCGGCGCGATCAACTCCTCGGCGCTGCTGCTGCGATCGGGATTCGGCGATCGCCTGCCGAACCTCGGGCGGATACCTGACCCTGCACCCGGCCCTCATCCTCGTCGGCGAACACCCGCAGGAGATCTCGAATTTCCACGGCCACCCCAAGAGCTTCTACTGCGACGAGTTCTGGGAATCGGAGAGGTTCCTGCTCGAAACCTGCATGTACTTTCCCGTTCGTCACGTCGAAGAACCTCATCGGATTCGGCGCCGAGCACTCCGAACTCATGCGCGCGTTTCCCCGGCTGCAGATGATCCTCGTCCTTGCGGTGGACCCGGCCCTGGAGTCGAACCGGGTTCTCGTCGACGGCGACGGCGAGGCGGTGGTCGACTACACCATGGGTCCGAGCGGTCCTCGACTCGCTTCACCGCAGCATGGTGGCGAGCGCCAAGATCTTCTTCGCCGCCGGCGCCCGACGGGTCCACGCCCCGGCCGGAGTTTCGTTCTTCATCGACCGAGCAGGATGCCGATCGAGTCGAGGAGATGATCCCGCGCGCCAATGTGATTCCCGGCAAGATCTCGGTGGCGAGCGCCCACATCATGGGCGGTTGCCGGATGGGGAGAGACTGCCTCAGACTCGGTCACCGACAGCTGGGGCCGGGTGCACGGCGCCAAGGGGCTCTTCGTCGGCGACTCGGGGCTTTTCCCCCGGGCGTCGGAGATCAATCCATATGTCACGATCATGGCGTTGGCGGACCGGGTCGCCGAGCACATTCGCGACAACGCCGGGGAACTGCTGGCGTCATGAAGGTCCGCGGTTCGAAGCTGGTCGTCCGCGCCCTCGTCGACGAGGGGGTGAAGTTCACCTTCGGGATCCCCGGGACACACAACATCGAGCTCTACGACGCCATCGAGGAGGCAGCCCGGAGATCGAGGCCGTTCTCGTGACCTCGGAGGTGGCCGGCGCCTTCATGGGCGACGGCGTCTCGCGGTCGTCGGATCAGGTCGGGGTGCTCAACGTGGTGCCCGGGCGCCGGCGTGACCCACAGCATGTCGGGGATCGCCGAAGCCTACATGGACAATGTTCCCCTGGTGGTTCTGGCCTGCGGGATCCGGAACGACACCGGGGCGGCGTTTCAGCTTGCACGACATCGATCAGATCGCGATTCTGCGTCCGGTGACCAAGGCGGCGATGCGGATCGACCACCGCGTCGAGAGATCTATCCGACCATCCGTCGCGCATTCCAGATCGCCCGCCGCGCGCCGGCGGGACCGGTGGCGGTGGAGATCCCCGCCAACTTCATGATGTTGACCCAGAACGTCGGCGGAACCCAGCTGGGAGCCGGACCCCGAGCCCGAGAACGTGATGCGACCGCGATCTCGTCGAGCGCGCCGCACGGCTGCTCGGGGAGGCGAAACAACCGGCGATCTACGTCGGCGCCGGAGCGGTGGGTGGCGAGACACTCGTTGATCTCCCTCGCCGAGCAGCTCGGGGCGCCGGTGGTGACGACCTTCCAGGGCAAGGGGGTCTTCCCCGAATCGCACCCGCTCTGGCTGTGGACCGGGATCGGCCGGGCGACGCCGCCGTTCGTGCGCACGATCATGGACCGTTGCGACTGTCTGCTGGCGGTGGGCTGCCGATTCGGCGAGGTCGCCACCGGTTCGTATGGCGATCACCCCGCCCGAGACCGTGATCCACGTCGATATCGATCCCGAGGTGCTCGGCCGAAACGTCCCGACAACCCTGGCGGTGGCGGCGGATGCGAAGGAGTTTCTCGACGCCCTGACCGGTCTCATCGAAGGCCGGCGTCCGTCCGAAGAACCTCGCCCGGGAGATTGCCGACGGACACGAGAAGGTGAGTCGCGGTTGGCGGGCCGCCGCGTCGAAGAATCGCGTCACCCCGCACGCGTTGTTCTCCTCGCTCCAGCGCCACTGCGGTGACGACACGATCTACGCCACCGACAGCGGCAACGGGACCTTCCTCGCGGCCGAGCACCTCCGGCTCGATCACCCCGCGCTGTTTTCATCGGACCCATCGACTTCTCGTGCATGGGCTACTCGGTTCCGGCCTCCATCGGTGCGGCCTTCGCCAACCCGGATCGCGATGTCGTGACCCTGGCCGGCGACGGCGCCTTTCTGATGACCGGTCTCGAGGCCCTGACGGCGGCGACCTACGGCGCGCGCCGTTGATCTGCGTGCTGCGCGACGGCAAGCACGGTCTGATTGCCGAGTTTCAGAAGATCCCGCTCAACCGCCAGACCTGCAGCATCCTGCCCGACTACAGCCTGCAGGCGGTGGCCGAGGCGGTCGGTTGTCGCTACTTCCGGGTGATTCGCGACTCGGAGCTCGATTCGGTCATCACGGCTGCCCTGGAACTGGTGCGCAAGCGTGTTCCGGTGATCCTCGAGGTCGCCATCGACTACTCCGAAAAGACCTATTTCAGCCGTGGAGTCGTGGCGACGAACTTCTGGCGTTTTCCCTGGAGCGAGCGCTTGCGAGTGCTCGTCCGTGCGCTGGTGAGGAGGGTGGGTGGCTGACGAATCCGGCCCCGTCAGGAACGCCCCGGACTCCGGCGGCGATCCGACGCTGACCAACGTCGACCCTGCCGGCGGTGGGAATGCCGGCGCACGATCTGAGCCTGGATCCGGTGTTTTCGGCCGGACAGGTGCTGGCCGGGCGGTACAAGGTCGAGCGCTTCCTCGCCCGCGGCGGGATGGGCGAGGTCTATCAGGTCCACGATCAGGAACTCGGTGAGAGCGTCGCGCTCAAGACCATCCTGCCGAGATCGGCGAACGACCCGGTGACCCTGGATCGCTTTCGCCGGGAGATCCAGATCGCGCGCAAGGTCAGTCACCGCAACGTCTGCCGGATCTTCGATCTCGGCCGGCACGTCCAACCGAACGGCGAAGACGTCGTCTTCCTCACCATGGAGCTGCTCAGCGGCGTTTCGCTCAGGGCGCGGTTGCGCGAGCGGGGTGATGAAACCCGACGAAGCGCTCGATGTGGTCGAACAGTTGGCCGCCGGTCTCGGTGCAGCGCACCGCAAGGGGATCGTCCACCGCGACCTCAAACCGTCGAATATCTTTCTCGTGCCGGAGGGCGAGGGTACGCGGGTGGTGATCGCCGATTTCGGTCTCGCCCGGTTGCAGGTCAAGGATGAGAGTCAGCTCACGGTCACCGGGACCGGCGAGATTCTCGGCACCCCCGCCTATATGTCGCCGGAGCAGATCGAAGGCAAGACGGCGACCACGGCCTCGGACATCTACTCCCTCGGGTCTGGTGATGTACGAGATGCTCACCGGCGCCCAGGCGTTCGAGGGTGAGAGCGCCTTTCAGATCGCCCTGAACAAGCTCCGCGACGCCCCGACGAGTCCGAGCATGCGAAGCCCCGGGGTGCCGCCGAGGTGGGACCGGACCATCCTCCGGTGTCTCGAGAAGGAACCGGAAGACCGGTTCGCCGATGTCGAGTCGATCCCGGCGGTGCTCAGCGGCAGCCGGCGCATGCCGCGTCGGCGATCTCGGCGATCTGCCATCCGGCGACCCGGCGTCTGGGCGGCCGCCGCCGCGCTTGTCGTGGTCATCGGTCTGCGGCGGCGGTGCTCACGATCGGGTTGGCCGCCGTGGCGGCGAGGCGCGGATCAGCCGCCGTCGGTGATCGTCCGTACGTCGGTGGCGGTCCTGGGTTTCGAAAACATCGCCGGCGACCCGAACACCGTGTGGATCTCCACCGCGCTGAGCGAGTTTCTCACCACCGAACTCGGGGCCGGAGGTGCGGTCCGCACGGTCCCCGGAGAGAGCGTTGCTCGGGCGAGAACCGAACTCGGGATCGATCGGGTGACGACGCTCGGACCCGAGACCCTGGGCAAGCTGCGCGATCTGCTCGCCACCGATCTCGTGGTGCTCGGTTCCTACGCCGTTTTCGGTGATGGAGAGGGGGCGGAGATCCGCCTCGATTCCCGCGTCCAGGACATCCTTGCCGATGAGATCATCATCCTCGATCCGATCAGCGGGAGCCCGGATGACCTCGCCGGGATCGCGATCGGCGCCGCATCCGAGATCCGCCGCCGCTTCGGTCTCGATGTCATCGCCGAGTCGGCGGCGAGCGGTGCATTCCCAACCGATCCGGCGGCGGCGAGGCTCTATGCCGAGGGCGTGTCGCGGCTGAGATCCTTGATCCCCAGGGGGCCCGCGAGCAAGCTCGAACGGGCGGCGGCGCTGGCGCCCGAATCGCCGATGGTCTGGTTCGACCTGGCCGACGCCTGGAACCAACTCGGGTACCAGAGCAAAGCGCTCGAGGCCGCCGGCCGGTCCAAGGAGCTGAGCGGAGACCTCGGGCGCGAGCTCCGGCTCCAGATCGAGGGCCGGCACCAGCTCTTTGACGGGCGGATGAACGAGGCGGTGGACACCTACCGATCGCTGTGGCTTGTCTACCCGACAATCTCGAGTACGGCCTCCTGCTCGCTCGCGCCCAGGTTGCGGCGGAACTGCCTGGTGCGGCGCTCGAGACGGTAGCCGAACTCAAGGCGTTGCCGAAGCCGCTGAGCGACGATCCGCGCATCGACCTCGTCGAAGCCGAGGCCGCCGGGGCCAACGGGGATGCGAGCCGACAGGCCGCGGCCGCCGAACGGGTGGTCGCAGTCGAGCCGTCGCATCGGCTCGAGCCTTCTCGAGGCCGATGCGCCGGCTCGCCCTCGGCAACGCCCTGCGCGAACTCGGCGAACTCGACCGGTCGCGGGTCGAACTCGAGACCGCCCGCCGCCTGAATGAGGGCATCGGCAACCGCGCGGAAGAGGCGAACGTCACCTTTTCCCTCGCCTTGACCCATCTCGCGCTGGGCGAGATCGACGCCGCGATCGGCGAGGTCGAGACAAGTCTCGCGATCGCGCGCGAGGTCGAGGCAAGGATCATCGAAGGCGATGCGCTCAACCTTCTCGGCAGCATCCGGCTCCACCAGGGAGATTTTCCGGCCGCGCTGAAGATCTTCACCGAGGCTCTCGAACTCCAACGCGAACATCGGCAACCGAAGCGGCGAGGCCGATGCCCTCAACAACCTCGCCCTGGTTCAGATGTGGTCGGGTGATTTCTCGAGCGCGGTCGACAGCTTCAGCCAGGTCCGCGAGCAGTTCCGCGAGCTCGGCCAGTCCGTTGAAGGTCGCCGCCGTGGTGATGAACCTCGCCCGGATCGATGCGGTGCGGGGCGATCTCGACGGCGCGCGCAGCCTCTTCGAGGAGGCGGCCGGACTCTATCGGGTCCAGAAGAACAGCGAGATGCTCGCCGAGGCGCTCTTCGGTCTGGCGGAGGTGCTCCTGACCCAGGGCGATCTCGAGGGCGCCCGGACCCGCCACGAGGAGGCGCTCGAACTGCGCCGCGACCACGAGTTTCGCAGCGAGGTCGAGAGTGAGTTCGCCCTCGCCGGGCTGACCCTCACGGAGGCGGCTCTGGGGCGGCGGAGCTATGAGGATGCGGTGGAGAATCTCACCCGGTCGGTCGCCTTGCTGAACGAGCAGCAGCGTCCCGCCCTCGAGGCCGATGCCCTCAACTATCTCGCCGAGGCCCAGATCGGCGCCGGGCAGCTCGACGAAGCCGCGGCGGCGCTCGAGCGAATCCGCGACCTCGACGCCTCGGCGAACTCGGTGACCCTCATGGTGCTGCGGATCAACGAGGCGAGACTCGCCGCCGGTCGCGGATTATTTGAAGAAGCCGACTCGATTCTACAAAAGGTCATCGAGGACGCACGGACCCAGTCGAGCTATGGCGTCGAGATCGAGGCACGGTTGGCGCTGGCCGAGATCGCGGCTGATGCCGGCCGCGCGGGCGAGGCCCAACGGCGGCTCGGCGAGGTCCGCCGCGAGGCCACCGCGCGGGGTTGGATCCTCGTGGCGGATAGGGCCGCGGTGATCGAGAAGCGGCTCTCAGACTCGCGGAACTGAGGGTTCGGCCGGCCCTGGTGGTATAATTGATCTCTCGTCGGTCAGAACCGACCCGGTCTCCCGAGGGAGCACAGAAATGAAACGGCGGTTGGACACAGTTCGGCGGAGGGCGCCGTTTGTGGTGTCGGTGTGCCTTTTCTGGGCCGGCGCCGCGGTCGCGCGGACGAGCCATGCACCAAGATCTTCGTCGCCGGCGGCAATCGACGCCGACCTGAGTTGGCACGAAGAGAAGCACTGGATCCCGGTCGGCGTCCCCGGACCCGCCGATGTCGCCTGCATCCTCGAGGACGGCAACTACGAGGTGCTGGTCGATCAGCCAGTCACCGTCGCGGGTCTTCAGTTCGATGCGAGCAGCGGAAACCCGAAGGTCAAGATTCTGGGCAGCCCTTTCACCCTCAACGGCGCCGGCTATCTGGCCGGGACGACCAAGCTCAAGGTCAACGACGGCGCGGTGCTCCGCACCGACGGCGGCGGCGCCATCGAGGTCCACTCCAAGCTCGTGATCGACAGCGGGACCGTCGAGATCGATGTCGATCTCTACGGCCACCTCAACTTCGCCGGGACGGGTTCGCTCACCGGCGGGTTGGTGACCCATCCGGGCAGCACCATCGAGTTCGAGGACACCGGCGCGCGACGCCCATCTGGTGATCGCCGATGGTTTCGAAAACCACGGTCGAGTTGATCTTCACCGGTTCGGTCGCCATGATTCTCGAGGTGACCTCGGGGTCGCTGGTCAACGCCGCCGACGGCGTGATCTCGACCAGGGGCGCGCGAGGGCCCGTCCGCGGCCGTTCCCGAACTCGCGCGCCGACGTCGTCAACCACGGTCTCATCGATGTCGATGGTCTCGATCTCAAGCTGGTCCAGGATGGATCCCAACATCGCAACGAGGTTGACGGGGTCATCCAGGTCACCGGACGCCGAGCTCGAGATCGACCTCGGGGGCGTCATCGATGTGCCCTCCAACTTCACCAACTACGGCACCGTGACCGTCGGCGGCGGCGGGACCATCAGGTTTGTCGGCTCGGCGGGCGTCACCGATGTGCCGTCCAACTTCACCAACTACGGCACCGTGACCGTCGGCGGTGGCGGATCCATCAGATTCAACGGGACATCCGGCGAGAGCTTGGGAATGACCGTGAGCAACCACGGATTCATCGACATCCTAACCGACGGGACCTTCGATCTCACTTCGGCGGTCTTTGACAACCCGCCGTCGGGATGGGTCAGGGGCACGGGCACGCTCGATCTCGACGGCGCCGCGGGCGTCTCCTTCGACGGCACCGTGAGCCCGGGTCTGTCGCCCGGCATCCTGACCGTCGAGGGCCCGTTCGATGAAGGGCCGAATGCCGCCATCATCATCGAAATCGGAGGCGAGTCGCCGGGAACCAACCTCGACCGGCTCGATGTCAGCGGGACACTCGTCCGCCGACGGTCGCCTCGATGTCAGTCTCCTCGGCGTCTACCACCCGCTGGGTGGTGAGCACTTCGAGATTCTGACCTACGACAGCCTCGAGGGCTGGTTCAGCGAGGTCGCACTGCCGCCGCTGCAGCACCTCCTGGGGTGGAACATCGCTACCGGGGCACAAGGCCCTCGCCCTCGATGTGGTCTGTGAAGGGACCCAGCTCGAGTATCGAACAGACGCCCGACCGCAATCCGGTCTCCATCGGCTACGAGCTCATCTATCTGGTGTCGGTCCGGAACCAGTCGCAGGTCAGCGCGACCGATGTCGTCGTGAGCGGCGCTCTCCCGGCCGAGTTCGTTTTCCTTCCGCTGATCTGTCGTCGCCCGAGTGCCTGCTCATCGGCAGCGCGGTCGAGTGCTCGCTTTCGACCCTCGGCCCGGGGGCGACCTGGACCCCATCCATCGCCGTGGAGCCGGTCGCGGCCGGGTCGTACGCGACCACGGTCGGTGTCGCCGCCTGGGAGTGCGACACCGATGCCACCGACGATCAGGCGGTCGCGACGGTCGACGTGGTCGCCGCCGAGCCCTGCGACGCCAACTACGATCTCGGCGTCGATTCGGATGATCTGGTGCCCGCGGTGGGTCACATCTTCGGCGTGACCGCCGCCGGGAACCCGGATTGCCGGCTCGGCAACGGGATCACCGCCGACGACCTAGCCGCCATCATCGAAGCGAGCCAGTAGCGCCCGCGTCAGAGCATCGCATTTTTTACCGCAAAGACGCAAAGACATCGCAAGATCTCATCACGGAGAGGTCGGGGGCAGCACGCTGCCCCCGACCTCTCCATGATTGGGATGCTTGGCGTTCTTGGCGTCATTGCGGTGGATTTCCGTCCGCGTTTCACTTCGAGGTGCGGGCATGGGCCGGTTTTCGGTAGCAGGTGAGGTGGCCGTCGGTGTAGAAGCGGTGGAAGGACGCGGGGAGGAACTCGCCGAGGCAGTCGGCGATGCTGAAGATCACGACCTCGCCGGGTTCATTTTCGAGGGCGGTCGGCGAGGCGGCGGTAGAAGCCGAGCCCGGACCGTGGGGCCGAACCGGGCGATAGAGATAGACGAAATCCCAACCCCCGAGTGGGGTTTCGAGGACATCGTCCGCCCGCCATTCGACCCGGTCGGAGGGGATCTCCAGCCACTCCTGGAGGCGTCGGCCGATCTCGACCATGGCGCTCGAGATTTCGATCTGGCAGCTGTGGGCGTGGGGATGCAACTTCTGCATGAGCAGCGCCTGCAGGCCGTTGCCGGCGCCGAGATCGACGCTGCGAGTCCCGGGGCGGATCCACCGTCCCGCCTTGAGGATCGGGCTCAGCCCCCCGGCGTGGCTCCAGTAACCGCCGGTGGCGTCGACCTGCCGCCGTTCGCTCCCGGTGTAGGGGGCTTCGTGCATGTGCAGGTGGGCGTAGAGCTCGAGGAAACGTTCCTCGACGATCTCGCCGTCGGCGCCGCGAATGGCCTCCACCAGACCATCCTTGAGCTCGGCGAATCTGGGAAACAAAGAAGGCGCGTCCTCAGGCGCCGGCAGCGAGATGAAGAGCTCCATGAGACGGATCAAGAGCCGCCGCTCGTCGGCCGAGAGTTCGTCGTCCGGGAGGAGATCCCCGACGCGTGCGAAATCCAATCCTCGAGCCGCGTCGGCCATCAGTGGGCTCTCCTCGCCATCAAGGAGAGGGTGGGACCGGGTCGACGGGGGTCAACTGGACAACGAGGTGCGGGCCGACCTGCTCCATCTCGGTCACCGAGATACCCGTCCGGGGGAGGTGGAGGACGAGGTGGAGTTCACCCTCGGAGGTCTCGGCGTCGTGGACCAAACGGATCCGGTCGAGGTTGGCGTCGCCGATGTCCATGGACCGGGGGAGATCGGGAGCGCTGATGCCTCGGATGGTGAGAATGACGCGCGGCGAGTCATCGGCGATCTCGAGAACCCGGGCGGAGCCGAGCGGCAGACGACCGTTGGCGGTGATGCGAAGCAGGGTCGATCCATCGCCCCTGGGGCTCGCCACGATATCGACGACCCGGGTCGCGTTCGACCCGTCTCCGGCCGGAGTGGGCGCGGGGAACGCTGGAGAGACGGGTGGGGGCTCGAGGATCGCTGTCGCCGCCGCGAGTGGGCGTTGCCGGGGCCGTGGGGAGGACCGGTGGCGCGGGTCGGTCAGGATAACTCGGGGTCGCCGTGAAGGGCGCCGCCGTTGTGGCTGTCGGGGTCGGGGTCGGGCTCGGAGTCGGAGTCGGAGGCGATGGGACCGGTGTCGGTGGATCCGTCGGAACCGACGTCGGTGTCGAGGTCGGCGGCGGCGGTGATGGGGCAGGCGTGGGTGAGGCCGACGGAGTCGGAGTGGCGGCCGGTCCGGGTTGCGATCCCACGACGATGGAGATTCGCGCCCCGTCGTGGCGGATGTTCGTCGATTCTGGCGGTTGTCGCTCTGGAGATCGAGGATGACGTGGAGCTCGGCGGGCGACACTGTCGTCGTGATGTCCCAACCGCAGCTGCGAGACCTGTGGGTCGTCGATGGTCAAGAAACCGGGTTTGACGGGTTGGGTGATGCCTCCGATCACGACCACCGCCCGCGCCGGATCGGCGAGGGGATACGAGCGGACCAACGAGGGATCGACGGCCTCGGCGCAGACGATCGCGATGATGGTGCGGCCGGATGAGTCGTGGTCCCAACTGATCGCCTCGATGGTATTGGCTGCCGCGGGTATCGACCCTGCGACGAGGAGAAGCGCGGTGAGCGCGGCCATGTGAAGCCGCACACGGTCGTGGTGACTGCAGGATCGCACTCGGATCATGGCGCATGATACCCCAGCCGATCGGGATGCGAGACCGGCGAGATCGGCGGTCGGGTTGGCGTAGAATATCGACTCATGCGTCAGGATCGATTGCCCCCAGCGTCTGCTGATCTCGCGCCCGTGGTCTTCGCGGATCTGGAACACGTCTCCATGACCGACCACGAACTCCTGGTCGGCGAGCGGACGGCGCTCAACACGTTCTTTGATGTGACCAACGCTCGACGTTTGAGTCAGACGCTGTGGTTTTTTGCCGGCACGGTGTCGATCTACGCGGTTGCGATGTTTGCCTCCGCGTCGCTGACCCGCGGCGCGGTGGCCGGGCTTGTCGTCATTTTCGATCTGCTGCTTCTGCGCCACCGTCACGCCTCTTCGATCGACCGAAACCTCCGCCAGACGGTGGCGGCGGTCCTCATCGGTCACCTCGTGGTGCTCCAGATCTTTCACGGGGACGCCACCGGCGGAATCGGCTTCTGGTTCGTCGTCTTCCCGTTTCTGGCGACCCGTTTCCGACTCGGCTCGGGCGAAACAGTGGCGCTCTTCGCTTCGCTGTATGCGGTGGTCGCGGTCCGCCTGGTCGGCGAGAGCCTGGTAACCCGACAGTCCCCGCCATTCCTCAGTCTCGTGCTGTTCGCCCTTCTCTTCATCGTATGCTTCGCGATGGCGTGGGGGATCAGCCGACGTCTCGAGACGCGTTTCCTTGCCCGTTGGCAGTCCGAGTCGGCCCGTCACAGCGACCGCCTGCGCATGAAACAAGAGCTCGAGTACGCACGGGAAATCCAGTTGAGCATGCTCCCGCGGCAGGCGCCGCGGCTCGACTGGCTCGATGTCGCCGCCCTCTCGCTCCCCGCCACCGAGGTCGGGGGCGACTACTACGACTATTTCGAGCTCGATGCGGGCCGGCTTGCCATGGTGGTCGGCGATGTCACCGGTCACGGAGTCGCCAGTGGGCTGGTGCTCTCCGGCGTCCGATCGAGCCTCAACCTCCTGCGCGACGAGATGGCGCGACCGAGCGCCGTCCTCCATCGGGTCAACCTCATGCTGAAACGCACCTCGGCGCCACGGATGCACATGACCCTGGCGGTTGTGGTCCTGGATCGAAGCGACGGCGCCGCCGTAGTGGCGACGGCCGGTCATCCACCGGTCCTGTTGCGACGAGTCGGTGGCGTGGTCGAGGAGGTGGGCGCCGGTTCGTTTCCTCTCGGCGCCATCGAGACCGCCCGCTACCGCGAAGATCGGATCGTGCTTGCGCCGGGGGATGTCCTGCTGCTCTACAGCGACGGTCTCGTGGAGACCATCAACCCCGACGGTGATCAGTACGGTTGGGAACGGCTCAAAACGATCCTCGGGAAACTCGACGGCCTGCCCAGCGCCAACGAGATCCGCGATCTGATTCTGCGCGAGGTCTGGGAATTCAAATCGGGCGCCGCGCAGGTCGACGACGTGACCATGGTGGTCGTCCGCTGCCTCGCCGGCGGGCGGAGGGAAGCCTCAGTCGATCCGCAGTGATTTGACGGCGATCACCGAGAAAACCAGCGAGAAACCGAGCAGCACCGCGAGCGGCACGAGCACCCCGTCGAGACCCCGGCCGAAGGAGATGGTGCCGTGCAGAGCGCGCATGGCCCAGCCGGTGGGAAAGACCAGGGACAGGTTCCTCAGCGGTTCGGAGACGATCTCCAGGGGCCACCAACAGCCGCCGAAGGCGGCCATCACCATGGTGGCTGATCACGCCGATGCTCGCCGCACGGTCGGGCTCGGTGAACCACGCACCGAACGCCACCCCAAGGGGCGCGACGGCGAGGGCGTAGATGAGGAGGACAACCCATGTGGCGAACGGATGATCGCCGATGGGGATGCCCAGGGTCCGGCTGGCGATGAGGCCCACGCCCATCAGAACGGTGATCTGGAGGGACGCGATGACGAGGCGGCCGACGACCTTGCCGGCGACGATCTCGCCGCGGCTCACCGGGGTCGTCGCCAGACGGTGGAGTTGGCCGCCCCGGCGTTCGCCGCTGATGGTCGCCGCGCCATAGGTCAGGGCGACGAGCATGACGAACATGACGGTGTTTCCCGGGATGGACTGGGCGAAGCCGTCGGGTGGGCTCTGCGCCTCACCGGCGAATCGGCTCTCGACCACGACGAGGTCGGGGTTGGGTTCGAGGGCCACCAGCCGTTCGGCCGAGATCGGCGAACCCGGATCGAGACCGACCTTCGCCTCGACCAGGCGCCCCAGGACCCCGGCGATCGCGGAGACGATCCGAGCCTGGGCCACCAACGAAGCCTCGGCCGAGGTCTCCGGGTCCTTCTCGAGCCGGATCGTGACCGCTTCGCCGGCGAGGACCGAGGCGCTGAAACCCGGTGGAAGCACCAGGGTGCGGATCTTGTCCGGGGTCGCCTCCTTGGCCTCGGGTTCGACAACCTTGAGATCGAGCCGTTCGCTTTCGAGTTCGTCGAGCAGCAGCCGAGCCACCGGACCGCCGTCAAAATCGACGACGGTCAGTCTGGCCAGGGTGGGGGAGGGGTCGGATCCACCACCCATGACAAGCCCGAAGAACGTGGCGAAGACGACCGGCAGGAGAAACAGCCACATCACCGCGCCCTTGTCGCTGAGGACCAGCCGAAGATCGTGCCGGGCGATGGCGGTGATGGCGCGCATCACACGACCCCCGCGCGGATTCGGCGACCCAACACCGCTGCGCCGACAACGAGAAAGACCGCGCCGGTGGCGAAGAGAACGCCCAGGTTGGGGAGAATATCGGCGATCCCACCGCTTCTGAGGATCAGCGTGTTGAAGGCGTTGGTCGCCCAGTAGACCAAGGTCGACTCGGAGAACGGCCGGAGAAAGGCCGGCATCTGTTCGAGGGGCACGAATGCGCCGCCGAGCAGAGACCAGACGATGATGACGATGGTGGTCACCGTATCGCCCTGGCGCTCCGAGCCGACCAGACTCATGATCAACATCAGCGTGCCGCTGGCCGCCAAGCGCCGTCGCCAGGATGAGAACGGCAGCCGCGAAGGGCGGACCCCACGTCACGCCCATGGCGGCGCCGACGACGACGATCAGGGTGAAGCCGACTGCGGTCACCATGATCACCGAGAGGCACTTTCCCAGGAGATAGTCGCGTGGCTGAGACCGGAGCGGTGAGGAGATGGCGGAGCAGACCGGACTCGCGTTCCTGGAGGATGTCTCGGGTCGCGCTCTGGGCGAGGAAGAGCACCCCCATCACCGCCAATCCCGGGAGGAAGAAGGACGAGGATCCCGACATCGTCGGATGGCGTCTTCGTCGGCGGCCGAGACGGTCACGGTTTCGAGAGTCGATCAGCGGCGGGAAAAGAACCCCTTTGAGACCCCGCAACCTGGAGTTGATCCCGGATCTGAGTCCCGCCGACGGCGAGATCGGCCGGAAAGCCCGTCGGCATCCATCAGACCCTTGATCTGTTCGAGTTCGGGTCGAAAGACCATCGAGGCCACCGACAGGACCGATCCTCCGATCCCGACACCCTCCTCGACGACCTGGGGCAGAAACCGTTCGGACGGGTTCTTGACGACCTCGATGGTGGTCGGAGTCCCGCCGAGGAAGTCATCGGTGAATCCTGCCGGGATGTGAACGAGGGCCGAGGCCTCGCCGCGATCCATCATGGCGAGGCCCTCGTCGCCGACGCGTGACGATGTCGAGTTGCTGATCGTGCACCGTCGGCCTCCGCCGCGCCCCTGGCCAGGACCGAAAGCAGACTGTCATCCTCGTCCCAGAGCAGCACCCTGATCGAGATCTCGTCGACCCCACCGCCGCCGAAGACAAGGGCGAAGATCGATGCCATCACCAGGGGCATGGCAAAGAGAAGCGCGGTTCGGACGCGGGTTTCGCCGGTAGCGGTTGAGATCGCGGCGAAGGATCGCGAGGACCGCCATCAGTCGCGCAGCTCGCGGCCGGTGAGAGCGATGAAGACGTTCTGGAGGTTTGGACGTTGGATCGAGACGTCCTCGACGCCGAGATCAACACCGAGGACTCGGGGCAGGATCTCGAGCAGCCCGGGGCCGTCGGCGTCGATGGAGAGGACCGCTGATTCGTCATCGGACCGCAGGACCCTGATCCCCTCGATGGCCCGAAGCCGGTCGAGCGCGTCTTGATCGGAAAATCGACCGCTGAGCCGGAGAACCTCGGCCTCGCCGGCCCGTTTCGTCAGCTCGGCGCAGGGTGCCCAGGGCAAGTATCTTTCCGTGGTCGATGATCGCGATGCGATCGCAGAGCTGTTCGGCCTCGTCCATGTAGTGGGTCGTGTAGAGCACCGTTGTGCCGGCGGCCGCCACCTCGCCGATGACATCGAGGATGTTGAGCCTGGCCTGGGGGTCGATCCCCACCGTCGGCTCGTCGAGAAGCAGGAATTTGGGGCGGTGGAGGAGACCCATGCACAGGTTGAGCCGGCGTTTCATCCCGCCGGAAAAGGTCTTGACCTTGTCGCCGCCACGTTCCGCGAGGCCGACCCGGCTCAGCGACTCGTCGATCCGATTGCCGAGTTCGGATCCTGTCAGGCCGTAGAGCGAGCCCCAGAAGGAGAGGTTGTCGCGAGCGGTGAGGTCCTCGTAGACCGCGATCTCCTGGGGAACGACGCCGAGATTCTGCTTGACCGCTTTCGGGTGCAGCCAGATGTCGCGGTCGTCGACGAGAACGCGGCCGCTGTCCGGTCGGAGCACGCCGCAGATCATGTTGATGGTGGTGGTCTTGCCGGCGCCGTTGGGGCCGAGGAGCCCGAAGATCTCACCGTCGCGGACCTCGAAGGAGACGTCATCGACGGCGACAAGGTCGCCGTAGCACTTCCTCAACCGATCGATCTGAATCAAGAGAACCTCCGTCGAGATCGTACTACGGCCCACTGACTCTGAACGCGTCCAGCCGGTCTGGCATGGTCTTCCTTCAGCTTCATCAAAAGCAAACGAAAAACCCGTCGTCCGGGTTCACGGGCCGCATCGTGAGATACTCGATCGATGCCGTTCATCCACAATTCTCGACCGCCGGATATCGCGATCTGGGTCGTCACCATCGCCGTCGTCGTGATCGGCTCGGCTGGCTGCGGGCGATCGGCGCCTGACGCCGAGACGACGGCCGAGTCGTCGTCCGGCTCGATTTTGTCGACTCGCCCGTCATCACGGTCACGCTCCCGGGCGAATCGGCCGAATTCTATGTCTCGGGTGGAGAGGAGAGCGTCTCGGACACCTTGGCGCCGGGTGTGCGGGATCGCTTTCCCGATCTTCGCGTGGTGGGGTGTCTCGAGCGGGCGGCCGGGATCTACAGCCGGACCTCGCAGGCCGATCGACTCCCCCTTGCCTTCTCCGAGTTCGTCCTCCACTGGTCCGGCTGCCCCGACCCCTTCGCCACGGTGTTCGACGTCCTGACCGGCGACGACGGCGAAGACGCCGTGCTTCGACCAGCTCGCGGAGATGCTCGCGACGGTGCCGGCCACTCATGTCGGTGTGGCGCGAGTCCCGGCGCCCGAGCCGTATGCATGGCGCTGGACGGTCTTTCTCACCGAGCGCGATGTCGAAATGAAGGCGGTTCCGACCACTGCGCCCCCTGGGGCATCGCTGGTCCTCGTGGTTCGTTTTCATTCTCGCGTAGACGGCGCTTCGGTGATCACCACCCGCCCCGATGGGAGCGTTGGTCGAGACCACCGCGGGGCTGAGCGGCGATCGGATGCTCGCAGCGGTGCGAGTTGGCGGATCGACCCGGGACCCAGTGGATCGAGGTCATCGCCACCGATGATTCGGGCCCGCACGTGGTGCTGCTCTTTCCGGTCGAGATCGGACGGGAACCACCACGAGCTGGGTCGGGAACTCGCCGGCGAGACGAGGATTGGATCACCGATCCGGTCACCGCAGAGGGCTTCGCCCACACACTGCTCGATCAGGATCGGGCCCGCTTCGGTCTTCCCGCGCTGGTTCACGACGAGGTCCTTGCGGACGTCGCTCGGCGGCACAGTGCCGAGATGGCGCGGATGAGGGAGATCGCGCATGTCTCGCCGATAACCGGGATCGGTCGCGGATCGGCTCGAGGCCGCAGGGTACCGCGCCCGGTTCGCCGCCGAAAACATCGCCCGCAGTTCCACCATCACCGACGCCCAAGAGGGATTGATGCGAAGTCCGGGGCACCGTGCCGCCATCCTCTCGACGAGCGCCACCCACGTCGGGATCGGGATCGTCTCGATCCATCGGCCGGAGACCGGAGTCGTGTACTTCATCACCCAGGTCTTCGCCCGCCCGGTGGACTGAACCCGAAACCGGTCGCGTTCCCGCCGGTGTTCGTACCGAGGGTGTCGCGGCCGCAGACGGCGATTCCCAGGGCCGTCGGTGACGCCGGGACAGACCCGTCCGGGCCCGTGGTTGGTGGGTTTGTGTTGGTGGGTTGGTATTTGGTGGGATATTTGGTGGGTAGATATTTGGTGGGCTGTGAGACACGGGCGGATCGAACAAATCTGACGAAGTCAGTTATATGAATCACTGTTCATCTTTCATCAGGTTATAACCACGCAAGTTAATTTGTCAAGTGTTTCAATGAATTAAAGAGGAGGCTGGATGACAACGTGAGACGACTAACCCCTTACCTCCTCAACCCATTCACGTCCTAAGCTTCACGCCACTTCCTCAACTCCTCACCTACGGCCGCACCCGGCCACTGCGTTGCCGTGGCGCCGACACCGTCACCACGACCTGGACGTTGTCGACATACCAACCCTTGGCGCCGTTGCAGCCGTCGACCCCGAAATCGAAACGGAGCACCATCCGATCGCCGCGCGCAGACCACGGAGCCGAGATCGACCTGGCTCTGACCCCAGCTGCCGCTCAGCGACCCGGCGTCGGTGCCGGTGAACGCCCACTGACCCGGCGAGGGGATTGGTGTTGCTCGATTTCGATGCGACCGTTGTAGGGGTTGAAGAGGAAGGCGGTGTCGGCAGATCTGCATGAAGCCGCCGCCGTTGACGCTGATCTTGATGTTGCCGCCGTCCCAGTCCTGCTTCGGTCGCAACCCAATGGTCGAAGACCAGGATCGGCGACAGGGTTCCTCTGGGGATCTCGATCGATCGGGCTGGTGAGCTCCATGACGCCGCTCTGGTCGTCGCTGCCGGGGCGGCAGTCGCCGATGAGCACGCTGTCGATGGCGAAGAACGCGCCGCCGTCACCGCCGGTCGGGACGCTCGTCGGTCCACACCCAGTCGCGCGGTTCGTACTCGGGGAAGACCCCGCGGTTGCTCAGCTCCCAGCGGCTCCCGGGGTCGGTGTCAAAGGTCTCGTCGAAGACCACGAGGTTGCCCGCGACGGCGGGCGGATCCGGGTCGAGGAGGGGGTGGAACGCGCACTGATCGGGGGTCGAACGCATCTCGACCGCCGTCCATGGCCGCCGCCACCTGGTCGCAGTCGGCGGCGGTGATGGTCTCCGGCCACCGGGGCGCCGGTCGAGAGGTCGAAGAGCTGGGCGCCGATGAGATCCCGGCAGCTGGTCTCGAGGAGATCGGCGTGGTCGCGGAAATCGGTGACCGGGGTCTGATAGACGGACATGGCGCGCCAGTAGATCCGCGCCGCCTTGGTCGCGCCGATGGCCCGCGAATCTGGTGTCCGTTGTACGAGCCGCCGTCGACGAGGAGGGCGAAGGCGTGATTCGGGACCCCGCTGTTGGTGTGGACGCCGCCGTTGTCGTCATCGCGGCAGGCGTAGTTCGACGCTGCCGACGCGGCCGGGATCGCCGAAACACGCCGGGCGACCACATGTCGCGGATCGAGCCGAGGGCTCTGGGTGTCCTCGCCGATGAGCCAGCGCAGCGAATCGGTGAGCTCCCCGTCGAGGCTCAGGGTCGCCGTGACCCCCTCGCCGAGAGCCGATTTGATGCGATCGCCGTCGCTCTGGCCGACAAACACCGCCGGGATATCGAGTCGCGGTAGATCGCCACCCATCTCGATGACGTCGTTGCCCTGGTTGTTGACGATGATGACGCCGGCGGCGCCGGCGCTCTGCGCGTTGATGACCTTGTCGCGGAAGAGAGCAGGTCCCGCGGTCGATGAGGGCGATGGAGCCCGGGAGAAATCCCGGAGGGGCTCGCAGGCGTCGTTCGGGTTGCCGGCGCCGTCGTCGACGAGCTCGACGGATGCCGTCACGGTCCACGGTGCAAGCGGGTTGAAGACCGCGCCGCCGGCGGGGTAGGTGCCGGCGTCGATGGCCGATCGGGCGATGACCTCCAGGGTCGGCGACGGACTGCCGCCGGCGTTCGAACAGTCGCCGGGCGGTCGGATCGCGGCCGGGAGTCGCTGCCGCGGCCGTTGAGCTGATCGACCAGTTCACCGAAGATGTCCGAGTAGGCCTCGTTGAGCGCGCCCGGCTGCCACTGGTAGATGAGTCCGTGGGTCCAGTCGGTGTAGGCGTGGGCCCACTCGTGCGCCGCCACGTCGTCGCTGACCATCCCGACACAGAAACGCGGTCACCCCGCCCGACTCGACCGCGTTGGGGCACGTCGATGGAGTCGGAGTCGTAGACCGCGTTCATGGTGGCGTCGAGACCGTCATAGCTGAGATACTGGCCGTTGGTCAGGTTGGCGAAGAGAGCGTAGGTGTCGCCGGTTGCGTCGATGAGTTCGTTGATCTCGGCATCGCCATCGGGATCGCCGCTGTCGAACGGCAGCGGATCGCCCTCGGTCCAGATGGCATGGGGCAGCGACCGCCGGTGGATCACGCGATGAAGATCGTGGATCTTGGACCGTTGATCGAGAAGCCGACCGTCGTGGGCATCGAGGTAGAGGACCTCGTGAAGGTCCGGGGGCGCGGCGATCTCGATCTCCCAGGCCAGGTGGTTCGCCCCCGGACGGCCGCGAACCAGGCCTTCCCGGAAGACCATCAGGTCGGCGGGTGCGACATCGAGATTCTCCGATCGTCCGGTCGCGCTGCTTTTCGATGAGGCGCAAGGCCGCGGCCTCGGCCACGAGGCGTCGAGTCGTCGGTACGGGATCGAGGTCGATGTCGGAGACGACGGTTCCGTTGATCGGTCGAGACCGCGCCGTCGCGCGTCGAAATGGACCCGAAGCGTCGAACCGAAGACCGGGACTCCGTGGTAGACCTGACGAAAGACCGCCTGCTCGCCGCCGAGCGGGTCGCGCGAGAACCTGCACCGGCCTCGAGCTCGCGAGACGGATCGGTGAGACCGAAGACCGGTGCGTGATCTCGAGGAGGTCGAGCGCCTTCGCCGCGGTGGTGGCGCCATCCGGGACGGGTCGTTGGTCCCGCGAGCCGGACGAGCCGCGGATTGCCGGTGGCCTGATCGATGACCACCCGATCGGCGACGAGTCCGCTTCTCCGAATGTCGTCCGCCGGGCGGGCGCCGGCCGCTTCTTCGCGGCTGAAACAGCGGTCGTCCATGCGAAGGCGAGGGCGGCCAAGCCGGCGAGAATGGCGGAACCAGGAAAGCGAGAGAGTCTCATCTGGTGATGGTAGCAGAATGTCCCCGCTTGCGCTGTGATCTGCGCGACATCGCGATGAAGGTAGACTGGCGTTGGCGATGAACAGGAACGATGTACCGAAACTCGGGGAGACGACCCCACGGCGCGGGAATGCGTTCTCGGCGACCCTCGGCAGGTGGTTTCTGGGTTTGCTGGGCTGGCGGTTCGAAGGTGCGATTCCGGATGTCTCGCGGGCGGTGATCATCGTTGCGCCCCATACCTCCAATGTCGATTTCTTCATCGGGGTTGCGGCTGATGTTCGCGCTCGGGTCTTCGGGCTCGGTTTCTCGGCAAGCACACGCTCTTTTTCTGGCCGCTCGGTGCCGTGATGCGTTGGCTCGGCGGGATCCCGGTCGACCGGAGGGTCGCGACCGGAGTTGTCGATCGAGACGGTGAAGCTCTTCGCGGCGAGGGATCAGCTGATCCTCGCATTGGCCCCGGAAGGGACCCGAAAGCAGCGTCGGACGGTGGAAGACCGGTTTCTACTTTGTCGCTCAGGAGGCCGGGGTGCCCATCGTGCCGATCGCGTTCGACTACCGTCAGAAGCGGATTCGAATCGGGGAGCGGTTCGATCCCACCGGCGGGCTCGAGGATGATCTTCGCGCGCTCGAGCGGTTTTTCTTTGGTGCCGAAGGTCGACGGGATCGCTGACGGAGGGGCAATAAGAGCCCACGAAACGGTGATCGACGTTCTCGCGCCCACCGCCGCTGCTCGTCCGAGACAACCGGCCCTCCGCCACAAACGGTTTGGGGCTATTGCCTCGCGGCAAAGGTGCAGAGAAGCTTCTCCGGATAGGCGGCCATGGTCTTGATGGTCTCGTCGGACGGGGCGGCGACCGACTCGGCGGTGAAACCGGCGCGGATGATCTTCGAGATTCGCGTCGGCGTCGTAGGGCGTGAGCTTTGCGGTCACGTCTCCGGAGACGTCGGCCATGAGATCGAGGACCAGGGCATCGGCCGTGCAGTCGAGATCGAGCTTGGAGAGATCGACGGTGCGGGTCTTCTGGTTGCCGGCGGTCTCGAAAGTGGACCCGGCCCTCCTGGAGCTCGTAGACGATGCTCCACTGGGTCGACTCGGGTTGGGCGACATCCGCGAGGATGGCGAAGGTCTCCTCGATCGGCGGATCGCCGCCGGCGATCGCGCGACGGCGTGGGCGCCGTTGGCCGCCCTGGCGTACCGGGCGAGTGAACCGGGTCCCTCGGGCGTCACCGGATCGCCGCCATAGCCGAGGGTGCGGTTGAGGTATTCGAGAGATTCGTTGTAGGTGCTGTTGGTGAGGGCGGGCAGCGGCAGCGTCCGCTCGCTCCGCGCCACGAGCTTGCCGTCGAGGAACTCGATGACGGCGCAGTTGCCGGTCGGGTCGCAGGCGAGGAAGTGGAGGGTCGCGGACGCCGCTGATGGCGAGTTCGGAGGCGCTCGCGACGACATCGGCGACGGTGCGGAAGGAGTCGAGGCAGTACTGGACCCACTGGAGCGTGCTCGATGGCGTGGCCGGTCGCCGGGTTCGGGGTACTCGGTTTCGTCGAGCCAGAGAACCTCCATGGCCAGCCCGGTCTCGTTCATTCCGCCGATGGGGAACTCGCGTCCGTACTGGTTGAAGGTCACGCTGCCGTAGCGCGAGGTCCAGCGCACCGGTTTGGCGCCGTCGGGCAACGAGCGCGGTCTTGGCGAGGCCGCGGGGGTTGACGACCAGCAGACCGTCGGCCACGTCCCAGTCGTAGTTCTTGGCCATCAGCGGGCCGGCTGGGTGTTTGATCAGAAAGGAGGTGCAGGCATCGGCCGGAGCGCCGGAAGTACGCGAAGGCGATGCACAGGAGACCGAGAGGACAAGTCGAACGAGGAATGAACGCATGGAAGACCTCCGAGATCGTGATTCTAGCAGTGCGCCTGCGAGCTCGATTCCCATCGCGCGTCAGGACAACGCCGCCTCGTCCCCGGGATAGGGAATCCGGATCCTGCAGACAGACGAAGAAACCGACGAGCGCGATGGCGCCGGCGAGGAGGAAGACCCACTGAAAACCGTAGGCCTCCCAGATGTAGCCCGAGAGGATGGGCAGCGTGGTCGCCACGGCGTGATCGATGGTGATGCCGGTGGAGATGGTCGGCGTGATGTCGGCCGGATCCTCGGCGATCTTCTTGAGGTAGGTGGTGCGGGCGATGCGCAGGGCGAAGAGCACGCTGTCGAAGACATAGGCGCCGTAGAGGAGCCAGAGATCGTACGGCTGGCGGCAGGATGTCGCTGGCGAAGGCGTAGGCGAGGCAGATGACGAGGAGGAGCAGCTCGTCGGCGGCGAGGACCGTGCGTTCGCCGAGCCAGTCGACGACCTCGCCCAGCAGGGGTCGAAAGACGACGCCCGAGGGTGGCGGCGATGAAGTAGAGCAGGGCGACGGTGCTGACCGGGACATCGTGGATCTCGACGAGCACCCAGACGCCGAAGGCGAGGAAGATCTGCTTGCGGATCCCGAAGAGCGCCGAGATGGCGTAGAAGATCGTGTACCGGCGTTTGAAGACGAGCCGCCGCGACGGTGGCGTCGCTCGACCCGACCTTGAGGCCTGCGTAGAAGATCCCGGCGACGAGGGCGCAACCGGCGGCGATGGCGAAGAAGAGACCGAATCGGTCGCCGAGAGAGCGGGCGAGGACGAAGATCATCCCGACCCCGAGGATCGTGCCGAGGTTGCGCGCGCCGCCGAACTGACCGAGGCGGCGGCCCTCCTTGCCGCCCTTGGACAGCTTGAGACCGATGGGGCCCTTCGACGGCGAAGATGATGTGGTCGCCGAGCGACCAGATGACGATGAAGACGACGAGCCAGGCGATGGAACGGGGAGAGGAAGCCGAGACCGATGGCGCCGAGGGCGGTCAGGATCATGGCCGCCGCGGCCATCTGGGTCTCCCGGAGGACGGTGAGCATGGCGCCGGCGATGAAGACGAGAAAGAACCCCGGCAGTTCGCGAGGAAACTCGATCCAGCCGCGGGCCTCGGCCCCGAGGTGGTGGACCTCGGCGAGGTAGTTGTTGAAGGTGGCCATCGATGATGCCGCTGGCGGCGCCGAAGAAGAGGGTGGCCAAGAGGGCGCGTTTGAGGTCGTTCAGCTTCACGAGGGGGCATTCTACGCCGTCTCGGGGTCATCCTCGACCGATTCCGCGAGCTTCGACTGCAACTCCAGCTCGGCCGCTCGCGTAGATCCGAGTGTGAAACGAGGTCCATCGGCCGTGGGCGCATGCCCTCGTGTGTGCGGTGGCGGTGTGTCTCGTCTCCGCTCCACGCTCAGCGTCCGACCGGCGGAATCGCCTCTGGACCACGCCGAGCGCCGCTGGTTGTCGGCCACTCGCTGACGCTGCATTCGTCGGTTCTCGGAGAGGACCGGCAGATTCTGATCTATCTGCCCGGCGATTACGAGGCGAGCGAACAGCCGCTTGCCGGTGATCTATCTCCTCGACGGGCGCGCCCATCTTCAACCACACCGCGGCGACGGTGGATCTGCTGGCCGTACAACGGCAGGATGCCGCGGTCGATGGTCGTGGGCATCGCCAACATCGATCGCAATCGTGACTTCACGCCGGAGGTGATCGAAGGGCTCCCGTCCGGTGGCGCCGATCGCTTCCTCGACTTCATCGAGTCGGAGTTGATGCCCTTTGTCGACGAAAACTTCCGCACGGCGCCGCACCGGACCCTGATCGGACATTCGCTCGGGGGTTCGTTGGTCGTCTACGCCCTCGTCGAGCGTCCGGATCTGTTTCAGGCGGCCATCGCGATCAGTCCCGCGATCTCCAACGACGAGAGGGGAGAGGGCTCACCGACGGTCTCCCAACGGCTGGAGGCGGCCGCTCGAAGAACGAGATGTTCGGCCGTTTTCGCTTTTCGTCACCATGGCCGAGGGTGAGGGACCTCGTGCCGAGACCGGCCTCGATGCGATTCTCGGCGTCCTCCGAGATACCACGCCCCCGACTCGTTTGAATGGGAGTTCCGGCGAATGGAGGGAGAGGATCACGGGACCACCGTGCTTCTCAGCACCTATCACGGACTTCGATTCATCAACGCCGATTGGGATACGAGCGGTCTTGTCCGGCACCGGGACCTACGCCGATCTCGTCGACCGTTTCGACCGGCTGTCCGAGCGACTCGGTTTCGAGATCCGACCACCCGAGGTGATGGTCAATCTCATGGGCTACCGTCTGCTCGGCGAGGGCCGGGGCAGACGAAGCCATCGAGGTCTTCGAGTACAACATCCGTCTCTACCCCGAATCGGCGAACGGCATACGACAGCCTCGGCGAGGCCCTTGAACGGGAGGGCAAACTTCCGGGCGCCATGCTGAACTACCGCAGGGCGTGCAGCGGGCCGAAGCCGACGACGATCGCCTTCTGCCGATTTTCCGCGCGAATCTCGAGCGCGTGGAGACCCTCCTGCTCGAGAGGTCCTCCGGGTCCGGTCGGGTCTTCGAGACACCGCCGGGCGAGAGGCCGGACGGTGCCGAGCGCCGCTGACGCTCGTGTAAGATCTCGTGGCCGTGCACGCGACGGCATCCTACTCCGGGAAGCGAGGAGAGATCCATGGAATTCGCCGCCTTGACGGCCGCCTTGGTCGTCGTGCTTCTGACCGTCCTCACACCGGTCCCGGCCGGTGCGATCGATGTCCACGACACGCTGATGCTCGGCCGATCCCACGGTGAGCGATGACCACGTGGCGTTCATCTACGCCGACGATCTCTGGATCGCGGACCGCGCCGGCGGGACCGCGCGGCGCTTGACCACCCATGAAGGCACCGAGTCGAACCCGCACTTCTCTCCCGACGGGGCAGTGGATCGCCTTCACCGGCCACTACGACGGCAACGACGACGTCTACCTCATCCCCGTCGACGGCGGTTCGCCGACCCGGCTGACCTGGCATCCCGGTCGACGACATCGTGCGAGGGCTTCACCCCGGACGGGTCGGCGGTTCTCTTCTGTTTCGGGCCGGGAGTCCCACACCAGTCGCTTCGGCCAGTTCTACACCGTGCCGGTCGACGGCGGCTGGCCGACCCGGTTGCCCCTGCCGTCGGCGTTCAAGGGCAGCTATTCACCCGATGGTCGGTTCATCGCCTACAACCCGCGCGGGAGGCGTTCCGGCAGTGGAAGAACTACCGCGGCGGGACCGCCTCGAGGATCTGGATCTACGACACGAGTGACCACTCGGTGCGTGCAGATTCCGCAGCCCGAGGGTCGCTCGCAACGACATCGACGCCGCCTGGATCGGCGACACCGTCTATTTCCTCTCCGACCGCAACGGCGAGTTCAACCTCTTCTCCTTCGATCGCGAATCGGGCGAGATCGTCCAGTTGACCTTCCACGAGGACTTTCCCGATCCTCGCCGCGCAGGCCGGTGGTGGAGTGGTGGTCTACGAACAGGCCGGCGCTCTCCACCTCTTCGACCCTGCCACCGGGAGACTCCACCCGTCTGGTCATCGGTGTCGCGGCCGATCTCATCGAAACCAGACCCCGGTTCGCCTCGGTGCGATCCGTTCATCCGCAATGCCGCTATCTCGCCGTCGGGCGCGCGGGCGGTCTTCGAATTCCGCGGCGAGATCGTCACCGTTCCGGCTTCCAAGGGCGATCCGAGGGTCATCACCAACACCCCGGGTGTCCACGAGCGGTCGCCGGCCTGGTCGCCCGACGGCGCCTGCATCGCCTACTTCTCCGATGCTTCGGGCGAGTACGCGTCTGCACATCGCGCCGCAGGACGGGCGCGGCGAGCGCCGTGATCCACCCTCTCGACGGATCGGGTTTCTACTGCGATCTCAAGTGGTCGCCGGATGGGAAGAAGCTGAGCTACTCCGACAACTCGTGGACGATCTGGGTGATCGATGCCGAGACCGGGCGTCAGAGCCGGGTCGCCTCGCGAGGTGGTCTACGGACCCGTCAAGACCCAGCACCACAACTGGTCGCCGGACTCGAAGTGGCTGGTCTACACCCGGAACACGCCGACCTATCTGCAACGGGTCTGGCTCTACTCGGTCGCCGACGACGCTTCGTACGAGGTCACCGACGGTCTGTCGGATGTCGGCGAACCGGTCTTCGATGCCGGCGGCAAGTTCCTCTGGTTCACCGGTTCCACCGATGCCGGTCCGGTCCGCTCCTGGTTCGCCATGTCCAACGCCGACATGGAGATGAGCAACGCCCTCTATCTCGCCGTCCTCGCCGCCGACGAGCCGTCGCCGCTGGCGGCCGAGAGCGACGAAGAGGACGCCGGCGACAACGCCGATGAAGAGGAGACGGCGGAAGCGACGAAGGTCGTCGCGGTCCGAATCGATCTCGAGGGCCTCGACCAGCGGATCGTCGCGCTGCCCGCTCGGCTGCGGCGAATTTCAGCAATCTTCAGTCCGGATCCGCAGGCACGCTTCACTATCTGAAGGCGGACGACAGGCGTCAGCATCTTCGGCGACGGGACGCGGCCTCGCTCTATCGTTACGACTCTCGAGACGCGGGAGGAAGAGAAGCTCCTCGACGCCGCCGAGGGCTTCGTCCTCAGCGCCGACGGCAAGAAGATCCTCGTCGGCACCGGTTCATCGTGGCTGATCGCCGACGCCGCATCACCCATCGATGCGGCCGAGAGCGCCCTCGACACGAGCGCCATCGAAGTTCGGATCGATCCCGCAGGTCGAGTGGGCGCAGATCTACGACGAGGCGTGGCGGATCAACCGCGACTTCTTCTACGACCCGGACATGCACGGCGCCGATTGGCCGGCCATGAAGGCCAAGTACGAGGTCTTCCTCGACGATCTCGCGGTGCGGTCCGATCTCAACCGGCTCATCCAGTGGCTCTGTTCGGAGCTCGGTGTCGGCCACCACCGGGTCGGCGGAGGCGATTTCATCGCCGACCCCGATGAGGTCCCCGGCGGTCTTCTCGGCGCCGACTATGAGATCGTCGACGGGCGCTACCGGTTCAAGCGTGTCTTCGGCGGTCTCGAACTGGAACCCCGAGCTGCGGGCGCCGCTTTCCGAGCCCGGGTCGTCGGTCAAGGAGGGCGAGTACCTGCTCGCCGTCGACGGGCGCGAGCTGTCGGCGCCGCCGGACAACCTCTTTGCCCGCTTCGAAAACACCGCCGGCACCATCGTCGAGCTCACGGTCGGACCCAACGCCGACGGCAGCGGGTCACGGACGGTCGAGGTCGTTCCGGTCGCCGACGAGGGGGCCCTGCGGAACCGCGCCTGGGTCGAGGGCAATCTCCGCAAGGTCGACGAAGCCACCGACGGCCGGGTCGCCTATGTCTATGTGCCCAACACCACGAGTCTCGGCCACACCTACTTCAAACGCTACTTCTTTCCCCAGGCCGATCGCGAGGCCATCATCATCGATGAACGCTACAACGGCGGCGGGCAGGTGGCCGACTACTACATCGACATGCTTCGCCGGCCCGAGCTCTGCCGCTGGGCCATGCGCTACGGCGCCGACATCAAGACGCCGCTGTCGTCGATTCAGGGCCCCAAGGTCATGCTCATCGACGAGAACGCGGGTTCCGGCGGTGATCTGCTGCCGTGGATGTTCCGTCAGCTCGATCTCGGCCCGCTCATCGGCCGGCCGACCTGGGGCGGACTCGTCGGGGTCCTCGGGTTCCCGGTGCTCATGGACGGCGGCTTTGTCACCGCGCCCAACCTCGGGATCTGGACCGAGGACGGCTTCATCGTCGAGAACGTCGGGGTGCCGCCGGACATCGAGGTCGAGCAGCTTCCGGCCGAGACCATGGCCGGGAAGCGATCCTCAGCTCGAAAAGGCCATCGAGGTGATCCTGGAGATGCTCGCAAGCGAACCCGCCGGTGGAGCCGGTGCGGCCGCCGTTCCCGGTGCGGGTGCGGAAGTAGAACCGCAAAGACCTAGCGCGGGCTTCGCCCGCAACCCAACCGTGCTCCGGTCCGAATAATGACGAAGGTTCGACTGCGTCGGAAGCTGCTTCAATGCAACAACTTATCGAACGCGCAAAAGATATTCGTGCTCAAACGCATGCAGAATTGGGCCAAGAGCAACGCAAAGGGCGCAAAGCATCGCAGTCCGTCGCAAGGAAACACGGATTGACACGGATTTACGCAGAGTGCACGGTTTTTTTGCCAGTGGGGCATGGATTCTTGATCGTTGAACAACTTCGTAGATGTTCAGGCTTCGCCGGGCGCACACCTGGCACCTATTTTTCTCAGGGCGACACCGAGCTCCAGCGGTCGGCGCCTCCGGTTTCGAAGCCATCGCTGAAGATCGCCTCGGAAAAGACGCGGACATGACCGGAGTCGTCGCCGTTGGCGTTGTCGTTGTAGAACGCTCCCACGGCGAGCCGGGACCCGTTCGAACACAAGGCCAAGGAGGCGCCGGACAGATCTCCCGCCGCCTCGCCGTCGATGTCCGGGCCGAGCTGAACCCAGGATCCGCCGTCCCAGCAATACACGCGCGCGTGACCGGAGGCGTCGCCATTTACGTTGTCGTTTCCGGGGGCGCCGACGGCGAGTCGGGATCCTCCCGATGACAGAGCCACGGAGGTGCCGGAGTGGTCGTAGGCCGCTTCGCCGTCGATGTCCGAACCGACCTGGATCCAGGTCGAGGATCCCGAGTCCCATTCATGGACCCGCACATGACCGGCTTCGGTGCCGGCGCCGTCGTTGGACCAGGCTCCGACCGCCAGTCGGGTTCCGTCGAGGGACAGGGCCACGATGCTCGAGTGGTCGTTGTTCCCCTCGCCGTCGATGTCCTGGCCGAGCTGGGCCCAGAGCGACGTTCCGGGGACCCATTCATAGACGCGCGCATGACCGGAACCGGTGCCGTTGCCGTCGTTTTCTGGCGCCCCGATCGCGACCCGCGACCCGTCGGAGGAAAGTGCGACTGAGGAACCCGACCAATCTCCCTCCGCCTCGCCGCGGATGTCCTGGCCGAGCTGGACCCAGTTCGAGAATCGTCCGTCCCATACGAAAACCCGGACAACCCCGGATTCGGAGCCGTTGCCGTCGTTGCCGAGGGCTCCGACGGCCAGTCGGGACCCATCGGAGGACAGGTCCACTGATCCTCCCAGATTGTCGTAGGACGCGTCGCCGTTGATGTCCGAGCCGAGCTGGATCCACGACGATCCGCCGTCCCACTCGAACACGCGCACATGTCCGGCGAAGTTTCCGGCATCGTCGTTTCCGGGCGCCCCAATGGCCACCCGGGACCCGGATGACGACAGGGCCACGGAGTATCCCGAATGATCCTGCTCCGCCTCACCGTCAACGTCATCTCCGAGCTGGGACCACCCCTCAAGCGCGGGATCCCATTCGAAGACACGCACATGACCGGAACCGACCCCGTTGGCGTTGTCGTTATCTCGGGCGCCGACGGCGAGCCGAGTCCCGTCCGAGGACAGAGCCACCGAGTAGCCCGACGAATCTCCCGCCGCTTCGCCGTCTATGTCGGGGCCGAGTTGGGTCCACTGGGCGGACGAGATCGCAGGGACGAGAACGAAAATCAGCACCAGGACCGGCGCCGCGATCGGGACCCTCGCAGACATGGTTCTCACCCCGGGTCCGCGCCGGCCGATATCGGGGACGGGGATGGGACGTTCTGCCCGCATGGTCGAGGACGAGCCGTGCAATCGAACATAGAGGAGGTTTCTGGCCATCATTCACTCCCGGGTTTGACTGTGCGGGCATTTTCAGTCTCAACAATGTACCAGATTCGGCGGTCGGGCCGGCCGTAAACGTGTCAGGTAGGCCTGGGCGAGCAACCGTCCAACCCTATTTTGTTTTAAGGGACACTGTTTGACTTTTCGGTTGTTCGACGTCTCTGAGTTCATGAGCAGCCTGCAGTCGGCCGGTGTATCGCAAGCGCCTTGGCAACTTCGTCGATGGAATAGCCATTGGCACCGAAGAAATTATTCAGTCTTTGGAGAGATTTCTCTGTATAACTTCAAGCTTTCGTTGATCGAAATGAGTTAAACAGTTTGTACAGCCACCGAGGAAGCTCCGTCCAACGCCCTTAGGAAAATCCGTGCGATCCGCGTTCATCCGCGTCAATCCGCGTTCCATTTGCGATGTCTTTGCGCCTCTGCGCCTCTGCGTTGAATTGCGATGTGTCCCTTACTGCCGCGCGGCGGAGAGGGAAAGGGGCCGCCGGGGGTGCCGGCGGCCCTGTGGTTGCTAATAACCGAAACGGAAGCCCTGCTGGTACGACGCATCGTTGGTGGCGTTGTCCACCGTCGAGACATAGGCCGTGACCGCACCTTCGTCGGAGCTGACGCCGACGCGGATGATCAGACCCTCACGGTTTCCGGGTGTCAGCCGCGCCAGGAGGTCGTTGATCTGGGTCATGCCGTAGGCCGGGAGATTGACGTGAGAATGACGAGTTCCCCGGCGCGGCCGCTCCGTCGGAGGTGAAGATCTCGACCTCGACGGTCACCGGGACGCCGCTGATGTTGGTCAGCCCGAGATTGGTCCGGAAGCCGTCGACCTGGTCGACGAACATCCGCAGGGCGCCTGCCTGACCGGTATCGGGTACGGCGGCATCCGAGACCGGAACACCGGTGATCGTCTGGCCGTAGCTGCCCGCCGTCTCGGCGGAGGTCCAGGTCCGGCTGGTGACGAGCACCGGTCCGTCGGCGAGGTAGTGGATGCTGCCGACGCCGGTCGTGCCGAAGGTCGTGCCGACGACATCCTCGAGCACCGTCACCGGGTCAGTGAGGGCCAGAACGACGCTCTCGACCTCGGTGTTGTCGCCCCCGGCAGGGTTGAACCAGAGATGGATGGTGCTCGCCCCCTGGTGGTAGATCCAGAGATCCGTGGTCCAGAACGAGCCGAATCGGCCCTCGGCGTTGGCGGCGGTCGGGAACATAGCCCTCGAGGTGGCCGGGAACCGACGCGAAGACCGTGGATACCGCGAGCAACATGAAGATCGCAAGCAAGACAGGGCGCCGTTCATCGCGTCCTCCCGAGCTTGCTGCCGCCATCGCTCAGGGCCACCGACCATCGGACGACGCCGTCGCGACCGATGGCGACCACCGAGGTGTTCATGAGTTCGTGGGCTCCCGGGGCGTCGCCCTGGTGCATGGGGCCGTCGCCGAGACCGCCACCGTTTTCGTTGAAATCGCGAACAGTGACGTAGAACTGCGACCCGTCCGGCGCGAACTGGGGCGCCGAGACCATGTCGCCGTCGACCACCGTTCGCCAGAGTTCGTTGCCGGTGCCGAGATCGAGGCCGACCAGCACCGCCGAATCGGCGTGGGGACCACCGCCGCCGCCACCTCCGCCACCGCCGCCGTGACCGCCACCGCCGTGGTTCCAACCACCGTCGCCGTCGCCGCCGGTGCCATTCCACCAGTCCTCACGGAGGACGAGGATCACCAGATTGCCGTCGTTGACCGGCATCATCGGCCAACCCTCGTCAAAGCGTCGCCCGCCAGCGCTCGCTGCCGTCGGCGCCGATGTTGACGAGAGCGCGGTCGTCGCCCATCATCCCGCCGCCGGGCCGCCGCCCATCATGGACGACATCTCGGTGACGAGGAGGCTGCCGTCGTCGGCGACGGTCAGCATCCCGGCGCCTCCGCCCATCTGTCCCATCGACCGCCACCCATGCCGCCGCCGTGGGCGGCTGCGAGACCCGCGAACAATACTGATCACAAACATCAGTGCCGATACTCTTTTCATCTCGATCTCCTATCTCCGGTTCGTCGAACCGGGTGTTCGACTCGCATTCGAGTGCGGTTCAATCTCGCTCTCCCGATCCCACTTCCCGGTCCCGACATCGATCTCCTGGCAAGGACGAGTCGGGAGAGAGCGAGGGAAGGCGGAGATCGGTTCACCGCTGCACGACCTCGCCGCAGCGGAGCATGGACGGCGCGTAGGGATTGCCGATGGCCTCATCGGGTTGGAGCCACGCCTTCTTGTCCATCGGGCAGTAGGCGACGACGGGCGTGAGCCCTCGACGAGGTCGTGCCATCGGACCAGCGGTTTGGTGAGCTCGGCGATCCGGTCTCGGATGGTCTCGAGATCCGTCGCTGAGCGACCGTCTTCGCCCGTTCGATCGATCTTCGGGGAGCAACGCCTTCGACGGCTCGCGGCGTCCTCCGAGCTTCACGCCGGCGGCTGGAGTCGCTGAAATCGCCGCTCGAGCCCGTGCGGTCGCTGCCGCGATGGCCTCGGCGTGTTCCGCAATTCCCTCGGTGGAGTCTTCAATCAGTTCCTGCCGAATTGCTTCGTAGTGGTGAAATGGTGAAAATGCTGTGATTTCGGTGGCGTCGATCGCGGATACCAAGGTCGTTGCTAACAGAAGCGCGCATCAAGATTCCGTATCTCATGGTGTTGCTCCCTTTCGTCATGTCTTCCTGTCATTTTCTCGGCCGCCGCAAAGCGGTGGTCGAGAAATATGGAGTTCCGATCGATCACTGATCCCGATCGAGCGGTCGATTCGAGAACGTTCGTGATCGGGACGATCGTCGGACGACCTCTCTCCCGATGCCGAGCTTCTCCAAAGAAAGAACACCACCGGGTAGACGATCAGCTCGCCGACAAACGAGGTCAGCACTCCTCCGACCATGGGCGCGGCGATCCGCCGCATGACATCGGCGCCGGTGCCGGTGGCCCAGAGAATCGGCAGCAGGGCGCAGAAGGTCGTCACCACGGTCATGGCCTTGGGTCGGATCCGCTGCACCGCGCCGTGCTCGACCGCCTCCCGAAGCGCGGCGAGATCGACGAGCTTGCCCTCGCGGCGCCACTTCTCGTAGGCGAGATCGAGATAGAGCAGCATGACCGCGCCGGTCTCGGCGTCGAGACCGGCCAGCGCGATGAGCCCGACCCAGACCGCGATCGACCAGTTGAAACCGAGGAGATAGACCAGCCAGATCGCGCCGACGGCCGAGAACGGCACCGCGAGCAGGACGATGCCGGTCTTGATCAGCGAGCCGGTGTTGAGATAGAGGATGAGGACGATCAGGATCAGGGTCACCGGGATGACGATCGCCAGACGTTTGGACGCGCGTTCCATGTACTCGAACTGGCCGGACCAGAAGACCGAATAGCCATCGGGAATCTCGATCTCGCGGGCGACGGTCTCCCGCGCCGTATTCATCCAGGTGCCCACGTCCATGTCTCGGAGATCGACATAGACCCAGGCGTTGGGCCGTGCGTTCTCGGTCTTGATCGCCGGCGGACCCTGGTGCATCCGCAGCGACGCAATCTGGCCCAGGGGAATCTGGGCGCCGGACGGTGTCGGTACCAGGACCTCGGCCAGGGCCGTGACATCGTCGCGCAACTCACGGGGATAGCGGATGTTGACGGGTAGCGCTCGAGCCCTTCGACGGTGGAGGTGACGTTCATCCCACCGATCGCCGTGGCGATGACGTCCTGGACATCACCGACCGTGAGGCCGTACCTCGCCGCCGACTCCCGATCGACCTCGATGTCGAGGTACGACCCACCCATCACCCGTTCGGCGTAGGCCGAGAGCGTGCCCTCGAGAGGGGTGACCACGGCCTCGATCTGCTTTGCGATCTCCTCGAGGGTCTCCAGGTCGGGACCGGCGACCTTGATTCCGACCGGGGTCTTGATCCCCGTCGAGAGCATGTCGATCCGGGTCCGGATGGGCATCGTCCAGGAGTTGGTCAGCCCCGGGAACTGGATCGCGCTGTCGAGTTCGCGGATGAGCTTTTCGCGCGTGATCCCCGGCCGCCACTCGGCCGGGTCCTTGAGAACGATGGTGGTTTCGATCATCGAGAGCGGTGCGGGATCGGTCGCGGTCTCCGCCCTCCCGACCTTGCCGAGAACCGACTCGACCTCCGGAAACGAGGCGATGATCCGATCGGTCTGCTGCAGCAGCTCCCTCGCCTTGGCGATGGAGATTCCCGGAAACGTCGTCGGCATGTAGAGCAGATCGCCCTCCCACAGGGGCGGCATGAACTCCGAGCCCATGTGCTGAAGGGGGATCCAGATCGACGCGATGAGCAGGATCGCGACGATGAGGACGAGCCAGCGCCCGCGCAGGGCGAGATCCAGCACCGGGTTGTAGACCGCCTTGAGCAGGCGTGAGATCGGGTTGGCGTTCTCGCTGCGGATCCGGCCGCGAACCAACCAGAACATGAGGACCGGGATCAGGGTCACGGCGACCAGCGAGGCCATGGCGACGGCATAGGTCTTGGTGAAGGCCAGGGGCCGAAAGAGCCGTCCCTCCTGAGCCCCGAGGGTGAAGATCGGCAGGAAGGAGACGGTGATCACCAGCAGGCTGAAAAAGAGGGTCGGGCCGACCTCCTGGGCCGAGGCCAGGATGATGTCGAATCGCGACGATTTGCCGTCGTCTTCCTCGAGGTGCTTGTGGGCGTTTTCCACCATCACCACCGAGGCGTCGACGAGCACGCCGATGGAGATGGCGATGCCTCCGAGCGACATGATGTTGGCGCCGAGGCCCTGGATCCGCATGACGATGAATGCCAGCAGAATGGCGGCCGGGATCGACACCACCGCGACAAAGGCCGAGCGGAAGTGGAAGAGGAAGATGGCGCACACCAGCGCGACGATGAGCGACTCCTCGATCAGGGTTCGCTCGAGGGTGTCGACCGCACGATCGATGAGACCGGTCCGGTCGTAGGCGATCTCGACGGTGACGTCGTCGGGAAGACCCTCCTTGAGCTCGGCCAGACGTTCCTTGACCCGGAGGATGGTGGAACGGGTGTCGGCCCCCGAACGCACCACGATGATCCCGCCGACGGTCTCGCCCTCGCCGTTCCAGTCGGCGAGACCGCGCCGGATCTCGGGGCCGATGGTGATGCGGGCGACATCGCGGAGCAGAATCGGCGTCCCGCCGGGGCCGAGCCCGAGTGGAACCGCTTCGAGATCGCGAATATCGCGGAGGTAACCCAGACCGCGGATCATGAACTCGCGTTCTCCGGTTTCGACCAGCCGGCCGCCGACCTCGCTGTTGGATCTTTGAACCGCGGTCTTGATCCTGCCGAGGGTGATCGCGATGGGCGCGCATTTTGATGGGGTCGACCTCGATCTGGTACTGGCGGACAAAGCCGCCCAGCGACGCCACCTCCGACACCCCCTCCACCGACATGAGGCCGTATCGGAGATACCAGTCCTGCAGGGAACGCAGCTCGTCGAGCGGGCGGGTGGGGGAGTTGAGCACGTACATGAAGGCCCAACCGACCCCGGTGGCGTCGGGTCCCAGTCTCGGGGTGACCCCATCCGGGAGGGCGTCTGCCGAGCCCGTTGAGATACTCGAGAACCCGAGATCGCGCCCAGTAGAGATCGGTGCCGTCGTCGAAGATGACGTAGACAAAGCTGAAGCCGAAATAGGAGTAGCCGCGGACGGTCTTGGCGTGCGGAACCGACAACATGGTCGTCGTGATCGGATAGCTGACCTGATCCTCGACCACCTGAGGCGCCTGACCGGGGTACTCGGTGTAGACGATGACCTGGACATCCGAGAGATCCGGGATGGCATCGACCTGGATGGTCCGGACCGACCAGATCCCACCCATGACGGCCAGGACGGTGGCAATGACCACCATGACCTGGTTTCTGAGCGACCACTCGATGAGTTTGGCAATCATGGCGCTCATCCTCAGTGTTGGTGTTCGCCGCGGTTGGCGAGCAGCGAACCGATGGCGGCGCGGAGATTCGACTCGGAGTCGATGAGGAACTGGGCCGAGACCACGATTCGGTCGCCATCGGAGAGCCCGTCGACGACCTCGACAAATCCGTCGGCTTCGGCGCCGAGAACGACCTCGCGGGGCGCGAACCGCCCCTGCCCGAGATCGACGACGGCGATGTTGCGGGTGCCCGAACGGATCACCGCCTGCGACGGAATCGTCAGAGCATCGGCGGTCTCCACCGGTGCGAAGTTCACGGTCGCGAACATCCCGACCCGCAATCGGCCCGAGGGGTTGGGCACCTCGAGGGTGAGGGTGACGGTTCGGGTCTCGGGCGAGACCTCGGGCTCGATATAGCGAACCCGTCCCGAAAACGCCTCGCCGGGCATGTAGTCGAAGGTGACCTCGGCCTGACGAACCGATGTCGAGCCAGGGGAGTTGGTGTTCGTAGACCTCGGCGCGGAGCCAGAGGCTCCGAGAGATCGACGATGTGGAGGAGTTCCATCCCCGGCCTGATCGCCATCCCGTCGAGACCGTGCATCCGCTGCATCACCACCCCGTCCGAAGGAGCGAAGACCGTGAGGGTTCGGTGGATCTCGCCGGTGGCCTCGATCTCGGCCACCCGTTGGGCCGGAATCTCCCAGTACTCGAGCCGGGTTCGCGCGGCTTCGACGAGCGCCTTCGGCGCGCGCCCGGACATCGGCCGGAGGGTTGATCGAAACGTTTGGCGTAGCTGACCGCCGAGATCAACTCCCGCTGGGTCTGCACCAGTTCGGGAGAGTAGACCTCGAAGAGCGGGTCGCCGCGCCGCACGGGCTGACCGACGTGGTTGACAAAGACCTTCTCGATGAAACCCGAGTACCGGGTGGTCACGGAGACCATCCGTTCCTCGTCGTAGTCGAGATTGCCGACGGTCGAAATCCGTCGTTTCAGATCTCGCCGTTCCACCGTGGCGAACCGGACATTCATCTTCTGCACCACGGACTGGTCGATGGTGACTTCGGGCCCTGAATCGGCTGCCGGCCGCCCGTCGTGCTCCGCATGGGCATCGGCGCCCGCCACCGGGACCAGATCCATCCCGCAGATCGGACACTCGCCGGCCTCGGGCTCCTGCGATCATCGCGTGCATGGGGCAGGTCCAGACCGTGGCGGCGTCTCGGCGGCGGCGGGGTCGGTTCGTGGTCTGAGCGGCACCAGATCCATCTGACAGATCGGGCAGGTGCCCGGCTCATCCTGGATCACGTTGGGGTGCATCCCGCAGGTCCAGAGCTGCGCCTCGGCGCTGCCGTTCACCGTGTGCTCGCCGTGATCGGCGATTCGATCCGCGGAGCCGATCGTCGAGACCATGAAGATCCAGCGGATCGAGCGAGAAGAAAGGCGGTGAGAACGACGCCGGCGACGACGCCGAGCAGGGCGCCGAGTCGTGTCGATCCGGCAACCCTGGTTGGTTGAAGTTGAGCGTTTTTCATGACCGGTCTCCTTCGGCGTGAGGGGACGGGTGCCCCGACGGCGGCCTCGAGATCGATCAGCGCGATGGCGAGATCGGTCCGGCTCCGGGCCGCAGTGAGCCGGACATCGAGAAGCAGCCGTTCGGCGTCGAGCAGGGCGAGGGCGTCGACCCGGCCCGCCGCATAGGCGGACTCGGCCGAAGCGAGGGCCTGCTCGCTCTGGATCGGCAGGACGTCTTCAAGCAGAGCGAGTCGGCGCTCGATCTCCGGGATCCTGCCCCGAAGATCTCTCGAGCTGACGTTGGATCTCCGGTGATGGTGGAGCGCCGCGATGCCTCCTCGGCGAGCTGCATCTGGGTGGCGGCCTCGACCTCGGCGTCGTTTCCGGTCTTCCAGAGCGGAATCGTGATTCCGCCGCTGATCCCGAGAACATCCTGACCGTTGTTCGGGACATCGACGTCGGTTCGCCGGTCGACATAGGCATAGGTCAGGCCGACGCTGAAATCGGGGGAACGGTCCTTGCCGGCGAGATCGATGAGCGCCCCCGATCGCTCGATCCGCGCCATCGTCGACGCGTCAAGCTCGGGGCGTGATGACCAGGGCGAGATTGCGGAGCCGGTTCCAATCGAGATCGACCGTTGAAGGCGCCGACATCCGGTACTCCGAGCCGAACCGGTGCGCCGGGTCGGTCGCGCAGTGGTTGATCTCGGCGACCACGACGGCCCGGCGTTCGTCGAACTCGGTCTGTCGGGATCTCGAGGCGGGACATTTCGGCCTGAAGTTGGATGGCATCCATCTGCAGACCCTCGCCCGAGGCGTATCGGGCCCGTGCAAGCTTCCTCGATAGTGTTCAAGGGTGGTGTGGTCATCGGGCGATGCACCCGCCGGGCCTCGTCGAGATACCCCAGTTCGGCGACGAGTCGGCGGGTCTCGCTGACGAGTTGGAGACGGAGGACCTGGATCTCGGCGGCGAGGGCCTGGCGCTCGAAATCCGCGGCCTTTTCGGAGATGCCGCGTTTGCCGCCGCCGGGAAGACGCTGGTTGAGGCGCGCCGCAAACCGCTGCGGTCCGACTCGAGTCTCCGGCGGCAAGACAAACGCCGTCACCTCCGCCGTCGGATCGGGGAGTTTGCGTACGGCGACGGTTCGCTGAGACCCGGCCGCCGCCATCCGGGCCTGAGAGCTCGGCGATCTCGGGATTTCGGTTCGAGAACCTCGGTCAGGAGTGATCGCGAAGCTCCGGGGTCCGGGATGCTCGGCGACGATCAAGTCGGCCGGTCCCGGTTCGAATCGTTGTGGGTTGTTGATCGCTCTCCGTGACTGACGGCGATGGCCGACGAGCAATGGAAATGACACCAATGATCCAGCAAAGAGATGCCTTCATGATCTGATCCTTTCACCTGGGCGCAGATAGCGCCCAATCGCAATTCGCCTCAGCGAATCGCCATCAGATCAGAAAGCAGCAGTCGAGAAGGAAGACGGGTGGGGGAGGGTGGGTCCGAACGCGGTGTTCGATCGCACGGCACGGCGTCTGGAGTGTGAGATCCGAAGAAACGGTCTTCGGTCTTCAGATCCAGCGATGCGTCGTCGTCGGGCACGGGCGGCGCGGTCGAGGCGACCACGTCGGCCGGTGTGGACGGGGGATGGATGCAATCGCATCCGGTTTGATGGTCGGCTTCGGTCCGGGATTTCGATGGCTCCATGCTCGAGCAGCACGACGAGGTCGGTTCGGGCGCCGGTTCGGCGCAGCAGGCATGGTCGGGAGCAGCGGAAAGCGCACAACCATCGCCGCCGGGGAGCGCCCCGGTGAGGAGCACGGCCGTGATGCCGACGAGGACGAGTGCATATCTGCGCATCTGATTCAATTCTATGCCGGTCAACCGAAAATGGTTACGATATATTCTCTCGCATCCTCGCGAGATGGTGGTCTTGCGGACGTCCGTGTGCTACTTTTCACGTGGTGTCCCTCAGGGTCGCCAATAACCCAATTTCGGAGATGTGCAATGGCGCTGATCAAGCCCTTTCGTGCGTGGCGGCCGCGGCCGGAAAAGGCCGAGCTGGTGGCCAGTCCGCCCTACGACGTTCTGAACAGCGAAGAGGCGCGGGAGATGGCGGCGACCAACCCGCTGTCCTTCCTGCACGTCGTCAAACCCGAGATCGATCTCGAACCCGGGATCGACCTCTACTCGGCCGCGGTCTATGCCAAGGGCGCGGAGAATCTGCAGAAGCTCAAGGACGACGGGGTGCTCATCCGCGAGGAACGGCCGGCGCTCTATCTCTACCGGCAGCGGATGGGCGACCACGTCCAGACCGGTCTCGTGACCGGGGCGAGCATCGACGAGTACGAGGCCGATCTGATCAAGAAGCACGAGCACACGCGGCCGAAGAAGGAGGACGATCGGACCCGCCACGTCGAGGCGCTCAACTCCAACACCGGACCGGTCTTCCTGACCTATCGCGCGCGACCCGAGATCGATGCGCTGGTCGAACGGCTGACCGCAGGGGAGCCGACCTACGATTTCATCGCTCCCGACGGGATCCAGCATGTGCTCTGGGTGGTCGACGAGCCGGCGGATGTCGATGCGCTGGTCGCGGCCTTCGCCGCGGTGCCCGAGCTCTATGTCGCCGACGGCCATCACCGGTCGGCGGCGGCGACGCGGGTGCGGGCGCTGCGCAAGGACCGGAACCCCGACCACACCGGCGAGGAGGCCTACAACTACTTCCTCGGCGTGATCTTCCCCGACGACCAGATGCTGATCATGGACTACAACCGCGTGGTCAAGGACACCGTCGGGATGGATCGGGACACCTTCCTCGCCAAGGTCAAGGAGAACTTCGAGATGTCGCCGGCCTGGGCGCGTGAAGCCCGGCAACCCGCGGACCTTCGGGATGTACTTCGCCGGTCAGTGGTACCGCCTGCGGGCCAAGAGCGGGACCTATCCGGCGGACGACCCGGTCGAGAGTCTCGATGTCGCCATCCTGCAGAACAATCTGCTCGCGCCGGTGCTCGGCATCGGCGACCCGCGGAGCGACGAGAATATCGACTTCGTCGGCGGGATCCGTGGGCTCGAGGAGCTCGAGAAGCGGGTCGACTCGGGCGAGTGGGCGGTGGCCTTCGCCCTTCATCCGACCGCCATCGAGCAGCTCTTCGCGGTCGCCGACGCCGGGACCGTGATGCCGCCGAAATCGACCTGGTTCGAGCCGAAGCTCCGCTCCGGCCTGATCGTGAGACCCTTGGACGACTGATCGATCGATCGGCCGCGACGGCCGATCCATCGAGGAGGAACAATGAAGATCCTGATCTCCGACGCATTCGATCCTTCCCTGCCCGAGAAACTCGCCGCCTTCGGTGAGGTCACCGACGACAAGGACCGGCTCGCCGAGATGGATGTGGTGCTGGTCCGATCGAAGACCAAGTGCCGCAAGGACTACATCGACCAGGCGACCAATCTTCGACTGATCATCCGCGGCGGCGTCGGGCTCGACAACATCGATGTCGAGTACGCCCGGTCCAAGGGCATCCAGGTCTTCAACACCGCCGAGGCCTCCGCGGTGGCGGTGGCCGAACTCGCCTTCGCGCTCATGATCTCGGTGCCGACCCGGCTGGTCGAAGGCCACATCGGGATGACCAAGAAGGAGTGGCTCAAGAAGCAGCTCAAGCGAACCGAGCTCATGGGCAAGACCCTTGGGCTCTTCGGCGCCGGCAACATCGGCACCGAACTCGCCCGGCGCGCCATCGCCTTCGGGATGCGGGTGATCGCCTACGATCCCTTCCTCAAGAGCCACGAAGCGGTGGATCTGGTGAGCATGGAGGAGCTCCTCGCCGAGTCCGACTACATGTCGCTGCACGTGCCGCTCACCGACGAGACCCGGGGGATGATCAACACCGAGACCATCGGGCGGATGAAGGACGGCGTGGTGATCATCAACACCGCCCGCGCGGGTTGTGTCAACGAGAATCGACATGAAGGCCGCCCTCGAGTCGGGCAAGGTGCGCGCCTACGCCACCGATGTCTTCATGTCGGACCCGCCGCCCGACGATTGTCCGCTTGTACGACGCACCCAACGTCATCATGACCCCGCACCTCGGGGCGTCGTCGAAGGAGAACATGCTGCGGATCGGCGACGTCGTCGTTCGGATTCTCGAAGATTTCGCCCATCAGACCGCCTAGACCGTCAATCGACGGAGGATGTCATGAACCGAACCTGGAACTTCTACGCCGGTCCCGCGACCCTTCCCGCGCCCGCCATCGAGCGCGCCAAAGCCGATCTTCCCGACTGGGAAGGCACCGGGATGTCGGTCATGGAGACCTCGCACCGATCCAAGGAATACGACGTCGTCCACTACGGCGCGATGAACCTCATGAGCCGAGCTGCTCGGCCTCGACGAGGACCACCAGGTGCTCTTCCTCCAGGGCGGCGCCTCGACGCAGTTCGCCATGGTGCCGATGAACTTCATCCCGCCCGGAGGTTCGGCCGATTACGTCGATACCGGGACATGGTCGACAAAGGCGCTCAAGGAAGCGAAGATCATCGCCAACGGGCGGGTCGCGGCGACCAGCGAGCCCGATGGATTCACCCGGATCCCGAGGCGGGATGAGTACGATCTCGACCCGACGGCCGCCTATGTCCACATCACCAGCAACAACACCATCAAGGGGACCCAGTATCACGAGTTCCCGGATGTCGGGGACACCCCGCTCGTGGCGGACATGTCGTCGGATTTCCTGTGGCGGCCGTTTGACGCCAACCGGTTTTCGCTGATCTACGCCGGCGCGCAGAAGAACATCGGCCCGTCCGGGGTGACCATCGTCATCGTCAAGAAGTCGTGGATCGAGAACGCCAACGAGAACATCCCGACCATGCTGAGATACGCGACCCACTCGGCCAAGGACTCGCTCTACAACACCCCTCCGACCTTTGCCATCTACATGGTGCGCAACGTCCTCGAGTGGGTGAAGGACCAGGGCGGTCTTGCCGCGATGGAGCAGACGAAACCTCGCCAAGGGCGATCTGCTCTACAGCGTCATCGCCGATCATCCGGACTTCTACCGCTGCCCGGTCGAACCCGCGAGCCGGTCGTACATGAACGTCGTCTGGCGTCTGCCGTCGGAGGAGCTCGAGGCCAAGTTCGTCGCCGAGGCGCTCGCGGCCGGGATGTGCGGGCTCAAGGGCCACCGCTCGGTGGGCGGCTGCCGCGCGTCGATCTACAACGCCATGCCCATCGAAGGCGTCGAGTACCTGGCCGATTTCATGACGCGATTCGCCGCCGCGAATCGCTGATTCCGCGGCGCGCTGCGCCGCTCGCGGACCGATCACAACCCCCGGCTCGCGCCGGGGGTTCGTTTTTTCGGGGGCAGCGGCAGCAACAGCGTCCGGAATCAGCGTCCGCGCCAGCGACCGGGACGGCGGCAGGATTCGGAGTCAGGGGCAGCGGAACACCACGACGCTCGGTGATTCAGAGCTGTAGGCGGGTCGTTTACGGCCCGCGACCAATTCGTAGAGAGTCCCCATGACGACCCTGCGGCTCTCAGCCTTCACGGACCTGAGGATGTTCAAGCGGGCACCACCGCCACAGCTACAGCGGCCGGGGCAGGGACAGGGACAGGGACAGGGACAGGGAACGGTCGCCCGCATCCCTCTGGTTGTCAACTGACTCTGACCCGGACGCTGACCCGGACGCTGACCCGGACGCTGACCCGGACGCACCATGATCACTCCTGGTTGTTCTTGGAAGGATGGGTAGCCGCTGAGATGGCCCATGTCAAGGGCAAGACAAGTCGCCGCGGCGGCGACCCTTGACATGGGCCATCTCAGCGGCTGGGGGTAATGCATGAACAACCAGGGGGTGATCATGCTCAAACCTGTCCAACAACCCGGCCTCATCGCCCACCGCAAAGCCCTCGAAGCAGCCGGTATTGCCATCTCACTCGTCATGCGCGTACCTGCTCCGTTGAAAAGCCTTGCCGATCAAGTCATTCGATCCGCGTCGTCGGTGCCTGCAAACCTCGCTGAAGGCCATGGAAGGTCGGGGAGAGACCGGTTGCACCACTGGCGCATCGCCTATGGTTCGGCAAAGGAAGTCGATACCCACCTTCGTCTCCTTGTTGCCGTCGGCGCAGTCAACCAGAAAAGCGTCGAATCTTCACTCAACCTCTTCGATAACGTCCGGGCCATGACCTGGCGGTTGCTCAATCCAAGACCGTAAGGCGTCGCTCGGACCGATCAAAACCCCCGGCTTCCGCCGGGGGATTGTTGTTTCGGGGGCAGCGGCAGCGACAGCGTCCGGAATCAGCGTCCGCGCCAGCGACCGGGACGGCGGCAGGTTTCGGGGTCAGGGACAGCGGCACACCACGACGCTCGGTGATTGAGAGCTTCGTGGTTGCGACGTGCGATGGATCTGCATCTATCTGCGTTATCTGCGGTTCTCCGAGCGATGGTGCGATGCTCCCATCCAGCATCCAGCATCCAGGCCCTACTCAGGCTCCTTCTCATCCAACCGGCTCCCGAAGACCGTGTCCGCCCTTTGCTCGATGAGGCTGGCAGAGCTGTCGGGCCGGAGGGTCGGTCCGAGATCGACCGGGTTAGCCGCCATGCTGGGAAAGTGCTCCCGGAGATAGTCCCGGAGGGTGACGTTGGTCGGGCCGTAACCGTCGTGATAGAGGTGGTACTCGAGCGCGTAGCCCATGCCCCCATCGGCGATGTGGCGCAGGATGGTGTAACCGCGTTCGGCCCCGATCTTCTCCGGATTCATGAACGAAGCCTGACCCGATTCATCCATCAGGTCACGCGGGGGAGAGGACCGGTCGCCTCGCCTTCAGTTGAAGAGATTAATCAGAATCCCCACGAGATCGTCGGTCCGCAGGCGAAAGTCGCGGGTGACATCTCCGCCCGGAGCGGTGAGATCACCGCCGCCGGCGCCGACCACCGAGTCGCCGTCACCATCGGTCAGCTCGGGTATCAGCGCCGAGAGGTCGGCCGCATCCACCGATCCGTCGAGATTGGCGTCGCCGCCGGGATCGCCGCAGTTTTCCAGCACCACGGTCGATGGCGAATGCCCCCAGCAACCGGTTCCGTCGTCGATGTCGACCCAGTACGATCCGGGCAACGGTGCAGCGGTAGTTTGACCGGTCTCGCCGGTGTTCCACAACCAGGAGTTCCCCGCCGGTGCGGTGAGAAACACCGGGCCGCCGGAGCAGGTTCCAAGCTGGACCGGTGTCCCGGGGAACCAACAGCTGCTGACCGCGACGTTTGTCGAGGCGACATCACTCCCACTCTCGTTCGTGACCGTCAGGATGACCTGGTATGTCGTGGGAATCTGCCAGGCGTGGGCCGGGTTCTGCGCGGTCGACTGTAACCCGTCGCCAAAGTCCCAGGCCCATTGGCACTGGCCTTCGCAAGTGCCGTCGAAGCTGAGGGTCGTCGCCTCCAGGAGCATGGGTGATGGTGGCGACAGGGTGAAGGACGCGACCGGCGGAGTCACCGGGTCCCCGATTTTGACCGGGTATGACCGCGATGCGCTTTCTTCCGCCGTCTCAACCGTGACCGTGACGTCGTACCAGCCTTCGGCGAAGCTGTACGGGTAAAGCAGGCAGGTGTTGAAGAAAAGCGGCGGACAGGAGGTAAATACCTCGACGAAGCCGTCGCCCATGTCCCAGGTCACCCTTGTGAAGTCCTGCTCGGAGGTTGGTGGGTCCACGACGGCGGTGAAGCTCACGATCTCGCCGGGTTCGGGTTCGACCGGGGTCCAGCCGAAATCCACCGACAGGGGAATGATCTCGATGACCTCGAAGGCGCGGGTGTCGACGCTGATATCACCCGACGCGGGGTCGGTGAGTTTGAGCCCGGCGCTATGCCAGCCGGGGGCCAGCCAATTGCCGGGAACCGTACAATGGAGGTCATCCGGGGTCGCCGGCGGCGGTCCGCCGTTGCAGGCGCCGAACGCCAGGCCGTCGATCCGCCACCTGACTTGCGGAATCACCCCGAACGCCCACTGCGATGAGAATCCGTCGAGAGCCAACTCCTCATCGGTGGCGATCTGGGTGCTGGAAAGTCCGATGGCGGCAACGACGCTGGCGGCGGCCACCGTAATGCAGTCGTCGGAGGACCAGAGGCCGCCACCGATGGCGCTATGTTGGTAGTCGGCGACCAGCGCAACACTCCACAGCCCCGGGAAATCAGGCGAGAAGCCATACACCGGCGCGGTTGATGTCGGTTTGGACGGAACCGATGCGCCTGGGGGTGTGATGTACCAGGAGTAACCAGCCGGGTGGCCTTCGCTCGCCAGCCCGCTCACCGTGACATCGTCGCCGGTGAGAACCGTCAATGACGGTGGGTCGTCGCAAAAGGTCTGGGCCTGCAGCGGGGCCTGCCGCGACGCTCAGCAGCAGGGCCACGATCAAGCTGGGATGGAACAGGGTGCGCACCATCTCTCCTTCATCAAAATCATAGCCATCATCGTGATTGCCACGGGTGACCGAGATCACGAGCGGGTTCAGGAATTTAGCCAACCCCTCAGCAGTCGCGGAAGGACTCTTGTGACGGACGGGCGCAAACACCGACCACAGGCGGAACTCAGGGGTCGGGCGGGTCCTCGATCGCGAGCGCAGGGACGAAGATGGCGTCGCCCGAGTCGGCATCGATGACGGAGGCATAGGCGAAGAAGGCGCCGGCGCCGGAAACCCGAGTGATTTCGGCTCGCGCGTTGCGGTGATCGGTAGCCCCGAGAGCATCGAAGACATCGTTGATTTGGATCGTCTCCCAGGGGCCCAGAACGATCGTGGCGGATGAGCCCAGCATCCGTCCGAGTTCATCGTAGAGCCGGATCTCGACACCGATGCCGGCGCCGGTGGTCTCGACGATACCGAGATTGCTCCGGGTGTCCGCACCCTTGTCGATGTGGAGAAGAACCCCGCTCCCGCGCAGTCCCTGACCGGCGGAGAGAGCCGGGACGTATTGGCCATAGGTGCCGGTCGGTCCGTGGTTTGCGGTGCGGGATGTGGCCGCCAATGCGGCGGGGCCCTCGCGTGGGATGAGCCGAAGTGAACCGGCCACCTCGCTGAAACCGAAAAGGCTGCCGACCACATCGTCGATGGCGACGGCTTCACCCGGTTGCAGGCTGAAGTTCTCGAGGACCGGAGGAACCCCGAAGGCGCCCTGAAACCGAAGCTCAGCATCGATGTTAATCGAAAAGCTCCCGTGGTTGAGCACCCGGAGATCGCTCCGCCACTCGGTTCCGGCCTGACCTTGGTTGTTCGCGATCACCGGAACCAGGAGATAGGGGGTGAACCTCGGGGCCGAACCGGTGATAAAGACCGCGTCGCCGGTCCGATTGTCGATCACCGACCCATAGGCCACGATCCGCCCTTCGCCCTGGACGACAGCCACCGCGACATAGGGATCGGCGCCGGCGGCCCGGTCGGGGTCAGGAAGGACTCCGTTGAGTTGGATGTTGGCGCGGGGTTCGACGATGAGGAAGGTGGAGGGCCCAAGGGCGACGCCGTTGCTGCTGTCAATGAGGGTGACGGCGACGGTGGCCTGCTGACCGGTGACCTCGGTGATGCCGATGTTGATCCTGTGATCCACTCCAGCCGTGGGGAGGACGATCAACGCGGGATCTCCCGCTCCGGTCGAGGAGAGACCCGCCACATCAGGGCCGACGAACTGACCGTAGGTCCCCGAGGCGCTGGTCGTGTACGTCCTGGATGTGCCGTGGATGATCGTGCCGCTGGGGTCCTGCACGAGCAGGCTGCCCTGGGCGGAGCTGAATCCAAACCGTTGCTTGACGATATCATCCAGTGCCACCACCGAACGGTGCGGCACGATCACGTCGGTCTGTCGAGGTCCGGTCGAGCTCTCGCCTGAAGGGGGGATGAGAACGAGGCGGATTTCGGCCTCGCGCCAGGCGGCGGAGTTGAAAATGCGGACATCGGACCGCCAACTGGTGTTCTGGCTGCCTTCGGCATGAGCCACGATCGGGAAAACCATGGTCGTGTCTCCGAACGGCGCTTGCGTTGGTTCCTCCATCGCCAACGCCCACCCGATCAGGCTGGCCTCGCCTTGGGCCGCACCTTCGCCACTGTCGTCTTCGACGGTGAGGGACCAAACCCCCTGCATGGGCGCCCCGGTGAAGAGCCCGAGGCTGTCCCGCGGCTCCAGGTTGTCGGGATAGACGCCTGCGATCCCGCCCGGGCCCGGGGTATGGTCGTGCAGGACCACCTCGATTCCGTCCGGCGAGCGAAGAGTCAGACGGAGGCTCTCCGCAGCGGGGTGGGCAAGATCGAGCAGAACCTCGAGATGTCCCAGTGAGCCGGCGCGGCTGACCATGATGGTGGAGACGGTGGGCGAATCCGGCCAGCGGCGAATCGGGATCGACGAATCATGAGAGACTGTGACCTTCTCAGCGGTCGCCACCGCGGCGGCGAGGTCGACGATGGACCGAATCAGGCCGTTTTTGTCATCCATGGTCGGGGTTCCGGTCGCGGCCAGGAGGAACTTCGTTGTCGGGGGGTCGATGTCGGGGAACGCCTGGGCGAGGAGGGCCGCGGCGCCGGTAACGTAGGCAGCCGCTCCCGAAGTCCCGCCGAAGTCGGCTGTGACGCCTCCGGCGTCCGCCGCTTTGAGGTACTCGGATGGCGCGATCAGGTCGAGGAACGAACTGGAGTTCGAGTAGCACGCGACGGAGCGTTGCCATTTGAAACTGTCGTCGCACACCGAAGTGCACTCGGGATCGAGGCAGAAACGAAACGGCACCCAGCCCGGATCGACATCCCATGCGGAACCGACCGAGATCGTCCTGGAGATGCAGGCCGGGACGCTCAGGGCGTTGGCGTAACCGCTGTTACCGGAGGCTGCGACCACCGAGATGCCGGCGTCGGACGCCGCGGCGATCGCCGCTGCATAGGCGGGATTGGCCTCGTCGCACGGCCCGGCAGAACTGCCCCCGCCGAGCGAGATGTTGATCGCGGCCAGGCGGTAGTCTTCGGCCTGACGCCGCAATACGGCGTCTTCGATGGCCTCGACCACCGCGCTGGTCGTCGCCGTGCCGCAGTCGGTGTCGGATGTGACCTTGTAGGCGAGGATCTTGGCGCCCGGCGCCACGCCTCCGGCGAAACGCCGATTCGGGCTCCACTGATAGGACGATCCCGCCGTCACCGAGGCAACCGCGGTGCCATGACCGTTGCAGTCCATGGGGTCATCGTCACCATCCGCCGTGTCGAGACCGTAGACGACCTTGACGTTGGGAATCTGACCGCCGCCAAGCGTCGGGTGGAGATAGTCGAGCCCGGAATCGATGATCGCGACGGCGGTCCCCTCACCCGAAATACCGCTTCGATGGAGGATGTCGGCGCCGATGAGGGGCAGACCCTCGAGGGTCAAGAGCCGCCATTGACGATCGGGTTCGACCGACAGGACCCTGGAATCCTCCGCCAGGATGGCCAGCGCATCGGCAGAAACCACGGCGGTGAAGGCTGGTTGGAGGCGAAACGAGCCCACCACAGCAAGCTCCCGCTCTGGGATCGCAGCAACGAAATCGCTGACGGCCGAGTCGATGACCTCATGAACCGCCCGCAGGCGGAGTTCCTCGGCGCCACCCGGTTCGGGACGAAGCGCCGCCTTCGTGTCGGAACCGCCCTGTAAGTGGATGATGACCCGTTGGGTCTGGTTGTTCGCCATGGCCGCTGCAACCTCAGGCGCCAGATCGGCGCCGTGGGCTGGGACGCTCGTGCCGAGACCACCCAGAAACAGGGCAGTGAGAGCAGCAAGCGATGGACGGGCGGACAGGCGAATCATCGTGATGTGGCTCCAGGTTCTGACCGCACCCTGCCGAGGTACAGAATGAAGCGGGAACCCTTCCGACCGGTCCGCCTCGTTGCTCTGGCCCGGTGGGGGAGAGGGGTTCTCAGGGTGTGTTCCAAGTATACCTCATGGTTGCCGACGCTGCCAGACATCGACCCTGCGGTAGTATGGCCGTTGTGAAACGGCTCATCATTGCCGATGCCCACGTCGGCCAACGGCCCGGCGATGCCCAGGACATGATCTCGATGCTACTCAATGCTCAGGATTTGGGTGTGACCGAGATCATCTATCTCGGCGACGGGTTCCAATACCTGATCGGGATGTCCAAGTTTTGGACGGCCGGGGTGATCGAGGTCATGGCCGTGTGGCGCCGTCTGCGGTCGAACGGCGTTGTGATCGGAGTCATCGAGGGCAACCGCGACTTTTTTCTCGATGCCCCCGAACTCGCGGATGAACTCGACTGGTCCGGGCTCGAATTCGAGTTTGTCGCCGGGTCACGGCGGTTTCGGCTGGTTCACGGTGACAAGGTGAACCTGCGGGATCTTCAATACCGGTTCTGGTCAACGATCTCAAAATCATGGCCCGCGAGGGTGTGGGCCCGACTGCTGCCGCGGCCGCTGGCGGTCGGAATCGTCCGGACCATGGAGGCCCGCCTCGCCGAGACGAACCGTCGTTTCCGCTATTACAAACCGCTCGCCTCGCTTCGCCTCGCGGCCGAGGATGCTTGGAACGATGGTGTCGACGTCGTGCTTTGGGGTCACTTCCACACCAACTGGTTCTACTCCCGAGACGAACGAGCGGCTCTCATCCTCCCGGCCTGGCTCGACACCGGCAGGGCGGTGTTGATCGACTCTGAAGGCGAAGCCTTGATGGTGGAGAAAAACTTGACACCCTGCGGTCCGCTTCTCAGAATGGGGGAATGGCCGGGTTCGATCAAACGATAGGGGCGCACGTCGATACGGCGGTGGGAGCGGCAGGTGTCGGATGACCGGCGCCCGGGCCGCCGACTCCCGGGCCCGATCAGCGGGATCGACGCTGTCGTTGAGATTCCGACCTCGAAGAGCCTGACCAACCGAGCGCTGATCGCCGCGGCAGCGGCCGACGGCGGCGGGATCCACCGTCCCCTCGACTGTGACGACACCAGGCTGCTCGCGGGCGCCCTCGATCAGGCGGGGTGGCCGGTTACCTGGGGAGAGACGATCACGGTCGGGCCCAGGCAGGCCGTCGAACGAGCCAGCGTCGATCTCGGTAACTCGGGCACCGGCGCTCGACTCATCCTCGGGCTTCTGGCCTGTGTTCGCGGCCGCTTTCGCGTCGACGGCACCGAGCGGCTCCGACAGCGTCCGATGCTGCCCCTGATCGAGGCGCTCGTCAGCCTCGGCTCGAAGATCCGCAGTCGGGACGGTTTCCTGCCGGTGGATCTGTCCGGCCGCCGGCTGATGGGAGGGTTTCTGCAGATCGAGCCGGGCGTCTCATCGCAGTTTGTGTCGTCGCTCCTGCTGGCCGCCCCGCTGATGGAAAACGGCCTCGATCTCGAGGTCGTGGGTCCGCTGCCGTCGCGACCCTATCTCGATCTGACCCGAGATGTCATGGCGGCTTTTGGAGCCACGATCGTTGGCAATTCCGTCGGTGGCTGGCGCGTGCAACCGGGCGGACTTCGCTCGACAATCTATCGCGTGGAGGGGGATTGGTCGGCGGTGGCGTTCGTCGGCGCCGCAGTGGCGGTTACCGGCGGGACGGTCATAGCGGGCCCCTTGTCGGTGACGAGCTCGCAGGGTGACCGGGCCGTCTGCGCAATCCTCGAGCGCGCCGGTCTCGAGATCGACTTTTCGGGCGAGCGCGTGCGGATTTCCGGCCGGATGACGCGGCCCTTCGAGACGGATCTCAGCGATACTCCCGATCTTTTTCCGGCCCTGGCCGTGATGGCGGCTACGGGACCGGAAGGATCGGTTCTCAGAGGCCTCGTTCACCTCAAACACAAAGAAAGCGATCGTCTGACCGTGATGGTCGAAAACCTCGGTCGACTCGGCGCCGTCTTCGAAACCGGCCCGTCGGCCATCCGGCTGGTCAAGGGTGTCGATCGGGGTTCGCAGAAGGTCAGAGCAGTGACTGCAGCTGGCGACCACCGGATCGCCATGGCGATGGCGGTTGCAGCCCTTGCGGTGGGCGAGATCGTCCTCGATGACGCGGGCTGCGTCGCCAAGTCCTTCCCCAACTTCTGGCAGATGTGGGAATCGTTGATCGGAGGCTCGTCGAACCCGCCATGAGACCCCCGACCCCGCGATCGCTGCTCATCGAGCATCCGGCGTTGCCGCAACCGTTCGAACCTCCTGCTGCCGACTCCTCGATGGTTGCGCTCCCGGATCTCGGTCGCCGCGAAAGACTCTCGGTCGCGGCGCAGTTGGTGGCGGTGACCGCCTTGCTCGCCGACAACGAGTTGTGGCCCGGAAGGTGGGCGTTGCGCAGCTCGGTCGTCGAGATGACCGAGGAGGGTCCGCAGATCCGGCTCCCCGCCTTGCCGGCGCCGCTGTCGCGGATCTGGCCGAGACTTGGAGGCGGCGAGCCGGCCGCCGAGACGACGCGAGCCGCGGTGCTCTCGACGATCGCGGAGCGAACAGGGATCGACCCAGGGGTCTTCGAGCCCGGTGGTGGCGAGCCCGGATTTTTCCTCGACGGCGTGCTCGCGAGAGTCCTCGGCGAGCTGGATCGACCACTCGATGCGGCAACCGCCCGTTCGCTGTGGATGTGGCGGTGGGCGTTGCCGCCACAATTGCAAAACGGCGACACGACCCTGCTCGCCATCACTGACGAGGCGCTTGCCCGGCGCGTCGGTGCCGCCGTGTGGGCAGCCGCTTCGCGGCGCGGAGAAACGGCGACCTTTGACGTCGCGCGGCCCGGACAACGTCCGCGACGGGTCGCGGGCCAAGGCGAAGGGGAGCTCAGGGTCTACTCGGGCGCATTTGACGAGCGAACCCTCGTTTCGATCCTCGATGGAGGGGGAAGCCGCGAGGTGGACACGGTGGTCGTCGGCCGGTTTCCGGAGGGTTGGAACCCGATTCCAGCCCCGATCTTCGATCCCGAACGCCTCGCCGTGCACCTGACCTTGGCCGGGATCTCGCCCGCACGAAGACTGCAGCAGTATTGATCGCCTCACCGGCCGGTTCGATCCGTTCAGCCCGGTTGATCGGCGATCGCTGACCCGATCGGCCGCGGTGCTCTTCGCCGAGCCGAGTCGTCGATCGGCGGGCAGATTCGCCGAGCTCGTGCAGGTGGCCGGGTTGGCGAGCGAGGGTGTGCCCATCGATCGTTTCCTTGAACTGAGCGCTGTCGGTGAGCTCGATTTGGCGGCCGCGTGCGAAGACGGCGCCGTGATCCGTCGGCACGGTCGCATCATGGTTGGGGAACCGGTTCCGCTGACCCTCGATCCCCGCCACGCGGAGCTGGTGGATCTCTACGAGCCCGACGACCCGCGCCGTGTGCTTCACGAAGCTCTGGCCTCGGGCAACCCGGGGCCGCTTCTCGACTGGGCGCGGAGTCGATTGGACGATCTCGATTTCGCCGGCGTACGATCGCTGTTGGCGGGCCTCGGCGCGGGAACCCTCGGCCCCGGGCCTCAGGTTGCTCTGGCCCATGCATGCCTTTCGCTGGCCGATATCCACGGGGCCCGTCGCGCGCTTGCCGGTCTGAGCGACGGGATTGCGCGGCCGTGGTCGAGCTGGCTGCGGCTCATGGACCGAAAACCGGAACTCGAGGTCGAGTTTCCGCGCTCCGCCGAAGTCCGACAGGCGCCGCGAGCCTGTGCCGAGATCGCTCTGGTCGGCGTGCGCAGAGCGCTGGAGTGGAACGCCGGCCCCGCCGACAAACCGTTGCAGATGGTCCGTGATGCGTTAATGCACCTCACGGGTCTCGAACGGCGTTGGATCGAGATCCGACTCGCAGCGCTGGTCGAACCCGAGCTGCTCGAGAATAAACGGTGGCGAAAGAGCGCGACCGAAGGCCACCCCGAGCTCATCGGGCTGGTGGTTTTCGAGCGATCGGTTCGGGCCATGTCGGAGGGGCAATCCAGGTTGGCGAAACGTCTCCTGCGACGGGTGATGTCGGCCGAGCGCTCGCCGGGAAGACGAGCGTTGATGCAGATCAACCTCGGTGTGCTCGAAGCCGACGACGATCGACTTCGCGAGGCGGAGGCGGCGATGCTCGGGGCGTTCCGGCTCTTCCAGGCCGCCGGATTTCACCACCGGGTCTGGGATGTGCTCTTCAACCTGGCGGTGGCGGATATCGATCAACTCCGGTTGGCGCGGGCTGCCGCCAGGCTCGACGAAGTCGCCGAGAGCGTGAGCACCATCTTCGTCGAGGTCGAGCGTGCGCGTCTGGCTCTCGCCATCGGTGACCTCGATCTTTTTCGCCGGCGTTTGGCCGATCTGCCCGCGGTTGACGATCTCGCCAATCCGCAAGTCGTGGAAGCTCTCTCATTTCTGTATGGCGCACAGGCGCTCTTCTTCGACTCGGCGGAGGCGGCCGCGCCCCTGTTTCAGGCCGGCGGTCAGGAGGGACGGGTGTGGCTCGAACTCGCCGATGCCCTCGCCGGTTCCGGCAGCAACACGACCGGCGAGGTGGTTGATCGATGGGGCATTCGCCGCGCGGCGGAATTGGCGCGCGACCTTCGTGAGTCAGGTTCATCGACCGGTTTGGACGTGGTCGATCGGGGTCCCATCGAAATCGAGGATGCGCTGGCGGTGGCGCTGTGTCGGCAACTGGCCGTTCGGTCCGAGTGGCCGGGCCGTCGTCTCCGGGTTCGCGCAGCCGAGGTTCTTGCGCGACATGGATTGACCGGCTGGGCGGCGCGCTCCCGCTGGGGAGCGGGTGAGGTGGAGGATGTGCTCAGAGGGTTTTCAACCCTGGTGCGCAACCGGGGTGCGGACCGGCAGGACCAAACCGAGATCGAGGGTGTGCTCGGTGTGCTCGGGATCGAAGGACTGGTTGTCTATTCGAGGTGCGGCGGTCGCGAGCTGTGGAGGACCGGGGTCGGCGAGCCGGCAACCGGTCATCACCCGCGGCACTCTCGAGCTGGTTCCTCTCGGGCGTGGAACCGATCCAAGGTCCGGTGTGGGATCTGCTCGGGGATCTCCTCGAGCTCACCCTCCCGGCGATGGCCGAGCGGACGCCGATGAGCGAGGAATCCGATGTTCGTATCGATGGCCATTCCGCGGCGGCCGATCGTCTGCGGGGCGAGGTGCGGCAGGCCGCCGGCCCCCGGTTCACGGTGCTCGTGCACGGTGAGACCGGTTCGGGAAAGGAGATCGTGGCCAGGGAGATCCACCGGCTTTCCGGGCGGACCGGGGAGATGGTGGCGGTGAACGTCGCGGCGGTGCCCGCAAACCTCCTCGAAGCCGAGCTCTTCGGTTCGGTCAAGGGGGCGTTCACCGGGGCCGATCGCTCGCGCAGGGGTCTGGTGACCGCCGCCGATGGCGGAAGCTTGTTTCTCGACGAAGTGGGAGACCTTGACCTCGCGCTGCAGGTCAAGCTCCTGCGCTTTCTCGAGTCCGGAGAGGTTCGCCCGGTGGGATCGGATCAGACCAGGATCCTGGATGTCCGAGTCATCTGTGCGACCCATCGAAACCTCGACCGCCGGGTTCGGGAGGGACGGTTTCGCGAGGACCTCTATTACCGCATGGCGGTTGCGAAGATCGAGGTTCCGTCCTTGCGGGAACGGATCGAAGACATCCCGATTCTCAGGCGGATTTTCGAGCAGGAGGCATCCCGCCGCCACGGTCTTCAGATTTCGCTCTGGACCGCGGCCGCCGAGTTACGATTGATGCAGCATCACTGGCCGGGAAACGTACGCGAACTCAAGCAGATCGTCGAGGTCGCGATGGCGCGTGCCTCAGGGGGCGCGATCAGACCCGATCACCTGCCTCTGGGTGAGCGGCGACCGATCTCGCAGGGATCCTGGGAAACCAACCTCGCCTCGTTCAAGCGACGGCTCCTCACCGATGTGCTCACCCGGAACCGGGGAAACCGAAGCGCGGCGGCCCGCGAACTCGGCGTCTCCCGGCAGGCGCTGCTGTACCAACTCAAGAAACTGAACCTCACCGAGCTCTAGCTTTTTCGCCAACTGACTTGTCGCCGGCGACAAGTTCATTGGCCAAAAAAAGATGCGGACCTTGCGGTCCGCAGGAGGAAGGAGGAGGTATGATGCTTGTACCAGGTCGTTGGGTGCCCGGCTATCTCTTCAACTAGCAAGCATCGTGCCAATATTTCTAACGGGGAAGAATTTGCTGGTTGGTCAGCTCGAGAAACTGGAATTCGGCCTCCGAGAGTTGCGCCGAAACGCCGACGTGGAGTTCCACGAAAGGGTGGATCTGCGAGCGTGGACGACGCTTGGCGTTGGCGGGGTCGCAACCCTGGTTGCCCGCTGTCACACTGCAATCGCGGTGATTCACATGCTCGACCTGATCGCCTCGCACGGACTCAGCTGGGTGTGTCTGGGCGGCGGTACGCGGCTCATCGCTTCGGATCGCGGGATTCGGGTACCGGTCGTGAGTTTGACCGGCGAGCTTGCCCACTGGGAGATGGAACCAGATGGCATGATCGCCGGCGCTGGTGCCAACTTGGCACAAGTGTGCCGTGCCACTTTGCGCAGTCGGCTCTCGGGGTTGGAGTCGCTCGGGTACAACGACCACACCATCGGCGGGCTGGTGCGGGCTTGGGTAGACGGTGCGGTGAGGCTCGTCGGCATTGTGGATTGGATCGAAATCCAACGCCCTGGACGCGAACCTGAGCGATGGCAGGCGACCAGGCGGCAGCAGGTTCCGACGGCTGGAGATCTCCACCGCTCGGTGGTCACAAGGGTTCGTTTTCGGCTTCGACCATCCGGATTGGCGGAGATCAAACCACGTTCGGTCAATCCGACCAGGACCCGCGCGCTGCGTTCGACGGGTCCCGTGTTCCTCGACTCGCGCGATGCAACCGCGGCTGATCTTCTCGCCGAGGCGGGATGCGCGAACGCGGCGGTGGGGGGAGTCCGCCTCGGCGGACCGAGGGGCAACGCGCTCGTCGCAGGCCGTTCGGCGACGGCGATGGATGTTCTCGATCTGTGCCGTAAATCCCGTGATCGAGTCCTCGCAGCGACCGGAGTCGAGCTGGTTTCGGCGCTGGTCTTTGTCGATGAGAACGGGCTGGAAGTGACGCTGTGAGCTTTCGATCCCGTTGGATGATCGTTGCGGTGATATTCGCGGTGATCGTGGAGCTGGTCGGAGTCATCGGCTGGTGGAGTTGGCGGCGAGCGGCTCGGACGCTCGGTGAGGACCCGTCCGCAGGTGCGGTGATGCTGGCCGACGACCTCCTGCTTCGCCTGCCATCCGCCGTCTGGCGATCGCGGAGACTGCCGGCGCGAGATCTGTCCAGGGCGCCGGTTCAGCTGGTGGTCCAGGCGCTTCGCACCACCGGCCGCGGACAGCGCGGTTGGATGCCAGCGGATCCCAGCGGATGGGTCAATCGAGCCCGCGCCGAGCTTGTCGGAGGATCCATCGATGGCGCATTCGAGGCTATCGAGGCCGCCATCCTCCGCAGCCCGACCTCGCCAGAACTGCATTGGCTTGCCGCTCTCACCGAGCGGGAACGCGGTCGCAACGCCGAGGCCCTCGATCATCTCGCGACCGTCGAGGGTTTGGGGTCCCGTGACGGGCCGATCAATATGGAGTTGACGCCCGAGGAGACGGATTGGGTTCGTCTCGAGGGTCTCGAACGCCGCCTGAATTATTACCCGAGGGAACGGAGTCAGGGGGTCATCGCTCTGGCGAGAGAGCTGAGGAAACGAGATCAGGGGGAGCTCGGCCGGCGGTATCTCGACGACCAACGAGCAGACCCGAGGGTCGAACTCGAGCTCGCCAGGTGGGATCTCGACTCGGGATCGATAGGCGATGCCCGACGACGGCTCACCGATCTTACCAATAGGGGTGGTCTTCCCTCATCACTGCTCGCCGAGACCTGGGCGCTCACCGCCGAGGTCCGCGATCGGGCCGGCGATGTCGAGGGAGCGATGGCGGCGGCGGATCTGGCGGTAACCTACGATCCAAGATCGGCGCGGCCATATCAGGTTTTGGCCGGGCTCGCAGAGCGCCGCGGTGACGTCGAGGAGGCGCTCGCACACCTGCGCCGGGCATGGGGCATGAACCCGACCGACATCGGCCTGCTTCTCACCGTTGCTCGGACCGCCGAAAAAGCCGAACGATTCGACGATGCCCGGCTCGCGCTCGAGCGTGCGGCGATCGTTGACCCGACCAACCCGAATCTTCGGGCGGCGCTGGTGGAGTATCAGCTGCGACGCGGCGAGTTCATGGATGCCACCGTCGCCCTGTCGGACGCCCTCGATCGGTTTCCCACCGATCCGAGGCTGCTCCGGCTCGCCGATCGCCTGAGGGCGGAAGTGAGTCGGCGGTGATGGGGTGGAGTGGGGGAGTGGGTGTGAGTTGACACGCGTTGCGGACGAGTTCCGGTTCACTGCCGCTGCCGCTGTCCCGGGTTCTTTCGACCCCGGCCTTCTGGTCCGCCTGCGGCGGCCCAGCGCGCAACATCGGCGTAGTCGCTCGGGTGGTGAATTGGAGGGTCTGCGACCACGCCGATGGCACGCCGACGGCCTCTTTCTGCGCCGGGAGAACCAGGCAGAGACGTGCGTCCCGGGGGAGCCCGGTATGACAATGTGCGCGATGGGACGCGGCGCCGAAGTCGTTGGGGCACATTGTCAAACCCGGCACCCCGAGGATCGCACCATTCCCTCCGACCCGGGGCGGCCTCGATCTGGTGCTGGGTGTGGTCGCTGTTGGTACTGCTGCCGCAGGCCGACCTGGAGGAGTGGGCGAATTGTGGTGCGGGCTTCCCTGGGTTCAGAGCGGCTTCGGTCGCGGGTACGGATGCGGGTTCGGTGTCAGTCTCAGTTGCCGTCGGGCTCCTCCGGCGGGGAACTCGGTCCGTTGGCGGTTGCGACGATCTCGGGATCGGTCCTCGCCGCCCACTCCATCTGCCGGCAGATCCCGCGGATGATCTTGACCTCATTCGCGGTGATCCCGGCGCGGCCGAAGAGCCGACGGAGCTTCCTGAGAATCCGCTCCGGATTTTTTGGGTCGGCGAAACCGATCTCCGTCGAGAGCGACACCGAGGTGGCTCATGAGACCGTCGATCTCGATCTCGGCTGCCGGTTGCGGTGCGCTCGGCTCGGCCGCTCCCACCTGGAGGGTGAGGTAGCCGAGGAGAATGGCGATGGCCTGGGTGAGGTTGAGGACGGGGAACTCCGCCGCGGTGGGAATCCGAATCACCAGATCGGCGCGGTCGAGATGGTCGCGGCTGAGACCCCGGGTCTCGTTGCCGAAGACCAGGGCCGCATCCTCGATCCCGCGATCTGCGAGGTGGTCGGCGGCCTCGGACGGAGTGAGCACAGGCAGATTGCTGCGACCGCGTCCCGATGCGGTCGCGACAAGGGTCCGGTAGCCGGCCACCGCCGAATCGAAGCTCTCCCATCGCCGGATTTCGAGGTGGTCCAGTGCGCCGCAGGCCCAGTTGCCCACTTCGTCGTCCAGGGGATCGACGCCGGGACGCACGAGATCGACGCGCTTGACGCCGAAATTGGCGGCGACCCGAAAGGCGGCGCCTAGATTGCCCGGCTGGGAGGGTTCGACGAGAACGAGGGATCCGATCGACATGTCGTCGATATCCTAACCGTTCGACCTCCTCCGCTCTCGGAAAATACCTCGGCCGAGAACGCCGAAATGATCGCCCCGGGATCGCGCCAGCAACCGGGTTGAAGTCCAGCCTTGCGACACGTGTGGTCGAGGAACTCCACCGGCGACCAACCATAGCGTTCGGCCACCTGTGGCAGCAGCAGACCACGGTGGGGCGCCCGCTCGATCACGAGTCCGTCCCTGCCGATGGTGATCTCCTCGGGTTCAGTGACCCGCCACAGCGGGGTGAGGGCCGAGATCTCGAGTTCGACGGCCGGCCACTCGGTGGCGTCGAGAGGGGGGAACCGGGGATCGGAGAATGCGGCGTTGAGGGCGTTCGATCGGACCGACAGCCAGAGCGGTTCGGTCCCGACGACATGCCCGATGCACCCGCGCAGGGCGCCATCGGTGGTCAGGGTCACAAACGCGCCGCGGATCTCGGTCAGGGGACCGGCGGCCGGTGGCGAATCTGGAATCTGGGATTGCCTCAACCTGGCATCGATGGTCGCCCGCGCGAGACGAAGCAGCCACTGTCGTTGTTCCGGATTCAAGCCTGTTCCGTGGTCCTGGGACATCTCGATCACCTCGTGCCTCAATGATATCGTTGCACCGTGATCGTGAAACTTCCCTATGGACGCGACTGGGTCGCGGTGGATCTCCGCGGGCTGAAGATTCGTCCCCTCCAGTCGACCGCCCCCCGGGGTGTCAGCGATCTCGGCCGGCTGCTGTCCCGAGCCGTCGATTATCCCCTCGCCGGCGAGGCGCTCATCACCCGCGCCAAAGGGCGTCGATCGGCGGTCGTGGTGGTCCCCGACGCGACCCGCCGGGCGAGCCTGCCCGAGGTCCTTCCGGTGATCGTCAACCGATTGTTGGCCGCCGGTCTCGACCCCGGTTCGATCACCATTCTCGTGGCCTGCGGCACCCACCCGCCGGCGCCCGAGGGCGAACTCGCCGAGCTCGATCGGCGAGCTGCCTCTCGGCGTGAAAACCCGGCAACATTCGTCCCGCGACGGCGCAAGCCTGGAACAGGGTCGGCGAACTTCGTCCCGCGGTCGATCTCAGGATCGACCGGGAAGCGGCCCAAGCCGATCTCCTGATCACCATCGGGACGGTCCGCCATCACTACTTTGCCGGTTTCGGCGGGGGGCCGAAGATGGTCTTCCCCGGGATCGCGGGCTATGAAGAGATCCAAGCCAACCACTCCTTGGTCCTGCGTCGATCGGAGGGGCATCTCGAACGCCATCCCGAGTGTGAACCCGGCGTGCTCGACGGGAATCCCGTGGCGGAGGAGATCGCTCGCGGAGCTGATCTGCGGGCCCCCGATCTTGCCGTTTGCCTGGTGCCCGGACGCGACGGCGGGGTTGCCTGGGCCGGAGCGGGACCGTGGCGCGTCGCCTTCGAGGCGGCGGTGGCCCAGGTTCGGGAGTGGTTCGAGCTTCCGGGCGAACGCTTCGATCATGTCGTGGCGTGCGGTGGCGGCCGGCCGGGTGACTCGACCCTGATCCAGGCGCACAAGGGCCTCGACGCGGCCTGTCGCTTTGCCAATCCCGGCGCGCGAGGTGCTTTTTGTCGCCGATCTGGGTGACGGTTCCGGATCGCCCGCCATGGCGCCGTTTCTCGCCGATCCCCGGCCCGAGGCCATCCTCGATCGTCTCGACGAAGAGTATGTTCAGTACGGTCACACAACCCTTCGAATCGTGGAGAAGACGGCGCGGTTCAAGATCCATCTGAAGTCATCACTCGATCCGGTGATTGCGCGCGGGACTCGGTTTCATCCCCGTCGACGACCTCGACGAGATCGCCGATCGCTGGCGTGCGGAAGGGTTCGAGGATCGGGTGATGGCGAGGCTGTCTGGCCGAGGGCCGACGGTTGACTCGGCCGCGCACCGGCCATCGAAGTGAATGTCATCCGATCCCTGCTTGACGCACGTCAAGGAACCGCTGGGAAGATGAACGCGGATACTGCTGCCCGATCGAGTTCGGGAGGTCCAGCATGGCCGTGCGTCAGATCATCCAAATCGACGAGGAACTCTGCGACGGGTGCGGTGATTGCGTCTCGGCCTGCGCCGAGGGTGCCATTCAGCTCATTGACGGCAAGGCGAAGCTCGTCAGCGACAGCTACTGCGACGGTCTCGGCGCCTGCATCGGAGACTGCCACGTCGGCGCCATCACGATCATCGAGCGCGACGCCGACGGGTTCGACGAGGACGCCGTTGTGGTCCACCTTGCGAAGATCGGTCGCGGTCATGACCCGATCCCGGCGCCACGGCCCTTGAATGTTCTGAATCCATCGATGGCCGGAGGGGGAGGGGGCTGTCCCGGGCTCCCGGGCGCAGACCCTCCAGCCGCCGCCGGTCGTCGGCGAGGGCGCGACTCCCGCCGTTGCGTCGCAGCTCCGCCACTGGCCGATCCAGCTCCATCTGGTGCCGCCGACGGCGCCGTTCTTCCAGGGCGCGGATGTTCTCCTCGCAGCCGACTGCGTGCCGTTCGCCGTGGGTGACTTTCACCAACGCTATCTGGCCGATCATTCGCTCGCGATTGCGTGTCCCGAAGCTCGACCACAACCAGGAGATCTATCTCGAGAAGATCGTCGCGATGATCGATGTCGCCGAGATCGCGTCGATCCACGTGATGGTCATGGAGGTTCCCTGTTGCAGCGGGCTCGTCCGCCTGGTCGACGAGGCCGGGAAGCGCGCATCCAGGGAGGTGCCGATTCGTTGCACGGTCATCGGAACCGATGGTGGAGTCCGGCACCAACTCGAACTCGGTTCGAGCCCGGTGTAAAGAATCGGAAAACCCACGCGCCGACGCGAGTACAATCTCCGAGCCGGCGGCGAGGGCCGCTCTCGGTTCCTAGTGCCGTGATGATCCGCATGCGAGGGGAAGCGAAAACGGTCCCGCCGATACGCGCCCGGCGCGCGGTGCGACGATTTTGGAGGCATTGATGAAGCGAGCAGTTTTGATCCTCGCGATCTTGGTCGCGGCGGGCATCGTCGCCGTCGATCGGGTCGGGGCCCAGGCCGTAGGGCCGGCCTTTTCGGTAGAGACGAACCGGGATCGATCTCGGCGAGATCAAGTCCGGCACCGACGCGGTGGCGACCTTCGTCTTTCCACAACCAGGGGCCGGAAGATGTCACGATCATCAGGGCCAAACCCTCTTGAGGCTGCACCGTGACCGAGTTCGACTCGGTCATCCCGGCTGGTCAGTCGGGAACGCTCACGGCGAAGATCAAAACCACGACGACTCAGAGTGGTCCGATATCCAAGAGCATTGCGGTGACCACCAACGCCGCCGGCGCCGAGCGGATGACGCTGAGCGTCGCTTTTTCCGCAGTGTCCGCGATCACGGTGCTGCCGCGACCGCAGATCATGATCAACGGCGTCCTCGGGGACGAGCCGACGGCCACCTTGATCTTCCACCGTCCGGATGGCGAGAAGCTCGAGATCACCGGTTTCGACTCCGGAGACGAGCAAATCGTGATCACCACCAAAGCCGGTGACCGAGAACCTGACGATCGACCGGAGCCAGGCGGTTCCCGGTGACGTCCTGGTCGATTGCATCGTTGGCGCCGGGACGCTCAGCCTGCTCACCACGTCCGGCCGGTTCAAGGTCCAGACCAACCATCCGGATGCGCCGGTGGTCACCGATTCGCGTTTTCGCTCCGCCTCAGACCCGGTGATCGAGGCCAATCCGGCGCAGGTGCGCCTGCTTCTTCAGGAGGGGAACACGCTCGGCGCGAACGATGCTCTTTCGGGTTCAGAACAACCACAGCGAGCAGTTCAAGTTCACCGGGGCCCAGTCTTCGAATCCGGAGATCTTCCGGGCGCAGCTGGTCGACGGCGAGATCGAGCAGCAGATCCACACCGTAGCCGTCATGCTCCAGGATGACGTCATTCCCGGTTCCCTTGAGGCGAGCCTGTTCGAGTCGCTGGTGTCTGAGCACCAATGACGCCGCCCAACCGGAGGTCATCGTCCCGGTTCTCATCGAACCGCGAGCCCTTCGCAAGCCCGGCAAACCGCGACCCCTCGAGTGAGTCGGGTATCCGTGTGACGCCGGTGACGAGGGGCGTCAGCCTGGTTGGGTCGGCTTGCCCGTCGATGGCGCCGAGGAGATGAACCGCCAGACCGGTTCGTCTTCCTCGGCTTCGAGGGCTCGACGGACAGCGGTGTGCTTGTGCTCGGTGATGAGCCGACCCAGGCTGCCGTGATCGGCGAGTTCTTCGAGCAGGTCGAAGGTGGCGCTGTCGCCGCGGCTCAGGATGGCCTGCCAGAGCGCCTCGCGGTAGGACGGCCGGTCGAACTTCAGGTTGTCGATGGGCTTGAGCTGTTTCTCGATCAGCGTGAGGCGCCGCCGATACTCGGTTCTCGAGATGACCGCCGCCTTGGAGTAGGGCGTATAGGGTTTGGGAACGAGCACGCTGAATCCGGCGTGGAGGGTGCCCATCCGACCGTCTTCGCGGCCGTGCCGGAGCATGATCTTCTGGGTCCGGCGGAGCAGATCGCCGATGGCTTCGAGATCGCCATCCGACTCACCGGGAAGACCGACGATGAAGTACATCTTCAAGCTGCTGATCCCGCATTCCTGCGCCGTTTCCACGGCCGCGAGGATCCGGTCGTTGGAAATCGGTTTGTTGAGCTTGGCGCGGAGCTCGTCCGAGCCGGTCTCCGGGGCGATGGTCACCGAACGCGCGCCCGAATCGGCGAGCGGCTTGAGCACCTCGGGAACCATCGCGGGGATTCGGAGGGACGAGAGCGCGACGTTGAAGCCGAGCTCGCGGCATTCGCGGAGAATCTCCGGCAGCTGCGGGGTGGTCGCCGACCGCGGTGGCGACGAATCCGACCCGATCGGTGAGTTCGCGCGAGACTTCGAACTCGGTCGAGAATGGCCTCAGCGGGGTAGCACCGAAGCCGGCCGTAGTTGTAGCTCACCCAACAGTAGCGGCACTTCTCCGGACACCCGCGGGACATCTCGACGAGGCCGCGATTGCGGTACTCGGTGTTGGGCGTCACGACGTATGAGCTCGGCACCATCTCCGGGTCGCTCATCTGCGGATCGCGCTTTTCGATCCGTCGAAGACGACCGATGGGTCGGCCCCGCCCATCGAGGTGGTGAGTGGGCACGAAGTACCCGTCGCGGGTGGCGAGTTCGGCCAGCAGGCGCTCGCGATCGGTCTCGTCCGCGGCCAACTCGAGTAATTGCGGCCACAGGAGCTCGGCCGCACCGAGAACGAAGACATCGACCGCCTCGCTCAGAGGGAGTGGGTTGATGGAGGCGACGGGCCCTCCGAGGACGAGGAGAGGGTCGCGCGGTGATCGATCGCGTCGTCGGCGGGCGATCCCGGCGGCGTCGAGGGTGTGGATCAGGTTGACCGCGTCGAGTTCGAAGGAGCAACTCCAGGCCAAGAGGTGGAGAGACGCCAGGGGAGTTTCATCCTCAAGGGTTCGGCCGGCACCGTCCGGGGGGGCGAAAAACCGCGACACGGCGACATCCGGAACGCCCGCCGCCAGCTCCACCACCCACTGATAGGCGAGCGAGGAGAGCGCGACATGGTATCGGTTCGGATAGCCGATTCCGACCCTGAACCGACCCTGGCGGGGCAAGACGATCCGGCTGCGCTCGTCCCCGAGCAAGCCGCCATCCCGATCGGGATTGATACTCCGTACCACCCAGAGACCCTAGCACGGGGCCGGGGATTCCGTCCATCCTTCAGAGCGGTTCGCCGATCTTCGATCCCGGGGCTGGACTCTCGGCGGAACTGACGTACAATGACGCTTCCGTTTCGTCACGGAAGAAGGCCTTCCCGCATGTCGTTGACCGCAACCCCCGAACCAACCAAGCCCCTTGGTCGTTGCCATCGATGGTCCCGCCGGCGCCGGCAAATCGACGGTCGCCCGCATGCTCGCGAGCCGGCTCGGGATTCCCTATCTCGATACCGGGGCCATGTACCGGGCGGTGGGACTTCTGGCCATTCGGGCCGGTCTCACCAGCCGCTTCGACGAAGCTGCGCAGGCCGAGATCGCCGGCCTTGCGAACCGAACACCGCATCGAGCTCGAAGGACGATGCGGATCAGGTTCGGGTTCTGCTCGACGGAGAGGATGTGAGCGAGGCGATCCGAACCCCGGAGTGCGCGCTCATGGCATCCGCCGTATCGGCGGTGTCGGGCGTTCGCAGTGCGCTCGTGCCGATGCAGCGCCGGATCGGTCTGGAGAACGGCTGTGTCATGGAGGGCCGCGACATCGGCAGCGTGGTCTTTCCCGACGCGACCTTGAAGGTCTATCTCACGGCGAGTCCGGACGAGCGGGCCAGGCGCCGTCATCGCGATCTGCAAAACAAGGGAATCGACACGTCGGTGGACGAGGTCAAGCAGCAGCAACACCATCGCGACCTGCAGGACACATCGCGGGCGGACTCGCCCCTTCACGTTGCGCGTGGGTCAGTGGTGGTCGACACCACGGGGGCGACCCTCGACGAAGTTGTGGACGCGGTTGCTCCGCGAGCTTGGAACGATCGTCCGATTTCCGCCTTGACACAAACGGTGAGAACACCATAAGGTCTCGAAACCACGGAGAATTGGGACGCAGAAGGTCTGCGCCCATCGAGGAGGAGTCGTCTTGAACATGGACCCTGAACTGAACGGTGAGATGGACAACGGTGAGGGGATGGATCAGCTCTCGATGGAAGAGTTGATGGAGACCTCGCTCCAGACTCTTCGGGAGGGCGAGGTCGTCAAGGGAACCGTCGTCGCGGTGAACGCGGACGAAGTTCTTGTCGACATCGGTTACAAGTGCGAAGGTAGCGTTCCCATCGGCGAGCTGACGGATCCGGAAACCGGCGAAGGTCATGGTCGCCGTCAACGACATCGTCGATGTCTTCGTCGAACGACTCGACGAATCCGAGGGACGGGTGCGTCTGTCGCGCGACCGCGCCTCGAAACTCCAGATCTGGAGCGTCGTCGAAGAGGCATACAAGGAAGGCGCCTCGGTCACGGGTCGAGTCCTCGAGAGGGTCAAAGGCGGCCTCGCGGTGGACATCGGCATTCGGGCGTTTCTTCCCGGTTCGTTGGTCGATCTGCGGCCCAACCGGCGGCTCGAAGACTATGTCGACCAGGAGATCGAAGCCAGGGTGATTTCCTTCGACCGCCGGCGGTCCAATGTCGTGCTGTCGAGAAAGGCCGTCCTGGAAGAGAAGGTGGGCAAGGTCAAGGACGAGACCATGGACCATCTCGAAGAAGGCAAGCTCGTCACCGGCATCGCCAAGAACATCACCGACTATGGCGTCTTTGTCGATCTCGGTGGACTCGACGGTCTGCTTCACATCACCGACATTTCCTGGGGCCGAGTCGGTCACCCGAGCGAGTATTTCAAGGTCGGGGACGAGGTTGACGTCGTCATTCTTACGTTTCGATCGCGAGCGCGAGCGGGTTTCGTTGGGATACAAGCAGCGTTTCGAGGATCCCTGGATCCTCGTTCCCGAGAAGTACCCGGTCGGCAAGCGGGTTCGCGGCGAGGTCGTGAGCATCGTCGACTACGGCGCTTTCGTCGGCCTCGAAGAGGGCGTCGAAGGCCTGGTGCACGTGAGCGAAATGTCATGGACCAAAAAGGTCAAGAACCCGCGGTCCATCATCGATATCGGCGAGGAAATCGATGTCGTCGTTTCCGAGGTCGATGCCGACAAGCGGCGTCTCTCGCTCTCCCTGCGGGCGATCGAGCCCAACCCCTGGGAGCAGGTGGCCGACACCCACCACGTGGGCAGCCGGATCAAGGGCATCGTGCGGAACCTGACCGATTTCGGCGCGTTCGTCGAGATCGTGCCCGGTGTCGATGGTCTGGTCCACATTTCCGACATGTCGTGGACCCGTCGCATCAATCACCCTTCAGAGGTGGTTCAAAAGGGCGAAGAGGTCGAGGCGGTGATCACCTCGGTCGATGTTTTCAATCAGCGGATTTCGCTCTCGATGAAGGAACTGCTCCCCAACGAGTGGGAGGAGTACGCCAACGCCCATGGGGTCGGCGATCTGGTTTCCGGTGTCGTCACCAACATCACCGATTTCGGCGTCTTCGTCGAACTCGCGCCGGGCGTCGAGGGTCTGTGCCACATCTCGGAGATCGATCGCGACGGCGGTCTGACCCTCGCCGAGACCTTCACGACCGCCCAGAACGTGACCTGCCGCATTCTCCGTATCGACTGGAACGAGAACCGCATCGGGTTGTCCATGCACAGCGTCGATCAGGACGACGAAGCTCAACCCTCGGCGGCGGCGGATGCCCCGGTAGTCGAGACCGCGATGGCGGCCGCGCTCAAGGCGATCGGCATCGGCGAGGAAGAGGCGGTCGACGGAAAATGAGACCGTCACCGACGAGGCGATGACCGAGGAGGTCGAGGTTGCGACCGAGGCGGTCGAAGCCGCGGCAGACGAGGTCGATCGTGAGAAGCGGTTGAGGACGAGGCGAAGAAGCGGTTGAGGCGGTTGAAGCCGCGACAGACGAGGCGATCGTGGAAGCGGTTGAGGACGAGGCTGAAGAAGCGGTTGAGGCGGTGGAAGCACCGGCGAGGCGAGCCGGATTCTGAACCCGAAGTCGAAGCTGCCGCTGACCAGGAGTTGGAAGAAGCCGAGAAAGAAAAGTAGGTCGCGGGACGAACTGAAACCGGCTCGCTCTGGAGCCGGCGGGGAAAATCGGGGGTTTTCGAAGATGACCATGACCAAGGCCGATCTCGTGGAAATAGTCGCCGGAAGCGCAGACGTGCCGCGGAAGCAGGCTGATGAGGTGGTGCAGGTCGTTCTCGACAGCATCGTGGGGGCGCTGCACGGCGACGAGAAGGTGGAATTGCGGGGATTCGGTTCGTTCCGGATCCGGCAGCGCGACGAGCGCACCGGCCGCAACCCGAAGACCGGCGACAAGGTCCACGTCCCGCCGAAGAAGATCCCCTACTTCAAGCCGGGAAAACACCTTCGCGAAGAACTCCTTCACCAGTGACCGCCGGTGACCGGTCGTGACCGCCGAAAAGAAACAACGCGCGAGCCGGCGAGGCCAAGGGAGCGGGCGAGGCAGCAGCGCACCCGGTCTCGAAGCCGCTTCTCCTGGTCGCGTGGTTGGTGCCTGGGCTCGGCCACTGGCTGCCTCGGCAAGCGGGTTCGCGCGGCTCGTCTTTGCCGGCAGTCATCGTCGCTGCCTTCGTCACCGGAGTGCTCCTCAAGGGCGAAATCGCGGTGCCGCAACAGAACAGCCCGTTGTCGTGGTTCTTCGCTTTCGGGTGCCTCGGCAACGGGGTCTTGTACTTTCTGCGGTTGCTCTGGGTCAACGGTCTCGACGGGCTGTTCAGTTCGTCGTTCCCATTCGGTCTCCAAGGTGGGGGCGATCCGGTGGCGGCCGGCTTCTTCTACGGCAAGACATTTCTCTACACGGCCGGACTCATGAATCTCTTGGTCGTGCTCGACGTGCACGACATCGCGCGCGGCGACAAGAGCTGAGATGGACCATTTCGTCCTTCTCGTCTGGCACGCGTTTCTGGTGGCCGTCTTTTTCGCCTTCCTCTGGCGCTCCGACTCGCGCGGGCGAATGACCCTTTTTCTCAAGACCTTTCTGATCATGGTGGTCGGCGCCATCGCGCTCGGTTGGCTCATGTTCCCGTTCCCGTGATCGAAATCGGGCGGAGCGCCTTCGATCTCGGACGATGGGGAGCGAGCCGACAGTGGTGAGGCCGAGCCAGGTGGCGCGCCGCCGAGACACCGACCCGGAGCACCGTTTCGCTGGGCAGCCAATCTGCGGATACGCGATACTCTTGGTCGATCATGGCGGTGGCTCCGTCCACTTCTCGGATCGCGGAACTCTCGATGCCGGATTGGTTCGCCCATGCGACGGCCTACGGCATGCAGACGGCGCTCTTGTTCTGGGCTGCGCTGCCGTCGCTCCGGCGGCGTCGAGCACTGGTGGTCGGTGTCGTCGGCGCGTCGGCGTTCGGGATGGTGACCGAGGCCTGCAGTTGCTCCAGCCCGGGAGGACCGTGGAACTCAAGGACCTCGTCGCCAACGCCGTCGGTGCGTTGCTCGTGTGCGGCGTCATCGCCGTCGCGGGTCGACTCGGCAGACCGGAGAGGCGGTTGAGCCTGTCGCTCCTGATCGTGGCCGGCGAGGTCTCCGGCGATCTTCACGCCGGCAACCTGCTCGCGGAGCTTCGCCGCGAAGTCCCGGATATCGAGGCCTTCGGAGTCGGCGGCGAACGACTCGCGGGCAACGGTCTCGACTGTGTCGCGACGCACCGATGAGCTGGCGCACATGGGTCTCGATCGAGGTGCTGCGCGAACTCCCTCGGATCCGTCGGATCATGCACCGTCTGGTCGGCGAAGCCGATCGCCGTCGGCCGAGGTTGGCGGTCCTGGTCGATTCACCCGATTTCAATCTCCGCCTTGCCGCTCGACTCCGCCGCCTCGGCATTCCGGTCGTCCTCTATGTCTCGCCGCAGCTCTGGGCGTGGCGGCGGGGTCGGGTTCGGATCGTTCGCCGTCTCGCCCGCGAGGTTCTCTGCCTGCTCCCGTTCGAGGTGCCGTTCTACACCGAGCACGGTGTCCGCGCCCGCTATGTCGGTCACCCGCTGGTGGACGATGTGGCGAGGGACGGTCTGCTCGACCATCGAGGTCGCCCCGGTCCCGGGCAAGCTCGCCCTCCTGCCGGGTTCGCGCGCCATGGAGGTTCGCACGCTGCTTGCCGACCATGATTCAGGCGGTCGATCGAACTCGGTCGCCGAGGATCTCGCGGACGTCGTCCTCATCGAGGCTCCCGGAATGGGGGCGGTGGTGGACGAGGTCCTTGCAGCCGACGGCGGCGGGATCGGGATCCGTCGGGTGAGCGGCCCCGACCGGCGGCGCGAACTCGCGTCGTGCTCCCTCGCCTGGACGGCATCGGGCACCGCCACCCTCGAGTGCGCCCTGCTCGACGTGCCGATGGTGGTCGGCTATCGGCTGCAGCCGCTGTCCTACGCCATCGCCCAGCTTCTGGTGCGGGTGCCCCACGTTGCGCTGGTCAACCTCATCGCCGAGGAACGGGTGGCGCCGGAACTCATCCAGGGTGAGTGGCGCGCTGACCGCCTGGCCGAGGTCTCCCGCCGGCTGCTCGACGGCGGTGCGGACCGGACAGCGGCCGGCGCCTGGAACGGGTCCGGCGGCGGCTCGGTTCTCCCGGGGCCTCGCGGCGGGCGGCCGAGGCCGTTCTCGAGTACTGTTGAGCGCTCTCTCCGGAGCCGACAGCGTGGGTCTGCATCGTCGCCTCAATGGTAGAATCGCGCGCCTGGAGGATGCATGAGCGGCGCCGACGACAAGACAGACCCGCGAACCGGAGGAGACACCGTCAAGGTCGGGATGATCAGCCTCGGCTGCGCCAAGAACCTGGTCGACGGTGAGGTGATGCTGGGTCATCTCGAGTCCGGCGGCATTCGAGTCACTGCCGACGCCGGCGAAGCCGATGTCGTCGTCGTCAACACCTGCGGTTTCGTCACCGACGCAAAGGCCGAGTCCATCGACTCGATCCTCGAGGTCGTCGAAGCGAAGAAAGCGGGTCGCGTTCGTCGGCTGGTGGTCTCCGGTTGCATGGCCCAGGCCTACGCCGAGGAGCTCAAGAAGGAGATCCCCGAGATCGACGCGTTCATCGGTCTCGACGAACTCGAGCAGATCGCCGCCGCGGTTCGCGGGGAGCTCGAGAACCACATCCCCGACCAGCACGGCGCGGTTCGACTCTACGATCACGCCAACCCGCGTCTGCTGTCGACCAGCGGATACGCCTATCTCAAGGTCGCAGAGGGTTGCGGCAACCCGTGTTCCTTCTGCCACATCCCGGCGATGCGAGGGGATTTCCGCTCGCGCGCGCTGGGTGATCTGGTGGCGGAGGCGAGGCGGCTCGAGGCGGCGGGGGTTCGAGAGCTCGTGCTCATCGCTCAGGACACCACTCGCTACGGTGAGGACCTCGGGATCGATCACGGTCTTCGCACGGCTCGTGACGGCGCTTCTCGACGAGACCGATCTCCCGTGGATCCGCTTTCTCTACGCCTATCCCGCGACCCTCGACGAGGGTTTGTTCGAACTCATGGCGGCCAATGATCGCTTTGTTTCCTACCTCGACATCCCGCTGCAGCACGCGAGCCGCAAGGTCCTCAAGGCGATGAGGCGGGGCGGCGACGCCAGGAGCTACGCCGCGCTCATCGAACGGGCGCGAGCGACGGTTCCCGATCTCGCGCTGCGGACGACCTTCATCGTCGGCTTCCCCGGCGAGGGCGAGCCGGAATTCCGAGAGCTGCTGGATTTCGTCGAGGCCACGCGCTTCGATCATCTCGGTGTCTTCAGCTATTCCTGGCAGGAGGAGAATCCCGGGTTCCGGATCTCGGCGATCCGGTTCCCGAGGAAGTCAAGACCGAACGTCGAGCGCCGCGTCCTCGAGCTGCAACAGGCGGTGTCGATGGCGACAAACCGCGACTCTGGTCGGACGGACCCTTCCGGCGATGGTCGTCGGACCGCTCGCCGAGATGGAGCTGCTGACCGAAGGGAGACTGAAGCGGCAGGCGCCGGAGATCGACGGTCGACTGCTCATCAACGACGGCGTCGCGCGCAGCCGGTTCGCTGATCGAGGTCGAGATCACCGAAGCCCATCCCTACGATCTCGTCGGGAAGGTTGTTCGGGTGGTCCAGGAACCGGCCGAGGCGTCGCGGATGCTGCCGGTGATCGGATGACGGTGGCGACATGAAGATCTACACGAGACCCGCTCGGAGTCGACGAGCCGCCGCGCGGCGCGGTGCTGAGCATCGGGAACTTCGACGGTGTCCACCTCGGACACCAGGCGATCCTGAGATATGTCGTCGATCGGGCGCGAGGCTCTCGGTACCGTCGCCGCGGCCATGACCCTCGATCCGCACCCGATCAAACTCCTTCGCCCGCGGAAGGCGCCGCAGCTCCTGTCGACCCTCGACCAGCGACTCGAACTCATCGGTCGGACCGGGATCGAGGTCGCGCTCGTGGTTCCCTTCACCCACCGGCTGGCGCGGATGCCGGCCGAAGATTTCGTCACGGACGTGCTGGTCGACCGACTCGGCATCCGGGAGGTCTACATCGGCGCCAATTTCCGCTTCGGCGCCGATCGCGGCGGCGATGTCGCCCTGCTCGAGCGGATGGGCGCCGAACTCGGATTCAAGGCCGCCGCGTCGCCCATCGTCGAGGTCGATGGCGGAGTCGTTTCGTCGACCCGGGTCCGCGAAGCGGTCGCCGACGGCGACGGGTCGAGAAGCCGCCGGCATGCTCGGGCGGCATCGTCTTCATCGACGGCTGTGTGCTCGAGGGCAAACGGCTCGGCCGAAAGCTCGGTTTCCCGACCCTGAACATCGAGGTCGAGAACGAGATCGAGCCCGCCAGCGGGGTCTACATCACCGCGGTTCACATCCCGTCCTTCGGTCGCACCTTCGCCTCGGTGACCAATGTCGGCACCCGCCCGACGGTCTACGAGAACTCGATTCTGACCATCGAGACCCATCTCCTCGATTTCACGGCCGATGTCTACCGCGAATCCGTGCGGTTGTTCTTCATCAAGCGGCTGCGCGACGAGGTGAACTTCCCGTCGACGGTCCAGCTCATGGCCCAGATCCAGCGGGATGTGGAGGCGAGCCCGACTCTATTTTCTCGCAACATCCGATCGAATCCCACGGCTTCATCGTTCCGTGACCCCGATCGACATCGCCTCATTGGCCGCTGCGTCTGACCCTGTCGACCGTGCTCCTGGTCGCGGTGGTCGCGGCGGTGTGGTGGTTTGACCGCTACGACCGGGAGCCCATTCACCTCGTGGTCGGCGTGTTTCTTTGGGGAGCGCTTGCCGCGCCGGTCTTCGCCGTCGTCGGATCGCTCGGCTCTGGGCGGCCGGCTTGGGATTCGGCTCCACATCCATGGTCTGTTGGGTCGGACCCACTCGTCGAGGAGTTGGCGAAGGCCGTCAGGTGTGGTGTTGGTGGTCATCCTGTCGAAGGAGTTCGACAATCCCGACCGACGGCCTGGTCTACGGCACGGCGAGCGGGCTCGGGTTTGCCGCGACCGAGAACCTCATCTACTCGGTCGCCGGCGCCGGCGAATCCGCCATCGAAGGGACCGTGGTGCTGATCCTCGTCCGAACCGCGCTGGCAGCCGGCATCCATGCGGTGTCGTCGGCCACCTTTGGCGGTTTTCTCGGCATTCGCCTATCTTTCGAGGAAACGGATCGAGCGCCTGATGTGGTTGGGTCTTCGGGCTCACCCTGGCGGTTGCGATCCACGCCGGGTGGAACTTCATGTTGTTCCGGATGGAAGCGGCGGCTGAACCGGTTCCCCTGACACGGTGGTTCGTCTTCGTTGCCGGCTGCTGTACGCGTTGTTATCTCGGCGCGCTCTTCGCCTTTCTCCGGTCGGAGCAGAGAATCCTGAGCATCGAGCTCGCCGAGGAGGTCGAACTCGAGGTCGTTCCCAAGTGGGTTCTCGATGTCATTCCCAGTTACCGCCGTCGGATTCGCTCCGAGTGGTGGCCGTCCCGCCGCGAACGGACGGTGCTGGCTCGTTTGCTCACCCGGTTGGCGTTTCGCAAACACGCCGTGAAACGGCTTCCGGATGGGGAGTCGCAGCTCGCCGGACTCGAGGTGTTCGGCTGCGGCAGCGGATCCGGGCCATGCTCGGCGGCGAACGCCAATGTCAAATATCTGTTGAAGATGATCTGCTAGCTCCTTGAGCAGGGCCGCCTCGGCCTACTATGGACGGGTGGATCAACGGATAGCGTGAATCTCGCGTCCGACTGAACTCCTGGAACTCGTCCGGAGTGGCAGGCTGGACGATCTCCAGGTGCTCGACGTGCTTCGGAGTCCGTTCTGCACGCCGCAGATCGCGGAATTGGTCGCGGCGATGCCGCGAGCACCTCGGAACCCAGGCGATCCGCGAAAAGCTGGCCGGCTTCCCGGGACTGAGCAACGCACAGGCCATTAATCTCCTCGGTTCGTTGTCGTGGTCGTCGCTGATCGCCGTGGCCCAGACTCCGAGAACTCCGCCGTTGGTTCGGCGTCAGGCCGAACGGAAGCTGATCTACCAGATGCCCACCATGACCCTGGGAGAGAAGATCGCCATGGCGCGACGCGCCCACCGCGCGCTCTTTCCCGGCGCTTGATCGCCGATGGTGATGACAAGATCCTGACCGCGCTGCTCGACAATCCCCGACTGGTCGAGAACGACCTCGTTGTGCTCATCAACACCGGGCAACCGCCGGTCGAGTTCATCTCCACCGTCGCGCGCCACTTTCGCTGGGGTATGAGTCTACGGCGTTCGGAGGGCCATCGTCGCCTGCCCTCGAAGCCCGCTGCCTCTCGCCCTGAGCGTCCTGGTTCAATTGCCGCGGCCGGATCAGAGACGAATCGCCGAGCGGGAAGGACATTCCTGCCCGCGTGCAGTCGGCAGCGGCGGCCCTCCTGGCTCGGAAGAGAACCGGCGAGGCGCCGCAACCCGAGGTTTCGTACTGAGCAGCCCGCCCCCTGAAAAGATCCCACCGAGCCGCCGAGCCAAACCGCGGTGAGAGTGATAAAATCAATCGGTGGTGAGCTTAACGACGAGAGGTTAAACGATGGAGGTCCGGTCACCCCGACTGTCCTTCGGAGAGCAGCTTCGGCGAGCGCGAGAGGACTCCGGACTGAGAATCGAGGACATCGTCGCCGAGACAAAGGTGTCGAAGGCGATCCTCGAGGCGTTGGAAGACGGAAGGTTTCAGGCTCTCCCGAACGCGTTTTCTGCCGGAGTTTTGTCGCCCAATACGCCCGAACCGATCGGGGTCGACGAGGGTCCCGCTGCTCGAGCGCCTTCGATCAGGCGTGGGAGGAGTACACCATGTCCTCCGGAATCCACCCCGACCTCGAGATCGGGAGCGGACGATCTCGGACCCTCGATCAGGTGGCGTTTCTGGATTCCCATCGCCGCGGGTGTCGTGATCCTGCTCGGTCGCTGCGGCGGTCATCCTCCGCGGCTCGAGCCTCGCCCGGAGAGGGACTCGCACCCGATCCTCGTCGATCGGGCGCGAGACAGGTGACGGAGACCCTCGCGATCCGTCCCACCGCCGTCCCGACACCTCGGTTGGAAGCCACCGAGACCTGCGCCGGACGCGGTCGACGATTCGATGGTGAACATGACTGTTCGAGGTGGGATCCGGCGAGGAGTGCTGGATCCACTATCGGGATCGTGACGGGATGACCGGTCAGCAACTCCTGGCCAACGGTGCAGCGACTCGACCTCGAACTCGCGGGTCCGGTCAAGCTCACCGTGGGAAATGCCGGTGCCGTCCAGCTGACCGTCGACGGGCGGATCTACCGCGATCTCGGATCTGCCGGGACAGGTGATTCACACCGAAGTGACCCGAGACGGTCTCGACACCGCTCGGGTCCGCCGAGACCGAGACGCCATGACGCGATTCGAGACCACCGACGAGCTTCTCGAGCGGCATCCTCGAAGGTCAGGTGCCGCGACAGGTTCGGCTCTTCGCCGCCCAGGGTCTGCTGCCGATTCCTCGCGAGGATCTGCTCCGGCTGCAGGTCATGCTCTCGACCGATCCCGACGACGAACTCGCCGAGATCGCCAAGGCCTCGGTGCCGGAGGTGGAGGCGAGGCCATCGTCGAGTGGCTTCAGAGTACGACCTCGAACCGATGGTCCTCGATCTCCTCATCCGGCTCCGCGAGGAGGACGAGGTCTGGATCGAGGTGGCGAGGCACGCGGCACGTCTCGGACGAAACCCTTCGGGTTCTGGCCAAGAACGGTCCGCTCGGTGGTCCAGGACATCGTCATCACCAACCAGGTGCGGATCTTCGGCTGTCTGGAGATCCTCGATGATCTGCGCGAACAACGCGCGGGTGACCGAGACCGTCCTCCGGCGGGTTTCCGAGTTCGAGCACGAGTTCATCGAGAAGGCCATCGCGGCCGAGGAGGCGATCGCCGCGGGCGAATCGCCGACCATCGAAGAGCGCCCTGGACGTCCCTGCGCTCAGATCGGCGCCCACATCCCGGAACTCGAACGGCTGCCGTATCTGCGGTCGGACGACGCGGGTCTGCGAGAGGCGGTGGGCGCAGGCCGAGAGTCAACCAGTCGACCTTTGCCACGCCTGGTCAACATGAGCATCAAGGAAAAGGTGCTGTGCGCGCTCAAGGGGATCGAGGGAGGAGAGGGCCATCCTCATCAACTCGCGCAATCGCCTGGTGGTTCGGGCGGTCTTGGGCAGCCCGAAGCTGAGCGAAGCCGAGGTGGAGAAATTCGCCGGGATGCGCACCGTCGATGCCGAGGTTCTGCGGGTCATCTACCGCAATCGCCCGCTGGATGCGGCGCTACCAGGTGGTGTGGCAGCTGGTGTCGAATCCGAAGACCCCGGTGGATCTCGGGATGCAGATTGGTCAATCGTCTCAATGTTCGCGATTTGAAGCGAATCTCGGACAGTCGGAACATCAATCCCGTGATTCGTCGCGTCGCCGTGAACTTCGCCGAGCGGAGACGCTGAAGATGTCTGACCGATCTCGGAATCCCGTTGTGAGAAAATGTGTTGCGTTGGCGTGCATCGTTGCTTTGAAGTTGTGAATATGGTAGTTAATCCTAGCGGCGATCGTGACCGCAAAATCACCGTGAGAAGGTAATGGCAAGCGCATTCAGTCTTTACGACATCCTCGGGGTCGAGCGAGACGCGACCGAGGCGCAGATTCGCTCGGCGTTTCGCAAGCTGACGTTCAAGCACCACCCCGATCGATTCTCCGGCGACGAACGGCAGCAGGCGGAGGAACATTTTCAGGAGATCACCGAAGCGTTCAACGTGCTCAGCCGCCCGGACGAGTCGCGAGAAGTACGACGAGGATCTCGCGCAGGGGCAGCCGGGAGGCCCGGGCGCCGCCATGGATCGCAAGGAGATCGCCCGCCGGCTCGCGGCGAAGGGCGCTCAGACCATGCGCGAGGGCCGGCTGACCGACGCCCTGGCCGAGCTCAAGATCCGCCCTCGATCACGACGATATCAACTGCTCTCGCGCCCACTATTTCATGGGTATCGGACTCGGCAAGGTCAGCGGCCGCGAAAAGGACGGGCTTCGGCACCTGGAGACGGGCCGTCGCCCTCGAACCCGGGAACGCGGTGATGCTTGTCGGAAGCCGCGAATCTCGCCCTCACGGTCGGGATGAAGGCCCGGGCGCAACGACTGGCCGAAGAGGCTCTGAGTTTCGATCCAACCAACAAGAAAGCCGACTTCGGTGTTGGCTCAGGAAATCAGAACCGACGGATGGTTCACAGTCCGGGGAGGGTCTGCTTCGGCCGTCTCCGGCGGAGGAGCTGATCGATCGTGGCCATCAACCCAAATCGTGTTGTCGGCTACCGACTTCAGGTCTTCGGCGCGACCGACGTCGGACGCAAGCGTCAGCTCAACGAGGATGTTTTTCTCGTCGATGAGCGAACTGGGCGTCTACCTCGTCGCCGACGGAATGGGCGGGCACGCCGCGGGTGAAGTCGCGTCGAGGCTGGCTGCGGACGAGATCTTCCGTGGCTTCAGCGGACGGTCGTCCCTGAACCAGGAGACCTGGCCGGATCACTGGGACATGAAACGAAGCGCGACGGCCAATCTTCTCGTCGATGCCATCCTTTCCGGTCACGAACGGGTGACCAACGCGGTGAGCCGCGACCAGAACCTCAAAGGCATGGGCACGACCGTGGTCGTGGCCGTCCATCCCGCCGCGAGCCGCAATCTGGTGGTGTGCCACGTCGGGGACAGCCGAGCCTACCGTCTGCGGCACAACCGGCTCGAGATCCTGACCGAGGACCACTCCTGGGTTCACGAACAGGTGGCGGCCGGTTTTCTCACCGAAGAGGCGGCCCGGACCCATCCGTTGAAGAACGTCGTGACCCAGGCCCTCGGCGGCAGCGCCGAACCCAAGGTCGATCTCCTCGAGACCGAGCTCATGAACGGCGATCGTCTATCTCCTGTGCTCGGATGGCCTCAACTCCATGCTGACCGACGACGAGATCTCAGGCCCTGCTGGCGAGCGACGGCTCGCTCGACGAGAACGGGCAAGCAGCTCATCGACGCGGCCAACGACCACGGCGGCAACGACAACATCACCGTGGTCCTGCTCGAAGCATCCCAGATCACCGCCGAGGGCTGAGATTCGGCGCGTCGACGGCCGAGCCGATGCGATCAACGGCAGATCACAGCTCAGCCACGCCGCGGCTCGTCGCGACGTCGGGTCTTGAGTCCACGAGCGGCCGGTCTTGAGAGGTGTGAAGATGGACGATTTCAATCTCCCGCCGAATCCCGATTTCGCCGGCGTGTCCGGGTCCGTTGCTGCTGGTGATCATGGACGGCGTCGGTCTCTACCGCGGACGGGCGGAGGGTTATCCGGCCAACGCGGTCGATCTGGCGACGACCCCGAATCTCGATCGACTCCTGGCAGCCGCGCCGAAGTTCGGATGGAACTCGCGGCGCACGGCCCGGCGGTGGGTCTTCCCGACGAGGGTGACATGGGCAACTCGGAGGTCGGTCACAACGCCATGGGCGCCGGGAGGATCTTCGCGCAGGGCGCGAAACTCGTCGCCGACGCCATCGCGAGCGGGGCGATTTTCGAGGGACCGGTCTGGCGCGACCTGTCGACGAGGTCCGTCGACAACGACGGGACTCTTCCACCTCCTGGGCCTGGTCTCCGATGGCAACGTCCACAGTCACATCGATCACTCGAGGCCCTCGTGATTCGAAGGCTCGCCGCGGAAGGCGTCGGCAGGATTCGAATCCACGCCCTGGCCGATGGCCGTGATGTCGATCCGGTCAGTTTTCACCGTCTATCTCGAGCGTCTCGAAAGCGTTGTTCGAGAAGCTCGAAGACCAGGGCTGTGACGCGGCGATCGCCTCGGGTGGTGGGCGGATGAGCATCACCATGGACCGCTACAACGCCAACTGGGACATGGTGCGCCTGGGTTGGGAGACCCATGTCCTCGGTCGTGGGCCGGAGCTTTCGCTCGACGCCATGGAGGCGATCGACGACGCTCGAGGAAAGAGAATCCCGGGCGTCATCGATCAGGACCTGCCGCCATTCGTGATCCACGATGGACGATGGGCGACCCAGTCGGAGCAGATCGTCGATGGTGACGTGGTGGTGTTTTTCAACTTCCGCGGCGACCGCGCCATCGAGATCTCGCGAGCCTTCACCGAGACGGACTTCGATCACTTCGATCGCGGCGAGCGGCCGGATGTGCGCTTACGCCGGGATGATGGAGTACGACGGTGATCTCGGGATTCCACCCCGCTATCTGGTCGAACCGCCGGCCATCGCTCGGACCGTTTCGGAGTATCTGGTCCACAACGGTGTCGCCCAACTCGCCACCGCCGAGACCCAGAAGTTCGGTCATGTGACCTATTTCTGGAACGGCAACAACTCGGAGAAGTTCGATCCCGAGCTGGAGGAGTGGGTCGAGGTTCCGAGCGACGTCATCCCGCTTCGAGAACGCTCCGGCGATGAAGGCGCACGGAGGTCTGTCGACGTCGTCCTCGACGGTCTCGCCGGTGGTCGATATCGGTTCATTCGGGTCAACTTCGCCAACGGCGACATGGTCGGCCACACCGGTGTTCTCGAGGCCGCCATCGAGGCGATGGAAGTCGTCGACGACTGTCTCGGCCGTCTGGAAGAGGCGATCGAGGGCTGCGACGGGACCATGATCGTGACCGCCGATCACGGCAACCTCGACATGATGCTCGAAGTCGACAAGAAGACCGGTGAGATCAAACGCGGACCGCGACGGCAAGCCCGTGGTCAAGACCAGTCACACGCTTTCTCCGGTGCCGTGGCTGTCTGACTCGGGAAGGACGCGATCGTTTCGAGCGGAATCCCCGGGCTCGAAGCGCCCGGGTCTCGGAAATCTCGCCGCCACCATTGCTCCTGCTGCTCGGTTTCGAACCGCCGAGGACTACCTGCCGCCCGTTGATCGTCCGGCGTTCACGACCGTGATGGGCGCCTCTGCGTCGTTCGTGAGGGCGCGATTGACCCCCTCTTCGGCGCTCTGCTAGAGTCCGGCAATGGCTGTCTCCCACTCTGCCTTTCCTCGAGCCGATCGAGAGTCTGCGCGCGCAGATCCGCGAGCTCGAGACCTGCCTCGGCGGGCTCGAAACCGAGCCCGGCTCTGGTCAAGACCCGGCGCGCCCTCGCGACCACCATCGACAGCGTCTTTTCGTCGCTGACGCCGTACCAACGTGCCAGGTGGCCCGTCACCCGGATCGGCCCTACACCCTGGACTACATCGCGGCGATGTTCAGCGACTTCACCGAGCTTCACGGAGATCGTCGAGTTTGCCGACGATCCGGCGGTGATCGCGGGATTCGCTCTCTTCGACGGCGATCCGGTGGCGGTGGTCGGTCACCAGAAGGGTCGCGACACCGCCGCCAAGCTCTACCGGAACTTCGGCATGCCCCGGCCGGAGGGCTATCGCAAGGCGCTGCGGATCATGGAGATGGCGGCCCGTTACCGGCGACCGGTCATTTCCTTCGTCGACACCCCGGGCGCGTATCCCGGGATCGATGCCGAGGAACGCGGACAGGCGGAGGCCATCGCGTTCAATCTGATGGAGATGGCGCGGCTACCGGTGCCGATCATCGTCGTGGTGACCGGGGAAGGCGGATCCGGCGGAGCGCTCGGTCTCGGGGTGGGGGATCGCATCCTGATGCTCGAACACGCCGTCTATTCGGTGATCTCTCCCGAGGGCTGCGCAGCGATTCTGTGGAAGGACCAGGCCCGGGCGGAGGACGCGGCGCGGGCGCTCCGGCTGACGGCCAAGGACCTCAAGGAGTCTCGGGGTCATCGACGAGATCCTCCCCGAACCGCCAGGGGGGGCGCACATGGATCCCCAAGCCATGGCGAAGACCGTGGGTGCCGCCGTCAGGCGCAACCTCAAGCAGATTCGCAAGGTCAAACCCGACGCCTTGGTCGCTCGCCGGTACAAGAAGTACCGTGCCATGGGGATGGTCACCGTTCGCTGAGACGGTCTCCTTCAATGGACCTGTGCTCTCACGATTCCAACCCGACGTCTCCGGAGTTCTGCCGTCGAGGCAGTGACCGAGGGTGTCGCGTGATGCGCGCCAACGGCCGATCCTGGATCCGACACTGGACGACCCTGCTGATCGGGGCCTTTCTCCTGACGGTCGACCGTCATCGGCTATCAGCGAACACGACGGAACCCGGACGGAGTCCGGCTCGGTCGATCCCGGGAACCGTCGGTTTCGACGTCGCCGATATCGCCATCGGGCTCTACAAGGGCTTCGGCTACACCGAGACCTTGAACGGTCAGCCGATCTTCATTCTCAACTCGCTGCGGACGCTGAGCCTGGCCTCGGGGTGGCAGGAGATCGAGGGCGTCCGACTGCAGTTCTTTCGCGAAGGAGAGCACGGGCCGATCCTGACCGCCGAGACGCGCCAGCTTCAACATCGAGACCAAAGATGCGCGCCTCGACGGTGGGATCCACGTCGAGTTTCCCAACGGTGCCTTCCTCAACACCGAAGCGGGCAGTTTCGGTCAAAGCAGCAGGTCTTCGTCTCGGATGCGCCGGTTCTCTATGTCGACGGGCCCACCTTCGGCCAGGCGGAACGAGCGAGCTACAGCTTCGATCAGAAGACTGGGTCAAACTCGAAGGCAATGCGGCGCTCAGGGCCGAGGACGGCGCCATGCTGGTGGCGCCGGAATGATCTACCGACGGGACGATCGAAGATCTGACATTCCCGAATGGCGTGGAGTTCACCCAGGGTCTCTCTCGGCTGAACGGCGCCGAAGGCGATCGGTCTGGTTGGCGTCGAGTGACGGCCCCCCCGAGAAGTTCGAACTGCAGCGGCGGCGTCGAAATGACCACCACCGTGGAATCGACCGGTGCTCTGGTGACGATGTGGGCCGAGAAGATGGTCTCGAAACGCGATGCCAGGGACAGTGGCACTCAAGGCCCGATCCACCGGTCCATGGGTGGATGTTCGTTTCACCGGCGGCCCCGACTACTACGAACGGACCCTTCGCACCCTGACTCTCAGCGCCGTGATCGGCCCCGAGGGAATCATCAGCATGCAGGCGGACGAAGGGGTCTGCGTCGATGAGATCCCGATGGAGGGACCCCGACGATCGGCCTCGTCGGAATCCGCCCGCGCCTGGTTCAACGACGGTCAGCTGACCGATGTCGAGTTCGACGGTCAGGTCGAGATTCAGGCCGCCGACACGATTGCACGCGGACGCGGGCGCGGCTGGTCCAGACCTCCGGTCTGGTCATGCTTCAGGGGGATCCACCGGCCGAAGCCGGGTCGTTGTGGACTCCGGCCAGGGTCAGATGTCCTGCGACGAGGCGACCCTCTACGATCGAGAGGGCAGGATCGAAGCGCGTGGCCAGGTCCACGGCGAGTTGCGCAATGCCCGCCTTCTCGGATCAGGAAGCAAACCGATGAGAGACGAGCCATTCCGTTTTGCCGGGGAACTCCTCGCAGGTCGAGGACGACGGCGATCGATACTCGCTCCGCGACAACGCCCGGATCTGGCAGGGCCGTCGACTGCTTCTGGCCGATGATGTCGTGTATCGGAACGAGGTTCGAGTCGGTCGAGGCGCGGGGGCACGTTCGTGCGAGCTTTCCGGCCGATCAGATGGACGTTGAGGCATCCGCGGACGAAGAGGTTGTGGTTGACTCCCGGTCATTGGACTATGACGCCTTCGCGGGGATGGCGGTATTTCGCGGTTCGGTCCACTATTCGGATCCGAAGTACTCACTTGTCGCCAACCGGCTGGCAATCGATTTCGACGATAACGATGAGATTTCCGATGTCGAGGCGGACGGAGCGGTGGAGATCCAGGATCTCGAGATGGGACGGCAGTCTTACCGGACAGCACGCTCTCCGTGAGGTCTCGACCCAGGTGATCACGGTGACCGGATCGCCGGCACAGCTCACCGACCCGCGGGGAAACGTCGCCTCCGGCGAGTCGTTGACCTGGAATCAGGCCGATGGTACGGTCTCGATCGGTGGCGGCACCGAACTCATCTACTACCCGGAGGAACAACCCTGAGCCCGAAAGCGCTCGACCTCGTCGCGCATGAGTTGAGGAAGTCCTATCGTGGGCGTTCGGTGGTCGATGGCGTGTCGCTGACCATCGCACCGGGGGAAATCGTCGGGCTCCTCGGCCCGAACGGAGCAGGAAAGACGACCACGTTCTACATGATGGTCGGACTTGATCGAGCCGGATCAAGGGCGGGTGATTCTCGGCGAACGAGAGATCACTGCAGATGCCCATGTACCGGCGCGCGCGGATGGGTGTCGCCTATCTCGCCCAGGAGCCGAGCGCCTTCAAACACCTGTCGGTCGAGGACAACATCTGGCTGATTCTCGAGGCGCTCGGCGTCGACTCGCAGACAGCGCACGGAGAATCGAGAAGCTGCTGCGGGACTTCGGCCTCGCATCGCTCAAGCGCCAACGCGCGGAAACCCTGTCCGGTGGTGAACGTCGACGGCTCGAAATCGCCCGGGCTCTGGCCACCGAACCGACCTTCATTCTTCTCGATGAACCGTTTGCCGGCATCGATCCCATCGCGGTGCTTGATCTTCAACGCATCATCGCTCATCTCAAGTCGTTGGGAATAGGTGTCTTAATCACAGATCACAATGTTCGAGAAACGTTGAAGATCACCGACCGCGCCTATATAATCAAAGACGGCAAGATTTTTGCAACAGGGCACCCGGTCGATCTTGCCGGCAATGAGGATGTTCGCAGGATTTATCTTGGCGAGGACTTTCAACTCTAGACTCAGTCGCTCACGATCGCCCGCACAGGCGGCGGTCGATCACGAGTTCGCGCAGCCCGCAATGCCGGATGGATCCGGTCGGGTGATGTCAAACGTCACAACCGGAACCATCCTCGCGCCGACGCAGCGCAGGGTGAGATAGCGAGATTCATGGCGCTCGAGCAGAAGCTCCGTTTGAAGTTGGCCCAGCGATTGGTGATGACGCCGTCGCTGCAACAGGCCATCAAGTTGCTCCAGCTCTCGCGGTTGGAGCTCGAGGAGACCCTGGCGCAGGAGATTCTCGAGAATCCGGTCCTCGACGTCGAGGAGACCGAGGACGACGCGGCGTCGGTGAGCTGGACGCCTCCGGGACAGAAGAGCGGCTCGGTCGTTTCCGAAAGTCGAGCTCTGCGGATGAGAACGTCGTCGGTGGCACGACCGAGTCGCTCGATGAGGATGATTCTCTGCCGTCGGAAGAGGAGGCCTACGACGACATCGATGTCGAGGCCTTCTTCTCCGACTACCTGGCCGATCACCGATCCGAGGGGCCTTCCATGGCGGCCCCGGATTCCCGAGACGGAGTACCGCTGGAGAACGTCATCTCGTCCTCGGGAGGCCTCGCCGATCATCTCCTGTGGCAGCTCCACATGATGGAATGCGACGAGCGGATCGTGATGATCGCCGAGTACATCATCGGCAATCTCGACGAGGACGGTTTCCTGCACGTTTCGGACGAGGAGATCGCTGCGGCAACGACGGCGCCGACCGGAGGAGATCGCTGCGGCGTTAGCCATCGTCCGGGCGTTCGATCCGCCCGGGGTCGCCGCGCGGAGTCTCCAAGAGTGCCTTGCCATGCAGACTCGATCAGCTCATCGCGGTGGCCGACGACGCCGACGAAGCAGAGCTCCTCGAGCTGGCGCAGGACGGTGATCGCCGAACACTGGGACATGCTGCTGCATCAACGGTGGGAGAAACTGGCCGTCGCTTGCGGTTGCGAGGTGGGTGAGTCTCAAGGACCTCGTCGATGTCATTCACCGGCTCGAGCCCAAACCCGGTCGCGTCTTTCATCAGGAACGAAACCAGTACATCGAACCCGACGTCCACATTCGTAAGGTCGACGACGAATACACGATCCACCTCAACGACGATGGCCTGCCACGGCTCCGGATCAACTCGAAGTACGCCCGGATGCTCGAAGGTGCGTGGCGGTGGATCCGCAAGTCGCAGGTTACCTGCGCGAGAAGATGCGCAGCGCCGTCTGGTTGATGAAGAGCATCGACCAACGGCAGCGGACGATCTACAAGGTCGCCGAAGAGTATCGTGACCTTCCAGCGGAACTTCCTCGATTTCGGAATCGAGCACCTCAAACCCATGGTGCTTCGCCAGGTCGCCGAAGACATCGGGATGCACGAATCCACCATCTCGAGGGTGGTGAGCAACAAGTACATGTACACGCCGCGCGGCCTTTTCCCGATGAAGTACTTCTTCCATTCCGGGGTCGATTCGGCGCGAGGTGAGAATGTCTCGTCGCTGGTCGTCAAGGAACGGATCAAGAAAGCTCGTCGAGGCCGAAGACCCGGCGCGGCCGTTGTCGGATTCGAAAATCATGCAAATGCTCCAGCGCGAGGGAATTCGCCTCGCGCGGAGGACTGTTGCCAAGTACCGTGAAGAGATGGCGATCCCGTCATCCGACAAACGAAAAAAGGTTTTCTGAACGGAGACATAATGAGAGTTGACTACATCGCCCGGAAAGTCACCCTGGACGAGAGCTTCCGCCAATTGACCGAGAAGAAACTGGCGAAGATCACCAAGTACTTCAACGACATTCTCGACATGCGGGTCGAGGTCTGCCCAGGAGCGTCACCTCTACGTCGTTGGATCTCTTCGTCAAGGGCAAAGACTTCGACATCCAGGCCAACACCCAGAACAAGGAACTCGACCGCCGCGCTTCAGGAGGGCGTCGACAAGCTCGAGATCCAGGCTCGACGAGCCAAAGCGCGGCTCAAGGACCACAAGCCGCGGGGCGGCGAAGCGAAGAAGGTCCAGGACTGGGAGGTCGAGGTCCTCGAGAGCGACTCCTGACGCATCCGGGCCGCCGCGAGATCGTCGAACGCTCGAGCATCCCCATCAAGCCCATGACCGTCGAGGACGCCATTCTGCAGTTGGAGAAGAGCTCCGGACAGTTCACTGGTCTTCCGCAACGCGTCCACCGACCGGATCAACGTGCTCTACAGGCGCAGCGACAACCAACTGGGGCTGATCACCCCGGAGCTTTGATGAAGATTCGCGACGCCAGTCCGGCCCGAATCTCGTCTTCCTCGATCTCGAGGCGAGGATGGCGAAACGGTCATTGCAACGATTGCCCGCGAGGTGGCGCTCGGCAGCCAGATCTCGATGCCGCGATGGTCGAAGCTGCGCTCACCGAACGCGAGACGCTCGGATCCACATCGGTCGGGAACGGTTTCGCGATTCCACACTGCAAGCTGCCGGACTCTCGGTGACATCGTCGTCGCGCTCGCGCGATTCGATAGCGGGGTCGATTTCGGAGGCAACAAGAATCACGACGCCGTGAGGTTCTTCTTTGTCGTCTTGTCGCCGCCGGATCAACCGGCCGAACATCTTCAGGTCCTGTCTCAAATCGCACGAATCCTCAAGAACAGCGAATCTTCGAGAGGACCTCCTAGCATGCGACTGATGTCGAACTCGATCATCGCGGCGATTCGATCGTGCTGCGGAGCAGGGAGGGTCTGTGAAGCTACCTCCGCCCGATCTCGGTGGGCCGACTTCTTCGAGAGCCGAGACTGGCGCCTCTCAATCTGCGGATCATCGGCGGCGAGAGCGGGCTCGATTCGCGCGAGATCTCACAACCCGAGAATTCAGAAACCCGGGCTCGCCCTGGCGGGATACCTGCCGTACGTCAAAGAGGGCCGGGTTCAGATCCTCGGCGAGTCCGAGTACTCCTATCTCGAAACCCTCGGCGACGATGTTGCCACCGATCGCCTCAGCGGTATCGTCGATCTCGAGGTTCCGTGCCTGATATCGACCAAGGGTCAGCAACCGCCGGCGCCGGTGATCGATGGGTGCAACCAGCGAGAGGTCCCGGTGCTGACAACCATGGCGCAGACCTCGGAGACCATCGAAATCATCTCCGGTTTCCTCGAGGACGAACTCGCGCCCCGGATTCAGATGCACGGTGTGTCTGCTCGATGTGTTCTCGCTCGGGACCCTGATTGTCGGCGATGCCGGCATCGGTAAATCCGAGTGCGCTCTCGAACTCGTCTACCGGGGCCACCGGCTCGTGGCCGACGATCTCGTGATGGTTCGACGAACCCACAATCGCGGTCTTCTGGGGAGCCCCCACGAGCTGCTGCAGAACTACCTGGAGCTCCGTGGTGTGGGAATCATCGACATTCGTAAGCACTTCGGGATGACCGCCACCCAGCCATCCGTCACGATCTCGCTGGTGATCCAACTCATCAAACTGAGCTCCGGCGCCAAGGCGATGGAGCAGAAGTGGCGGGAACAGATGATGGAACGACCGCGGGCATGGACCTCGACCGAGGTCATTCTCGGGATGGAGATTCCCAAGTACACGATGGTGGTGGCTCCCGGCCGCGACGTGGCCATCATGGTCGAGACCGCGGTTCGTAAATGTCTCCTGGCGCAGCGGGGAATCCAAGACGAACGGATTTTTCTCGAGGCCGTGAATCAGCTGGCACAGGGAGATCCCGATGGCGACGGCTAAACCGCGTTTCGGTGGTCCCTTTGTCATCACCGGACTTTCCGGTTCGGGAAAGACCGTCCTCTCGCGCTCGCTCGAGGACATCGGCTATCTCTGCGTCGACAATATTCCACTCGAACTGGTGAGCTCGCTCTTCGAGACATCTGACAATAAAGCCGAACGGCTGACCGTCGTTCTGGATGTTCGGGCGTCGGGGATGGCCGAGAAGTTCCCGGAGATCTTTCGTCGATCTCAAGCTCCGGTACCCGACGTTGCGCCTGATCTTCGTCGAAGCCGACCCCGATGTCCTGCTGCGGAGATACTCGGTGGCGCGGCGTCCGCATCCGCTTCGAGACGGTGCCATCGAACACTCCATCGCCGCCGAACGAAGTTCCCTCGCCGCGGTTCGTGAACTGGCCGATCTCATCGTCGACACGACGAAGCTGTCGCCGCATGATCTCAGGCGGCAGGTGCTGACCCTGGGTTTCGGCGATTCCGACCGTCCGAGGGTCTCACCGTCGAAGTCGAGAGCTTCTCATATCTCCAGGGTGTGCCGTCGACCGCGAGTCTGGTCTTCGATGTACGGTTCCTGCCGAATCCCGTACTTCGAGGAGGAACTTCGGACGTTTTCCGGGGACGACGAACCCGTCAAGAAGTGGCTGACGGGTCAGGAGGAGGTCGAGGAGGCGATTCGTCGGATCGTCGATCTCGTGCTTTATCTCGTACCCACGCTACGGCGATGAACTCAAGAGCCATCTCACCATCGCGATCGGCTGCACCGGTGGCAGGCACCGATCGGTCTATGTCGCCGACCGAGTGGCGTCGGCCCTGAACGAGGCCGGGCGAGAACGCCGTGCTGCGCCATCGCGACAAAGAGCAGTGGAGGTATTCATGATTCCGGTGCTCGTGCTCACCCACGGTGATCTCGCAATCTCGATTCTGGAATCGGCGCGGATGATCGATCCTCATCTGGTCGATAGCACCGATGCCGTGACCCTTCCCGTGGGAGGTGGACACCGATGCCGCGACCGCCGATCTGAGAGCACCGGCTGAAAGCCATGGATGGCGGGAGCCGGCGTTCTCATTCTCACGGATATGTTCGGCGGAACCGCGACCAACCTCGCCCTGCCGTTTCTCGAAACCGGATCGCATCGAGATCGTCACCGGCGTCAATCTGCCGATGTTGGTCAAGTTGGGATCGCTGCGTGGACCGTGATGTGCCCCTGAATGAACTTGCGAGCCGATTGGCCGCCGCGGGACAGAAGAGCATCCGGCTTGGCGAGCGAGTTTCTCGAGGGAGATCAGGATAGGTGATTCCCGGAGCCGGCCGCATTCGGTTGGTGACCCCGGTCCCACCTTTGAGTTCAGTCGAACGGCATCACTCCCCACACCGGTTACAATGGAGGAGGCATTCGGCGGAAGCTCAAAGCCGACGCCGAATGATTCTCAACCATCGCAACGAGGAGTTCGAAGGACATGATGCAGCAGGAGGTGATGATCACCAACAAGCTCGGTCTCCACGCCCGCGCTGCGGCCAAGCTTGTACACACCGCCAACACATTCACCTCCGAGGTCTTGATCGGGGGTGAGTACGAAGAGGTCAACGCCAAGTCGATCCTCGGTTTGTTGACCCTCGCCGCGTCAAAGGGAACCTCGGTTACGGTCCGCGCGGACGGGCCCGACGAGGAGGAGGCGGTGCGGGCGCTTGTCGAGCTCTTTCACGACAAATTCGGAGAGGGCGAATGAGCAGAACCCTGACGGGCCTCGGAGTCAGTCCCGGCATCGCCATCGGAGAGCCGGTGGTGCACGAGACCCGTCCCATCGCGACCCTGCGGATCACGATTCCATCGGATCAGGTCGAGGCCGAGGTGGAGCGTTTCTCGGCCGCGGTGACCACGACGGTCGACACGATCTGGGAAAACCGCGAACGCGCCCGAACTCCAGATGGGTGATGAGTACGCGGGGATTTTCGAGGCCCACCAGCTCATCGCCACCGACCCGTCCTTTGTCGAGCCGGTGAAGAAGATCATCCGCGAAGAACGGGTCAACGCCGAGTGGGCCACCGATCAGGTGGTCGGTGAACTGGTCGCTCGGTTCGAGGCTCTGCCCCATGCCCATCTCGCCGACCGCAAGCTCGACGTCCTCGATGTCGCCACCCAAATTCTCAATGCTCTGCACGGGCTCGATCTCGGCCAACTCGATCACCTCGACCGGCCGGCGATTCTCGTCGCCGACGACCTTCCGCCCTCCAAGGCGGTCCAATTGCCCTTGGACAAGATCCTCGGTTTCGCGCTCGAGACCGGTGGCCCGACCGCACACACAACCATCATCGCCCGGTCGTTCGGGATACCGGTGATCGTCGGCGCCCAGGGGCTCTGCGAAGCCGGACGGCAATCGCGTCTGGTCGCCCTCGATGCCTTCGAAGGCAAGATCGTCTTCGATCCGGAGACCCGCGGTGGTCGCCGAGTATCGAGAACCGGCAGCGGGAGTATCAGGAACAGCAGTCCCAGCTTCTCGCCATGCGCGCCATGCCTTCGGTGACCCGCGACGGGCATGAGATCACCATCTTCGCCAACATCGACCTGCCCAACGAAGTCGAGCTCGCGAGCCAGTGGAACGCGCACGGGATCGGTCTCTACCGCTCCGAGTTCCTGTACATGAAGATGAGCCCGAATCTGCCGTCGGAAAAGGACCATCTCGAGACCTACCGCGAGATCACCACCAAGATGGCGCCGTTCCCGGTGACGATCCGAACCTTCGATCTTGGCGGCAAGAAGCTCGCGCGGGAGGTCATCGGCGCCAGCGAGGCCAACCCGGTCCTGGGGCTGCGGGGCATTCGACTGTGTTTCTCGCAGCCCGACTTTCTTCAAGACCCAGCTTCGGGCCCTCGTGCGGCTCGCCGGCGAATTTGAGCCCGGGCGGGTGCAGATCATGTTCCCGCTCATCAGCGGCATCGAGGAATTCCGGATCGCCCGCCTTCTTTTTAAGAAGATCACGGACGAGGTTCGCGCCGAGGGGCATGCCGTCAACGACGAGGTTCCACTCGGCGCCATGGTCGAAGTTCCATCGGCGGCCGTGATGGCCAACGAGTTGGCGCGCGAGGTCGATTTCATCTCCATCGGCACGAACGACCTGATCCAGTATTCACTGGCGGTCGATCGCTCGAATGAGCTGGTGGCTCATCTCTACCGACCGACCAGCCCGGCAATCCTTCGGCTCATCCTGAAGGTCGTCGAAGCCGGCGCCGCTGCGGGTATCCCGGTCGCCATGTGCGGCGAGATGGCCGCGGATCCTCTGATGGTCCCGGTGCTTCTCGGTATAGGTCTCCAGCGGTTCAGCATGAATCCGCAGGCGATCCCGGTGGTACGCGCCCTGGTTCGACAACTGTCGTACCGCGAGTCGGTTCATCTCGCTCGGCAGGCATGCGCAATGGCGACTGCCCGCGATGTCGAGGAGTTTCTTCTCGAAAGGCTTGCGATTTCCCTCGCGAAGATCAAGATTCGGGTATAGGAGATTGTCGTGACGATCAATCGGCAAGCACGGGTGGTGGACAAACCCTGGGGGCACGAAGAGATTTTCGCGGAGACTCCCAGTTATGTCGGGAAGATCCTTTTCGTTCGCCAGGGTGAGGCCCTGAGCCTGCAGTATCACGAGGTCAAGGATGAGACCCTGCGCGTTCTCGACGGTACGCTCGACCTCGTCGTCGGAACCGATATCGAGAGTCTGACGACGCACCGTCTCGAAAGCGGGGCGGTGTTCCATATCGCGCCGGGGACGCTGCATCGCATGATCGGGGTGTCGGACTGCCGGCTCCTCGAGGTTTCGACCAACCACCTCGACGATGTCGTTCGTCTCGAGGATCGCTACGGCCGTCGGGGAACCAGCACTCCCTGAACCACGCCGCACCATGGAGGTGAGAATGAAGCGCTCAGCCAATCGAATTCACCTGGCGGTCGTCCTGTTCCTCGGCGGAATCGGAAGCACGGTTGCTTCGAGCGAACCCACGCCGACACCGGTTGCCAATTCCGACCAGAGCCTGTCCGACGTCGCCGGTGGCATCAAGCTCGATCGCAAGGCGGCTGAGGGAGAAGCGGGGATCGTCATCAACAACGAGAACCTCGCCGATCTTGCCGGAAAAGGCCATGTCACCGAGGTCACCAAACCCGGCAACCAATCATCCCGTGGTTTGGCTGATGTTCAGGGTACCGGCGCCGAAATCGAGGGTCAGGCTCCCGGTTATGCGGAAGACATGGAGAAAAAGCAGTATTGGCAGGCGATGTACGAGCAACAACTGAAATTGCTCAATGACATCAGCAAGCAGATCGATGTCCTCGACTACGATATTCCGGGTCTGTGGCGTGATTTCTACTCCTGGGATGATCCTGCCTATCGAGACGGGGTGATCAAGCCCAAGCTCGATGACGCCCTCGCCCAACGCCAGAAGCTCGAGGTCGACAAGAATAAGGCGGAATCCGAGCTCACCGAAATCAAAAAGAGCGCACAGCGCGACGGTGGCCAACCGGGGTGGTTCAGGCACTTCGACAAGCCTCCGACGCCACGCCCCACGACTGGAGTGATGCCTCCCTGAGCGCGCCACACTGTCGCTTAATTTGCAAGTGAAACCCAATCTCATTATGAAGACATTCTTTGTTGAAACATGGGGCTGCCAGATGAATCAGCACGATACCGAGCTGATCGAAGGCGAGCTTCGTCAGCACGGTCTCGTTCCGGCGCCGATGGCCAGCGGGGCGGATCTGGTCATCCTGAACACCTGTTCGGTGCGCGACAAGCCGGTCCAGAAGATCATCAGTCGGATCGGTGCGCTGGCCAAATCCAACCCGAGCACGACCATCGGTGTCTGCGGCTGCGTTGCCGAGCAGGAAGCCGGGGCGCTTCTCAACCAATCGCGATCCGTAGGATTCGTCATCGGTCCCGGACAAACCGCCCGCATCGGCGAGGCGGTGCGTGCGGTTTCTCAGGGCGAGCGGCCGGTTCTGACGGGTTTCGATGCCGAGGCCGAGTACAACTACCACAGTATTTTTCGCAAGAGTACAACCCGCGGCATGGTCACCGTGATCGAAGGCTGCAATGAGTTCTGCACCTTCTGCATCGTGCCGTACACCAGAGGGCGAGAGGCGAGTCGACCTCTGGCCAGCGTGCTCGACGAGGTGCGCTCGCTCGCTGACGACGGCATCAAAGAGGTCGAGCTTCTCGGGCAAACGATCAATGCCTACAACTGCCCTGAAACCGGGGCCGGTTTCGCACGGCTGCTCGAGGCGGTGGCGTCGGTCGACGGCCTCCGTCGCGTTCGGTTCATCACCTCTCATCCTCGTCACTTCGGCCAGGACTTGATCGACGTTCTCGCAAACCACCGAAACGTCTTCCGCTATCTGCATCTGCCGATTCAGTCGGGTTCGGACGCCGTCCTTGAACGGATGCACCGAAAATACACCCGGGCCGAGTACCTCGACCTGGTGGGCCGTATTCGCCGCGCCGCCCCAGACATCAACATCTCCACCGACATCATCGTCGGGTTTCCGGGTGAGACCGACGCCGATTTCGATGACACCATGGACATCCTCGAGACGATTCGATTCGGTCAGGTCTACGCATTCGGATTCTCTCCCCGACCCAAGACGCCCGCCGCCAGATACCGGCCGCAGATTGCCGATGCCCTCAAGAGCGCCAGGTTGCAGCGACTGTTCTCCCGGTCGGACCAGATCTCTCTGGAACTCAACGAGAGCCTGATCGGAGGCGTCGTCCAAGTGCTCATCGATGGGGAAAGCCGACGCGATTCCGAACACTGGCAGGGGAGGGGAGAGGACAACCGCGTCGTCAATTTTCCAAAGTGCGGCCGCGAGACGATCGGAGACGTGGTTGATGTCGAGATCCAGCGGGCCGGAGCGCACTCCCTCGTCGGAACGATCGTCGGCGGTGCCGTACGCCTACCGATCCACCCGCACGATTGAGGTTTTCGGGGGCCGGATCACAACCGGTCCCGAACGATTTCGGCCGATCGACGGTTCTCCTTGACTTCTTCTCGCCGTACGGACACATTGGTCATATGACCATGGATAAGACCTCCGACCCGGTAAGGATGACAGTCCGCGCCCTCGTCGTCGATCCGGCGACCAAGAGCCCGGTCGTGATCCTCGCCAGACCGGAGGAGAATGCCTACCTGCCCATCTGGATCGGCATCTGCGAGGCCAACGCGATCGCCATCTGCCTCGAGGGCGTCAAGGTTCCGCGGCCGCTGACCCACGATCTGATCGCCGCCCTCATCCGCGACCTTGGATTCACCCTCGACCACGTTCTGATCCACAGCCTCGATGACGCGGTCTTTCTCGCCTCGGTCCATCTTGTCAACCCCGACGGCGAGTGGCGGGAAGTCGATGCGCGACCTTCCGACGCCATCGCCATCGCCTTGCGCGCCGACGCCGATGTTTTCGTCGATCCGAATGTTCTCGCGTCCGCCGTGGTCACCGAAGCCACACAGGAAGAGGCGGTCAAAGCGATTCTCGAAACGATGCGACCGGAAGACATGGGCGAATACGAAATGTAGAGCATGTCCCGCCGCGGGAGCCCAACCGTTTGACACTCTGTAAGCCGCGCCCCTATGATTGTCGCCGCACGTTCCGAGGAGGCACAAGCTGTCCATCATCGTCGCAATCACCAACCAGAAGGGCGGGGTGGGGAAGACCACGACCGCGGTCAACCTCGCCGCCGGGTTGGCGCAGAAGGGCCTCAAGACCCTCTTGGTCGACATCGACCCGCAGGCGAATTCCACCATGTCCAACACCGATCTCCGCCGGGTCGAGGGCAACATGTTCGATGTCCTCACGGGCCGCACGAGCCTCGCCGAGATCATTCTTCCGGCCAAACAGGAAAATCTCTGGATCGCTCCGTCGCGAATCGCCATGGCCAAGCTCGAGGTTTCCATGGTCGGCGAACTGGATGGACCCTACCGCTTGAAGGATCATCTCGATGCGCTCGCCGATGCCTATCAGGCGATCATCATCGACACGCCCCCGACCCTGGGTCTGACGACCGTCAACGCGTTGGTGGCCGCGACCCATGTCATCATCCCGATCCAGGCGTCCTACTTCGCCCTCGAGGGCACGGATGATCTCCTCGACACCATCGACAAGATCAAGGCCCGCCCCAACAAGGAACTGCAGGTTCTTGGCGTGCTCATCACCATGTTCGACAAGCGAACCATCTTGGCCCGGCAGGTGAGTGACGAGATCCACAGCGTCTTCGGCGACCTCGTCTTCGACACCTGCATCACCAAATCGGTGCGTCTCGAAGAATCACCCGCGCACCAGAGCAGCATCTTCGACCACGCACCGAGCTCGAGTGGCGCCTACGAGTACTATCGTTTGTGCGAGGAGGTTCTCGAGCGTGTCGGACACTAGCCGCAAGAACGTCGGTTTACCGAGTCGGCGCCGGATGCGTCACGATCGTCACTATGTCGACGAACTCGTGACGCCACGCTCGGGCGAGGGTTTCGGGGTCTTGGTACGGGTGACCCAGATCTCCTCGAACCCTGATCAACCGCGTACCAATCTCGGGCGTTCTTGACGACCTCGTCTTGAGCATCAAGCGGCATGGAGTGCTCGAGCCGCTCCTGGTGCGGCAACGATCGGATGGGGGATACGAGCTCATCTCTGGTGAGCGGCGATTCCATGCGGCCATGATGGCGGGCCTCGATGAGGTGCCCTGCATCGAGTTCGAACTCGAAGACCAGGAAGCCCTCGAAATCGCCCTCATCGAGAACCTTCAGCGCAAGGATCTGACTGCATTTGAAGAGGCTGAGGGCTTCACAACCCTTATCAATACTTATAGTTACACCCACGATGAGGTAGCAACGGCAGTCGGGCGTTCCCGCGTGACCGTGACCGAATCCCTGAAGCTTCTCGGGATACCACGCGAGGTGAGAGATGCATGTCGGCATGCCGACATCACCGCCAAGAGCATATTGTTGGAGATCGCCCGAGCTTCGGACGCCGAGGCAATGTTGTCGTTGGTGCGCCAAATTGTCGAAGACCGCCTCGACCGCGAGGAACTGCGCCGACGTCGTCGAAGCGCCGGAGAGGCGACCGATCCTGGTGACGGTTCGCAGACCGGCCGCACGAGACCATACATCGTTCGGTTTCGTCCATCCATCGATCGGCCCTTTGGCGTCTCTTTGTCATTCCGGACCGAGTCCGAGCCCCAACCAAAGGACGTCATCGACGCGCTTCGATCTCTGATTCGTGAAATCGAGGCGGACCTCGCTCGGGAATCAGCTGAGAACAAGAGGGATTGAGGCGAAAGCGGGTAATGAGAAAGAGCGACCACTTTTTGCTGACTCAATCCCAGGTTTACATAATATATCTTATCGGACGTTGTATTCAGGGCGTTGTTCTGCGGAAAACCGAGCGTGTGGAAAACCCTGCGGAAATCTCAGACCCGTGCAACTCTCTCCGGGTGGCATGGGTGTGCCAATCTCCCGAGCCGCCCGATGCCGCCTCGCGCACCGACCGATTGAACGGAACGGTCCGCTGGTGAGAACCCTGGGTCCAAGGTAGACTTACCAGCGGATTTTTGGAGAGTTCATCAGGTGATGGTTTTCGGCCGCATCGATCGTTTCGTCATCCGTGAGGTGACACCGCCAGCGGTGCTGGGTCTGTTTGTCTATACCTTCCTGCTCATGATGCGGCCGCTCTTCGCGCTCGTCGAGATGGTCCTGGTTCGCGGTGTTTCCTGGACCGACGCGTTCGATGTACTGGCAAACACAATTCCTCATGTCCTGGTGCTGACGGTGCCCATGAGCTTTCTCTTTGGCGTGCTCATCGCCGTCGGGCGCATGAACACCGACAACGAGATCATCGCTCTCCAGGCAGCCGGAATCCCGGCGACCCGACTCCTGCGGCCGATCCTCGTCATGGGTGTTTTCCTCGCATTGGTCAACGGTTGGATGTATCTGTTGGTGATTCCTCAGTCCAACCGATCTCTGAGGGAGATGCGGGTGGCGTTATTCGCCAACGCCAAGAACATCGGACGCATCGATTCAGGGATCTTCTACGAGGAGTTTCCCAATCTCCTGCTCTTCGTACGGGAGGTCGCGGATCGCGGTGGACGGTGGCGCGGCGTCATGATCTTCGATTCCACAGACCCGGTGGAACAACGCCTCACCCTGGCCCAGCACGGACGGATCGTGACCACCGGGAACGACGACTCCCCCACCGCGATCAATCAAGAAGGCACGGCTCTCCAACGGTGGATCCTCCTCGAAGACGTGGTCAACTACTATTTCAATCGGGGTCGACCGGAGGCCTTTCGATACAGCAAGAGCTATCAACAGGTGGTGCGCCCCGATGGAGGGATGAAAAACAAGGGCGTCTCACGATACCAACTGAACATGCGGGAACGGCAAACCCTTTCCCTCGTGAACTTTATCCGCCAGGGTTCCTTCGGCGGCACCACCGACGAGATCGAGGAGCTGGACCCAATCAAGCTGGAGCTGGAGCGACGACTGGCCGTGATCGAGCTCAACCGCCGGGTGGCCATTCCTTCGGCCTGCGTGGTCTTCGCCCTTTTGGCCGTGCCCCTCGGAGTCGGTTCACGATCGGGCGGCCGGGGCCGCGGGTTCATCGTCTCGGTCGGGGTGATCCTCACCTACTACATCATCAACAACAACGGTGAACTGCTCGCCGTGGAGGGGCGAATCCCGGCATGGACCGGGGTTTGGCTCGCCAACATCGCCTTGACCGTTTTTTCGGTCGTGCTCATCACCCGCATGGGACGTTGGATGGGTGAACGACAACGACCCGAGAGTCGGCTTGCCAAGTGGAACCGGCGACGGAAGGACCGTCGTCGGGCGCGAGGCATGGCCGACGGCGAAGCGTTGTCGGGCGGTTATCCGGTCGGGTTGGAGCCGCGCAGGGTTGCAACCGGGTTCCCGACAATTCTCGACAGGCACATCATCCGGCGGCTTCTCGGTCCGTTGGCGCTGGTTCTGGTGAGTACCAGCCTGTTGTACGTGGTCATCGACCTCACCGAAAATCGTCGATGACATGGCCAAGAACAGCGCACCCCTCCGGGTGATCGTCGGCTACTACGTCAACCTCGTGCCACAGCTCATCATGGACATCATGCCATTGGCCCTGATGATCGCGGTGTTGATCCTGTTGACGGTCCTCGAGCGTCAGCAGGAACTCACCGCGTTCAAGGCGGGAGGGATCTCGCTCTACCGGGTGGTCGTGCCGATTCTCCTGATCGCCGTGGTGAGTGGCAGGCGCAATGTGGATTTTGAGCGAGTCGGTGGTGCCGAATTCGAACCGCAAGGCAAAACGCCTGCTCGATCGAATCAAGGGACGCGAGGCGCCGCGATCGTACTCCGCCGGCGGGCGCCAATGGCTGCTGTCGCGGGACGACCAGAGCTTCTACAGCTTCCTCCAGTTCGATGAATCCGACCAGTCCATGATGCGATTCACCAAACTCACCATCGACGAGGCGATGGAGCTGCGTTCCACCTCTTCGCGCAACGGGTGACTTTCGAAAATGGCGCATGGATCGCGCAATCTGGGTTGGTTCAGGAGAATTCAACCCGACGGAACCGTCGAGTTCGAGATGATCAACGGACCCATGGAAGTCGGGATCCCCGAAACCCCGGAGTACTTCGCCCACGAACGTCGGATACCGGCCGAGATGACGGTGAAGGAGTTGCGTGCCCACATCGACGAACTCGTCGATTCCGGACACCACCCGGCTCGATTGATCGTCAGATGGCACCAGAAGCTCGCCTATCCCCTCTCGGCCTTTCTGATGGTCTTCCTCGCCCTCCCCTTTGGACTCAACCGGGGCGGACGACGGGTCACGACCATGCAGGGAGTCGCCCTCGCGCTCGTGCTGGGATCGTCTACTCCGTTTCGGTCGCGTTCTTCGGCAAGCTCGGCGAGGCCGAGGTCCTGCCGGCGGTCATCGGTGCCTGGGCCCCCGCGATCCTCACCACCCTCTTCGCCATCAACCGCCTCACCACTCTGCGAACCTAGGCCGATTCGCCCGATCAGCCGTCGAGTGGATCGATGTCGGCATGCCGACATCGGATGGTAGGTCAGCTCGACCACGAGTTGATGGAAGCGGCGCCTGAGGGGGTGGAGGTCGGTGTCGCGGTGTCCGGGATGGACCCGATTGGCCAGGAGGACCATGGCGAGACCCCGGGTCGGATCCACCCACACCGACGTGCCGGTGAAACCGGTGTGACCGAAGGCCGTGGGCGCCAGGGCGGGCCCCGCGGAACACCCCGGCGAGCGCGCGAGTTGCCATCCCAGACCCCGAGCCTGTTCCAGGCCGGGCGTGTGGTCGGTGGTGGCCAGGGCGCGCTCTCGGGCGGTCAGAAACGCACCGTCCCCGAGATACACCCTTGCCATGCCCGAGGACCCCGGCTGCGGTGCCGAAGAGCCCTGCGTTGCCGGCGACGCCGCCGAGAAAGCGCGCGTTGCCGTCATCAGGCAGTGCGGGCCCGACCGGCGGAATCGTAGCGGGATCGAGGCCGCGTTCGGCAACAAGGCGCAGCTCGGTGTCCGGCGACACGGCGCCACCGGCCAGGGGCCGATCCGCTTCCGGTCGAAATCCGAGTTGCTCTTCGAGCCCGAGCGGGTGAAGCACACGATCCCCGAAGAGACGGTCCAACGGAGTGCCGGCGATCCGCTCGAGCATCATCCCGAGGAGGATGAACCCCGGGCAGGAATAGACCACGTGGGTGCCCGCCTCCCCCACCGGCAGCCCGCAAACGGTCTCGATGATCGACGACCGGTCCTGCCCGCGCGAGCGCGTAGACCGGCGCCCAGGCCGGCAGACCGGAAGTGTGGGTCAGGAGTTCGACGCACGGTTCGATCGCCAAGCTCGCGACCCCGGGTATCGGGAAACACCTCGGCAACGGTGGTGGCGAGACTCAGCGCACCCTCCCTCAGTTCGAGGAGAGCTCAGCGTCCCGACCACGAGGGGTTTGGTCAGCGACGCCAGGTCGAACCACGTGGCCGAGGTTACCGGCGTCGACGGGCATCCGGTCACCGCATCTCCGACCGCCACGATCGTTGCCCTCGCCTCGCCTTCGCCGAGCCAGCCCGCGACCAGACCCGGCGCACAACCCGGCGCGAATCGCCGCGATCGAGGAGCCGTCGAACCGGCGGCAATCGGGTCCCCGGTCACGCCTGAACCCCTCCGACGCTGGAAATGGGGATCGGCCGGCCCTCGCCATCGACGTTGACATAGGTGATCTCGGCTTCGGTGACATCGACGATCTGTTCGCGATCGAATCGCCGGGCCGCCTTGACGCGGACCTTGACGGTCACCGATGTCCGCCCGACCCTGATGAGTTCGGTGTAGAACGAAACCAGATCGCCGACCAGGACCGGTTGGTGAAACACCACCTGATTCATGGCCACGGTGACGACGCGTCGCGCCCCCTGGCAGATGGCCTCCTCGGCGCCCGGCCTGATCGATATAGGAGAGAATCACTCCGCCGAAGATCGTCCCCGATGCGTTGGTGTCGCGCGGCATCATGAGGACCCGGGTCTTGGGTTGGAGATGGTGATCCGACATGTCGTCCTCCCGGCGTCGTGCCGCCTTACTGCAGATAGCCGATGGCTTCGAGCTGGGCCCGCGTTTCGGCGTCGACCTCGGTCGGCAGGCTGACGCCCTCGGTTTTCAGCGCCTCGCGCAACCGGGCCTCCAGCCAGCCGGCTCGAACCGGGTGCGTCCGACGCCAAGATTGTGGGTCTCGAGGCGGTCGTTGTCGTGGTCGTAGAGCTCGATCATCGATCCGAAGTCCGGCGACAGCGGTTCGATGAGCTTCCAACCGTCAGCCTGGAGCGGCAGCTCCGGTCTTTCCCCAGTAGTCGAGATAGGCGAAGATCGTCCGATCCTCCCCCACCTGGATCGTCCCCGATCGGATCGAGCAGGCGTGCACCCGGCGCAGTCCGAGGGTGGATCGACGGCGCAGAGACTCGAGAATGGTGGGCAGGAGATCGATGTGCTGAACCGGCGTGTCGACACCCGCTGACCGCCGCCGACGCCCCGGGGAGCCGCACCACGAGCGGAATCGACAGCACCTCGTTGGAGAGATCGAGGCCGTGGGTCCAGTTGCCGTGCTCGCCGAATGCCTCGCCGTGATCGGAGGTGAAAATGACCACCGTGTTGTCGAGTTCGCCGATGGCTTCGAGCTCGTCGAGCAGTCGGCCGAAGCTGGCATCGTTGGCGGCGACCTCGCCATCGTAGAGCTCGCGGAGATCGCGACCGAGTTCGGCCGGTCGGCTCCACCGTTCCGAGGACGAGACCGCGAACCGTCTCCACCTGACCGACCGAAGGATCCTCGACATCCGCCGCGAAGGTCTCGAGAAACGGCGACGGCGGCGCGTAGGGAGCGTGGGGATCGATGGTGTGGACATAGAGGAAGAACGGGCCGCCGTCCGGGTCGCGGGCCTCGAGCCACGCCGCGACCCGCTCGTGGAGCACCTCCGACCGTCCCTGGTGTGCTCGATGAACTCGAAGTGGTCGAAACCCCGGGCAAAACCGAACGGGCGTCCGACATAGGCGTTGGCGACCACCGCGGCGGTCTGGTAGCCGGCGGCCTGGAGCAGTTCCGGGAGGGTCGGCAGGGCCTCGGGCAGACGATCGTCGGGTCCGTTGACCCCGTGCGCCCGCGGCCAGAGACCGGTAAAGATCGACGCCACCGCCGCCTTGGTCCACGATGATTGCGCCACCATATCGGTGAAGACGATCCCCGTCGCCGCCAGGGCATCCAGCCTCGGCGACAGCGGGCGGTCACAGCCGTAGACACCGAGCCGGTCCGAGCGCAGGGCATCCACGAGGTAGATGATCACGTTGGGCGGCGATTCATCGCGTTTCGAGTTCGGCGCCGGGTTGATCCTGTCTCGGGCGCCCGGACCGGTTGTGGCGAGACGATCTGCGGGCGGAGCAGTCGGATCCCCGTCGGGGCGGCGACATCCCTTGTCGGCCGGGTCGTCAACCGGATCCGGGTCAGTCCCGCGCGGGCGCCGAGTCGGTGCGTCGATCGGCTCGCCGGAGCACTCCACGAAACCGATCTCCGGCTCGAGGATGACCTCGCCGAGAATCGAGACCTCGAGATCGGTGGACGCTCCCTCGATGCGACTCGCACCTCTCGATCGGTCAGCAGGCTGTCCGGGACGCAGATCGAGAAAGGCGATCGACCCGGGCACCGGCCGGCATGATGCACTCCTGCCGGTCCGGCTCGCACCGGTCTCCCGTCCACCCCCTCGAAGACGATCTCCGACCAGGCGACCGCGAGTTCGCGCTCGTCGGTGGAACCGGAGGTGACGTCGGCCGGAGCATCGACCCGACCGTAGTGCATGACCAGCCGGTTGCGGCCGACGATCTGAGCTGCGGCCGGAAGAACGATCCGAAGCCCATCGCTCGACGGCTCCAGACTCATCGCCCCGCCGAGCGCGTGCCCGTTGAGTTCGAAGCCGACGGTCTGGATCCGGCGCTCCGGGGAACTGGAACGATCGACACCGCGCCACCATCACGATGTCCCGCCGCCAGCCGAGGTGAAACAGAACCTCCGACGAGCGGCCCTCGGCTCCACGCGAAGGTCTCACCGGTGGATCGGTTGCGCTCGTCGTAGTACCAGCCGCTCGCCGAGGAATGCCCGTGCCTCGGCGGTCCCGATGTCGATCTGTGCCGTTTCGCCAGCCACCAACGACGTCGGGCCGGCGGTCGCGAGATCCAACGCCACCCAGGTCGGGGCGGGGCGGCGACACGCAGCCCGATGGCTACGGCCGTGCAGCGCAACGACCGCGGTCCAGAGCCATGAATACCGGCGTGAGCAGACCGGCCCCTCATGCGTCGGCGGCGAAGTCGGGCTCGACCAGATCCTCGGGATCGGGGAGATCTTCGGCCTTCTCGAGACCGAAATGGAGCAGAAACTCCTTCGATGGTGCGATAGAGGAACGGTTTGCCGACGACCTTCTTGCGACCCGCCAGACGGACCAATCGCCGGTCGAGGAGCGTCCGGGTCACGGCCGAGGAGTTGGCCCCACGGATGAAGTTGATCTCGGGAAGGGTGACCGGTTGGCGGTGGGCGACGATGGCCAGGACCTCGAGCGCCGCCTGGGACAGCTTCTGCCGGCTCGCGATGCCGTGAAAGGTCCGAAGATAGTGGTCGAGCTGGGCCGGTGTGACGCACCGCCAGCCGCCGCGCCGATCGTTCGAGGCGGACGCCGCGATCGGCGCTCCTCCCACGACGACGCCAGATCGGCGATCGACTTCTTCGATCTCCGCCTCCCCGACCTCGCGATTCGGTGGCCAGCGAGATGGCATCGGCGGTGACCGGGCTCCGAGCGGTGAGCAGCACCGCTTCGATCAGTGCCTGAAGGAGATCACGATTCATCGGCACCCTCTCGTTCGGTCGTGTCGAGCGATGCCTCGTCGAACGATCGTCCGCCCCGTGCGGAGATAGATTTCGGCGAACGGGACTCGCTGTTCGGCGCGGACGGCGCCCAAGCGAACCAGCTCGAGGGCGGCGACGATGAGGACCACGACCTCCTCCGGGTCGGGACGTCGGTTGAGGTGACGCATGAGCGGCACGAGATCGTCGTCGGTGATCCGTTGGTAGATCTCCCGCATCTTGTCCTGCACGTTGTACCGCAGGGGGAGCACCTCGAGCGGCGGCGGATGGGCGGAGGCGAAACGCTGCATCACCGTGAGGTAGGTCTCGGCCAGGAGCTGGAGATCGACCTCTTCCCAGTCGAGTTCCACGTCCTCGTCATCGAGTTTGGCGACGATCCCGGCCGGCCAGATGCACTGGCGGACGAGGTCCTTGTCGTGGAGAATCGAGGCCATTTCTTTGACCATCCGGTACGCCAGGAGCCGTTCGACCAGCTCCTCCCGGGGATCCCCCTCTTCGGTCTGCGGTGCGGGGCAGCAGCAGCTTCGACTTGAGCTGGAGCAGCCAGGCTGCCATCCAGAGAAACTCGCCGGCCACCTCGAGATCGAGTTCCTGCATGGCGCGGATGTGTTCGTGGTACTGGTCGCAGATGCTCAGGATGGGGATGTCATAGATCGAGACCTCGTTCTTTCGAATGAGGTGCAGCAGCAGATCCAGCGGACCGCTGAAGAACGCCAGCTCGACCGATGGTCCCAGCGGGACGATCGTCAGACGAAATCGGGATTCACTTCCACGGCGGGAGTATAACCGGCCCATCCTGGTTTCGCGGGATCGGCGCCGTCTTCCGGAGACCCCATTCTCGGAAGTAATACTTTAAATCATATAAATACTATTTATCATTTCAACCGATGGATCACATTTCGATCCCGATCCCGTACCCGATCCGGATGGCACTCTGGACGACCGCGGGAACACCGTGATCGCCGCGCAGATTCCGGATTTCGGACGACGCTGTCGTGTTAAGCTCGGCTCGCCCATAACGAACACTGCAGGAGGCGGCGCGAATTGGAAATTTGGGACGGCCAGATGAGCCTCTACGACGACAACCCGCAACGCGAGGTCGGGGCCGAACGAGAAGGTCGTGGTCTTCGACCTCGAGACCCAACGCTCCTTCGACGAGGTCGGTGGGCGAAGCCAGATGCACCGCCTTGGCGTCTCGGTAGGTGTGGCCTATCGCTATGACACCGACGAATTTCTCGTCTACACCGAGGACAAGATCTCGGATCTCATCGAGCTGCTCCGCAGCGCCGATCTCGTCGTCGGCTACAACATCAAAGGCTTCGACTACGAGGTACTTCGCGGTTACACCGACGAAGACCTCCAGAATCTCCCGACCTTCGACATGATGTACGACCTCGAGGATCGACTCGGCTTTCGCCCCAAGCTCGAGAGCGTCGCGGTCGCGACCCTGGGCGGCGGCAAATCGGCCGACGGGCTGCAGGCGCTCGACTGGTGGCGAGAGGGCGAGATCGACAAGATCGTCGAGTACTGCCGCGAGGACGTCAAGGTCACCCGTGACCTCTATGATTTCGGCAAACGAAACCGCTGTGTGCTGGTCTCGAGATTCGGCGGCAAGCCGCGTCAGGTCGCGGTCGAGTGGTGAGCGGTCAGCTCCGATCAGGTACGAGTCTCCAGCCACCCGACGGATCAGACGAGACGAGGTGGTCCGGATCGAGGTCCTGTTTCGTGAGATAGGCGTCCGCGCCGGCTTCGAGACCGGTCAGTCGATCCGCCGGCTGGTCACGGGTCGAAATCACCACCACCGGCAGATCCGAATACAGATCGCTGGAACGGACCCTTCGGGTGAGGTCGATCCCACTCAACCCGGGAAGTTCGACACCGGTGACGACACAATCGAAGGGCTCGTTCTCGATTCGTCGAAGGGCCTCCTCGGCCGTACCCACCGCGGCCACGAAAAAACCGGCGTCCTCGAGGATCCGACGCAGTCATTTCGCGAGTGGCGACGGTGTCATCGGTCAGGAGAACCCGCAGCGGACGCGCCCCTTCGCCGGCCATGGCGGTGTCGGCGATTTCACCGAGATCGAGCGGGCCGAAGCGTTTGAGCGAGAGCATCGCGACCGGTCGGCCGGTGGACAGAAGGACGATACCCTCGATGATCGCCGGCGCCCCGGCAACATCCGGGAGCGGCCGGACGAAGACCTCCTCCTCGCCAAGAATCGCGTCGACCACGATGCCGGTCGTGGACCCGCCGATGGTGGTCTCGATCATGGTCGCGTGCGTCGGCTTTCGACTGCCGAAGAGCGGCGCGAGAAAGACCACGCCGATGGTTGCGTTGCCCTGGCGAACCAGGGTCCGGCCGTCGTCGACGACGATCATCTCCGGTCGCAGCCGGCTGAACGAACGAACCGCCGACGACGGCATCGCCAGGATGAGCTCACCGACCTTGAGCACCAGCACCCGTTCGCCGCGGCGGGCGACCGGAACCTCGACGGTGACCCGGGTTCCCTCGCCCGGAGTCGATCGATCCAGAGGTCCCCGCCGATCGACCGGATCGAGGCGGCGACGGCGTCGAGCCCGACTCCACGACCCGAAACATCGGTGGCGAGATCGCGGGTGGTGAATCCGGGCAGCTCGAGCAACTGGTAGGCCTCGTCGGGGGCGAGATGGGCTGCGGCCGACGGATTGACGAGACCGCGTTCCACCGCCGACTCGGACCACCGCTTCGGGATCGATGCCCCTGCCGTCGTCCCAGACCACGAGTTTGACCCGGTCGCCGTCGGCCTCGGCGCCGAAATGGATGTGGCCTTCGGCGGCTCTTGCCCAGATCTCGTCGGGTCTCGCGGTCCTCGATTCCGTGATCGACGGCGTTGTGGGCGAGATGGAGGGCCGCTTCGCGAACCGCCTCGAGGATTCGACGATCGAGCTGGACATTGCCGCCGGAAGTTGTCGACCTCGACATCCTTGCCGAGCGAACCGGCGAGTTCGCTGGTGTGTCGCGCAAGGGTCCGAAGGAACGGACGCAAGGGCTGGACCTGGAGCCGCAGAGCGGCTGTCGAGTTGCTCTTCGCTGAGACGTTGCAGGGTCTTGGTGGTGGTTTCGAGATTCGAGGGCGATGCGCGCGGAGCGAGGCGCCGATATCGGTCAGAACCTGTCTCCGGCGATTGCCTCGGCGTGTCCGCTCTCGGCGATTGACGCGAGTTCGAAGAGCCTCTGGACCGGCAGCGCCGCCGACCTTGGCCGCGATCCGCATTCGCGCGCTCCGTTCCGCCACGCCGTCGACGATCTCAGTCGCGACCCTGAGTTCGCCGGAACCGCCGCGGATGAGTCGATTCCGCCGGCGCGGTGCCGGCTCCGCTGGTCGTTCACCGCGGACGCCGGCATCGGTCGTTCCGATCCGACCCGAAGGTCGTCGACGATCTCGGCAACCCGTTCGGTGATGGCGCGTGCGCCATCGATCCCGGCTGGCTCCCTCCCCCACCATGCAGTCCTCGGCCCGGTGGCAGAGATCGGCGATCTCGGTCAGACCCATCAGCCGTCGCCGCACCCTTGAGCGCGTGGAGCTCCCGCCGAACCTGAACCGCCGCGCCGGGGTCCTCGACGGCCTCATCGAAGAGCGCGGTCAGGCGATCGAGGCGCGAACCCGCCTCCTCGAGAAAGAGCGGCAGCAGATCGTCGAGATCGGCTCGCATCAGCGAACTCAGATGCTCGTCCAGCTTCGGACGTTGACGTCGACTCCGAGGATCCCGATCATCGCACCCGGATCGGTTGCGCACGGCGGCGGCGATGGTGAAGCACCGATCGTCGGTGAGGAGCGAGACATAGGTCGGCGTCACCGCGGTGCGCTGATCGCGGCTCACCGCCTGGAACCAGGGTCGGTCGGCGAAGGCCTGTCCGACCGCCACCGTCCCCTTGACCCGGTGGTCCTCGACCACCTCGCGGTTGACCTCGAAGGCGACCATGGTGCCGGAGGTGTCGACGAGGTAGGCGAGCTCGATGTACGGGAAATCGCGGACGACATCGGCGAGGACGCCCTCGACCACCTCGAGGTTCGCGGTGGAATCCCGGAGCCGATCGCTCCAGACCGAGAACCTGGTGTTTGAGCGAGTGAACCGAGTCGATCCTGAAGCTCTGGGTCAGGAGTTGGATGGACAGGGCCAGATCGCTGAGCCGCTCGGCCGAGCTCGTGAACTGCTGGAAGCTGTCCGCGGTTCGCTGGATCAGCTCGCTGATCTCGCGCAGGGTCAGCACCACCTGATCCGAGGCGGTCCGCTGCTCGTCGGTGGCGAGGGAGATCTCCCGCGCCGCCCCGGCCGTGTCGGCGAGGGCCGAACGCAGCTGCTCGATGGCGTCCTGGGTCGATCGACTCTGTTCGAGCACCTGGTCGGCCGATTTCGAACCCTCCTCGGTCGCCACGACCACCGAGCGGATCGAACCGGAGAAGTCGTCGAGGAGCGAACGAACCGAATCCACCGATTCCCGGGATCGCTCGGCCAGGCGCCGGACCTCCTCCGCAACCACGCCGAATCGATCGCCGTGCTCGCCGGCCGCCGAGGCCTCGATGGCGGCGTTGAGGGCGAGGATGTGGGTCTCCTGGGCGATCTCGGTGATGAGGTCCAGGACCCGGTAGATCTCCCGCGATCGCTTGCCGAGAATGTCGGCGCGGTCGGCGATGGCCTCGATCCCGTCGCGCAGCTCCCCGACCCCGTGGACCGCGCCCTCGAGGGCCATGGCGCCGGCGTTGCCGGCCTCCTGCGCCCGGGCGACGAAATCTCGCCTGGCCGGTGGCGTTGATGGCGATCTGGCCGGCCGTTCGCGCCAGTTCCTCGGTGGTCGCGGTGATCTCGACCACCGCGGCGGCCTGTTGCGATGCTCCGTCGACGAGTTCGGCCGATGTCCCGTGGACGATGCCGGCGCGAGGTCGCGACCTCGACCGATGAACTCTGGATCTGTTGGACCAGGGCGGACATGGCGTGGCGCTGCCGCCTCGACCGCCTCATTCATGGCTCGGGCAGTCCGTCGATGGGTTTGAGGCATTCGACGAGATCGCCGTGACGCATCTCCTCGAGCGACTGCTCGAGGGCCGTGCTCTGCGACTGCGTGGCGTTCTTCGAGTTCCTGGTGAGTCGCGTTCGAGTCGGCCCCGCGGGAGGGAAACCAGCATGCAGATGCGCCGACCAGCGCGGACAATCCGAGCACCAACCAGGCATCGGCTGTACCACTCCTCGTCCTCGTCGTCGGACGGAGTTCGAGCAGGACTCCGCCGACGAGGATCACCACATCAGGATCGCCATGCCGAGCCACTGTCGAACAAACGACGTTCGCCTCTCACCCTGCATGGACCTCCCTTCTCATCGGCCGCCGTCTTCGGCGCGCAAACAGTTGTTCCGGGTCCAGCATCACGACCGGATCGATCCGTCCACCGAGACTCCGCCCGGCGATCCATCCCGGGTCGTCCTCCGCCGAGCGGTCTGCTCATCCGCGACGGCGATCACGCCGAACGCCTCGTCGACGGCCAGCCCGAGCGTAGAGCCTCCACCGGGTTCGCGAATGATCACCGTCAGCTCGTGTCCGCCGCCCGGTCCGCCCGTCCGGATCGAGAAGCGCGTGGAGATCGACCACCGCGACCGGTTCCCCCGCGATCTGGGCGAGACCGAGCAGCCGAGGCTGCCGAGCCGGGCAGCGGATAGACCACCGGCGCCTTGCGTCACGAGCTTCGGCCGCTGTCCACCGGGATGGCGCATCGGTGACCACCGCTGCGAACCAGCAGGTAGTGAGCTTCGTCCTCGGGTTGCTCCGGATCGATGCGCATGCCGGCCCAGCATAGCATCAGGAGTAGTGGATCAGACCGGCGTCTCCCGCGGCGCCGGTGCCGACGCACGGCGCCGGTCTTGATCTCGCCCTTCGGACCAGTCCATCTCCGATCCGCGGAGGCTGTGCGGGATGAGGAAAATCCCCATCATCACGATCCAGCCGACCACCACGGCGGCCCAGAGCTTTCGTCCCCGCATGGCGAGGATGGTCGCCGGCAGCCAGGCGATGACCGCGATCAGCGTCTTGTTGTCGGTCAGATCGTGCGCCGAACGGCCAACCGGTCCAGTAGGCGCCGAAGGCGAACTTCTGCACCACCGGTCCGAGGAAGAGACCGCCGAACATGAGCAAGCCCATGGCCACAAGCACCGAACGCCGGGGATCCGGCGTCGAGGGCCGCAGGACCTCGAGCAGGGCGCGGGTCGACACCAGCATGCTGCCGAACATGGCCAGGATGTGGGGAATCAGCACCCAGGCCGGGACACTCGGCGCGGAAACGCGCCACCACCGGCTCGTCCGAAGGGATCACGATCGTCGGCCATCGGCCGTGTCGCAGGACCAGCCGGTACTCGACCTTCCCGGCGGGCGGTTGGTGCGGCATCGGTCGCCGCCAACGCACCGTTCGGCTGCCCGGCTCATGGTCACCGACGTCCATGGTTCGCGAGTCGGATACCGCCGCCACTCGAGGATGCCGTCGTTCGATGCCTTCGGGCGGCTCGATGGTGACCTCGAGACCGCCTTCCCCGCCGTGGGAGCGCGGCAAGCGGTACCGAATCTCCTCTCCGCCGGGCGTCAGCGATCTCGCCCCGTTTCGGATAGCTCGGGCCGGTCATGCGTTGAAAGACGGCGAGGATCACCGTCAGAACGAAGGCGACGATCCAAAGGGCGACGGTGGTGCTGCGTGTACTCACGCAGCGGATTCTACATGGCACGAACAAAAAACGCCCGCTCCGTCCGGGAGCGGGCGATTTCGAGGTCGGCATACGGTCTCGACAGACTACTTCAGGACCGCCTTGACCATCTTCTTCGATGACTCCCGGCTCGACCTCTTCGAGCTCATAGCGGATGTTCGCGATGGGCTTGTTGACCGTGATGATCCGTTTGAGATCGATGGGGGTTCCCTCGACGACGACATCGGCCGGGGTGGCGTTGATGGTCTCCTGGAGATCGGCAACCTGCTGGTCGCCATAGCCCATGGCCGGCAGGATCGCCCCGGCGTTGGGGTATTTCTCATAGGTCGCCTTGATGGTGCCGACGGCGTAGGGCTTGGCATCGACGATCTCGGCGGCGCCGGCCTGTTTGGCGGCGAACCAGCCCGCGCCGTAGGTCATCCCGCCGTGGGTCAGGGTCGGGCCGTCCTCGACGACGAGCGCCCGCTTGCCGGCGATGAGTTCGGGTTCGTCGACGGTGATCACCGAGCGGCACTTGATGACCGTGGCGTCGGGGTTGACCCTGCGGCAGGTCTCGAAGACCTGCTCCACCTTTGCGGGATCGGCGGTGTTCGACCTTGTTGACGATGAGCAGGTGCGAGATGCGGAGATTGGTCTCGCCGGGATAGTAGCTGAGCTCGTGTCCGGCGCGGTGGGGATCGACCAGGGTGATGTGGAGGTCGGGCTTGTAGAACGGGGTGTCGTTGTTGCCGCCATCCCAGAGAATGACATCGGCCTCTTTCTCGGCCTCGCGGAGGATCTGCTCGTAGTCGACCCCGGCATAGACGACGAAACCGTTGTCGATGTGGGGTTCGTACTCCTCGCGCTCCTCGATGGTGCACTGGTGGCGGTCGAGATCCTCATAGGTTTCGAACCGCTGGCAGGCCTGTTTGGCGAGATCGCCGTAGGGCATGGGGTGGCGAATGGCGACGACCCGCTTGGCCGAGCTTCTTGAGCAGGCGCGAGACGTAGCGGGTGGTCTGCGATTTGCCGACACCGGTGCGGACCGCGGTGATGGCGATGAGCGGCTTGGTCGACTCGACCATGGTCCTGGTCGCCGAGCAGACGCCGAAGTGGGGGCCCCAGCCGATGACCTCGCTGGCCTTGTTCATGACATAGGTGTGCGGCACATCGGAGTACGAGAACCACACCTCGTCGACGTCGTGTTCGCGAATGATCCGCTCGAGCTCGTCCTCGGGGAGGATCGGGATGCCCTCGGGATAGAGCGAACCCGGCGAGTCTCCGGCGGATAGACCCGGTCCTCGATGTCGGGGATCTGGGTCGCGGTGAAGGCGACGACGTCGTATTTCTCGTTGTCGCGGTAGAGACAGTTGAAGTTGTGGAAATCGCGCCCGGCCGCGCCCATGATGACGACCTTGGTTCTTGTCCATGGATTGTCCTCCTTGGAGACTCACGCCGACCGTACCCTCCAGAGGTGTCGGCGACCCGCCGGGTGAAAAGCTGAACCGGCGAGGCGAGCGCATGATACCACCGGTGAAGCTGAGCTTCACCGGTGGCTGAGAATTCTCAATTCTAAATTCTTAATTTTGAATTACATCGCAGAATTACTACGGACTGTGCGATGTAATTAAGAATTAAAAATTGAAAATTAAGAATTCAGCGATTTCACTCCCACTCAATCGTTCCCGGCGGCTTCGAGGTGACGTCGTAGACGACCCGGTTGATCCCGCCGACCTCGTTGACGACCCTGCGGGCGATCCGGTCGAGGGTCTCGGGCGGGAAGCGATACCAGTCCGCGGTCATGAAGTCGGTGGTGGTCACGGCGCGGATGGCCAGACCTGCTCGTAGGTTCGGGCGTCACCCATGACGCCCACCGAACGAACCGGAAGCAGAACGCACAGCGCCTGCGAGATCTCGTCGTAGAGCCCGCGGCGCGGATCTCCTCGATGACGATGGCGTCGGCCTCCTGCAGGGTACGGACCTGTTCGCGGGTGATCTCTCCGAGAATCCGCACCGCGAGACCGGGTCCCGGGAAGGGGTGACGCCAGACAAAATCGCGCGGCAGACCGAGCTCCTCCCCCACCCTGCGGACCTCGTCCTTGAACAGATCGCGGAGCGGTTCCACCAGATCGAGACCGAGGCGCTCGGGCAGACCGCCGACGTTGTGGTGGGTCTTGATCACCGCCGCCGTGCCGCGGACCCCCGAAGACTCGATGACATCGGGATAGAGCGTGCCCTGGGCGAGATACGCGGCGTCGGGGAAACGCCGGGCCTCGGCCTCGAAGACCTCGACGAACTCGCGCCCGATGATCCGGCGTTTCTCCTCGGGGTCGGTGACTCCGGCGAGGGCGCTGAAGAATCGCTCGCTGGCATCGACCCGATCGAGTTCGATGCCGAACTCGGCAAAGCTCCGCATGACCATGTCGCCCTCGTCCTTTCGCAGCAGCCCGGTGTCGACGAAGATCGGCACCACCCGGTCGCCGATGGCCTCGCGCAGCAGGACGGTGGTCACCGAGGAGTCGACGCCACCCGAGACGCCGCAGATCACCCGACCCTCGGGCAAGCGATTCGCGCAGCTGGTCGACGAGTTCGTGCGGATGGCCGCAGGGTTCCAGTCCCGCCGGGCGCCGGCGAGCTCGATGAAGCGCTCGAGCATCGAGTCGGTGCCGTTCGGGGTGTGGCGCACCTCGGGGTGGAACTGGAGCGCGACCAGCCGCGCGTTCGGGGTCGACCATGGCGGCGACCGGCGAATTGGCCGGTGCGAGCGAGCACCTCGAAATCCTTCGGGGACTCGGGTGACGTGATCGCCGTGGCTCATCCACACGGTCTGCGCGCCGGGCGTGCCCGCGAGGATCGAGGCGTCGGCGGTGACCTCGAGTTCGGCGAGACCGTACTCGCGATGATCGGAGGACTCGACGGTCCCGCCGAGGTCCCGGGCCATGAGCTGCATCCCGTAGCAGATTCCGAGGACCGGGACACCGAGCGTCGAAGACGCCCCGGTCGATCTGAAGCGCGCCGGCTTCGAAGACGCTCGCCGGGCCGCCGGAGAGCACGATGGCGATGGGCGTCGAGCCGCGCGGATCTCCTCAGCCGGGAGATCGCCGCGTTCGATCATGGTCTTGACGCCGAGCTCGCGCAGAGCGTCGGGCGATGAGCTGGGTGTACTGGGAACCGAAATCCAGGATGAGGATGACCTCGTGGCGCATGAACTCTCCATCGGCGGCAGGCCGCATCGTGATGCAGCGGAGAATAGCAGAGGCTCGGGACCTCGGGTTGGGAGAATCGGTTGCACCGGCTCGATTTCAAGGACTAGAATCGAGCTTGTGAAAATGCCCACATGGTTCGTAAAACCGATAATCCAAGCGGACCGGATCTCGAGGAAGACATGACCGCCTACAAACGACACATCGACAACTGCCGCGATCTCCGACCTCACCGTGGCTCGCCTCTCGGTCTACCTCAGGTGCATGGACCGGCTCCTCGAACTCGGAATCGAGACCATCTCGAGCCAGGCGCTGGCCGATCGGTTCAACCTCAACTCGGCGCAGATCCGAAAGGACCTCGCCTACTTCGGCGAGTTCGGCGTGCGCGGGGTCGGATACAACGTCCGCGAACTCCGCCAGTACGTCGATCGAGATCCTCGGTCTGGATCGGGAACGCCGGCTCGTCATCGTCGGCGCCGGGAACCTCGGCACCGCCCTGTGTCACTACTCCGGGTTCTCCGGCGGCAATTTCCTGGTCGTCGGGATCCTCGATTCCGACCCGAGCTCGAATCGGCGACCCGACCCCGGCCGGTCTCCTGGTCGAAGACGCGGCCCGCCTGGGCGAAATCGTCGCCCAGACGGCGCGTCGAGATCGGCGTCATCACCACCCCGGCATCGGCTGCTCAGTCGGTGAGTGAGCAGCATGGTCGCCGCGGGTCTCAAGGCGATCCTCAATTTCGCGCCGATCAGCGTGCGAGGCGACGAAGGCGTCGATGGTCAAGACCGTCGATCTCGGTGTTCACCTCGAGGAGTTGAGCTTTCATCTGACCCACGTGTGACACGCGCCGGGGCGGTGCATCTGACGGCAACGGCCACCGATTGTCGCCGACGGCGAAACCGGTTAGAGTGAGGTCCATGGAGACGCCCGAAACGGATCGGCAAGTACGAGATTTCGGCGCAGATCGCTGCCGGTGGTTTCGGCGTCATCTTCAAGGGTTGGGATCCCGTACATCAAGCGTCCGGTGGCGGTGAAGATGTGCGCCTCTCCCGACGAGGAGGTGCGTCAGCGATTCCACCAGGAGGCCCAGTTCGTCGGCAACCTGGTCCACCGCAACATCACCCTGGTCTTCGATTTCGGTGTCGAAAACGACATCCCGTACATCGTTCAGGAGTTTCTCACCGGCTACGATCTCGACCCCCTGGTTCGGGCCGGAGTCGTCAACGACACCCGGACCGTGGTGTCGATCCTCCTGCAGATCTGCGAGGGCCTCGATTTTGCCCACAACCGCGGCATCGTCCACCGCGACATCAAACCGTCCAATATCCGGGTGCTCGAGGACGGCACCGTCAAGATCATGGACTTCGGGATCGCCAAGTCCCTCGAAGGCGGCAGCAAACTGACCCAGACCGGGAATCGCGCTCGGAACCGCGGGCTATCTCGCGCCCGAGCAGATTCAGGGCGGCCCGGTCGATCCGCGGACCGACATCTTCGCGTTCGGCGTCGTCGCCTACGAACTGGTAACCGGCAAACGACCCTTCCAGGGTGCATCGCTTTCCAACGTCCTCTATCAGATTCTCAACGACGACCCGACCGAACCCACGGATCTCAGAGAAGACTGCCCGCTCGAGCTCCAGGAGATCATTCTCAAGTGCATGGCCAAAGACCCCGGCGATCGTTTTCAGACGATCCGCGAGATCCTCGAGGCTCTGCGATCGGTTCCCGGCGCGATCGGCAGCGAGGGTGAGTCCATGGTCGAGATCACCACCGGCGTTCTGCGGGTGGCGGTCTCCAGGATGGGACCGGCGGCCGACGACGAGCGAGCCGCCGACCCGGGATCTCTCCGTCGAACGCCATCGAGGACGAGGAAACCGAGCAGGTGCGGACCGGTGGCTCGGTCACCGAGCTCACCCGGACACCGGAGATCGAGGGGGAGGAGATCGAGCCGCCGCAGCCCGGTGCTGGTGATCTTCCTCCTGCTCCTCGCCGTGGTCGTCGCCTCGGGCGCCGCGCTCTACCTTTCCGACGACCTCCAGGGCATCGGTCTTCGGCGCCGAGGGTGCGCCGTGGATTCCCACCGCGACGCCGACCCCGACCGCGACGCCGACCCCGACCCCGGTGCCGACCTCGACCCCAACGCCCACGCCCACCGAGACCCCGGTCCCGGAGGCCACGGCGACGCCGGCGACGGTCACGGTCCGTCTCCACGTCGATCCTCCGGCCTCGGTCAGGTCGACGGCAAGACCATTCGGCGACAAGAAGACCAGTGGGGGTCCGGTGAGCGCTGCTGCCGGGCAAGCACACCTTCACCGTCTCGGTGGAAGACTTCCCGACCCGGACCATCACCCGCACCATCGACTCATCGAGCGGCACCATCGTCCTCAACCTCGATCTCGGGTATCTGACGGTGATGAACGATCCCGCCATCGGACTGCCCGGTGGCGAGGTCTTTCTCGATGGTGACAGGATCGGATCGATTCCGCTGATCCGAAAGAAAGTCTCAGCCGGCAAGCACGAGCTGGTGGTCCGCTGGCCGGATGCCAAAGAACCGTTCCGCCAGGATGTCGAGATGCCTCAGGCGCCGGCGGTCCTGCAGCTGACCGTCGCCCCGGGCGGGAACTGAGGCCCGGTCTACCCGATCGATCGGCAGACCATCGCCATCCCGCGCGTCGATCACACCGTCACGGCGCGAGAGCTTGCGATAGCGTGGGCATCACAGTAAAGTGAGCGTCATGATCAGGAAACTCGCGCTCATCATGTGTCTTGCCGCAGCTCTCGGTAGCTGCCGTGCCGTGCTCGGCTCAGGAGGAATCCCCGACGCCGAGCGAAGAGGCCGCGATTCAGGCCTTTCGGCAGGGATCGTTCTCGCGGGCGGTGGAGCTCTACCGCCAGGCGCTGCAGGAGACCGATGATGCCTCCCACCGCGCCCGACTGCACATCAACATCGCCTGGACGCTCTTCGCCCTGGGCCGTGAATCCGAGGTTCAGACCCACCTTCGCGCGGCCCTTGTCGAAGACCCGAATCTGACCCTCCTTCCCGATTACTACACCCAGGAGTTCATCGATCTCTTCGATCAGGCGCGGATGCGCGGTCTCTCCGTCGACCCCGCCATTCCTCAGCCCGATCTCGAGGTCACCATGGCCGCCATCGAGATCCGGTTGCAGGACAAAAGTGATCTCGAGGGCGCCCTGGCCGATATCGATCAACTCCTCGAGACCTATCCCGAAGACGGCCGGCTGATTCCACTTCGAGCCGAGATCCTGCGCCAACTGGGGCGCGACCAGGAGGCCGACGATCTGCTCCGGACCTATGGCGGATCCTTCGGCCCCGGGACCTACACCGAGCGGATGTCGATTCCGGATCTGATTCTCCGCGCCAATCGTCTTCTCGAGGAGGGTGACAGCGCCACCAGCCTCGAGCTCCTGCGCGAAGCCGTCGCCCGGCAACCGAGCAACGTCGCCGCGCTCGAACTCATGGCCGAAGCCGCGCAACGCAGCGGGCAGTGGGAAGAGGCCGAGTTCGCGCTCAAATCGGCCCTCGGCATGCAACCCGACAACGTCGGTCTCCAACTTCGACTCGGTGAGGTCTATCTCGCCGAGAACGAGCTCTCGGCCGCCCGCGATGTCTTTCGTGAGATCACCGAAAGATCGCCGCACTCGGATCGGGGATGGGCCGCTCTCGGTCTGCTCGAGGCGCGTCTGGGCAATACCGAACGCGCCCTCTCCCACCTCGATCGCGCCATCGAGGAAAACCCGCTCCTTCCCGAGGTCCAGTTGGCTCGTGGTGAACTTCTCCTGGCCTATGGCGCTCCGGCGGCGGCATACGCCTCGCTGGAGGCGTCCGCGAAGCTTCTCCACGACGATGCGCAACTCGAAGCTCGCCTCGGTCAGGCGCTCCTGGCCATGGGTCAGTACGAGGAAGCCCTGAACCACCTCCGAACCGCCGTTGCCGGCGGATTCGACCCCGATGATGTCGAACGCGCCCTCGCCCTGACCCTCGCCCTCAACGGCCGCTACGCCGAGAGCGAGCGGGTTCTCACCGAGGCCGGGATCGCCGACAACCTCGACACCGAGATCATCCGCGGGCTGCTGATGCTCGAGCAATCGAGCTTCGCCGCCGCCGAGGAGATTCTCGGTCCGGTTGCGACCGCCCGCGCCAACGAACCCGCGGTCCTCAACCTCTTCGCAGCCACGCTCTACAACCAGGCCCGATACAAACCGGCGGTCGGCTATCTCGAAGCCGCCGAGGAACTCGACAACTCCATCGAGCCCATCGCCGTGAATCTCGCCGTGGCGAAGGCAGCGCTGGCGGCGGAAGTGCTCGCGGCCGACGCGGAGGCCGTCGCGGCCGCGCCAAAAAACTAGCGTAAGTTCTCGAAGAACTCGACCATCGCACGGGCCGCCTGGTGCGGCTGGTGTGATTCGAGATAGCTGGCTCGGGCGGCCCGTCCCCGATCGGCCCAGCCCGTGGTGCCGACCTCGGCCAGCAACCGAGCCAGATCTGCCGGGGCCGAAGGTCCGGGGGTCAGCCGCGGCGCCGCGATTTCCGGCAACTCGAGGAACTGACGGTAACCGCCGACGGCGACCGGAACACCGCAGGCGAAGAATCGAAGAGCGGCCGCCGATGTCTCGCCGGCGGACGGAGTGCGGATGACGACCCCGAGATCCGCCGCCGCCGGAAGACCGGGAAAGAGCCCGGGCTCGACCCAGCCGGTCGCCAGCACGTGGTCTTCGACCCCGACCCGAGCCGCGGCTTCGCGAAGCGGACCCATGGCCTCACCCTCGCCCACGACCACGAGTCGGATCGGCAGGCCGATCTCGGATGCCGCCGCGACGCCGGTGAGGATCTCCACGAGTCCTTTCCCCGATGTCAGAAATCCGAGGTGCATGAGGACGATCTCGTCGGGCCCAGACCGAGCATCGACCGAACGGCGACCCGGTCGACCACGCCTGGATCGGCGACCGCGAGCGCAACCCGTCCGACCGGTATCGAGGGGTGCTCCTCGGCGATCAGCTCTTCCGCCCAGCGGGAGTGGACGATCACCCCGGCAGCGTCTTTCAGAAAAGGCGCGCGCGCCGGGAAGAGAAACGGATCGAGACGACCATGGTGGCCCGCCCGCCGCGCCGCCGCCAGTTCATGACCGGCCTGCGGGTGCGCCGCCGCCAGGTGAGAAGCGAAGCCATCGTCATCACCGAGTGCCACGGTCGACTCCACCAGCAGGTGGTGCAGTACCGCATCGTGGAGCATCGATCACGAGGTTTTTCTGCGGCCGAAGCCGATCCAGCAACCAGAGGTGGTGGGGGTTGTTGCCGAGGTGAATCAGGACGATCTCGCCGTCCACGGCCGGTGCGTCGGTCGGCACGAGCTCGAGGGAGTCGGGCCAGTCCGCAGGCGGACGCCAATCCGGCGGTCTGAGCACCCGGAGGCGAACCAACGCCGCGAGCTCCGGGAGGACTTCGAAGGCATAGTCGGAGACTCCGGAACGAATCGGCGGCAGCGGCGAGCCCCAGAGAACCTGAATGTCATTCGGTTGTCGGTCCACACCCGGATTCTACCCTCGTCGCCGCCTCGCGGCGACGGGCGATCCTCGGGCAGGGTATGATGGGCCCGTGCGTGCCCTTCGCATGCTGCTGACGGTCATCTATGCCTCCTATCTGACCAATGTCGGACTGCTGCTCATCCTGCTGCCCTGGTCGGATGGCTGGTCGCGATTCATCCTGTTGACGCCACCGCAGATCGGCGTTTTCCTCGACGCGCCGACGATCCGCGGTGTGGTGAGTGCGTTCGGTTTTCTTCACCTGGCGCTGCTCGTCGCCGAGCTCGTCGCTTCCGGGTCGCACAACCGACCGCGCACCTGAGGCGTTCGAGACCGCGACGATCTTCGTCGGCGCTCGCCGCCAGCCTTGCCCGAGATCGTCTCGCGCGTAGACTCGAATGATGGGGGGCAAGGTTCTCATCGTCGACGACGAGGACTATATTCGTCGAATTCTCTGCTTCAAACTCGAGCGCGCCGGCTTTACAACCTGCGAGGCGCCATCGGCGGAGGCGGCTGAGAGCGTGCTCGAGACCGATGATGTCGATCTGATGGTTCTCGATGTCGGCCTCGCGACGCCGACCAACGGATTCGACCTCGCCGCCCGTCTGCGCCGCAACGCCTGCACCGAACAACTCCCCATCATCCTCCTGACCGCCCGCGGCTTTGCCTCGGACGTGCTGCGCGGGCGCGAGATCGGGGCCGCCGGCTACATCACCAAACCGTTCTCCACCGACGAGGTGGTCGCGCGGGTGCGCGCGATTCTCGGCGCTGAGCTTTCGCCGCACTCCGGAGGCACTCCCCGGCCCCGGAGTTGACCTCTGCTCCGGCGCCACGTAGGCTCTGCGCCGGAGATCTGATGTGCACCACCGAACCCAACCACCGAAACCCGGAAGATCTGATGCGGAGTTGGATTCCCTGGCTGACGGCTCGCATCATCCTCGTGGCCGACCGGCTCACCAAGATGGCCGTCCTCGACCGCCTCGACTACGGAAGCTGGCATCACGTCTTTCCCGGGCCTCACCATCACCCACGTCCGCAACCCGGGGATCGCCTTCAGCCTCTTTGCCGATGGTGGACCGTTGACCCGGGTCCTGCTCCACCTGGTGATCCTCACTGCGGTGGTGGTGATCGCGTGGATGGTGGTGCGCCACGGTCGCCACCGGGTCCTCTCCGGGATCGCCTTCGGTCTCATTCTCGGCGGGGCGGTGGGAAATCTCGTCGACCGGGTGCTCTACGGCTGGGTGCTCGACTTCATCCGCGTCTGGATCACGGTCGGCGGACGCACCTGGTCGTGGCCGGACTTCAACATCGCCGACAGCGCCATTTCCACCGGCGCGGTGCTGTTCATCCTCTTCGAACTCGTAACCTCTGAAAAAGCCGAGAGCCCCCAGCATGCACCCGATTCTGATTGATCTCGGGTTCTACGCGCTGCCGGCCTACGGCGTTCATGCTCGCCACCGCAGTTCTGGTCGCGCTGTGGACCATCAAGATCCGCGCCGAAGGCGCCGGGATGGATCCGCACTCAGGCTCGTCGATTTCGGGCTCTGGTTGGTCATCTGGGCCCTCCTCGGAGCCAAGATCCTCCTCGTCGTCGTCGAGTGGAAACGCTATCTCGGCGATCCCGCTCAGCTGCTCGGTCTGGCCCGCGCCGGCGGCGTCTTTCTCGGCGGTTTCCTCGCCGCGATCGTGGCCGCGGCGGTCATGCTTCGCCGGTACCAGCTCCAGGCGCTCCCGACCTTCGACATCCTCGCCCCCTCCCTCGCCCTCGGCCAGGCCATCGGCCGCGTCGGATGTCTGCTCGCGGGTTGTTGCTGGGGGCGCGAGTGCGATCTGCCGTGGGCGATCACCTACACCGACCCGGCCGCCGCCGGCAACGTCGGCACACCGCTGCACATCGCGGTCCACCCCTTTCCCGCCTACGCCGCGGTCTTCAACTTCGCGGTCTTTCTGATTCTGAGCCGGCTCTACGGAAGAAGCTCGCCGCCGGGCCGGGTCTTCGCGACCTATCTGATCCTCTATGGACTCGGTCGCTTCCTGCTCGAGTTCACCCGGGGCGACGAGGTTCGCGGGCTCTATTTCGGCGATCTGGTCTCGACCAGCCAGCTCATTTCCGCGGCGCTCGTCATCACCGGGATCGGTCTGCACTGGTGGATCAGCCGGCGCGGAGCGAGGTGAGCCGGCTCCACGATTCACCGTGCCCGACGAGCTCGCCGGGACTCGTCTCGATCGCTGCCTGTCGATGCTCAACGACGACTGGTCGCGATCGCGGGTGCGCCGTCTCATCGACGACGGTCAGGGTCGATGATCAACGACCACCCGGCGAAACCGGCGACCCTGGTCGCAGCGGGCGACCACCTCATCGTCGACGAGCCCGAGCCCGAAGCGCTCGATCTGGCTGCCGAGCCGATCCCCCTCGACCTCGATCTTCGAGGACGACGATCTGCTGGTCATCAACAAACCCGCGAATCTCGTCATCCACCCGGCGGCGGGCAACCCCAGCGGAACCCTCGTCAACGCCCTCCTCCACCACTGCACGGATCTCTCCGGGATCGGCGGCGTCGCCCGCCCGGGGATCGTCCACCGTCTCGACAAGGACACCACCGGTCTCATGGTCGTGGCCAAGAACGATCGGGCGCACCAGGCGCTCAGCCTCGACTTCCGCTGGCGCAAGATCGACAAGACCTATCTCGCCGTGTGCTTCGGAGAACTGGCCGAGGACGAAGGCGTGGTCGATGCGCCCATCGATCGCCACCCGCGCGAACGGCAGCAGATGGCGGTGGTCGACAACGGCCGCCCGGCGCGAACCCTCTACACCGTCGTCGAACGATGGCCGGGAGCGTCGCTGGTCCACTGCCGGCTGGTGACCGGCCGCACCCACCAGATCCGGGTCCACATGGCGCACATCGGCCACGCCGTCATCGGCGACCCGCTCTACGCCGGACGGCAGTGGCGGAACATCGCCGATCCCGCCGGCCGCCGCGGCGTGCCGGAACGTTCCCGCGTCAGGCGCTGCACGCCATGCGCCTGGGCTTTGTCCACCCGGTGACCGGTGAAGCCCGTGAGCTTCGAGGCGCCGCCGCCCGAGGACATTCGGGGTCTGATGGAGGTGCTTCGGGGCACGGTGGGGTGACGCGTTGCCGGTGAGGTAAGCCCCCTCACCTTCAATCTTGCCCGGGCAGGACTGGGTTTCTTGAAACACAAAGATCACGAAGATCCACAAAGGAAACACGAAGACACGTTTTGACTCATCGCAGGGTCAATGGACAATCTCAGAGTCGGTGGGGGCCCGGGGTCGGATTTGCGATTCCTTTGTGATCCCTTGGTGGGTCTTTGTGTGCTTCGTGTTTCAGATATCCCCTTTGAAGAACGCGAAAAATCGTCGTGCGGGCGGGTTGGCTTCGTTCGAAACTTCGCCCGGCCATGGACCGCCCGCGCCACAATAGCCAAGCTTCAAATGGCCAAAGAACGCGGGCAGATTGTGGTGCGCGCGTCTCGCGCGCAGGCCGGTTGCTGAGGATCCTGAGGACGCTGCCATTGCCGGGATGCGAGGAACGCCGGGTCATCGAGCCCCAAGTGTATGATGCCCCGAGGAGGCGCGCTTCATGGAACGAATCGCACATCTCGACGAGATCCCTTCCCAGGGGATCATCTTCGACTACAAGGAAGGGCCTTTCGACGAACAGGGCATCCTCCTGCGCACCAGAGACGGGGTCAAGGCCTACAAGAACGAGTGCCGCCACCTTCCCATGCGGCTCGACGACCGCGAACCCGCCGATGTCTGGGATCCGGCACAAGCGCTACCTCGTCTGCAACTCCCACGGCGCACGCTATCGTCCCGATGACGGTCTCTGCGTCTCCGGACCCTGCGAGGGATCGCATCTGCAGAGAGCTGCCGGTCGTCGTCGAGGATGGCGTGGTCTTTCTCGGAACCGCCAAGATCGGTGGGTTCTTCAACGTGTGAGCGGGCTTGGCGCCCGCTACAGGCTCTCGCACGAACTCCGTCATCTTGTCGAACGCCTCGCGGATCGAGTTCACGCTCCACAGCAGCGGCTGGTAGGTCGTGATCGGGATAGGCCGTGTCCTTGGCGATCCACGGATCGAAGGGTCTGATCTCGACCTTGCCCGAGAGCGCGTGCTCGAGCTCGCCGAAGCTCGACAGCAGCCCGGCGCCGTAGGCCTTGAGCTCGCCGTCCTGCGAGCAGCACACCGTACTCGATGGTGAACCAGTAGAGGGTCGCCAACTGCTCGACCTGGGCGTCATCGGCCTTGAGCGAGCCCTCGCCGATCTTCTGCGACAGATCGGCGAACTCGGGGATGGCGAGCATGGGCGCGTGACCCATGAGCTCGTGGACGATGTCGGGCTCGGGGGTGTAGAGGGGTTCGGAGTGGTGGCGGATGTACTGGGTCGCGCAGAAGACCCGCCGCGAGAGTGCGCCGAGAAACTCACGCGCCGAGACCAGCCCGGCGACCGGCTGGAGCGCAGAAACCGGTCCTTGCGGTGAGGAACCGACTGACATCGGCGAGCTGGGGCACGGCGTCCGGCGATAGCCGATGTCGTCGATGACGGCGACGAACTCGCGGCAGGCGTGGGTCGGATAGAGCGCGGTGAGCTTGTCGAAGACCGTGGCCCAGGTCTCGCACTCGGTCGGCGTGTACTCGACGATCTTGGGAGGTTCGCCCGAATTGAGCGGCGGCGCCATGAGGGCGATCTCGTCGCGCCGACGGCGATAGTCGAGATCCTGAAAACCCCGGGTGGTCGGCATCGAGTTCGACGATGTGTCCGGTCATCTGGCCTCCGATGATGCGCTGGATCGCAGTCGAAACTATGGCACGGTGCGGGCACGGCTGACAAGGGACGGCGCGGCGTGCGATGAATCGCTCGTTTCTCAACGCTGACCGTAGGGCCGGGTCGATCTCGACGACCCGCGAGCCCGTCGATTGCAGTCGGGATCGCGGGTCGTGAATCGACCCGTCCTACGGTATTTGTGCGTTGAGCCGTGCTGAACCAGGTCTTTCCACGGCATGGCGCGCTCGCGACGGTGTTCAGATGACATGGACGATCATGGACAATGCCCGAGAAAGTTCCTCGATTCCGGTTAATCCTCCGCAGCAGAAGGGCGTTTCAATGGTTGATGAACGAATACCGGAGGAACCCGTGCACGCAGTGATCGCCAACCCGAGACCCGATCCCACCGAGTGGCTCGAGCCGATCTACCGGGAGCACTCGAGGGCCGTCATGCAGTCGGCCTACCGGGTGACGGGCAACGCCGAGGACGCCGAAGACGTGCTTCAGACCGTCTTCATCCGGCTCGCCCGTCGGTCGACGCCGCCCGACTTCTCCGGTGGCGCTCTCCCCTATCTCCGACGGGCGGCCACCAACGCCGCCCTCGACATCGTCCAATCCAAGCGAGCGAAGACCAGCGTCGCTTTCGACGGCGTCACCGAAGCCGTGACCCGCGATGACGCGCCCCTGCCCGACACCATCCAGCACGGCCGCGAACTCCACCAACGCCTCCGCGAGGCGGTGGCGGGTCTGAGCCGGCGATCGGCCGAGATCTTCACCCTGCGCTACTTCGAAGGACTCGACAACAAGGAGATCGCCGACGCCCTCGACACCTCGACGGGCACGGTGGCGGTCACCCTCCACCGGGTCCGCGAACGTCTGAAGACCGAAATGGCCCCTCACATGGGAGGCATCCAATGACCGATTCCACGAGAAACACCGACTTCCTCGACCGCGTCGCGGGCGAGATCCGACACTCCGAGCTCGATGACGAGGTCGTCGCCGCGGCCACCGATCGGGTCTGGAACGCCATCCACGCCGAGTTCTCGGTGGACGCTCCGCTGCGCTCGTGCGCCGATGTCCAGGCGCTGCTGCCGGCCTTTGTCGCCGAAGAGCTTCCCGAGGGCAAGGCGCATCCTGGTCGGTGACCACACCCGCGAGTGCGTCCCCTGCCGACGGGTCCTGCTCGAGCTTCGCGGCGGTGGCGACCAGGGTCGAGTGCTCCCGAGCGCTCCGATCCGACAAAACCGCAGCATCCCGACCTGGCTCAAGATCGCGGCCGCGGTTGTGCTCATGGTCGGCGCCGGTTCCATGGCCTGGATGACCGGCGGCAACTTCCTCGCCGAGAGGAACCTCGCGGCACAGGTCGCCTCCATCGACGGCTCGCTCCAACTCGTGACCGATCAGGCAACCGTCGATCTCGCCGAGGGCGACACCATCGTCGCCAAACAGCGGATCCGCACCTCCAAGGATGCCGGCGCCTTTATCCGTCTCGCCGATGGTTCCATGGTCGAGATGGCGCCCCGATCCGAACTCGCGCTCCGCGGGTCCCGCCGCGGCACGACCATCGAGCTCGGCCGCGGCAACATCATCGTCCACGCCGCCGAACAGGGCCGCGGTCGCCTCGGCGTGACCACCAACGAGTGCGAGGTCGCCGTCAAGGGCACCATCTTCGCCGTCGACCACGGTCTCAAGGGATCGCGGGTCTCGGTCATCGAGGGCGAGGTCGAGGTTCGCCAGGGCGGCACCGAGTCCATGCTCCTGCCGGGTGATCAGATCACGACCGACGACGCGGCTCAAGACCGTCGCCATCGAAGACGACGATCTCCTGGAGCGTCAACGCCGATGAACACCGCCGGCTTCTGGCCGAACTCACCCAGCTCCAGGTCGCGGTCGCCGAAGCGGTGGACATCGCCGCGCCCCGGACCTCCACCCGCCTGCTCGATCTCGCGCCCGGCGGACACCGTGGTCTATGTCGCGATGCCGAACCTCACCGAGGGTCTCGGCGCCGCACGGCAGATCTTCTCGAGCCGGCTCGCCGAAAGCGAGGTTCTGCGCGACTGGTGGCAGCGCGAGATCGTCGCCAAGAACATCGACACCCAGATCGAGGAGAGCCTCGACCAACTCCAGTTCCTCGGCGACGCCGTGGGCGACGAGGTCGTCGTCATCCTCGGCGCGTCGGGTCTGGCCGGCGAGGGCGCGCCGCTCTTCCTCGCCGAACTCGAGGATCCCCAGAGCTTCCGCTCGCTGCTCGAGGCGCACCTGGCGAGCGAGCCCGAGGCCGCACGGCTCGTCCAGCTGCTGGACGATCCCGACGAACCCGTTGCCGAGGGAGTCGAAGTGCTGATCTGGGTGACCGACGATCTCGTGGTCGCGGCCCGCACCGCCGATCTGATCCAGGGTGTCGCCGCTCGTCTCGACGGAACCGCGCAGAACACCTTTGTCGGCACCGAGCTCCACCAACGGCTCGGCGAGCGCTACGCCTCCGGTGTCGAGTGGCTCTTCGGTCTCGATCTGCAGAGCCTCTTTGTCGAGGCCACCGGCGACAGCCGATCCCGAGGATGTCGCCATGATGGAGCGCCTCGGTCTCTTCGACGCGACGACCATGGTCTTCGAACGCCACCGCGACGAGATCGGCTCGAAGATCGACGCCGATATCCGATTCAACGGCCCCCGCCGCGGTGTCGCGGCCTGGCTCGCCGAACCGGCGCCGCTGGCGACCCTCGACTTTGTCTCCCAGGACGCCTATCTGGTGTCGGCCGCCGCCGCCAAGGACGGGGTCGAGCTCTTTGACGAACTCCTCGGGATGGTCTCCGAGCGTCGGTCCCGATGCGCTCAGCGAACTCGAGAGCTTCGAAAGCGAGATCGGGATCGATCTCCGCGATGATCTCGCGGTCGCCATCGGCGGCGAGGGGACCTTTGCCGTCGACGGACCGGTCCTGCCGCTCCCGACGTGGAAGCTCATCATCGAGGTCTACGATCCCGGCCACCCTCGAGCACGCCATCTGCGAGGTCGTCCAACGGGCCAACACCGAGCTTGCCGCCAACGGCGAGCGAACCGATTTCGGTCGAAGTCCGAACCGCCGATGGACGAACGCTGACCACCCTGCGCCATCCGTCGAGCCCGGTCGCCTTCACCTACACCCTGACCGATGGATTCCTGGTCGCGGGTTCGAGTCGCTGGGCGGTGGAAAACGCCATCGCCGTGCGAGCAGTCGGGGATGGGTCTCGCGAACTCGGCGGCCTTCCGCGAGCTGCTGCCGGACAACGGATTCACCGACTGCTCGGCGCCTGATCTACCGCAACCTCTCACCGATCATCGGCGCCCTGCCCCAGGGGGCCATGGGCTCGCAGCTCGGTGAGGTCGAGACGCTGCTCAAGGACAGCGCCGCCCCCGGTCTGTTCTGCGCCTATGGGCTGGAGGACCGGATTCTGGTCGCGGGCTCCGGCCCGAGCCTGGTCGGTCTCGCGCCTCTTCTGGGGCTCGCAGAGCCTGATGGATCTCGACCAAATCGTCGCGGACGGCTCGGACGAGCTATCATCACCCGAATGAACACCACTCTCGACCAGGGCGCGCCCGTCCTCGAGCTTGACGGTCTGACCGTCAAGCTCGGTCGTCGGACGATCCTCGATGGGCTCGAAGCCTCGTTCTCCGGCCGGGCCATCGGTCTGCTCGGACCCAACGGCGCCGGCAAGACCACCCTGCTGCGCACCCTGCTCGGCTTCTACCCGCCGACCGCGGGCGGCGCTCGGGTCTTCGGCCGGGAGCTCGTCGTCGTCGGCAAAGAGATCCGCGCCGAGATCGGCTACATGCCCGAGTCCGACGCCTATATCGCCAACATCACCGCGGTCCACTTCGTCCGGCTCATGGCCGAACTCAGCGGCCTGCCGCCGGAGGCCGCCCTCGAACGATCCCACGAGGCGCTCTTCTACGTCGGTCTCGGCGAGGCGCGCTACCGCAAGGTGGGCACCTTCTCCACCGGGATGAAGCAGATGGTCAAGCTCGCCCAGGCCCTGGTCCACGGGCCCCGGCTGCTCATGCTCGACGAGCCGACCAACGGCCTCGATCCACCGGCCCGCAAGCGGATGATCGATCTCGTCTGCGACATCCGCGACCGCGGCACCAGCCGGATCATCCTCTCCTCGCACCTGCTCGGCGATGTCGAGACGGTGTGCGACGAGGTCCTGATCCTCAAGAACGGGCAGATCGCGGACTCCTGCGATCTCGAGGCCGATCGCCAGGCCAACAAGAACTTCGTCGAGGTCGATCTCGAGGCCCCCAACGACGACTTCGACCGCGCCGTGGCGGCGCTGGGGTGCGAGATCGCCTCGCTCGAACCGCGGCAAACTCAAGCTGGTGATGCCGGCCGATGTCTCCACCCGCGAGCTGTGGATCGCGGCCGATCAGACCGGCGTCGGCATCCGCCGTCTCGATCTCAAGCGCGACTCGCTCCAGGACATCTTCCTGCGCGCCATGGAGGGCAACTGACCATGGCGGTGTATGAGCGGATCTGGCGTCGCTACGACGGCGACCTGACGCCGCTGAAGCTGGCGCGCCGCGGTGATCACCAAATACGCCCTCGCCGAGGCCTTCTCGTCGAGGATCTTCGCCGCGTTCTATGTCTTGTGTCTGCTGCCCACCCTGATCGGCGTCTTTCTCGTCTATCTGAGCCACAACGTCAGCCTGCTCGAGACAGGTCGGACTCACCAGCGAGTTCATGGGCGGACTCACCGCGGTCTTCTTCCAGTTTCTCTTCGGCTGGCAGGCGCTGCCGGCGTTCCTCGTCGCGGTGATCGTCTCGCCGAGCCTCATCGCGGCCGACCTCTCGAACAACGCGCTCTCGCTCTATCTCAGCCGGCCCATCACCCGACGTGACTATGTCCTCGGCAAGATGGCGGTTCTCGCCATCCTCCTGTCCCCCATCACCTGGATGGGCGGACTGTTGATCTTCGTCCTCCAGGCCTATCTCGAGGGCAACAACTGGGGCGTCGAGAACTGGCGGATCGGGATGGCCTACCTGGTCGGCCACATCACCTGGATCGTGGTGATCTCGCTGCTGACCCTGGCGATCTCGGCGTGGGTTCGCTTCAAACCCGCCGCCCGCGGCGCGCTCTTCGGCATCATCTTCATCCTGGCCGGCTTCGCCCAGGCGATCAACGCCGTCACCGGCACATCGGTGGGCGATCTGATCCACCTCACCCGGGCCATCGCCAACGTGGTGATGTCCATCTTCGGCGGACCGACCCAGGGCGATCTTCCCATCGCGCTCAACTGGTTCACCCTCATCGCCACCTGCGCTGCTGAGCATCTGGATGCTCCACCGCAAGCTGCGCGCCCACGAGGTGGTCGAATGAGCGCCGGCACCATCACCGTCAGCAATGTCTCGAAGTTCTACGGCGAGGTCCTCGGCGTCAACCGGGTGACGCGTCGAGATCCAGCCGGGTCTCACCGGTCTCGTCGGACCCAACGGATCGGGCAAGAGCACGCTGATGCACCTGCTGTGCGGTCTGCTCAGACCGACCCGCGGCGCCATCAGCGTTCTCGGCATCCCCCCGGATCAACCCGAAGAGCTCTTCCGCGTCGTCGGCTACTGCACCCAGTACGACAGCTTCCCCAACGGTTCGACCGGCTACAGCTTCCTCAACCACACCCTGGCGCTGCACGGTCTCGACCGCGCCGAGGCCGACCGCCAGCGACGTGGGAGATCCTCGAGCGGGTCGGGCTGACCGAGGCCGGCAAGCGCCGGATCGCCGGCTACTCCAAGGGGATGCGGCAGCGGATCAAGCTCGCCCAGGCGATCTGCCACGACCCGCGGGTGCTGATCCTCGACGAGCCCCTCAACGGCCTCGATCCCATGGGCCGCGCCGAGATGATCGATCTCTTCAAGGAGTTCGCCCGCGACGGGCGCCACGTCATCGTCTCGAGCCACATCCTGCACGAGGTCGATCTGATCTCCGACGGCGTCATCATGATCCACGGCGGTTCGGTGGTGGCCGAGGGATCGATCCGCGAGGTCCGCGGCGAGATCACCACCCAGCCGCTCCAGATCCTCGTCCGCTGCGACCGGCCGCAGGCCGTGGCCGCGCGGGCCTTCGAGCTGCCGCACGTGGTCGAGGCGCGGATCGTCGACGACGCCACCGGCGTCCTGCTGCGCACCACCAACGCCGCGGCCTTCTTCCCCGAGCTCGGCAGGCATCATCCTCGCCACCGGGGTCGAGGTCGAGACCGTCGACCCCGGCCGACGAGAACGTCCACGCGGTCTACGACTATCTGATCGGCGACCCCGGAGGCGGACGATGACCGGCGGCAACTCTCACGGCTGGCCGTTGTGGCGGCGTCAGATCACCGTGCTGGCGAAGCAGGAGATCGGCCGGAGCCTCTTCAGCAAACGTGCGCTGCCGGTCTACCTCCTCGCCGCCATGCCCATCGTCCTCGCGCTGCTCCGCGCGCTCTTCCTGCCCGAGAGCCAGCGCGCGCACCCGGGCCACACCACGACCGAGTTCGCCAAGGTCTTCCACTTCTTCGTCCTGCGCTTCATCGTCTTCTTCTCGGCCGCGCCTGCTCTTCGTCAAGCTCTTCCGCGGCGAGATCCTCGAACGATCGCTCCACTACCACCTGCTCGCGCCGGTGCGGCGCGAGGTGCTGGCGGTCGGCAAGTATCTCGGCGGGCTTCGTCGTCGTCCGCATCGTCCTCGGCGCCACCGTCGTCGCTGACCTGGCTGCTCTTCTACCTGCCGCACGGCAGCGAGGGGCTGGCCCATCTCGCTGAGCGCATCCGGGCTCGGCGAGGTCGTCGCCTATGTCGTCATCACCGTCCTCGCCTGTGCCGCGTACGGCGCGCTCTTCCTGCTCGCCGGGCTCTTCTTCAAGAACCCCATGGTGCCGGCGGTGCTCTTTCTCGGTTGGGAGGTGCTGACGCCCTTCCTGCCCGGTTTCCTCAAGATGCTGAGCGTGGTCCACTACCTCGGATCGCTCGAACCGGTGCCGATCTCGCAGGGGCCCGTTCGCCCTCATGGCGCAGCCGGTGCCGGAGTGGCTCGCGGTGATCGGCGCTGCTCGCCATCAGCGGCGGCCTGCTCGCCCTCAGCGGCGTGGAAGGCCCGGGGCCTCGAGATCACCTACTCGACCGAGTGAGTCGGATTCGCAAGACGCAAAGACCCCGTTTTGCACACGCACGGAGGCACAGCGGCGTCTTCCCCGACGACGCCACGGGCGTACGGCGTGTCGACGGCGACCGTCGCACCGACTCGTTGATCACCGGCACGCTGAGCTCTGTCAGCGACTCGTCGCAAGAACATCTGCGCCATCGATCGCGACTCGAAGAGGCGGACGCCTGCGCCTACAACGAGAGCGTCGAACCGGTTTGGATACTGCGCCATCAGCGTGCCGGAGGCACGAGCCTGCCTCACAACATCATCGGATGTGCTGCTGCGAGCAGGCTTCCGAGCCTGGCGCATGCGTGCGATGAGTCAATCATTGTGATGGTCTTTGCGATGGATCTTTGCGACCTTTGCGGTCTTTGCGGTTCAAATGCGATGGACGGTCACTCCGTCGGATCGTTGCGTGTCGAAGCCCCAGAAGACGGGTTCGGGTTTGAGATCGATCCCGAGGTGGGTGCGCACGCCCCGGCGGATGTCCCTGGCGAAGGCGACGAGCTCGTCGGCGCTCGCCCTCGCCGCGGTTGATGAGGGCGAGGGCGTGCTTGGTCGACAGCCCGACCCGGCCGCGGGTCGCAGCCCCTCGGGAAACCGGCGCGCTCGATGAGCCAGGCCGCCGAGAGCTTGTACCGACCCTCCCCCGCCTCGTGCGCCGGCGGCAGCTCATCGAACCCGAGGACCCCGAGCACCCGCGCCGAGGCGACCACGCTCCTCCAGACGTCGCCTCGTCGACCACCGGGTTGACGAAGAACGAGCCGACGCTGCGCCGGTTCGGGTCGTCGTCGTCGATGACCATGGACTTGATCGCGGCGCAGATCGAGGATCGCGGCGCGGAGTTCGCCGAGGCTCGGCGCGCCGCCGCCGGCGAAGCGCTCCGCGACCTGCGCGTAGCTGAGATTCGGCGCTCCGCCGGGCTCGAGGCTGAACCGGACCTCGAGGATGATGTACGGGTTGTCGGCTCGGCGAAACACGCTGCTGCGATAGCCGAAACCGCACTCCGCGGCGGTCAGGACGCGCTCTTCGAGCGTCTCACGGTGGAGCACCCGAACGCTCTTCGATGACCTGCGCCGACCTCCTGGCCGTAGGCGCCGACGTTCTGGATCGGCGTCGCGCCGGCGGTGCCGGGAATCCCCGACAGGCACTCGATCCCGGCCAGGTTCTCCCCCACCGTTGTTCTCACCACCTCGTCCCAGGGTTCGCCGGCAGCGACGGTGACGATGGCGCTGTCGTGGCCGCGGTCGATCTCGATCCCGCGATTGGCGATCTTCAGGACCAACCCGCGAACCCCGCGAGTCGGCGACCACGACGTTGGATCCGCCGCCGAGCACGGTGACCGGGACTCTCTGCGTCAGCGGCCCACCGCAGCGCATCCGCGATCTCGGTCACGCTCGCGGCCTCGACAGAACCAATCCGCGGGTCCGCCGAGCTCGAGGGTCGTGCTAGGGCGCCAGGCGGTTCGTCGGCAGCGGTCTCGATCATCGGTTAACAGTGTGCCCGCGAATGGTCGCCGGAACCGCGAGCGCGCGATGGAACGGGGATCTTGGTGAGCCTCGACGCACATGGCATCACCGCCGCGAGACGTGGGCGCTCGCAAAGGGCGGTGCTGAGCCATCGCCGCGATCAGGCTACGACCGACAGAACGCGGGCGCCCCGAAGAATCAACTCGCGATTCCCCAGGTGAGTCTGAAACACCAACCCGGGGGACCGCGTACAATCACCATCCGGAGGAACGTATGTCGTCTTTTGCCCTGAGTCTTCTCGTCGCCGCCGCAGCGAGTCAGCCCCGTCACCCTGCCGGACCGCCGGCGGGTGTCTTCGACCCGCCGCCCATCGTCCGCCACCAACTCGAAGAGGGAGCGAGCAAACAAGCGGCGTACGAGGAGTTCATCAGCGATCGCACGGCGCGCAGGCCAAGAACTGGGCGACGGAGCTTCCGCCACCGCGTCTACGACGTCGACAGCTACGAGCTCGATCTCTTTGTCGATCCCGTCGAGGCAGATCCTCTCGGGCTCGGTCACGATCGACCCTGACGGCCCTCGAGGACGGGCTGGCCGCCGTCGACCTCGACGCCGATCTCGGGCTCCGGATCCTCTCGGTGATCCAGATCGGCGACGATCGGTTCCCCTACGACACCCCAACCGAACTCGCCTTCGAACACGACGACGATCGTCCTGACGGTGACCCTGGCCCAACCGCTGGCGGCCGGCGACGTGGTCAAGCTCCAGGTGACCTACGGCGGTCACGCGTGGCGGGACGGCCTCATCGGCGCCACCGGCGTCAACTGGTACTCCAACGGCGGCACCCCGGTGATCCACACCTTCGCCCAGCCCTACGGCGCGCGGGTCTGGTGGCCGTGCAACGACCGGCCCGACGACAAGGCGATCGTCTCCCTCAGGGTGACGGTCCCCGAAGACCTCGATGTGGCGGCCAACGGGCTCGAGCGCTCCCGGCACGACAACGGCGACGGCACCGCGACCAGCATCTGGTCGTCGCACTACCCGGTGCCCACCTATCTCGTGGTGATGCACGTCTCGGACTTCGTCTACTCGGAATCGACCTACACCGGGCTCGACGGCACCACCATGCCGGTCGGGCTCTGGGCCATGCCCGCAGGTGGCCGACCAGGCCGAGGCCGATCTCGCCGTCACGGTGCCGCAGATCGAGGTCATGGCCGGACACTGGGGCGAGTACCCCTTCCTCGACGAGAAGTACGGCAACGCCACGGTCTTCTTCGGCGGCGGGATGGAGCACCAGACCATGACGACCCTGTCGGTCTACCGGGTCGGCGACCCGTGGATGCAGTGGCTCAACGTCCACGAGCTCGGCCACCAGTGGTGGGGCGACTGGGTCACCATGGACGACTGGCGCCACATCTGGCTCAACGAGGGCTTCGCCACCCACACCGAGTGGCTCTGGGCCGAACACCTGGGCCCGGAGGTCTTCGCGCAGTACCTCGAGGACGAGGACTGGCGCGGCTGGTTCAGCGGCCCGGTCTTCGACAATCCCTCGCCCTTCTCGTGGACCATCTACGCCAAGGGCTCCTGGGTCGCCTGGATGCTCCGCCACGTCATCGGTGACGAGGCCTTCTTCGACGCCATGGCGGCCTATCGCGCGGCCAACGGCGGCGCCACCGGCACCACCGAGGATCTCGAGAACGCCATGGAGACCGCCAGCGGAATGGAGCTCGACTGGTTCTTCGACGAGTGGGTCTACGGTCGCTACCGGCCGCGATACGTCTATGACTGGAGCAACGGCGCCGGCGCCTCGATGCTCGAGCTCACCGTCCGCCAGGTCCAGACCAACACCGGGCTCTTCAGGATGCCCATGAACATCCGGGTCACGACCACGGCCGGCGATCGAGGACCACCGGGTGTGGCTCGAAGCCGTGGCCGAACAGACCGTCAACATCCAGCTCGAGGCCGACGCCACCGCGGTGGAGCTCAACCCCGACACCCACGTCCTGTGCGAGATCGCCCACGTCGTCGCGAGCCCGATCTCGAGCTCGGACCGCGCTTCCCCGACGGCTACGACTTCGGAATCGTGCCCGGTTCGGCAGACCGCGACCCGGGAGCTCCCGCTCACCAACACCGGCGGCGCCGATCTCGTCATCGACGGGCATCTGGCCGCAGAACGGCAGTGTCCTTCGAGATCGACGACCCGCCCGACTTCCCGTTGACCATTCCGCCGGGTGAGACCGCGACCGTCACGATTCTCTTCGACCCCGCCGGGATTGGGCGGATCGACCGACACCTTCTACATCCAGAGCAACGACCCCGACCGCGAAGGCGGCGCCTGGGTCCCGGTCGCCGGGAACGGTTCGCTCGTCGAGGACGCCCGGCTGGCGGTTCCCGCCTCGGCCTCCGTCGGCACGAACCCCGGTCGGAGGAACCTCCGAGGCCCACTTCAACGCCATCAATCTCGGCGGACAACCGCTGGCGGTCGAGACCACCGTCGAGGGCGAGGGTTTCTTCCTCGGCACGACGGTCCCGCCGGTCCTGGCGCCCGGCAGCACCAACGAGGTCATCGTCCGTTTCCACCCGACCGCGGTCGGTCGCCGCCACCGGTTCGGTCATCTTCCACCAGGGTGATCCGACCAACCCGCTCGAAGACCGTTCGGCTCTCCGGCACGGGTGATGCGGCGCCCCGTATCGAAATCGATCCCCCCGCGCTGTCCCTCGGGGTCGGCGACGACGAGATCACCGCGACTCTTCGGGTTGCCAACACGGGTGGCGAGCCGCTCTGGATCACGGTCTTGAACACCGCGAGCTCCGTACCGACTCGTCGAGACCATCGATCTGCCGGCGGAGATCGCTCCCGGGATCGGCGCTGGATATCGAGGTCGGTCTCGTCGCCGGGGTCTCCGGGACCATCTCCGGCGACCTCTCGATCCACAGCAACGATCCCGGCGATTCCGGTGGCGAGGGTTCCGCTCCGGGCCCACGTCTCGAGCGACCCCGTCCGAGGCTGGCCAGCTTCGCCGCCGCCGCCAGCGGCCCCGGTCTCGGCGACACCCAGTGGTCGTCGCGCGCCTATCTCCTCAACCCCGACCGACGAGGCCCTGCAGACCGATCTGGTCTTCCGCCCCGGCGACGAGCGCGCAATCCGACCGCCCCGATGTGGGCTACGAAATCCCGGCACGTTCGCAGCGGGTCATCCCGAACCTCGTCGCCGCCACCGGGGCGAGCGGAAGCGGCGGGGTCAACCTGCGAACGAGTGATGCCGGACTGGTCGCGGTCTCCCGCACCTTCGCCTCGGGCTCCGACGGGACCTACGGTCAGTTCATCGGCGCACAGTCCCACGACGACGCCCTCGCGGGCGACGGCCGCTATCTGCTGGCCGGGCTCTCGGGCAACGGCGGTTTCCACACCAACATCGGCGTTCTCAACCTCGGCGACGACGCCCTCGCCGTCGACTATCGCGTTCTTCAGACTCCGAGCGGCGAACTGATCTCGGAACCCGGAGGATCAACGCCGAACCCGGCGCCTTCGCCAAACCGTCGCTCGCTCATCGACAGGCTCACCGACGAGGTCATCCGCGGCGGTTACGCCACCTTCACGGCAGTCGACGGCGACGCGCGCTTCCTCGCCTATGCCTCGGTGGTCGACGACGCGTCGCACGATCCGACCCTGGTGCTGCCCCAGCGACATGGCTCCGGATGTCGCGGCGTTCGATCTCGTCATCCCCGCGGTCGCCTCGCTGCCGGGCGCCGGCGGCACCACCTGGCGCTCACAGCTCGATGTGGTCAACGCTTCGGATGAGCGAACGGTCCGTGACCGTCGAGTACATCCGCGCAGACGGCACGTCCGTCGCGAGCATGCCCATGGCGATCGACACCGGCGCGACGCCTCCACTTCGACGATGTCGTGGGCGGACTCTTCGGTGAGCAGGGCAAGGGCTGGCTCGGCGTGTCGGCCTACGGGCACGGGGATCCATCGCCACCAGCCGGACCTTCAACGACGACGCCGACGGGACCTACGGCCAGTTGATCCCGGCCTTCCCCCATCTCGCCGCGGCGGGATCCGGCGACGACGGTCGTGCTCGCAGGGCTGAGCTCGGACGACCGGCTTCCGCACCAACATCGGACTCACCTCGCTCGGGCCATCCGTCGACAGTCCTGCCAGTCTCGATCTCTTCGCCAATGACGGTTCTCTCATCGGGATGCTACTCGGTCGATGCTCCCGGCGCGCGGGTTCGTTCAGCTCGAACGAGTGCTCGGCGAGGCAGTTCGGTTACACCGGCGAGGCATGGGCCGAGATCGCATGCACCGGACCGCGACTGCGTTCTTCGCCCACGCATCGGTGGTCGACGAGGCTACCGGCGATCCGACCTACATCCCGGCGGTCGAGTTGACTCGCGCCCCATGAGCGCAGCAAGAACGATTCCTGTGGGCGTCGTCACATGCGGATCTGGTCGACATGAGGTAAACTCGGATGTCGTGATGGATAATCAACCCCGCGGCCAGATCCTCGTAACCGGCGTCGATGACCCGGTTTACAACGCAGTCGTCAACGTCCTCTCGCCCCTCGGATTCGACATCCACCGGGCGCCGTGGGACGACTATCTCCGCGATCACGTCCAGATCACGCCTTTTGATGTGATCATCGCCGGTTTTTCCATCTCGGCCGGTGGGATGGAGAAGTTCTTCAAGGCCATGCGGTCGCGGGGCTCCGCCTGCCACCACAGCGGTGTGATTCTCATCGCCCCCGAACGCCATCTCGATGTCGCCAAGGCTCACCTCGGGCACGGCGCCAACCAGCGTCGTCAGCGACCGTGGGGTTTCCTCCCAGCTCCAGGTGGCAGTCTCCGAACTCCTCGGGGTCGCCCCGCGGGTGCCGGTGACGACCAACGCGCGGATCAAAATCTATGTCGAAGGCAAACCGGTCCAGTCGTTCTGCCAGACCCAGAACCTCTCCGCCACCGGGGTGCTGATCCGCGGGTTCTCGCACTATCCGCAGGGTTCGAAGATCGACTTCGAGATCAGCCTGCCGACCGACACGGCGCCGATCAAGGGTTCGGGCACCATCAGCCGACGCACCGAGAGACGCTCCGAGAAGGTCGAGGGGCTCGGGATCAAGTTCACCTCGTTCCACGGCACCGATCAGCACCGGCTGCCGACTTCCTCGCCACTCAGCGGTAGAAATCAGCTGGCTAATTGAATAGATGCGAATTCGCGAAGCATCGCAAGTCCGGTGAGGGCGGTGCTGAGGTGTCATAGGACACCTCGCACCGACCGTCGCGGACTCTTGTGCATGGGTCTTCGCAGCTCCATTCATACATCTTCACTCGGTTCACTCATTCGTCCCGTTCGATGAGCCAGCCCTTGGCCTTGCCCTCTCCGGTGGTGATCTCGGTCTCCTTGACCCTGTCGGTAGCCCTCGGGCACGGGTGAGTCGGCCGCACACCACCTCGCGGCGGCCCGGTCGCTTGATCACCCAGGCGTTGGGTCCCTCGCCGTCGCAGGCGGGGCTGTGGTGCTCGCCGATGACGACCCATCCGTCGGGCACCGGCGCCGAAGCGCAGATCACCCGGTTCTTGCGCGCCTTGGGGTTGTCGAGCCGATCAGTCATCGGCAGCCGCTCCCGCCACATCCTCTCGAGCTCGTCGACGAGATCGATGTCCGCGCGGATCCCGTTGACCTGGTTGATCTGGACGATGGTGGTCGGCGAGGTGATGTTGACCTCGGTGAGGAACTCGCCGATGAAGTCGAGACCGAGGAGGTGGAGACCCAGGGGGTTGAGATCCTGGGCCACCACCCGACAGGCGTCGAGCTGTTGCTGCGGTCGGTGCGAGCGCCGCTGCGGTGGCGCCCTGGTGGAGATTGGCGAGCCGCGAGCCCTCGGCCGGGACCCGCAGGACCGAACCGAGCACCCGCTGGTCGATGGTCAGGATCCGCAGATCGCCGCTGGTTTCGATGGCGTCGAGGAAGGGCTGGACGATGACCTCCGGGCCCCACTCGTCCCAGTAGCGCCGGATGACCGCCTCATCCTCACCGTGGTCGACGAAGTTGATTCCGATGCCGCAATAGGTGTTCTTCGGTTTGCAGACCGCCTCGCCGGGCTGCGCCCGCACCGCCCGCACGAGCTCGTCCGGGCTCGACGCCACCAGGTCGGCGCGGCGTATTCGGGATAACGGAGGTGGACCGTGTGTTCGGACAGCTCGTAGATGGCCGGCGGCCGGTTGATCTGGAGGACGCTCTCGGGCGCCGTCTTCGAAGTGCCTCGCGTAGCGGATGAACCGTTCGTCGACCGGCGGATCGGTCCGGTGGAGAACCACCCGGTAGTCGGTGATCGCCGCGGGGTGTTCGGGACCGAGATCCCAGAACTCGGTCCGGTTCGGATCGGCGCTGTAGATCGTCCGGACCGGGAGACTCGCCAGAAACTCGGCGCTCGGGAGCGCGGCATCGCTGGCATAAAGATCGAGATAGTCGACCTGGATGCCGCGCCTGATGAGCTCGACGCTGACGCAGACGCCGAGATCGAAGACCGGGTTGAGCCGGTCGAGGGCATCAGCAACGATGAGGTAGCGGGTCTTCATGGTCGAATCCTCTCATGGCAACCGAATCGTGAGAAGAGTTGTTCCTGGAAAGGAGACGGATCGGTCATCGGTGAGGAGTCAAGAGTGAGGAGTGAGGTTAGAGGCAGTCACGCCGTCCGCCTTCCACTCCTAACTCTTAACTCTTAACCCCTAACTCCCATCGTGAGAAGTTCGAAAGTGTCCTCCGACTCACGAATCACGGATCACTCATGGACCGAGGATTTGACGCGGGATCTCGATGCTGGCAGCATGGCTCAATGCTGCAAATATGGCCGGTGCCGGTCTTCTCCGACAACTATGTGTGGATCCTCGAACGCGAGGGTTCGAATCGGGTCGTCGTGGTCGACCCGGGCGACGCCGCCCCGGTGATCGAGGCCCTCGACGAGCGCGACCTCGAGATCGCCGCGATCCTCGTCACCCACCACCACCGGGACCACGTCGGCGGTCTGCCGGAGCTGATTCGGCGCTATCACCCACCGGTCTACGGATCCGCCGCCGAGGCCGTCGACGGCGTGGACCACCCGCGTCGCCGGACGGCGACACCATCACCCTGCCCGAGCTCGAGCTCGACCTTGAGATCGTCGCGCTGCCGGGTCACACCTCTGGGCCACATCGGCTATCTCGGCGCAGGATTGCGCCTTTGTCGGCGACACGCTCTTCGCCGGCGGTTGCGGCCGGGTCTTCGAGGGCACCATGGAGCAGATGCACGATTCGCTGACCCGACTGGCCGCGCTCGCCGCCCGAGACCAAGGCCTACTGCGCGCACGAGTACACCATCGGCAACCTCCGCTTCGCCCGTCGCCGTGGAGCCGGGCAACACCGCCCTCGCCGACCGGCTCGCAGCCGCCGAGGTCGCCCGCGCGGCCGACCAGCCGACGGTGCCCTCGACCATCGGCCTCGAGCTCGAGACCAACCCTTTTCTTCGCTGCTTTGAGCCTTCGGTCATCGCCGCCGCCGGGCCCACGCCGGTCGTGACGCTCGAGCCCGGCGCCGAGGTCTTCGGCGTGATTCGGACGCTGGAAGGACGGGTGGACGAGCCTGATGCCCACCCCACGAACCAGCCTTCGACTGGTCCTGTTCCAGATCCGCGAAGACCCCGGTCCCCATGCTCCAGGAGCAGAGCTGCTTCATCGAACGATGTCGCGTCGCCCGGAATCAGTTCACCTTCATCAACATCGTCGACACCCCAAACGTGAGCTGGAAGGACGTCGAAGACGCCCACGCCGTCTTCATCGGCGGCGCCGGCGCTTTCTCGGTGAAAGAGGACCATCGTTTCACCGAAGCCCTCGGCGATCTCGTGCACGAGATCATCGAACGCGACCGACCGCTCTTCGGCGCGTGCTGGGGCCACCAGTTCATGGTCAAGACCACCGGCGGGACCGTGATCGAGGACCCGGAACAGGAAGAGATCGGCACCTTCTCGCGTGAGCCTCACCGACGATGGGATCCACGATCCCCTCTTCAGCGAGTTCCCACCGTCGTTCTGGGCCCAGCTCGGTCACAAAGACAGCGCAACCGAGCTCGGCCCGGGCTGGCGGGAACTCGCCTACAGCGCACGATCGCGCAACCAGGCGATCCGCCTCGAGGACAAACCCGTCTACGGCACCCAGTTCCACTCCGAACTCAACGAGGAACGGCTTCGTGAGCGGCTGCTCGTCTATCTCGACGACTACATCGGCGGCGATCACGAGGAGTTCGAGAAGATCATCCGCGGATCTGCGACCGTCCATCGATGCCGACCGGTTGATGGCGAGGTTTCTGGAGCTCTACGCGTAGCAATTCGTCGGACGAATTGCGGTGGCGCTCGCGGACTCGCGCCAAACAGCCTTCGCATCCGCGGACAGCGGACCCAGGAGATAGGCGTACAATGCCCATCCGGGGAGGGATCCATGAAGAAACTCATTCTCTTTCTGACCGCTGCCGTGCTCGCGGCAGGAGTGATGCTCGGTTTTGCTGGTGAAAGCGAAGAAGCGACCATCGAAGACGTCGAGAACCGCCTCGAGCGAGCCGCGCACGAACGCGATGTCCTCGCCAAGCTCGTCGACGACGTGCTCTGGACCCAGCGCGTCGGCGATGTGGCGGTGGTCGAAAAGGTGCGGATCTACGGCCCGCCCAAGTGGCGTGAGGAGAATCCCAACGGCATCGGCGCCGGCAACCCGGTCAAGTTCTACGCCTATCTCTTCACCCCGAAGAATTTCGCAGATTCCGGAAAGCTGCCGCTTCTGGTTCTGCCGCACGGCGGGGTCCACGCCGACTTCACGACCTACTACGCCCACATCGTGCGCGAGCTCATGGCCCAGGGCTACATCGTGGTCGCACCCGAGTACCGCGGCTCGACCGGCTACGGCAAGGGCTTCTACGAGACCATCGACTACGGCGGCCGCGAGGTCGACGACGCCCTCGCCGCCCGCGACTGGGCGGTCGAGAACCACCCACGGGTCGACAAGGACCGCGTCGGCATCCTCGGCTGGAGCCACGGCGGGCTGATCACGCTCATGAGCCTCTTCGACCACCCCGACTCCTATGTCTGCGGCTACGCCGGCGTCCCGGTCTCGGATCTCATCCTGCGCATGGGCTATCTCGGCCAGGACTACCGCGATCTCTACGAGGCCGACTACCACATCGGCGAGGACGTCGAATCGAACATGGCGGAGTACAAGCGCCGGTCGCCGGTGTGGAATGTCGACAAGCTCACCCGCCCGGTGAGGATCCACACCAACCCGCACGACGAGGACGTCAACTTCATCGAGGTCGAGCACCTGATGCAGGCGCTCACCGCCGCCGGGCAAGGACTTCGAGTACGAGGTCTACGACGTCCCCGGCGGCCACAGCTTCGACCGCCTCGACACCCCCGAGGCCTGGGCGGCGCGCAAGGAGATCTACGCCTTCCTCGCGCGCTATCTCAAACCGCCGCAGCCCAAGATCAGCCTCGGTCTGACCCCGGAGGGCCGCGCCGCGCCGTAGCGCTACGGGCATCGCACCGTCGCGTCGTCGCACCGTCGCAAGCGCAAAGACGCCAAGACGCGAAGCGGTCGCGAAGACATCGCAAGAAGGCTGCGATGCCGACCAGCCGGCGCAGCCACGGCTTGCAGTCGTGCCTCCGGCACGCCCGTCCCGGCTTCGGTGACCGCAAGATTGTCGGGAAAAGAGCCCCTGTCGCTTTCTTGAAATAACAGATGAGGTATCCGGGTCGTCCTTCGTCGCCATCACAGACTCGGTAGCTGTTACGACCGACCCGCACCACCACATGTCACCCTGAGCGAGCGAGTCCGACGAGCGAGTCGAAAGGCTCCGCCCTCAACTCACTTGACTTCGCGGCTTCACTCTTTTATGTTTTGTTTATACCATGAACGTCGTCCCCCACCCCGCGGCAGCCTCCCGAGGCGCCGAAGCACCCAGGCTGCTCGAGAAAATGCGACGCGCGATCCGGGTCCGCCACTACTCCATCCGAACCGAAGAGGCCTACCTCGGCTGGGTCAACCGGTTCTTTCGCTTCCACCGGCGGCACCCAAAGGAACTCGACGCCGACGAGATCAACCGCTTCCTCACCCACCTCGCCGTCCACGATCACGTCGCCGCCTCCACCCAGCGCCAGGCCCTCAGCGCCATCCTCTTTCTCTACCGCGAAGTCCTCAAACTCGATCCACCCTGGATCGACAACATCGTCCGCGCCCGCCAACCCAAACGCCTCCCCACCGTCCTCAGCCGAGAAGAGGTTGCCGCCCTCCTCACCCGCCTCGAAGGCACCGTCCAGCTCATCGTCCTGCTCCTCTACGGCACCGGGATGCGCATCCTCGAGTGCCTCCGACTGAGAATCCAGGACATCGACTTCGATCTCGGCAACATCACCATCCGAAACGGAAAAGGCCAGCAAAGACCGAACCACCCTGCTGCCCGATGCTTGCCGCCAACGCCTCCGAGACCACCTCGTCCATGTCCAGAGCTCCACGAACAGGACCTCGCCGACGGCTTCGGCCGCGTCCACCTCCCCGAAGCGC
>CAVPHA010000030.1:0-81896 GCA_963704125.1 uncultured Acidobacteriota bacterium | reverse complement strand
CCCGCCGTACCATTGCATCCATGCGCGGGCAAAAGAAACGTCTGTGGCGCGCCAACGAGCGTCGCCTTCGTACTCAGTCCGTCGTCGTCCACGCCGGAGATGGCTTCGAAGAGGGCATCCAGAAACCCTAACCCCGAGCCCATCATCGGTAGGACATTACGAGCGGAGTGAGAGAAGATTGCGGAGCGCAACCAACACCATGCCTTTGTTGGCCTGGACACGGAAGGAGCCCGCAGTCGGGTTGTCCCAAAGCCCATGCCTGCGAGCCCACAAACCACAACGGCATATCTCAGAGTGATGTCCGATCGCCGAAGATCAGCGACATCGCCAACGGTACCTGCGTCAGTGCGGCAAGCACCAGGCACAGTTGGCCGAAATTTTTGAAGGCTACACAAAATCGGGCAGCGTTCCTGAGTTTCTGTTGCTTGTTTAGCCACAAACGAATCCTCCTCCTTTACGCCACATGGGCACGGAGTTACGGAGTCGTGAGACGAACTGAACTCCGGCCCCATGCCACCGGTCGCCATCATTCGAGGAGATCCTGCCCCGCTTCCGGCGCGCGCGACTGTTGAGCCTGCTGTTCGATCTCGTCGGCCTCGCTGGTGAGATCGCCTTCGGCGGAGTGGGCGGCGGCTTCATCGTCGCCCGCACTCTGGAGGTCGTCACCCGGCCGGTGTGTCTCAACGGAGTCGCTGCCCACCATGCGGACGGGGACCCCGGACGGGAATACCACCTCGCGGGCCTCGTCCGGCATGGAGATCCCCGCCTGTTCGAAGGCGCGTTTCGTCAGCCGGATGACGGCCGAACGGACCTTGAGCTGGCTGTACCGCGAGATGTCGACCCACATGTAGATCCGGAGATTGACGGTTGCCGAGCCGAGTGATTCGACAAGGACCAGCGGCTCCGGATCGTCGACGACCGCGGGATGGTCGCGAATGACCGCCAGGGCCACGGACTGTGCAGTCGTGATGGAGTCGTCGTACCCGATACCGACGGAGAAGTCGAAGCGCGCGTTCGGGTTGGCTGTGAAGTTGGTGATCGTGTTCTTGAAGATCGTGGCATTGGGAATCTGGACGTGATTGCCCTCCAGCGTCATCAGCAGCGTCGACCTGGTGTTGACGCTCTGCACGTAGCCCTTGAAGCCGCCGACCTCGATCAGGTCGCCGCGTTTGAATGGGCGTTGGATGCTGATGAAGACGCTGGCCAGGAAATTCTCGGCGATGTCGCGAAAGCGAAACCGATCACGATCGCCAACACGCCTGTGCCGCCGACCACCGTCATGGCGAGCCGGGTCAAACCGGAGACTCTCAAAACGAGATACAGCCCGAACAGAAACACCGGAACTGCAACGACCCGACCGGCGACGTCGCGCAGCAACTGACTGTCGAGCCGGCTGCCGAGGAACGACGAGCTGCGCGCCGGTGAACCGTCCACTTCGTTGCCCCCCACGTTGCCGCCAACAAAAGCAGTGCGAGAACAACGAGCAATGGCATCGGCCAACCGCCTCCGTGCCGAGCCGGCGGAGGTCGGTCCACGCCGGCGACAGGTCCCACATCGAGATCTCCTGAACTTCGATGTGGTTCACCACCGCCACCACGTCCTCGGTGTCGCCGACGCCGCCTGGCCATCTGTGCCGGGCGTCGGCCACGCGGCCACTGAGAAAAACGACGCCTTCATCCACCCGTACCTGTGGTTCTTTGACCCCTCGGTCGCCTCCAGGATGCGCGTCAACCGGGTCGCGATATCGGTGTCTTCGGTGGTCAGTTCGACGTCGACCCGTTGCGCCACCTTCAATACCGGTTCATCGAACGCCTGATCCGTTTGATCCGGCTTTTGTGCCTGCGCCTGAATCGAAACGAATGTCGTCAGACACAACACCACCGAAGAGAAATCGCCGACTCGCGGCATCTGAGGATCATCGAGCCTCCTTCCAGCACTCCGGCCCGCCACACACACGCGCGTCTCGCAGCCTCTTGTTGACGACTTGCAGGTTAGCAAAGCGTTGGAGACTCAACCGGTGATTGCCACGGATCGTTTCGACAAGACAAGACTTGCGCATTACCTTTGAGCATGCTGGCGGCGTCGGAAATCAGGGACGGATCGTATCTCACCGTAGCCGAAGTTCGATTCCTAAACTACTGCTGGTACGCCGCCTCAGAGGTTCTTGACGAGGGTTGCCACGGCCAACAGGACGAACCCGGCCATGACCAGGAGGAACGAGTACGCGCCGAGGCCGACGACCACGCCCAACTGGCCGGCGAGCCCGAGCGCGCCAAGGGCAACCGCAATCCACCACGTGATCACCTTCGGACGGCTGAGCTTCATCTTCATCTTCATCTTCATACTTCCCCATGACATCGACGGCAGTTGTTTTCGGCCTGACGATCGTGGTTGCCGGCCAGAGTGACCGATGCGGTCGCCGGGCAGTACATTGGGGCCAATCGCGGCCTACATCCGGATCGAGCGAAGGTAGGCGATGACATCCTTCATCTGATCCGCGGTGGGAGCCTTGCTCCTGTGCGCGCTCGCCGACAGACCGTCCGGCTTTCCGTCCGCAATGACTGTCGCGAGTTCGGCGTCGGTCAGGTCCTGCACCACCGAGGAGCGCAGGTCAGGGATGTTGTGCTTCTTGCCCATCGCGGTGTCCCCGCCGGCGTTAGCGCCGTGGCACGACGCGCACTTCTTCTTGAAGATCGCGGCGCCATTCGTGACGTCTCCCGGAGCGGGCGGCTCGGGGGCCGGCTGCGTGGCCGGCTGGTGCTCGCGGGACGGCCGCTGCGGCACTCTCCTGCATTTGCTCGCCGGCGCGCTCCAGTGCGGCTCCGCCGGCGGCCATTGCCTGCTGGGCCTCAATTTTAAACCCTTGCCAACCAGCTTTGCACCCTCCGCGATCTGCTGGCTGCCGTCCGGCGCCGGTGTTGCAACATTCATCGGGGCCGGTGCGTAGGCCGGAGCAGGGTCTGGGCGGCTCGTTGCGGCGGCGGAACATCTCTGGGGTTGTCTGTTGGTTGCAGGCGACGATCACCGCGAGAAATCCGAGAGTGGTCGAGAACGAAAATCCAGTTCTTCATGTCGCTTCTCTGTGTTTATCGATCTCAAGTTCCATCTCCGAACGCGTCTCCGGTACCGAGACGCATTTTTTTTTATTTGAATTCACCTGGAATGTACGCTCCAGGAACCCACTCCGGCAAGCGCAGTTTCTACTCAGCTCGCGGTTTCGCCTCCGGGTAGAAAGTGCTCTGTTTTGTGAAGGTGTGTGGGGTTAGCATCGAGGAGATTCCAGTGGGAAGAGAAAGAAAAAGGGGGAAGACGATGAGCACCACCACACTGATCATCGTAATCGTTGTCCGGCTTTTCCGTTCGGCGGCGGCGGCGGCTACTACTGGCGGGGCAGACGGCGCTGAGCAGCTCTCCGGGAACGACTCGGGCGTGAGACCACTCCGACACCGCGGCCCCGTGAACTCATGTAAATGGAGATCATGGCGACCGACGACCGTTCCAATCGCGCCGCGTTGCGGCGGATCGCGCACCGGGCGATGCTCGAGCGAGGGTTCGCTCCCGACTTCGAGCCGGACGTCCTCGCCGAGGTGGACGCGCTCGACCCGCACGCGGCCGGGGGAGACGGAGACGTCCAGGACCTGACCGGGCTCCCCTGGTTCTCGATCGACAACGACGACTCGCGCGACCTCGACCAGGTCTCGGCCGCCGAGAGGCTCCCCGGGGGAGCGATCAGGCTCTTCGTCGCGATTGCGGACGTCGACGCCTTCGTCCGCGACGGCACGGCGACGGACGGCCACGCCCGGACGAACACGACGTCGATCTACACGGCGGGCGGCACGTTCCCGATGCTTCCCGAGCGGCTCTCCTACGATCTGACCTCGCTGAACGAGGACGGGAACCGCCTCGCGCTCGTCGTCGAGATGGTCGGCGAGGCCGGCGGCGCGTGCCGAGCTCGAGCGTGACCCGCGCCAGAACCACGCCCGCCTCACCTACGACGCGGTCGCGGCCTGGCTGGACGGCGACGGGCCGATGCCGGAGCCGATCGGAGCGGCTCCCGGGCTGGAGGAGCAGGTCCGGATGCAGGACGAGCGGCGCAGGCGCTGAAGGCGGTCCGGCTCGAGAGGGCGCGCTCGTCCTGCAGTCGACCGAGTCGCCCGTCTTCGACGGGGACAGCTCGTCGATCTCGCGCCGCAGGAACCGAGCCGTTCCAAGGAGCTCATCGAGAACCTGATGGTGGCCGCGAACGGCGCCACGGCACGCTTCCTCGAGGAAAGGGCCTTCCCCCTCCGCCGCGTCGTGCGAGAGCCGGCGCGCTGGGCGCGGATCGTCGCGGTCGCGGCGGAGTACGGCGAGGCGCTCCCTGCCGAGCCCGACAGCCGCGCGCTCGCCCTCTTTCTCGCGAAGCGCCGGACGGCCGACCCCCTCCGCTTCCCGGACCTCTCCCTCGTGATCGTGAAGCTCATGGGGGCCGGTGAGTACGCCGTCGAGAGGCCGGGCGAGGACGCCCCCGGGCACTTCGGCCTCGCCGTGAAGGACTACACGCACTCCACCGCGCCGAACCGCCGGTACCCCGACCTTCTCACGCAGCGGCTCCTGAAGGCGGCGGTGGCCGGCTCGCCCTCTCCCTACACGGCCGCCGCGCTCGACGAGCTCGCGGCACTGCACGGAGAAGGAGAACGACGCAAACAAGGTCGAGCGGCACCTTCGCAAGTCGGCGGCGGCGCTCCTCCTCTCCACGCGGATCGGCGACCGCTTCAACAACGGCGATCCCACCAATGGCGCCGCGGCCAGGGGCACCTGGGTACGCATCTTCAAGCCACCCGTCGAAGGGAAGGTGGTCGAGGGCTCCCGGCTGGCCTTGACGTGGGCCGCCGCGTTAGGGTCGAACTCATCCGCGCCGACGAGCGCGGTTTCATCGACTTCAAACGCGTGAGTGACGCCGACCGCGGTTGATCGCGACTCCGGCACCTGGACCAGAGCAACGAGGTGGTTCGCGCCGTCCCGCGAGCGCTCTGCAACACCCATGCGAGAACCGCGACCACGACAATCAGACCGGCTACGAGCCAATAAAGCCCCGTCCCACCCATCATCCCAGACCAGCCATCGTTCATTATGGCCGACTCCCTCGCTGGACTCTGCTCGGTGTGGCCGCGCACCGTCCGGCTCCGCGTTGAGATTTCGTCGGAGATCGACCGCTCGGGCGGGCCGATCCTGGCGTCGCGGGTCTTCTTCTGGTCGGTCCCGCCGTACACCAGCCCGACGATGCCGGCGGTGATCAGCAGGGCCGCTGCGATCTTGAATACGCTCATTGTGCTCCTTCTCTACGCCCTCGCGACACGACGAACTCGATGAATCGTGCAGGCTAGAGGACGCGGCGTCCGGAGACGAGCTGCACGATCAACGATCACCGCCACCACCAATAGGATGTGCCGGCCACCAGCCCGCCCGCCAAGTAGGAGGTGACCAGGCCGAGCAACCAGCACCAGACGATGAGCATCTGTCCAGAGCATCACAGACCTCCAGTCCCGTCGAGCCTAAGAGCCTTCGCGCCGACGGTGAGTTCGTTGTTCACTTGACCACACTGGTGCCGCGGGCGATGCGCTCCGCGTCACTCTTGATGTTTTCTGGAGCTGACGCGGCCGATGAGTGTCACGACCCCCGCGGTAAGGAGCTCACGTCGATGTCCCCGGCCTTGATCTCGGAGTTGGCGATGAGCTTCGACTTGACAGTCGAACGCATCCCATCACGTCGTCGATCCAGCTTCCGACCGTCCGCTCGCCGACTGTGAGATCGTTCACCACACCATCCACCCCCGCGGTGCGCCACGCGACGCGCGCCGCCTCCCTGCGACATCTTCGTGTCAACCACACCGTTCAGGCACACGACGCCCTCGCGGGTCTGAACCTCCACCTGCTTCGCCTTTACGTTGTCGTTGGTCTGCAGCGAATCCCGGATCACCGACGTGATCGCCGAGTCCGCCTGCTGCGTGTCCTTGGGCACCGTCGAGGAGGCGCACCCGACCAGCGCCAGCAGCCCGAAGCCGACCAGCGAGTTTGCGATTACGACACCTGCGCGTTTGATGTTCATGCAATTGTCCTTTTCGAATCTCAACAGAGCCTCCGGGAACTCCTTTAGGAAGAGCATTTACTACCCGTTGGCACGACGGCACGGAGAAACCGACCGAAACGACTCTGACGACGACCCTCCTCGGGCTGCTCGCCGTCGCCCCCGATCGGGTAGTTTTCACGCAGTTCGCGGTCTGGTTTCCGGGTAGTCATTACGCTTCTCAAGAGGGGTCCCCGAGGCTATCTTGTGAGGAGAAGGTCGGACGTCAAAAGGCGGGACATGATCATGAGCAGCTCAACACTGATCACCGCGATCGTAGGATTGGTCCGTTGTTCGACGGGTGCGGCGGCTTCTGCTGTCGGCTGAGATCGCGCCGGGTATTGGCGAGAGTTGGATGACGACGCTGAGACCCCAGCCTGATCACAGCGGTGGCGGCGCTCCAGGCGCGGGCTCGTGCCCGACGCCGCCTCGTCGGCCGCTGATCGCAGCGTTCTTGGCCGGGCTGGTCTGGGTCGCCGCCTGCGCCACGGCGCCGCCGCAGACCGCCGGCGAGCCCGGCCTTCCCTCTCCCCTTACCGGCCCTGCCGCCGCCCGCGAGCGAGCCGAGGCGGCGACGCAACAGGCGCCGACCTGCTTCACGACCTCTGGGTCGACGGGCAGGCGGCCGAGACCGCGCGCTTGCTCGAGGGCGCCCAAGCGGAGACGGCCGTCGTTCTCGCGGAACAGGTCCGGGCCCTCGAAGCAGCGAACCGGGACGCGACCCTGACCGACGCCCGTGCACTGATCGCGCACGGTGCTCAGCAGTGACGCCGAGGTCGTTCTTTCCGCCTTGAGCGGCGACCCCGACGTGCTCCTTCTGTCGGGTCGCATCGCTGAGCACCGTCACGACTGGCAGACGGCCATGGGGAATCGAACCAGTCGCTCCCGGCCGGCGACCTTGAACGCAGCTCATCCCTGCTCCGGGCCAAGCTCGGGTGGCGAAGTCCGACCTCCCAGAGTGCGCTCAACAGGCCATCGCCTCACCCCGGCTGACCCGGTCCGAGCTGGCCATTCTCCTGGTCTCGCTGGCGCCGGAAATCGAGCCGGCCGCGGGCGGCAGCTCGCCGACGCTGTCCGACATCGTCGACCTGCCCTGCTTCAACGGGGTTCTGATCGTCGTTCGCTTGGGCCTGCTCGACATCGACCGTCTCGAGCACCGCTTCTTTCCCCTCCCTGTGGGCGGCGCGGCCCGAGGAGGTCAAGAGCGCGGTCGAGGGTCTCTGCCATGTCCTCGACCTCAAGCCGCCGGCGTGGTGCGGGGAGGCCGCAGCGGCGGCGAGCTGCACCCCGGTCTCCGAGCCGCTGCGCGGGCAGCAGGTCGCCGAGATGGTGTCCCGGCTGGTCGAGACGGAGAGGCGATGAACGCATCGGTAACGACATCGACACGCCGCCCGCGCAAGGGAAGCCGGTCGAGGGCTACGCCGGCCTCGACGTCGGCCGCCGTGCGGCTTGCGGCGGGTCGAGCTAGACCCCTCGCTTGGAACGCGGGTGGCCCTGCAGCTGGTGGCTCACGACGCCATCGGCGCGCATGCCGAAGATGAACCCGGCAGCTGAGCGGCGGTCGGTTACTTCTGTGCCCAGCTTCCGTCGGGGAGCTGGATCCAGTCGCCGGGGTGCGCGTTCTCCCGAAGAGTGGTGGCGTATGTCGAGCGGATCTGGGGCAGCTGGGCGAGATCGACATTTTTGGCCGCGGCGATCTCCTTGAACAGCTGCTCGCGGTCGGCGTTCTCGTCCTTAACCAGCTTCTGCGCGTCGGCCCGCTCCTTCAGCCCCTGAATCGCATCGAGGTTGCGGAACACGAGCAGGCCCTGGTTGCCCTCGCCGATCACGCCCTTCGCCTTGAGAGCGTTGATCGCATCCAGCCGCTTGGCGCGTGAATCGATGATCTCACGGATCGCCGGGTTGGTGATTTCGGGCGCCGCGACCTGGTCCTCGGCCGCATACGCAGTGGTCGCGCCGAGGGAGAAGATGTACGAGAGCAGGCTCTCGGACGTGCCCCCCTCGGACTGAGCGACCGGTGTCGGCGTCAGTTCGGGAGCAGGTGACGGCTCGTCCGCCGCTTTTCGCTGCACCTCGTCCTCGATCTGCTGCGACAGCTCCTTGACCGCCGCTTCCGGAAAGTAGACGTTGATGGTGATGCACGCCGCCAGGGCTGCGGCGCACCCGAGTCCGATCAAGATCGAGCGTTTCATTCTCGTGTCCTCCGTTTGTTGGAACCCACTCAAGGTTGCGGTGTTACGGTCGTGACGTCAAGGTTGCGCAGGCGCTGGACCATGGTCCGGAACGACACCGTCATCCCAGGCTGGACGTTGACGACATCGAGCCGCAGCGGAAACCTGCCCTTGACGAAGAGCTCCCGGTCGCCCCGCTGCTCGAGACCGCGGAGCAGAAAGTGATCCTGCGACAGGGCCATCTCGATACCGATTCCCCGGTACGCGTAGCTGTCGATAAAACGGCGGATGCCGCTGTCGAGGAACCCGAGACCGCTGCCCGTACCGACAATCGCGATGTTGTTGACCGCCTTCAGCGAAATCCGCTGCGCCACGCCGTCGTGGGGCACCGTCCGGAGGCGGCCGCGGAACCGGACCGGGACGTCGCGGAAGATTTCACAGTCGACGAGTTGGCCCTCGACGATGCCGCTCATCGTGCCGAAATCGAATGTCCGGGTGACCAGAGCGAGATCGATCTCCCGCCAGTTGGCCGAGAACTTCAGGCGGGGAAAGCGGGTGAAGAGATCGGAGCCGGTGATGTCCCGCATGGTCACCGTGCCGCCGAACACGGCCAGCTCGCCCGTACCGTCCACCGTCAGGATGCCGTCGCTGTAAAGCACGCGAGGAAAGCGGCCGGTCACGTCGCCCTCGAGCGGCGGCAGCCCGAGCATCCGCGACAACTCCGCCAGGCTGATGCGGTGCAGCCCGACCGCGGCCGTCAGATGGCGGCTCGATCGTGCGAGGTCGGCGAACCCGGCGTTTTCGAGCACGATCTCGCCGCCGAAGACCGGAAGATGAAGGTCGTCGGCCAGCGTCACGGAGTCCCCGAGTAGGACAAGCTCGGTTTCGGTCGCCGCGAGCTGCACCCCACCCACGGCCGCGCGTTCGAACTCGAGCGATCCCCGGTGCGGCGCTCCCGCCTCCACCGTGCCGTCCTCGGCCCAGGCGAGGTCCACCGGAAGACGGATCTGAAGATTCTCCACCTTCGAGCCGTCATCCACGGAACCGATCGACAGCCCATCCAGCCTGAGTTCTCCCGTCGCGGTCGTCAACCCACCGGTGGTGCCGCTCAATTGCGTTCGCAACTCGCCGCCCTCGAGTCGAAGGCTCCCGGCGGCGCCGAGGGTGCCCTGGAACGGCGCCTCGACGTAGCGCTCCCAGAACCCGCCAATGTCCGCGACCGTGAGCGTCCCGTCCCAGACGGTCGGTTTTCCGGCAGCGATCCGAAACGTTCCTGCCAGGGCAGCCTGGGGCGGCAGCTCGAGCTGTACGGCCACTGTCATGTCGCCGTCCGAGCCCCGACTCGCGTCGATGTCGAGCTCTGCGTGGCGGTCGCTGAAGTCGGCGTAGTGCGTCCCCCACAGGAGCTGAAATCCGCCCAGGGTGGCGGCGACGTTCGCCCTCAGGCTGCCGTCCGAACCGGCGACTCCCTTCAGCTGCGCCTTCGCTTGGAGCCCTTCCATCACACGGCTCCCGTCGGCCGCGCTGAGACCGGCGCCGGCCACCTCGATGGGGCCGCCGAGGCTCCACCCGACGCCGTCTCGCGTCGCGTCGAGCTCGAGTGTCACCTGCCCGGAGGCGGTGGCGTCGCTCAGCGAGTCGCCGAGAACCGGCGCGACAAGCGGCAGCCAGCTGCTCAGGTCGTCGATCCGCACCGCCAGCCGGGCGACCGCGGCCGGTGCCGTTTGCCAGGTTGCCTCGAGCCGAGCGGTGCCCAGACTGCCGGCGTCGACGACCACCTGTCGTATCCGGGTCCCGCCGCCTGCCGCGTCCAGGGCACGCGGCCGCCTGGACGGCAACCGGCACCGGGTCGAGAGGGCCGACCGTGACCGTCAGTTGCGTCTCGGGCACGTTGATCTCGACCGTCGGGGCTGCCCCTGTCCAGGCGAAACGCGCGACCTGGCGTTCGCCGTGGATCCGCCACACGGCGGCACCTCCGGAAGCCGCTCCGTCCGGGGAAACGGCGAGATCCCGAACCTCCACCTCGCCATCGACCGTCGGCGACCTGATGCTCGCCGCCGAGGCGACCGTGCGCCGCCACCTTGCCCGCCACAACCAGGTTCCCGGCAATCGCCGCCGCTGCATCCGGGGCGAGCCGGTTCAGCAGATTTCCGAGATCGCCGCCGCTCCAACTCCAGCGGGCGTCGAGCGGCGCCGGTGCCTCGATCCCGGCGCTGCCGACGACATCGAGGGTGCCCGCCGCGGCAGTCGCCACCCGCCCCGAGCCGGAGAGCGACCGACCGCCGGCCGCCAGCTCGACGCTCGCCGCGAGCGTCGTCGGGAGCAGGGCGTCGAGCATCACATCCGGTGTGGTCTCGGAGGGCGGTCTCGCGAGCCGACCGCTGAGTTCGAACCGGCCGGCCGGGGCCTCGTGGTCGCCGATCCGGAGCTCACCCTTGCCCGCGAGGTTGGCGCGCAGGGGCAACGAACCGGCGATGTCGAGATCATGGGCCGCGACATCGACGGCCAGCCCGCTTGCCGGATCGCCGCCGACCTCCAGGTCGATGGTGCCGCCGACCACGCTCCAGCCCGCGGGCAGATCGCCCGGCGGGAGCCACACCGCGGTTGCGTCGAGTTGATTCACCACCGCCCGCAGCCATGTCACCCGCCACGGCGACATCGCGAGCGTCGCCTCGATTCGCGCCTCAGCAACCGATGCCAGAGACGGCACCGCCTCGAGGTGGAAGACCCCCGGCGCTTCCTCAACCGCGGTGACCTCGAGCTTGGCTGCGGCCAGGGCTGGCCAGTCGGGCGCCGAAATCCCCTCGACTTGCACACCGAGCTGCAACCGGGGTTTGTCCGCGGCCACGTGGAGCTCGCCGACCAGACTCGCCGCACGAATCCGGGACGAACCGTCGGGCGCACTCACTCCGGCCAGCCGCAACACCGGATCGAGCTGCAGCCGGTCGCCGGTGAACCTCAGGGTCCCGACCGGCACGAGGCCGATATCGTCGAACTCGGCCGAGAACTCGACGACGCTGTCACCTTCGGGCGAGAGCACCGTGAGGTGACCGGCCGCGATTTCGAGCCGTGCCGCCTCGAGCGTGATCTGCGGTCCAACCGCAGTCGGCCACACCGCGCCGGCGGCCGGGTCGACGATGACCTCGACGCCGGCCAATTGCAGGAACTGGAAACGACCCCCGGACATCTCGCCGACGGCGCCGCGGGCGATGATCTCGGCGATGCGGATCACCTGCAGGCCGGGCGCGTCGTGCAACCGTATCTCGACATCACGGAGCCGCACCGAATTCAGACTCTCGATGTGCAGGCTGCCGACCGAAACCTCGGCGCCGAGACGCTCGGCCAACGCCGCCTGCACGATCCGGCGGGGTTGATCGCGCGCCAGCCACAGGCCGATCGCGACCGCTGCAACCGTCACCACGACGACTGCCGCAAGATATTTCACCTTTCGCATGGTGGACTCATGATAGACCCATCGTGAATATCACCACGTATCGGCGGCACCTTCGCCTCGCATTACATCCCGGACGGCGTCAAGGACGGGACTCCGAACGTGATATTTTTGGGTCGGCTCTACCAGGGCAAGACCGAGGCGTCGCGGCACTCTGTTGAAGATCACGATTGACGGCGATCGGGTGCGGATCGAATCCGAACCATCCACTATCTATGTACGACACACTCCTGGGAACGAGGCGTATGAATTTCTCCGGCAAGGTCGTCTTGGTCACCGGAAGCTCGCGCGGCATCGGCAGCGCGGTCGCGCTGGCCTTCGCCGAGGCCGGTGCGGATGTGGTGGTGAACCACCGCAAGGAGGGCGCCTCGTCGGCCAAGGCGGCGGCGGTGGTGGCGGAGATCGAGTCCCTGGGTCGGCGGGCTCTGACGGTGCGCGCCGACATATCCGTCCGAAAAGAGGTCGTCTCGCTCTTCGGTCGGGTTCGCGAGGAGTTCTCTCGCCTCGACTGTCTGGTCCTCAACGCGGCGCGGGCCCCGTTCAAACCGCTCGAACGCCTGCTCGAACGCGAACTGCGCCAGCTCGTGGACACCAACTTCATCGGCAACATCCTGTGTGTTCGCGAGGCCGTGCCGTTGCTCAAGGAGACCAGGGGCGCGATCGTCTTCGTCTCCAGCCTCGGGAGCCGCGTCCACCTCCCGGATTACCCGTTGGGCAGCATGAAGGCGGCCATGGAGGCGGTTGTCAGGGATTGTGCCGAGGGGCTGCGCGAGCACCATGTCGGCGTCAACGGTGTCTGCTGTGGTCTTGCCAAGACCGACTCCCTCAGAACCCTCCGCCAAGCCTGGCCGGGTGTGGATCGCATCGCCGATGAGAACTTCGTGACCACGGACGAGATCGCAGATGTCGTGCTTTTCCTCGCTTCTCCGGCGGCGAGCGGCATCTGCGGTCAGACAATCGTGGTCGACCGCGGCATGGGCCATCGATTGCTTTTTTAGAGGGATTATCATGAGAGTCCGGAGATATGACGACCATGCAGAACCTGATCAGCCGAGAAAAGGTCATGAGCGAGCTTCGGATGGCGGTGGCGGACACCCTTCGCCTCGACGAGGCTGCCGTGGAACCGGGCCACTCCCTCGTCTACGACCTCGCGGCGGAGTCCCTCGATTTCCTCGACATCAACTATCGGATGGAGCAGGCCTTCGGGATCAAGATGGCGCGCCATTTCGTTCTCGAGCACGCGGAGGAGGTTTTCGGTGAGGGAACCATGGTGGATGATCTCGGCCGCCTGACCCAACGGGGCGTCTCCCTCCTCCGTCGGCGCTACAGCGAGGCCGCAATCAGCGACGAGATGGTCGGAGTCGACATGGGCGAGGTACCGGCCTTGATCACGGTCGACGCCATCGCCGACACGGTCATGGACCTCCTCGCGACTCTGCCTCAAGAGTGCAAATGCGGCGCGACCGGGTGGTCCACCGACGACGGCACTCACATCTTCTGCAGCGCCTGCCGGGAGCCGGCAGAGTTTGTCGATGGAGACCGGCAGATCCGGACCTGGCTCAAGGCCGTGGAAACCGAAGACCCGATCTCGTGACCACGCCCGAACGACGAGTGGTGGTGACGGGATTCGGTTTGGTCACGCCGCTGGCCGCGGGTGCGATGCGGACATTCGCCAGGGCGGAGGCGGGGGCGTCGGGGATCTCCGAGATTCGCTCCTTTGACACCAGCGGTCTGCCGTGCCGGATCGGCGGCGAGGTTGACGACGATTGGCTCGAGGTGCTGCCGGGCGATCCGCGGCCCGGTATGACGAGCCGGGATCTTCGGCTGCTTCTGGCGGCATCGCGTGAAGCGGTGGACCAGGCGCGCCTCGACGAGGTCGGTGACCGCCATCGGGTGGCGACCTCCGTCGGTGCGCATGGCGAAAACCCCTCCCTCGACCAACTCCGACGGCTCCACGGATTCGCCGACGGCGAGGGCCGCTGGGACCGAGAAGGACTGATTCGCGCCGGTGGGGTCGACTACCAGCATTTCCTCCGCCGCAAGCCGGATGTGACGGCGGCCCTCCTTGCCGCCCACCACCGCTGTCTCGGCCCCTGTCTCTCGGTTTCTTCGGCCTGCGCCGCGGGCAGCCAGGCCATCGGCGAAGCCACGCACCTGATCCGCGATGGCCGGGCGGACGTGGTCCTCGCCGGTGGCTGCGAGTCGAACCTCAACTTCGTCGGCTTTGTCAGTTTCGTGCTCCTCAGAGCCCTGGCCGAGCGCTGGTCATCGCCCGAGACGGCGTCCCGTCCATTCGACCGCAAGCGGTGCGGCTTTGTCCTCTCCGAGGGCGCCGGCGCTCTCGTTCTCGAGAGCCGTGAGCACGCACTCTCGCGGAAGGCCGAGATTCTCGGCGAGATTCTCGGCTATGGCGACTCGGCGGACGCCTACCGGGTCACCGATCCTCACCCCGACGGCAGGGGCGCCGTGCTCGCCATGACCCGCGCTCTCGCCGACGCCGGCAGGCAGCCGAAGGATGTGGAGTACATCAACGCCCACGGCACTTCGACGGTGAGTGGCGACATCGCCGAATCGCGGGCGATCAACGAGGTGTTCGGCACGCGTGCCCATCGGGTGCCGGTGAGCTCCAACAAGTCGATGCTCGGCCACACCATCGCCGCGGCAGGGGCCATCGAGTGCATTCTCACCCTGATCGGACTGACGAAATCGACCATCCTCCCGACCATCAACTACGAGGTTCCCGACCCCAGATGCGACCTCGATTTCGTACCCAACACCGCGCGCAAACAGGACCACCGGGTGGCGCTGTCCAACTCCTTCGGTTTCGGCGGCCAGAACGCCTGCCTCTGCCTCGGGCGCTACGATGGCTGAGTAACTGATCATGCGTTTTCTGCTCTATGACCGCGTCACCAGTCTCTCCAAGGGAAGGAACATCACCGGGGTCAAGACCTTCGGGCTGGCGGACGAGTCTCTCCGCGGCCACTTCGGTCGTTCACCGGTGGTTCCCGCCACCATGCTGGTGGAGGCCATGGCCCAACTCCTGGGTTGGGCGGTCATCCACGCGCACGACTTCCAGCTCGCCGCCATCCTCTGCCTGGTCGATGGCGCGACCTTCAGCTCGGCCCGCATCCGGCCGGGTTTCATCGCCGAGCTCGGAGGAGAGATCCTCGCCAACGGGAGCGAGGACTCGCTCGGCCGGGCATGGATGGATATCGAAGGGATACGGGTGGCCTCCATCGACCGGGTGATCTTCCGCCACTTCCGGCCGGTCAGACCGGAGGTTCTCCGGCGCACCTTCGCCTACTGTTCCGGTCTCGAGGGGGAGGAGCCGCAAGGGGGAGGGGACTCCACATCATGAAGATCGATCTGACCGACAAGGTGGCGCTGGTCACCGGGAGTTCGCGGGGAATCGGACGATCCTGCGCGCTGGCGCTGGCGTCCGCCGGCGCCCACGTCGTGGTCAACTTCATCCGATCTGAGGCCGCCGCCGAGGAAACCGTGCGCGCCATCGAGAACCTCGGCCGCCGGGCTCTGGCGGTGTGTGCCGATGTCTCCGAGCCCGACCAGGTGGATGCGCTCTTCGCGGAGGTCCGCAAGGCGTTCGGGCGGCTGGATATTCTGGTCAACAACGCCGGTGTGATCCGGGATGGGCTGGTGGGCGCGCTCGATGTGGAGGACTGGGACCGGGTGATGGAGGTGAACCTCCGCGGGCCATTCCTTTGCACGAGAGCGGCGCTCCCGTTCATGGTTCCCCAGCGGCACGGCAAGATCGTCAACGTGGCCTCGGTGGCGGCCCTGAAACCGGGTGCCGGTCAGGCCAACTACGCCGCCTCGAAGGGTGGGCTCGCGGCCTTCACCCGATCGTGCGCGGCGGAGCTTGCGGCACGGGGAATCCAGGTCAACGCGGTGCTCCCCGGTCTCGTCGTCACCGAGATGAGTTCGCGACTGCGCAAACGGGGGGGGCGCGGAACTCGTGGACGCCATCCCGGCCGGACGCTTTGCCGAGCCCGAGGATGTGGCCGGGGCCGTGGTGTTCCTCGCCTCGCCGCAGGCGGATTACATCACCGGTCAGGAGATCGTGGTGGATGGTGGGTTGTCGTTGGTCTGAGATGAGTCCGTTGTTTTCAGTGAGTCGAAGCGGGGGTTGAGATGCGTTTTCTGCTCGTAGACCGGATCGTCAGATGGACTCCCGAAGAAGTGATCCACGGCGTCAAGAACGTGGCCATGACCGAAGACGTTCTGGAACATCACTTTCCGGGGCGGCCGGTGATGCCCGGCTCTCTCCTGCTCGAGGCCCTGGTCCAGCTCGCCGGCTGGTTGGAGGCCGCCTCCTCCGACTTCGAGAGCTGGTTTCTGGTGGACCGGGTTCACCGCTGCGGCTTCTACGATTTCGCGTTGCCGGGTGATCAGGTGGAGCTCGAGGTGCACGCGACGGGACCCGCCGTCGATGGCCGACGCGGCTACCGAGGCAGTGGTTCAGCGGCCGGCAACAAACGGATTTCGGCCGATTTCGAGGGCCGGCTCGTCGATCTCGCCGAGCTCGAGGACCCCGAGGCGCAGCGCCGTCTCTTCGCGAGCCTGACCGGTGAGGGCCGTTGGTGAGCAAGGTCGCGATCACCGGGCTCGGCCTGCTCTCGCCCCTTGGTCGAGGGCCGGAAACGAGCTGGGACGCCCTGGCCGGTGGGTCGAGTTCACTCACCCGCGATCCCGGAGATGACGGCCCCGAGTGGATGCGTTGGGCCGGGCGGGTGGGCGAGGTCGAGCTGCCGAGTGGTCTTCCCCGCGAGATTCTCAGCCAGACGCGATTCCTCAACCGGGGAGCGCGCCTCGGTTTTGCGGCGGCACACGACGCGCTGCTCCAGGCCGGGTCCGCAGAACACGTGTCTCCCGAACGCCGCGCCCTCTTTCTCGCCACCGGGGACCTCACCGCGGCCGACTGCCTGGCATTTCACCCGGCGACCACCGCCACCGGCCGCGACGGTGGGGTGGATGTCGAGCTGATCAACCGGGAGGCTGTGGCCAGAGTCAACCCGTTCTTCCTGCTCGATGGCCTGGCCAACAACCCCTTCAGCATGCTCGCCGCGGCCTTCGGCTTCCAAGGCCCGGGGACGACGCTCGCCAGCCAGTCGCCGGCGGGTGGGCAGGCCCTGGATCTGGCCGTCCGCAGTCTTTCCCGACGGCCGGGCGGAGATTGCTCTGGTGGTGGGCTGCGGCAGCTGGTTGAGCACGGTGCCGCGGCTCGAGATGGCCGGTCTCGGTCTGCTCTCGCGTTGTCGGGACGGCGGAAGATCCTACCGGCCGTTCGATCGCCGGCGCGACGGTTTCATCGTCGGTGAAGGGGCCGCCGCCATCGTCCTCGAAACCGAAGACCGGGCTTCCCGCCGCGAGGCGACGGTCCTCGGAACCGTGGAGGGCACGGGCAGCTGTCTCGAGCCGGCCCCGGGGCTCGCCGTGGCCGAGCGGGTCACGGCTCGCTGCATGGATCTCGCCCTCTCCGATGCCGGCCTGACCATCGACGATCTCGGTTTCATCTGCCCGCACGGCAGCGGTACGCGCAAAGGAGACCGCTCGGAAGCGGCGTCTCTCGCCGGAATTCTCGACGGAAATCCGGCGACTCCGGTCTGCGCTCTCAAGCCCTACACGGGTCACATGGGCGCCGCGAGCGACATCGCCGAGGTGGTGTTGGGAATCCTCGGCGCGTCCCGCGGGATCGTCCCGGGAACCCCGAATTTCGCGACCGGGGACGCCGGCGTCGACGGTCTCTCGATCTCCGCCGAACCCCAGGTCTGCGCCAAACCCCGTTTCCTGTCGGTTTCATACGGCTTCGGCGGGCAATCCGCCGCCGCCGTGATCTCGGTCCCCCGCGGCGAGGCCGGTGAGCGATGCCGGCTGACCGGGGGACTGTTCTCCAGGCGCTCCAGTTCCTGCCCGTCGTATGTCCTGCTGCTCGTGACCCGTCTGCTCCCCATGTGGTTGATTCGCCCGCTGGCGACGGTTTTCGCCGATGGGGCCTTCCGCGTCCTCGGCCGCAGGCGGCGGATCGCGTTGGACAACCTCCGCTCACGCACTGGGCGACAGCGTGAGTCCCGACGAGATCGAGAGGATCGCCCGCGCCAGCTTCCGTTCGTTCGCGCTGACCTCCATGCCCGAAGTGGTCAAACTGCGGCCCCATCTGGTCGGCCCGGATGCCGGGGCCTGGCTGGATCGGCGGGCGCCCGAAGCCAGGGACGTGTTCATGCGCGCCAAGGCCCTGCACGACACCACCCAGGGTTGTGTCTTCGTCACCCCCCACCTCGGCAACTGGGAGCTCCTGCCGTACATCGCGGCCGTGGTCGAGATTCCTCTCGCGGTGGTCGTCCGCCCCCTCGACAACCGATACATCGAGCGGCTGCTCCTTCGCGCGCGCAGCGAGACCGGTCAGCTTTTCCTGGCGAAGAGATTCGCCATGATGCAGCTCCAGCAGCAACTCGCCCGCGGCCGGTCGGTCGCCGTTCTTGCCGATCAGAGCACCGTCAAGGGGGTTCCGGTCGAGTTCTTCGGCCGCCGGGCCCTCACCACTCCGGTTCCGGCTCTCCTCGCCATCCGCCAACAGCGCCCCATCGTCGTGGTCGCCTGCGTGAGGACCGCGCCGCTGCGCTTCGTGGGGGTTCTCGGAGAACCCATTTGGCCGCGTGACACCACCAATGAGAGACCCGAGATCGAGCGCCTGACTCAGGCCATGAGCCGCTCCATGGAGGCGGTGGTCCGCGATCATCCGGAGCAGTACCTGTGGATGCACGACAGGTGGAAGGACTATGGCTGATCCGGAGAGCCGAGGCGGGTCTTGACCGCACGGGCGTAGCGCTCGGCCGTCCCCCGGCGCGAGCGGAGAAAGTCGCGAGCCCTTTGCCCCATGGCGCTGCGTCGGTCCGAATCGGTCGAGCAGTTCGAGCAGGCGAGACGCGGATCGCCGCGACCGGGTCGGCGGTCTTCGGCAGCACCCGGATCCCGCCCGCCTCGTTGAGCTCCTCGACGAGGTCCTTGAAATGCTCGTAGGACGGTCCGATCACAATGCTCCGGCCAAAAGCCGCCGCCTCGAGGGGGTTGTGGCCTCCGCGGGGCGCCAGGCTGCCGCCGATGACCACCACGTCGGCCAACCCGGAAAGGGCGGCCAGCGGGCCGATCCGGTCGACGAGCAGCACATCCCAGTCGGGAGTCGGTCCGGCCGACCACAGGGCGGTGGAAAACGACATGGCCTCCGCCCGGCGTCGAAGCCGAACCGCACGATCGGGATGACGAGGCGCGAGGACGAGGCGTAGATCGGGGAGGCTCTCGCGAAGCTCGCGGAGAGCCTTGAGCAGGATGCGTTCCTCGGGATGATGTGTGCTTCCGGCGACCACGAGAGGGGAGGCGTCGGCTTCGAGACGAGCGCGCCAGCCAGCGGGGATTTCCGCCTCGCGAACCGGTGCGTCCGCCTTCAGATCGCCCACGATCTCGACGCGATCTTCGCCCGCTCCCATGCGGACGAAGGCGTTCCGATCTTCGGCGCTCTGCACGCCGATCCACGAGGCGGCCTCCAGGACCCTCGCAAAGAACCGGCGCGCGAGTGCATACCGAGCCACATCCCTCGGATAGATGCGCCCGTTGACGATGAACAGTGGAATGCCGAGCTCCCCGGATGCGCGAAAGAGGTTGGGCCAGATCTCGGTTTCGACGACGATCACCGCCTCCGGCGCCATCCGCTCCAGCCACTCCCGCACGGCCCGGCCCCGGTCCCACGGCAGGTACGTCACCGCCTCGATTGCCGGACAGACTCCACGGAGCGATTCAGCCGCGGCGCGGCCCTCGCGGTTGCCGGTTGACAGCACCACCGACAGTCCGGGAAGGATCTCGCCGAGGGCGGTGATGAGGGCGCCGGCGGCGGCCACCTCTCCGACCGAAACCGCGTGGACCAGAAATCGGCGCCCCTGGGACGTCGGTGGACGAGGCGGTGGTCTGCCACCGGCCCATGCGCTCGTCGAGGGCGGCTGATCCGAGAGCCGGATTTCCAGATCCGCAGCCGCTCGATGGGTCCGAGCATGGTATGGACCGCCGTGGACGCAGCCATGTCGTAGGCGACGAAGAGCCAGGAGCGACTCACTGTGCGGCTCGGGTTCGGCGGGCGAGAGCAACCAACTCGATCCGGTCGCCGTTGCTGATGTTGAGACCCGAGGAGGCGGCGATCTCGGTCAACGGCAGTTCCCCGTGTCGGGTCGTCACCTCGTCGAGCTCCTGCCGCGGGATGACCAAGACCCCCGGGTTTCCGTCTCGCGCCCACCCGACGACCGCCTCCCTCGACGGCAGGTGTTCAACCCGGGAGCGGCCGAGGTAGAAGATCAGACTGGGTTCGGCAAAGGCGAAGGTCGCGACGGGTGTGTCCGGTGGGGTGGCCTGTCTGATCGCCGCGGCCAGATCGGGTACCGGCTTGAGGACTTCCACCGTGGGGCCGAGCCACAGACCGGCCATCGCCTGGGTGGTGAGCATCGCGGTGACGAGCACCGCCGTGGACGTCCATGGTCTGCCGCGAAGCTGCTCCCGTGCCGCGAAAACCGTCACTGCGGTGAGCAATCCCACGAGCACGAGTGCCGGCCCGAGCAACCCTGCGACCGGCGCCGAGAATGCGACCACCACAGCGCCGATCAGGGCCGGCCCGGCGATGGCTCCATAGAGCCAGGTTCCGCGGCGGAGCCAGGTCATGGTCCGCCCGCCAACCCGGCCGCGGCGGGCCGAGTCGAGGGTCGCGGCCACCGCGAGCGCCAGGGCCGGCCAAACCGGCAGGACGTAGTGGGGCAATTTGGTCGCCACCAACGAGAAGAGGACGATCGGCAGGGCGATCCAGGACGCGAGAAACGCGCGGCTTCTGCCCTCGCCGATGTCCCCGGACGCAAGCGCGCACAGCGAACCGGGCAGGTGCACGATCCACGGCAGGAACCCGATCAGCACCACCGGGAGGTAGAACGGAAGGAAGAGCAGGAAGTGACCCCCGTGACCTTCCAGGGGTGTGACCATGCGGTGGAGGACATGGTGGCCGAGCCCCGCCTCGGCCAGGTCGCCGCCGGTCGCCCGGTCGGCCGGCACCGCCCACGCCGCGAATACCAGCACGCTGATCACGGCGGCGACGACGATCAGGGGGCCGATTCCCGGTGGTTTCTCTTTCGCTCTTCTCGCCAGTCCCAACGTGCCCGCCATGACCAGCAACGGGATCGCCAAACCCGGCGGGCCCTTGGTGAGCTGGGCCAGCGCGAGAGCCGCCGCCATGGCGAGCATGGCGAAGATCCGTTTTCTGCCGACGGCTTCGAGCAGGGCGACAAAAGCGGCCATCGCCGCGGTGATCGTTGCGAGCAGCACCGCGTCCGTGGTCGCCGCCATCGCCTCGACGGCAACCAGGGGCGAGGAGGCGAGGATGAGCATCGCCATGAGCCCGACACGGGTCGAGAACAGCCTCCTGCCGATGGCGAAGGTGAAGAGGCAGGCCAGGGCGGCGCCCAGCGCCGACCAGCAGCGAACCGCCAGTTCGGTCGGTCCGAGGACCCGCACCGACGACGCCATCAGCCAGTAGATCAGGATCGGTTTGTCCGGGCGGAGTTCGCCGTTGAAGGTGGGGTAGAGAAGGTTCCCGGATCGCTCCATCTCCACCGCCGCCTGGGCGAAGCGCGGCTCATCCCGATCCCACAGGGTGGTCCACGGTGCGAGCGCGAGGTTGAAGGCCAGGACGAGTGCGGCGACGGCCGCCGCCGCGCCCCAGCCTCCACCGAGCGCCTGCTGATCCCTGACTGCCGGGGTCGGTCCCATTTCGCGGTTCTCCGAGTCGATGGAGTCTACACCGTTTTGGCGGCAATCCGGGGTAGGATGTTTCGGCCGTGACATCAACCCGCCTCCTCGCCCGTCTGATCCGGGAGTGCCTGCGCTATCCGATCAAGCTCACCCTGGCGATGATCAGTCTGATCGGTTTGGGAGGCGCCCAGTTGGCCCTGCCATGGCTGGTCAAACTCTGGGTGGAAGGGCCCCTCGTTGACGGCGGCGGAGACCTGAGCGGCTTGGTCTCGGCCGCGCTGGCCGTGGTCGGGATGGCGGCGGTCTTCCTCTTCACCTCGCGGGTGCTCCTGGCGAGCATCAATCAACGGATGCTCGAAAAGCTGCGAACCGGGGCGGTGGGCCGGCTCCTGAGGATGGAGCCCGAACCGGCTCAGTCTCTTGCGACCGGGGATGTGATGTCCCGGGTCTTCCAGGATGCCGGGATGCTCTCCGGCTTTGTCGAACTCGTCCTCAAGCGGTTTCTCGGCGATGGCATTCTGGCCCTCGGTGCGCTCGTGATGATGTTCGTCATCGACCCGGTGCTGGCGGCGGTGGCCTGCCTGATGGCCCCCGCGATCGCACTGGTTCTGGCCGCCATGGGTGGCGTCATCCGGCGCTGGGGCAGGGTGGCGCAGGAAGAAATGGGCGAACTCAGCGGAACCCTCCAGGAACAACTGCAGGGGTTCACCACGATCAAGAGCTATCTGACCGAGAGATCCGAAGCGGAGAAGTTCTCGTCGCTCAATGCGAGCTACCGCCGCAAGGTGGTGATGGCTGAGGGATGGTCGGCGCTGCTTGTCGGCGCAGTCTTCCTGCTCGCCGCCACGGGTTTCATCGCAGCGGTGGCCTATGGTTCCCGCCAGATCAGTGCGGGAGCGATCACCGCAGGTGGCCTGCTGGCCTTCTGTCTCTACGCCGGCCAGACCATCGAGCCCCTGAGGCGGTTGGCGGAGATTCACGGTCACCTGCAACGATCGCTGGCCGCCGCCGAGCGGCTATTTGTTCTCTTCGAGATGCCGACGATCGATGGCGAGAGTTCTCCACCCGATTCCGGGGAAGCGGCCCCTCTCGGTGGTGCAGGGATGACTCTCGAAGATGTCGTCTTCGGCTATGCCGAAGGCGCGCCGGTTCTCGACCGCATTTGTCTCGACATCGGCGCATGCGGGCGGGTCGCCATCGTCGCGGCGAGCGGCGGGGGCAAGAGCACCCTCGGTTCGCTCATGGTCCGTTTCCACGATCCGCAGGAAGGACGAATCCTCATCGATGGGGTCGATCTCAGGAATCGGCCGCGTGGCGAAATCCGCCGCCTGGTCAAGCTCGTCGAGCAACGGCCCTTTCTCTTCAGCGGTCCGCTGATCGACAACATCCGCTACGGCTCGCCCTCAGCGCCACCGGCCGCCGTGGCGAGGGCCATCCGGATGGTGGGTATGGAGCCCTGGGTCGCGGCCGACCCTCGAGGACTCGACGCTCCCCTCGGCGAGGCCGGTCGCGAGGTCTCGGGGGGCAGCGGCAGCGGGTGGCTCTGGCCCGCGCCATCCTCTCCGATCCGGAGATTCTGATCCTCGATGAGGCGACCTCCGCCCTCGACAGCGAGGCCGAGGCACAGATCCTCGACAACATGGAGGCGTGGTTGGCGCAACGGACGGTCATCGTCATGGCTCACCGCCTGTCCACCATCCGCCGCATCCCCCGGATCGTGGTTCTGATGGACGGGCGGGTCGTCGATGAGGGTTCCCTCGAAGAACTGCTCGGACGGAGCGAGGTGTTCCGTACACTCTTCGCCGAGCAGCTCGATGGGACACGAACTTGGTGATCGCGTGAGGGTGTTCATGAGCGCGGGCGAGGTTTCCGGCGACACGGCCGGCGCCGGTTTGGCCGGGGCGATTCGTGCGCGTCGGCCCGATGTCTCGATCTTCGGGATCGGCGGGAGCCGGATGGCGGACGCCGGAGTGGAGATCGACTGTGTCACGAACCACGTCGGAGCGGTCGGGGTGAGCGAGGCGCTGGGTACGCTGCCGACCCTCTGGGGGATCCTCGAGACGGTGCGGGAACGCATCCGGAGGACCCCTCCCGATGTGGCCGTGCTCATCGGCAACGATGTGTTCTCCGTTTTCCTGGCGCGCCGGCTGCGGGCGCGCGGCATCCCGACGGTCTCCTTCTTTCCCCCGCAATCGTGGATCTGGGGAAGTCTTGCCGGCATCACCGCCCGGAGTTTCGATCTCATCCTCACCTGTTTCTCTCATGAACAGGACGTCTATGCCGCAGCCGGAAGACGATCCGGAACCGAGGTCTCCTTTGTCGGCCACTACCTTGCGCAGGCATTGACTCCGAGAACCCCCGAGTCCACCGCCGCGGCGCGGCGCTCGCTGGGTCTCGATGACCGGACCCGGGTGATCGGGCTGCTCCCGGGCAGCCGAACCCACGAGGTCGAGAACCTTTGCCCTCTGCTCCTCGAGGTCGCCGGCCGACTGCTCGACCACCGACCGGGTGTGCGCTTCCTGATACCGGTGGTGGACTCAAACCTCGGTGACCGAATTCGGTCGGAGATCGAAAAGCGCAGCCTGACCGAGAGCGTCGCCATTGTCGGCGAGAGCCGCACCGTGATGGAGGCCGCCGACCTGCTCCTGCTGGCCTCCGGAACCGCTTCGTTCGAAGCCGCGCTGCTTGGTGTGCCCATGGTGATCGTCTACCGGGTGTCGGTCGTCACCAACACCATCGTCAAGACCGCGATTCGACTCGGGTTGATCGAGAACGATACGGTGGGTCTGCCAAATCTCATCCTCGGCCACCGCGTCGTTCCCGAGTTCATCCAGCGCAAGGCGACGGCCGATCGTGTGTTCCACGAGGCTCGAGCGCTGCTCGAAGACCCGAACCGCGCAGCCGAGATGCGCGAATCACTTTCCGGGGTGGCGCGGAAGGTGTCGTGCGGAGACAGTCTCGCGATGGCGGCCGATGCGGTCATCAATCTGGCCAAGACCGGAGGTCGAGGACGGACACGACGACCCGCCGCGGCCGGTTCGGGGGACTGAAGTGGCCGACGGAAGGGGTCGATGGTTTGCCGGGCTGACGGGGGCCGTCGCCGCGTTCCTCTACCGCGCCTATCACGCGACGCTGAGAGCGCGAGTGCTGTTGCCGGACGGGACGATCATCCCGGCCGGGGACTATCGTTTTGATCGCGAGATCTTCGCCCTCTGCGAGCGCGATGCCCTGGCCGTCGCCGGTCTCATCGCAGACGCCGGCTGCACGGTCTTGGTGACCATCGGGAGCGACGGCGATTGGGCCGCCGCCCTGCTTCAACGACTCGGCTGCCGGGTGGTGCGGGGCTCGAGCCGGCGTGGCGGAGCGGCGGCGTTCAAGGGACTGCTCGACCGGATCGTGGCCTCCGACGGACCCACCGCCATCGTCGTCGACGGTCCGCTCGGGCCGGCCGGTGAGGCCAAGGTGGGCGCGGTCGCCTGCGGCATGATGACGGGCCGGCCGGTCCACGCTGTCGCGGCGGCGGCCCGTCGCCGGATCGTCTTTCCCGGGACCTGGTCGGGCATCTATCTGCCGCTGCCGTTTTCAAGGCTGGTGGTCGCCTGCGACACGGAGCTTCCCATTCCCGAACCTCGGTTGTCGGATGAGGTGGACCGTCTTTCCCTCGAGCTCACCGGGCGTCTCGCGGCCCTCCGACGTATGGCCGAGGAGGCCGTCCGGCGTGCTACCATTCCGCGTTCGAAGACCTCCGGTTTTTGACAGCAACGAGGTGAGCGGTATGTTCCAAGAGATCTGGGCTCGGTTGCAGAGCGACCTGGCGTCCTCGCTGGGACTCGAGTCCGAGTCGTCGACCCTCGATCTCGACAGTCGGATCCGGGAGGACCTCGGTCTGAGCTCGCTCAAGACCGTGGAGCTGATCATCACCCTCGAGGACCAGTACGACATCTCCATCGCCGACGACGAGCTGACGACGCTGGTCACCCTGCGAGATGTGGTCGAGCTCATTGATCACAAGACCTCGTCGCCGCGAGGGTGAGTCCGTGAGGCGGGTGGCGGTCACCGGGGTCGGACTCGTCTCGAACCTCGGTGCGGACCTCACCGAGATCGTCTCCAATCTCCGTCGAGGCCGATCCGCCGTGGTCGCGGTGCCCGAGTGGGCCGAGCTCGGTCTGAGCAGCACCATTGCGGCGAAGATCTCCGATGCGGATCGGCTCAGGACGGACAGCGGGTTCACCGAAGAGCAGTTGTTGTGCATGTCGGATGTGGCCCTCTTTTGCTCCCTCGCCGCGCGAGACGCCATCGGAGATGCCGGCCTCGATGCCCATGATCTGGGCGGCCGGAACACCGGATGTATTGTCGGAAGTGGAACCAGCGGCACCATGGCCACCTATGAGGGGGCTCGTCAGCTCTTCGCGGGCCGCGCGCGGAGAATCTCGCCGTTCATCGCCCTCCAGACCATGGCCAGCTCGTGCAGCGCGAATCTCGTCAATGTCTTCGGCATCGGTGGTCGGAGTTACTCCATCAGCTCCGGCTGCGCCACATCGGCGCACGCCATCGGCCATGCCTTCGAACTGATTCGGGACGGGCGGCAGGAACTGATCATCGCCGGCGGCGGCGAGGAGTTGAACGAAGTGGTGGCCGGCGCCTTCAACGCCATGCGAATGGCCCTTTCCACCCATTTCAACGAGACTCCGGCGCTCGCTTCGCGGCCGTTCGACAACCGACGGGATGGTTTCGTGCTCGGTGAGGGCGCCGGCATCGTGGTGCTCGAGGATTGGCAACGGGCCGAGGCCAGAGGCGCCCGAATCCGCGGAGAGATCATCGGTTTTGCCGCGAACTCCGACGGCAACCAGATGGTCCTTCCACGGCCCGACGGCGGCCCGGCGGCCGAGTGCATGGCCGCAGCCCTCGATGACGCGGGTCTCGCGCCGGGTGACGTGGACTACGTCAACGCGCACGCGACCTCCACGAGGCAGGGCGACGCCGCCGAGGGCCGGGCGCTGCGCCGCGTCTTCTCCGCCTCGCAACCCCTTGTCTCCTCGACGAAGTCCATGACCGGCCACTCGCTGGCCGCCGCCGGTGCGCACGAGATGATTTTCTGTCTGGCCATGATGGAACACGGGTTTGTCGCGCCCTCCATCAATGTCGAGAGCTTCGATGGCGAATGCGGCGACCTCAATCTCGTCACCGAGGTGCGGGAAAAAGACCTCGAAGTGGTCCTCTCCAACAGCTTCGGATTTGGAGGAACCAACGCGACCTTGATTCTGCGCCGCGCCTGAGGAATTCTCCCGAAATTTCGGTAGATCTCGGGAGAGCGTGGATCGCATCCGAATTGCGTTCGCGCGCGACCCGAAGTAGATTTTTGCTGAACAATCGGGGATCAAATCCCGTCAACAGGAAATTCGCCGGGACGAAAGGGAGCACACGAGATGGGATTCACCCTCGAAGAGATCGCAGAGGTCCTCGACGGCGAGTTGACCGGGGACCCCGGCACGAACATCGATTTTGTTTGCCCGGCGGAGGCGCAGGTCGCCAACGGGATCTGTGTGATTTGGGACAAGAAGATCGCCGCCGGCCTCGCCGACGGCCGGGCCGCCGCCTATGTGATCCTCCCCGAGATCGAGTTGCCGGAGAAAAACGCGATTCGAGTTTCGGATCCGCGGACCGCCCTGGTGGATCTGCTCGAACTCCTCCATCCACGCTCGAGACCACAGGGCGGAATCGAAGAGGGCGCCGTGGTGTCGCCTGACGCCCATTGTGCCGAGGGTGTCTACGTGGCCGCGGGCGCGTATATCGAGGCCGGTGCGGTGCTCTCGTCCGGTGTCGAGGTTCACGCCAACGCATATGTCGGCCGTGACGTTTTCATCGACCGGGACAGCATCGTCCACCCCAACGCGACCTTGTGCAGCGGCACCCGCATCGGTCAGCGGGTCATCATTCACAGCGGCGCGGTCATCGGAAGTGACGGCTATGGCTATCTCCCCACGCGGACCGGCGAGCGACGCAAGATCCCCCAGGTCGGCATCGTCGAGATCGAGGACGATGTGGAAGTCGGCGCCGGGACCACCATCGACCGGGCGACCCTCGGCCGGACGGTGATCCGGAGCGGAGCCAAGATCGACAATCAGGTCCAGATCGCCCACAACTGCGACATCGGCCACGACTGCTGCCTCGTGGCCCAGGTGGGGATTGCCGGGACATCGAAGATCGGTGATCGCACCGTCGTCGGCGGTCAGGCGGGGATCCTCGATCACGTGACGGTGGGGTCCGATGTTCGGGTGGCCGCCCAGGCCGGTGTGCTCGAGGATGCCATCGACGGCGACTGGATGGGATCACCGGCCATGCCCGGACCTCGCTACCGGCGGGTCGCGGCCCTGTGGGCCCGCCTGCCCGAAATCTACGACGAGGTCCGGTCGCTGCGCAGGAAATGCAAGACTCTCGAGGAGGAGATCGCCGACCTGCGCGAGGCGCGAAAGTGCTGATGGATACCCTCACACGGATGCTCGCCGAGGCGGGAGCGGCCCATCCCGATTCTCTCTTCGTCAGATTCTGCGGGCGCCGCAGCGAGGTCGCCACGCTGACCTACTCGGAGGCCTGGGTCCTGGCCTGCCGCTGGGCGAAGGGCCTGGCCGAGCACGGCGTCCGACGGGGAGACCGGGTGGTTTTGGCGTTGCCCAACTGCGAGGACTTCGTCGGCGCCTTCTTCGGCACGCTGCTGGCCGGAGGTGTCCCCGCCGCCCTCCCGCCGTTGCAGACCCTCGATGGTGATCACCCCTCGGTCGTGTCTCTCGGCGAGGCGGATCGCGTTCGTCGGCGCCCGCGCCCTGGTGGTGCCCAAAACCCAGGTCGGCCCCGCTGTCCTGGTTTCCCCCGCCGAGACTGATGGTGTTGCTGTGATCACCAGTCTGGATCTCCCCGAGAATGCCGATCATGTAGCGCCTGAGAACCGGCCGGACGAGGTCGCCCTTCTCCAGTTCACCTCCGGGACCGCCGGGCCCACCAAGGTGGTGCAGCTGACCCACTCGGCTCTCACGGCGCAGATTGCAGGCATTTCGAAAGCCCTTGCCCTTGTCACCGGGAGAGACTCGGCAGTCTCCTGGCTGCCCCTGTTTCACGACATGGGGCTGATCGGCTTTCTCCTCACACCGGCGTTCAACGGTTGTCACGTAACGCTGTTACGGACGGAGGACTTCGCGGTTCGCCCCGGGCTCTGGGTGCAGGCCCTGTCCGACACTCGGGCCACCATCACCGGTGGGCCACCATCGGCCTATGCCCTGTGCGCCAGGCGGGTCAGGGACGGGGATGCCGCGAACCTCGATCTGCAGCGAGCTTCGCGTCGCCCTCGTCGGAGCGGAGATGGTCAGCCCATCCAGTCTCGACGCCTTTGCCGCGAGGTTCGCCTCCTGTGGATTTCGTCCGACGAGCCTGATGCCCACCTACGGTCTGGCGGAGAACTGCCTTGCGGTCACGATTCCACCCCTCGACCGGGGGGCTCTGTTCGACCGCGTCGACCTCGATCAGATCGAGGAGCGAGGCGTCGCCGAACCTCCGGTGGTGACACCTGCCAGAGAACGAGCCTTCGCATCGGTGGGGCGCCCGCTCCCCGGGGTGGAGGTGGCGGTCGTCGATGAAGGTGGCAACGCGATCGAGGACGGCCACGTCGGTGAGATCGCGGTCAACGGACGTACCGTGATGCACGGGTACCTCCATCAGCCCGAGATCACTCGGGAGGTGATCCGCGATGGCTGGCTGCGAACCGGCGATCTCGGATATCTCAAGAACGGTGAGCTGTACATCACCGGGCGCCGCAAAGAGGTCCTCATCGTCGGCGGCCGCAACTACTACCCCGAGGATCTGGAGTCGGTGGTGAAAGGAGTCGATGGAGTCCGAGCCGGGCGGGCGGTCGCAGTTGCCATCGACGGGGTGGATTCCGAGACCGAAGCGATCGTGATTCTGGCTGAAACCGGGCTGACCGATATCCCGGGGCGCGACCGCCTGCGTCGGGATATCCGATCATCTCTCGGACAGGCGGGTTTTCCCGTCGACCGGGTGGTCCTGCTGCCAAGACGATCGATCCGTACCACCGCCAGCGGCAAACTGATGCGTCTCGAGGCCCGGGCCCGCTATCTCGCGGGCCGACTCGGCGAAGAGATCCCAGCGACACCCTGAAAAGAGCCGGGGCGTTCCCGAAACTGGACCTCTATCTCGGTGTCTGGTAGAGTATTTCCGTCGGGAACATCATGAAAACGAATTACCTCAGGGAGGCCACGGCGATGGGTTCGAAGAACAACAGACGGCGGTCAATGCTGGTTTTGCTATCGATGATTCTCTGTAGTGCGTTTCCACTCGCTGCGCAGACCATGGATCCCCCGTATTTCGGGCCCCCTGGAATGCATGCAAACACCCTTTCCGGTCTGGTCGACGATGACGGAGTCCCCGGTCCCAGCGCCGGCGACAGCGTGGCCTATTTCGGATGGGGTGTAAGCGAACAGCCGATGGTGTCGATCGACACCATCAACCCATGGCAGGATTGCGCGGATCCCACAGCCTTTGTGCTTTTCCCGTACATGAGCGATGTCCGCCAGGGGATCTACGACACCTTTGAAAACGCGACCTGGTATCGAGGCTTCACCTTCGACAATTTCGATAACGACGGGAATCCCATCGGTGGGAACTACTGGGCCGAGTATGGCAGCAACGGCATCGCCACACTCGAGAAGACGAATACCGGTCAGGATTACTACGACCTTGTTCACCTCGAGAGCGTGGACCCCAGCCGCCAACTCGATGTCGTGCTCCCGCTCGTGACGCACCACGGAGACGGCGTCGATTACATCGGCGTCGGCAACATCGCCAATCTGGGCGTCATTTATCCGTGCGGCGACGCCAACGCAAATACCGATATCATGATCCCGATGGGCAGTCACAACGGCGCGCCCGCCATCATCTTGGATCTCGAAGGCGACGGCTCGCCCACAGTTGGTTTTCTGCCGAGTGCGCCATTTGGAGCCCGTCAGCAACCGCCGGAGCCGGCCATCCCCGCACTCAACACGTGGGGAATAGCGATTCTCGCAATCAGCCTACTGGCCATCGGCCTGATCATCATCAGATGGTCAGGGGGAGCCATTTCGATCTGACGTGAAATCGATCCAAACCGGCGACCGGGTGTGACCACTTTCGCCCGTCTGTGGGTGATGCTCGCCACCTCCTATCTGGTGGCGAGCGGGCTGCTGGCCGTTGTCATCCTGCACACGATCGATCTCCGATTCGAGATTCTCATCCAATATGCGGCGGTTCCGTTTGTCCAGGCCGCGGTATTGGCCTGGCTGGCGGGATCGGTTTCCCTGAGACTCATGGTGCGGGAGTTCGGGACCGCAATCCGCCTTCTGCCCGTTGCAGGACTCTTGTGCATCACCACTGCCCTGCTCGTGAGCTATTGGCTGCCGGTTGTCGCCACCGATCTCACCCGGCTGGTTCTTCAGCTTGCGGCCCTCGAAGCGATTGCGGCCGCGATCCTCATCGTCACCGGCTCGACGGGCGGGGCCAGGATCGTCCTCTGGAAGGTGGCGACATTTGCCATTCTCCTCGTGCTCTTCGCTTCCAACGCCGTCGTCCCTTGGTTCGGGCGCCTGCCAAGGTTGTTGCCTTTCACTTGGCCCCTGCTCGTGCGCCAGGCCGTGCTGCTGTGGGCCTTGCTCCTGATTCTCCTTGTGCTGGTCGCGGTTGCCGAGGCGGCCGTTCGAAGCACCAACCGCACCGCTTCGTTCTTCCTGAGCACAATCCAACCCCTGGCAATCACCGCGGCTCTTGCGGTTGCTCTCAACTGGTCGTTCTACTCCTACCCGGTGGAGCCTTTTTCGCACATCTTCGTGACCTGTGTCTTCATCGGCGCCACCGCCGCGCTCACTGCCGGTCTTGTTCTGACCCTCGTGACCAAACCGGGCGCGAAGAGCGAGGCCAACGCCAATCCCCGAACCACCCGAGTCGACCGGGGGCCTGCGGAGGGCGAGAATCACGAGATCGGTTTCATCGGTCTGTGGATGATTCTGACGCTGACCGCGATCGCCGTGATGGCCAGTCTTCACGCCGTGGTACCCGGCCGGTGGAGCTGGGGCACAACCACATGGCTCTCGCTGGCGTTACCCCCACTGGTGCAGGCCGCCTGGTTGCGGTTCAGCCGCGAAGCTCGATCTCTGCCGACGACCATTCGAGACTGGGCGACGAAACACCCCTGGGTGTCGGTCGTGGTGCTGGCGGAGGTGGCCGTCATTGTCTGGCTCTGGATGTCGGCTGGTCTGGCCGAAATCGACGCCGGTATGTCCCGAGGAGCATTGGCGTCGTACACGGCGCTCAAGGTGGCGGTGCTGGGCGCGGCCATAGTGGCGGTCTTTCGTCGCGGCAGACTCGGAACACCCGTGTTCGGCTCATTGGCGGTGCTGGCGGGTGCAGTCGGGATCTGGACCGCGTTTTCAGGAGCCTCGATCCTGATTCCAGTGGTCGGACTGCTGTTCGTTCGATTGGCACTCGCGATGCAAGCGGATGAGAAGCGCGGACTGACGGCGAGCACCCATCGACCGAAACCCCCCGGGTTGGGTGTCAGCGCCGTTGATGTTTTCCTCGCACCGGCCCTCCTCATGGCTGCCGGGGCTCTGTTTTCCCCGAACGAACCGTGGATAGAGGCGGCCCCGGTAGCGCTCTCTTTGGTTGTGTTTGCCGCCTCCGCCGCGGTCATATCGTTGGTCGCGAGGATGCCCGGAGGAGACGCTGAATAGCTCGAGAGCCTCTTGTAAGACTCGGAGCTCGGAATCAGCTGTGTGCCGTTCCACCGCGACCTCAGACCGGCGGCGGCGCCGGCTCCACAATGGATCTCAGCCCTTTGTGGCGCCGGCGCCCCCGCCGGCGAGAAGACCACCGACGACGATCCTCCAAGAACTGGGAGTCGTGTAAGAGGCTATCCAGCCACCCTGGGCGAAGGGGAGGATAGGATGCGGGTCAGCGGATGAGTCTCCACAGGGAAACGACCGTGCGTTTCCAGTGAGCCACAGTGACGGTCGCGAAACGAGCTGCTTTTCGCCTCCCCTCGCGTCCGCGAGTGAGGTTTGACGCCGCGGTTCCCAGCGCCCGCACGTGCCGGATCAGCTGCCGACCGAGATCGCCGACGAGGCGGCCGAGGGGCCAGACCTCGACCTCGATCTCTTCGAGGCCCAAAACTCTGCAGGCGCCGAACCGTTTGTGGCCGTCGGTGACGATATAGCGTCGTCCGAACGGGATGACCGAAATCGGTGGAAACGACTCCCCGGCCCGCATTGCTTCGGCGTAGGTTTGAATCATCTCAGGCGCGTGCGAGACCTGGAGCAGGTCCACCATCTGCGCCATGTTCACCCGGCGTATCGAAGAGACGGTTGCCATCTGAATCCAATCAATCCCCTGCATTTGTGACTCAGGCCTGGCAGCGCTCCTGCAGGCACCCCGGGCAAGTCATCTGTTGAGCATCATACAAAGACGGAAGAACAGGGTCTCCCTCTCCCCATCGATGCGTCCACTCCGCACCGAGATCCGTGAGAATATGGCAGCATGTCTGATTCCCAGCGGGCGCCGGTCGTGTCGGTTGACCCGGATCTGATTTTCGACGTTGGGTTCTGCCACGGATTCGACACAGTTCACTATCTGGGCTGTGGCTTCCGTGTTGTGGCGGTCGAGGCCGATCCGGTTCTGGTCGAGGCCGGGCGCCGGCGGTTCGAACGCGAGATCGCTTCGGGGCGGCTGACCCTTCTCGGGTTGGGGATTGCGGAGCAATCGGGGACCGGCACCCTTTGGGCCGTCCCGCGCCACCGGGGTCTCAACAGCTTCATCCCGCAACGCCTGACAGGACACAATACGGTACCCATCGATGTGCAGACCCGAACGTTTTCCGAAATCCTCGACGAGCACGGAGTTCCCTTCTATCTCAAGATCGACATCGAGGGATCCGATCATCTGTGCCTCGAGGCACTCAGAGTCGATGCTTTGCCCACCTTTGTTTCGTTCGAGCTCTCTCGGATGAACGAGGGTCGGGTGCTCCGCGATCTCGGATACTCGCGATTCAAGATTCTCACCCAGAGCGACCACCGCCAATTCCCCCAACGGATGCACTGGAAGACGCGACTTCGACTCCGCCTGCGCCACAAGCCGATTCTGGAACGACTCACCGCGCGGCTCCTGCCGCGTTTCGATGGCGGCCGTCACCGCCGGCATCGGGCCCTCCAGCCTGGAACCCCGGGTCCATCAGGGCCCTTCGGCAACCTGACTGATGGGACCTGGGTCTCGTGGGACGACCTCGAGACCTCCTGGCGGCGGTGCTTTCCGCACCACGAAGAGTGCCGCGGAAGTCTCTGGTTCGACCTCCATGCCTCCCTGGAGGTCGAGTGACCCCTCGTCTCAGCGTCTGTGTCATCACCTGCAACGAGGCCGACCGTCTCGGCCGCTGCCTCGAGTCGGTTCGCGGTCTGGCCGATGAGATCGTCGTCATCGACTCTGGGAGCACCGACGGAACCCGGGAGGTCGCCGAGTCCTTCGGTGTCCGCTGGTCCGAACGTGTGCCCTTCCCGGGCTGGGAGGCCCAGAAACAGTGGGCGATGGATCAGGCGGGGGGCGACTGGATCCTGTCGCTCGATGCCGACGAGTGGTTGGTCGACGATTCACGTGAGCACATCGGTCGTGCCATACACGTGGAAGGGTCCTCGGATTCGTCGGGGAGCGCGACCAACGGATTCCGGCTGACCCGGAAGACCTTTTTCCTCGGCCGCTGGCTCAGGGGCGGCAACTCGGCCAGAGAGAAGAAGATCCGGCTCGTTCGCAGCGGATACGGACGCTGGACCGGCGGCGACCCCCACGAGCGACTCGAGGTGGACGGACCGGTCCGCGACCTCCGGGCGATCATCGGCCACGAACCTCGGCGTTCGCTCGGCGAGCACGTTCGGACGATTGACCGCTATACGTCGCTTCAGGCTCCGGGGCTCGCGAAAAAATCACGTCTTCGGCTCGTATTTGGCATCGCCATCGAGCCCTTTCTGGTCTTTGCAAAGGAACTGATCCTCCTGGGGGGCGTGATCGACGGCGTCCCGGGGATCATCCACGCCACCCTGACCAGTTTCGAGTTCTTCCTCCGGCACGCCAAGGCGTGGGAGATTAAATCACGACGGTAAGACATGCCGGCCGGCGCCATCGAACCCGCTTGCCACCTCATTGTGATTTCTCAGCGCTCGTTCCGAAGATCCGACCTCGCGATGCGCTCCTCGAGACCCGCGACCTCGTCGTCCCGAAGCCGCCGCCATCGCCCACGGCGCAGGGTGCCGAGTTCGATGTTCATCACCCTCACACGGCGGAGCCGTTTGACGTGAAGACCTTCCTTCTCGCACATGCGCCGGATCTGCCGGTTCCTGCCCTCCGTCAGCACCAGTCGGAAGCCGCGCGGACCGAGTCTCTCGACACGACACGGCAGCGTCGGCCGCCCCAAGATCATCATGCCTTCGCGCATCCGCTGGAGCGCCGCATCCGAGACCGGATAATTGACCTCGACCAGATACTCCTTCTCGTGGTTGCCGCTCACGCGGAGAATCTCGTTCACGAGTTCGCCGCGGTTGGTCAGCAGGATCAGCCCCTCGCTGTACTTGTCGAGCCGTCCGACGTGAAAGATCCGCTCGTGATATCCCACCGCATCAATGATGTTTTCGGGCACGCGCTGGTCCGACGTGCACTCGATCCCCGGCGGCTTGTGATACGCAAGCACGATCGGCCGCTTCTCGGGCGCCGCCACAGGCTCGCCATCGAGCGTGACGCGATCCCCCTCCGAGACGGTGTCGCCGTGCTTCGCGACCACGCCGTTGATACTCACCTTCCCGGCTTCGACAAGCTTGTCGGCCGCGCGCCTCGAACACACACCATGTTCGGTAAAGTATTTGTTGATCCGCATTCATGCACAAGATATCAGCCTCCACCTGTGCAGGACCACCGAATCGGGCGAGAAATGGACCGCCGATTTGGACCGCCGGCCAACCGGAGTGGCCCGTTTTCAGCCGAAGGACGCCATTGTCACTCCGGTCCCCGGACGGAGTTCTCTCGCAGTGCCTTGGCAATGAAATGCCGGCCGACACGGGTTTTCGGCACCCGCTGGTCGAACCAGCTGCGGACATCCTCATCCAGCCCGACGCCGTGCATGAAGTTGTAGAGCGCCTTGTCCAGCGCCGTGCCCAGGGTGTCGTGGTCGACGCCGGTCGGGTCGATGAAGTCGACGTCGTTGGTGGCGAAGGTGATGGGCGGCAGCGGCTTCAACGTGATGCCGTACTCGGCCGGGTTCAGACCGACCGGCGAATGCACGGTGCACGTGAAGCGGTGGAAGAAGCCGGACTGGATGCAGCCTTCGGCGAAGAGCTGGCGGACGTATTCCAGCGCATCGACCGTGTCCTGCACGGTCTGCGTCGGGAAGCCGTACATCAGATAGGCGTGGACGAGAATGCCGGCCTCGCTGAAGGCGCGCGTGACGCGGGCCACCTGGGCGACCGAAACGCCCTTTTTCATCAGCTTCAACAATCGGTCGGACGCGACCTCGAGGCCGCCGGAGATGGCGATGCAGCCGCTGTCGGCCAAGCGGTTGCAGAGTTCGGGCGTGAAGGACTTTTCGAAGCGGATGTTGCCCCACCAGGAAATCGCACGGTTGCGCCTCTGCAGCTCCTCGGCCAGCGCCTTCAGGGCCTTCGGCGGCGCGGCTTCGTCGACAAAATGGAAACCGCTCTGGCCGGTTTCCTCGATGATGGCTTCGATGCGGTCGACCAGGAGCTCGGCCGGGGCGCCGTCGAAACGACCGATGTAGTCGAGGCCGACGTCGCAGAAGCTGCACTTCTTCCAGTAACAGCCGTGCGCCACGGTGAGCTTGTTCCAGCGGCCGTCGGACCACAGGCGGTGCATCGGGTTGAGCATGTCGAGCAGCGACAGGTAGCGGTCGAGCGGCAGACCGTCCCAGGTTGGCGTGCCGACTTCGGCGAAGGGCACGTCGGGCTGATTGCTGTTGCAGTAGCGGACCTTGCCGTCGACGCGGGTGAAGGTGCGAACCAGGTTCAGATCCTGACGGTTGCCGTCCAGGTGTTCGAGCAGAGCCAGCAGCGGCCGTTCGCCGTCGTCGAGCGAGACGAAGTCGAAATAGTCGAACACGCGCGGTTCCTTGAGTTCGCGCAGTTCGGTATTGACCCAGCCGCCGCCGAGCACGGTCACGATTTCGGGATGTTCCGCCTTGATGGCCTGGGCCATGCGGAAGGCGGCGTAGACCGAGCCGGGGAAGGGGACCGAAAGCAGGACGACATTCGGCTTGCTGCGGTCGACGGCTCGCAGAGTCAAGGTTTCCAGCGTGCTGTCGACCAGCGTCTGCGGTGCAGCCAGGGCCCCGGCCAGCGGGTCGAAGCTCGGCTGGCTGTGGGCCAGCGATTCGGCGTAGCGGACGAACTCGAAGCGGGGATCGACCGCCTCGCGCAGCACGTCGGCGAGATCGTTGAGGTAGAGAGTGGCCAGATGCCGGGCCCGGTCCTGAACACCGAGCGACCCGAAGGCCCAGGCCAGCGGGTCGCCGCCGTCCTCGTCGATGAAGTTGTCGAGCGCGGCGAAGCGCGGCCCCTCGGGCAGGAAGTCGCGGCCGCAGATGCGGTGGCCGACGGAGGGATCGCGGCCCTGCAGGAAGGCCACGGCCGGTGTAATGGTCGCCAGATAGCGGTCGAAGTGCTCGCAGAAGCCGATCACCACCGGGGGGCGGTTTCGCCCCGGCAGGGCGTCGACGCGCTCGCGAATCGCTCGCAGACCGGCCGGCGAGAACAGCTCCAGCACCAGACCGAGGGCGATGTCTTCCTGCACCGCATCGACGCCGCGTGAGCGCAGAAACCCGGTGAGGTAGGCGGTCGACGGATAGGGGGTGTTCAACTGCGTCATCGGCGGGATGAGGGACAGGACGCGGCAGCTTGGCGGCAGAGATGGTGGGGCGAATGATGGGGTATTCCTCTCCAGGACAATCGTACGTCAGGTACACCGTCATCCACCATCGCTGCGAGCGGCCCGGCGGTCTACGTGTCCGAGAACAGTACCGGTCTGCACATCTACGACATCACGGTGCCGGCGGCGCCCGTCGAGATCGGTGTGATCGCGCTGCCCGAAATCGACAACAACAATCTCGCGGTCGGAAACGGTCTGCTGGCCGTCAGCGAGTTTTCGAACGGCATCCGATTCTTCGATGTATCGAGCCCGCTCGCGCCGGCGGAGACCGCCCTCTACACCGGACTGACGCGTTGGCGGTCGTTCGCATTCAGCGAAGACCTGTTCGTGGTCTCCGGCCTCTACGATGATGCAGACCTGCACGTGCTCGACCTCTCCGACCCCACCAACCCGATCCATCTCGGCGAGGCTCCCCTGGTATTTGACACACAGGCGCAAGTAGCCGCCCTGAACGGCGTGGCCCTGGTCACCGAGGAGGATACCGGTTTCGAGGTCTTCGATCTCGGGGCCTGCGCCCTCGGTCTCCCGGTCGCAGGCTTCAGCTGGTCCCCCGCTCAACCCTGGGTCGGGAAGACGGTGGAGTTCACCGATACATCGACCGGTGGGATCACCACTTGGAGCTGGACGTTTGGGGATGGCGACACCTCGACGCTGTCAGATCCCTCGCACGTTTACACCACCGCCGGCACCTTCTCGGTCGAACTCACCGTGACCGGCCCCCTCGGCAGCGACGCGGTAACCAAGAGCATCACCATCACCCAAGACCCGCCCGAGACGCCGCCGATCGAGCAAGCAGGTGCGAGGCAGTGGGTGATCCCGGCGGCGGCGCACAGCCCCGGCGCGCAGGGGACCAACTGGGTCAGCGACGTGGTGATCCACAACCCCGGCAGCCGGACGGCATCGGCCAACGTTTACTTCATGAAGGGCGGACGGAACAACTCAGGAATCGGCGGACGCCTGATCGAGATCCCCGCGGAGACCTCCGTCGCCCTCGACGACGTCGTCCTCGATCGCTTCGGTTGGTCGAACGCGTCCGGCGCCATCCTGGTCGGTTGCGATACGACGCTTCAGATCGCGTCCCGAACCTACAACAACGCCTCGAGCGGGACCTTCGGCCAGTTCATTCGCGGCCTGCCGGTCGGCGATGCGGCCGGGTCGGGCGATGCCGTCAGACTGATCCAACTCACCCGAAGTGACACCTTCCGGACAAACCTGGGTTGGGCCAACCCGGGAGCCTCTCCGGTGAACCTCGAGATCGACCTCGTGGACGCCGACGGCGCCTCGATCGGAAGCCACCAGTCGATCATCCCGCCCTTTGGGTACGGCCAGGCCAACGATATTCTCCCCGGCAACATCGACGATGCCATGGCGGTGGTCTCCTCGGCTTCTTCGGGCGCGATGTTCTTCGCCTATGCGTCGGTCGTCGACAACTCCACCGGCGACCCGATTCTGATTCTCGAGGGCGACACCGCAACCGAGCTCTATGTCCCGGCGTCGGCGCACGTCCGGGGGCTCGCAGGGACCGACTGGATGACCGATCTCGAGATCGCGAACCCCGAGACCAGGGAGGTCGTGTGCTCGATCGATCTTCTCGTGACGGGTTTCGCCAATCCAACGCCGAGAACATTGACGGTGTCGGTCCCGGGCAGCAGCAACGTCAGGGTGAGGGATGTCCTGGGGGTACTCTTCGACCACGATGGGTCGGCGGCACTCCGCCTGCGGTCCGACGGTCCCACGATCAGCGCCACCAGCTCGACCTTCAATACCACGAGCGTGGGGACCTACGGTCAGTTCATCTCGGGCACGGTAATGGAAAAGGCAGTCAGACCGGCCTGGTCCGGTCGGATGATCCAACTCAGTCAATCCGCTGGGAACGCCGACGGCTACCGGACCAACCTCGGTCTGCTCAACGTCACCGACATCGAGGTCGAGGTCCACATCGAACTCATCGACCGCGACGGGACACCCGTCGGTTCGGGCGACACCGTGCTGCTGCCCTTCGAACACCGCCAGATCAACAGGATCTTCCGCGAGGTGACCCCAGCTGCGATCACCAACGGCGTTGCCCTGGTATCGACGACAACGCCCAAGGGAGCGTTTCTCGCCTATGCCTCGGTCGTCGACAACAGGTCCGGCGACCCGGTTTACATCCCGGCCTGGGTAGAGTAAGAGAGGCACCGCCTCGTCCCCGCCGGAGCTCAAGACCGGAGGGGCGAGACACCGTTCGTTGCTGACCTCAGGTTAAGCCGGATGCGGTGATCGCGGCGTCCTCATCGATGGATCGCCCGGTCGATGGCCCGCGGGTTCGGAAACGGATGGCGCGATGGCCGACCCTTGGCTCAGGGTTCCAGCCATCGGCACCTCAGCGATCCCGGCGCGGGTTCCGACCCACAGCGATTCATCGCCCATGTGCAATGCGGTGACATCATCGGACGGCAGGCCGCTGGATGTTGTCAGCCTCAGCCAGGTGCCGGTCGAGCGGTCGAAGAGCAGCAGGCCGTTTCCCATGGTGCCGATGGCCACACCGCCGGGTGTCGCGATCATCGCGTTGGGGTTGACCCATGCGTGGCGGACGACGGTCCGCCAGCTGCCGTTGCCGTCGAGCCGAAGGACGCCGGCGTCGTAGGTTCCGGCCCAGATGGAGCCACCGTCGGGGAGCAGGGCGGTGATCCACGAGTCGGGCAGGCGGCCGTTGAGCTCGGTGTCGCGTTCCCAGCCGCCGCCGCGACGCCGCAGGATGCCGCGCAGACCGGCCGCCCACAGCTCACGGCGATGACGGACGGCCGTGTGCAGCGCCTCGCCGGAGAGGTCGATCTTCTCCCAGCCGTCCTTGGCGCCGATCCACAGCGCCGAGGTGGTCGCAACGAGCACCTCGCCGTCGTCGACAGCGGATGGACTGGACCCCGCCGTCGACACCGCGCTCTGCGATGACCCTGCCGGCGCCGTGATCCCACCGTCCGAGACCGGCGGCGCTGCCGACCCAGAGCGTGGCGCCGTCCCAACCCAACGAGTTGATCCAATCTCCACCTTGTCCTGGCATCGTGCGGGCCGTCTCCCACCGACCCATGCGATAAAACGCCAATCCATGGTCGAAAGAACCAGCCCATAGGGTGTCGCCCACCCATTCGAGGGCGGTGATGTCGGCCACCGGCGGCCCGCCCAGATCGATCCGGGTGACGGTCGTTCCGTCGAAGGCGGCGAGACCGCGGGTGTGGGCAATGAGCAAGAGGTCACCGGCCACCGCCAGGTCGTGGATCTCCGGTGGGCTCGCCGGTACATGGGCCCCGGTCGAACGGAAGAGGCCGCCGCCAAAAGTAGCGGTGAACCCTCGTTCCCGCAAGGTCGGCCCGGGCGGTGACCGGAAATCCGTGAAGCTGGATTTCCACAGCGGGTAGGTTGCCCGCCGAGCATGGTGGAGGATCGCTGAACCCATGTGGCGCCCACCTGGGCGTGAGACCCTCCTGCGGATTTCTGGAAGCGGCCACCACCGCTGCGATGGGTGCCGACCAGGTCCCGCCTTCGGCGGTGGTGGCGATGAGGTGGTTCGCCACGACGCAGATCGACCTCAGATCGCCGGGGCTCCGGTGAACCCCGACGACCATCGGTACCCCATCGGCGCCGCACACCGGCAGTGCTCCGAGCAGCAGGATGACCGGCAGAGTCGCCGACCGGATTGCTCATCGCGCCGGGCCTTTGGCGGTTACGTACTCAGGAATCTCGACCGCGATCTCGGTGGAGAAGCTGTTTCTCGCCCTGTCGATGGCGAGGAATCGGAAGGTGTAGCTGCCGCCGCGGTACCAGGAGGGGAGCTCGTAGGTCCCGGTCCAGACCCGGCCGGCGGGCGATTCGGGTTCATACCGGGCCGAGAGGATCACATAGCCCCCCTGGGGCGGCCGGACCAGCACCTGGAGATCATCCGGGATCACCACGGCGAAGACATCATCGCGGAGGGAACTCGCGGCAACGGGCTCATCGACGCCGCCGGCGGGAACCGCACGCCAGTGGATCATTCTCCCCTCGAGCCTCGCCTCGACGTTGAATCGTGGTGGTGTTTGGTCGACGACATAGTCGGCGAAGGTGTCGATCCAGTCGCCGTGCGGCAGGACGATCCGCACCTGGATCCGGTAGCGGCCCTCGGGCTGGCTCCTGGGTACGAGATAGCGACAGGTCCAGTTCCCCGACACGGGGTCCTTGTGCAGGTTCCTGCGCAGACCGAAGGGAAAGTCCGCGAGGACGGCCAGGGCTTCCGGAGGTGCTTTGACCGTCAGTATCGGGTCGCCGGGCTTGACCCTCTGGTGGCTGAGGACGGGGGGGCCGAAGAACCCGTCGTAGCTGGCGCCATCGGGCAACTCCGAAGGAATCAGGATCGTCTCCAGCGGTAGGTGGACGCCCTCTTTGAGCTTGCGCTCGACGGCAACGAAAGAGGTGTACCGGCTCATGATGTGGTACTGGAGCGCCAGCGCCAGCACCTGTTCCTTGACTTCGGGGATTTCCTGCCGGATCTGGCGGCGCATGAGCTCGGCGATCTTGCGGCGGGCCCAGAGCTGTTCGAGGGCGGGGTTGGCGCGCTCGTGCTCGGGGAAGGTCACTTCGACCGGAATCTCGGCGAAGCCGTGGCCCCTGCGGCCGCGCAGGACGACGGTGCCTTGGCCGGGATTTCGGTAACGGCCGACGAGAAACACGGGTTGGTTGTCGAAGAGATCGGGCACCGAGGCCGGCAGGGGATCGATGACATCGAGACCGCCCCAGTCGGTCTCGACCGCGGTCAGGACCGGCAGGTTGAGCCGCCGGTAGAAGCGGTCGACCGCCGGCGCCGGATCGTCGCTGAGACCGACGTACTGGCTGAAGCCGCGGCCCTCGTTGGCCATCTCATCGATGAGGTAGCGGTTGGGAGACGAACCGACGCCGAGGGAGTAGAGCCGGGTGTCGCCGACCCGGTCGCGGATGGCTCCGAGAATCTCGGTCTCGTTGCCGATGTAGCCGTCGGTGAGAAAGAAGACCATCCGCTGCCGATCGGGGTCCGGTTGGAAACCGAGGGCCGCTTTGATGCCCTCGATCATCATCGTCCCGCCGTAGCCTTGGAGCGTGTCGACATAGGCCAGCCCACGGCTGCGGTTGGCCTCGGTGTTGACGAGTGGGGTGGGGGAGAGCGATGACGCGGACTCCGAGAAGCGGATGATCTGAAAGCTGTCGTCGGGGTTCATCCCGGCGATGAATTTTTTCATCAGGCGTTTCGAGGCGGCCATGGGTTGGCCGCCCATGGAGCCCGAACAATCGAGGACAAAGACCATTTCTTTGGGCACGGCCTCGGCGCCGGTCATCTCGGCCGGCGGCTGGATCATCAGCAGGAACGTGCCCTCATCATCGGTGCGGTGGGTCAGGAGGGCGGTCTCGATCCCCTTGCCGGCGATTCGGTAGGTGAGGACGAAGTCCTTGTTCGGGATGCGGTCCGATGGATCGAGCGAGACCGAGACCTTTTCGGATGCCTCCCAACCGAGGGCCACCTCGTGGCTCGGCGATGCGATCTCGATGATCGGGAAGCCGGCATCGATGGTCAAATCGAGCTCGATGTCGCGACCCGAACGGAGCTCGGGGGGAGGATCGGTGGTGTCACCCGGCTGGCATCGGGCACGATGTCGCTGTCGTTGGAGGAACCGTGACCCGTGCGGCCGGTGGGGTTGCCCGGGATGAAGCGGTGCCCGATGGTCATGGGGAAGGTGAAGGTGTAGAGCTCGTCGTCGTAGGCGAGTTCCTGGACGTACTGGATCGCAACGACGATCTCCTCTCCGGGACCGATATTGGCGACCGACTGGGTGAAGATGTTGGGTCGTTCCTGCTCGAGGAGCGACGCCCGCTTCCCGGCGGCCTTGGCCTTCTCGTACTTCTTGCGCGCCGCCTCGCGTTCCTTGATCTCGGCGACGACGAGTCGATCACCGATCCGGATGGTCGATGCGTGGACGGCGGCGTTGACCGGCAAGGGGAATTGATAGATCGCCTCGATCCGGCGATCGGCCGGGTTGGCGAAGAACTGTTGGACCGTGACCCGGGCGACAAAGCCCGAGACCTCGGCGCTGACCACGGTCTTCTTGAGGGGGAGATCGAGGGTCGTTGCTTGGGTGGCCTCGTCTTCACCGGTGGTCGCCCAGGTGTATCTCATGGTGCCCTGGGTGAGGGTGACTTCGGAGGCGCCGGCCCGGACGGTGCCCGCGATCAGTAGAAGAACAACGACAAAAGGGATTGAGAGGCGAGATCGATGTGCCATGGATCGACTCCTTTGTGACGGCCGTGCGCCGCGAGATGGTGGCTGCCGGGAAATCCGGCGGCCCTCCATCCATTGGAGTTCGTATGGCGGGCGAACCGAGGCCGGCGCCGGGGAGAACCCGCGGCAGATCGAGGCAAAGGGAAGGCGGACGGCCGATCAACTCCGGATCATCGCCGCCTTTTCTCCTGAGCACCGCCACGCCGCGAGACGGCGCCTACTCTTTGAAAGAACAAAGGGTCGGCCGATGTTGAAGGGTGCTCAGTACGGGTTTGGTCGCGCACCCTAAAGGATGCGCCTACAGTAGCGCTTTTGAATTTTGTGTCGCTCAAGATTCTGTAGGCAGGTCCTTTAGGGCCTGCGACCAATCCGTCACCGGAGGGATTGACTCGCCCGTCCGGCACCTGTCAGAGGCGAATGGACAAGCGAGAACGGTATCGCCAGTGCGCAGCGGCACCCTCCTCCGCAGCGCGGTGCATGTCGACGGTCCGGATCTGCACCTCGAAAACAAACCCGTCGCGGTCACGGACGCTGGTGTGGAGACTTTTGTATCCGTTGGCTTTGGGATCGGCGATGTAGTCCTTGAACCGAAAAACTTCGGGTTCAAATAGCCGGTGGACAGTGTCCAGAGCTAGGTAGCAGTTGTCGAGGTTTGGCACGACGATGCGAAACCCGAGAAGATCGTGCACCTCCTCGATGTCGAGGTTCTTCTCCTGCATCTTGCGCCAGACTCCGGCAGCGTGTTTGGCGCGATGTTGAATCACCACCGTAGAGACCCCATCGTCGGCAAGCGCGGCCTGGATGAGGTCCTCGGTCGCAGCGCACCACGCGGCGCGGGCGTCGACGAGGTCTTCGATCTGGCGATTGACGCGGTCAAATGCGGCCGGGTCGAGGACCGTCAAAGCCGCGTTTTCGAGCCGGGTGCGGAGGTCCATCTCACCGATCTTGTCTGCCTCGACGGCGTCATGTTCCCACATCTGGAGAGCGACTTCCCTTGCCTGCGGATCCCCAGGTGCGGAGCTCTCGAGAAGTGCACAACGGCTGCGGAGGTATCGCCGGAGGATCTCGTGTTCCGCCGATGGCCCTGGGCGGTTGAGTTCCAGAGGGTCGAAAAGCCTGAGATCGATCTCGGAGGTCGACATCGACTTGGAGGCATCCATCGCTCGCCGGTGGGCGCCCACCAGCAGCCGGGCACTGTTGGTCAGGATGGCGCTCATGCGATGAAACCTCCATGACAGCCAGCGCAACTCCCGCGTGAGGTCGCCTTTTCGAAGCTTGGCCGGGTAGCCCATCTCGGTCTTTTCGATGGATGTCAGCAGGTGACCGAGGGGTCGAGTGACGAGCAGGTAGACGGCGAACTGGACCACGATGATGATCGCCAGGACGACGGCGCCGATGTCCAGCCACGCCGCGTGCCTGCGACCCGCCATTTCGGTGGCGAACTCGGAACCGTTTTGCCAGGCGGTGAGCGTCCCGCGTCCCGATGCGAGCAGGGGGGACGAGATGGAAATGATGGCCCGAAGCGAACCCGGTGGCGGTGAGAGAGTCCTGCCCGTGAGGGCCGAAGCTACCACCCGGCCGTCGCCGCTCCGCAGCGTCAGGTTGAAGTCGGATGGGCCGCGCGCGATCTCCGCGCGTGCACTTGACGTGAGATCTTGCTCGATTTCGCTGAGGTTGGACGCTCGTTCGAGTTCTGCCGCAAGGGGCGCCAGAGACTCGGAAAGTAACCCCTGGAGGGTTGCTCGCTCGCTGCGTTCCTCGCGATGCAGCTGGATAGCCGTGAGCCCGCCAAGGAGGAGAGCGACCAGCACCGAAATGCTCACGCCGAGGAGAGCGCCCAGTGGCAGACCGCCTCGCGGCGGCAGGCGACCCTCGTCGAACTCGTCACTGAGGGAGCCGCCCGGAGGTCGGCTCGACGCGGCGGTTGAGGGTGCGCGTAGGTGAAGAGGTCGCCCGGGAGAGTTCATCCGTGCCAGATTCGAATGCAAGTGATGTGCCGGTGACGAGAGAGCCTCACACCCGCCACCACCGGAGTCCGCATGTCAAAATGGCGCGGTCGACCGGATCCGGTCTGTTGGGCATAACCGATCGGTTGGCGATGACGGTCCGGCGACCGGGACCATGAAGCTAATCTCGCGCCGGCTCGGAATCGTCAATCCTGGTCGTGAATGTGTCAGATGAGACCGTGCGCCCATCGGGGAGATGAGCGGTGACGCGCCAGAACAGTTCCCGTGTGGAGGCCGGGATTGTCTCCTCGGGCAGGGTGTATTCCGGTCGCGTCAGTCCCTTGACCGAAGCCAGGATCTCCAGATTCTCGTCGGTGGCGACCAGATCGTAACGAGTCCCTTCGGGACCGGCAGTCCATGCGAGACGGCAGGCGGCACGAGGAAGCAGGTTCGTTCCGGGCGAAGGCAAAATCGTGCCGCCATCCCGCTGTTCGCGGAAAATCGGCTGGGATGACGGCGGTGTTCTGAGGAGCCACGCGGCTCCCAGGCCCACCCCGATGAGCATCGCGGCGGCTGCAGCTTGGACCAGGAACCTCCGCCGGATCCTCGACGACTTCCGGTCCGGGAGCGACACCACCGACCCGACGGACACGTCGGGGGCCAACATCTCCCGCGCCAGCCGCCAGATCAACGAGCACTCGCTGCACCGCGCGAGATGGAGGATGATCGACTCGTCTTCCGGGGGATCGAGCTCGCCGGCGGCCGACTGCCACAGCTGCTCTTTGTCGGGGCAGCCTCCCGGTGCGCAGCTCGGTTCCTCGTCAGTGAGGGCCTCATTCAGACGGGTGAGCGCTTCGTCCGTGAAGGCCTTCATGGTCTGAGCCCCTTGCCGGTCAGGCAGTCCCTGAGGTTCTTCATTCCCCGGTACAGTCGGTTGTCCGCGCTCTTTTCCGAGCACTCGAGCCGCATGGCGATCTCGGGGACCGGGCAGCCGAGCAGATGCAGGGTCAACGCCGCGCGGCGGGCCGGTACGATGGTCTCGAGGCAAAGGCGGATTTCTCGGCCCAGGGACCGCGACAGCGCCCTCCGCTCAGGATCGGGTCTCGCACTTTCGTTCCCGACCATCTCGTCCTCCATTCCCGTCAGTTCGCGGCGCCGGCTCCGGCGGCGGATCTCGTCGACGGTGACGCCGTGGGCGGCCTTCAGGAGGTACATCGAAGAGAAACCGGCTTTTCCCTCAGTCTTCTCCAACTTCCTCAGCAACTGGACGAGTACATCCTGGGCGATGTCATCGGCCTGGGAGGCGAGATACCGTGGGCAACTTCGACCGACCGCCACGCGCACTCTGCGGACGAGCGCCTCCATCGCAGCGCTCTCTCCGTCGGAAGACTTCCGGCAGTCGAATGGGTTGATCTTCGAACGACATCGCAGCCAGTTTACTCCGACCTAAGACGAGCGATTCTGGCGAATGAGATGTGCCAAGATCTTGATGTTCTGGCGGTTGCGAAAAGCGGAGGCATACCCGTTGGTATGTCGAGCATTTTCGCAACCGTCCAGGGCGCAAGAGATTGGTGCAGACCGTCGTTGAGAATCGCTCATCTTAGGTCTGGCATCGAGCAGATTCAGAGCCGCCGGAGCGTTGGCGGTGGGCGTCGGATACCATGGGAGCGATGGGTCTCCACCGATTTCGTCGCCAGATCCTCGGAGCGGTTCTGCTCTTAGCGACGGCAACCGCCGGCGCCCAGGCGCTGTCGCTCGAGCAGTGCAGCACCGAGATCGAGAAGCAACCGGCGAACCCGGCGGCCTACTACTGCATTTATCGATCGGTCCTGGCCCACGGGCGCCATGACGAGGCCGCAGCCTTGCTCCGTCAGAGCTTTCGAGAGAATCCTCTTGTCTTTCGGATCGGACTTTTCATCGCGTGGATCGACCGGATGAGTGGCAAGAGCAACACGGACGTTCTGCTTCGAGAGGCCATCGACGGGATGGAGGAGACCGGCGATTTTCACGGCGTCGTCTACGGGGGTCTCGAGCTGGCCTTTCGACTCGGGGAACATGGCGAATACACCGAAGCAGAAGCCCTCCTCGAACGATGCGCCCGGGCGGCCGAGAAGACCGGTGAACCCGCCATGGAGGCCCGGGTCTGGATCGGTCAGGCGGCGAATGCCCAGCGGCATTCGGATTACTCTCAGTGGCTTTTCTTGACTCGTCGGGCGGAAAGAATCGCGTTTCCCGACGGCCCATACGATCTCCGATGCGCAATCCTCGACAACCTCGGCGCCGCCTACTGGTACCTCTGTCGCTACCGCGAGGCTTTCGACGCGTTCGAGAGAGCGGCGCAGATCCGTGAGCAGGCGCACGATCTCTGGTGGCAGGCGGGCTCGGTCTACAACATGGCCCTGTGCGCCGGGAATCTCCTGCACGAAGGTGAGATGGAGATCGGCGAGTATCGGCGACTCCTCGAGAAGGGCCGTCAGCTGGCGGTTGCGAGCGGCAATCTCAAAGCGGAGCCCGAAATGACCCTTCTCCTGGGGCAGCAACTGACGGGAGCAGAGGCAGTCTCATACTACGATCGCGCCCTGGAGATCGCTCGCCGACAGGCGTTGGTCCAGACCGAGGTCAATGCCCTGCGATTCTCGGGGACCGCCATGGCCGAAATGGGACCGCAGTTCCGTGAGGAAAGCGACCGGCGTTTTTGCCAGGCTCGGGAGAGGGCCCGTGAAACCGGGCAGTCATTTCTCCTGGGAGAAACCCTGGCCGCTGAGGCCCGAGTGAAAGTGCGGTGGGGGTCGCCGGAAGAGGGTATTGCGGCTCATCTCGACGCCCTTGATCTGATCGAGAGGGTTCGAGCACCCCAAGTCGGAGGCAACATCCGGGCGCAGGCCTTTTCTCATTGGGCGGGTGTCTATTACCGGCTTGCCGGTCTCCTTCTTCAGCGATCCGCATCATCGGCAAACCCGCAGGAGGATTGCGCGCTGGCCTTCCGGACCATCGAACGCTTTCGAGCGCGGGAGCTGCTCGAGACCATCGAGGCGCCCGACCGGTTCCGGCAAACCACGGAGGAGAGTGCCGCTTTTTCCGAGCGTAAAGAGGTGCTCGTCCGGATTTCCGATGTCCAGCGGACTCTCTCGGACCACGGGCTCGACTCTTTGGCGCGTCAGACAACGCTGCGAGAGTTGCAAAGTCTTGAGGACCTCGAGTCCGAGCTCAGAGATCAGCTCCTCCGCGAATCACCGGCGTTCGCGGCCCTTTTTCAACCGAAGATCCCCGATCTCGACGAGGTCCAGGCCCGCCTGGCACCGGATCAGGCGCTCTTGTCATATCAACTTTGGGACGGCGAATCGGAAATGCACCCGCCGTTGGACATCGGTCAGTCGTGGTTGATGCTTATCACCCGGGAGGAGGCCAGGATCTTCGCCCTCCCGGCCCGACGAGATCTGCGCGGACGGGTTGCCGTTCTCGATGGGTTGCTTTCGTCGAGAGAGGTTTCGGGTAACGCCGCCGCCAGAGCCACTGTCCGGCTCTACGACGATCTGCTGCAGGAGGCTCTGGCGACCCTTCCGGCGGAGATCGGACGGTTGGTCATCGTCCCCGACGATGTTCTCTTCCGGTGTCCCTTTGCCGGTCTCCGCGCGTCGGATAACGCCCTTCCCGTCGGCAGCCGATTCGAGATCTCGATCGTGCCCTCGGTCGCGGTTTGGGTTCATCTCAAAGACCAGCGCCTCGAGCGGCCCCCCGGTCGACGATCGGCCGCGCTGATCTTCTTCGCTCCCGCCACCGGCGAGATCGACGAGGAGGAGCCCGGTTTTCGGGCCGCCGACCCATGGGTGGAGGGACTCCGGCTCGCCCCCCTTCGCCATGCCGAACAGGAGGCCCGTTCGCTCGAGCGCGCCGCCGGTCGGGACAGTCGCGTTCTCTCGGGCGCCGAGGCCAGCGAACGGGCGCTGAAAGAGATCTTCCTCGGGGACTTCGGGATCATCGATCTCGTAACCCACGCGGTGGTCGACGACGAGCAGCCCGAGCGGTCGGCCATCCTCCTCGCGCCCGGGTTCCGACGATGAGGACGGGTTTCTCCAGGTCCGCGAAATCCCCGATCTCGCCCTCGACGGCCAACTGGTGATCCTCTCGTCCTGCAGAAGCTCCTCGGGCCGGATCCTCGGTGGCGAGGGGGCGCAGAGCCTGGCCAGGGCTTTTCTGCAGGCGGGGGCCGGTTCGGTCCTGGCCAGCCTGTGGCCCCTGGAGGACGAAGAAGCATCGATTCTCTTCGGTCACTTCTCCACGGCTTTGGGTCGTGGTGAGAGTGTCGCCGGCGCCCTGAGCACGGCCCAGCGTGCCGCGATCGATGCCGGGATGCCCGCCGCGAGCTGGGCCGGGCTGGTGATCCTCGGCGACGGCGATCTCAGACCGCTGCCCTCCCGTTCCCCCAGAATGTGGGCGTGGGCTCTGATCGGGGTCGTCGTCGTCGCCTCATACGGTGTCTTCCGGTTCACGAAGTCGCGCCGAGGTTCACCAGGCTCATAGATCCTCCAAGCAACAATCTGGGCACTGGCTGAGGGAATTCCGATTCCCGATCGATAGATCTTCAGAAGCACTGATTTCCGTTCTGCCGGTATTCGGAAATCCAAGGAGGAGACGATGTCCAACCGCGCCTGCGTTTTGGTCTTTTCACTGTTTCTTGCTGACGGTCCGACGTGGGCCGGAACCGAGGCTGACGAGCTGTTTCTTCCGTCGCTCGGGGCCGGTCTGACGGAGGACCAATAGGGAGAAACCATGAGAACCATCATCGTATTCGCTCTTGCAACTGTGCTGTCGAGTATGACCGTTTCCGCCGATCCCTGGCTCGGCGATGTCCGGATCCTCGCGGCCGACGAGGGCTATCAGTGGGAAGCCGCGGTCGCCTACAACTCGGTCCACGACGAGTACCTCGCAGTGTGGACGACCGATGTCTCGGGCGTCGAGGAGGTCTACGGAATACGGGTCGACTCCGAGGGTGTGCCCATCGGCTTGTTCTTTGCGATCAGCGAACCCGGGAACAACCAGTGGGACCCGGCGGTCGCCTACGACCCGGTCAACGACCGGTACTTCGTCACCTGGACCTTCGACTACTCCGGCAACGGGACCGACACGGACATCCTCGGGCGGTTCATACCATGGGACGGACCTTCCCCGACCTGGCCGGCATTCGGCGTTGACGTGGCCTTGTCCAATCAACAGAACTCGGCGGTCGCATACAACCCGATCACCTTGGAATATCTCATCGCATGGGATGACCACGAGGAGGGTTTCCCCTTCCTGATCTATCGGCCGGCTGCTCGCGGCCGACGGCAGCACTGGAACCTCGGTCTTCGGGATCGCGCGAGAGCCCCGTGGATTGCCGGCTCCCGCGGGTCGCGTGGAATCGGGAGTGGGACCAGTACCTGGTCGTCTACCAGCAGGACGGTCCGGGGAACCAAACCGACATCTACGGCACCCTCCTGACCGCCACCGGCGGTATCAGTCGCACCTTCGATCGGTATCGCCGGTTGGTCGGGCGGAGAATATGATCCCGATCTTGCATCGTGTCGCGGCGGCTTTCTCGTCGTGTGGGTCGGGGTCCTCCCGGGCGATGCCGATGACGACACCGAGATCTTCACCAGAGCGGTCTCGGGGGACGGGACCGTCGGCGCCATCGTGACCGATCTGCCGGGGGACTATCTCAACGAACGCAAGCCCGCCGTTGCCTGTAATGACGGCGGAAACGAGTGCCTCGTCAGTTGGTACGCCCAGTTCACGGACAGCCTCAACTACGGGGTGCTCGGCGCCTTCGTCAACCTCGATGCCTCACCGCAAACGGGTACCTTCGCCGTCTTCGCCCCGACCGTCGGCAACGATCTCGACTACCAATACCCGGGGATCGCCTTCAACGGCGCCGATCGTGCGCTGGTCGCCTGGGAATCCGATCGTCCGCCGGACGGCAGCTTCGTAGACATCGCCGGACGCCTTGTCGGCGGTCGCCTTTTTGCCGATGGCTTCGAAGACGGATACATCACCTACTGGGCGGGGGACAACTGAGGACCGACATTCTCCTGCGCACCAGCCCCGATGGCGGGCTTTCGGGCGCCATGGTGTGAGACCGGGATCCCGGACCCGAGGAAATCGGGCCGAGATGCCGGCTGCGCCATGTGGTATCGTCGAGTCAACCGACCGCCGAAGCGGCGCCGCCGGTGTGAAATCGGATCCCATGCCACCCACCGTCTGCTGGTTTATCCAAAGTCACCGTGAACCGGACCAGATCCTGCGTCTGCTGCGGACGCTGCGCCGCGGCAGTGACGGCCTCATCGTCCTGCGTCACGACGACGACGCAACGCCTCTCGACCCCGCCCCCTTCCTGGCCGTCGGCAACGTCCAGCTGCTACCGGCCTCGGGTCGTCAACACCGCGGTCACTTCTCGGGCCAGATCCAGCCCTACCTCAACCTGTTGGACCTCCTCGAGGACTCGGACACAGCCTACGATTGGCTGATCAACCTCACGGCGCAGGACTACCCGATCACACCGGTACCCGAGATCGAGAGCTTCCTCGGCGCCGCGTCCTGCGACGGCTTCATCCGCTGGTGGGATGTACTCGGACCCGACAGCCCGTGGTCGAGGCGCAAGGCCCGAGCCCGCTACTGGCACCGCTACCGGCTGCTCCCGGCCGTTTTCGAGAGGATCCTGCGACCGCTGCGCTGGGTGACCAGACTGACGCCCCTCCACTTCTACTTCGACTACGGTCCGTCCATCGGCGTCAGAGTGTGGAAGACACCGTTCCGGGATGGGCTCCGCTGTCTCGGGGGGCGCTCGTGGTGGACCCTGCGGCGGTCGGCGGTTGGTTACCTCCGCGAGTTCGTGGAACAGAACCCGGCGGTCGTTGATCACTACCGGGGCGTCATCACCCCCGAGGAGTCATTTGTCCAGACGGTTCTGGTCGGCAGCGGCCGCTTCGACCTCGTCAACGACGATCTCCGCTACATCGACTACAGCCGCGCCGTCAGGGGCGCGCCGCGGACCCTGACCATCGCCGATCTGCCGATGCTCGGCCGCGGCGGTTTCCACTTTGCCCGGAAGTTCGATCTCGGCGTCGACTCCGAGGTGCTGGACAGGATCGACCGGGACCTCCTCGGGTCAGCGTGAACCCAGTGGGATGAGCAGGTTCAGCTCCCGCCGTCGCCGTCGCCGTCAGCCGAACGGGCGGCCGTGAGCCGCGCCCATCCCAGTGCGAGTGCTCCGGAAAGCGCGATCGCAGCCCACGCCCAGCCGGTGCCGACCAGGTAGTGGTGGGTCGCGAGGTACGACGAACCGGTGATCTCGCCCAGCACCCTGGTCGCGTGACGCAGGACCTGGAAACAGAGGATCCAACCGGCGTGGAGCCCGATCGCGAGGTACAGCGAGCCGGTGACGCGGACGACGACGGCCAGGGCGAGGCCGGCGAGAAACAGACCGGCGAGCGGCGGAATCGTCGCCGGCTCGAGTTGCCGGGACACCGCGTGAACGAGATAGGCGAGGCCGGCGCCGACCGAGTAGCCGTGCCACTGAAAGCTGCGGTCGGAACTCAGAAGATGGACCGCCGAGTACGCGACGCTGCTCGTCAGCGCCGCCGCGCGCCAGCCGATGCTCACGGTCAACGAGGCGAGCATGAGACCGCGAAAGAACGACTCCTCGATCAGCCCGGCGGCGAGCCCTCCAATAAGAGTCAACGCCGTTCGTCCGCTGATGAAGTGGTACTCATTGAGGGTCGGGCCAATGCGATCAGTCGCGAATGCCCACCAGGCGCACGCCAGGACCGCGGCGATCGCGGCCGCCAGCCCGACCCCAACCTCGGCGCCTCGCTGAGCCCACGTCCCCCGACCGAGCAGCCGCCACAGGTCCGGCCAGCCGAGATGACGTCGAAAGGCGATCATGAGAACGACCGCCGTGACCATCGCGGCCCGGTTGAAGACCCGGGACAGGGTCACCCTGGTATCGGGGGCGACGGTGATGAACGCGCTGTAGGCGATGGGGGCGAGGAGGGCCGCGAGAATCAGGCCGCCGATGAAGACCGCAGACCACGCGACGAGCGCCCCCGTTCGAGAGCCGAGACGGCGCCGGGCAGGGTCGGTCACCGCGACCTCGCAGCCGACACGACGCGCGCCGCCCGACGAAGAGGCAATCGGAGCGGAATCGGCAGGCGACGGCTCCACGGCAGGGTCGCCGGTTGCGATCTGCCGCGGCAGGGTGTCGAACAGGAGTTCCGCCCAGCGGCAGACGATGGCGTTGAAGGTGAACTCCTCAGCCCGCCGGCGGCCGTTGGCGATCATGCGCGCGTAGAGATCGGGATCGTCCCGGAGGCGACGCAGAGCGGCCACTGCGTCGGCCGCGCCGCGCACCTCGAGATAGTCTTCCGCGCTCCGCCGAATCTCCCGGCAGGCGTACTCGGCGCCGATCAGGGCCGGCACCCCGGCGCGCCACGCGTTGATCAACTTGTTGGCGGGCTTGGCGAACTTCAGACGCGATTCGACGGGCCGCACGGCGAGGATGACATCGAGGTCGCGATAGTCCACCCAATCGACAGGAGACAGGCTCCCGACGTCGCGGTAACGGGTCATCCGCGTCACCCACTCGAAACCATAGCTCGGCGAGGGTTTCGGACCACACCGCGGAGCGAAAGTCCGGATGGAGGTTCTCTTCCAATCCCAGATAGCCCACCCGTTCGACCCGGTTTCTCCGCTGCTGGTCGCGCGGTCGGATGCCGGGCTGCGGCCAGAAGGGAACTGCAAACCGAAACCGGCCGTCGGCGAATCGGCCGTTCTGGAGAATCTCGAAGTCGGCGAGCAGCGGCGAGCTGTTGTCGGCTCTGATCGCCGCGAAGACGAGATCGTGCCGACTCCTCGCAGTCCGTGAGAGCGCACGCTTGTGCTTGGCGTGGAAGACCACGATTCCCCGCTCGGGGGCCGTATCGGTCAGCTCGACCGGGTAGCCGGCGGCGCGGAGGCGGAGGAAAGTCTGGACGACCCACGACCACTCTCCTCGGCGGAAGTGGCCGAGGTCGCGATCGGGATTGAGATCGCTGACCACGCGGATATCGACTTTTTCGGCGAGAAAGAAGGCGACGGGAAGCCGACCGGTCGCAGGACAAACCTCGTCGATCACTCGGCAGTCGCGAAGGGAATTCGCAGCATCCACAGGAAACAAGTATAGCAACTCTTGTCGCCTCGGCCCCATCGTCCGGCGCGACCACCGCAAACGAGGCCGTCGGTTCCATCGTGACCGATCTACAGGGGGACAATCTGAACGAAGGCCAGGCCGCAGTTGCCGGTAACAGGGCGGCGACCAATACCCCGTGCAGCCTGGTTTCGCCTCCGGTTTCACGGATGGCCTCAGCCTCCGGGTCGGATCGCATCGGCGCAACCTCTGGACGCCGATGCGTCAAGCGCTCGGACGGGCCTTTCGCCGTCGATCGCCCCGGCCGTCGGCATCGATCTCGACTTCAAGCCCGAGGATCTCTTCGACCGACGTTCCGACCCGCCGGCGAGGGCGATCCGGAGGCCGATCGTCCGCCGGCTTTGTTGAACCGCTGGCGCCGAAGACGGTACGCTCAAGCCTGGCCTGTTGCAAAACTCGGAGTGTTGACAACTGAGGCACCCCTCCGTGCGGCCTCGGGCGTGCGGCCCGGATCACCACCAACGGACATCGGCCCTTTGCGGCGCCGGCGGCCTTACCGCGGAGATCACTGACACGATCCTCGAGAACGGGAATTCGCGAGACGCTCAGCTTCTCAGTAACTTCGAACGCCATGCCGTCCGGCTGATTCGACCTGACAGATTCAGGCGCGCTCGCTCGCACCCCGTCGCCGTTGCATTTTCATTCGAGGCGATCCGCCAGCCACCCGACGATGAGATCCTCGGCCCAGAAGTGTGGGCGCAAGGGGGACACGCCCCGCGACGAATCCGACGTGACCGCCGTGGTCCGTGATCACCGGGGTGATGGCCGGGTTGTCGCGCATGGCGGTTTCCGGGATGGCGTCAGCGGGCAGAAACGGATCGTCGCGGGAGTGGAGGACGAGGGTCGGTGCGGTGATGCTCGGAATGAACGCGGCGCTCGAACTCCGTTGGTAGTAGTCGTCGGCGCTCGAAAAGCCGTGCAGCGGCGCGGTGGCGGCGTCGTCGAACTCCCGGAAGGTCGTCGCTCTCAAGGTGCGCTCGAAGTCGATTGATCCACCGATTTCGCGTTCCCTGGCTCGGACCTTGGAGTTTAGGGATCGCAGGAGACGGCCGACATAGCGCCGTGAGAACCCGTGTTCCATGAACCGCGCTCCGGCTCCGAGATCGAACGGGACGGACCACGCCGCCGCCGCTTCGAGGGGGTGGCCGACCCGTTTTCTCCGAGATATTTGAGCAGCACATTGCCGCCCAGGGACACCCCGACCGCCGCCAGCCGGCGCTCGGGCGCCGCCTCGCGCAGACGGTCGATGACCCATGCGAGATCGGTGGTCTCGCCGGAGTGATAGAGCCGATGACCGCGGTTGAGCTCACCGGAGCACGATCGGAAGTTGAGACCGACGGCGCCGATGCCGTGATCGCGCAGACGACGGCCGAGCTGCAGGATGTAGCCCGAGTGCGACGAACCTTCGAGCCCGTGCAGCAGGAGCACGAGCACATCACCTCTGAGACCCGCACCCGTGACAAAATCGAGATCGAGGAAGTCGCCATCGGGCGTGGTCCACCGCTCCCGCCGCAGTGACAGCCCTCGTGTCGGCCGGAGGAAGCGGGCCCCGAGGGTCTGGAGGTGCGGACCGGGGAGCCACCACGCCGGAGTGAAGACGGGCGGGATCATCTCGGCGGTGCCTTTGGTTGAATCACGATGACGAATAGAGCGCGGTGCCGGGATCGTCGTCCGACATCTTGACCATCTTCTCGAAGGTCATCCCGAGCTTGTCGAGCAGCCGGATCGAGGCGATGTTCTCCCGCGAGGTCAGCCCGACGATCGCCTCGACTCCCAGAGTCGCATGGCCGTACTCCAGAACTGCCGATCCAGCCTCGTAGCCGAAGCCGCGCCCGCAGTACTCGGGCAGGAAGGCCATCCCGACATCGGTCACCGCCAGCGCCTCCCGGTAGAGCAGCCCGCAGACGCCGATGGGTGTCCGGTCGGGTTTGAGTTCGACGAGGAACTGACCATAACCGGGCGGCTGGTTCCGCCGCCACGGGCCATCCAGGATGAATTCCCTTGAGTCTTCGAGGTTTCTCACCCCCTTGTCGCCGATGTTCTTCAAAAACGAGGAGTCGTTGACCAGCCTGAAGACGAACTCGGCATCGTCGGTGGTCAGTTCGCGAAGTTCCAGTCGTGGGGTTGCGACAATCATGGGCACCATCCGTTCCGCTTCGGCCCTTGACCCGGACTTGGTTTCTCGTGGGCTGCGAATCAGGCTGCGTCCGGGGTCAGCCACTGCAGCATCCGCTTGCCGACCTCGGGGCTGCTCAGCAGCCCCAGGTGGTTCATACGGTAACCGATCCACTGGGAAGTCTTCGGCAAATCCCAGGTCTCGCCGCGGATCTCGATGCCGGCCGAGGGCGCTGTCGAGGGGAACGAGCCGTCGCCGATGAGACGGTCCGCCAGCGCGCTTCGCCGGGCTGCCGTGGTGGCGGCGATGGCGTAACACGCCACCCCATCCGGCAGCGGCACGACCCGGCGGGTGTCGGGCCGGCGAGAGAAGCGGTCCCGGCCCTGCCAGTCCTCATCCAGCACGTGGCCGAACCGGAGATCGGTGATGCCGGCGCTGCGCAACTGCCCGAGCTTCGCGAAGGGGGCGGTGTAGGGGGTGCCGGCAAGGATCCTGTCGACCCAGTTTCCGGCCCGTTCGAAGGGAGCGCCGTGGTGTGGGGTGCCGAGAAAGACGAGGTTCCTGAGGTGGTTCGGCCAGCGCAGCCCATCCTGCACGGCGATGTGATGGGCGCTGCGGATCACCAGACCGCCCATGCTGTGGGCGACGACGGTCAGCTCCTCGATGGGCGCGGGCCAGGTCGAGACCAGGTCCTCGAGCCGGGCCGAGAGTTCGTGGCCGTTCTCGGAAACGTGCAACCCGGTGTTATAGCGGAGCGCAAGTGGGGCGTATCCCAGGGCCGAAGCCAGCGCCTCACCGTGGTCGACCACCCGGCCGTCGATCTCGACGCGCCACTGGAGATCGTTCATGCACAGGCCGTGGATGAGCACGAGGATCTTGCCGGAAGCCTCGGACGCGGGGAGGGTCTGAGTCTGAAGTGGTTCGCCCCGGTAGCGCAGGGTCATGGGTGTGGCGAACGGGTTCCCCGTGGCGACCAGATAGTCGCCCATCACGCCGTTGAGCGCCGCGAGCAACGCCTCCCGCCTGGGAGATCCCGGTTCGGCGTCGGCGGTGGATTCGAGCAGGGGTTTCAAGGCAGCGAGGGCCGCGTCCACGCCCCGGCCGACCACCCCGTGTCACGCCGCGGACGGTGGCGTAGACCAGACCGGTGATGCCGCGGGTGGTCCCGGGTCGCCTGCCGCCGGAAACGCCCATGGTGGCCCACACCGACTGGTGGACGCCTTCGACGATCCGGACCACCCCCGCGGTGGCCTGAGCCGCCAGCTGGGCGAAGCCCCGGGCATCCTCGATCCGCACCCAGGCGAGCGGTTTCTTGGACGCCGATGTCGTCATGTTCGGCGGCGAGTGTACTCCACGTCAACCGGGTTCGAGGTCCTTGGCCGCCGACACGCGGTCCTGACCGGATTTCAACCGAGCCTCTTGGGACATCCGCGGTCTGAGCGAGTTCGCGGTCCGTCGTCTTCTCGCGGGCGGGACGCCCGCACCACAAAGGCCCGAGGACTATTGCTGTTCGCCGTAGGTCGGATACCGGGGCCCCGCCATTGTGAGGATCGCCGTTTCGGCGGATTTCGATTCGGGTTGGCCGTGGCACTCCGGACAGAGGTAGGTGCCGATCTCGATACCTGTCTTGGCCACGTCGACTTCGAAGGGGTGCTGCCGCATGTATGCATCGTTCCGCCGAGCTGTGATCTGCCAGGAGACCTTGAGCCCGGGAGGCCCGCCGGCGATTTCGAACCGGTTGTCGACGGCCTCCTGTGAGATGTGGAGATTTGGTGCAGCGGCGCCGATCGCGGTGAGCTGGTACCGCAGATCGGTGTTGATCGCACTGAACCACGACTCGCGCTCGATGACGGCGGTTCCATCTTCATCAAGGTGGGCCGTCCCCGAGTACTGGTTGAGAACTTCGGACGACTCAACCGCGGCGTGGACGAGATAGGCCCCAGTGGGATCGAAGGGGTGGTCGATCCTGCAGTTCTTTGTGCCGGTAACATTCAGATCTCCCGCCGCCATTGAGATCTGCATTGAAATAGCCCGACCCGTTGCCTCCGGTGTTTCTCGCGAAGACCGCATATGAATAGACTCCGGTCGTTTCGGCGTACAGCCCGCTGGATCCATAGCCGAGCCTCCGAGCTCGTATTTCATCTCGAGGGTGGACGGGTCCTGAGAGGAACTGCCGTTGCCGACCATCGAGCCCAGGGCGAGGACTCGACCCGCGCCGGAACGAACCGAGACCTCGATCCGGCCGCCGTCAACGGTCGTGACGCCGTTGAGTTGGCCGATGTTGATCTGCCGCGGCTCGTACGGCGCGATGGCGAAGCTGGCGCTCGCCAACTGCATTCCCGCGGGATCGAGAAGACGGACATCGATCTCGGCCGCGGCGCCGGCGGCCTCCACGACCGCGAAGTTGCAGCGGAAGCTGCCGTCGGCGGGTTGGGTGATCCCGGGGATCGAGGTCGACTCGCCGGCGGCAATGGCGAGTTCGGCGGGAAAGGCGGCCATGAACTGACCCTGCGAATCCGCCAGTCCGGCCGCGGTGAGGTTGTAGGAGCGCGCGGCGACCACGATCTCCTGGTCGGATCTGATGCGCAGGGCGCCGAACGCCACATCGAGACCGAAGAGGTTGAACAACGCGTCGTTGACCGTCGCCGTTTCGCCGGGGTCGACGGTCATGGTGCTGTGGATCGGCGCCGGGTTCGCCGAGTCGCGCTCGAGAAAGGAGACATCGACGTCGGCCGGTCTCGAGCTCGGATTGTAGATCCACACCGTGACATACCAGAAGGAGCTCTGCGCACCGGGCCCGCGACCTACCGACACCAGGAAAAGATCCTCTCCGGTGGCTGCGGCGTCGGCCGGGTGAGCGAAGATGGTCATGGCGAGAACGAGCACTGCCAGGCAGGTACGTTTCATAGGTTCATCCTTCCTGTTCATCACGAGAAGGAATACTACCGGGGCTGACCCGAGATGAACAGAGCATGAACATGCGCCACTTTTGCGGCACCGCCGGGCGCTCGCCGAGCGAGGGACCAATTACCTGCGGGTTGTGGATAGTGACCAGTGCTCAGTCGATGAGAAGCTCTTCCATTTCGTCGAGAATCTCGTTCCACCGCACCATGACGACGCCGATGACCTCCGGATTGGTGAGATCGACACCGGCCCGTTTGATGGCGTCCATGGGATAGACGCTGCCGCCGAGCTTGAGGCATGCGAGATAGTCGGCGACCGCGGCGGTGTCGCCGGCGCGGAATCGGGCGGCGATGGCTTCGCCCGCGGCGAAAGACGAGGCGTATTTCCAGACATAGAAGTTTCGGTAGAAGTGCGGAATCCGCGCCCAACCCGACTTGTAGGCCTCGTCGAGAGTGACACCCGGTCCGTAGTAGGTCAACCAGAGATCGCCCCAGACCTCACCCAGGGACGTCTTGGTGATGGGCTCGCCGCGCTCGGCCATGGCGTGCGCCGCGGTCTCGAACTCGTGGAAGAAGAGCTGGCGCAGGAAGGTCCCGGTGATGCTGTTGAGCCGGTGGTTGAGCAGCGCCAAGCGCTCCTCGGGGGTCGTGGCCCGGTCGAGCATCCACTCGAAGAAGAGTGATTCCGACGCCACCGAGGCGATCTCGGCGACGAAGAGGGAGTAGTCGGCGAGGTGATAAGGCTGCTCGGCGTTGGCGAGATAGGTGTGGATTGAGTGACCCATCTCGTGCACCAGGGTGAAGACGTCATCGAGGGTGCCGCCCCAGTTGAGGAAGAGATAGGGGTGCGAGTTGTAGGTGCCCCAAGAGTAGGCGCCGCCACGCTTGCCGGGGCTGGCGTAGACATCGATCCAGCGCTCGCTGCGACCGCGTGCGGCGACGGCGGCGTACTCCTCGCCGAAGGTCTCGGTCCAGAACTCCATGGCCAGCTCCCAGCCCTGGTTGAAGGTGAAGCTCGCCTGACTCTCGCCGACGATGGGCACGTACATGTCGTAGATGTGATAGTCCTCGAGGCCGAGGACCGCTTTTCTCAGCTCGACATAGCGGTGGACGGCGCCGAGGTTGGCGTGCACCGTCTCGACCATGGATTCGGGCACGATCGGCGGGACGTTGTCGGCATCGAGAGCGGCCGCGAGTGCGGATGGGTAGTTCCGGGTCCGTGCGAGCCAGACGTCCTTCTGGATCGAACCGCCGAGGGTGCTGGAGAAGGTGTTGCCGTAGTCGTCGTAGGTGCCGAAGATCGCCAGGGCCGCGTCGCGCCGCAGCCGCCGGTCGGGGCTGGCGAGGAACGAGTAGAAGAGCGACGGCGTGGCGGTCACCTCCACGCCCTCGTCGCCGACGATCAGGGGCCAGACGATGTCGGCGTCGGTGAGATCGGAGTAGGACTGGCTCGGCGAGCCCTGGAGCAACGACGAGGCCGCGAGCACTTGCTCGACCTCGGTCGAACGGATGTGCGCCTTGGTGCGGATGATGTCGTCGATGATGTGCCGGTAGGTCGAGAGGCGTTCGTTCACGAGAAACACCTCGATCTTCTCGAGGGGCATGGCGGCGATCTCGGGCGGCAGGAAGGAAGCGGCCTCACCGACGTTGCCGGCCAGGGCCCGAGCACTGGCCAGGGTCGAGTTGGCCGCCGGGTTGCGGGTGTCGGTGTGCTGGCGTTGACTGGCCCAGACCAGTGCGTCCTCCCCGGCTCGCTGGATCGAGTAGTAGAGATCGAGGGCGTCGGCCAGCACCTCCGCGCTTTCGCCGAGGCGGCCCTGGTAGGCAGCCAGACTGGGGAGCATTTCCTCGACGGTGGTCACGGTCGCATCGAAGGCCGCTTCATCGGCCAGGATATCGGCGATGTTCCAACGGTAGTTCTCCGGAATGGTGTCCCGGCTGTCCCACTGCAGTTGCTCGGCCTCGTCGGCCGCGACGGCGCCGGTCAGCGCCAGAAGGACCACGGTCAGACTCCAGAAGATTCTTCTCATGACGATCTCCCCTCGTTGCGATGGCGGTGGCAGACGCACCTTGGCCTGGCATGGTACTCCTCCCAGACGCCGAGGTGAAGACTCACCCCGGCCCTAGGCCGGCGGGGGCGACGGCCCCACAACGAATCTCAGCCATTTGTGGCCCCGGCGCCCCCGCCGGCGAAAAGACCACCGCCAACGATTCTCCGAGAATCGGGGTTCTTGCACGATGCTCAGCTCTTAGGGAGCCTTTCTCCAGCCGAGACCACGCGGTTCCGCCCTGCCCGTCTTCGCCCGGTAGAGCGCGCGGTCGGCCGCCTGCAGCACCGCGTCGGCCGTTTTTCGCCGCGAGTTGGAGCCAGCCGCCCCGATGCTGACCGTGACCGTCACCCGGCGGGTCGGTTGCGCTCTCCCTTTTGGTTGCGAGGGTTTGGTCGTGGGTCGGTCCGGTGCCCGGAGGGCGAAGTCCCGGCCGGCGATGGAGGCTCGGAGTCGCTCGATCTCGGTCCGGAGATCGGCCACGACGCTTCCCGGGTAGAGGATCGTGAACTCCTCACCGCCATAGCGGTACACCCGCCCACTGCCGCCGGTCTTTGCGAGCTCGTCGGCGACCATCCGGAGCACCTGGTCGCCGGCGTCATGGCCGTGGCGGTCGTTGAATCGCTTGAAGTGATCGATATCGACCATGGCGATGGCGAAGACGCCGCCGAGGTCCAGCATGGCCTCGTCGAGGGCGCGTCGTCCCGGCAGACCGGTGAGTTCGTCGTGGAAGGCCAGTCGGTAGGAATCCTCGAAGAACCCGACCAGGAGGGCAAGCTGCGCGGCGGCGAAGAACAAGCGTCGCCGGGTCGGGCCCGCGCTTGCCGATGAGTGCCACAGCACAAGCGATGAGAGCCCAGAGCAGGCTGCCCTCGAACGCGGCTGCGTCGCACCCGAAGGAAAGAAGCACGACGATTCCGGCGACGGCGAGGGCGCCCGACGAGACCGGGTGTGCCGAGTAGACCGCCACCTGATTTCCGACGAGGCCGACGCCGAGAGGACAAACCAGACCTCGGTGGCGATGACCGTGAGCCAGAGCAACCCCGTGGGCGCGTCAACGGGCGATCCCGGGTGATGGCGATGGCGGCGAAGTCCATGGCCATGACCACCGCCAGGGCGGTCAGGGTCATGCCGCCCGGTAGGGGAACGCGGCCGGTTCTGATGAGGAAGTTGGCGGTAGCGATCACCAGGGTGGCGATGGCCAACCGGTCGCGGCGGTACCTCCAGGCGAGGATGAACAGGAGCACCGCGACGGCCTCGGCGGTGATGTCCATGACGTTGCGGTATCGGTCGACGGGAACAAAGGTCCCCGCCACCCAGGCGAGGGCCACCAGCAAACCACCCGTAACGACCGTGATTCTCGAGGCGCGGTGCATTCCTCTATTGTAGGGGGAAGCTGTGGCGTGCATTTGAAATCCGTCATCGTGTTACGATCCGACCCAGGCGAACCATGGCTGAGCAGACCACCCCACCGATGTCCGAAAACAGGCCCACCGGCGGTGGTGTCTAGGCGCCGGATGACACCTCTTCGTCGGCTGGTCTACACCCTGACCGCGCCCCTCATCGTAGGTCTGGTCCGGCTCATGTGGTGGACCTACCGGTTCGAGATCCGCGGCGATGGCCCTCTGCGCGAACTTGCAGCCGAGGGTCGACCCATGGTGCTCGCCTTCTGGCACGGTGATCTCTTCATGATGCCCTGGTATCTGTCGCGGCTGACGGATCTTGGGGTCGGGGTGACCTATCTCGTGAGTCCGTCCATGGACGGCGAGTATGCGGTCCGCCTGCTCGCGGTCATCGGCGGCCGAACGGTGCGCGGCTCGGCGACCCGCAGCGGGACCAGGGCGATTCGTGGGCTCTACCGGGTCGTCGTCAAGCAACGGGGCTCACCGGTGGTGGCGGCCGACGGACCTCGGGGGCCTCGCCATCGGTGCAAAAAGGGCCCGGTAGTGCTCGCTCAGCTCACCGGGGCGAAGATCGCGCCCCTCGCCGCGCCCCGCGGCGGGCCATCCGTCTGCGGACCTGGGACCGGTTGCCGGTTCCGTTGCCCTTCACCCGCGTTGCCATCGAGGTCGGTGAGCCCATCGAGGTGCCGAAGACCCTCACCGAGGATGAAGTGGAGCTCCATCGTCGCAGGCTCGAGGCCGAGATCAACGAACTCGGTGCGAGGGCGGCGCTATCGCGTCGGTCGAGCCTGAACCTCGCGGGCGTGGACGCTGATCCGTTTCTTAGAAGGACGACGGGAAATCACAATCCCCCGGCGCACGTTATGATAGTCGCCACGAGCACATAGATGATTTTGAACGTCGATTCCGCGTCCGGATCCGGCACCGCGTCGGTCTGGTCAGATGAAACCGGGACCCGCTTCCGGTCTCCCGGATCGAGCGCGGTGTTGTGCGCAGACCGCTGCGGGTGGGCGATGATCTGTCCGGCGTGCGGCTATGAAGGCCCCGACAGGGACGGGTGCTGCGCCGAGTGCGGGGCCGCGATGACGGCGCCGTTCGACCTCATCGACCACACGCTGATCTTGACGGAGAACGAAGAGCCGGCCGCAGACACGCACGAGCACGAGCACACGATCGGTCTCGATCATCCGCCCGACCATGACCCGGAACACACCCTGGATTCGGCCGCGCCTGGCGCGACGACAGCAGCGGCGGGGGGACCGCTCGAAGTCGGCGCGTCCTTTGGCGACCGGTACCGTATCGATGCGCTCCTCGGTTTCGGCGGCATGGGTGCGGTGTACAAAGCGTGGGATACCCAGGTCGACATCCCGGTCGCACTCAAGGTGGTCCGGACCGAGGCGACCGCCGATCCGGCCATGACCCGGCAGCTCGACCGGCGTTTCAAGCGGGAGCTCCTCCTCGCCCGCCAGGTCACGCACAAGAACGTCGTCAGGATCCACGACCTCGGCGAGATCGACGGCGTCAAGTTCATCACCATGACCTATATCGACGGGGAGGATCTCGCCCATATTCAGAAACGCGAGACGACGCTGAGCGTCCCCGACGCGCTCAAGATCCTGCGCCCGGCGCTGTCGGGTCTGGTGGCGGCCCACGCGGCGGGCGTCGTCCACCGTGACCTCAAGCCCGCCAACATCATGATCGAGCCCTCCACCGGCCAGAGCTACATCATGGACTTCGGGATCGCCAAGTCGTCCGAGACCATCGATGTCGAATCCCTCAAAGGAACTCGTGAGACGGGCGCCAAGGCGCAGGTGGCCGAGAGCGGAGAGACCGCGGCCGGCGGCATCGTCGGGACCCTGCAGTATATGGCCCCCGAACAGATGAGTGCGAGCAAAGAGGTCGACCAGCGGGTCGATATCTATGCCTTTGGGCTGATTTTCTACGACCTCCTGGTCGGCCGCCGCCGGATCGAGAAGGCGGCCAGCGCGATCAGCGAGTTTCAACATCGAGTCGAATCGGCGCCGCCGAAACCGCGTTCCATCAATGCATCGATTCCCGAGCCCATCGACGAGATCGTCACCCGCTGTCTCGATCCCGACCCCAAGGCTCGGTTCCAGACATCCGCCGAGTTGGAAGAGGCGCTGAATCGCCTCGATGCCGAAGGCCACCCCCTCCCGGTCAAGCGGGTGCTGACCGGCAGACTCATGGCCGCGGTCGCCGCCCTGCTGGTGGTGCTCGTGGGCGGGACCTGGTGGCTTGCGTCGCTGCGGGGGCCGGTCGGTGAGAGCGAGCCGATCTCGGTCCTGGTCGCGGACTTCCTCAACGAGACCGGCGATGCCGCCTTCGACGGCGCCCTGGAGCAGACCTTGGCGATCTCCATGGAGGGCGCGTCGTTCATCAGCGCGTTCCCACCGGCCAACGCGCACAAGATCGCCGAGCAGCTCCAACCCGGTAGCACGCTCGACGAGAACATGGCCCGTCTGGTCTCCCGGCGTGAGGGGGTGAGCGTGATCCTGCTCGGATCCATCACCGGCGACGAGGGGGGATACACGGTCTCGGTAAAGGCCCTCGATCCCGGGGATCGAAGCCGGCGAGGGTCGGCCGCTGGCCTACTGCCCGAGCCGGTCGCCGATAGACAAGGACGGCGTCCTCGCCGCGGTCGCCAAGGCCGCCGCCGAGCTCCGCGGCGATCTCGGTGACTCGACGCCCAAGAGCGATCGATTGGCCGCGGCGGAGACCTTTACGACTGCGTCCCTCGACGCCATGCGGGCCTACGCACGAGGTCAGGATCTGTCGGTTCAGGGCAACTTCGAGGATGCGCTGATTTCATACGAGACGGCCGTCGAGTACGACCCCGAGTTCGGTCGCGCCTATGCCGGGATGGGCGTCGTCTACGGGAATCTCCGCCAGGAGGAACAGGCCGAGGAGAGCTACCAAAAGGCGCTCGCAGCACCTCGATCGCATGTCCGAGCGCGAACGCTACCGGACCCTCGGCGGCTACTTCCTGCTAGTTTCGCACAACTACGAAAAGGCGATCGAGAACTACGAGACCCTGGTCGAGCTCTTCCCGGCCGATGGCGGGGGGCATTCCAACCTCGCCTTCGCCTACCTCAGCATGCGCGAGTTCGACAAGGCGGTGGCATCAGGAGGCGTAGGCCGTTTCGCTCGAACCCAACAACGTCATTAAGCGAATGAACTACGCCATGTACGCCATGTACGCCGGCGACTTCGCGACCGCCATCGACGAGTCGGGCTGTCGTGCTCGAGCAGAACCCGGCCTTCGGCTATGCAAAGTTCACCCTCGGGCGTTCGGCCATGGCCGCCGGCGATGTCGAGACCGCGCGCGGCGCCTTCGATGCCCTCGGATCCGAGGGTGGAACGGGTTCGTCTCTCGCCCCCATCGGCACCGCCGATCTCGAGATGGTCCTCGGCCGCTACGCCGCCGCCATCGACGTGTTGACCCCGGCCATCGAGGCTTCGGAAAACCCCTTCGAGAAGGCGGCCATGCTGGTCGCGCTGGCCGAGGCCGACCTCGCGCGGGGCGAGTCGGATCAGGCGCGTCGACGCAGCCCTGGCGGCGGTCGAACTCAGCAAGCACGAGAGCGTACTCTATCTCGCCGCCCGGGTGCTGCTCTACGCCGGCGACGCGAATGAGATGGACGAGATCGCCGGCCTACTCGACGACAAGCTCCAGAGCCAGACCACCGCCTTCGCCGGTCTGCTGCGCGGTGAGCGCGCGCTTGGACGAGGGATTCCTGCCGGCGGCCATCCGCGAGTTCCGCGATGCCTGGCAGGAGTACGACTTCTGGTTCGCCCACTACCTCATGGGCCGCGCCTACTTCGAGGCCGGCCACTTTCCCGAGGCGATCGACGAGTTCGACCTCTGCGTTCGCCGAAAGGGCGAGATCACCGACGTCTTCCTCGTCGACAGCGCGACGCTGCCGGCACTTCCCGCCGGCCCTCTACTGGCTCGGCCGGACCCACGAGGCCATGGGCAGCCGCGAAGCTGCCGTCGAGCTCTACCGGCAATACCTCGATCTGCGAAGCGAGTCGGATGTCTTCGATGCGCTCGCAGATGATGCTCGGGACCGAGTCGGCCAGCTCTGAACCCGACACGCCCTTTTGTTCTTCAGAATCGAAAGAAAAGCGGCGCCGCTGATGCGGCGCCGCTGGATCGAGGTTAGTGTTGGCTCACCCGCCGCCACCGGGATTGTGCACCACTCTCACCCAGAGTTCGCCTTCGCTGAAGCTGTCGGCGGCGTCTATCTGTCCGGTGTACGGGTGGTAGATCGCAAAGTGGTAACAGCCTTCTCCATATCCGCCGTGGAAGTCGAGATGCCAGGTTTCGCCCTCGTCGTAGCCATCCGGAGTTGTCATCCACGAGCCGAGTGGGACCGAGTCGTCAGGAATGACACACGGGTCGTTAAGGGGAAACCTGTCGATCCACACAAACGGTTCGGCCATTGAGCTGGGGACGATGGCTCCTGTGGGGTCCTGGTAATACCACGAGAGATCGACCGTCTGATCATCACCTATCGAGTATTGGAGAGGCTCCCACGGGAGGCCGAATCCGACGAAGTTCCAGGGCTCGCCTTGAAAAGCGAGGATCTCGACGATCGCGGTCGCTGTGGCGCCGCTCTGGTCGGACACGATGAAGCTGAACGCGTCAGGGTTGTTCGGGAGTTCTTGGTAGGGGAAGAAATAGAACTCACCGGTTTCGGGGATGATCTGAACCTGTCCGGCGGGCGATGGGGTCTGACCTTGGGCAAAGGTCAGAACATCGCCTGCATCGACGTCACTGGCCTGAAGGATGCCGAATATCACACCCCCGTCGAGATGCTGGTATATCGCAGGGTACGCCACCGGAGGATCGTTGACCGGAAGGAGGGTGATCTCGACGGTGGCTTCGACGTCGAACTCGCCGTCGCTGATCACGACGGTGAAGCTGTCGGTTCCGTTGTAGTTCGCGTCGGGACCGTAGCTATAGTGTGTGCCGTCGAAATCCACCTCGCCGTGCTCCGGGAAATTCGTGACGACGACCGTTAGAGAATCTTCGTTCGGGTCGGTGGCCAGGGTGCAGCTGATGGAGCCTTCCGGATCCTCGTTGTAGGTCTGTTGCAGGCAGTCCTGGTCGATGACCGGCGGGAGGTTGCCGTTGCCGTTGCCGTCGACGGTGAGCAGCACGGCGACCCAGTTGTTGGTTTCGGTTCGCTCGGGAACCCCGAGAGCGTCGTCTACGTAGAGGACCAGGTAGTAATCGCCCTCTCCGAGATCGGCCGGAATGCTGAGGTCGACCGGATCGAAGTTCTCGCTGTCCCCGAGCGCGAGCGGGCTCACAATCGAGACGAGGTACTCGGGAAGCTGGGCGCAGGGCGCGAGATCGAGCGGTTGATCGGCCGGCCAGGTGTCGATGTAGCCGACGCCGCAGATGTAGAAGCCGTGCTGGATGTCGCCGTCCTCGGAGGTGGCGTCGCCGATCTCCTGACCCTCCAGCCCTTCGTTGTACAGGGTCCAGCCGCCCTCCGGGAAGCCCACGAGGGTCCCACCGGCCGACGCGCTGACGGACGTCGTGTCGAAGTCCTTGATGACGAGATCGGGAGAGACCGACGCGATGTGACAGCCCGATCCCGGATTGTCGGGATCGCACGCTTGCGGGACGATGACGAGGCTCGGTGTGTCCTCCCACGGTTTGTAGATCACGCCGTTCTTCAGCCCGCCGGACTGCGCGATTTTGAACGCCCGCAGCGTGACGTTGACCTCGTTGGATGCCGGCGGCGCCTTGGTCGTACCGTCGTCGGACTTCGTCCCGGCATCGTCGGACGGCGCCATGGTGAAAGCCGAGTTGACGACGAACGGGTTGACCACGAACGGGTTGACGACAAATGGGTTGACGACGAACGGGTTGACCACGAACGGGTTTTCCGCCGCCGGGGTCCTGGTAGACGTTGCCGAGGATCTGCGGCTGCGCCACGTTGAGCCGAGGTGCAGCCGGCGATGCCGCCGTAGAGCGATCCCTTGTAGACGATGAGCTGGAATACATAGCCCGCGTCGAGGAACGCTTGTGCGTTGTCGATGTTGATCAACGGCAGGTAGCTCGCAGCCGTGTTGCTCTCACCGGGCGAGATCGTCCAGGTCGTGTCGATCACGGCTTCGATGTCCTCCGGCGCCGATGTTGACGACGAAGGGATTGACGACGAAAGGATTGACCACGAAGGGGTTGACCACGAATGGGTTGACGACAAAGGGATTGACCACAAATGGGTTGACGACGAACGGATTCACCACGAAGGGGTTGACCACGAAGGGATTCGGATCGCCGGCATCTCCCGGCGACGACGAAAAATGGATCGCCGTCGATGTCGGGCGCCTGAGTGTCGGGTCCGGCAACCGAAGGCGCCTGATCGTAGCCGGAGTCGACGTTGAAGGTCAGGGTTCCGCCCGTGTGGGTGCAGTCGTAGCTGAGGCCACGGGCGTCGGGTACGGACAGATCTCGGAGACTCTCGACTCGGACCGGATCGGGGTACCCGGTGATTGATGTAGACCAGTGAACGAGCCGCTGGAGTGGGCGAAGATCTCGACGTCACCGCGCGTGAACGGTCGTCGTCATAAACGGTGAAAGGACGCGCCGCCGATGCCCTCGGTGATCTCGAGGTGGTAGGCCCGGCTCTCGCCGGTGCGGTTCTTCACCGAGAACGGGAAGCTCACGGACGTCGTCGAGATCCTTGTAGGTCGTCGGTGCGCTGAGCACCATGCGACGTGTCGATCCGAGAGGTCAGGACATCGGTGTTGCGCGATCCGGGGTTGATGCAGCCTTCGAGGTTGTCGGGCAGGCTCTCCCACGGCGGATCGTAGAACTGGTAGCCGTTCCACTCGTCGGGTCCCGGTGGCGGGATCAGGTGGCGGTTGTCGGTGAAGATCGGCGTGGCAAGCCCTGGTAGGGCACATCGGTCGCCTCCGTGGCCCAGCGCCAGCGAACCGTCGAAGATGAACTGCTGGCATCGGCGCCACGTCGACGTAGTCGCCGATGAAGGCGACGGTCCCGGCCGCCGACTGCGGTGCGTTGACCCGGTTGACCTGGCGTGACGCAGATGGCTTCGACGGGATCGCCCGGAGTCCGGCTGCAGGGCGAGTCCACCGGTGCGACGTCGATCAGATCTTCACCATCCGAGAGATTGGCGTCGGCGCGGATGGGGTAGCGCGAGACCTGGGTCGTCGACAGTCAGATCGCCCGGTCGGCGGGATTCAGCAGGGCGGCGCGGAAGTCGAGCAGCCGGTCATAGCCGCTGATGAAGCCGGTGGTAGGTGACGTCGCTTCGGGACGATCGACTCGCCGTCGGTTCGTGTAGCCGTAGTTCGTCGATCCGTCCGCGCGACTCGTAGTAGGCGAGCAGTCAGCCGGCCGCCGCCGAAAGCTGAGCTTGGGCTTGACCTGCGGTCCGGCGGGCGTTCCTGCGGGAGAGCGTTCCGAACCCATCAGCCGGGATGCTGGGGTCGCCCGGTGACATCGCGGTCAGGCCGCATGTCCACCGCCCGGCGGTCGGGGTCGCCGTTGACGTCCGTCCAGGTGCGCCGCCGTCGGTTGCGCCGATCGAACCACGCACGATTCGCGGCGACCGCCGGTACTCGAGCGGGCGGCCGTCAGCGTCCTGACCCGTTCCTGCCAGGCGGCGAAGATCGTGCCGTCGCCGGTCACGCGGCGGTGGGAAAGCCGTTGGAGCGGAAGGCGAACCTCGGGGAAGCCCGGGTTCTGCGGGCTCGTGGCAGCCTGCGGCCAGCGCGTCGTCGATGCGAGATGCTCGGCTGGTCGAATGGCGGCCATGGGCATGTCCGTTGGTGACCACGACTCGGTTTCTGCCACCATCTCCCCGGAGTCGAGGATCTTGACCATGAGGACTCGCATCCGGCGCCGTAGAAGTGGCGCCAGATCATGTAGATGGCGCCGCTTGCGCGGGTCGACGGCGAGGGCCGAGCCCTGGTTCTGCTTGTAGGGTGGGTTGAGCTTCTGGTGTGTCGAAGGTGAGCCCGCCGTCGAAGGAGCGGGCGACAGCTGACCTTGCTCTGGAACTTGCCGTCGTTGTCGAGACCGTTGAAGGTCGAGTAGCTGACGTAGACCCGGTCGGCGCAGATGTCGCCGCCGGCGCCGCGGAAGATGTCGACCTCGATGTCGGGCTTGTCGAGGAAGTAGCCGTTGGTGGCGTTGTTGCCCGACTCGACGACCGTCATCCCCTGGTAGACGATGGGATCGCCGCCCTCGTGGGTTGTTGAGGTCCTGGTAGCGGGCGACCACCAGCTTGCTCTCGTCGCCCCGGGTGAAGGCCATGAAGACGACGTAGAACTTGCCGCAGGGACCCGGCGCCAGGACCGGGTCGGTGGCGGCCTGGAGGCCGTAGACCGGCGATGCGAGAGAAGCCGGTGATTGGTCGAAGGGCGCGCCGGGCAGAAACGCGCCGCTCCACGTGAGACCGCCGTCGTAGGATCGGCTCATCCCGACCCACGCCTCGGCCGCGGCGATGGGCGGCATGTCCATGGACGGAAGCTTGGGCAGTGGACAGCCAGGAGGCCGCCATCATGAATGGTCCGAACGGTGTTGATCAGAGCGCGACCATGGTCTCGGCCTCGCCGAGTCCGATGTCGTCAGCGATGTCCACCGCCCGGTAGTCGTCGAAGAAGGCGATGCAGGTGATCGGGGTTGCGGGTCGAGGCGGCAATCGTCGGCTCGACCTGACGCTGGAGGTAGCCGTCGCCCTTGAGGAACCAATCGCAGTCGGATCCGGTTCGCATCCTGCAGGCAGCACCACCGGCAAGAACGTTGATGTTCTCCCCGGCCTGTTGCGCGATGTGCCGGGGTTGCACCAGTGATCAGCAATGCATCAGCACAAAAATGAAAGTGAGTCTCATCTCCAACCTCCCGCGCCCTCCGAGTGATCGGTCTGCTCGTTTGATTTGCATGTGCGCGGGATGATAGCACGGCAGGTGACAGTTGTGCTTGCTCGATTGAAGATCTCTGCAAGTTTTCGATCTGTGGTTTTTTGCGTCAGCGAAGCAGAAGAAACAGCACCGCCGCGGAGTAGGTCACGAAGATGATCGGGATCGTGCGCCGCCCGATCCGGGTCCAGAAGCTGCTCCCCTTGAAGTTGACCTGGCCGAGGGAGATCAGCGCCAGCACGAGTCCGACGAGCATGACCAGGACCTGGAGCGCGGTCAGCAGGCTGAACTCGATGGTCGGCCATTCCTGGAACCAGGACGGCGGGTCGATGGTCACACGGGCCTGGTCGAAAAACGCGACGTTGGCGAACTGACCGGTCATCAGGGCGGCCCAGCCGAGGATCATCATGGCCATGGCGATCTTGATCATGATCTCGGTTCGCCGGTGGGAGACGGCGAGGGCCATGAAGACGTGGTGCAGCGCCACGCCGGCCACGAGCACGAGGATGGTGAGGACGGTGAAGCGGACGGGCCCTTGGAGGATCTCGAAGTTGCGCGCCGCGACCCAGGCGAGGGCGAGGAGGGTGACGGTCACGGCGAACATGGCCAGGTCTGCGGCGCTCCCGTCGAGACGCCAGGTGGCCGCCAGGGGCGGTCGCAGCTGGAGGTTCGCGGAGTTGTGCGGGCAGGCGTGCAGGCAGTCGAAGCAGAGCTTGCAGCGGTAGGCCTGCTTGCCCTCGAGGGGGTGGTGGTAGACCGGGCAGCCGGTGAGCTCGCCATTGCCCTTGTAACAGGCGTGAGTGGTGCACGACGAGGCGCAGACGCTTTGTTTCGCGGTCAACTGGAGGGGAGCGGCGGGAGCGAGAACCGTGCCGAGGCGGCCCAGGGGGCAGAGATGGCGGCACCAGATCTCGCGTTTGTAGAGCACCCCGAAGACGACGGCGAGGACGATGAGGGTGACCAGCAGCAGGCCCGACGCCACGGGGTTGGCGATGGAGTCGAAGACCCGTTCGGACCAGACGATGAGCGCGAAACCGACAATGGTGAGCCACGGGCCGTGTTTGACGATCCAGTTGGGTGGGGGGCGGTCGGCGCTGCCCGCTTTCTTGGCCAGCCGCGCCGCGGATGAGAGGGGACAGATGGTGCACCACACCGGGCCGGCGAGGAAGAAGAGGGCGAAGACCACGGGTTCCCAAACCGACCAGATGAAGCTGTTGGCCACGTTGCCGGCCTGCGTCGCGGGGAAGCCGAGGCAGAGCACGATGGCGGCGCCGAACCCGAGCAGGGTCGCTGCCCGAATCAGCGGCAGACCGCTCGGCCGGAGCAGCCGCTGCATCAAGGGCGTTCCCGTGATGTCGACACCCGGCGGCATCGTGTCGTCGCCGACGCCGCCGAAGATGTGCTCGGCGAGGATCTCGGGCCCGTCGGAGACCCGCACCGCGAGATCGATCACCTCGCGCAGCTCGGCGACGTTGCGTCTGCGATAACGCAGCGAGAGCAGCGCCTGGCGGGCCCCTTCGGTGATGGTCGGCGGCTCAGGGCCATACCGCTTGAGGAACTCCTCGGCCAGGGGCATGATGTCCTTCGGCCGTTTTTCCAGAGCTGGCAGCTTGATCGTATCGTCACAGACCTCGGTGATGGAGGCGACCAGGCCGTCGCGACCCTCGATCGGCGCCGACGCCTCGCGCGCCGTCAGAATGACGCGGGTGTCGGGGAATGATCCGGGTACGCGTTTCTTGTTTCGGACGAGAAACGAACCGAGCAGCTGTTGCACCGATGGCAGGAGTCGATCGGCGCCGCGCAGCACCAGGGTTCCGCCGTGGGCGAGCTGCACGCCGCCGCTGGAGTGATCGCGGGTCGGCAGGCTGCCTCCGAGGTCCTCACCGAGGATGAGTTCGGCCGCCTTCCCTCGGGCGAGATCGCCGCAGTTGACCGCGATCAGCGGTCCGGAGGAGCGCGCCGAATCATCGTGAATCAGCCGAGCGGCCAGGGTCTTGCCGGTTCCGTCTTCGCCGAGGATCAGAACCGGTCGCTCCGAGAGGGCGGATTGTTTGATCTTCTTCTCGATCGCTCGGGCGGAGGCGGAGGCCGCCACGAAGGCATCCGGATCGTTGTCGCCCTGGACGAGGCGGGCGATGGCTTCCTTGTCGCGTTGTGAATCGAGGGCATCGGCGGTCGCCTTGTGGACGTTGCGGGCGATGCCGCCGAGCATCTTGCGCCGCAGCGAAGCCGACTCCTGGAGCGCCGACGGAAGGGACGCTCCCGGGTAACGCAGCAGCCGGACATCGGTCACGGCGATGGAGTCGACCGCGGCGCCCTCTTTGGCGAAGACGGACTCGGCGCCGAAGATGCCGCCCTCTCCGAGCCGGGCCAGCGGCGGGCGACGGCTCTCGCTCTCACCGATCGAGAGTTCGACGACGCCTTCGATCACGACATAGAAGTACTCCTGCTGCTCACCCCGGCGAACCACCACATCGCCGGCGCTGAAGACGACCTCTTGACCGGCGGAGCGGAGAAATCCCACGGTGGCGGGACCGAGCAGCACCGACGCGCCGGAGCTCAAAGCGTCGTCGTTCTGCGGTGCGGCGTGGTTTCCTCGCGGCGACGGGCTCGAGGGTCAGCGTCAACCCGCCGAACTTGACGCTGGACTTCCTGTCGACGAGCACCGGACTCTTGATTCGCTTCCCGTCGACAAAGGTTCCGTTGGTCGATCCGAGGTCCTCGATGGTGACGCCGTCATCGCCGATCTCGAGGCGCGCGTGGCGGCGGGAGATGGTCGGGTCGGTGAGCACGAGATCGACATCGGTGGAGGTCCCGAGGATGTGGGCGCCGACGCCGAAGAGAAGATCCGGGCCGTCGTCCGGTGAACTCCTTCGCAGCCGCCAGGTCTTTGCCAAGACTCGTGATCCTCCGATGCCTTCACTTCACGGCGTCGTCGATCTCCTCGGTTCGTGCCGTGAGCAGTTCATCGCCCGTGAGTGTTGTCCGATATCTCATCTTCCTATCGCTTGATTGTAGCGGAATTCGATCTTCCCATCCCAGTTTGCGATGGCAGGAGCACCGCAGGCGCGCGTTATCCCGCGAGCCGCGCCATCACCGCCTCGATGGTCGGTTCGATGGGCTCGGGAATCGTGCAGCGCCCGCGTGGCCGCCGCGATGTCCTTCAAGCCTGATCCGGTGATCATCAACACCACGCGCTCGTCGCGGTCGACGAGTCCCTCGGCGAGAGCCGTTTCGAGACCGGCGAGGGCGGCGGCCGCGGCGGGTTCGGCGAAGACGCCCGGTGAGCGCGCGAGCCGGGGGATGGCGGCGAGGATGGCGTCGTCGCTGACGATCACCCCCGCGCCGCCCGATGCGCGGACCTCGCGAAGACAGAGCATCGCGTTGCGCGGCGTCTCGACCGTGAGACTGTCGGCGACGCTGGCGGCGCCCGGAACCGGGCACGATCTCATCCGCACCGCTGCGCAGCGCGGTGGCGATGGCGGCGGTTCCTTCCGGCTGAACCACGATGAGGCGTGGACGGCGCGCGATGAGGCCCGCGGTCTCGAGATCGGCAAAGCCCTTGGCGAGCCCGGCGGTGATGACCCCGTCGCCAGCGGTCACGACAACGGCGTCGGGCGCCTCCGGCGCCATGGCGGCGGCGATCTCGAGGGCGGCGGTCTTTTTGCCCTCGATGGTGAATGGGTTGAAAGCGGTGTTGCGGTTGATCCAGCCGAACCGCTCGCAGGCGGCGAGCGAGAGCTCGAAGGCGTCGTCGTAGGAGCCCGCAACCGGCAGGACCTCGGCGCCATAGCTCAGCATCTGGATCAACTTGGCGGGCGGCGCGCCGGCCGGGACAAAAACCACCGCCCGCAAACCGGCCGACGCGGCGACCGCGGCGAGGGCGGTGGCCGCGTTGCCGGTCGAGGCCGCTGCGATGGTGTCGGCGCCGTACTCGAGCGCCTTGGCGACGACGAGTTGCGAGGCGCGGTCCTTGGTCGAGCCCGACGGGTTGCGGGTGTCGTCCTTGAGCCACAGCCGGGGCATGCCGAGCTCGCTGCGCAGTCGGGGCACCGCGCAGCAGCGGCGTGTTGCCGACCGGCAGGGGAGGGAGGTGGCGAGGATCGTCGATGGGCAGGAAGGCGGTCAGGAACTTCGGCGATCCCGGGCGCGCTTCCGGCCAGGTTGTCGGGAGATCGTCGATCACGACCTCGAGCACCCCCCGCGTCACCCCACCGGGAGCCTGCTTCGGCCGAGCACGTAGGGCAAACATAGAGCCCCGGCCGCTCGTCGAGCTCCAGTGAGCACTCGCTGCAGCGAAAATGAAACCGAGCCATTGACCGATTGTAACGGTTGTCTCAACCGCCGGGACGGGATCAATTCTTCAATTCTCAATTTTTACAATCTTAATTGATCCATCGCAGATCTCTCCGAGTGAGTTTGCGATGAAATTCAAAATTAACGAATTCAAAATTCTGAATTTCGGCCTACGTGGCGAACGGGCCGATCTCGTTTTCGACCGCTTCGAGGATCTCGAGCTTGGCGACGGCGTCGGCCATGGCGTTGTGGTCCTTGTAGAGCGGTCGGTCGATGTCGAGGAACTCGACCCGGTTGCGCACCGCGGCCTTGCCGGCCAGGGTCCCCCTGCCCGGAGTGAACTCGCGGAAGTCGAGGGCCTGGGCGGCGGCCATGAGCTCGATCCCGAGGACGCCGCACGCGGTGTCGAGGATCTGGCGGGTCTTGAGCGCCGAGTTGAAGCCCATGGAGACGAAGTCCTCCTGATCGGCGGCGGCGGGGATGGACTGGATGTAGGCCGGCGCCGAGAGGATCTTCTGTTCGACGATCTGCATGTCGGCGGTGTACTGGCTGAGCATGAGTCCGGAGAACATCCCGGCGCCCTTGGTGAGAAACGGCGGCAGCCCGACCGAGAGCGCCGGGTTGGTGAGCCGGTTGAGGCGGCGCTCCGAGAGCACACAGATCATGGTGATGGCGGCGCCCAGGGTGTCGAGCGGCAGGCTGACCGGGGTGCCCTGGAAGTTGGCGCCGGTGAGAACGATCTCGTCCTCGGGGAGGAAGATCGGGTTGTCGCCGACGCCGTTGGCCTCGATCTCGAGCTGGGATCGCGTCCATCGCAGCTGATCGCGGGCGGCGCCGATGACCTGCGGCGTCGAACGCATGCGAGTAGGCGTCCTGGACCTTGACCTTTTCCTTGCCGGTGAGGAGATCCGAGCCGTCGAGGACCTTGCGGATATTGGCGGCCGAGACGACGGCACCGGCAAAGCCGCGGAGTTGGTGGAGCCGGGTGTCGTACGGCTTCATGTTGGCCTTGAGCGCCTCCAGGGTCATGGCGGCGGCGATCTCGGCCTGCTTGAGCCAGCGCTCGGCGTCGTAGACCGCGAGGCAGCCGACGGCGTTGGTCAGGTTCGAGCCGTTGATGGTGGCGAGGCCGTCCCGAGCCTGCAGCCCCGGCACCGGGATTCCGGCCGCGGCGAGGGCGTCGGCGCCGTCCATCCGCTCGCCTTTGTAGAACGCCTCGCCCTCGCCCATCATCAGCAGCGCGATCTGCGACATGGGTGCGAGATCGCCGCAGGCGCCCACCGAGCCCTTGTGGCAGACCACCGGGGTGACCCCGGCGTTGAGCATGGCGATGAGGGTGCGGGTGATCTCCGGCCGGCAGCCCGAGTGGCCGTGGGCGTGGACGTTGACCCTGAGCAGCATGGCGGCGCGGACCCAGTCCTCGGGGCAGGGCTCGCCGATTCCGGCGGCGTGGTTGTAGATCAGGTATTTCTGAAAGTCGCGGACCTGCTCATCGGTCAGCACCACCTCGGAGAACTCGCCGATCCCGGTGTTGACGCCGTACATGATCTCGCCGGCCTCGATGCGCTTCTCGAGAAAACCGCGGCAGGTGACGATGCGCGCGAGCGCGTCGGGGTGGAGCTTGACGGTCTCGCCGCGGCGGGCGACGGCCTCGATGTCTTCGATGGTGAGCTGGGAGCCGGTGATGGTGACGGCCATGATGATCCTCCTGGTGCCGGCTCGGGCATGCGTCAGACGACGATCCCGAACACGGTCGGGTTGATCGCTCCCACCCACCCCGCAGCAACCACCGGGTCACCATGGCCCGCGCGATCCGCGTGGGCCGATTATCGCGCGTCCTGCACCCGGGTCAAGAGTATCAACGCAAGCGCAGAGGCTGCAGAGACGCGAAGGCATCGCCTTCGCGAAGGAAGACCGCAGACATCGCAGCAGCGTCCGAGTACGGTCCATCCTGTCCAGACGGGTTGATACAGTGACGGTCGATCAACGACTGATGAAAGCGGCTCAAATCCACCTTTTCGCACCGGCCTACGGGACTGCTTCGCTCATGGCTTCATCTTGAAGACGGGGCTCGTCCTCGTCGGAGGCGGTCTCGCCAATAGTCTGATCGCCTATCGAATACTCTGCGAGGCCCCCGACTTCCCGCTGCTGGTCATCGAGCGCGGGCCGACCCTCGGCGGCAACCACACCTGGTCGTTTCACGACTCGGACCTGACGGCGGATCAACGGGCGTGGCTGCAACCGCTGGTGGTCCACTCGTGGCCCCGGCACGAGCTACGATTCCCGCGTCTGAAACGGGTCATGGACGGCGGCTACAACTCGATCACCTCCGACCGGTTGCACGAGGTGGTCGGTGGAGCCCTCGGCGACTCGCCTGCTGCTCGACGCCGAAGTCGAGGACGTCACGCCCGACCCGGGTTCGGCTGCGCGGCGGCGACGGACATCGATGCGCGAGCCGTCATCGACGGTCGCGGTGATCCGGGCGGCAGCCATCTCGAGATCGGCTACCAGAAGTTCGTCGGTCTTTTCGTCCGCCTCGACGCCGATCACGGCCTCGACGCGCCCATCCTCATGGACGCCACCGTCGAGCAGCGCGACGGCTACCGATTCGTCTACACCCTGCCGTTCTCCGACCGCGACCTGCTCATCGAGGACACCTATTACAGCAACGGCCCGCGGATCGACCGGGCGGAGCTTCGCCGCGCAATCGAAGGCTACGCGGTCGCGCAGGGCTGGCGGATCGCCGAGGTGACCGGGGAGGAATCCGGGGTCCTGCCCATCGTCTACGGCGGCGACATCGATGCGTTTCTGGGCGGCCGGCCCGCCCGGGGTCGCCCGCAGCGGGATGCGGGGGGCGTTCTTCCAACCGACCACCGGCTACTCGCTGCCCGACGCGGTCGCGCTGGCGGACCTCGTCGCCGCGAACCGCGACCTCGACGGCGCGTCGCTCTTTCAACTGACCCGGGAGCGGTCGATGGACCACTGGCGCCGAACCGGCTACTACCGGCTGCTCAACCGGATGCTCTTCTGCGCCGCCGAACCGGATCAGCGCTACCGGATCTTCGAGCGCTTCTACGGCCTGTCGGATCCGCTCATCCGGCGGTTCTACGCCGGCCGGCTGAAATGGACCGACAAGGTCCGGGTGTTGACCGGAAAGCCGCCGGTGCCGGTACTTCGCGCGCTGCGGTGCCTGATCAACCGGCGCGACGCGGCCGGAAGGTCTACGATGGACGCGAGCGGGGGACCACGATGAAACAACCAACAGCGGCAGTGATCGGCAGCGGCTTCGGCGGGCTCACCCTGGCGGTGCGTCTCCAGGCGGCCGGGATCCAGACCACCGTCATCGAGAAACGCGACAAGCCCGGCGGCCGGGCCTACGTCACCGAGGACAAGGGCTACACCTTTGACGGCGGGCCGACCATCATCACCGCGCCGCCGAGCCTCGAGGAGGTCTTCGCCGCGGCCGGCCGCGACATGACGGACTACATCACGCTGCTGCCGGTGATGCCGTTCTACCGGCTCTACTGGGAGGACGGCTACTCCTTCGACTACTCCAACGACCTCGAGGCGACCACGCAGCAGATCGCCGACAAGAGCCCGGGCGATGTCGACGGCTACATGAAGTTCCTCGCCTACGCCGAGGAGGTCTTCCACGAGGGCTACACCAAGCTCGCAGCGACCCCGTTTCTCGACTTCTGGAGCATGATCGAGGTCTCGCCCCAGCTCGTCCGGCTCCAGAGCTACCGCAGCGTCTACTCCATCATCTCGAAGTTCATCAAGGACGATCAGCTCCGGCAGGTCTTCAGCTTCCACCCGCTGCTCGTCGGCGGCAATCCCTACACCTCGTCCTCGATCTACACCCTGATCCACTATCTCGAGCGCAACTGGGGCGTCTTCTTCGTCAAGGGCGGCACCGGAGCGCTGGTCACGGCGCTGGTCACGCTCCTCGAAGAGCTCGGCGGCGAGATCCGCCTCGACTCGCCGGTGGAGCGGATCCACACCTCCAACGGCCGGGTCACCGGGGTGACCACCGCCGACGGCTGGCACGGCGACTTCGACGCCGTCGCCTCCAACGCCGATGTCGTCCACACCTACGACGCCCTGCTCGGCGACAACACCGAAGCCCAGCGCGACGCCGCGCGGCTCAAGCGCAAACGGTTCTCCATGTCGCTCTTTGTCGCCTATTTCGGGGTCAAACGGCGTCACACCCAGATTGCCCATCACGACATCCTCTTCGGTCCGCGTTACAAGCCGCACCTCGAAGAGATCTTCAACGGACCCGCGGTCTCCGACGACTTCTCGCTCTATCTCCACGCCCCGACCCTGACCGATCCGTCGGTGGCGCCGGAGGGATGCGAGGCCTTCTACGTGCTGTCGCCGGTTCCCCATCTCGGCAACGCGCCGGTGGACTGGAGCGAAGAGGGCCCGCGTTACCGGGACAAGATCTTCGACTACCTTGAAAAGCGCTATCTGCCCAACCTCCAGGCCGACATCGAAACGGTCCACATCATCACCCCCGACCACTTCCAGAACGCCCTCAACTCGCACCTCGGCTCGGCCTTCTCCCTCGAACCGATCCTGACCCAGAGCGCGTGGTTCCGGGTCCACAACCGGGACAAGAAGATCGGCGGGCTCTACTTTGCCGGTGCGGGCACTCACCCCGGGGCGGGGGTCCCCGGCGTCGTCAACTCGGCCAAGGCGACCGCGGGTCTGATGATCGGCGATCTCCTCGGCGAGAGCGGCTGAGGACCGGTCCATGGACCACGTCGTCGACCACGGCCAGGCCGTCATCCAGAAGGGCTCCAAGAGCTTTGCCGCAGCTGCCAAGCTCTTCGACCCCACAACCCGCGGCCGCGCCTCCATGCTCTACGCCTGGTGCCGCCACTGCGACGACCAGACCGACGACCAGGAGCTCGGGTTCGGCAGCACCGAGCTGAGCCCGGAGGAAGGGCGCAAACGAGTCGGACTCCTCCGGGATCAGACGCTGCGTGCGCTCGCGGGCGAAGCGACGGACGATCCGATCTTCGCTGGGCTCCAACGCGTGGTCGCCGATTGCGACATCCCGCACCGCTATCCCATGGATCACCTCGACGGATTCGTGATGGACGTCGAAGGTCGCGAGTACCGGACCCTCACCGACACGGTCGAGTACTGCTACCACGTCGCCGGGGTGGTCGGGGTCATGATGGCCTCCATCATGGGGGTCCGCGATGAGCCGACACTGGACCGCGCCACCGATCTCGGTCTCGCCTTTCA
>CAVPHA010000029.1:0-22806 GCA_963704125.1 uncultured Acidobacteriota bacterium | reverse complement strand
CGAAGGAGCATCGTCCTGCGCGCGCCATGAGATCGAACCGCGATGACGCGAAGATCGCCAAGCAAGAATCTGCTACCGTCGCCAGCGATGGCAGGCAGTCCCAGAACAACGGCAGCGGATCTCGTCGGCGACCCTGGAGTCCTTGAACCGGCTTCGACGCTGGAGGTCTTCGGGTTCGCCGCGAACGGAAAGACGGGTGGGATCTCTGTACTCCCGCTGCGAACCGACTGGCTTCGGGCGCGTGAGGGTCGGATCGAAGCGGTTCCCAACTGGACGGCCGTCCCGGATCTTCGCTTCACTCAGGCCGTGGTCCACCTGCAAAAGAGTCGGGCGGCGACCTGGCACGCTCTCGGCGAAGCCTGGGTCCGCCTCGAGCCGGACAGTCGACTGCTGCTGGTGGGCGGCAACGAACTCGGCGTCAAATCCGCGGTCAAGCGGCTCTCGGGCGAACTCGATCAACCGGCCGAGATCCTCGCCAACCGGGCTCGAGCGCGGGTCGCGTCCTGGCGCCGAAATGGCGGCCCAGGACCGGTCCAAACCGTGATCGCACCGGTGGAGGTGGTGAGCGGTCGGGACCGATTCCTTCTCCGATCGGCTCCCGGCGTCTTCTCGGCCGACGCGGTCGATCCAGGCACTCAGCTGTTGTTGGACCACCTCGACGAACTCGATCCTCCAACCTCGATTTTCGACCCCGGCTGCGGTCTCGGCGTCCTCGGTCTGGCGGCGCTTCGTCGTTGGCCGCGGGCGACAGCGATCCTCGCCGATGTCGATCATCGCGCCGTCGAGTGCGCCGCCGGAAGTGCAGCCGATCTCGGTTTGGAAGACCGCTGCGAGGTCATGTGGTGGGACGCGGTGATGGATCCCCCACCGGCGGGACCCTGCGACCTGGTTCTGGTGAACCCACCGTTCCACAGCGGCGTTCCGGTGGATCTGCAGCCCGCGCGCGCCATCTTCCGGACCATCGACGCGGTGCTCTGCCCGGGCGGTCGTGCGTTGCTGGTCGCCAACCGCACGCTCCCGTGGGAGCGCGATCTCGCCGCGGTCGGCCGTCTCTGTCAGATCGAGGATCGCCTCGGTTACAAGGTGCTCGAGATCGCCCGCTGATCGGTGGTTTCTCCGACCGGCCGGCAGCAATCCCGGCGCAGGACCATAACGGTGAGATCGTCATGTGGGTCATGCCCGCCCCGGTGCCGCGCAACATCGCGCACATACCTGGTAACGGTTTCCTCGAGGGACAGATCGAGATCTCGAGCGGAGACCAGCGACCACACGGCGTCGACACCATACTCCCTGTCTCTGCCGTCGGTGCTCTCGGTGACACCATCCGTAAAGAGGAGAATCTGATCGCCCGGCGCCAGCTCGAACGGTGTGCTCGTGAACCTCGCGCCGGGAAAGATCCCGACCGGGACCCCGGTGCTTTCGAGCAACCGACACCCCTCTCTGCCGACCACCACAGCCGGCAAATGGCCGGCGTTGACCAGTTCGCCGCGCCCGTTCCGATCGACAACCCCCCAAACCAGCGTCGCGAACGCCTGAATCGGAGTCACCGCTGCAAACAACCGGTTGACGCTGGATACTCGATCCACCAGAGGCTGCGGCAGGGCGACGGCGGATCTGATGAGCGCCTGAAGGTGGGCTCCGAGCAAGGCGGCCGAGACTCCCTTGCCCGAGACATCTCCAACCACGAAATACACGAGGCCGTCTTCGGTGGCATCGGCGATCTCGGCGAAGTCCCCACCGACCGTTCCGGCCGGGCGCGAGTGGACGTAGCCCCTCCAACCGCGGGCGGACACCTCTCCTCTCGGGATCAGCGAGCCCTGGACCTCGACCGCCAACTCGAGGTCGGCCTCGAGAGACCGCCTCTCGGAGGCGCTCAGACAGTCGAGGCAGATCCTCGTCAGCGGGTCGAGGTCGAGGCGCTCGGGCTCGATGAGGTCGTGGCAGACCTCGCATGCGCCGAAGCGGTTTCGATCCATTCTTTCGAGGGCTTCGTCCACCTCGCGAATCAGCCTGCGGAACTCACCCGACTGGTCTCCGACTGCTGCGGTGTCCAATCGCCCCCTCCGCCGAACCAGCTCGCGGCGGAGATTCTCGGTTTGCGGGAGAGTGTCTGCGATGAGTTGGGCTGCTTCCACAATGCACCTCGATTCGAGTTATAACCATTAAAACTTGTTACATTGGTTAGAATATAGAATTGGAAATCTAACCTGTCAAGTCATTTTTATGGGTTATAATTAAAATATGAGGCGAAAATGACGGATTCACGCTTGTTCTCCTTCTCGGCAGGTGCCCTCTGTCTCGATTTCGCCAACACCTGCGGCGACCGACCCACCCGAGCAGAAGATCTGCTGACCTGCGTCGACGATCTCCTGAGCTGGGGGATCGAAGCCCGGTTACTCGCAGAGGACGAGTCCACACGTCTCGATTACCGGACCAGGACATCGTCGGCTGCGTTGAGCACGGCCTTGGATCTTCGCGAAGCGATCTATACCACCTGTTCCGCCCTTGCCAATTCGGAGGTCCCGTCGAGGGAGGGCCTATCGACGATCAACAACGTTCTGAGGACGGCGCTGCCCAACCTCGTGCTGGGTATCCGGGGGAACGGGTGCTGTTGGGAATGGTCCGGGGCCGCATCGGTGAGCGACCGGATTCTCTGGCCGATCGCCAGATCAACTGCCGATCTGTTGACATCCGATGATGTCGGCCGTCTCCGCGAGTGCGCGGGCGAAGGGTGCAGCTGGCTCTTTCTCGACTCGAGCCGCAACGGCCGACGCAAATGGTGCTCCATGTCGAGCTGCGGCAACCGGGCGAAGGCAAGACGCCACTACGCGCGCACGAAATCCACCGTCTGAGTCTGTGCGAAACTCGCCCGATCGAGGCCGGGCGAGAGCAATGGCGGCGAATCTCGCGAGATTCAGCCTTGAGCTGCCGCGGAATGGAGCGCGAACACGGCGCCCTGCGGATCCATGCACTGAACGATCTTGTCGCCACCCGGAACATCCATGGGTCCGTTGAGCACCTGGCCGCCGAGTTCCTTGACCCTGGCGACCGTCTCATCGACGCTCGGCACCGAGATGTAATAGAGCCACATGGGCGGACCCGGCATCTCCGCCGGCTTGGTGAACATCCCACCGAGGGGGAAGCTCCCGGCCTGACCGTAGATTCGGTACATCCAGCCATCGCCCATATCCATATCCTGCTGAGTCACCCAACCGAAGAGGTCGGCGTAGAACTCGAAGCCCGCCTCGAAATCGCTGGTGGCGAGCTCGTGCCAGGAAATCTCGCCGAGCCCGGGCTGCTCGGGTGGATCCGTCGACAGCCCATCGGAAGCATAGACGGCGAAGACCGCTCCCTGAGGGTCGCAGCAGAACCGCGAAGCAACCTGCTCCCGGAATGTCGGTTGCCGGGTGGAGCACTTCACCGCCGAGTTCTTCCGCGCGGGATGAGGTGGCGGCGACATCGGCGACCGCAACATAGGCCAGCCAATTCGGCGGCGCACCGGCGTCACTGGCTTGCTTCGGCAGATCCATCACCCCGCCGAATGGCTTTGGCCCGTTGGTCCACATGGTGTAGGGCATGTCGCCTTCGTCCCAGAGCTTGGTTCCCCAACCGATGAGCTGGTTGTAGAAGGCCTTGGCTCCGGCCGGGTCAGTGGTCATGAGGTCATACCAAACAAATCGTCCAAGGGCGGGGTGGGACATGGGGTCTCCTTAATTTTGAGTTCCGGTATCAATACGACGAACCGGACGCCGGGTTTCACTCTCGCCAACCGCAGCGGGCGATCGTCCATTCCGCCGGGACCGAACTCGTTCGAAGAGCAGGCGCACTCAGTCTTTGGAGAACCCGGGGGAGTAGCGCAGGACCCGCCCGCGGCCCGTGGCTTTGACCTGGTAAAGGGCGGCATCGGCGTTCAGGATCAGGGTGTGCGGGTCCTCACCGTCCTCGGGGAAACAGGCGACCCCGGCCGAGGCGGTTGGGGTTCGAGGGGTTCGGGAAGGGAGACCGCCGATGTCGCCTCCTTGACGGCGTCAACCAGACTTTCGGCCGCGGCAATGGCGCCCTGTGGTTGGGTCGCCGGCACCAGGATGCAGAACTCGTCACCCCCCCAACGGACCACCAGATCGGTCACCCGGACTCGCGACCGCAAGGTTGACGCAACCGCCCTGAGGATGTTGTCCCCGACCAGATGGCCCGCGGTGTCGTTGCAGATCTTGAAGTTGTCCAGATCCATCATGATCACGGCGAGAGGTTGGCCCGTCCGCTTGGAAAACGAAATGTTCCGTTCGAGCTCCATCTCGAGCCGCCGACGATTGGCGAGACCCGTCAGGGCGTCGCGATTCGCAATGTCCATGAGGAGTCGGTTGGCCTGCTCGAGTTCGCGAGTCCGTCCGCTCACCTGCTGCTCGAGCGCAGAGCGCTCTTGACCCAGCGTGTTCATGGTTCCATCGAACATCGACGCCATCTCGTTGATGCCCCGGGCGATCTCCTGGATTTCCGCCGGACCGCCGACAACACAGCGTGCCCCGAGGTCCCCGTCTCGCAGACGGGCGACGACGTCTCGGATATCGCCCAGCTGTCTCTTCACCAACCTCCCCGCCAGCAGCGAGATGATCAGCGCGATCAGGGTGGCGCCCGAAGCGACCACGACCCATGCCCGTTGCAGGCGCGTTTCGGCCGCGGCATAGGGCGCGTCATTGAAGACCACCCAGGCTTGGCCCCCGGTCACGAGGGTTACCGCCACCGCCACTGCCTCGACGCCATCGACCTCGATCTTCCGAAGGTCGTTTTCCGCAGTGGGCCATTCCGACAACACGGGCCCCAAGACTGACGTCGATGGGGCCGAGGCGACGACCTCTCGACCCGGGGAGAAGACGACGGCTGCAACGAAATTCCTGGCTTCGAGCATCCGGTCGACGCTCTCCTGGGTTTGGTAGCCGGAGCCGTCCTTGACAAAAAGATCCAGGCGCTCGGCGATGGCGCCGGCTCGTCCCCGGAGCGCCTCTTCGACCTCCATGACGTTGATTCGATATCCGACGGCGATGAGCGCAAGACACCCGGCCAGGGTGGCGCCGACCGCCACCAGAATCATGCGACTGCGCAGTGAAATCACGGCCATCGCGCTGAAGTGTCCGCACAACGTTTCATCAAACGAACCCACCTCCGAATCGGACCAATGCATCTGCGCCCCATCCAGCCCTCCGGAGCGACGCTGATTCTACAATATCAGGCTCAGCTGAAGAATGAGCAATTGTTGAGATCGACACCCCGGCATCGCTACACTTCGATCGTGAATTTACTCCGCGACCGAGTTGCATCATCCATCGAGAGGGCAAGGGGGCGAGGCGCCCTGGTCTCGCTGCCGACGGATACGACGATCGTCGAAGATCTGGAGATTCCATTCGTCGTCCACATCAGCGCCTTGCTGGAGCGCAAAGAGCGAACCCGGCCAACCCGAGAGATCAACGAATCCGGTCAACCCGTTCCTTCCGCCGGATCCCGATCTCGTAGTGTGCGAGGTGCCCCCGGATCATCTCTGCGTGCTGAATAAATTCAACGTCCTTGACCAGCATCTGTTGATCGTGACCCGCGACTTCGAGCCGCAGCAGGCATTGCTGAACCTCGGCGACTTCGCGGCGTTGCTCAGCTGCATGGATGACACCTACGGGCTCGGTTTCTACAACGGCGGCACCATCGCCGGCGCGAGCCAGGCCCACAAACACCTCCAGCTCGTCCCTCTTCCCTTGGCCGGGCGGACCACACCCACGCCCGTCGACGCCGTGATCGATTTTCCACCGAACCGGGCGTCCTGAGCACGATTCCCGCCATGGAGTTCAGTCACGCCCTGGTTCATCTCGATGGACGACCGTTCGACAGTCAGCGAGCGTCGGAGCTTACCAACTCCACCGCCGCGCCTGCGCGGCGGTGGGCGTTGATGACGAGACCCGACCTTACAACCTGCTGATTACCCGTCGTTGGATGCTGCTCGTCCCGCGCTCGCGCGAGAACTGGCGGGGGGTGTCGATCAACGCCCTTGGGTTCGCCGGGTCGCTCCTGGTTCGCAACCGCTCAGAACTCGACGAATTGACGAGGATCGGACCGCTCGCCGTTCTGAGATCCGTCGCCACTGAAAGTCCCAACCCATGATCCGCCCAGGAACACCGGCGCACGTCCGACGAGGGCGGATCGCAGGTCTCGAGCTTGGCCACGAGGAGGACGACCGATGACTGACACGGGCCCGACCGGAAGGACACCCGAACCGTTCAACCTCCGGACCGATCGAGTCGTCCGGCGGCGATACCTGATCGACCCCAAGCGACAGCTTCGGACGACATTGCTGGTCACGTCCCTCGTCGCCCTTCTTCTTGTGGTGGTCAACCTCGGATTCACCCTGCTTCGAACCTCGCAGACCGCACTGCTCGCTTCCGCCGCCCCGCAACTGACCCCCGTTCTCGAACACCAGAACACCATGTTCTCGCTGGCGATGATTGTCATCTCCCTGGTGCTCGTGACTGCGGTGGCCGTCGCGACGATTCTGAGGACCCACCGAACGGCGGGCGCCGTCTATGCTGTCAAACAACGGCTCGACCGGGTTACGGCCGGCGACCTGCAGGTGAGGTTGAAACTGCGGGCGCGCGACAATCTCCAGGATCTCGAGGCGCCCTTCAACGAGATGATCGCCTCGCTGCGCAGCCGTGCCCTGGCCGAGGCGGAATCCCTCGACCAGTTGGCCGCGACGGCCGGCCGGATGGGATCAGATGGGGTTGAGCTCGCCACCGTTCTCCACGACCTCGCCGGGAACAAACGTCAGATCGGCACCTAGCCCGCACGTCTCACCAGGTTTCGTTTCGAGGGCGACGAGGCGCTGTGGCCAGGCGGGTTTTCTCAGCTCGGGGCGCGGAGGCGTACTTTTCGGTACGTTGAGCACCCCGAGCTGAGAAAGCACGCCTGGGTGCAGTGCATCGTCGGCCGCAGTCGAATAGCTGGTGAGAAGTGCGGGCTCGGGTGATCCCCATCACCGCGGAGGCTCAAATCGAGCTTCCGGCCGTCTCCACGACCACGATATTGCGACATAAGATGCTGAAGAACATAGGTTACGGAGGCATCTCATGCGCTTCACCGGGGCAATTGCCGGTTCACTCGTCCTGATTCTCGGATCTCTTGGGGTACCGGCTACCGCCCGGGCGCAGCACCCGCTGATCATCAACCACGACTGTACACAGGTGGATCAGATTCCCAGCGAGTGGTTGGACCAGGCGCGAACCCTGGTATTCCACTACGCCCACACTTCACACGGAAGCCAGATCGTCTCGGGGCTTGAATACCTGGCGGCGCAGGATCCGCAGTATGCGTTGTCCATCGACTATGCCGATTCGACGCCCCCGAGCTCTTCGCCGTGCACGCCATCTACCCTCTGCATCTACGATGGCAACCCACCTGAGACCTACATCACACCCGGCGACTACTGGAGCACTCCCGATGGGATCGCGAGGACCGAAGCGGTGGCCGACACCGGGTTTTTCGATGTCTCCATGTGGTCCTGGTGCGGCGAGCAGTCATCGAACTCGCCGTCCACGGTTCAGCAATATCTCGACACCATGGACACCTTCGAAATCGACTATCCCGGCATGCGCTTCGTCCTCATGACCGGACACACCGACGGCGGTGGCGCAACCCTACAGGCGAACAACGATCAGGTTCGGCAGTACGCCGCCGATCACGCCAAGGTGCTTTTTGATTTCGCCGATATCGAAAGCTGGGATCCCGATGGCAATCACTACCCGGACACCGATGACAGCTGCCCATGGTGTCAGCCGTGGTGCGACGCCAATCCGGGGGCCTGCCCGGATCCGCCCATCAGTTGCACCCACTCCCACTCGCTGATCTGCGATCTCAAGGGCAGGGCGTTCTGGTGGATGGCAGCCCGCCTGGCGGGCTGGGACGGCCCCGACTCTGTTCCCATCTTCGCCGACGGATTCGAGTCGGGTTCGTGCAACCTGTGGACCTCATCGGTACCGTGAGGGCCGATCACGTTCGGTTCTCGGTGACCTCGCGGATGGTGTTCGCCAAATCTTCAAGAAGAAACGGTTTCTGCAGAAAGACCGCATCGCCCGTTGCAGCGCCGTACTCACCCATGGTTTCGGGCGTGTAACCCGAAACAAAGATGACCTCGAGGTCTCGGCGCAGCGACACCAAGCGGGTTGCGAGCTCGGGACCGCTCATCCGAGGCATCACGAGATCCGTCACCAGAACATCGATCGGTCCGTCGTGGTCGGCCGCGATCTCGAGCGCTGCAACCCCGTCCTCGGCCTGAAGCACGACCATTCCGAGGCCGGCGAGATACTCGGCGAGCGCCTCTCGGATGTTCTTTTCGTCCTCGGTGAGCAAAACGGTCGTACCGGCCACGGACCGCGCCGGAGCCGGCGCTGGTGCGACCTGCTCCAACGCCGGGCCCTCGACCTGGGGAAATCGCACTCGAAACGTGCTCCCGACACCCTGTTCACTTTCGACGATGATGGATCCACCGCTTTGCTCGACGATCCCGTACACGGTGGCCAGACCGAGTCCGGTGCCCTTTTCCATTTCCTTGGTCGTGAAATACGGTTCGAAGATCCGGTCGCGGATCGTGTGATCGATCCCCACCCCGGTATCGGACACCGCCATTTCCACGGAGGGTCCTTCCGCGTCGAAGTTCGGAGCCACATCACTTCTCTCGGCCACCGATCTGGCGCGGATGGTCACTCGCCCGCCGCGAGGCATAGCATCGCGGGCGTTGACCACCAGATTCACGATGACCTGTTCGAGGAGCGCCGGATCCACCCGGGTGGAACCGGTGTCGGGGTCGAGGTCCACCACCAGTTCCATGTCGTCACCGATTATTCGGGAGAGCATGCTCTCGAGACCGGTGATCAGCTCGTTGACCCGAACCACCTCCGGCCTGAGGACCTGTCGACGACCGAAGGCGAGGAGTTGGCGGATGAGTTCGGCGGCGCGATCGGCCGCCTGGTCGATCGCGATCAACTTGATGCCGACCGGCTGGGCCTCCGGCGGCAGCCCCTGCCGGGCCAGCTGCACGTAGCTCTTGATGACCATCAACAGGTTGTTGAAATCGTGCGCGATCCCACCGGCGAGACGCCCGATGGACTCCAGACGTTGCGACTGCCTGAGCTTGTCATCGAGAGCGCGGAAGACCAGATCCGAGCGGAGCGAAGCCACCGCGTGCTCCAGCCTGACCTGCTGGAACAGACTCAGTACCGCAAAGAGGACGAGCCCGACGAAGACGATGGCTTCGCGCGATGCGCGGGCTTCCGGGTCGAGGTATCCCATCAAGTAGAGGCCCAGGTGGACGAGCGGCAATGCGAAGGCGTAGAACGGCAGCAGGCTCTGGACCCTGGGTATTGTCCCGCCTTCGACCTCGCCCGCGGCCTCCGGTTTGTCCGTACACGTGAGGATCATCACGGCGATGCAGAGATGGGGCACCAACCAGATGATATCGATCCTTCCACCCACCACGGTTGGGAGGATGTCGGCGAATCCCAGTCCTTCGAGAAGATCACCGATCGCCATCACCGCCGTGACCGCCGCCATCAGGAAGAAGCCCCGGCGCCAGCGGGACTCCCGAGCGGCCGCAAACAACAGACCGAATTTCGCCGCCAGCAGGATGTCGAGAACGACATAGAGGTTGAACGAGGCGAAGTACTGGACATTCTCCGACGGCTGAACCGCCCACGGAACCGCGACGAAATAGCCGAACATGATGGCGACGAAAAGAGTGGCGCCGACGAGGGAAAACCGGTAGAGCACATCCCTGGTTGACCAGCCGCTCTCGAGCTGGGGCTGCTGATCGCTGGCGACGAACCAGCACAGGTACAGCAAGATGTAGAGGACATCCGTCCCGAGATCCGCCCATCGGGGCAGGCCCAGGACCAAGGTTGCGTAGTTCAGCACGGAACCCGCAAGCCAGACGACCATTCCGAGGCCGATGAAGTTCCAGTAGCGCCGTTCTTCGGTCCTGATCGTCCCGCGGGTCCGGACGAAGAGGAGAACGATCAAGCCGGGCAGGAGCAATCGATCGAGATGCAACGACAACTGGCGTCGAGCGATCGCCGGACCGATCTCGAAGAGGTAGACCGCCGCCAGCCCTGCAAAGATCGCCACCAGGACACGGCCCAGCTTCTGTCCCCAGAAAAGACGCCAGGTGGTTTTCAGCGCTGAGATCGTCTCGTTGCCGGACATACGGTCATTGTACCCGCGGCGAAAAGAAGCTCAACGAAGCGGAAACCACCTCAGTAACTCGAGTTCATCCCTCAGAACGACCTCGTCCTCGTCGTTTCGGACCACCGAGTCGATCCCGGCGGCCAGCTCCCGCGCCTGCTCGAGATAACTGCCGAGAACCGAAACCGGCTCGGACAGACGCACCGAGCTGTATTGCAACTTGCCGTTCTCGTAGTTCAGATCATCGAACCCGAGCGCGGCCGGGCGCGGACGTTCACGGTGGAGCCAGAGACCGGTCTCGGCATGGAAACGGTAGAGCGGGAGCAGTTTCCAGCCATCCTCGGCGATGAAATGAACCGCCTCGAGAAGGAACCGAAAAACCTCATCGGGGATGAAGTAATTGAAGTTGACCCTCACCCACCCGGGTTTGATCCCTTCGCAACCGCTGTTGATGGCGTTTCTGAATCTCGACGAACGCTCGGTATCGATACCGAGCAGCCGATGGCCGTATGGCCCGGCGCACGAGCAACCGCCACGCGCCTGGATGCCGAAGAGATCGTTGAGCAGCGCCACCACGAAGTTGTGGTGGAGGTAGCGGTCTTGGTGGCGGATCAGAAAGGACACGATGGAGAGGCGCCTCGCCGTCTGGCTTCCGAGAATCTGGATCTTCTCCTCGGTCGCCCAGGACTCGATGGCCCGGGTCACGAAGCTCTGCTCGAGCTCCTCGATGAGAGTCTCGCCCACCGCCCGTTTGAGGTGAAAGACGAGACCCGCTCGAATCGACTCGATGATCGCCGGCGTCCCGCCCTCCTCGCGGTGGGCGGGATCGGTGACATAGCTGTGGTCCACCGAGCTGACATAGCTCACGGTGCCGCCGCCCGGCACGGTGGGCACCCGATTGGTCAGGAGTCTCTTCTTGACCACCAGCACTCCGGGTGTTCCCGGACCACCGATGAACTTGTGCGGTGAGATGAACATCGCATCCATGGACACTTCGGGGTCGGGTCCGTCCTGGTTGTACGGATTCATCTCGATCGCGACATACGGCGCCGCGGCGGCGAAGTCCCACAACGCCAGCGCGCCGTGGGCATGCAGCAGCCGGGTGATTGCCAGCGTGTCGCTGACGATTCCGGTGACGTTCGAGGCCGCTGAAAAACTGCCGATCTTGAGCGAACGCTCACCATACTCCTCGAGCTTTGCCTCGAGGTGCTCGAGATCGATCTGACCATCCCGGTCTTCGGAGATGGTGACCACGTCGGCGAGACTCTCACGCCACGGGATCTCGTTGGAGTGGTGTTCGTAGGGGCCGATAAAGACCACCGGACGCTGGTCTCTGGGGATCCGCCCGGACAAGGAGAACCTTGCATCGAGATCCGCCGGCAGTCGGATGTTGAGGATATCGATGAGCTTGTTGATCGCGCCGGTGGCGCCCGAGCCGCAGAAGATCACCACATCGTCGTCACCACCGCCCACCGATTCGCGGATCAACCGGCGCGCGTCTTCGCGAAACCGCGTCGTCTGGAGACCGGTTGTGGAGGTCTCGGTGTGGGTGTTGGCGTAGAGCGGCATGACCTCGTGGCGGATGAAGTCCTCGATGAAATCGAGCGACCGTCCCGACGCCGTGTAGTCGGCGTAGGTCACCCGGCGGAGGCCGAACGGGCCGACGACGGCCCGATCGTCCCCAATGGTGCCCCGCCTGATGCTCTCAAGCAGATCGAGCCTGCTCTGCGTCACCACAGGCACCCGATGAGTCGTTCGGCGGCGATCAGGGCACGACCCGGGTCCACGCGCCGGTGTTTCCGGCCTCGAAGCCATCTGAAAAAATCCCCGCGAAACCACCGCCTGAGAAGCCCGTGATGCCATACACCACGAGAGCGTAGTCCTGATCGTCCACACCGGGGGTCTCGACGTGAACATCCATGTTGACCTCGACGGCCTCGATTTCGATGGTCCAGTCACCCGCCGCCGGGTTCTCGATGAAGACGTTCTCCACCGTGTTGAGGGTGTCGGCCGCGCCGCCCGGCGTCGACCAGAGACCGGCCGTGAGACCGTTGTTGCCCCAATAGACGGTGGCGTCGGGCGCGATCACCTTCAGCGTTACGTCGTTGATCCGGTGCGGGGTGGTTCCGGGCACCCCGGCGCGGTCGGCGTAGACCATGGTCACCTTGAGAGCGTCCTGCGCGGCGGAGACGGTGGCGGTGTAGGTGTCCTTCTCGAGTTCCTGGAGAACCGAGGTCTCGTCGAGGACCGCCGTCATGGGCGCCCGATCGTAGGCGCTCTGGGCGTTGGGTCGGCCCCAGCCCTGGCGGAACCGCGTCAGCGTCGGATTCGTTGAGTTCCAGTCATACGGGCTTGCCGTGTTGATGAGCAGCGCCTTCATCGTCGAGAAGTGGGGACGCTCCTCGAAGATCGTGCCCGATCCCGGCACCGTCCCCCAAACATTGTCCGCCCACATCTGGAAGAAGAGACCCGATGTCCCGGCCGTCATGGGCGTCGCACCCGAGGTGCCGCCGAACGACAGAGTGTACCCACCACCATCAGCCGTGGTCTTGATCGAATCGTAGAAGAACGTCAGATCCGGTTTGACCCGGCCATCCGCGGCGGGGCCGACGGAGGCGCCACTGACGTTGTCGTCCGACGGATCGGTGTTGTCGTGGTGGTTGAACGCGCCCACCGAGACGATGTTCTTGGCCCATGCCTGGGGACGCGAGAGCTGGCTCCCAGTGTTGGACTGCGACTGGAAGATGGTGATGTCCGATTGCCAGATGATGTCGTCCATCTCGGCCGAGATCGAGGTGTACTCAGTCGTCTGGGGGCTTCCCACCGAGTTGGACTGATAGACGCACTGATACTCGAGCGCCGGGTCGACCAGCTCTGCGGTGTGGGTGTAGCGGCTCACCCCGCCGTAGAAAACCGGTAGGTAGTAAGCGAAATACCCATAGGCGCCGGGCACCATGCCAGTTGCGGCGGCGTTCCCCGAGCCACTCCCGAAATTGATGCCGTAGCAGCTCGTTCCGTGGGACGTGGAATCCGGATCAACGGGTCCGTGGATCGGTACCGGGTTGATAAAATCCGGATGATCCTCGTCGATCTTCGTATCGAAGACCTCGGCGCGAACACCGGTTCCGTCGTAGCCACCGGGGGTCGCCTGGACGTAGTCCGCCCCCGCAACGATGCGCCCGTTGTCCATGTCGACCCCCGGGGGCCCCACTCGTCGATCCAAAGCACGTGGTTGGAGGCGAGGAGAGAGAAGGCCTGGGCGTCGCTGAGCATCGCTTCGAGAATGTACCCCTCCGGGTGGGCGACCAAAACCTGTCCCCCGATAGACTCGATCTCAGAGGCCAGGAGGCCCCTTTCCCCAGCGCCCGCCGTGTAGGTCATGATGTTGAAGTGGCGGCTGATCACGCTCCCGCCCTCGAATTCGGAGAGCAGCTCGGGGAAGGTGCGATAGGCAGGCTCGTACGACCCCACCCAGCGCACAAACGGCAACGCCTCGACCGAGGACACCAGACCCGGGTCCATCCGAACGAGGTGGGTGTTGTGCGGGACAAAGTGGAGAACCTCGACCCCGAGATCGCGGAGGCCCTGCCGCCAGGCGGCGAGGCTCTGGGTCTCGAACTGGACCAGGAAAACGCGGCTCTTGTCGCCCGCCTCGAGGCCTTTGGGTACCGCCGGCAACGACTCGCCCGGCACGATCACGCCTGCAGCGACGGAAATCGTGTCGTTCATGGCTCGCGGCTCGGACCAGGTCGAACCGTCGTCCTTCGAGATCGAAACAAACCGCCGCCCAGCTTCCTGCCAGCTCGAGTAGGTCACGCCGGCGCCCTCGACCTCCACCGTCCTGAGATCGACACGGGTGTCCGCGTCAAGCGCCGCCTCGACGACCCCAAAGGGGGCGATGACGACCACCGCGATGACCGCGAAAAGAAAGTACCGGGAAATCCGACATGACCTTTCGTGCGAACGATGCATCGTCCTGTCTCCTCTTTGGTGGATTCAATTCTGACGCGGCCGGACCCTCGGTTTCCCGGGAAGCCAGACCATTATGTGCAAGCCCAGGCGGCATGACAAGGCCGACCCGGGTGAACGACCACCACCCCAGTCCTCGCGTCCGCCCGGCGTCAGCCGGACCCGAAATTCGGCGGCCGGTCATCCGGCCGCTGCACTGCGATCAGAACTCGAGCCCGACCGCCTCGGTGAGAAACCGCACCAGCGGTGAGGACGCCCGGCACGTGGCGGCGAAGCTGTCCAGGAAACCGCGCCGGCAGGCCGCCGCCTGAGATGATTTCGTCATGCAGACGAAGTCCTTGCGTTTGAGATCGTCGACGAGCGGGTGGTCCGGGTCGAAACCGCGCGGCGCCCGTTTGAGACTCTCACCACCGAGCTCGAGGCCGTCACCGGCCCGACGCCAGCCGCCGGGATCATCGACGATGGCCTGCCGGACGGCGCCGAGCGTCGGTCCCGGCGGGTGCCAGAGACCGCCGCCCATGAAGACGCTGCCCGGCTCGAGGTGGAGGTAGAATCCCGGCGCGTGCACGTCGCGACCCTCGCGGTGCCTGAACTGCGCCGCCGCGTGCACCTTGTACGGGCTCTTGTCGCGGGAAAAACGAACATCCCGGTAGATCCGGAACATGGAGCCGCCGCTCGGACGCGGGTCGGCGACGAGGTTCGCGCTGATCCGGTGCAGCGGTTCGGCAAAGGCCGAGATGAAGCCGAGCAACGGCTCCTGGACCTCGCTTCGGTAGCGATCCTTGTTGGCCTGAAACCACTCTCGCGAGTTGTTTTCCTTGAGTTCGGTGAGAAAGTCGAAAAGGCCTGCTTTGAAGTGGTCCATCCGCTCATCCCTCCATCAGTGTTCACCAGTACCAACCTGAAATCACCCGCCGGGCTTCCCTCGCCGAGGCAATCCATGTGCTAGGCTCGCATCCGGAGCCGCCGACCGACGGCTCGGAGGGGATGAATGAGCGCGTTGAATCACAAGCACACGGTTTGGCTCACCCTGTTGGCGGCCATGGCAGTTGCCCTTCCCATCGTCTTTGCGGGCCCCTTCACCGCCAACGGAACCCAACCACCCATCTATTTTCCCCTGAACCCACCGGTGGTCTGCGCCAACTGCCACGCCGGCTATGACAACGGCCACAATATTCGGCCAACGACCACCTGGGGCGGCTCGATGATGGCCAATGCTGGTCGGGATCCCCTCTTCTGGGCATCCCTGGATGTCGCCAACAACGATGTTCCCGGCATCGGCGAATGGTGCCTGCGCTGCCACTCCCCGGGCGGTTGGCTCGACGGGCGGGCGACCCGCCCACCGGATCGGCCGACGGCTGCAGCCTCGCAGGCGAAATTGACGGAACGAACAATGATTTTGAGGGCCTGCACTGCGCCTTCTGCCACCGGATGCAGATCAACCCGGCCCCTCCTGCGGGTCAACAGTCGGTCTACTACGAGAACGGCCAGTACTGGATCGACGACACCAGTTGCGTCATGGGTTTCGACCCGTGCAAGAAGGGCCCGTACGACTACACCATGGGCGAGCCCGAGCCGCCGCACGGCTGGGAGAGCTCGCAGTACCACCGCGATTCCGACAACTGCGGCAACTGCCACAACGTCACCAATCCCGTGCTCACCCTGATCGACGAGAACGGCGTCAACACCGGGGTGCCGGTTCCGGTCGAGCGAACCTACATGGAGTGGGAGCAGAGCGATTTTTCGCAGCCCGGGCCGGACTACCTCAGCTGTCAGAACTGCCACATGCCCGATGCCACCGACGACCCCGCCTACCCGTCCCTCTACACCGACATCAACCGCACCGGCGATCTGCCGATCCACCAGTTCGCCGGCGGCAACGCCTGGGTGCCGCAGGTGCTCAAGGGCGACTACCCCAACCTCGGCAGGTCCGCCGAGTTCGACGCCACCACCGCCTGGGCGGTCGAGATGCTCGAGGCCGCGGCGACGGTCGAAGTCAGCGTACCGCCGTCGGTTCAGGCCGGCGCCGATCTCGACCCTCGGGGTTCGAGTCACCAACCTCAGCGGCCACAAGCTGCCCACCGGGTATCCGGAGGGCCGGCGGATGTGGCTCAACGTCCGCGTCCTTGACGGAGCAGGCGGCACCCTCTGGAGCAGCGGTGATTGGGATCCGTCCACCGGCGCCCTGGCCGTGGACCCGCAGACTCAAGGTCTACGAGGTCAAACCCGGGATCTGGGACCACAACGGCGCCGGTGAGTGCGACACCTCGGGCGGCGGCGGCAACCCGCTCTTTCACTTCGTCCTCAACGACTGCATCGCGCTCGACAACCGGATTCCCCCGAAGGGGTTCACCGGCGGCACCGACATCGAAACCCGTCCGGTCAACTACAGCTACCCGGAGACCGCGCCGGGGTCGGGGATTCTGGTCAACTACGACGACACGAGCTACACCGTGCCGATCCCGCCCTCGGCCGCCGGCGACCTGACGGTGGAGGCCACCCTCCGGTATCAGACGGCGAGCGACGACTACGTCGAGTTCCTCCTCGACCAGGCGCTCGCCAACAACTTCCCCGATGACTGCATCCCGCGATCGACGGGTCTGCCCGACATGAGCCGCGGCGAAATTCTGCACGCATGTGGACCCGCTACGACCGCACCCCGCCGGTTCCGGTGGCCACGACATCGACGGTGGTTTCCCTGGGACTCTTCGCCGATGGGTTCGAGTCCGGCAACACCACGGCGTGGGACGCGACCGCGCCCTGATTCCGAAACCACCGATCTCGCCCAGCGCGAGATAAGAAAACAAAACGGCCGGCGCAAGCGCCGGCCGTTCGTGTTGTCATGTGTGCCCCGCTATGGCTGGAAATCGCTCCACGCATCGAGGTTGCCCGACTCGAAATCGTCGGCGAAGAGCGGGATGAGATTGGTTGCCGGCGCCTGGACATAGACCGCCACCGACGGCGGTCCGCCGTCCCGGAAGAGACCGATGCTGGCGAGGGCGTCCTCCGGCGGGCTGTCGGCGTCGAAGCTGAAGTTGTACATGGTCGACCAGCGCAGGGCGTTGGCGTCGGGGTTGGTCGCGAAATCATCGGTGAACCAGCTCGCCCGCCCGCCGACCGGATCGACATCAACGGTCCAGTCGGTGCCGTCATAGGGTTCGCCCGAGTGGTAGTCGACATCGCGGAACCAGGTGTTGGTGATCACCGAGTTGGGCAGGATCGGCACCGCGAAGCTCCGCCCGCTGAGGTGCGAGTTGAGGTTGAAGACCGCGTACTCGTAGTGCCAGGTGCCGTCACCGTTGTCGCCCACCTTGTAACCGACGATGAAGAGACCTTCGTTGGGCACGATGACCTCGCGGATCGTGACCGCCGGATCGGCAACCTGCCAGGCATAGATCGCCGGCACACCTTCAGCGGTCGCTCCGGAGATGTTGAGGTTTGTCCCGCTGACCGTGACCTCGGCGTGGGAGGCGTTGTTCATCCCGTTGCCGGAAGTAGCGTCGTCCGGTGCAATGTACTGACCCTCGACAAAATACGCGAAGGTGGCGGGGTCGTTGACGACCTCCGACTCATCGACCTGAAGACGCCCGGCCAGGACGGGGGTGCCGGTCGGATCGGGATGGGGGTACACGAAGTACCCGGTGAAGGCGTTGACTTCCGACCGGGGGCCAAGCCGATCCTGGTCCCCGTTGAGGCTGGAGCTGTACGGATCGGCGCAGCCGACACCGAGCTGCGCTCCCCCATTTGGAGGGTACACACAGGAATCACAGGCGCTCGTGTTGAGTGAGAGGAATCCGTTCTTCAGCCACGACATCCCGAGCATCTCGATTTTGCCGTGCTCCACCGGCGGATTGGCATCCGGCAGGGTGACGCGGTAGAGGTTCTGCGCGATCACCGGGTGCTGGTTGGTGGATGAGACCCAGCTGAGCGGTGCATCACCGCGGTTGCACGACGTCGTTCCCACCGAATAGGCGTGGATGCCGCCGCTGCCGCCCCAGTTGTAGACACCAGGCAGTTCGAAGACCACCACATCGGGTCCGATGTCCCCATCCGGATCCGAGGCCATCACCGACCCAGCTCCAAACAAACCCGCGACTACAATCATGAGCGGCATCACCCGGGACCGCCAACCAAACACAGTCGTCTTCATTTTCACCCCAACCTCCCCAAGTCGATCGTTGCGCGACACAACCAACGCAATCAAAGAATAATTCCGATTCTCAGTATCAAATCACCCTCTTGCAGGACTCGGCAATCGGATGCAGAATTTCTCGACCCTCCGCGACTTCAGGCCGGCGCCCGCGCCGGCGAAAAGACCACACCCCACGATTTCGAGAGAATCGGGTTGATCGCAAGAGGCTCAAGAATTTGACCATCGACAACCGCAGACCCGGGGAGTGCGAGCGCGAGGCATAGGAGGGGAAATCCCTTCAGTCGAGCAGTCGGCGCGCCGGCTCGAGCGACGGGTCGAGGCGAATGGCGGCTTCGATGTGTTCCTCGGCGCAATCGCGCCGGCCCGCGCCGAGACAGGCCCGCGCCGCCATGATCCGAAGCTGCGGGTCGCCGGGCGATCGCCGCACCGCTTCCTCGAAAACCGGCACCGCCTCGTCGAATCGGCCCGACCCGGCGAGCACCCCGGCGAGGTTCTCCCGCGCCTGAAGGTGATCGGGCGCCATCTCCAGGACCCGTTCGAATTCGCTGACCGAACCATTGAGATCGCCCATGAGTGCGAGGGACAATGCCAGGTTGTAGCGAAGATCGACCGAGGACGGGATCGCCGCCAACCCGCGCAGGAAAACCCGGTTGGCTCGCTCGTACTCGGCCGTCGGATCCGAGCACCGCTCCAAGCCCGAGGTATCCGACCGGATCGGCGGGGTCGATCTCCACGACCGTGGAGTAGGCGCGGGCCGCATCCTGCCACCGACCGTCGTCGACGAGCAGGCGAGCGGCGAGGAGGTGGCCCTGCACACTGTTCGGCATCTTTGCCAACGCGGAATCGATGCGGGTTTTTGCCCCGACGCCGTCACCATCGAGATAGGCCAACCAGGCGAGTTCGAGTTCGGTCTCGGCGGAGGTCGACCGGGCTCCAACGCTCCAGCCTGCCGAGCGTGGTCCGGGCATCCGACACCAAACGCTGCTCCGCGGCCGTCAGCGGCAGCGACTGGCGGTTGATGTCGAGGGCAGCTCGCCGCAGATCCCCGGTCCGGCCGTAGAGATCCGCTCCCCCGATGACTCAGACCCTGGACCACCATGCTGTGCGCCCAGAACGACCGTGACCGGAACCATGGCGACGACAAAGATCCACCCCGAACGACGAAGACGACCGTCCGTCTTGAGCCGGATCGGAGCCCAACCAGGCGTCTCTGTCCCGAGCCAGCCTCCACAACACCAGCGCGAGACCTGCGAGGATCGCCGCGATGTCCCAGGGTGAAGAGAAACGGAACGAGACCGTAGAGCCCCGAAAGGCGACGAAGCCGAGGACGAAGACCACGCCGACGACAACCTCCTCCGACCAACTCAGCGAACCGGGCCGGCACCGCCCCCCTCCCCTGCCCAGCGCCGGCCGCCCGGCGCCGACATAGAGCGCGTCGTTGGGGCAGTTGGCGACGCAATCGAGACACTTCATGCAGCCGGGGTCGACCACCATCCGTGATCCCGGACCTCTTCGTGGACCCGCACGTTCGAGGTGCACACCGAGGTGCAGGTTGCGCAGCCCTGGCACGCATCGGTGACGCGGATTCTGATCGGCGCCACCCGATCGGCCATCCCGAAGGCCGCCCCGTAGGGGCAGCCGTAGGTGCAGTAGCCCTTGGAGCCGAGCACGAAGACCACCGCGAATCCGCACACCGCAAAGGTCAGCACGGCCACGGCGACACCCGGGAAGGTCGCCCAGAAATCCGTCGTCAAGAACTCGGTTGTGACCGGGCCCAAGGGGTTGCCCGACGCCGATCTTGTAGATCGCGGGCCAGAGGAACATGTAGACAAACGCCACCAGGGGCACCAGCCCGAGCACCCGCGAGCGCAAGGGCCTCGGTCTGATCCCGATCTTGATCAGCAGCCAGCGACTGAGATCCTGCAGCGCGATGAGGTGGCATCCCCAGCCGCAGAAGAACCGGCCGAAGACCGCGGTGACGAGAATCGCGGCCACGAAGAAGACCAGACCGGTGTTGACGATCCCGTGTTTGGCGAACTCCATGCCCTCGGACGGCTCGACGGGACTGAGCGTCACTCCACGCAGCATCCACTGGGCGAAGTGGGCGATCATGAAGAGGTTGACCCCGATGAGCGCGATCGTCCGCCACAACGATGGCCTCGTCGGTCGCAGGCCGCGCGGCTGGATCACGGGCAGGGTCACCGGTTCCGATCCAGGTCCGCGGGTCTTCGATCTGCGTTTTGCCACCTGGGTACGGTACCAGAGGCCTCCGATGACATACCCACATCGACTCCTTGCGGGCGGGACGCCTGCACCACAATGGCGTCAACTCACCAAAAAAGAACACGGTCAGGACGCCTCCAGAAGCGCGATGGGAGGGGTGCCAGGCCACTTTACGCGGCGAAAACACCCTTTCCGCGTTCTGTCAAGGGAAACGAGAACCGAGGCGCACCCGAGGATTTGACCGGCGGATCTGATCGGCGGTGAAGATCGCGAGAGCGACCCAGATGCAACCGAAGGTCAGGAGATGGGCCGCCGTCAGCGGTTCGCCGTAGACCAGCACCGCGAGCAGGGACTGACCGCTCGGCGAAAGGTACTGGAGAAAGCCCAGCGTCGCCAGGGGCAGCAACCGCGCCGCGCTCGTGAAGCACAACAGCGGCGCCGCCGTGACCGCCCCGGCCAGGACGAGCAGGACATCGATTGATAAAATAGCCGAGGCTCGCCTCGAGAATCCGATCGTGGGCCACCGCCCAGATGAAGAGAAACCAGTTGGCCGCGATGAGCAGGGTGGTCAAAACCAGGGTCGTCATGGTCGTTCGGCTGGCCAGCGCTCGCCGCGTCTCCGACCACTTACCGCGGAGAAAAAGCAGCGGCACCAAGATCACGACCGACCACACCAACCGATGGGCGAGCACCTCGATCGCCGGCACCGCCGAGACCGCCTTGAAATAAACCGGGATGAGACCCCACATCCCATAGGCGGCGATGCCAAAGGCGACGCCCTTGCGAGAGCTCTCCGGGCTCATGGGCGGCCCAACGACCTTCCGGCGCTGATCACATCGACCATGACCTCAAGAACCCGCGCCGGACCCGGCTTCTTTCCCACCGCCCCGCCTTTTTTCCGGATTCGGCAAAAACCGGCCCGGGAGGCGAGCTCCCGGGCCGGCGATCGGGATCGGTTCGAGTTCGAGTTCGGGTTCGGGTTCGGGTTTCACTCACTCTCGATGCGACTCGGCCGGCGATGCGCGCTCGTTGACCGCTGTGATCGCGGGAGACGGGATGTCCCAGACCGCCGCTTCGGAAACGATCGTGACCGGGTCGGAGAACAGACCGACCGCCGCGATCTCGGCGGGCGAATCCTCCTGAGCGTCGTCGGCCGTCACCTCGGCGACGAGAACAGGCTCCAAGGCCCCGGCTTCGTCGCCGCTGATCACCGCATGCATCGCCGAGGCCGGCGAAGGCAGATCCGGCCACCCGAAGGCCGATCGGATCTCGCGCAGCTTGGCCTGGACCACGGTTGCGTTTTCCCGGCCCATCCGCAGGAGCTGGCGCTGCGCACCACTGAGCCGCTCATGCTCGTCCGCGACAAAGGCGTAGGTCGTGGTCCGTCGCTCGACCTCGATCACCCCATCCGGGATCTCGACCGCAAGGAGGTGGTCGACGGCCAGCCGCAGCCGGTCCTCAGAAAGCACCCCGATGCGAGGCGAGATCGCTCCGGGCTTCGGCAATCTCGGGTTCAAGCCTGCGGAAGACCTCGACGGCATCATTTGCATCGACCGAGGCGAGAACATCCACCGCCAGGTTGTAACGGCGAAAGGTGCCGGCGGCGATGACCAGCCGGCCCGCGTCCTCGCGGACGACGAACGGACCGCGAGCCGCTAAGAAACCGAGCTCGTCCGCTGGGGAGTAGCCGTCCGCCACCGCTTCGACGATGGCCACGAACCGGGAAAGGAGGTCATCGCCGATCAGCCACGCGACCCACTGCGGATGCGACGAGATCCCGGCGACCAGGGACCGCACGGCATCGTCGCCGAAGCCCGATTCAGACCCTCGGTTACCGGCTTGGATCACGTCCGGCGGGGAGTGGGGCGTATCGACCGATTCCGGTGCATCAGGCACCTCGGGAAGAGCCTGCGCCGCGGCGCCGGTGATCGGCGCCACTCGGACCGTCGGTCGACCTCGGCGGTCCCGGAAATCCCTCCGGCGTAGACGAGGAAAATGGTGGCGGACGCGGTTACGACGGCGCTGCCGATGATGGCGAAAAGACGATCGTCACGATGCATGATCGGCCTCCTTTCACGATCCCACAGCCATGGTGGCCGAGGGCCGAGAGGAGAGCGGGACCGCGATGTGGCGATCTGAGGGCGGAGCGTGGCGGCGGCGAGGCACACGCCGCAATTCTTAATTTTAAATTCTTAATTCTTAATTACATCGCATCTTTTTTACAACAGTTGCGATGTAATTTAAAATTA
>CAVPHA010000028.1:0-6592 GCA_963704125.1 uncultured Acidobacteriota bacterium | reverse complement strand
GCCTTGCCAGCGCCTCGTCGTCAAAGAACGGCGTCCGGATGGCCCCCTCGGAAGAACCGTGAGCACGTGGACACCGGCATCCTCCACCTCGAGGGCGAGCCGGCGTCCCATCTCGCTCGAAGCGCCGGTGATGAGCGCGCTACGACCGGAAAAATCCACCAGGCGGGTCATTGCCCCGCGACCTCGAGTGGGACGAAGTCGAACTTCTCCACATCAACGAGCCCGCGATCGGTGAGCTTGAGCGACGGAATCACCTCGAGGGCGACAAAGGACAACGCCATCACCGGATTCGGGTGGCTGGAGCCTGCGGCCCGCCAACGCTGATGGAGGATCCGTTTTTCGCCGACCGAGGCGACGATCCGCTCGGAGTGAAGAATGGCTCCGGGTCGAGACCGGAACCCGGCTGCGGATTCCGGTCAGCAACCTCATCCCGCCACTGGGATCAGTGCGTTGCGAGCCGCCTCCGGATCGATCACGAACTCCGGAACCACCACGGTTCCCGATTCGACGTGCGGATCGATTCCGCCGGCGACACCCAGCTCACCAGCGCCGACGCACCGCGGGCGAGCAGGGCATCCCGGGCCCTGGCGACGGCGTCCGCAGGTGTTCACACTCGATCGCGGCGGTCTGATCCCGCAGTGCACCGGCCATCTCGACTGATCCCCCTTGGTCTCCGGCCACCGTCGAGGCATCCCGGACTCTGTATCCGACAATCAGAGTCTAATGTACCCAAACCGGAAACTGAGGAAGGGGTTGATCCCGCCCGCCGCGAGAGCGATAATCGGTGGCCATGAAACCCGAAGAGGGCCAAACCCACACCTAACCGAAAGGACCAGAGATGAAAAAGACCATCGGATTGCTCATTGTGCTGGGATTCATTGCGGCGCCCGCGCTGGCGCAAAAGGTCACCATCGACTACGCCCACGATTTCGATTTCAAGGCGGTGAAGACCTTTCAATACATCGATACCCCCGGACACCAACCCCCCGAACCAGTTGATGCAGGACCGCATCGTGAGCGCCATCAAACGCGAGCTGACCGAGGGTGGGCTCAGCGAGGTCAGCGAAAACCCGGATCTCCTGGTCACCTCGCACGTCTCCTCCAAGGACGACACGGTCTACACGACCACCGGCTTCGGCTACGGCGGCTTCGGCCCCGGCTGGGGTGGCTGGGGCGGCATGGGCTCGTCCATGACGACGAGCACCACCTATACCGAAGGCACCCTCGTCATCGACGGCTACGAGCCCAGCGACAAGAAGGTGGTCTGGCGCGGCACCGGCACCGTGACCGTCAAGGAAAAGCCCGAGAAACAGATCCAGCAGATCGACAATATCTCGCCAAGCTCGGCGACAAGTGGGACCAAATCCACGCCGGCAAGGGCGAGTAGTCGCCGGGTTTCCCGGCGGTCAACCCCGCATCAGGACCATGGCACTCCGGATGTGGGCGACGTGGTCCTGGACCCACTTTTCGAGGGCAGCTCTGTCGTCGTCGCCGAGACCCATGTCGCGCGCCACCGATGCCAGCAACGACTGCTCCTGTAAATCGAAGTCAGTGTCCGAATAGGCGAGACCGAGGAGTTCGAGGAAGGCGGCGACTCGAGACCTCCTGTCCTTGAAAACACGCGCGAGTTCGGCAACGCTGCGTTGATCGTCGCCTGACCCGGCCACGCCCATCTCGGCCTTGAGGGATGCCAGCACGGCCGCTTCCCGGCCGACCACGATCCCGTCGGCCTCGATCATCTTCTCCGCCAAGACGGCGAATGCACGCTTCTCGTCGATATCGAGCATATTGAGAAACATCGTCCACTCCTTTTTTCTGCCATCAGGTTACCAGCACTTGGATCATCGACGAATCCGTCCAACCGGGATTCGGGACGCAAAACCGGGTATCCTGATGGCCGAAACCGGATCCACCAACAACCATGACAGTTCTCCTTCGCAACCTCGCGCTTCCCCTCGATCGTGACGAGGACGACCTGGCGTCTGCCGCAGCCGCCGCTCTCGGCGTCGATGCCGGCGGAGCTGGCCGTTCACGACCATCGTCAAGAAATCCCTCGACGCCCGCCGGCGACGCGAGCCGCGGTTCCTCTACACCCTCGCCCTCGATCTCGATCCCGGGATCGAGGCCGAGCTGCTCGGCCGCGAACCGCCGCCGGTCGAGACCTATTCGATCCGCCTCCCGGGTCGAGGTGCGCGCGCACCCGGCCGACCGCCGCGGCCGCCTCCAGTGGTCGTCGGCTGCGGTCCCGCCGGTCTCTTCGCCGCCTGGCGTCTCGTCGAGGCCGGACTCGCGCCCATCGTCATCGAACGCGGCCCCGATGTCACCGAGCGCACCCGGCGGTGGAATCGCTTTCTTCGCGGCGACGCCTTCGACCCCGAGAGCAACCTGCTCTTCGGCGAGGGCGGCGCCGGCGCCTACTCCGACGGCAAGCTCTACACCAGAATCCGCGACCCCCGGGTGCGCGAGGTTCTCGAGGTCCTTGCCGCCAGCGGCGCGCCGCGGTCGATTCTCTATGACGCCAAACCGCACATCGGCAGCAACCTCCTGCCGTCGGTGGTGCGCCGGATGCGCCGGAGCATCGTCGAGCGCGGCGCCGAGTTTCGTTTCTCGACCCGGATGACGGGCCTGGTCTCGACGGCGGCCGCGTGCGCGGCGTCGAGCTCGAGCCGGGTGGCGTGCTCGAAACCGACGCGGTCTTTCTCGGACTCGGCCACTCCGCCCGTGAGACCATCCGCCAGCTCCACCGCGACGGCGTCGCCATGGAGCGAAAGCCGTTCCAGCTCGGCGCCCGAATCGAGCACCCCCAGCGGGTCATCAACCAAATGCAGTACGGGTCGTACTGCGACCACCCGCGACTGCCGGCCGCCGACTACCGGCTCGTGGCCAAGATCCCCGGCGGCGATCTCTTCAGCTTCTGCATGTGCCCCGGAGGAGAGATCCTGCCCGCCACCGAGAAGCCGGGCTTTATCTGCGTCAACGGCGCCTCGCCACTCGGGCGTCGCGGCCGCTTCGCCAATTCGGGGTTTGTGATCACCCTCGATCCGGATCGTTTTCCGGGCGAAGGACCGCTCGCCGGGATCGAGCTTCAGGAGGACATCGAAGCGCGGGCCGCGGCCCTCGCCGAACACCCCTTTGGCGCGCCGGCCCTGCGTCTCGTCGACTTCCTCGCGGCCGCAGACCACCGGCGCGCTGCCCGAGTCGAGCTATCCCATGCCGCTGACCATCGCCCCGTTCGAGGAGTTTCTACCGCAGTCGGTGCTCGGCCCCTCCGCGCCGGCCTCTCTGCCTGTGCAAACGGCTGCCGATCCTGCTACGACCCGGAGGCCGTCATCGTCGGCCCCGAGTCGCGCAGTTCGTGCCCGGTGCGGATCATCCGCGACCGTGAGACCCTTCAGTCGCCGTCGTCCGCAGGTCTCTATCCCATGGGCGAGGGCGCCGGCTACGCCGGAGGCATCGTCTCGGCGGCCATCGACGGTCTGCGCTGCGCCGAGGCCTTCCTCGCTCGTCGGCGCTAGGTTCTACGGAGCCACCGCGGACCACAGATCCGTGGTCCCAGATTCGAAACCGTCGACAAAGAATATCGCGTCGAAGGCGGCCATTGCGTTGACCGCCTCACCCTCGACCTCGGTGTTCTCGTCGCCCGCCGGGATACTGCGGGAATCCCCCGTCCGGCAACTGCATGGAGACGATCCAGTCGCGGGCGAGCTCGGTCGCCGGTTGGTAGTCCGTCGCCGTCATGACGTTGACTTCGAGCAGCGCGAGCAGGGCGTATGCGGTGGTCTGAACGTCCTCGTCATCGGTGGTCGGGGCCGTCAGGTTCGAGTGCCAGTACCACGAGCCGTCCGGGATTCTGCAACGACGCCAGATAGGCGGCCAGATCCTCGAGAGTGTCGATCCCGTCGATGTCCGGGTCGAGGGGCGCGACGATCGGCGGGAAGCTGAGACGGCGGGCGACGGCGAGACCGCGAACCGCGCCCGCGACACCGATGATGTCGGAGTAGACGGTGTCGGGATCGGTGTTGTCGAGGGTGTTGAGCCCATCGAGCATTGCCTGTTCGAAGAGCGCATCCTGGCCGGGCTGCCCGAGAACCCGGGCGGACGGAGATGAGGGTGTGGAACTCCCACGGTCGGAGATTGATCCAGGCGCCGCTTCGCCCGACCTCGATGCTGGCGATCCACCCCGCGGTGTCGAAGTCGTCGGGGCCATAGGTTCCGGCCGCGAGTTCGTCGAAGAGATCGGTCGAGACGTGGGTCGAGAAGGTGGTGTTGTCGGACGCTCGTGCGAGAGAGCCCATGAAGAACGGCGTGAAGGTGCCGAACCGCGACTCCCCGTTGCGGATAGCTGTAGGTCAGATCGAAGGCGCCGCCATTGACCGCCCCCACGAGCTCGTTGCCGTCCTGGGTGAAGGCTAGGTGCCCAGAGACACCGAGGAGGATCGGTCCGGTGATGTTGTGGTAGGTCGCCGAGCAATCGGCATGCGGCCAACCGAACCCACCGTTGTGACACTGTTGGTCGAGGATGTGTTCGGCGCCCAGGACCAGATGATCGATGGGGATCGTCGTGCGTTCCCGCTCTACGGCATAGGACGGTTCACCGAGGTCGTACGCGCCGCCGAACGGTTGTGCCGTCGGGTGCGAGTCGGCGGCTTGAACGGCCGCACCGAAGCTCACGACCGAGCTCGCGAACAGGACAGAGAGAATCACTCTTCGCATCACCGCACCTCCTTCGCCCCCCAATCGTTTCAAGCCTAGCAAAGCCGTGTTGCCGGGCGGCGTGATGGACACCACACGAACTCCAATGAGCTACCCTCATCGGCTCCCTGCGGGCGGGACGCCCGCACCACAATGGCCAAGGGCTATCCTGAGCAAAGAGCGCGGGTAGATTGTGGTGCGCGCCTCTCGCGCGCAGCCCACTGCACAGGGCCCACCGTCACCACCGCTCACCGTGCTCATCGCCCGAAGTCAATCGATCGGTTCGAGGACCCGAACCTCGCCGTTGGAGAGCTCCAGGATAGCGACCTCGCCCCCGTAGTGCGCCGACATCCCGACATCGACCCGCCAGGCGCGGCCGGCGCAGGCCGATGAGATCCCGGCTTCCTGCACCGTGTGGCCGACCACCATCCGCTTTGCGGTGAGACAGGCGACCAAGAGGGCGGCAACGACCGGCGAGCCAAGGCGCTGATTCATGGTGTCATGATATCCGCGACGGCGATCGAATCGAAAAGACCCGGGCGGGGTCCCCCGCCCGGGTCGCTCATTATCTCGCGTTTGATTTGAAGCGGCTTCCTCGATCAGTCGCCGTACAGACGGATGCCCACGGAGTAGTCCGCATAGGTCATCATCGAAACGGCGCCTCGGACGCCGAAGGTGACGGTGATGGGTTTCTTGAAAAAGTCCTTGATCACTTGGTCCGACAGGCCGTATCCATCTTTGAGCGAACGCACGTTGACCAGACCGGCGGTGCAGACGCGGGTCAAAATCTGTCGCCGAGAGTCGAATTCACCCGGGCTCAGCGAACGACTCTCCGAAAACGTGGAAATCGGCCCATCGAGCAACACGCCGTTGAACGGAAGTCCGGTGCTGGGATCGATCAGGCTCGGATCATCGAGCACCTCGCTCTCGATCCGAACCGTCGGGTTGAGTGACATCCGAGCCACCTGTTGACTCCCGGTGGAGTTATCCCACTGCCAGTTGGCGAAAGGGGTGAAGGTGAAACAGAGGATTGACTTTGTCGCCTTTTTTGGCAACTCGATTACCGCAAGGTCCGTTTCATCGACAAACGTTGCATCTGGAGCAGGATCGAGTTGGACGCACCGGCCCTCACCCGGCACATAGGGTCCGCAAGGATCCTCTTGGAGGGTCAGCCACTCGGTCTGAGCCACTCCGAGATAGGTCTTATTCCGACCGAAGGAGTAAGGGTCGCCGACGCTCTCCTCGGTGACGCCGGACGCCTTCAGCTCCGCCCATTCCCCGGTATCGAACCAATCCATGGCGTCGCCTGGACTCCCGGCCGGAAGGACATCCACCGATCGCCGGTCGAGCCCGGTTCGCGAACGCGGAGGATTCGAGCGACTGCGCTTGAAGCCCAGCCACACAACACGACACCACAATCCCCAAAACGATCTTCTTGATCATCGACATTCCCCTTCATGTTCCGCGGTGTCAACGGCGAACGGCGGTTGCGCCAATGTTGAGCACTCGCACGAGTTGGTTGATCTGTCTGTACTTTCAGTCGCCAATATACGCGGGAATCAGCAATGTTGCAATAGAGACTCAGTTTTAAGAGACACCTCCCGAGCGTCAACCTGAAAAATCACTTCTGGATGGTATGTTGAGTCATGGCACGTGACGGCGACTCTCACCCATCGTCGAGCGTCGACGAACAAGGGCGAAAGAAACGGGCGGTCCGCCCTTCGACCGTCAAGCTGCCCGAACGGCCGCCGCCGGGCGTGCGGACGATCTTCGATTTCTTTCTCCACCGTTTCCCGCGGATACCAAGGGAGACCTGGGCGGAGCGTTTCGCAACAGCCAAGATCTGGTCGGCCGACGGGCCGATCAACGCCGAGACGCCTTACCGACCGTTGCTCGAGAT
>CAVPHA010000027.1:5000-606200 GCA_963704125.1 uncultured Acidobacteriota bacterium | reverse complement strand
ACGGCATCGCCGGGTTGGCGATGGAGATCACCCGCAACCCAAAGTTGAAGTCCGCAACGTAGGCGTAGCCACCCACCACCGCGACGCCGACCGCCCAGTCCGGGGTTTCCGGAGGAGCGTGACCGGCGCCGATGGTTGGCGATCGAGATCACCCGCAACCCATCGCCCGCGTAGGCGACGTATGCGTAGCTTCCCACCACCGCCACGCCTGCTGTTGCATACCCCGGAAGGCTGGACAGAGCCGACCTCGACCGGCGCTGAAGGGTTGGCGATCGAGATCACCCGCAGTCCGGAGTTGCCGGCCGTCACGTATGCGTAGCTTCCCGCCACCGCGACGCCGTTGGCCGCGGGCAGGGTGTCGACGATGCCAACTTCCACCGGGGCCGACGGGACGCTGACGTCGATCACCCGTAGGTTGGCGTAATCGACCACCAGAGCAAGGTTCCCGACCACCGCCAGCCCGGACACGACCTCGGGGAGGGTCACCTCCCCGAGGAGCTGCGGTGAGGCGGGGACCGAGACATCGACCACCAACAGCGCGGGGCCGCTGCCGACATAGGCGGTCGTGCCCGATACCGCCACTACACTGGCAGGGCCGTAGGGCCAGAGACCGAGCAGTTCGGGGCAGCCCTGGGCCGAGGCCGGCAGGACACACAATACGAGGACGGCGCTGCTGAATAGCGCCAGGCGACGAGTCCGCAACGAATCGTGAACGACATATGACCTCCCGGTCTCGAACCCGTCTGATATCTGAAACGACGGCTGAAGGAAGAAAGCGCACAGCGCGAGCGACGGACCATCGCCGAGCCGCCGCCGTTTCACCCCACCCCGGAATCCTCAATCGGTCGCCGACGGCCCACTACCAAACCACCGTGGACCACGCCGTGGTGAATCCGCACTCGAAGTTGTCGACGAAGATTTCTCCGACGCCGGCGAGCTCGACCGCGCCGACGTCGCAGACCGCCGCCGAGCCGCCGCCGTCCCGCGGGCGGTAGAGCCCGCGCTGGTCCACGCACGGGCAGTTGGCGGTTGCGATCGACCGGTCGATCGCGGGGCTGCCCGGCAGCGGCCGGCGGACCGGGGTCGGACCCCCGAACCAGCCGAGGACGGAGAGCATCGGGTTGGCGACGTTGACCAGATCGGAGCCGCCGAGACCGCAGGTATTGCCTGGGCTCTCGAGGTTGCCCCCGAGGGAGGTGAAGACATTGTCGCCGCATCCGCCGACGATCAGATTGTTGGCGAGGGTGGTGCCCCACGGGTTGCTCTGGCCGATCTCGGCGCCGCTGTTGCCGGTGAGGGTGCAGCCGACTGATGGTGACCGCGGGGGTCCAGACCTCGATCCCCCCGACAGAGTACGGTCACCGGCGACGTGTTGTGGCTGATCGTGGAGTTGTAGAGCCCTGCTGTCGGCTCCGAACACGCTCAACCGCCGCATCCGCGCGGTCGAGGTGTTGCTGCTCACCGTGGACCCCTCGAGGAAGAGCTGCGAGGTCGAGTGCACGCCGCCGCAGCCGTGGCCGGTGTTGCCGGTGATCCAGGTGTCGAGGACCTGGACACCGAACACGGTGTCGTAGGCGGTGCTCTTCGTAGATCCCGCCCCCCTGGCCGGTCGGCGCGACGTTGCCGGTGACCACGACGTCTCGAGCCGGAGGCCTACCCTGCGACACGAAGCATCCCCACCGCCGCCCTGCGACCCGGAGTCGCCGCCGGTGATGGTCACGCCCCGCACCGTGAGGCGGTCGCCGGCTGAGAGCATGTGCAGCACACGATCGATCCCGGCGGCGTCGTTGTAAGGTCGGATCAGGGCCGTCGCCTTGGATCACCAGGGCGTCGTGCACGTCCAGTAATCGCCGGTCTGGCAGACAGAGGTCCTCGTTGCTGCCGTTGATGGAAAGGGTGTAGGTGTGGGCGCCGAGCCTGACGATGTCGTCGCCGGCATGGTTGTTGGCCTTGATGATCGCTCCCCGCAGGGAGCAGTCGGGGTAGAGGCGGACGGGTCGCACCCGGTGTGGATGCTGTCGTCGGTGCGGTCGACCTGGTAGACATCGGCTGGCCGGCGGCCGGCGGCCAGCAGGGCGAGCGCAAAGACGACCAGGACTGCACGCATGTCGATTTTTCGCGCCCATGGTCTCCTCCTTCGGCGAACGCGACCATTGCGGTCTGCCGGGGACGCCCCGCCGCGTTGTGGTTGCGGTGTGCGATCGGCTTGGGGTGACCGCCTCACGGTTGCACCACCGTCCAGCCCCGTGAGGCCGAGGGCCTCGAAACCGTCGCCGAAGACCGTGTCGCGGCAGTCGTCGAAGACGGCGATACCGGCTTCGTAGTCCGCCAGCACCACCGTGCCGTTGGACATTGCAAGGCTGTGCGCCACTGCCGGCGGTGTCGTACTCAGCGACGAACACCGGCGTCGCCGGCGCGCTGATGTCGAGCACCAGACGCCATGGCCCCCGTTCGCCACGTACGCCCGGTCGCCGATAATCGCGATGTCGTAGGCGGCGTTTTCGGTGTCGTAGGAGCCGACCTCCTGCGGTGCGGTCGGCACCGAGACATCGATGACCCGCACGCCGCTGTTCGAGTCGGCCACGAAGGCGTGGCCGCCGGCAACGGCGACCCCGAAAGCCGAGTCGGGGGTGTCGACGAAACCGACCTCGGTCGGCGAGGCCGGGTCGCTGATATCAATAACCCGCAGCCCTTCACTCTCGTCGGCAACGTAGGCGTGGCTTCCATCCACGGCCACCGCATAGGCCGCGCCGGGGTGTCCACGGATCCCACCTCGGTCATCGACCACGGCTGGCTGACGTCGATGATCCGCAGCCCGGAGCTGCCGTCGGCGACATAAAGGAGTCCCCGGCCAACGCCAGCCCACGGGCTTCGCCGGGCGTGTCGAGCCAGACCACGGGGACCGGCGCCGTGGGACGAAGAGGTCGAGCATCTCGATGCCCTGGTCGAACTCGGCGACAAAGGCGCGGGTGCCGGACAGGACGATCTTCAGGGGAGTCCCGCGCGTGAAAGCGAGGGAGACTTCGGCCGGCGCCGACGGCGTGCTCAGGTCCATCACCCGCAATGTGCCGGGCGGGACCCCGATGCCGGGGCGCGTCCGACCCCGACGTAGGCCAGACCGGCTGCCGACGCCACCGAGATGGAGTATCCGGCGGTCGGGAGGACCCGATCGCGAGCGGCGGCTCGGAGTGCTGGCGTCGACGGTCACCAGGCCGCCGTAGTCGTCGGCCACGAAGACGAATCCGGCCGACGCCGCGACCCCCCAGGCCTCCCCTCCGGTGTCCAGAAAACCGACTTCACTCGGCGCGCCCGGAGTGCTGACATCGACCACCCGGAGGCCGCCGAAACGGCCGGCAACGAACGCCAGACTGCCCGCGACGGCGACATCGTTGGCGTATCCTGGGTGCCAACAAAGCCGACTTCGGACGGCATCGCCGGGTTGGCGATGGAGATCACCCGCAACCCAAAGTTGAAGTCCGCAACGTAGGCGTAGCTGCCCGCCACCGCCACGCCGTAGGCAAAATCCGGGGTGTCGACCGCGCCGACCTCGACCGGCGCCGACGGGTTGGCGATGGAAATCACCCGTAGACCTGAGGATCCATCCGCGATGTAGGCATAGCTTCCAGCCACCGCAACGTCATTGGCCGAGCCCGGGGTGTCGACGGAGCCGACCTCGCTCGGGGCGGAGGGGTTGGCGATCGAGATCACCCGCAGACCGGCAGACCCATCCGCCACGAAGGCGTAGCTGCCGTTGACCGCCACGCCATTGGCGTAGTGCGGAGTGTCGACGAAACCGACCTCCACCGGCGCCGACGGGACGCTGACGTCGATCACCCGCAGACCACTGTAGCCACTGGCCAGGTAGACGTAGTCCCCGCCACGGCGATCCCGATGGAATGTCGGACAAGGTCACCTCCCCGAGCAGCTGCGGGATGGCTGGGGTTCATATCGACCACCTGCAGCACGGTGCCGCTGTTGACGTAGGCGATCGAGCCCGACACCGCCACCGCCTGGGCGGTGCCGTAGGGCCAGAGACCGAGCAGCTCGGGGCAGCCCTGGGCGGCCGCCGGTTGGATGCACAGTGCAAGGACGGCGCTGCTGGATAGCGCCAGAATGAGCCCGCAACGAATCGTGAATGACATCTGACCTCCCGGTCTCGAACCCTGTCTGATCTCTGAAACGACGGCGGAGGGGGAAAGCGCACAGCGAGGCATTCGAGCCTGTCCACCGGTACCCACCGCGGCTGGGATCCCAGCCCTTTGCGAAATTCGGAACATACCTATCCCCATGAGTCATGGTCGGCCGATGGCGAAGGGCTTTCAGCACGATTTGGTCGCGCACCCTAAAGGGCGCGCCTACAGTTATGTTGTTTATAGAGTATTACTTAGGACTCTGTAGGCAGGTCCTTCAGGGCCTGCGACCAAACCATCGCCGGAGTGAGAACTGACTCACCTGAGCGAAAGGGATAGGGATGATTCGGAAATCGGACACGAAGGTCGGCCGACCCTCCCGAACTCCAGGCCGGCGGGGCGCCGGCCCCACAATGGATCTCGGCCTTTTGTAGCGCCGGCGCCCTCGCCGGCGTCAAGACCACAGATCACGATTCCCCGAGAACAGGGGGTTTATCAGCAGGCTTCCGACTGCGCGGGCGGGGGCCGCGCCGGCCCCCGCGTGACGCCGCCGGTCTGCCGTCGCTCACTGCGGCAGCACGGTGGTCGGGTCCGAGGTCTGGTTGTCGAGCACCGAGCCATAGCAGGCGAAGGTCGCGCCCGGCGTCGCGGTCGAGACATCGACATACCCCCCAGTGATCGGCGCGTGGCTGCGGAACACCCGGGTGATCTGGTCGTTGGAGCGGGGCGGCAGGTTCATGATCTTGGTCTCGAGGAACTGGCCCTGCGGGCTGAAGAGCTGGATGTTGACGGTGATCGACCTACCGCCGCCGTTTTGGCAGCCGATGTTGGCCCGGACATCATCGTTTTCGTCCATGAAGATGATTCGTTTTTTCACCCCGGTCGGGATCATCCGGTCGGCCGGGATACCGGCCAGCTCCTGGCCGAAGGTACCCGCGATCTTGGCCGGCGGCAGGTTGTAGGTCCGGCTCATGGCAAGCATGTTGGTCCCTTTCGCCTCCACCGCCAGCGCGCCGACCTGGTTCGGCTCGAGGCCGAAGACCTCGTCGAGCACGTTGGCGTAGCGCACCCCGGCGCCGGGGGCGAGCGTGAATGACTCGCTCCGGGTGGGGTTGCTGTTGTCGGCCCCGCGCGGCAGCCATAACAGCTCGTAGTTGATGGCCCTCGAGCCGACGTTGTTGAGATCGACATCGGTCTGGAAGAACGCGCCCTCGAGCCCGGCGGCCAGGGCCGCAGCCGGGATGAAGGTTATCTCGGCCGACGGTGTCTGGGGCAGGATCGTGGTCGGGTCCGAGGTCAGGTTGTCGAGCATCGAGCCATAGCAGTAGTAGCGGGCGCCGACGCTGTCGCCCGAGACATCGACATAGCCGTTGATCGGCGCCCAGTTCCTGAAGATCCGGTTGATCTGGTCGTTGGAGTAGGGACCGAGATTCATAGACCTGGTCTCGAGAAGAGAGCCCTCGTCGTCGAAGACCGCGAGCGAGACCCGGACGGGCTCGCTCGAGCCGTTGACGCAGCCGACGTTGGCCCTGGAATCGGGGTTTTCGCTGAGGAAAATGATCCGCTGCGACGCGACGCCGGCGATCATCCCGGCCGCCGGGATGGCGGGCAGCCCTTGGCCGAAGGTGCCGGCCGCCTTGCCGTCGGGCGAGTTGTAGGTCCGGCTCATGGCGATGACCTCGCCGGTGCTCGCCGTCAGCCGGAGGGCGCCGAAGGAGTCCGGGCCGAGACCGAAGAGCTCGCCGAGGACGTCGGCGAAGCGCACGCTCCGCCCTGCGGCGAGCGCGATCGTGTCGGCCTGCACGGGCGCTGAGTTGTCCCCGCCGCGGGGCAGCCAGGCGATGTCGACCCAAGCGTCCTGGGTCCCGGTGTTGTTGAGCTCGAGATCGGTCGAGAAGAAGGCGCCCTGGGCGCCGGCAGCCACCGCCGCCGCCGGGACGAAGGACTCGTACCCGGGCGGGGCCCCGCCCTGGCAGTCGTCGAAGACCGCGACGCCGGCGTTGTAGTCCGCCACCACCACCATGCCGTTGGACAGTGCGAGGCTCGTCGCCTGACCGGCGGTGTCATACGAGCCGACGACCACCGGCGTCGCCGGTGTGCTGATGTCGAGCACCGTCAGGCCGCGGTGCCGGTCGGCCACGTAGGCCAGGTCGCCCATCACTGTGATGTCCATGGCGGCGCCGGGGGTATCGTTGAATCCAACTTCCAACGGCGAGGTCGGCACGGAGACGTCGATGACCCGTACACCGCTGTTGTAGTCAGCCACGAAGGCGTAGTCGCCGGACACGGCGACGCCGTAGGCCGAGTCCGGGGTATCCACGGAGCTCACCTCTGTCGGGGACCCCGGGTTGCTGATATCGATGACCCGCAACCCCTCACCCTCGTCGGCGACGTAGGCATAGTCACCGTTCACCGCGACCGCCAAGGCGGCACCCGGCGTGTCCACGGCACCCAACTCGACGGGCGATTCGGGCACGCTGACATCGACCACGCGCAGACCGGAGGTGCCGTCCGCGACGTAAGCGTAGCCCCCGGCGATTGCAACCCCCCGGGCCTGGCCCGGCGTGTCGAGCCAGCCGACGACTACCGGCGCATGAGGATTGCTGAGGTCGAAGACCTCGAGCCCCGCGCCAAATTCAGCGAGAAACGCGTACCAGCCGGACAAGACTACCTTTAAGGGGTAGCCGCGGGTAGCAACGCTGGCGATCTCCACCGGCGCCGTCGGGGCACTCACGTCCACCAACCGCAGGGTGGCCGGGATGACACCGACATAGGCCAGGTCTGCAGCCGCAGCCACGGACTGGGAGTAGCCCGCGGTCAGGTACGAGCCGACCGACGTCGGCGCGCTCGGCACGCTGACATCGACCAGAACCAGGCCGCCGAGGTCATCGGCCACGTACGCGAGACCGGCGCCGGCTGCGACCCCCCAAGCGTTCCCCCCGGTTCCCAGGAAACCAACTTCGCTCGGCGTGCCCGGGGTGCTGACATCGACCACCCGAAGACCGCCGTAACGGCCCGCTACGAACGCAAGGCTGCCGGCGACGGCTACATCATTGGCATATCCAACGGTGCCGACGGAACCAACCTCGGACGGCATCGCCGGGTTGGCGATGGAGATCACCCGCAACCCAAAGTTGAAGTCCGCAACGTAGGCGTAGTCACCCACCACCGCGACGCCGGTGGCCCAGTCCCGGGGTTCCGACGGCGCCGACCTCGACCGGCGCCGACGGGTTGGCTACCGAGATCACCCGCAACCCATCGCCCGCGTAGGCGACGGATGCGTAGCTTCCCACCACCGCCACGCCTGTTGCATACCCCGGAGGCTGGACAGACCCGACCTCAACCGGCGCTGAAGGGTTGGCGATCGAGATCACGCGCAGTCCAAAGCTGCCGGCCGCCACGTAAGCGTAGCTTCCCGCCACCGCGACGCCGTTGGCCGCGGGCAGGGTGTCGACGATGCCAACTTCCACCGGGGCCGACGGGACGCTGACGTCGATCACCCGTAGGTTGGCGTAATCGACCACCAGAGCGAGGTTCCCGACCACCGCCACCCCGGACACGATCTCGGGCAGGGTCACCTCCCCGAGCAGCTGCGGCGAGGCGGGGACCGAGACATCGACCACCAACAGCGTGGGGCCGCTGCTGACATAGGCGGTCGTGCCCGATACCGCCACTACACTGGCAGGGCCGTAGGGCCAGAGACCGAGCAGCTCGGGGCAACCCTGTGCCGAGGCCGGCGGGAAACACAGTACGAGGACGGCGCTTGCCACCAGCGCCCGGACGACTGCGGTGCGGATCGAGTTCTTCATGGTTTCCCCCGGCGAGTTGAGTCCACTCTAACCGTTCAAACGACGGCAGAGGAAGAAAGCGCACGGTCTTCGCGCCGTCCCCCGCCCGAAAGAAGGGCGAATTGCCGCGAATCGCCAGGCGGCGCAGTTGTGTCCCGGCTCAGTTCCAGGCGGAACCGGTCGCAATCCAGAGGCCTTCCTCGTGGACGAGGGTGATCTCGCCGGCAACCGACTCGCCGTCCATGGTGCCGGTGATTTCCAGGAGCGCGGTCTCACCGTCGCTCGATCCGCCCACGATCTCGACATTGGTCGGCGTCATCATCTGGATGAACCCGATGTTGTCCTGGGCGTCGTCGCCTTCGAGCATCCCCGCCTGTTCGGGGGTCACGAGCGTCTTCAGCCGGTCGATGTCGCCGGCGTGGATCGCATCGACAAACGCGAGATAGGCCGCCCCGGGTTCGCCGCCGCCGGCCGGGAGGGCGTCTCCGATGGGTCCGAAGGGATCGGAGAGCGGGACGCTGAAGCTGAAGTCATACTGAAAGGTGTCGTCGAAGAACTCGGCCGGTTCGGTGTGGTAGACCCGGCCTGCGAAGGTCTCGGGTCCGACGCTCGAGAGCTCGAGCTCGGGGTAGGTCCCGCCGGAGACGTTGCCCTGAGCGTCGGCTGAGAATCGGATGTCCTGGGACAGGACCTGGAGCTCGGGCTCGTCACTGAACTCGGCGCTCAGGGTGATCCCGACGCGGACGTAGGCAGCATCGAAGATGTGGTCGTCGAGGCTGCGTTCGTCGACGGGGCGGCTGACAAACAGCAGCGTCCAGGTCGGATCGGCCTCGTCGTAGAAACCGGTCTTCTGGGCGTAGGCGTAGACGTACGGCAGCTCGACCGTGGTTCCGTTGACCACCAGGGTCCCTTCGACCGAGGCAGCGGCCTCCGAGGCGCCGGCAACCGGAATCCACGAAGCGATAATCATGCACAATACGAAGGCGAGCGGGGCGATGAGGCGAGTCTTTGACATGTCTTGATCTCCATTTTCTTCGGCCGCCGCTGCGGGCGCCGGGGTTGGTGAACAAACTCGATGGAACATCACTTTCGATCTCCCGGTGTCTTCCCTTCGCGCTCGCGGCGGATGCCGGCCTCCTCCAACCAGGTCAGCCCCTTCTCCTCGGGTTGGCCCCAGAGCTCAGGCGCAATGTAGCTGCCGCGTTCGTCGTCCGGCTTGTCCTCCTCGACCTGGATGCGGTGGGCGTCGGCCCAGACATCCCGGCGGATGCCGGTGACCTGCCAGGAGACCTCGAGGCCGGGGCTGCCGCCGGCGATCTTGAAGCGATTGCCGGCGATCTTGTCCGCGATGTAGAGGTTGGGTCCCGGTCCTCCCATCGAAGTCAGCTGATAGCGGAAGTCGCGGTTGAGGGCCTCGAACCACTCCGGCAGCTCGATCGAGGCCTCGCCCTGCGGGTCGAGGACGACGTTGCCGTTGTAGACGTTCATCATGTCCGGCGACTCGACAAAGGAGTGGGAGAGGTACCTGTTCTCCGGATCGAGGGGGTGGTCGATCTTGAAGGAACCGCCCGACTTGGAGAGGTTGCCGTTGATGTTGACCGGGCCGTTAAAGTAGCCGGCGTAGCGGCCGCCGCCGACGTTGCAGCGGCCGTAGACACCGTTTCCGGAGCCGAGCCCGCCGACCGCCGAGTCGTCACCGCGCCAGCCGATCACACTGTATTCGGAGGCACCCAGGTAGCCGTAGTTGCCGGTCGGGAAGTGAATGCCGCGTGCACCGTGTTCCGGCTCAGCAAGGCTACCGGCGGTACTGGTGGCCCATTGACTGGCACTGACCCCGGTTCCGAGCGGGTCGGTCGCGAGCCCTTGAACGCCCGCCTGGTGGGCCCCAGATGCGACGCCCCGGACGCCGGCCCCACCGCTGCTGCCGCCGAAGATTGCGACCCCCTGGGAGGTGTTTTCGACCCGGAAGAGCACGGAGGATGAGTTGCCGGCGCCGTCGTACGGCAGGGTCAGCCCTCCGGCGTCGTCCTGACCCCACACCACCGCTGAGCCGTTGTGCTTGAGCACGCTGCCGTTGGACCCGCCGGCGGGCGACAGTTTCGCGGTGGTCACTGCCGCGTCCTGGACCATGGCGTTCGTCACCCCACCGGTGGCGATGGCGAGAGACACATCACCGGACGCGCCGCCGCCGGTGAGCCCGGCGCCCGCGGTGACCGCGGTGATGTCGCCGCCGGCGCCGCCGGAGACCGCCTGCCAGGCGGCGCCTGTCGGGGTCACGGTGAGGACGTCGCCGGTGGCGCCGCCGGCGGTCGAGACCTTGGCCGGGGTCACCGCGCCGTCGGCGAGCTTGCCGGTGGTCACCCCGCCATCGGCGAGGGACACCGCGTTGGCGCCGACCGCGATGCCTGCGCCGGCGCCGACATCGAGGGTCACGTTGCCCGTCGTGCCGCCGCCGGTGAGGCCGGCGCCGGCGGCGACGCCGGTGATGGTGCCGCCACCCGAGTTGGCTGCTAACAGCTCATCGGCGAAGCGCATCTCGAGCGTCGACGGGTCCTGGAGGCCGTTGGAGATCGACGAGCCGAAGGCGATCACCCGGCCCTTGCCCGTGGTCACCTTGACGGTGAGCCGGACGTTGTCCGACGACAGGGCGGGGAACTCGTTGGCGAAGGCCTTTTGCAGCTGCTCCCACTGGCCGAGGGTGTAGCTCTTGGTCGCCAGGGTGGCGCCGGTTGCGTCCTTGGCAACGACCTCGACCTGGCAGCCCTCCTCACCGGTGGTCTCGACGAGGCCGAAGTTGAAGCGGAAGGCGGAGTCCGCGGTGGGCCGGGTCTGCCAGCCGCCGACGATCTCGGTGGACTCGCCGGCGCCGATCGCAAACGAGGCCGGGACGGCGGCGAAGAACTGGCCCGAGGAGTCCTCGAGCGCCGAGCCGGGCTGGGAGAAGATCCGCGAGCCGACGACGACGGCGATGTTGGCGGTGACCCGGATGGCGCCGAAGGTCTCGAGACCGAACATGGTCTCCACCGCGTTGTCGTAGCGCCGGGTGTCGCCGGGGGGGATCGAGTCGGTGAAGGTGAGAGGTGAGAGGTTGGCCTTGCGTTCGAGCAGGGCGAAGGTGACATCGGCTCGTCTGGTCGACGGGTTGTGGACCCAGACGGTGGTGTACCAGACCGCGGGCGGAACCCCAGGCGCTGCGCCCACTGCCGGCAGATAGACCTCGGTGCCGGCGAAGCCGGCGAACGCGGTCGCGGCTGCGACCAGGGCAACGATGGCGGTGATCGAAATCAGTCGGACGCGGGTCGAGTCCATGGCAGCCTCCATCAGCTCGGCGCCGGGATGGACCCACGCCGCACGCTGCTCAAACGGTTAACGTCGACGAGAGGCGATTGCGCACAATGGGCCCGCCGGTCGCCGATCGATGCGCCTGTTATCACCCCGATCAGCGCCAGTCGCCGGAGGCGAGGAAGGCGGCCCAGTAGAACGGGTGGACGCTGTCGCCACGGCGGCGGCGCGCGGCGAGGACGTCCAGGTTTGCCCGACGCACCGCCTCGGCGGTCGAGAGACCTTCGGCCAGGCGGGCGCGGTAGAGAGCCGTCATCCACTCCCGGGCGGCCTCGTCGTCGACCGCCCACAGGCTCATGATCACGGTGCGGACGCCGGCGGTCCGAAAGGCGCGCCGGAGCCCGAAAACGCCTTCGTGGTTGCCGATCTCGCCGACGCCCGAGTCGCACGCCGAGAGCACCGCCCACTCGACCCCATCGAGGTTGAGGGTAGCGATTTCCTCGGCGGTGAGAATCCCGTCCTCGTCGCCTGTCCCCCGCCGGTTCGCGCCGGCCAGGGCCAGGCCGGAGAGTCGCACCGCGGTCCCGTCGGCGTCCTCGTCAGAGTCGGTGTCCGCGGCGACGAGACCGCCGACGCCACGCTCGCCACCAACCGGCGCCGACCCGGTCCCGTCGAGAAAAAAGCCGTGCGTGGCAAGGTGCACGACCCGAAAGCCCGGGGCCAGCGTCCTGAAGGCGGCCTCGGTGGCCTCGGCTCCGCTGAGCCGGACGACCGTCGCGTGGAGGTTGGAGGCGGCCCACAGCAGGGCCGCCGCCTCGGTCTCGGCGGCGGTTTCCGGCAGGGGTGGGAAGCGCACCCCGGCCAGGCCCCGGGGCGTCGAGGCGGTTGCCACACCCGGCGGGTGCGCCGACGCGGGCCCGGCCGCACCCCAACCGGTGGGCGCGGCATCGTAGTCGGGAGCGCCGAAGACCAGCAGGCATCGCCCTGGCTCCCACTCGAACGGGCTGGGAACCAGGTCCCGCTCTTGGCCGAGCACGGCCAGAAGCGGGCCCTGCTCGACGAGAAACGTGTCCGGGCCGGTCGGGAGGGCGGCGAAGTTGACCAGCCCGAGCTCCCCGTCGGGCACCAGGAGAACCCGCCGCGCATCGCCGCACCGCGCGGCCACCGGGTCCCAGACCATGCTCCGCAGGAGCTCGCCGGCGGCGCGGGCGTCGCCTTCTCCGCCGACCGGCATCCGGGCCGCCGCTCGCCAGCGCTCGACCAGCGTATCGATCGTCGCGGCTGCGGCCAACGGCCGGGCATCGACATCGCCGGCCGGCGACCGCACGAACGCGAGGTACCAGGGCTCGATTGGCTCTGAACGCCGGACCGGGTCGGATTCGTAGACCCGGGCGAAACGGGTGTAGGCGACGAGACAGGCATCCGGCGGGATGCCGGCGGAGACTTCCTCAAAGCCGTGATCGGCGCGCGCCAGCTCGCGCTCGAAGGGCGGGCTTGCCGCGCCGAGGTCGCGCTCGGCCCGCTCGAGTTCCCGACGCGCCTGATCGACCTCGATGGCAGAGTCAGCGGCGTTGCCCCCGACCAGGAGCTGCGACAACCGGCTCGCTGCGGCGCCCCAGTCCTCGAGCGCGGCGCTCGTCTCGGGGGACCCGACGAGCAGCGCCCGTCGCAGCGTCATCTCCTCGAGGACCAGCCCGCGGGAGCGGATGAGGGCGTCCCACGCCGCGGCCACCAGGGTCGGATCGTCGACGCCGGGTTCGGCGACCAGGCTGAGAGCGAGATCGAGCGACTCGCGCTGCTGATAGGCGTAGATCAGCGCTTCGCGCTCGGACAGCCCGGCCGCGGTGAGACGTAGGTGTTCGCGGGCGATGCGCTCGGACTCGAGCGCGGAGCCGAGCGCGGCGTCCAGCCGGCCGCCAAACGCCGCCGCGCGGGCCTGGTTGGCGATCACGATGGCGGTCCGGGGGTGGTGGTGGCCGGCGGTCTCCTCGACGATCCGGAGTGCCCGGTCGAAGGCGGCCGCGGCCTCGTCACCGAGACCCTGCTCGAGCAGGAGCAGCCCGAGATTGTTGATCGCCTCGGTGGCGTAGGTGTTGTCTCCCCGATTCTGTTCGAAGATTGCGGCGGCTCGTTCGAGCGTCGCTCGTGCGCGGGCGAGATCGCCGGCTTGCAGGTAGGCGTCTCCGAGGTTGATGAGGGGCGCGCCCAGGATCGGTGCGTCGATGCCGAACGCCCGCTCGCGGACTGCGACCGAGCGCTCGAGCAGCGGGATGGCGCCCTCGGGATCGCCCTGGTTGAGCACCAGCGCGCCCAGGTTGGACAGAACCCGCGCGACCATGGGGTCTTCCGGGCCGGAGGTTTTTTCCCAGATCGCTAATGCTCGTTCAAAAGTGAGCCGCGCCGCCGGGAGATCTCCGAGCACGGCCTGGACGTTGCCGAGGCTGTTGAGCACCGTGGCGACCTGCGGGTCGTCGGGGCCGAGCTCGTTTTCGGTGATGGTGAGGGACAGTTCGAGGAGCCGGCCCGCCTCAACGTAGTCGCCCTGCTTGCGCACCACGTTGGCGAGACCGTTGAGGACGGCCGCGACCTCGAGGTCGGCCGGACTGAGCGAGGCCTCAAGGGTCGCCTGCGCCTGCCGGAAAAGGGACGCGGCGGTCTCGTACTCGCCGACGTTGGAGGCGGCCTGGGCCGCCTGGCGCAGCGCGATGCCCGCCTGCGGAGAGTCCAATCCGAAGACCGCCACCTGATCATCGACCAGCTTCTCGTAGGTTCGCCAGGCGGTCTGGTAGTCGCCCATGGCGGTGGAGATCTCCGCCAGCTCGGTGGCGCACTGCGACCTTTCGGGGTCGCCCGGTGCGGCGTCGCGCTCGAGCAACGCCAGACCGGAGGCCGCGAGCCGGGCGGCTTCCGGCATCTCGCCCTGGGCCCGTCGCACCGCCGCGAGGCGGCAGCGGACCCGGCCGAGCCGGCGCTTCTCGCTCTCGAGGGGTTGCAGCAGCTCCTCGACCTCGATCAGCGCCGATGCCGCGGCCTCGAGGTCGCCGGCGGCAAGCAGGGAGTCAACCAGGTCTACCAGGGCGTCGGCCTGAAGGGATTCCGGAGAGTCGGCGAGGGTCGTGTCGTTGTACGGCGCGGCGGCCTCGGCCTGGGCTACGACGACGATGGACTGCAACTCGTCGTTTTCGGCGGGAGTCTCCGCCACCGACGCGCACACCAGACCAGCCGCGAGGAGAAGCGCGGAAGTAAGTGCGCAGGATTGAGGCAGATTGTTCACTCTTGACGATTCTACACCTCGAGTCATCCGGACAAGGCGCAGTCTCGTAATCGGCGGCAAGATCGGACGGCGCGGGGGCCAGCCGGCGTCTCGTGTGCTGCTGCTCGCTCGGGTTCGTCATTCCGCGGTCGAGCCCTGATCGCGACAGGTCGTCGTACACTGTGGCCACGACAGTTGCGGGCGCCCATAACGCCCGTCGAAGGGAGAGAGGCGATGAACCGAAGAACCGTTGGAACGCTCGTGATATGCGCAGTGGTGGTGATTCTGGCGGCCGGCCCGGCATCGGCCAAGAACGGGTTCTATATCGGCGGCAGCGTCGGTCAGGCGAGTCTGACGATCAACGATTTCGAGATCGATCTCGAGAGCTTCGACTACAAGGCCGACACGACCTCGTACAAGGTCATCGTCGGCTACCGATTCATGGGCTTCTTCGCGCTCGAGGGCAACTATATCGACTTCGGCACGTTCAAGGACTCCGTCGATGTCTCCGGCGAACCCGCGAATATCGAGACCAACCTCAACGGCTTCGACGTCGTCGCCATGGGGATGCTGCCCCTCGGGATCGCCGATTTCTTCGCCAAGGTCGGCCTCGTCAGCTGGGACTCCGATATTCAGGCGGCCATCGGCAGCATCGTCGAGCTCGGCAGCGACAGCGGCACCGACATGGTCTACGGCCTCGGGGCTCAGGTCCGCTTCAAGGGGCTCGCCGTGCGCGGCGAGTTCGAGTACTTCGACATTGCCGGCGCCGACAGCGTCTATCTGGTTTCTCTGGGGGCGACCTTCACATTCTGACCCGTGACAAAGGGTTGAAAGGGCTGGACACGCCTGTTTCCATTCCTCAGGTTGGGCCGGTGGCGAAGGGTTTTTTGCACGGTTTGGTCGCGCACCCTGAAGGGCGCGCCTACAGCTATGTTGCTTCGATAGCCATGCTTAAGACTCTGTAGGCCGGTCCTTCAGGGCCTGCAACCAAACCATTACCGGAGTGAATACCGCCCAACTTGAGCGAAAGGGACAGGTATGGCGCGGGATATACTAAACGGGGTCTTGACGATCGCCGGTTCGACGGCTGGTTTACGGGTGAAGCAAACCCGACGATCCGCGGGGCGGCCGATCGGCGACGGCCGGATTTGAACAGTGGACGAAGGCACCATCTCCCACTCCGAGATCGTCGAGCCCCTCGGTCGGGGCTTACAATCTTCTGACAGATGTTTTCCACCAATCTGACCACCGGCGAGTCCAATCGCGCTGTCATGGGGTTGAAAGAAGGGAGAACCCCATGAGAGACACGACTCGAAGCAGATGGCTCGTCATCATCGTCGCGCTGGCCGCGGTGGCCTGCGCCCCATCCGCCGACGCCAGCCGCGAGGCGGTGAGCATCGCGCTGTCGCAGCCGGTGATCCTCGCCGGCTCGGCGCCGACGGTCTATCTCAAGATCGGACTCAGCGTCGACGGCGAGGGCGACTGGACGGGCGCCGGTCAACGTCGCCATCGTCATCGATCGCTCGGGCTCGATGCAGGGCGAGAAGCTCGTCCGGGCCAAGGAGGCGGCCGCGTTGGCCGTCAACCGTCTCCGCCCCGATGACATCGTCTCGGTGATCGCCTATGACGACACGGTGCGGATTCTGCTGCCGGCGACCAAGGTGGCCGACCGGTCGGCGGTGCTCGCCGCCATCGAGAGCCTCCAACCCGGGGGCTCGACCGCGCTCTTCGCCGGGGTCAGCGTCGGCGCCGCCGAGGTCCGCAAGTTCCTCGACCGCGAACGGGTGAACCGGGTCGTCCTGCTCTCCGACGGGCTCGCCAACGTCGGCCCCGACTCGCCGGCCGAACTCGGCGCGCTCGGCGCCTCGCTCAAGAAAGAGGGCGTCTCGGTGAGCACCATCGGCCTCGGTCTCGGCTACAACGAGGACCTCATGGCCCGGCTCGCCGGCTTAAGCGACGGCAACCACGCCTTTGTCGAGCACCCGCGCGATCTCGCCCGGATCTTCGACGAGGAGTTCGGCGACGCCATGTCGGTGACGGCGCAGGATGTGCTCGTCCGCATCGAGTGCGCCCCCGGCACTCGTCCCGTCCGCGTCCTCGGCCGCGATGCCGAGATCACCGGCCGGGTCGTGACGGTGTCGCTCAACCAGCTCTACGATGCCCGGGAGCAATACGTCCTGCTCGAGCTCGAAGCGCCGGCCGGCGCCAACGGTGAGGCCAAGCGACTCGCCGGGGTCAGCTGGTCCTTCCTCCGGATGGGCGAAACCCCGGTGAAGGAGCGCGGCACGCGGTGGGTGGAGGCGAGCTACAGCGCGGACGATGATCTCGTAGTCGCCAGCGAGACCGCCGATGTCATGATCGCCGTCGTCGAGCAGATCGCCACTGAACAGAATCAGCTGGCCGTCGATCTTCGCGATCAGGGCCGGATCGAGGAGGCCCAGATGCTGCTGATTCAGAACACGGCCTATGCCAAGGAAAAAGCGCAACAGTACGGTTCCGAAATCCTCGCCGATGTGGCGTTGGAAAACGAGATCGACGCCGAAACCATCGTCAAACAGGAAGAGTGGGCATCGCAGCGCAAGGCCATGACCGAGACCCAGCTCAAACGCAGCAAACAACGGAAGCAGTGACGGCGTGTCGCGTCGGCTCACCGCTCTGCTGGTGGCTGATCGTGGTGCTGCCGACCGGGCTGCTCGCCGGGCTGGCGATCCGCGGCGCCCGCGATGAGCGGGCCCGGGTCGCCGGCCAGCTCCGCGCCGCGGCCGAGAGCCGGTTGGCGGATGTCGACGCCAGGGTCCAGCGGGTCCTCGATGACCGGGCGCGACGCCTGCTCGAGATCGAGGTTCCCGCGGCCGGAGATGCCGAGGGTTGGCGCGAGTTCGTCCGAACCACGCCGGCGGTCACCCAGGTGGCGGTGACCGCGGCCGACGGTCGCCTGCTTCATCCGCCGCTCGCGGCGGGGATCAGCGATGCCGAACGCGATTTTCTGCTCCGGATCCGACAGCTTCTCGTCGGACGGTTGCTCGGCAACGAGCTCGGCCAGCCCATCGGCAACTCCGACTCGTACCAGTCGTCGCCGGCCGCGGTCGATCACGGCTGGTATGCCTGGTACTGGGACACCGGGCTCCACCTGATCTTCTGGCGGCGGGATCCGTCGGGCGGGCTGATCGCGATCGAGCTCGACCGGGTCCGGCTGGTCGCCGATCTCGTCGTCGAGCTCGCCGGCGACCCCGGTGGAACCGAGGCGTCCACGAGCTGGGGCCGGATCGTCCTCGAGGATTCCCAGGGCCGCGCCCTGTCGCAATCCGGAGCGCCGGCGGCCGAGGGGACCGCGGTCGAATCCGTCGAGCGCCGGTTGTCGCCGCCGCTCGGCGCCTGGACGCTGCGCGCCGAGTACTGGTCGGGCGGCGCCGTCGGCGCCCTCGGAAACTTCCTTCGAGTGGCCGGGCTGATCATCGTGGCAGCGGTGCTCGGCGGCCTCGCTTTTGTCTTTCACCGGGAAAGCTCGCGCGAGCTCCGCGAGGCCTCCGAGCGCGTTCGGTTTCGTCAATCAGGTCTCGCACGAGCTGCGGACGCCCTTGACCAACATCAGGCTCTATGCCGAGCTTCTCGAACGCCGGCTCGGCGAGGACGACGAGAACCGATCGTATCTCGAGATCATCATCGCCGAGAGTGGACGCCTGAGTCGTCTCATCGGCAATGTCCTGAGCTTTGCCCGTCGGAATCGAGAGGCGTTGGTTCTTCACCCGATCGAGGGATCGCTGGACGAGCTCCTGCAGACCGTAGCCGACCAGTTCCGGCCCTCCCTTGCAGCCAAGGACATGGAGATCATCTTCGAATTCGGGGCGCCGCGGCCGGTCGCCTTCGACCCCGACGCCGTGGAGCAGATCGTCGGCAACCTGCTGAGCAACGTGGAGAAGTACGCCGCCGCCGGAAAACTGGTCGAGATCTCATCACGGCAGACAGAGACCGCGACCTTTGTCCGGGTCGCGGACCGCGGGCCGGGAATCCCGGCCGGGCGAGAGGCGGCGGTCTTCGAGCCCTTTGTCCGGCTCTCGGATCGTCTCACCGAGGGCGTCTCGGGCACCGGAATCGGGCTCGCCATCGCCCGCGAGCTCGCCCGGCTGCACGGTGGCGATCTCCGGCTCGTGGCCACCGGGGCGGGCGCCTGTTTCGAGCTCGAGCTGCCCGCCGGCGGCGGGGGAGGTGCGGCGTGAAGATACTCGTGGCCGAGGACGACAGGTTGACCCGGCGTGGACTCATCGAGGTGCTCGAGGCCGAGGGGTATGAGACCGTCGAGGCGGCCGACGGCGCCGAGGCGCTCGCCCTGTATGACCAGGTTCATCCCGATGTCGTCTGTCTCGACATCATGATGCCGGTCATCGACGGCTATGAGGTCTGCCGGCGGCTCCGCGCCCGAGGAAGCGATGTCCCGGTGCTCTTCATCAGCGCCAAGTCCGAGGAGATCGACAAGGTGGTCGGGCTCGAGCTCGGCGCCGATGATTTTCTCACCAAACCGTTCGGGATCAAGGAGGTCGTCGCCCGGATCCGCGCGGTCACCCGCCGCTATCTGGCGTCCCGGGCCCGGACCGAGCCGTCACCGGGGTCCGAGGCGTTTCGGATGGCGGATCTCGAGATTCTGCCCGATGAGCTCCGGGCGCGGCGCGGTGAGACCGTCATCGATCTCAGCCTGCGCGAGGTCGCGATCCTCCGCCTGCTCCACGACCATGCCGGCAAGGCGCTCGACCGCAACACCATCTTCAACGCCTGTTGGGGGGTCGACTACCTGCCCTCGAGCCGGACCCTCGATCAGACTATCTCCCAGCTGCGCAAACGGATCGAACGCGATCCGAGTTCACCGGAGGTCATTTCCACGGTGCACGGGGTGGGTTACCGCTACGACGGTCAGTCGATGTAGCCGAGCGTGCGGAGTTGCTCCTCGGTCGTGGGATCGATTTCGGTGGAGGAGACCGCTGCTTCGCCGAGCCGTGGCCGCCCTTGTCGCCAGGCCTCGAGCTCCGCGTCGAGCTCGGCCGCGAGCTCCGGCCGGGTCGAGGCGAGGTTTCTCGTTTCTTTCGGGTCGCCTTCGAGATCGAACAACCACAGTTGGTTGTTGTGACTGCGAATAAGCTTGAACCGTGGCGTCCGGACGCTGTAATTCCTGGTGCCGTACTGGGCAAAGACCCGTTGGTCGCCCCACGCCGTCGTGCTCTGTTCGCGCACGTTACGGCCCTCCATGGTCGCAGGGGGTGACACGCCGGCGGCCGCGAGCAGGGTCGGCGCGATATCGACGGTGCTCACCAGGTCCGGGTCGACGACGCCCGCCGGCACGTTGCGTCCCCAGAGAATGAAGGGGACTCGAACGAGCTCGTCGAAAAGCGTATCGCGGTGGAGTAGCCCGCCGTGATCGCCGAACTCCTCGCCGTGGTCGGCGGAAATGAGAACCACGGCATTGTCGAGAAAGCCGATCTCTGCCAATCGGCCAAAAAGGTCGCGCAGGCAGTCGTCGGCATATCGGATTCCGCCGTCGTACTGGGAGACGAGGAAGTCAAGGTCGGAGTCGTTCAGATCTTTCTTTGCGGTGTGGGCAAATCGTTTCAGCGATGCCCACGTCGGTCTGAGCTTGCTCGGAAATTTACCGAAGAGATCGTCGTAGCCCTCCGGGGGAAGGTACGGAGAGTGAACCTCATAGGTGTGGAAGAAGGCGAAAACGGGCTGTTCTGAGGCGAGCGCGGTGGTGATCGTGTCGAAGAAGAGGGCGGTCCCCTCGGCGGCGTCCTCGGATTGACCGGAGAAGTGGTCGAAGCCGCGGGAGAAGCCGTAGGCGGAGGACATCCAGGCGCCGCCGGTCACCCCGACGGTGGTCCACCCTTCGCGGCTGAGAATCTCGGGCAGCAGCTCGATCTCGGCCGGGATCAGCGGGGCCTTGTCGCTGTGGGAAAGCGCCTCCATCCCAACCCGGTGGGTCTCTTGATACAGCGACGAGAACATGGTCGTATGCGAGGGCGGCGTACCGTGGGTGTTGACGGTGGCGTGCGAGAAACGAGTGCCTTCGGCCGCGAGGCGGTCGAGGAACGGTGTCGTGTGGCGGTGGTACCCCTGCGAGCTCAGGTGATCCGCTCGAAGGGCGTCCAGCGAAATCAGGATGAGGTTCGGTGGCCGCGGGTCATTGGGCGCTTCCGTTTCGCATCCCCAGCCCGCGATCATCGACACGACGAGCAACGGGACAACGGCGGGGCTTTTCATCGACGGGATTATGCCACGTGTGCAGTTTGCATCAACTCCGAGTCCGCGTCCGCGTCCGCGTCCGAAACCGCCTCCACCTCCGCGACCGCATCAGCGGGCTTCCGGCGGACGTGCCGGGCGCGGAGTTGTGCTTGAACCACCTTCCGGTCACGAGTGTGCTCCGCACAACTCCGACGCCGGGCAATCGCCGAGCCCAGCTGTTCCTCGGTGGGAGGTATCATCCCCGGGATGGCATTCTCCAACGGTGACGACACGGGAGCGTGGCTGAGACTCTGGGGTCTGGCCGATCGCCGGCTGGATATCGTGCTGACCCTTCTGACGGCGGCGGTGCTGGCGGCGTCGCGCTTCGCCCTGCTCGCCTCGGGCCCGTGGGAGTGGGACGAGACCATCTTCGCGCGGGGCATGCTCGACTTTTCGTTGGCCGCGCATTTCCCACAGCCGCCCGGTTTTCCCGGTCTGCTCGCCCTCGGTCATCTGCTGCTGCCCCTCGCCGGGACCCCTTACCGGGCTCTCCAACTTGTATCGGCGCTGGCCTCGGTCCTCGCCCTGTGGCCGCTCGCCGCCCTCGGCCGCCGGGTGGCGCCGCCGGCGGTGGCGACCGCGGCCGCGCTGCTCGTGCTCTTTCTCCCGGGTCCGTGGCTGTTCTCAGTCCGAGGATTCTCCACGATGGCGGCGACGGCTCTCGCCATCACCGCGGCGGCGCTGCTCGCCGGGGGTCTCGGCGGCCGCCGGGCGAGCGCCTTCACCCTGCTGCTGACCGCCTCGTTCCTGGTGCGACCGATCGTGCTGCCGACCATCGGTCTGCTCTGGCTCATCGGTGTGGAGTCGATCCGACCACGGAGGCGGGTGCTTCCCGGTCTCGCCCTCGGGGCCGCGGCGGTTGTTGCGGCGGTGCTCGTGATGGTCCGTCTCGAAGGCGGCTGGGCGGCCTTTGTCGAGCCCTTTGTCACCCACGCCGACTTCCACGTCGCCCGGCTTCACCGCAACACCCACGTTGTCGCCGATATCGGGTTGATCAAGGGGGTCGGCGGGTCTGACCGCGGCGGCCCTGCTGGCGGCGCTGTCGGCCGTCGGCCTGACCACCTGGTGGCGGCGGGTCGGAGCCGAAGGCGGCCCTCGCCTGGATCGCGGTCCTGGGTCTGACCGTTGCCCAGCTCGTCATGCTCCAGAACCGCTCCTACGCCCGCTACGCGGTCGGGGTTCAGCTGGCGGCGGCGCCGCTCGTGGCCGGGGCGGCCGCCCTGGCGGCGCCTCCGGCGGCCGTCGTCGGTCTCCTGGGTCTGACCGCGGTCGCGGCGGGGTCGAGCCTGCCGCTGCTCGACGAGCAGCACGACGAGGTCTTCGGCGCCTGGCAGGCCACCGTGGATGCCGCCGACCGCGCCACCGATCGCGACTGGGCGGTGGTGGTCGAGCCCGAGGTCCACGTCTTTTCGTCCTACTGGTGGTCGGTGCTGGGTTGGCGGGGCGGTCCGACGCCGCCGATGCTTCTATCGCCGCGTGCGCCCGAACCGTGGCTCGGCGTCGACCGGCCGTGGGTGCTGGCGACAGTCCACCCGCACCTCTACTGGCCGTCGCTGACCGGCGTCGAGACGATCTACAGCGGCGTGTCCGAACGGCTCAGACCGCTGACCCAGGGCCGTTTTCTCGCCGCCGCGGTCATCGACAACCCCCCCCTGCCGGTGGGCCGGTGGTGGACCCTGGAACACCTCGATGACGGGCGGGTCTTTATGTGGGCGGGCGCCGACGCCGAGCTCTGGATTCCACCGGTCCCGGCAGGAACCCTCATCGGCTTGGAGCTGCGTCCGGCGCCGGGCGACGCGCCCCTGCAGGTGGAGATCAGCCACGGCGGCGGCACCTTCGAGCTCGATGGCCGCGCCGCGGCAACCCACCTGCGGACCCGAACCACCTCCGCGGCCACCTCCGAACCCGTCATCGTCCGTTTCACGCGGGCCGAGGGCTATCCGCCCGGTGGCGATGACCTCAGACCGCTCGCCGTCCAGCTGCTCGGGGTAGCGGTGCGGCCGCCGGGGTCAGCGTGGCGCGGCCGGGCCGCGACCGAGGGTGAGCGCCGGGGCCTCGGGCTCGAGCTCGAGGGCGGCTATGGCGCCGAGACCTTCGGCGAACACGGCCGCGGCGTGTGGTTGTCTCCCGTAGCCCACGGGACGATGCGCATCGACGAGCCCGGGCGGCTGGTGCTCCGTCTCGCCGCGCCGAGACCGACGCCCGCCAATCCGCGCCTCGTCGTCGATGGCGAGGTGGCGGGTCCGTTTGCGGTCGACAACGGGGAGCTGACGGTGGAGATCCCGGTCGGGACCCGGGCGGTTGACCAGGGCTTCGATCGAATTCGAGCTGCTCAGCGATCCCTACCGGCCGAGCGCCCATGGCGGGGGCGATGATCGCGAGCTCGGCGTGGTGCTCCTGGAGGTCGGGTTCCGACCCGATCATCCCACCGAGGGTTGGTGGAATGAGCCGCTGCAACCTTGAAGGGCGAGCCTCCGGCTCTGACATTCTTTAGGTGTTGCTAGGGACTCGTAGGCAGGTCCTTCAGGGCCTGCGACCAATCCAGCACCGGAGAGAATACCGTCCGACCCGGGCGCTAAGGATTGGTGCAAATCGCCAGTGAGAATCACTCATCTCAGGTAGGAGAAGGAGTAAGCGGGCCGGAACAGGTGTCCCGGCCCGCTGGGTTCATGAGCGCCGTCGGTTACATGACGAGTTCGATTTCGCTCGGCCGCCAGCTCTTGTCGAAGTAGGACGGCAGTGGGCTGTAGAGCCGCAGGATGTTGAACCAGCCCTTCTTCGGATCGGTCTGAATCCAGTTGCCGCGCGCCACGCCCTCGGGCTGTGTGGGGCTGAAATAGACGACGGTCGAGCCGTCGGCTTCGGGTTCGGCGGCGGGCGAAGGGTAGCTCTGGCTGCCCGCACGCGGATACTTTTGTGGTGTCTGCAGCATCGATCGGGTCTGATTGTCGTAGAGCGTGAACGACCAGAAGGCCGCCGCAGGGATGCCCTCGGGCAGGGTCACTTTGTAGGTCTTGGCGCCGTCAAAGACATCGCCGTTGGCGTCGCGGAAGCTGATCAGGTACTGCGAACCCACGCCCGGGATCTGCATGATCATCCCCGGGCTGTCGAGCGTGTAGGCGTAGTAGAAGGCAGTGCGGCTGTCCAACGTGCGCGCGCCGGTGGGCGGCAGCGGCTTGAACATCCCGTCTTCAAACGGCGGCGGAGGTGTCTCGAACAGGGCGCCGCCCTCCCAGAGCATCAAGCCCCACTGCGAGCCCTCGTAACGGGCCCATTCCGGATGCGCATCGGCGTACTGCCATTGCAGCGCCCGGCCGACGCCTTGCCCCACTGCGGCGGCGTCCGTCAGGATTTTCTTCATCCTCTCGTCGGGTTTGAACTCCTTGCCATGCGCGATGCCGATGGCGGCAAGCTGGCCGGCAAGCTCGACGTCATAGCTGGTGGCGGGCTCGTTCTGGATGTTCTCGTTGATCCACTCGAAGAAACCGTAGTCGTTCGGCGGAATGGTGTTGAACGCCACGCCGCTGCCGTTGATGAACGTCATCTCGGGGATTTTCGGCTCACCGGCCAGCTTGATCCCGCCCTTGAGGGCTTCGGCGATGGGCGTCCCGAAGCTGCCGGGGACATACGGATAGATCTTCAGATTCTGCTTGATGTTGTCGACCGCGGGTTTGGGATCATTGCCGTCCTTGATAAAGGCCCGCATTGCATAGAGGATCTTGTTGGTCTTGGAATGGCCCAAGAAATAGCCGTCCTCGGGCAGCGGACCTTCATAGCCGGGCCCTACGATCAGGTACTTGCCGCCCAACCCGCGGTCGGGCCCCGGCTTGCCGACATCGATCACCCAGGAAAACCACATGTCGTTGATCGTCCCGAGGCCGTCGGTGGGTTGCTCGATCACCATCGGTCCATGCGAGAGGTCGACCCAGCCGAGATAATAGACGGTGTCGGCATTCCCGGTCAGGAACAGCGAACTCGCATCCAGCAACTCCTCGAAGATGACGATGTCGCCGCTGCCGGCGCCGATACCCTGAAAGCCCTTGACGAGGCCCAGTGCCGAGGCGCCACGAAAGCTGTTGTTATAGGCATTCAGAGCGCGGGTGAATGCCAGCGTATCGTAGACCTTGGTGGCGGTCTCGTCGCTGGGCACCCCATCGGCGAATTCGAGCGTCCCGATGCTCGTCTCGAGCCTGTCCGGCGTGGTGATGGATGGCGGCGGCTTGTTGAAGGTCTGTGCCGTTACCGGTGCGGCGATCGCCAACGCGATGCACGCCGCAATTGTGGTGAGTTCTGCTGTTTTCTGCCTCATGGGGTCCTCTATTTCGTGTTGGGCAATCTCGGATTTCCGTAACGAATGCCGGAGAACCCGGGACGCGGGTGATCAGATCACCGGTGGTCTCCCCTGCGAGGGAACATCGGGGAGGCCGGTCCCAGTGGTTTTCGTGCTCTTCTTCCATAAGATTTCAACATCGGCTTGGAAGAGAAATTCCACGGCACCCGGCCCCGCGCCGCATTCTTTACTTGAACTTCATATCCGAAAATGAACAGGCAAGGACTCTGAAGGTGGGCCCAGGCCCACCCTACTGGCGCAACCCGGCGGTGATCGGTAGCATACTCATGGTTGCTCAATCGCGATCGCCGAGGAGGTCGGTTTGTCAAAGCACTCACAGCTTCTGCCGAAACTCCGGGAGTTCGTCGCCGACCGCCTCGGTGAGTTCGAAGAGATTCCCCGAGCCCGCCGAGCCCTCCTCGACGTCCTCGTCGATCTACCGGGTTTCAATGGCGACGGTCAGCGACCGGCGCCGCTGGTCTTCATCTGCACCCACAACTCGCGGCGCAGCCAGATGGCCCAGCTCTGGGCCCTGGTCGCGGCCAGCCATTTCGCGGTTCCCGGGGTCGAGGCCTTCTCCGGCGGCACCGAGGCGACGGCCTTCAACCCGCGGGCGGTGGCGGCCCTCAGACGAGCCGGTTTCGCCATCGAGTTCTTCAGCGACGGCAAGAACCCGGTCTACGAGGTGTGGTATGAGCCGGAGATGGAGCCGATTCAGGCGTTCTCGAAGATCTACGACGAATCGCCCAACCCGAGGGCCGGCTTCGCGGCCGTCATGACCTGCGCCGCGGCCGACGCCGCCTGCCCCGTCGTCTCGGGCGCCGATGAGCGCATCGCCATCCCCTACGACGATCCCAAGGCCGCCGACGGCACCGAGCTCGAGGCCGAGATCTACGACGAGCGTTGCCGCCAGATCGCGCGTGAGATGCTCTATGTCTTCTCGGAGATCGCCGGCAAAGTGTAGTCCCCGAGTCTGCGAGATCGATGGTTGGAACCGGCCGCGCACAATGAAACCGCAGAGACGCGAAGACGCCGAGGTTGCGCAGAGCTCTGATGGTTGAAACACAAAGGGCACGAAGTTCACAAAGGGACATCGCAAAGACCATCGCATGATTGAGTGGGTCCCGCGCTTGTAAGCGTCGGTATTTCACCGCCAAATGGTGCGGACAAGATGAATTGGTCGATGAATCCCACGCTTCGATGCAGTCCCGCTCCCCAGCACTGGAACACCGTCGACGCCGCTGGATCCAACTCAAAAAATGAGATGGCTTTGTGTCCTTTGCGATGGATGAGCTTCGTGTCCTTCGTGTTTCAATACACCGTTGTCGATCCACCAACATTCCACGTCAGTCTGAGCGTATACACCAAGACATAGCCAGGTTGATCTTTGCGATCTCCGAGGCAACTCCGAGATTTCTGCGTCTCTGCGGTTTGATTGTGCGATGAGGGACCGAGAACGTTGTCGATTATCCTTGTCTGGTTCGTCCGGTGATACCGGTGGTCGGAGGTGCGATGGATCGTGACGAGTTGATGGAGATTCTCAACGAGGTGGTGGCAGGGTCGATCGATGTCGATGCCGCCGTTGCGCGCCTGGCGTCGAGCGGGATCGACGATCTCGGTTTTGCCCGCCTCGACACCGACCGCGAGCGCCGCACCGGTCTCGCCGAGGTGATCTTCGCCCCCGGCAAGACCGGGGAACAGCTCGAGACCCTCGTGGCGCGCTGTCTCGAGCTCCACGGCAAGGTCCTCGTCACCCGTCTCGAGGCCGATCGCGCGGCGCCGCTGGTGCAGCGGTTTGCAGGACTGACCTACCACCAGGCCGCGCGGGTGCTCGAGGCGCGCTGCGGCGACGGACCGCGCCACCTGCCGGTGGCGGTGGTCTCGGCCGGGACCTCGGATCTGCCCGTGGCCGAGGAGGCGGCGGTGGTGCTCGAGCACCTCGGTCACCCCGTCGATCGCATCGTCGATGTCGGGGTCGCCGGGATCCACCGGCTCTTTTCGCAACTCGACCGGTTGCGCACAGCTCGCGCGGTGGTGGTGGCGGCCGGGATGGAAGGCGCGCTGCCCTCGGTGGTGGCCGGCCTCATCGACCGCCCGGTTGTGGCGGTGCCGACCTCCATCGGCTATGGCGCGAGCTTCGGTGGGGTCGCCGCCCTGCTCGGGATGCTCAACTCCTGCGCCGCCGGGATCGGCGTGGTCAACATCGACAACGGCTTCGGGGCCGCGACCCTGGTCCACCGAATCGCCCTCGCCGAGGGTGACGAGGCAACGCCATGAGCCGGCGGGTGCTCTATCTCGACTGTGCCGGCGGCGCCGCCGGCGACATGGTCCTGTGCGCCCTGACCGAGGCCGCCGATTGTGCTCCGCTCATCGAGGAGCTTCCGGAGAAGCTGGGCTTTGCCGATCTCACCATCGACTGGCCCGCAGGCCGCTCCGGCGGTTTTGCCGCGCGGCGGCTGAGCGTCGGTTTCGACCCCGAAGCCCACCCCCACCACCGGACTCTCGCCGATGTCGAGGCCATCATCGACGGCGCCGGGCTTTCCGCCCCGGTCTCGCTCATGGCCAAGACGGTCTTTCGAACCCTGGCCGAGGCCGAGGGCGAGGTCCACGGCATGTCCGCAGAGACGGTTCACTTCCACGAAGTGGGTGCGGTGGATGCCATGGTCGATGTCGTCGGCGCCTGTCTCGCTCTCGATCAACTTGCGGTCGATGAAATCGTCTGCTCGAGCTTGCCCATGGGATCGGGCACCATCGACTGCGCTCACGGCACGATGCCGCTGCCCGCGCCGGCGGTGGCGGCCATGCTGCCGGGCGTCCCGGTCCGCCCGGCCGGGGTCGAGGGTGAGACCGTAACCCCAACCGGAGCGGCGCTGGTGACGAGCTTTGCCCACAGCTTCGGGGCGATGCCGGCCATGACCGTCGAAACCGTGGGGATCGGCGCCGGGACCACCGAGCGACCCGGGCTGCCGAATGTCCTGCGCGCCTTTGTCGGTGAGATCGCCGGGCCTGCCGAGATCGGCGAGACCGATCACGTCGTCGTCGAGTGCAACGTCGACGATCTCGACCCGCGGGTCTTGCCGGTGGTCCTCGATCGGTTGCTCGCTTCCGGCGCCCTCGATGCGTCGATCACCCCCATCGTCATGAAGAAGGGCCGCCCGGGCCATCTCCTGACCGCGCTGGCGCCGACCGCCGCCCTGGACGGGGTGGTCTCGGTTCTGCTGCGCGAAACCAGCAGCCTGGGATGCCGCAGCACCCCGGTCACCAAGCACCACCTCGGCCGGCGGATGGGCACGGTGGAAACCCCCTGGGGACCGGTTGCGGTCAAATTCGCCCTGGCCGACGGCAAGATCCTCCGGCAGGTACCCGAGTTCGAGGCCTGCGCCGAGCTGGCGCGGCAGACCGGAGTACCGGTGCGCGACATCCTCGCCGCCGCCGGCGGCGTGGTGGAGGAGGACTAGTGGCGGACTATGACGCTCTGCTCGAGTGGTTCCGCAGTCGGGGTTCGGCACTGGTGGCCTACTCCGGTGGCGTCGACAGCACCTTGCTCGCGAGGGCGGCGCACGATGCGCTCGGGGATCGCGCGGTCGCGGTGACTGCGGTTTCGGCGTCGCTCGCCCCCGCCGAGCTCGACGAGGCGCGCGAACTCGCGGTGCGGATCGGAATCACCCACCTCCTCGAAACCTCGAGCGAGACCGCCCTGCCCCAGTACCTCGCCAACGACGGGGATCGTTGCTACCACTGCAAGACCGAGCTCTACGGCATCTGCGAGAGGGTTGCATCCGACCGTGGTCTCGCGGTCATCGTCAACGGGCTCAACACCGATGATCTGTCGGATCACCGACCGGGCAACCGCGCCGCCGATGAGGCGGGGGTTCAATCACCCTTTGTCGAGCTCGGCTTTGACAAGGCGGCGATCCGCGAACACTCGCGCCGCCTCGGTCTGCCCACCGCCGAGAAACCCGAGCTCGCCTGCCTCGCCTCGCGTTTTCCCACCGGGACTCCCATCACCATTACCGGTCTCGAGCGGGTGGCGGCGGCCGAGGAGGTGGTGGCCGGGCTCGGCTTCAGCCAGTACCGGGTACGGTTTCACGGTGATCTCGCGCGCATCGAGGTACCCGCGGCCGAGATCGCCCGCCTCGCCGACGAAGGCCTGCGGGAGCAGCTCCTTGCCGGCGTTCGTGGCGCCGGATTCCGCTTTGTCACCGTCGATCTCTCCGGCTACGCTCGCGGGTCGTCGAATCCCCTTGCTATGGGGAAGCCATAGCCGAATCGCATCATCGCAGCGTCGCAAACAGGAAGACTCAAAGAACGCGAAGGGGTCACGAAGACATCGCACCATTGTATTGAAAGCCGTGGCCCGTTGCAGTAGGCTCTGGTGTCGGGGGGACTATCTCGAATCACATCGACGACCAACACAAAGACAAAGAGCTGACGGCTGTGGCCGACGGTCAGGTTGAAGCCCTCGCCGTGGACTTCGCGCCGGATGGGCTGCGCGAGGCCGCCGCCAGGGTGGAGGAGCTGCTCGACGCCAGTGACGCGACCGCCCTCGACGAGATGATGCGGGACATCCACCCGGCCGATCTCGCGGCGCTGCTCGGGGTCCTCTCCCACGATCTTTGGCCGCCGCTCATCGACCGCCTCGAGATCGCTCGTCTCTCGGATCTCTTGGAGGAGCTCCCTGATCACCTCCGCGACGATCTCGCCGAGCATCTTCATCCCGAACAGCTCACCGATGCACTCGAAGAGATGGCATCGGATGACGCCGCCGATGTCATCGCCGATCTACCGGAGAGTGTGGCGCGCGGCATCATCAAGGCGCTGCCGCGCCAGGATCGATGCGAGGTCGAAGCCCTCCTCGCCTACCCGGAAGACAGCGCCGGCGGGCTTATGCAGATGGAGCTCGTCTCCATTGACGAGGCTGCGACGGTTGACCAGGTTGTCGATGCCATCCGTTCTGGTCGGGAAGACGTGGGCGAGGTCTTCTTCGTCTATGTTGTCGATGCCGACGACCGGCTTGTCGGGGTGCTCAACCTCGGGGCGCTGCTGATCTCCAGAGGCGATCGGCCGATCCGCGAGTTGATGAAGACCAAGATCCACACGGTCACCCCCGAAGAAGACCAGGAGAGCGTTGCCCGGATCTTCAAGCGGTACGATCTCGTGGCGCTGCCGGTGGTCGACGGCGATGGGCGGCTCCTCGGCCGGATCGTCCACGACGATGTGGTCGATGTTCTTCAAGAAGAGGCGGACGAGGACATCATGCACATGGCCGGAGCGACGGCAGGTGAGCCCGAGCTCGTCTATACCGATCAGCTCTTCAGAATCGCCGGCGTCCGATTGCCGTGGTTGCTCGCGACGCTGGCCGGTCTCGCGGTGCCGGCGGTGCTGATTCGGGGGTTTCAGATCTCCTTCCCCCACATGGATGCCCTGGTGCCGTTCGTGCTGGTCATCGGCGCCATGGGCGGCAACGTCGGGTCGCAGTCGGCGACCATCGTCGTTCGCGGTTTCGCCACCGGCCGGGTGGATTTCCGCAACCTCGGCCACTTCCTCGGCAAGGAATTCGTGGTGAGCTCGCTCATGGGTCTCGCCTGCGGTGTCCTGTCGGGGCTTGTGAGCCAACTCTGGCACGGCGACCTCAGGCTGTCGGCTACGGTGGCGATCTCCATGTCCGTGGCGATCGTCGCGTCGGCCATCCTGGGTGTGCTGGTGCCGTATTTCTTCCGACTGGGTCAACATCGATCCGGCCATCGCCGCCGGACCCGCGGTAACGACCATCGACGACATCGTCGCGATCGGGATCTATTATCTGGTCGCTCTGCTCCTCATCACGGCCTGATTCGTCGACGCGCACCGCCGTCGGCGGTATCAGACCCCCTCGAGGACGTGGTCGTCGTACTCGATCTCGAAGCGGAGCTTGTGCTTCGCCTCTTCCTGAGCGAGGCCCTTGAAAACCCGCTGGAGACTGGCGTCCGAGGTCATCTCGGAGAGCTTGGTGTAGAGCGTGAAAGCCGCTTTCTCGGCCTTCATGGCAAAGACGAGCGCCTCCTGGTAGGTCATGTTGGGCGCGGTCTCGGGCTCGTCGAGGATCTCGGTGATCCCGAGATTGGCGATCTTCTCCTCCGCGACGGCCGGGATCTCTCCCTGCTTGATCTTGAGTAGCCGCGCTTTGTGACCCTCTTCCTCCTTGGCGAAGTGGAGAAAGGCCTCGCGCATTCCGGGACGCTCGACGTTCCCGGCAAGCTCGTGGTAAAGCGCCGCCGCCTTCTCTTCGTTCGAAATCGCGTAATCGAGAATCTGGTCGATGGTCGTGAGCTTCACGTTGTCCTCCTTCAATATCGGCGCCCGTGCACGCCGAATCGCCGGCGCCGAGCGGCGCCAACCCTCACTCTATACCGCCCGCTTCGGTGACCGCAAGGGCGCGATCTGCGGCCAGGCTGGAGCACCGCGGGCTGAGAAAGCACGTCTGGACGCGGTGCATCGTCAACCGCAGTCGACAGCTGATGAGAGAGTACGGGCTAGAATGTTCCGCCATGGCCCCTGAGGATCTCGTCAGCATCGCGCGGAACTTGCGATCGGAGGTCGACGAGCTTCGGTTCGGCGCACCGGTCAGCCATGTCTACAACCCCTTGGATTACGCCTGGGAGATGCACTACGAGTATCTCCACCGTTTTGGCGAAGGGCGAAGAGAGATCGTCCTGCTCGGGATGAACCCGGGGCCCTGGGGGATGGCTCAGACCGGGGTCCCGTTCGGCGAGGTCGAGGCGGTCCGCGACTGGCTCGGTCTTCAGCTCCGAGGTGGGTCGGCCGGTGAACGAACACCCCAGACGACCGGTGCTTGGGCTTGGCTGCGAACGCAGCGAGGTTTCCGGTCGCCGGCTTTGGGGCTGGGCCAAAGCCCTGTTTGCGACCCCGGAGGCGTTCTTCCGGTCGTTTTTTGTCGCCAACTACTGCCCGTTGCAATTTCTCGAATCGAGCGGCCGCAATCTCACCCCGGACAAGCTCGGCGCCGGTGAGCGGCAGATTCTCTACACGGCCTGCGACCGGGCGTTGGCGGACAGCGTGGCCGTGCTTCGGCCGCGGTTGGTGGTCGGCGTCGGCGCCTTCGCCGAACACCGGGCCCGGACGGTCCTGGGCGATGGCGGGCCCCGCATCGGCCGTATCCTCCACCCGAGTCCGGCGTCACCCGCGGCCAACCGCGGCTGGGCCGAGGCCGCCTCCCGACAACTCAGCGAACTCGGGGTGGCCCTTCCCTGAGAACGAGACCTCTTCGCCGCATGCGGATCCGATCTGAGATATCCTGCGGGGACGTGGAGGATCGCATGCACTGGACATACTCGTGCCCCCACTGTCACGCCGTCCTGAACCCGAACCAGGCCATCATGCTCCGCGCCGAGCACGAGAACCGTCGGCTGCTCATCGGGCTCCACCCGCAGCCCGGGAACTACGATGTTGAACTACCGCCGGGCGAAACCATGGAGGCCGGGACCCGGTGGAGCTTCAGCTGCCCGGTCTGCGAGCACAGCCTGGTCTCGGAGATCAGCGAGGATCTCTGCGCCCTCGACATGTGCTCCCCCGGCGGGGAGCACCGCATCTATTTCTCGCGGGTCACCGGTGAACAGGCGACCTTCACGATCACGCCGAGGGCATGCTCACCGATCACGGCATCCACGCCGATCAGTACCTCGAGCATCTGGTGCATCGAAAATACATGAGGTGAGGGCCCGGGGGGCTTGAGGGCGCGATCGCTTATGCTCTTTCCATGAGTCGAGTTGCTGTTCTCGTATCCGGTGGGGTGGATTCGTCGGTCGCTCTGGCACGCCTCGCTGAAGAGGGTTTGCACGAACTCAAAGCCTACTACTTGAAGATCTGGCTCGAGGACGAGCTCGCCTTTCTCGGCAGCTGCCCCTGGGAGGAGGATCTGGAGTTCGTTCGGGAGGTCTGTGGACGATTCGAGGTTCCCCTCGAGATCGTTCCGTTGCAGCGCGACTACCACGACTCGGTCGTTGCCGCCGCTGTGGTCGAGCTCGAGGCGGGTCGCACCCCGAGCCCGGATGTCCTGTGCAACAGATTGATCAAGTTCGGCGCCTTTGTCGACCGCGTCAACGGTGGCGTCGACTTCGTCGCCAGCGGACACCACGCGCGGGTGGATCATTCCAGACCCCTGTCTCGCCTCCTCAAGGGAGTCGACCCGGTCAAGGACCAGACGTACTTTCTCAGCCAGATGACCCAGCAACAGGTCGCGCGGTGCCTCTTCCCCATCGGGGGGCTGGCCAAGGCCGAGGTCAGAGCCGAGGCCCGCCGACTGCATCTCCCCAACAGCGACCGACCCGATTCTCAGGGAATCTGTTTCCTTGGGCGGGTACCGTACGACGCGTTTGTGGAGCACCACCTCGGCGAGAATTCGGGGGTCATTCGAAACCTCGCGACCGGCGCTGAGCTCGGCCGCCACCGTGGACTTTGGTTCCACACGATTGGTCAACGGCGTGGCCTTGGCCTCTCCGGGGGACCCTGGTATGTCGTGAGCAAGGACCAAGAACTCAATGAAATACTCGTCGTCCACGCCGACGCGCTTCCGGCTCATCAGCGAGATCGTTTCCGGATTCCCGCACCTCACTGGATTGCATCCGCCCCGACAAAGGACCGGCTCGAGTTGCGGGTTCGACACGCGCCGAAATTGGTCGGTTGCACCTTGACCGCCCTTGATGGCGGTGCCCTCGATGTGCGTATGGATGAGGCCGAGCCCGGGATCGCCCCCGGTCAATACGCCGTGCTCTACGACAGAGACGAGTGTCTCGGCGGCGGCATCATCGCCGTCGACTGATCCGCCGCCTCAGGACCTCAAGACCTCAGGACCTCAGCCCCAAACACGCTGACGGCCCCGCGAAGGTTGCGGGGCCGCCAACTGGAGGAGGTTGCGATGCAATAGAGAATACGTCGCAATCCCAAAAAAGGTTACACCGCAGCCGAACCCGAACAGCTCAATCGTCAGCGAGGTCGAATCGGTGCACCATTTCGTTGAGCGTTGTCGGGCTGAGCTGGAGCAGTTGTGCCGCCTTCCGCTGCACACCGCCCGTCTGTTTCAGCGCCTGGCGAATCAGCTGCGCCTGGAAGGCGGCAACGGCGAACCTGAAATCGAGGCCCTCGGGCGGGATTTCGCTGATGGTCAGTTCGGCTCTGGGTTCGTGCCGGAGCGCCTGCGGCAGCTCGTCCACCTCGACGGTCTCACCACGACTCAGCACCACCGCCCGCTCGACCGCATTTTCGAGCTCGCGGACGTTGCCCGGCCACGAGTAGCCGGTCAGGGCATCGATGGCCTCGGGGGAAAAACCAACGACGCTGCGGTTGTTTTCCTCGGTGTAGGTCCTGAGAAAATGCGAAATCAGCAACGGGATGTCCTCGCGCCGATTGCGCAGAGGAGGGAGGTCGATGGTGATCACGTTGAGGCGGTAGTAAAGGTCCTCTCGGAACCGACCGGCCTGGACCTCGCCCCACAGATCGACATTTGTTGCCGCCACCAGACGAACATCCACCGACCGGGCTTCGACTCCGCCGACCCGGCGAATCTCCCTCTCCTGGATCACCCGGAGGAGCTTGGTCTGGGTTTCCAGACTGATGGTGCCGACCTCGTCGAGGAAGAGGGTGCCCTGGTGGGCGGCCTCGAAGAGCCCCTTGCGGCTCGACACCGCACCGGTATAGGCGCCTTTGATGTGGCCGAAAAGCGATGATTCGAGGAGCTCGGAGGGGATAGCGCTGGTGTGGACCGGGACAAAGGGCCCGCTGTTGCGTGGGCTCAAGCGGTGAATCGCACGCGCCACCAGCTCTTTGCCGGTGCCGCTTTCGCCGGTGATCATGATGTTCGACCGCGCCGGCGCAGCCCGCCGAATGAGCTCGTAGACCTCCTGCATCCGCCGGCTGGTGCCGATGATCTCACCCATGCCCTCGAGTCGACTGCGGAGCACGAGGTTCTCCGCCAGCAGCCGGCGCCTCTCGGAGGCTCGCCGCACCAGGTGCAGGACTTCTTCATTCTTGAACGGCTTGGGAACATAGTGGAAGGCGCCGAGCCGCATGGCCTCGATGGCCGACTCCACCGATGAATAGGCGGTGATGACCACCACCGGAAGATGTGGGTCGAAGCTCTTGATTTCAGGGATCAGTTCGAGCCCCGGTCGATCGGGGAGCATCAGATCGAGAAGCACGACATCGATATCTTCGTCGCGAATCTGCTGCAATCCCTCTGCAGCCGAGGTCGCGCAGTGGTAGTCGAAACCGGCGCCGCGCAACAGAGTCCCGAGCACGTCCTGCAGGACGGGCTCGTCATCGATCACGAGGACACTTCCGACTCCTTCCATCGTCTGAGCCTCACGGTAGCACGAGCCCCTCCGTGCGCAAGGTTCTCGAGACTCACTTCGCCACCGAGATTGCTGATCATATCTCGGGTAATCGCCAGCCCCATCCCGGTTCCGCCGCGGTCGGTCTTGGTCGAGAAGAACGGTTCAAACACCCGTTCGAGATCCTTTTCGGCCACACCCGGACCGCTGTCATCGACACGGACTTCAGCCCAAACATCGCCGCATTCGGTGGATATCCGGATCGCCATCCCCGGGTCCGAGGCCTCGATGGCGTTGCGAACCATGTTGCTCACTGCCAGCTCGACCGGCCCTGGTACGCCCAACGCCATGACGGGGCCACTGTCTACAGATCTCGAGTCGATCCGCTGCGCCGAGGGATCGGGCCGCCTCGAGCGCGCGCGTTACTGGCGACCGAGGCGAGATCCAGGATGGACATTTCTTCGCGTCCGCCGCGGATGGCCTCCCTGAGATTCGCCACGATGCGGGAAACCCGAAAACTCTGGTCCACCAGCTTGGACACCAGAGAGGCACGAGGATCCTCCGCGGGAGTCATTTCCCCGAGCATCTGGGCGAAGGATGAAATCCCGGTCAACGGGGTGTTGATCTCGTGAGCGAGCCCCGAGGCCAGACGGCCGAGGGCGGCCATCCGCTCCTGATCCCGAATCCGATCCTGAAGCTCGCGCAGCTCGGTGACATCCTGGAGCACAACCACCCGACCATTGAAACTGCCGCTGTCGAGCTCGAGCACCGACACCGCCATGATCACCCGTCGATGCAGTGGTTCTTTGGTCCGCCCCTCAGCGTTGGCTGCCTGAAGCGGAAGGGTGTCCCGCCACTCCTGCGGGAGGTCGACAAGTGAATCCAGAGAGACCGACACGAGCTCCGGAGCATTGACCTCGAAAATGCCGGCCGCCTCGGTGTTGGCGGACAAAATGCGCCCGCTCGCGTCACACACCAGGATCGCGGCCGCCGACGACTCGATGATGCGTTGCGTGTTGGCGTGCAGGATCCGATATTCCTCCGCCTGTTGCCGAAGATCGTCGAGATAGCGGGCGCTCTCCAGGGCCACCGCCGCCTGGGCTGTGAAGGCCTCCACGACCTCCCGAGCCTCACTGCCGAGGGGAAAAAGGCCGCGGCGCAAGCCCAGGTAGAGCAAACCGTGCACCGTGTCCACCCGATCCAGGGTCAGACGCAGGGTGTAGCCGGCCGCTGCCAAGGATTCCTCCTCGGAACTGGGAAAATGGTGGCTGAGAACACTCGCCGGGATGTGTTCCGGGAGGTAGCCCTCCGGCGAACCAACCCGAGAGAAGGCGCCGTCGCCGATCCGCAGGTAGGTCGCGACGACGTCGAAATCGAGCCCGTCACGGAGGGTGCTGGTCAGCCGGCTGAGGAGCTCACGGGGTTCGGTGACCTGGGCGAGCTCACGGGTCGCGTGGGTCAACAACCAGCGCGGCGGACGACGACCATGATAGAGCCAGTGCTCGAGAAAATGCCCGACCTGTGTCCGGATGGGCTGAAGCAGCACAACCAACAGGACGCCGGTGGCAAAGGCAAAGAGGTTTCTCAACGAGCCGAAGCCCCCGGCATAGTTGACCAGCAGGTGATTGGTCACCGCAAAGGCGAAACCGCCGATCACCAAAACCAGGGTTGCGGACAGCGCGTCGCGCGCGATGGGCTCGAGATCCCAGAGCCGGTACTCCATCAGTCGCAGCCACCAGGGCGAACGGGAGCGCGACCATGGGCAGCACCATCATCCAGGAGAAGGGATCGACCTCGATTCCGAGTTGGCGGGGAAGCCACACCACGGTGAGTCCACGGCACCAGGCCGACCAGAAGACCGAGGGCCGCCCACTCGATCTGGCGCCGGACCCGGGCATCACGCGCCGCTTGCCACCAACGGACGATGTGGAGCACGATCCCGCCGACGAGAGCGATGGAGAACGCCGCCCGGAGCAGGGTCGTGACGAACCGGCCACCACCCTTCGGCATTGGGCGCGATGGCGGTGGCGGCCGCACCGATCGCCGCGACCACCGTAACCAGATCGAGGATCCAGACCGACGTCCGGTGCTCTGGGAAGATGATGAAGAAGCGGGCGATGAGAAAGGGGAGAACCGCGCCCGGCGATCCGATGGAGAATCTGGAGCTCCTCGCGTGACGCGGCAATTCGGTTCGGGACCGCCCCGAGAATCAGCGAGGCAGCGGCAATCATGAGCAAGACCGCGGCCTCTCGCCGGTTGGTCTTCCACACCACGAAGAGGGCGCACAACAGTCCGATCAGACCGACCGAGGTCCGCGCGAGATACACCGGTTCGATCACGGGTGGTGGTGGATGAAAGACGATCTCGCGACCTCCGCCGGCAGCGTCCCGCACCGCGAGCTGATGTTGATCGCCACCGGCGAGGAGAAAGGCGGGATCCTCGAGCCGGCCGATCTCGATACCGTCCACCGCCACGATGGCGTCGCCGGAACGAAGCCCGGCGGCCGCGGCGGACGACCCGGCCGGCACCGCGTCGACGACCACTCCCTTGCTCGAGCCAGCTGACCGGAAAATCCAGGCGGTAGAAACTGCGGACCGTCCGAATCAGCGACCAGCCGGCGACCACCACCGCGGCCAGCGCAACGAACGTGAGAAGCAGACGACGACCGAGCACAACCTCAGTATATGCAACGAATCCACGGCCCGCTAATTCGTCGGCTTTCTAGGATAGTTCGGAGGGCGGTTGCGCTCACCATGTAGTCGATCTCGGTTTCGAGGATCTCGGCGAGGAGAAGCTCCCGCACCAAGAGCGCCACCCGTCCCTTACTGAAGGGGAGTCGTTCGGCGACGGCGCCCCAACCCGACGGTCGGGTGTTGACCTGCTGCAGAACCTGTTCCGCGATCCGGGAGTTGGTTTCGGGCAATCGTCCCGTGTGGCGCAGAATCGCTCCCTGGGGAACCTCGCTGGAGAACCTCCGGAATTCATCCTGGATCCGGACGGCTTCGAAGAGAAGCGGCTGCAGTTGAAACGAATCTTCGGTCTCCTGCTGCCTCCCGGTGGTCGAGAACTGAAATGTTCCTTCTTGGGGAGGCGAGACCATGATTTCGATAAAGGCCTCTTCGCCGGACAGGGTGCCGCAGAGAATCGGGCCGACCCGTCGATTCCTGGCGTAGATGGCGCCGAAGGTGTCGCCATTCTTGTCCCGGATTTCGACCACTCCGTTCGATCCCGACTCGACCACCGTCTGCAGGATGGTCGGAAGATCGAAGTGATCGAGCATGCCGCCGAGGTTGCTGCTGCCGCGGGAGTTGAGGCTCGCAAAGGTCCCCTCGAGCCGCCTTGCGATGTTCTGTAGGTAGTGGAGGCTGAAGTCCCGCGACTCGTAGACCATGCGGAGCACCAGGGGTCGCGACCACTGGATGGTCGATCCACCCTCGGGGAATCGAGCCTGGCTCTTGAGCGCGGTTCCGGTGATCACCTTGGTCTCACCGAGTACCGCGCCGGGCCCGATATAGGCCACCGGCTTCATGCCCTCACCCGGTTCGACTTCCCGGCAGATCTCGACGACGCCCTCCAAAATCAGGTAGAGCGCTGCCGCCGGCTGTTTCGGCCGAAAGATCATCTCGCCGTGACCGTGAACCACGACCCGTCCCTGTTTCGCGAGCGTTTCGCGGACATCGGGAACCATGACCTTGAAAAATGGGCTGTCTGCAATGGCCCGAACCAGATCTTCTTGGCGCATATTCATCATTATCCCACTGCCGCCGGACATTACAATCATCGACCACGACGAGTTTCGAAGATCTCGGGAGAGTAGAATTGAAACGTGGAACCGACTCCGGATGCCAGGGTCTTTCAGCTCGTCCTCGCCGACGAGCTGCGCCGTCCCCTGATGCTGACCCCCGACGAGGTCATCGGCGGCTGGAAGGACATCTTCCCGGATCTCGCAGCCTGCCTCCCGTCCCCCTACCCCATCTTCGGCTCGGACGAGGAGAAGGTGGTCACCTACGGCTACCCGGTCCTGCGGTCTGACGGCATTCGCCAGCTCCACCGCAGCCTCGACAACCTGGTCAACGCCGAGGTCGAATACCGGCTCGCTTCAGAGCTCGACCCCGCGGCGGACAAACGCGGCGTCATGGCCGAACGGGACCGCGTGCACCGATCACTGTCGCTGATCCTTGAAAATGTCTTCATGAACGACTACGGACGAGGGATGACCGAGGTCTTCCTGCTCTACCTGTCTTCAGAAGTCGTGAGATCGGTCTCCCAGGTTCCCAAGCTCGTGCGGATGGTCGACCGGTTGTCCGATGACGAGGTCGGCACCCGCCACCGACAGGCCATCGCGGGGGTCCTCGGCGGCCTCATCCAACGGGCGGCCCATGGCGCATCAGATCGTCTGCGCACCCTCGCCCAGGTCCGCCTCGCACCGAGAATTTCACCGCTTCTCGGGATGATCTGTTCCGATCACCTGCTGCTTACGGAATCTCGGCTGACCATGCAGATGGTCTCTCTGGACAACTACTTGAAGACTCGGTTTCGTTACGACCTCGCCACCCTCAACGCGACCCTCGAGCACGCCATCGGCCGCCTCAGTCAACTCATGGCGCGGCAGTCGGCCCTTGGCGATCTTCTGACCTCGGCCTCGGGCATCGACGATCGATCTCACCAGACCGTGGACTCTCCTGGAACCTCGTCTTCTCAAGGCGCTCTCGATTGCCGATCTCCTGGATTCCATCGGGATGTCCAAGGCTCAGGCTGTCGTTGTTCCGCGACGTCGGGCTCAACCTCAAGCGATTCGAGCTCCTGGCCGCCCTGCGCCGCCGAATCGTCATCATGGTTCAGCGCGGCAACCAACTCGTGCTCGCCGAACCATCGGTCCGCGGCTCCATCGCACCGACCACCCGGCCGTTCGACTTCACCTCCCCGGGAGTGGTGGACACCTCGGTTCGTCGATTCGGGCTCGTCTATGACCTGACCAACTTCACCGCCATCCTCGAGGAGGTTCGGAGGAAAGGGCGGATCGCCGAGGAGAAGGCGCTCCAGTTCATGTATGTCTTCCAGAATCGACTCGAGGAAATCCGCCACGACCACCGCTTGATCTTCGAGAAGTTCCTCGGTGACGGCGGCTTCTACTCGTCACGACGCGCCCTGCGGGTCCTCGCCGCCGCCTGTGAGATCCAACAGGCCTACCATCGGTTGCGGCAAAGCGGGTTCCCATTCGACCAGGGGATCCGAATCGCCCTGAATCACGGGGCCTATCGCCTGCTCCCCATGCTCGGCAGCGATCGAGAAATCCGCCGGTTCGAGTTCTTTGGTCACGGCATCGTCGAGCTGAGCCGACTCACCACCGGAAAGAGCTCACGCGAGATTGCCGAGATCGCCGAGTTTCTGATCCACGCGGGCTATGAGGCGTCCCAGGTCGAGAACTTCCTCGCCCCCATCGCCGAGGCCCGAAGCGCCGACAGATCAACGGATGACCGTCCGTACACGGCCGCCCTCGACAGCCACGGCGAACTCATCAACGAGGGAATCGTGCTCACCCTGGATTTCATCGAACACCTGGAACAGGAGCTCGAGGTGCCGTCTTTCACCGAGGTCGCCGAGCACGGTGTTCGCTGGCTCCTCTTCCCCCTCGATCCGGATCGACCGGGCCCGTTCCAGGTCGGTCTCCGCTACCTCGGGGTGGCCCGACTCAAAGGACTCGCCCCCATTGAGCTCGTCGAGGCCGCGGTATGGACCGAGATCCCGGCAGAAGCACAGGTCATTCCGGAGGGATCCTCGCTCATCGCGGTTCTTCGTCGGCTGGGGCAGAGCGCGACCGAGCCCTCGGCCATCGACGGCAGCAACCCACAGACCATCGACGAAGACCTCGTCGTGCTCACCTACCTCGAGCCTGACGGGTCCCGATGCTGGGTCTTCGGCCGCCACCGCGCCAGCGATGACGTACTGCTTCAAGCCATCCACCTGCCCATGCAAATCCCGGTTTTGACCGATGACGATCCGGTCGAAACCTGGCTGTTCCGCAACCGCTTCGAGCTCGAGCGGTTGTATCAGGGCGTCCGCCGAACCGACAACGGCACGACCATGCCGATTGCGCCGCTGCGCCAACGTCAGGGCTATGTCGGGTGCTTCCTCGCCGCGCCGCACAAAGCCCCATGACAATTCTCAATTCTTAATTTTGAATTTTTAATTTCATCGCAAAGCCTCTAAGGAAGACTGCGATGTAATTAAGAATTTAGAATTAAAAATTAAGAATTGTCTCGGATTTTGAGGTAGCTCTCGAACCGTCCGGCATCGATGGTGCCGTCTTCGACCGCCGCTCGGACAGCGCAGTCGGGCTCGTGGAGGTGGTGGCAGTCGGAAAACCGGCAGCCGGGCACGATGGCGGCGATCTCGGGAAAAGCCATCGCGAGATCTTCGTCGGATGGGTCGAGGACGCCGAACTCCTTGAGACCGGGCGTGTCGACCACGAAACCCCCGTACGGCAGCGGCATGAGCTCGGCCATCGTGGTTGTGTGTTTCCCCTTGCCGGTGGCGTCGGAGATGGAACCCACCTTGAGTCGGAAACCCGGATAGACCGAGTTGAGCAGCGATGACTTGCCGGCCCCCGAGGGCCCACAAAACAACGTCGTCTTGCCGATCAGGCGTCGTTTGACCCGACCCAACCCCCACCCCGTTCTCGCCGAGACCAAAATGACCTCATAGCCGAGGTTCTCGTAGATCGGCAACCACTCCTCGACCTCGTCCATACCGAGATCGATCTTGTTGATGGTGATGACCGCCTCGATCTCGGCGATGTGGCACGCCGAGAGAAAACGGTCGAGGAGACCGCGTTTGGGTTCGGGTCGACTCGCAGCGAAGACCAGGAGCGCCTGATCGACGTTTGCCGCGATGACCTGGGGACGACCGCTGTGCGGAGCGGACCGGCAGAGCGAGTTCTCTCGAGGGTGAACCGCCACCACCACCCCGTCTTCGGATTCCATCTCCGCTCGGACCCGATCGCCGACAACCAGACGGGGCGATCGTGGCGCGCCGCCCTCCCAATTGAGGCGACGGCGGGACGCCATGACCACGGTACGATCACCGATCTGCACCCGCACCAGCGGGCCGTGCACGGCGATGACGGTCCCGTCCAGCGACTTCACGAGCCTGGAGTATCCATCGACCCGCTCTCCCGGGTCAGGATCGGCGGTCGGAAGTTGAGTTCATCCACCGCGTGACAGAAGCGGGCGAACTCGGGGTACTCATCCGGCGCCACCGTCTGGGCCGGGAGCTCGAGCCGGAGAATCGAACGGGTGCGCCTTCCATCCCGTTCGATGGTCTCGACCACCGAGCCCCATCGAGTTTCGATCTTCCGCGGCTGGCGATCCATCGTCCAGCCGACGGGTGCCTCGATGACGAGCTCATTCCTCTGCAGGACCGGCACCGGCATGATCAGCGGGTAGCGGCGGGTCGGTAGCGCCGCCAGGATCGGGGCCAGCGGCTTGGGAAACACCAGGCCCCGGCACACCATGGAGTCCCCTTCGGGGCGACAGACTCCGGGCGCCCGCATGGCGAGCTCCAAGGTGATCCCGTTTTCCACCCGATCCAACCGGCCGGTGACCTCCACCGCCGATGGCACGAAATTCGCCGCCATCTGCTCGTAGACCATCGGTACCCGGTCGGTGGGAACGCTGCGAATCTGCTCGACGACCCGCTCGGCCTGTGGGCCCATGATCGCCAGCGCGACGGTCAACCGAGCATCACCCGAGGCCTCCACCACCGCCGTCACCGTGAGCTCCTCCTCGAGATCGGGGTTGGCGAAGGTCGGCAGTTCGGCGAGGATCGTGACCGGTTCTCGCGGCCGGCTCAGCGGCACGAGGAGGCCGTCGCTGCCCTGCAGCATCGGATCGATCCGCCCGATTCCCTGCCGCTCCTCCTCGAGGTCGAGCCAGAACTCCTCGCCGTTCAGCTCGACCCGCAGCAGGGGTAAGTAGAACGAGTCGAAAGTCGGCACCAGGAGGTGGGTGCCGGCAAACGGTCGGGTTCGAGCCATCACCAGATCGACCTTCCAGCCGGCTTCCAGCAGGACCGCGGCGACGATCCCGAGCCGATTGCCCTGCCGCCGCGAGAAGCTGGCGCCGGCAGCGCCGGCGAAGTCCAAGACCCCGCGACCCGGCTCGATCTCATCGATGACCGCCTCGAGAAGCGTCTCGAGTGCGATCTTCGGCGAGTCCCCAACGAGCAGATCTTCGCTCCAGGCTCGGAGTTCGGGCGTGGTCACGAGGATCTCCAGAAGACGATCGCGGAGGGTGTCGCCAACGTCCTCCCAGGTCACCCCGAAGGCATAGCTGACCCAGGGAAGAAGCTCGGCCGTCGGCGGTGCGAAACGCTCCTCCGGGATCGGTGGGACACCCTCGGCCCGCCATCGCACGGCTCGGAGTCCATCGACCTCCCACTCGGAGTACTCCAGACCATCGAGATTGCCTTCGACGAGAAGTTCGATTTCCCCAGGTACGAGAAGCAGGTATTCCGAGAGCCCGAAGGCGCGTTCCGAATCGGCGAAGCGATAGATATAGGGCGGCATGTGACCCCGCCGCGAGGCCCCGGTCGCCGCCACCTTCGCCACGTACTCCTCCTCCACCAGATCACCGGCCTCGACGCCGTCGAGCTCGATGGCGCCACCGCCATCGCCGATATCGGCGGGGACAACCACCGTTCCGTCGGGTTTGTGGATTCTGATTTTGAGCCGGTGGGAGTTGGGCAGTTGTTGCAGCCGAGATGCTTGTCGGGCGCCCACCGGGGTCAAGGCCCGCGTCACTCCGTGGTAATAGTAGAGACTGGAACCATCGGGAAAAACCCGCTCCACCGCCTGGTCGAGGAGCAGGACCGCATCGACCCCATCGGTTGTGTCGTCAGCCCGGGCCTTGACGTCGTCCAGGGACAGTCGGTAGGGTTCGAAAAACGTCGCTTCGCCCCGCCGCCAGGCGAGGCTCAGGAGTTCAAGGGACGAGGGCGCCCGCGCGAGCGCTTCTTCGAGGGCTCGCGCGTTGGCCTCGGGGTCGCCCGCCGTGATCGCCAGACTCATCTCGTCGACGACCCGCAGCGAACCCCAGCGCTGTTGAACCGACTCGAGCTCGGCGGCGGCCGCCGCCAACTCGCCCTCGGCGTACAACAACCGCACCAACTCGACATCGAGATCGGGGTCCTCCGCCCGCAGGCGGAGACGCCGGATCAGCTCGACCGCATCGCCGATGAGACAACCGTTGGCGAGCTCATCGACAAAGCGAAAATCCAGCGGTTCGGCGATCGCCAGCGCCCGGAGCAGACGCTGGCGCTCCTGCCAGCGCTCGAGAACTTCGAGGACTTCGATCTCGACCTCCGCCGCCCCACGCGATCCCGGCAGCGCGGCGCGCAGTTGACGAAGGCCATCCTCGGCCTCACGAACCCAACCATGGTCCAGGGCCTCGCGAATCCAAAGCTGGAGCACCCTGACATCGGCGAGGTAGTGATCAACCAGAACATTGAGGAGGCGGTCGCTGTCCTCCTCCCGCCGCTCCCTGAGGGCGAGAGCACGCTCGTAGAGCAGGGCCAAGGGTATCTCCGAGGCGCCGCGGAGCTGCTCCCGCGCCCGACGGCGGACGGCCTCGCCGTCGTCATTCGTCGGCGCAGTCAGCCAATACGAGGCGAATGCAAGCCGGGGCCAAGGGTTCTCGGGATCGATCTCCATCGCCGCTTCGATGGCGCCGCGCCAGTGCACGCGGTCGCGGCGGTGCTCGCTCAGGGACGCCGCCAGAAGGAACTCGGCAACGGTGCCGCCGCCCTCGAGCCGCGCGCTGAGACCGCGCATGGCCGGGGGTTCCTGCACGGCTACCTCGGAAGCCGCCCAGGATTTCCCGGCCGCCTCGTCGGCCATGGGCAGGGTCGCCGGATGGCCGTGAGTGTCGTAGAAGCTCAGCCTGAGTTGGGGTCGACCGCGCGAAGCGAAATCCGCACGCAACCGGTGCAGCCCGCGATCCAGACGGACTCGATACCACACGACCTCGGCGTCACGTTGACCGCAGAAGCGCCGGCTGTCCACCGCTCGCCCATCGACCGCCAAGTCGTAACTCCCGGCGGCCTCCACCACCATCCAACCGTCGAAGGGCTGATCGGGTCGAACGACCCACAGCGCGGTGAAGACACCCCGGGCAGTCACCATATCTGGAGGCGCGATGACTCCGTCAAGGGTCGTCATCCTGAGCCGAACCGGGTCCCACGGATTGACGAAACCGGTGTCCGGCGAGGGGAGCTTGGCATCAGCCGGCGCGACACCACGTTCGAGATCGAAGGTGTCGAAAACCCCAAAGGGCCCGGCCAGTTCGGCCGAGGCCAGGGTCCCCGAGGGCGGTCGACCGTTGAGCTCGCTTTCGATCCGTGCGAGAAGGAACCCGAACTCGGGATCACGCTCGCCGCTGGAAAAACTCAGGATCTCCTCGGGGTAGGGGAGGTTCCTGATCTGACGGAGCCACCACCCGACCGCCGCCACAGCGTCGGCGCTGGTGGGATCCTCGGCCACCGTCTCGAGAGCAACCCGCCGGGCGGTGACGAGATCGAACTCGGCATCGGACTGGTGCACGGTCCACCAATCGGCGGCGGCCGGCGACACCGCGAGCAGTGTCGCAGCGGCCCACAACGCCGTCGCCGATACCAGGGAGAAACGGCGCGGGTTCACGGCGTTTCCAAGGGCCGGCTCAAGATGCGCCCGACCTCGAGCAGGAACTCACGCAAGTCGGGGGCGCGATCGGCTTCGATCAGCCCGGGTTCGAGGTGAAAGTAGCCGTTCACGCGATATCCCTTCTCGGTCAGCTCGGTCGTCAACTTCAAGAAGCCGAACTCGCCCGAGAGTTCGATGTGATCCGGAATCACCTCCGCCGACCGGCCCAGCGTCACATCGAGGGTCCACTCGAGATCCGGGCGGACATCCACAAGGAGCGGACCTGAACGGCTCCCGGTCGGAACCACCCTGGCGGCCAGATCGAAGGTGCCCGGGTAGGTCGCGACACCGCCCTGGCTGTCCAGTGCGGTTCGTGGGACCACCGCTTCGAGCTCGATGACGGCCGGATCCCGAGACGGAACCAACCGGTACACGGGTTCGGCGGTCAGCTCCGCTCCCGGGAACATCTGCTGCAACCAGGTGGCAAAGGGTCGAACCGCCTTGCCGCCGGCAAAGCGACCCCGCCGCCGATCAGCCGCCTCGCCGCTGTCCTCGATCTTCAGACTGAGCGGAACCAGACCGTCTTGAGCCGCGCCGAGGGTAATCGTCGTCCGCGACAACCCGACGCCGACGATCGGCGTGACGCGCAGTCGACTGTCCTGGCCCTCGACCACCAGGACCGTCGCTCCCTGGTCCAGGCCCGGTGGCGGCAACATGGCGTGCCCCGCCGCGGTTCCATCGAGCCAGAGATTGTCTTCGGGAAGATAGGCTATGGCGTGATTGAAGACCTCGAGCAGCGCCAAATCGGCGACCACCGGCCCGAGATCGGCGGTCCGAACCATCACCATCCGCGCCGGGATGTCGATGGCCTCGAAGAGTGCCACCAGCAGGGTCGCCGTGTCCTTGCAGTCGCCGATGCCATGGTTGAGAACCCAGTCGGCCGAAAAGGGGCGGTAGTGGTGCTCGCCGAACTCGAGGCCGACATAGCGGATTTCGTTGGTCACGTAGGCGTAAATCCGGCCGATCCTCTCCATCCGATCGCTGACGCCGTCGGTCAGGCGTTCGGCAAGCTCCTCGATCTGACGGGACACACGGATCCGAGGCGTCACGTGGCGCTCATACCAGCTGCCGAGCTCACCCCAGGTCGGGTGATTCGAGTAACAGAGAAACCGACCCATGGCGAAGGGCGGCGCCGGCGGCACATCGTGCCGCACCCCCGGCAGATCGCGCCACGTCCAGACCAGTCGCACCTGCCCGAGCGGATCGACCAGCCGATCCGGCTCACCTTCGAGGTTGATCAGCTGCCACGCCGGGAGCGAGTCCTCCGGACCCACCAGTGCGACCTCGGCGAGCACGGTCGGCACCGACCGCCCGAGCTCGATGAGACCTCCTTCGTAGGGTCCGGTCTCGTTGCTCTCGATGGTTTCGGTTTTGACGTAGGCAATCTCGATGAGGTCGCCGTCGTCAAGATCCGGGAAGTCGAGTACCCGCAACCGCGTGTCGTAGTAGAGGTTGAACTCGGGCTCGGCAAGCCGCGGCGTGTCTCCCTGCCCGGCGCTGAGCTCAGAGCCATCCGGCCGGAGAATCCGGGCACGGATGACTCGCAACCGCTGGCTCTCGGCGATATGAGGCAGCGTGAAACGCCGATAGCCGTCGGCCCGCTCCGCAGAGGTGATGAGATAGACCTGTTGGACCCGTTCTTCGGTGAGCTGCGACGGCAGGAAGTGGATCTCGACGTGGTCGAGCACGGTGACCGCCGGATCGCCGGCGGGTGCGGTCTCGGTCATTCGCCAGAGTTCGTCTGCCGTCCGCAGCCAACCGAGATCCTCGGCCTCGCCACCAAGCAGCTCGACGAATCGCCGGGCCCGCCGATCCTGCGGACGGAGCGCGAGCACCTCTCGAGAGAGTACCAACGCGCGGTCGTCGGCGCCCGCCGTATGCTCGACACGGGCCAACTCCATCAGGAGATCGATGTCTGACGGGGATCGTCTCAGACCCTCCTCGAGCCGCACACGCGCCCCCTCGAGATCGCCGACGCCACTGAGCAGACGGACCAGGCGAAGCCGCAGTCGGGCGTCGTTGGGATCCGCCGCCAAACCTTCGGAAAAGAGCTCGAGCAGCGCAGCGCCATCGTTGCATGCCTCGGCGAGCCGTTCGCGAAGCTCGATCACCGACACCGAGGCTGGGGTCGATTGGTCGAGGAAAGAGAGCACCTCACCCGCGAGATCCGTTCGCCGCGCATCGAGCGCCCGGTGGGCGGCGGCGAGGCCCACCGATTCGCAGGCAGGGATATTTCCGGGCGAGCTCCACCATCTCCGGGAGCAGGACGATCCCCCACATCTCCGAATCGATGTCGAGGGCCGCAGAGGTCGCCACCGGCTCAGAGATCGCCGGGCTGAGAACCGCCGACGCTTCGTCGAAGAGCCCCCGATCCGCGTACCAAGACGCGAGTTCGATCCGTGCCCAGTTGAGATCGGGCGCGGCCTTGATCGCATCCCGGAGCAACTCGAAAATAACCGTCTGTTCGCTCGTCAGGATGAGCTCGAGCAGGCGCGCCTCGGCCGGAGCCTCGGCGCGAGCGCTCCGACACACCGACCGGGCCTCGCCGGCGCCCACGGCCTGCGGCCGGCGGAAAACCAGGAAGGCCGCCAACGCGACCTCCGCCTGGTCCTTGCCGGCACGGACCGCTCGACGAATCTCGCTCTCCAGATCCCTGATCTCGGGCGGATCGCGATCTTCGACCTTGACGGAAACCGGTGCGGAAGTGATCTCACGCACGCCCTCGAGGGCACTGCCGTCGGGGGCGGTCAGGCGAGCCCTGAGCCACCAGTCGTCGGTCTCGCTCGCGACCGCAATGACAATGGTGTTGGCGCCGGGGCGCAGCCAAGCTCCGGCCGAAACCTGATCGTCCGCCCGATCAAGGGGTCGGGGCGTGGTCAAGACCTCTCGGCCGTTGAGCCAGACCCGGGCAGCCTGGGCGGCGCCCAACCGAATCGCCACCGGTTGTTCTTTCTCCGCGGTCACGGTCGTCGCCAGAAACACGAGCTGGCGCTGTGCCGGCCATGCGAGACCGGAAAGGCGGACCCAACCGAGGGGATCGGTGCCGGGCGCGAAACGCCAGTCGTCGCCGACGGGCAACTCGGCGAGACTCGTCGAAGTCCGCCAGCTCACCGATGGCGACCGGCCCCTGGACCCACCACTGGGAAAGACCGCCCATGGTCTGGAAGAACTCCCGCGCCGCCGCCGGTCTGTCCCGCATCAGCCGCAAGCCGCGCCCGCATCATGCGGAGCTCATCGGCCATCAAGGGATCCACCCGGTTCAACGCGGCCAGACGGTCGAGTCCACCCTCGACCACGGCGAGATCGGGAGCGGTGTCGCGCCAGTAGAAGGCAAAGACCGAGGTGGTGGAAGTCGTCGGGCTGGAGGCCTCCCGCCACCGCCTGATCGATGTGGCCGAGGATCCTCTGCTCGATCTCGGTCGCGGCTCCGGCGATGGACGCGACGAGCATTGTCACCAATACAGCAGTCAATCGTCCAACCATGACCGCTAGAGCTTGCGGCCATGGCTTCGGCGGGTACAGCAGGGGTTCGTCAGTTGCGCACCGCGACAGTATCGCAGAGTCGACGGGACGACGCCTGGTCGTTTTCCCGCTGCGCGATGGCAGGGATGCGCTGCCATCGCCCAATGTCCTCATAACCCAGATCACCACCGTCGCCTTCGACGCCGGAAACACCCTGCTCTACTGCGATCCGACGCCGGCCGAGATCTACGCCGAAGCCCTCGGTCGGCACGGCCCCGGAGCACGGGAGATTCATCGGCTCATCGGAGCGACCGATCTGCGTCGCCGCCTCGCCCGACGGGGGCCCGAATCAAACGGCGAGGCGGACATCGATCGGTACAGCTCCGAACCCGGTGGTGAGAAGAGTGGTGGGGGGCCTTCCTCCGCGAGGTCCTGGCCCGGCTCGAGCATGACGCCGACTGGCGGCCCCTGCTCGAGGAGCTCTACGCCGCTTTCTCGAACCCGGAGGTGCATGCGATGGATCATCCCGGAGACGCTCGCCACCCTCGATGCGGCGCGCGGCCGCGGTCTCCGGCTTGCGGTGATCTCCAACTGGGATCGTCGATTACACGAGATCCTCGATGGTCTCGGGCTCACCGACCGGTTCTCACACGTTGCCGATCTCGGCCATCGAGGGCGTCTGAAAATCCGGCCCCCGAGTATCTTTCTCCGAACCCTCGAGCGGCTCGGCGTCAGGCCCGAAGAGGCGCTCCACGTCGGCGACTCGCCGCTCGAGGACTATGAAGGCTCGCGCGCGGTGGGGATGACACCGGTGCTCATCGACCGGCCGGGCACCTTCGAAGGCAATGGCTATCGCAGAATCGCGAGCTTGGATCAACTGCTGTTGCTGCTGGATTGAACACCGCGAAGTCGACAGTTGACCGTTCCATCGCGACGCAGTGGACACCGGTTCGTCTCCAACACCCGTGCAATGGTGTTCTTCGCTGCAGCGACAAATCCACCTTGGGAAATCACTTCGGTATTCAGGGCTGTCTGCTCGCAGGCGAGTTCTTCCGGCACCGAGGAAATAACTGTCGACTGTGAACTCGCGATGCGCGAACCGGCTAAGATACCCACCATGCTGCACGCAGTCATCATGGCCGGGGGATCCGGCACCCGCTTCTGGCCCGCCTCCCGCGAGGTTCGCCCCAAACAACTGCTCGCCCTGGCGTCCGATCAACCGCTGCTCCGGGTGACCGCTGATCGCATCCTGCCCCTGGTTCCGGCCGATCGTCTCTGGGTGGTGACCACCGCCGCCACAGCTGAGGCCACCCGCGCTCTCCTTGCCGATCTCCCTCCCGACCACATCCTCGCCGAGCCCACCGGCCGCGACACCGCGGCCTGCGTCGCTTACGCCGCGCGGGTCTTGCTTCACCACGACCCCGACGCCCATTGCCTCGTGCTGCCCGCCGATCACGTCATCGCCGATGCCGAGCGGTTCCGCTCGGCCATGGCCGCCGGAGCCGCTGCCGTCGAAACGCACGGCGGGCTGCTGACCTTCGGCATCAAACCGACCCACCCCGAGACCGGCTATGGCTATCTCCGTCTCGGCGCCCAGAGCTTTGTCAAGGACGGCTGGCCCATCCACCACCTCGAGCGGTTCGTCGAGAAACCCGACAGGGAGACAGCGGCGGACTACCTCGCCGACGGCGGCTATCTTTGGAACTCGGGGATGTTCGCCTGGCGAGCGACCGATCTGCTGGCCGAGGTTCAACGCCAACTGCCGCTCCTTTTCGATGGAATCGGCGTCATAGGTGAGGCTCTTGAAACGCCCGCCGCGCGCGAGGTCCTGGACGAGATCTACCCTCATCTTCCCCGGACCTCGGTGGACTTCGGCATCATGGAGTCGGCACGGCAGTGCTGGAGCGTGCCGGTGGACTTCGACTGGTCGGATGTCGGTTCGTGGTCCGCCCTGGCCGAGGTTCTGGCCGCCGATCTCGACGGCAACGTGGCCCGCGGCCGGACCATCGAACTCGAATCCCGCAACAATATCCTCGTCGGGGAAGGCGTCGTCATCGCCGCCGCCGGGGTACACGACCTCGTGGTCGTGGCCACCCCCGACGCGGTGCTGGTCGTCCCGAAATCCGAAGCTCAGATGGTCAAAGGCGTCGTCGAAGCCCTCCGCGATCGCGGCTGGGACGACGTGCTCTGACGACCCTTCAGTCGTCGTCCTTCTTGTCCCGGAAGCCATACTGCTCGAGTTTGCGATAGAGGGTCGAGCGCCCGATGCCGAGCTGACGTGCCACATCCGAGAGATTGCCGCCGTGGCGTTTGAGCGCCTTTTCGATGGCCGCTTGCTCGAGCTCTTCCAAGCTCATGGCGACGGAGATCGGCGCTGATCCCTCGCTCGAGGGAGGCGCCATCCCCGTCCCGAGTCCGGTGGGGAGATCGTCGACCCCGATCGCGGATCCGTCGGCGACCAGGAGTGAACGGTGGATGACGTTCTCCAGCTCGCGCACATTGCCCGGCCAGTCGTGAGCCATGAGCGCCTGCATGGCCGCCGGTTGGACCCCCATCACCAATCGACCGGCGTCGCGGCCGTGCTTGTGGATGAAGTGCTCGACCAACAACGGCACGTCTTCCCGCCGCTGGCGGAGGGGCGGCAGCTCGATGGGAAAAACCACCAGGCGATAAAAAAGATCCTGCCGGAAACCGCTGTCCGCCACCATCGCCCCGAGGTCCCGGTTGGACGCCGAGACCACCCTGACATCGAGATCGATGGTCTTGGTGCCGCCGACGCGCTGGAGGCAGCGCTCCTGGAGCACCCGCAGCAGCCGCGCCTGGGCCGACGGCGACATCTCACCGACCTCGTCGAGGAAGATCGTACCGCCCGCCGCCTGCTCGAACTTCCCGGGATGGGTGGCGAGCGCACCCGTGAATGCGCCCTTTTCGTGGCCGAAGAGCTCGGACTCCTGCAGACCTTCGGGAATGGCAGCACAGTTGACATCGATGAAGGGCCCACCGGAGCGCAGAGATCCGTAGTGGATGGCCCTGGCGACGAGTTCCTTGCCGGTCCCGCTCTCACCCGAGATGAAAACGGTGATATCGGAGCTCAGGACCTTCTGGATCTGGTCGTAGACGCGACGCATGGCGGCCGACGAACCGATGATGTTCTTCAGGTCGTAGCGATCACCGGTCTGAGCTTTGGGCGAAGCGACCTCGTCTTCAAGGTTGCCGCGGGTCAGGATTCGATCGAGAGTCGTTCTCAGGCGTTCCTGATCGATGGGCTTGACGAGGTAGTCGTAGGCCCCGAGCTTGGTCACTTCCACCGCTCGGCTGACCTCGTTGACCGCGGTGAGGATGAGCACCGGCAGGGCCGGGTGGCGGCGCTTGAGTTCCTTGAGAACGGCCACCCCGTCGACCTCGGGCATCATGAGATCGAGGAGCACGGCGCCCGGCGGCGGGTCGGCGCAGGCGAGCACCTCGGCGCCACCGGCAAAGGTCTCCACCTGGTAACCGGCCGTCGAGACGATGACAGTGAGCAGCTCACGAATCGCCGGTTCGTCATCGACCACCCACACGATTGGGATTGTACCCATGGTATCTCCAGTCTACCGCGAATGACTGCCGATAAACGCGGAAAACCAGACGGTCAACGCTTCGAGGGGGAAGGGCTCCTGCCGGATGCCGGCTTCCACAGTCGAGGCATCGGCGATGGCGGCCGTCAGCTCGGCGTCCGAGTATCGCCCGGCGCCGGCGAACAGCGCCCCGAGGGAGAAGGGCGTCGGTGGCTTGCCTCCGGGACGGATCAACGGAGACGGCGCATCCTGCTTGAAACGGGCGATGAGATCCGGGGCGATACCGTCCTTGAAACGCTTCTGGTACCAACCCCCTCGACCGGTCTGCTCCGGCGCCATCTCTGATCCGAGACCGGCGGCTTCAGCCACTCGGCGGAGGTAGAGCAACTGGTGTTGGAGATTGGTCACCTGGCCGAAAAGGGTAGGTCCAAACCTGCCGGGTTCGAGACGCTGGCCCTGCCAGTCGTTGACCGGAGCCCCCGACGCGGCGGCGGCGATGAGATCGAAGAGAGGTTCGAGCTTGCGTTCGAGCACCGCCTCGCGGACCACCTCGAGCGAACGTTCGCGGGGAAAGGTGAGCCGCCGGACGAGCTCCTCGTCAACCTCGCCATCGCCAGCAGCGGCGGTGAGCTTGCGGACCTCCTGAACCAGCAGACGTGGCGCAAAACCCAATCTCTCGAGCAGCAGTCGCCTTGCCCGCTGATGAAAGGGCACCCCGTTGGCCGCCTTGAGGAGAATGGCCTCCAAGACTTTTTGTTGTTCCCGGGACAAGACGGCGTCTTCCCAGGGCTTCGGAGGCGGGGGCAATGGGATCCACTCGAAAGATCCGATCTTCGCCACTGCCTCGACCAGGTCTCCGCCGGGTTTGCGGCCGCACCATGCACCCATCACCAAACCCATGCCCTCGGGCAGGCCCTCGGCGAGAACGTGAATCAGCGGTTGTGGGTCGGGCGCTGCGGTCTTGAGAGCCTTGACTCCCGAAGGAGCCGCACCATCCAGCCACTCGCGCACATCCCTGACGAGAAGCACCCGCTCCCGAGCGAAAAGCGATGGAGACACGAGTTCCATGGCCACCGTTTCGGGGGTCGCCTCCTCGCTCTGAACCTCGGGCTCAACTCCGCCGAGTTCGCTGCAGACCTCCGCAACCTCGGCAATCAACCTCTCTTCAAGGAGATAGTCATCGCTCGCCGCGATCAGGCGGATCCGTAGCATGGCCTCGAGTTCGGGCTCACAGCTGACCGGAATCCTGCAGCTCCTGACAGTCGATGCAATGTCTCGCCCAGGGAACGGCGTCGAGGCGCCTCTGGTGGACCGTCTTGCCGCAATTCAGGCACTCGCCGTAGCTTGAGTCTTCGATGCGATCGAGGGCGCTGTTGATCCGTCTGAGAATGTCGCTCTCACTGGTGGTGAGACGGTAGGTCAGGTCGCGGCTCGTAGTGGAAATTGCACGGTCACCGAGGTCGGGAGCATCCTCCGAGGGACCCTCCTGCTCACTCGCGCGGGCCGCCTGGAGGCGGGTGAGAAGCTCGTTCCTTTTTGCCTCGAGCAGCTTTTTGTATTTCTCCACCTGTTTCCGGTTCATTCGGTCAGCCTCCATCGCTCTATTCAGGTACCTGTCTTCGCCATTGTACCCAAAGATCCGCGGTGCACGTTTTTTATCTTCTCCCCGAGCCCGGAGAAGTGCGCTTCATCAACCGAGCTTGCGACGATGGTATCCGCCACCCCCGAGAATATGGGTTGCGCGAAACAGCTGCTCCCAGACCACCAGCCGGGCGATCTGGTGCGGCAAAGTCATGGGGCTCAGCGATATGGTCAAGGCGGCCCGGGCGGCAAACTCGCGGTCGAGCCCGAGGTCGCTGCCGATGACGAAGTCGATCCCGGGGGTTGACCGGCCCTCGTAGTCAAGCAGCACCTGGGCAAAGCCCTCGCTGGTCAACCGCCGACCGTGCTCGTCGAAAACCACCAACGCCGAACCCGGCTCGAGGGCTCGCTCGAGGGCTAGCGCTTCGCAGCGCAGGATCCGGAGGGGGTCATCGCTGCGACCGCCCGAGACCGGTTTCAAGACCCGGTCCTCGGCCGGCCAGCGTCGTTGAACCCGTTGCCGATAGGTCTCCACCTGCTCGTCGAGCGCCGGCGTGCCGCGGCGACCGATCCAGAGAAGGCGGGTCTTCACCGATCGGCGGGGGCCGCCGGCCGGTCGATCCCGAGGGCTGCCTCGTCGAGCCGCGGCGCATCTCCCCAGAGGCTGTCGAGACCGTAGTACGCCCGGCGATCCTCGGTGAAGATATGCACGACGAAGTCGCCGAAATCAATGAGGACCCAGTCACTCCGGCCGGCGCCTTCGCGATGAAGCGGTTTGGAACCGGCTTTTTTGAGCCTCCGCGAGATCTCGTCGGCGACAGCGCCCACCTGGCGTTCGCTTGCCGCCGAACACAGCAGAAGACCGTCGGCGTAGGATGTGAGCTCGCCGACCTCGAGACCGACGAGATCGAAGGCCTTTTTGTCCGCCGCCGCCTGGGCAGCGATTCCAATCCACGACAGCGTGTCAGCGTCGAGCATGATTCTCCTTCCTCGCCATCGGTGATCGTTCGTCGTCCGTTCGATACAGACCGTACTTTTCGATATACGAGTTGACTTCGTGCGGCACCAGCTCCCGGATCGGAAAGCCCTGGCGCAGACGCTTGCGGACATCGGTCGCCGACACCGGAAATGGGTCGTGGTTGAGAAGGTAAACGGTTTGCTCGGTGGGATCCGGGACCTTGGCGAAGGGCTCCACCTCGACCAACCGCGATCTCAGCTTCTCCGGCACCCGAGTTCTGAGCTCCGAACCCCAGATGTGGGCGCGGTGGAGCACCACCAGATGAGCGAGATCCACCAGTTCGGTCCAGCGTTCCCAGGTCGCGATCTGCGAGAAGGAATCGGAGCCGAGGAGAAAATAGAGCACCGCCCCGGGGAAGCGCTCGCGGTATCGTCTGACCGTATCGACGGTGTAGGTCGGCCCGTCGACAAAGACCTCGTCGTCGGAGGCGAAGAAGCGCTCGAACGGCAGCGTCGCCAGGGCAACCATGGCCAGCCGGTGGGTGATGGGGGTCAATGGCTCGCCCTGCTTGTGCGGTGGGTTGCCGGCCGGCACGAAGTGGACAGCGTCGAACTGGAAGGTCTCCAGGGCGCGCACCGTCGGCACCAGATGACCGGCGTGGAAGGGATCGAAACTGCCTCCGTAGACCGCGATTCGCTGGGTCATGTCATCTCCTGGTCTGCCGCAACGAGGCCGAAGAGAAGACCGAGCAACCGGTGGAGCCCATCACCGGTCACCGCCGAGATCATGCAGCTGGGAACCCCGTATTCCGCCGCCATCCGGCCGAGATCGGCCTCGCTGGCGGACAGATCGGCCACCGAGTCGGTCTTGGTTCCGACAAGAAGCCAAGGTCGACCATCCAGGGGTGTCGCGAAGGCTGCGAGCTCTCCTCTGATGGTCTCGATCCTGTCGTCGATGGGATCTTCAGACGAGAGGTCCACGAGGTGGGCCAGGGCCCGGCAACGCTCCACATGGCGAAGGAATTGGACCCCGAGCCCGGCGCCCTGATGGGCGCCCTCGATGAGGCCGGGGATGTCGGCCATGACCATGGTCGAATACTCGTCGTTCGGCGCCTGCACCACCCCGAGATGGGGTTCGAGAGTCGTGAACGGGTAATCCGCTATCTTTGGCCGCGCGGCGGACAGGCGCGCCAGCAGGGTCGACTTTCCGGCATTTGGCAGACCCACCAGACCGACATCGGCGAGCAGCTTGAGCTCGAGCTCGAGCTCTCTCTTGTCACCGACTCCACCGTCCTCGGCCTGACGGGGCGTCCGGTTGGTGGCGCTCGCGAAGCGGGCGTTGCCACGACCGCCGCGCCCACCCCTGGCGACCACCAACTCGTCGCCGTCCGTCACCAAATCGCCGAGGACTTCAGCGGTTTCTAAATCCCGGACAATGGTCCCCGGCGGTACCATGACCACCGTATCGGCGCCACCTGCGCCGGTCTTGTTGGATCCCCCGCCGTGCCCGCCGCCCGCGGCGCGAATCAGTCGCCGGTTGTGGATGTGGAGCAACGTGTTGAGATTCCGCTGTACCCGGAGCACCACGTCGCCACCGCGGCCGCCGTCACCGCCATTGGGTCCGCCCCTGGGGACAAACTTCTCCCTTCGAAAGGAGACACAGCCCCTGCCGCCGTCGCCCGCGAACACGGTGATTCTCGCCTGGTCAACAAGCATATGGAAAAGCGCGGCGCTCGTTCTGAGCCGCCGCGCTCCAATGTCGCACCCTCATGACGGAGAGTGCTTTCAGTTGGTCACCACGTTGATGAACCGGCCGAGCCGGCCGCGATTCTGAAACTCGACCTTGCCCTCGGAGGTCGCGAAGAGAGTGTCGTCCCTGCCCCGCATGACGTTGACACCGGGTTTGAAACGGGTGCCGCGTTGGCGCACCAGAATGGACCCTGAAGTCACGGTCTGACCATCACCCACCTTGGTGCCGAGGCGTTGGGCGTTGGAATCCCGCCCGTTCCGGCTCGATCCTTGTCCTTTTTTATGCGCCATGACTCCTCCTAGGCCTCGATGGCTTCGACCCGGACCCGGTAGTAGTCCTGGCGATGACCCTTGGTCCGCTTGTAACCTTTGCGGCGCTTCTTTTTGAAGACGATGATCTTCTTGCCGCGCTCGGGTCGCACCACCTGGCTGAGCACCGAGACGCCATCGACGATCGGTTTGCCAAGAGTGACCGCATCACTCTGGCTGACCATCATCACGCGATCGAAACGAAGCTCGTCACCGATTTTGAGGTCGGGAACCGTCCGTTCGACCAGAAGCACATCACCGGGGCTGACCCGGTATTGCTTTCCGCCGTGTTCAACAACTGCATAATCGGTCATAACACACCTCTCCCACACAAGGGCGCTTGTTATAGCCCATTCAAGGTTGTCTGTCAACGCCAAGAGCCCGTTTCCGTATCCCTCGCCGTGTCCGTATCCGTGGCCGTATCCGCGACCGAGGCCGTGCCATAGCCGTAGCCGTTGTCCGTGTCCGCTACCGAAACCGATACCGCACCGGGTCCGAGGGACAGGAGCCCCCCTCGGGCGAGCCGTCCTTGACGTTATTCGCTCAGGCGCCTCCCGGTGACCAACCGCGCCCCGAAAAACGTCAAGGGGGGCTCCCCCGGGAGGCACGATGAAGTCTGTTCTCCCGGCTGCGAAGCAGGCCGCCGGCGCCCGAGCAGCGTGGTCGCCGCCCTCCAACCCGCGCTCGGCTGGCGAGCGAGTCAGGCCGTCGTCGCGAAGCGAGGACGGCTCTGACCGCAGCCAGGTGAGGGTGGGTCGCGGTGCGCAAAGCGCACTAGCAATATCCCACCCACGCGACCACGCTGGTCGGGCGACGCTGGGGCGCTGGGACGCCACGGCGTTCCAGCGCCCCAGAAGGCCGGGGACGAGAGAATCAAGATCCGTAACCGGAGCCGGAGCCGGAGCCGGAGCCGGAGCCGGAGCCGGAGCCGGAGCCGGAGCCGGAGCCGGAGCCGGAGCCGGAGCCGGAGCCGGAGCCGGAGCCGGAGCCGGAGCCGGAGCCGGAGCCGGCATGGTCACCTCCGGGTTGTTCTTCAAAGCACGGGTAGCCGCTGAGATGGCCGATGTCAAGGGCAAGACAAGTCGCCGCGGCGGCGACCCTTGACATCGGCCATCTCAGCGGCTGGTTGGGAGTGCATGAACAACCCGGAGGTGACCATGCACGAAAATCAGCAACCGTAACCGATCTCGACGTCCTCGAGAAAGCGACCACCGCCGCCGGTATCGCGATCTCCCTTGTAATGCGGGTGCCTGCGCCGCTCAAATCGATCGCCGATCAAGTGATTCGATCCGCCTCATCAGTGCCCGCAAATCTCGCCGAAGGCTGCCGGTCGATCCGGCCGCGACCGAGCTCCACCACTGGCGCATCGCCTACGGTTCCGCAAGAGAAGTCGACGTCCACCTGCGACTCCTCGTCGGAGTCGGCGCAGTCTGAAGCCGCTCGAGCCGACGCCACGCTCAACCTCTTCGACGATGTCCGCGCCATGACCTGGCGGCTCCTCCACCCCACGAGCTGACGGGGGGTTTCAGACTCCCCGGCCTTTTGTAGCGCCGATCTCCAGATCGGCGTCATGGCCCTTCTCAACAACACCGACGCCCATCTGGAGATGGGCGCTACAAGAACGCTCCGAGCCGCACCCGTGTCCGCGACCAAAACCGTGCCCCGACAAAAACAGCGGGCCTTCCGGCCCGCTGTTGCTCTTCCCGCTTGTCGGTCGGCGCTACCCGAACCCTCCGTCGACCGGTTGCCGGCGCTCGCTTCGCCCTGGGGCGGTCGCGGACCACCGGGCGCACCATCGCCGGGACGCCGGTCCTCCCGCATCCGTTCCATGAACCGGCGGATCTCGAGTAGGCTCCGCCACTGCTCCGCGGTCAAGGTCCCCCGCACCGCGAGGAGCATTTCGAAGCGTTCGTTCTCGAGCTTCTGTCTCGCCCCCTGGAACGCACTGAAGGCCTTGCGGACCGCGGCCGGATCGAACTCATCAGAATCGACGAGATCGCCGAGCTCGAACTCTGCCTTCTTGACCCCGGCGTTGAGATCGATCATCTCGAGCGCGTGCTGGTAGACCAGATCGCTGATCGCCTTCTGTTGCGCTTCGGTGAGCCCTATCCGATGGACCACCCGTTCGTTCTCCCACCACTTGCCGTGCGGTAGGTTGAAATCCGCCGCAGAAGCAGCGGTGGCTGCCGCCACCATCACCACGATCATCATCATCCGTTTCATGCGTTCCTCCCGAATGCCCCCGCTCAGGATGCTCCGTTGTCGAAGTAGGTCTCCAAATCGTCGATCTCGGGATCGATGATCTCGAACCCGGGAATGCTGTCATCGGCCAGCAACTCATCCATCTCGGCGAGGATCTCCTCCACCGAGGGTTCGCCCACCGGCGGTGCCACCGGCCGGTCCGGTCGCAGGAGGCCGATGCCCACCGCGACAATCAGCGCCGCAGCCACCGCCAGAACCGGCCGCAGCCACCTCGGCCGTCGCCGAAGATCGGCTCCCGGATGGGCGGGTAACCGATCCATGACCCGCCTCATCTGGTTATCCCAGTCGGGTGCGTGGCCCAGCATCTCCTCTCGGCGAACGCTGATGAGATCCTCGAGATCCGCCGCCTCCGCGCGGCAGGCCACACAACTCTCGAGGTGCTCTGTCGATGGGACCTCGATCTCGAGGCCCGCCACGACCGCCGCGATTTCTTCGCTGCTCAGATGTTTGCTCATCGTACGTCTCCAAGTTCGCTCCGCAACCGGTGGACCGCCCGGTGCAGTTGGGTCTTCACCGTGCCGACGTGGACTGACAGGCTGGCGGCGATCTCGTCGAGATCCATCTCGGCGTAGAACCTCAGGCGGAAGATCTCGCGCTGCCGCTCGGGCAGCTCGGCTTCGCATTCCTGGAGCCGGCGCACCGCCTGCCGCTGCATGGTCCGCTCCTCGGGATCGACTTCGTCGGCGGCGATCGTGGCGAGGCCGTCAAGCTCGCCGTCGTCATCCGGGTTCACAACCCGAATGCCCTCTCGTTTGCGCCGGCGAAGCAGATCGAGACAGGTGTTGATCGCGATCCGGGTGAGCCAGGTGGTGAAGGCGGCACGACCATCGAAGGAATCGAGGCTCGTGTAGGCCTTGACCAGGCTGTCCTGGGCCGCCGCATCGGCCTCGTCGGCGCCGACATACTGCCGGCACACCATCCACACCCGCCGCTGGTGGCGCAGAACGAGCTTCGAGAAGGCGTCACGGTCCCCGTTGCGCGCCATGAGGACCAGGGCGCGGTCGTCAATCGAGAGATCGGATCGAGTCGGCGTCATGGAGGTGGCTCGCAACACAAGCATAAGACGTTCCCGCGCGTCGCGGGTTGACAGCCTCTCCCGAGTCCGCGTCCGAGTCCGCGTCCGTGCCCGATGCAGGTAGCAGGTAGTAGGTAGCAGGTCAGGATCATCCATCTCACCGCATCCACAGATCACACAAGTGGACGCAATTCGGATCGACGCGAGCGACCACAGACTTCCTAGAACGGTGTTCAGAGCATTGAGAGTCGCCTTGAAACACAAAGTGCACCAAGAACCACGAAGGTTTCACGAAGCATCGCAACATTGATCCGGGTCCCCGCTGGACGGGATTGCGTACCGACTCCTTGGTCGTTGCGATGAGCCAGAGTGAATCCCATAGTGGTTCCTTGGTGGCTCTTTGTGATCTTTGTGTTTCAGATTCGACCCTCCAGGCTCCGCAGGTCGACACACTCAGTTCATTTGCTTCATCTTCGCGCAGGTGCGATGGTGCGATGCGATCTGTGTCTATCTGTGTGATCTGTGGGCGTTCTTTGCGATGCCCTGAATCCTGCGACCTGCGACCTGAAACCTACCCCGGCACCACCACCCTCAACGCCCTCGGCACGATCTCGAACCGCGTCACGGGTCCTTCGAGCCGGCCCTGGTTGCCGTCGAAGTGAACCGCGAGCGGCTCATCGTGGTGAAGCTCCAAGACCTTCGCTTGAAGGGCGATGCTGCCGTCCATGGTATGGAGGGTGCCCCGAAGGGCCCCGACGAGCCGCTGGAGCCGTCCCGCGATCGGGACATCCGGGACCAGCGTCGCGTCGAGAAGCCCGTCGTCGGGCACCGCATTCGGGGTGAGAGCGAAGCCGCCGCCGGTGGTGGGACCGTTGTGGACCGCGAGGATGGTCATGGTGCTCGAGATGACCCGGCCGTCGGCGACGACCCGGACCATCGGGGCGCGGAACTTGAAGAGCGACACCGCTGCGGTCCCGAGATAAACGGCGATGCCGCGAACCCACTTGATCCGCGCGGCGCGCTCGTTGATGTCGGCGGTGAGACCGATACCGATGGCGTTGAGCACCAACCGGTCGCCGACCCGGATCAGATCAACCGATCGGCTGCCGCCGTTGAGCGCGGCGCCGGCCGCCGCCTCGAGACCGAGGGGGATGCCCAAGGTCCGCGCGGCATCGTTACCGGTGCCGAGCGGCAGGATGGCAAGCTCGCACCCGCACGCGACGGCCAATCCCTCGGCCGCCTCGCAGACGGTGCCGTCGCCGCCCGCAACGAGGATTCGCTCGGCGCCGTTCGCTGCGGCCAGGGCTGCGAGTTCGGTCGCGTGTCCCGGCGCCTCGGTGAAGACCGCATCCATCGCGAGACCGGTGTTCTCGAGCTTGCTGCCGCAGCCGTGGGCCACTCCCGACCCAGTCGCCCGCCCGCCGCGGCCGGATTGACGATGATCTGCACCCTGCCACCCTAACAGGATCATCCGGTGGATATCCATCGGTGAGCCCTCACCTCCTGCTTCGGATGCACGGACAATTGTATTCACGGGAGGGCTGTACTACTGTGTCACGGGTCGCACACCGATCCAAGAGAAGGGTGATTCTCCAATCACCGAAAATTTCGCTAAGGGTGGCGGATGGATTTCTTCCAGATTGCGATTACTGCTGCTCTTCGGGCTCGCCCTGTCCGATCTCATCGTCGGGGTGTCCAACGACGCCGTCAACTTCCTCAACTCGTCCATCGGGTCACGGGTGGCGCCGCGTCATGTGATCATGATCATCGCCAGCCTCGGGATGCTCGCCGGGGTGACCTTCTCGTCGGGGATGATGGAGGTGGCGCGCAAGGGCATCTTCAACCCGCAGTTCTTCACCATGCCCGAACTGATGACCGTCTTCCTCGCGGTCATGCTCACCGACATCCTGCTCCTCGACCTCTACAACACCTTCGGACTGCCGACCTCGACCACGGTCTCCATCGTTTTCGAGCTCCTCGGCGCCGCGGTGGCGGTGTCGCTGCTCAAGCTCTATGAGATGGGCGACAGCTTCGCCCGGGTGGTGGAGTACATCAACACCGGCAAGGCGCTGGCCATCATCTTCGGGATCCTGCTGTCGGTCGTGGTCGCGTTTGTCGTCGGCGCCGTCATTCAGTTCATCAGCCGCATCATCTTCACCTTCGACTACGAAAGACGGCTCCGGCGCTACGGCGCGGTCTGGGGCGGTGCCGGGCTCGCCTCCATCACCTATTTCATCCTCATCAAGGGCGCCAAGGGCGCCTCCTTCATCACCCCCGAAACCCTGAGCTGGATCAAGTGCCACACCAGCCTGATTCTTCTCGGATCGTTCCTGGTTTCCGCCCTCTTCCTCCAGATCCTGCTCAGCTTCACCCGGGTCAACATCCTCAAGCTCATCGTCCTGGTCGGCACCTTCGCCCTGGCCATGGCCTTCGCCGCCAACGACCTCGTCAACTTCATCGGTGTTCCGCTGGCCGGCCTGAGCGCCTATCAGGAGGCGAGCGCCACGGCCGACCCGTTGACCGCGACCATGGAGGCTCTCCGACAGCCGGTTCATGGCAACACCCTGATTCTGCTTTTCGCCGGTGTCGTCATGGTGATCACCCTGTGGATCTCGCGCAAGGCGCGTTCGGTCACCGCGACCACCGTCCAACTCGGTCGCCAGGAGGAGGGCTTCGAACGATTCGAATCGACGGTGCTGTCACAGACCATCGTCCGTCTGGTCTCGGCCCTGTTCGACACCATCGGTCGACTCTTCCCGAACCACGGCTTCGGCGGGCGGTCAATCGCCGCTTCGACCGATCCGACGCACCGTCCGACCCCGGCTGCCGACGGTGCGGTGCCGTCCTTCGACCTCATCCGCGCCGCGGTCAATCTCATAGTGGCCAGCGCGCTCATCTCCCTCGCCACGTCGTTCAAGCTGCCGCTGTCGACGACCTATGTCACCTTCATGGTCGCCATGGGCGCCTCGCTTGTCCGACCAGGCGTGGGGCCGCGACAGCGCCGTCTATCGGGTGAGCGGGGTGCTCACGGTCGTCGGCGGCTGGTTCTTCACCGCCATGATGGCCTTCACCGTGTCGTCGATCTTCGCCGCCGTCATCTTTTTCGGCGGCAGCCTGGGCGGTCGCGGCAATCACCTACTCGCCGGCGTTCCTGATCTATCCGCAACCATCATATCCACCGCAAGCGCGGCCGAGGTCGAAGAGCTCCGTCGAGGTCTTCAACCTGCGCAAGATCAAGGACTCCAAAGCCGCCTCCGAAATCACCTCGCAGCACGCCGGGATCTTTCTCGCCGAGGTGGCCAAGGTCATCACCTTCAGCTTCGAGGGACTGTTCAAACAGGATCGATCAATCCTCAAGGAAGCGCGCGAAAAACAACGCCGGGTGCAGCGGTGGTCGAACATCATCGCCGCCAATGTCTTCAAGGTCTTCCGACTCCTGAAATGGGAGGCGGTGCAGGACTCGCGGCGTTACGCCCACACCATCAGCACGCTGCAGGAAATATCCGAGAGCCTGCGCGACATCGTGGTCCGCGCCCACCTGCACGTGGCCAACAACCACTCGGGCCTGCTCGAAGCGCAGGTGGCCGAACTCGGTCGGGTTGCGCGACATCGTCTGCGATATCCTCGAGCGCACCTCGAGAAACCTGCGAACCGGCGATTGCCCGGACTGTTCGGAAATCGCGTCGAGGAATCGCGAGCTCCGGATGCTGGTCGACGAGTTCGACGAAAACCAGGTCCTGCGCATCCAGAACAACTCGTCCAAGACCCGGCTCAGCATCCTGTTCTACTCGCCTCGTCTGGGACGCGCTCAAGATCGCCGAAAACGCCACCCACATGCTCGAGGTCTTCGAGGATTCCATCCCGACCGCCGAGACCGCCCATGAGCCCGAGGCGACGACGGCCAAGGGCGAGCCGGAACCATCGACCGGTCTGATCAGGAGCTCGCCGAGGATGGCGCCGGCGGGAAGGGTGATGGTCACCGTCGTGCCGACGCCCTCGCGCGACCGCAGATCGAGCTTGCCGCCCATGTACTGGACCATGTGTTTGACGATGGCGAGCCCGAGACCGAGGCCGCCCTGGCCCGGGGTCCGCGCCCGGTCGACCCGGTAGAAACGCTGCGACACCGCGCGGAGCTCTCCCGGCGGGATGCCCTCGCCGCTGTCGGAGACCCGGATGGTGACCGATTCCCCCCGAACCTCGGCCCAGATTTCGACCCAGCCGCCGCGGCGGTTGTACTTGACCGCGTTGTCGATGAGATTGCTCAGGATGCGGTAGAGACCGCGGCGGTCGCACCACACGACGGCGTCACCGGGAACCTCGTCGCGGAAGTCGACCCCGGTCGAGACTCGCCTCGGGGCCGAAGTCGCCGAGAACATCGCGGACCAGGGAGCTCAGGTTGACCTCCTCGAGCTCGAGCTCGAGCTGGCCCGACTCGATGGTGGCGAGATCGTAGAGCTCGCGAGTCAGGCGGTCGAGGCGTTCGACCTGTCGAACCAGGACCTCGGCGAGCCTCGGGTCGACCTCGTCCTCGAGGGCCTCCACCGTGGTCCGCAGCACCGTCAACGGCGACCGCAGCTCGTGCGACAGATCCTGAACAAAACGGCGTCGGAACTCGGCCGACCGTCGGACCAGGCTGACCTCGGAGAAGAGCACGACGGCGCCACCCTCGCGCACCGGAAACGCCCGAATTTCCCACAGACCGTTGCGGTTCTCCACGACCTGGGGATCGGGCCGCCCGCCCCCGGCAGCCTCTTTGATGACCTCGATCACCGGCGGGTCGCGCAGGACCTCGAGCAGGTGGCTGCCGCGAGGAGCGATCTTGTCGACGCCGCAGAAGTCGAGCGCCGGTTTGTTGATGAGCCGGACGCGGAGATCGGAGGTAACGACGAGCAGACCGTCACCGAGACACGACGAGAGATCCTCGAGCCGGCCGGCGAGACGCTCGCTCTCGATCCGACAGGACTCGGCCCGTTCGGAGAGCTCGCGCAGAGCGCTGCGGCATCTCCCGAGGCGGCACGCCCAAGGTCGCGGCCACCGCATCGAGCTGTCGTCCCGATCTGAACCACAGCGCCACCTCCACCGCCATCACCGCCGCCAGCCACAACGCCGCCACGGTCAGGGATCCAGAGAAGCCCCGACCGATACCGACGACCAGCGCGACGATGAGGATCGGCAGGGCCGCCGCGAGGGCGACAGCCAGGTGGCGGGCTCGGCTCACTGGAACCCCCGGAAACGATAACCGGCGCCGATGATCGTCTCCACCATCTCCGGTCCGAGCTTGGCCCGCAGCGCGCGGATGTGAACATCCACCGTCCGGGTCTCGACATCGCTCGACAGACCCCAGACCCGCTCGAGGATGCTCTCTCGGGACGCCACCCGGGGGCGGGTCGTGATGAGGTACCACAGGAGCTCGAACTCCCGCACGGTCAACCGAACGAATTGACCATCGAGCTCGACATCCATGGGTCCGCGCCGCACGACGAGCCGATTGTCGCGGTACTCGTCCTCGGGCACGCCGCCGTCGAGGCTGCGGCGGCGCAGCAGCGCCCGGATCCGGCTCTTGAGCTCGCGCAGGGAAAACGGTTTGGTGATGTAGTCGTCGGCGCCGAGATCGAGACCGAGCACCCGATCGCTTTCCTCCACCCGCGCGGTGAGCATGATGATCGGCAGATCGCGAACCGCGGCGGTATCGCGGACCTCGCGGCAGACGCTGAGGCCATCAAGATCCGGCAGGTTGAGATCGAGCAGCACCAGATCGGGTGGGCTGCCGAGGATCCCCACGAGCCCTTCCCTGCCGGTCCGGTAGCTGACGATCTCATAGCCCTCGCGTTCCAGCGCCAAGCCGAGGGTGGCCGACAGATCGGCGTCATCCTCGACGAGCACGATGCGTTCTCTGGTCATCATCGACCCTCTCAGTCGCTCCACTCGTCCTCGTGGACGTGCCGGATCGGACGAGCGTCGACCAGATAGACCACCTCCTCGGAGATGTTGGTCGCCTGGTCGGCGATGCGTTCGATGAACCGCGCCACCAGCACGATGTCGATGGCTCGGGCGATGATCTCCGGGTCGTCGACCATCCGCTGGATCATCGCGCGGAAGATCGACCAGTTGAGCGTGTCGACCTCGTCGTCGCGGCGGATGATCGCGCGAGCCGCCGCGGCGTCGCGGGCGACATAGGCGGCGATGGCATCGCTCACCATGGCGCTCGCGAGCGCGAGCATCCGATGCAGATCCTCCATCGGTTTGATCCGCGGCGCGGAACACATGTCGAGGAGCCGTTCGGCGATGTTGACCGCGTTGTCGGCGATGCGTTCGAGCTCGGGCCCGAGCTTGATGGCGACGATGACGAAGCGGAGATCGGTGGCCGTCGGCTGGTGCTTGGCGATGAACTCGGTGGCGAGCCGGTCGATCCTGACCTCGTACTGGTCGATCTCGTCGTCCATGGCGATGACGCCGTTCGCCAGCTCGGAGTCACAGGTGGTCAGGGCCTTGGCGACGTCGGCCAGGCCCTTTTCCACCATCCCCGCCATGGTGAGGATGGTGCGTTTGATCTCGTCGAGCTCATGTTCGAACTGGCGTTGCATCTGCTTCTCCCTGACACCCGGGACGGCGTCGGCTCACGCCGAAGCACTCGGTTATCTCCAAGCTTCACTTGAGCTTAGCCGAACCTCCCGGTGATGTACTCCTCGGTGATCGTCTCGATTCGGGTTGGTGAACATGGTGGTCGTGTCCGAGAACTCGACAAGCTCGCCGAGCATGAAGAACGCGGTGTGGTCGGCCACCCGGGCCGCCTGCTGCAGATTGTGGGTGACGATGAGGATGGTGTAGCTCTGCTTGAGCTGGAGCAGGGTCTCCTCGATCTTCGCGGTCGAGATCGGATCGAGGGCCGACGCGGGTTCGTCGAGCAGCAGGATCTCGGGTTCGTTGGCCAGGGTTCGGGCGATGCACAACCGCTGCTGCTGTCCGCCCGAGAGATCGAGGGCCGAGTCATCGAGCCGGTCCTTGACCTCGACCCAGAGATCGGCCTGCTTGAGCGAGCGTTCGACGATCTCGTCGAGTCGATCGCGACCACGCACGCCGCCCATCCGGGGTCCGTAGTTGACGTTCTCGCGAATCGACATGGGGAAGGGATTCGACTTCTGGAAGACCATCCCGACCCTTTTGCGGAGCAACTCCAGATCCACGCCCGGCGCGTAGATGTCCTCGCCCTCGACCAGGACTCTGCCCTCGACGCGAATCCCCTCGATCATGTCGTTCATCCGGTTGAAACAGCGCAGAAACGTCGACTTGCCGCACCCCGAGGGCCCGATGAGTGCGGTGACCTGATGCTCGGGGATCTCGAGATTGACCTTCTTGAGCGCCTGGACTTCGCCATAGTAGAAATCGAGGTCCTTTGAAACGAGGGCAAAACCGTTTGACTGAGACATGTTGGGCCCCTACACCGTCTGGCCGCGGTAGGCGCGGCGCAGCCGGCGGCGGATGATGATGGCGGCGAGGTTCATGAGCACCACCAAGAGCAGCAAGACAAGAGTGGTGGCAAAGGCCATGGGTTTGGCCGCCTCGACGTTCGGCGACTGCATGGAGACATCGTAGATGTGGAACCCGAGGTGCATGAACTTGCGCTGGAGATGGAGAAACGGGGCGGTGGTGTCGAGCGGAAGACTCGGTGCGAGCTTGACCGCGCCGGTGAGCATGAGCGGGGCCACCTCACCGGCCGCCCGACTGACGGCCAGGATGAGACCGGTGAGGATCCCGGGCATCGAGGCCGGCAGAATGATCCGCCGCAGCGTCTGCCACTGGGTGGCGCCGAGGGCGAGCGAGCCCTCGCGCCAACTCCGCGGCACCGCGAGCAGACCTTCGCGGGTCGCCACCACCACGACCGGCACCGTCAGCAGTGCGAGGGTGAGCGATGCCCACAGCAACCCCCCGGTGCCGAAGGTCGGGGTCGGCAGCCGGTCGGCGAAGAAGGTGCGGTCGATGGTCCCGCCGACCCCGTAGATGAAGAAGGCGAGCCCGAACATGCCGAAGACGATGGACGGCACCCCGGCGAGGTTGTTGACCGCCTGATTCGCCAACCGCAGGAGAAACCCGGGCCGGGCGTACTCGGTCATATAGACCGCGGTGATGACCCCGAGCGGCACCACCGCGACGCTCATGAGGAGCACCAGGAGCACGGTGCCGAAGAGGGCCGGGGCGATCCCGCCCTCGGTGTTGGCCTCGCGCGGTTCGGTGACGAGAAAGAGCACTCCGTGGCGAGCGGCCGCAGCAAGCTTGGCGCCAAAGCCCATCCGATTCGGCCGGCTGACCTCGATGATGTTGCTCAGTGGAACCTCGAAACGTGCGTCACCAGCCTCGAGCTCGAGGTGCGCAGCCGCAAGATCCGCCGCGACGGCATCGAGCCCGTCCTGGATCTCGTCAAGGGTGGGGCGGAGTCCGCCCGCAAGGCTCTCGACCTCGGCCGAAAGGGCGGCGATCCGCTCCTGACCCGTAGGCGTCGTGGCGTTGGCCGAACGCTCGAGCAGATCGAGCTCCTCCTCGAGCGTGGTCAGCGGCCGACGGACATCGCTGAGCCGGGTTTCCAGGCGCTCGAGTTCGGCCCGACCGGCTTCGCCGTCATCGAGGAGCCTGCCCAGGGCATCGGGTTCACCGACATCCACTGTGCTGCCGTCGGACGCGTTCGCACCGATGATCCGGCCAAAGGCGTCGCCGTACTCGGAGCGGACGATTCGAACGAGGTCTCCGGGTCGACTCTTTGACCGGATTTCCGCCTCGTCGATCCAGACGAAGTCGCGGCCGTCAAGATCCCGATTGCCGATCTTGAACTGGAGACGGTAGATGGGTTCGGCGCCATCCGGGCCCGGAATCGCTTCGCGGCCGACCTCGGCGCCGATGGAGATCGTTCCGTCGCGTTGCTCCACCTGCCAGACCGGCGCCGGCCAGAACCAACCGAAGGCGTTGACCGCGACGATCCACAGCAGGAGGCCGAGCATGAGGAGGATCATGAGCGTCGCCAGCGCGGTGCCCCAGATCCCGGGCAGGCCCGGAGTGAGCCCTTTCCGGTCGGTGACAAAGGAGGGCGTTTTCACCTCAGAAGCGGGCATATTTTTTCCGCAGGTAGCTGCCCACCACATCGGCGGCGGTGGTGATCAAAAAGGTGAAAATGAAGAGCAGCGCTCCCGTCAGAAAGAGCACCCTGAAGAGCGTGCCGCCGACCGGGGCTTCGGGGATCTCCACCGCGATGGCGGCCGACATGGTCCGCATCCCGTTGAAGGGTGAGAGATCGAGGATCGGCGTGTTCCCCGCCGCCATGAGGACGATCATGGTCTCGCCGACGGCGCGTCCGAGCCCGAGCATGACCCCGGCAAAGAGCCCCGGACTCGCAGCCGGAACCACGAGCTTGACCGCGGTCTGCCAACGGGTCGCGCCGAGGGCTCGACTTGCCGAGACCAGGCTCCGGGGCACCGCCGAACAGGCGTCCTCGGCGAGGGTGAAGATCACCGGGATGACCGCGAAAGCCGAGCGCCAAACCGACGACAATGCTGTTGCGTTGGTCGAAACGCAGACCCCACTCGGTGAAGAGAAAACGTTGGAAATCACCGTTGAAGAGCCAGCTCTCGAGTGGGTCCGCAAGCACCGCAACCAAGGCGACGATGCTCGCCAATCCGACGAAAAGAGCGCCGAGTTCCCAACCCGGTCCGGCGCCGCGGCGAACCGTCACAGGCACCGCCCGCCAGACGAGCACGGCGATCCCGACCGCCAGTGGAAGACACATCAGGGTCACCAGGGCGGCAAAGAGCGCCGCCTCGAGCCGCGGCGCCAGCCACAGCGCCGCGAGAAACCCAACCACCACCGATGGCACCGCCGCCATGAGCTCGACGGTGGGTTTGATGACCGCCTGAAGCCACGCGGGAGCGAGCTGCGAGACATAGACCGCCGCCATGAGCGCCATGGGCACCGAGAAGAGCAGGGCATAAAGGGTCGCCTTGAGGGTGCCGAAGATCAACGGCCAAAGGCTCATCTTGGGCTCGAAGGCATCCGAGCCGCCGCTCGTCTGCCAAACCCACTTGGGGGCGGCGTAGCCCTCGTACCAGACCGGCAGGAACAGGGTGCGGAAGCTGATCTCGGGATGGGGGTTGTCGATGGACCGGCCGAGCAGGTTGCCGCCGGCGAGGGCGACGGCGCCATCGCCCTTGGGAGACAGGGCGACGATGTCGATGGCGGAGTCGGTCCAACGGTCGAGGAGCAGCCGCCGCCCCGAGGTCGAGTAAAAGAGGCCGACCGACCCGTCGTCGCCGCCGACCACGATCCCGCGCCGCCGGCTCGCCGGCGCCATGGCGCGCACCGCAGCCGGCATGGGCGGCATTTCTCGGATGCTCGTCCAGATCGCGGGCGATGGAGTCAGCTCGATCTCGGGCTTCGACGCCAACGACTGGCCGAGCTGATCATCGAGGAGCACGACCGCCGCTCCCGGCGCCACCGTCTGGCCGGCGAGACGAAGTGGTGCGGCGCCCCGATTTTCGACCCGAACCCGCGGCACTTCGAGCAACACGTTGACCGAACCGTCCTCACCCCCGGTCACCAAGGTGCCGCCGCCGATGAGAAACCTGACGGCCGTCGTGGGCGCCGGTCCATCGTCGATCTCGGCCTCGGCGAGGCTCGGCAAATCGAAGATCCGCAGTCTCCCGGCGCCTTCGGCGACGGCGAGGGAGCCGAGATCCTCCGCCACCGCGGCCGCCGAGATCTCGCCCAGGCCGACCGGGCCGGGCCGAAGCTCCCAGACCTCCTCGTCGGCGTCCCAGGCGGCGACGATGAGCCGGCCGGCGGCGGACCACGCGACCACGACGACTTCGCCGTCGGTGTCGCTGTTGGCGGTCACACCAACCCAGGCCGTGTCGCTCGGCAACCGGAACGGGTCGGCGGCGGGTCGCCAGCTCGCCACGGTCGATCGCTCGTCGGCGGTCCACTCATCGCGAAACCTGATTCGGCCGACGACCACAACCCCTTCGTCGCTCAGGGCCGAGACGAGATCGTGGATTTCGTGATCGGCGGCGATCAGGGTGATGTCCTCATCGATCACGGCGATGGGTTCGTCCCCCCGATCGAGACGCACGAATCCGTCGCGATCGAGGGTCCACACGAGCTCGCGGCGGGGGTCTGTCCCCGCGGCGAGGGTGGTCGGCGCCGGGCCGAGCTCCTCGAGCTCGCCGGCCGAGGCGCCGCGGAAGAGCGGCAACGCTTCGAAACCGATGTTGACCACGATGGCCACCACGACGAGGATCACGAAGATCCCGCCGACGCGGATGACCAACGCGGCGATTCGGTCCTTCTGCGGCTCGGTGAGGAGGGTCTTCACCGGTCGGTTCTCGTCAGTTCCCGATCTTCGCGAGCTGCTCGGCGGCGGTCGTCGCGTCGAGTGGGTCGAAACCGGCTTTGATCACCACCCGCTGACCCTCGGCCGAGAGGATGAACCGAAGGTACTCGACCGAGAGTCGGTCGAGTTCCCGATTGGGCGCCTGGTTGACGTAGATATGCAGGAACCGGGCGAGCGGGTAGCTGCCGTTGGCGGCGTTCTCGGACGACGCCGCCACCGCGGGCTGGCCGTCGGCGGGCGACAGCGGCACGGTGCGGACACCCGAGGTCATGTAACCGATCCCCGAGTAGCCGATGCCGTAGGGGTCCTTCTCGATGCCTTGGACGACGGAGGCCGAGCCGGGCTGTTCCTTGACGGTGTCCTTGTAGTCGCCCTTGCACAGGGCATGATCCTTGAAGTAGCCATAGGTGCCCGAGGCGGCATTGCGGCCGTAGAGCGAGATCGGCGCGGTTTCCCAGTTGCCGCCGAGGCCGAGTTTTCCCCAGGTGCTGATGTCGCCCGCGAGACCGCATTTGCGGGTCTTGGAGAAGATCGCATCGACCTGGGGGATGGTCAGGCTGACAACCGGGTTGTCCTTGTTGACGAAGACCGCCAGGGTGTCGAGGGCGACATCATAGCGGGTGGGCTCGTAGCCGAAGGCTTCCTCGAAGGCGTCGGTCTCCTTGCTCTTCATCTTGCGCGACATGTTGCCGAGCTGAACCGTGCCCTCGATGAGGGCGGGCGGCGCGGTCGACGAGCCCTTGCCCTCGACCTGGATCTTGACCTGGGGGTAGAGCTTGCGGAACTCCTCGGCCATGAGGGTCTGGAGCTCGAGCATGGTGTCCGAGCCGGCGGCGTTGAGGGTGCCCCGGAGGCCTTCCACCTTGGTGTAGGTGGGCAGATCGGGATCGAGGCTCGGACCGGCGGCGAGAACGGCGCCGGCGGTCAATAGGAGGATCACTGCGAGACATGACGAGACGATGGTTTTCATTCTGGCTCCCTTCCCGGGTCCCACGCTGGTTGCGCGGTTCCCGGCGAACCTATTCGAAGTGCATATAGATGCCGTGAAGTTCGACATAAACATCTAGAAACGAATGATGTAATCCACCTGGAGCCGATCCATGGTGGGGATGTCCCGGAGATCGGAAGCGGGCTTGGTGTGATACCAGGTGAAGTTGAAGTAGCTCTTCATGACGAAGCCGAGACGGAGATCGAAACGGTAGCCGTCGACATCCGAGGCCATGGTCGTGTCCGACTGGGTGAAGACGTAGAAGAGCGCATCGGGCTGCGAGTAGTACCGGGTCGCGCGCAACGCGACTCTGACCCTTCTTCTTGTAATCGCCGATCTGGAGGCGAAGGAAGTAGCCGTCGTCGTACGTCTTCCCTTCGTACTCGTTGGCGCCGAAGTTGTGGTAGCCGAAGGCGGTGACCTTGATCGGCCAGCGTTCGCTGAGCTCGTACTTCCACTCGGCGAAAAGGCTGCCGATCTGGAAGTCGCTGACGAGCTGAAAATCATCGTCGAGGATGTTGGACACCCAGTTGCCCTGGAGCTTGCCGGTCAAAGTGAGATCAGCGACATACTGGGGATTGACCCAATCGTCGTAGCCGGCGCCGAACGTGATCGTGTGCTTCGAGCCGATGTCGAAAACGCCGGCCACCTGCCCGCCGTAGAGCATCGAGTCGTCGCCACCGGCCCGCTCTTCGAGGGCAAACTGATAGAGGCTTGACTTGAAGGCGCCGAAATCTAGGTTCTCCATGAGGCCCTCGACGGTGACGTCATCGTCCCACTGCATGTCGGAGACGATCCAAAGCTTCTGGGGGTCGAACTTCCCGGCATGGATGTCGAGCCAGTCGGTCGGGGTGAACGCGGCGTAGGCCTCGGAGATGGCGATCTGCTTCATCGAGAAACCACCGTCCGCCGACTGGTTGTCCGACACCGGGTCGTCGGGGTCGCCGCTGCGCAGCTGGAGACCGACCTTCATCCAATCGGTGACGTCAGTGTACATCCCGGCACGGGCCCTCAGGCGCAGGCGAGAGCGGTGGTTGTTGTCCGACAGTCCCTCGACCCAGAATCCCTCGTAGCGCAACCGGAGATCGCCCTTGAAGTCGATCTTGTCGTACCACTTCGTTTTCGCCGGCGCGGCCTCGGGCTGATGTTGAGCCTCGGCCACCTGTGGGCTCGAAGGTTCGACCGGGGCAAGCTCGGTGGTCGCCACCTGCGACGCTTCGGCGGTCACCGATTCCGGAGACGTCGCCTCGGCCGCCTTGGCCGCCTCGCGCCGGTCGTACTCCGCCTGCACCGCGCGAGCCTGCTCGGCGGTGACGACGCCCTGTTCGACCAGGAGCTCGAGCAGCGGGTCCATTTCGGGTTCGTCCGACTGCGCGAAGACCGGGAGCGCGAGACAGAGCAATCAGCGCAGTGGCGAGAACCGTCCACCGTTTGGTCATGGGTTTCTCCTCGTGAATCCGGATCCCCGCCGAACCTCCGTCGCCGGGGTCAGGGGGATGATGCACCGAGCGGGTGTGAGCGGGGTGAAGCCGATATGAAGCTGAGGTTAAGTTTGCCGGGATGCCAGACGCCCATCCTGCTTTCGATTCCGGCCTTCTGGGTCGCCCGTGGCGACCCAGCGTCGCCCGATCAGCGTGGTCGTTCGGTGGAAACGGGGAGGGCGGCGACCACGCTGATCGAGCGAGCGGCGGCCTCATCGGTAGCCGGGAGAGCTGACCTCGAGGCTCAACCCGAGGGAGCCCGGTAGCGCCATTGTGCGCAGCGGATTTCGGTGCCGGATGGTTGTTCCAGCACAATGGCGTACCCGGCACCCCGCCGCACGGCCGTATCCCACGCTCTCTCGAGGTTACACGGTTCTGGCCTCGAACGGACGTGCCGCTCCAAATCACTGTTTGGAGGCAGCGCCTTCCGGCTCTCCCACGCGTAGGGGCCAAACAATGTTTGGGGGGGCACTCTCGGGGAACGCGACGAGAGAACCAAGCTCAGAGTCGCGCTGCCAAAAAACTTCCTACATCGACCTTTGGGTTGTGGAGGATCGAATATGAAACACAAAGATCACGAAGTGCCACAAAGAACCCACTAAGGCGTTTTTGACTCATCGCACGGAAGCCAAGCCGAGGTCCTGGAGGAGGGATCGCGGACCGGTTCAGAAGAGGCGCGAGTCATTCACGCGATGCTTCGTGGCACCTTTGTAGGTCTTGGTGATCTTTGTGTTTCGAATTCGGGCGCGGCCGCTCAGTCGCTCAGGGTGATCCCCAGGAGCTGGGCGACGAGGGGCGCCACCGCAGTGGCGGGCAGCTCGTCGGCGCGTTTCTTTTTGATCCCGGCGCCGCGGGCGAAAAGCATCCCGCACATGGCGTCGTGGTGGGCGAGGAACCCATGCTGACCGTAGTACTTCGTCGGCGTGATGGCCGCGCCGGAGAGCCCGTTCGAGGCTGCAAACCCGGGGTTGAGGAAGACCACGAGATCGCCGCTCGCCGGGTTGTCGAGCCCGATTTCGGCGAGTTCGTCGCGTTTGAAGATCGCCTCCACCACCGGCACCCCATCGACCTCGAGATCGGCGAGGACCTTGGCCGCGCGCAGGAGCAGCTCACCGGCCGCGGCCCGCTCGACGACGCCGCCGATATCACGGCCCTTCATGTTGAGGTAGATGTTCGCCGCACTCCCGTGCGAGACCGCCACCATGGGCGATGACGGCGCCACCCACGGGCGCCCGTCGCCGGCCTCGAGCTCGACCAGCCCGACCGCGGCGAGGGCGATGTTGAGCCGCACCTCGTCGTGGATGGGGAGTTGGCCGTGGTCCGAGACCGCCACCAGGACATCGCGCTCGGGATCGAGCAGCGACCACAGCGCGGCAAGCGAGCGATCCACCGAACGGCCGACCCGCTTGAGACCCTCATCGGCGGCCAGCGCCCGCCCCGGGCTCCAGGCCCACTGCATCTCATCGACGATGAGGCTGGTGTGCTGGTACTCGTCGGGGCCGGGGTGGTAGGTCAGCAGCAGCCGGAAATCCTCGTTGGCCGCCACCCAGGCGGCGGCGGCGTCGAGCCACCGGTCGAGGCGCTCGATCTGCTCGATGTAGACATCGAGATCGATCCCGGCCGCCGCATCGAGCCACCAGACCTCGACGCCGCGATCGTCCGGCGCTCCGGGCCAGGGCCCGATGGCCTCGGTCAATGCGTCCTCGAAGTCCTCGGGCCAGCCGATGGTGCGCCACATGGCGCCGCGGTAGAGCCGCACGGTGCCGCGCAGCGGGTCGATGTGGACGATCTTGGACCAGGAACCCCAGCGGTTCTTGCCGAGAACATCGGGCAAACGCAACTCGACCGCAACATCGAACCAATCGCGCTCGCCGTAGAGCGCCCACTCGTCGGAACCCGGGGCGCGGATCCCCACCGTGTCCCAACGGGCCTTGCCATCGGGGTTGCCATCGACGAGCGCCACCAGGGCCTCGGCCGACGCCGGTTCGGCGCCCTCGCCGAAATCGAAACGCAGCGGCCAGGCGAGCACCTCGACGCCATCGGCCGAGGGCAGCTCGCCGGTGGTGCCGGCGGTAGCCGGATCGAGCTCGATCACCGCGCTCGGCGCCGCCGGCTCGAGCGGCCAACGGAGACCGAAGTCGGCCGCATCGCCGCTCGTCTCGCCGGCGCCGGCGCCGGCGGGCCAGAGCAGCGAACCCACCCGCAGGCCCTGGGCCCGCGCAGCGCTCCACAGGGTCGGCACCTCGGGCACCGCGTCGAAACCGTTGACCCGGGCGCCGAGGGCGCTGCCCATCGGACGGTAAGAGTTGGAGACCACCCCGGTGGCGGCCGGCATCCGGCCGGTGGCGAGGACGGCGTGGTTGACCGCGGTCAGGGTCGGGTCGGCCATCCGCAGCCGGCGGACGGAGAACCCCTCCCGCGCCATGGTCGCGAGGCCGTCGGGCTCGGCTGCGACGCCGTCGACAATCCAGCGCCAGGCGAGATCGCCGCCGACCCCGTCGTAGGACACGAGGATCACCCTCTCGGCGCGAGCACCTTGCCCCGGCGCTCCCTTCTCGCACGACGACGCAAGGCAGAGCAGGGCACAGAGGGCAACGAAAGCAAAACGAGCGGAGGAGGGGAAGTGCATACGGCGATGGTATCGCACGCAATGGAGGATTCCTGCATCGCGATGAGGGGAGCCAGGCACGCAACTTTGTTCGCGGCGAACAAAGTTGGTGCCAGGCACCCTTCCCGCGTTCTCCTGAGGGTTTGTGGGTCCGCGCTTCGAACGAACGTGCCGCTCGTTGAACGGGGTGCCATCTCTTGCATTGTTCGGATTCAGACCGACCTCGTCGTTGGTCCAATCTCGATGCCGAACAATGCTAAAGGTGGCTCCCTCGGCCACCCACGACGGGAGAACCGGGCTCAGAGGCGCGTCGCTCCTACCCGCATGGAACCGCCTTCGCCTCAGGCCAGTCGGGAGCGATCCGAGCGAGGGCTTTTTCGGCGTCCTTTTCCCGATCGAAGAGCCCGAGCCGGACGCGGTGGAGCCCACCGGGAACTGCGGGCTCAGATTGACTTCAGAAGAACTCGACACCCTCTCCTAGAACAAGCGGATCCGGGTTGAACCTGAGAATCTCGGCGGCAAGGCGGCGGCACCATGGGAACGGATCGTCATCCGCCATCTTCACGACGAACCCCTCGTAGCCGGCCCGCGGGTGTTCCAGTAGATAAAGCAGACCACTCAATCTCACCGGGCCGTACTCATCGTCCAACAGGCGGATCAGGAGGCGGTCCGGCCAAAACTCGGGCTCAGGACGGAGTGTGGAGATCAGATCCAGCCGACGTCGAGGGTCAGCGACCGCAAGCTCGCTCAACAGCGCGTCGATGACCCGGTCCAAACGTCCCGGCGGCCAATCGCTCGCGGCCGGCAACCCGTACCGGCCCTTGGAGCCGATTGGAATTGAGTAGGGTCGGAAACTCCTAGAGCCCGGTTCCCGGCCTGTCACGACGTCGAATCTGCCGAGCATGACCGCGATCTGCTGCCGTTCTCTCCAGCTCATCGCAGCGGACAGTTCGAGCGCCCGATCGTCGCCGAGGCGAGCCAGCCCGACGTGTGCGCCTGTCCAACGATTCTCGGATTCGGCCACCAGCATGTCTCGACTCCACTCAGTACCGGTGGATGTCAATGCGGCGACCCACTGTCGGTCGAGTTTTGGATACTCGTCCATCAGCTTGCGAACACGGGGTTCGAGCTGTTGTAGAAACGCCTCAGCATTCGGGGAGTTCGCTTTCTCCACTGCCGCCAGCAGTTCGTTGATCTCGAGACACTCCCAGAGCATCGGTCTCACAAGATCAGGTCGGTTTCGCAGGAGCTCGATTAACGCGGCCTGAACTAGCCGCACAGACACCGCACGATCCGTCTGCACGAGGACATCCCGGTTCTGCGCAACTCGGATGGCGTTTCGAGCGAGCCGCTCCCAGTCGCCACGGCGAGACGCCTCCACGAGGATCGCGGTCGGGTCCCGAAAGGCCTCATCCGGAAAGGGCGGTGCGGAGTCGAGATGGACGGCGAGCATCTCATAGACCTGCAGCTCCCCACCCTCGGACAGCATGAGCTGTACCATCGTTTTGTGCCATCCAGACACCTCATCAAGACCGAGAGCTTCGACCAAGGCTTGATGCTCGATGGTGCTCCCCATCGCCCAAGCACTTTCAATCGCCGGTAAGCTGCCGACCCGGACCATCTCGGACAATCGATCGGTACCTATCTGCGAACCCATCAGTGCGTAGGTCGGCGCCAGAATGTGCGGATCATCGATGCGGTCGATCCAGTCGAACGACGCGTTCTGATGCTGGACGATCATTGGTCGGTATTGGGAGAACGACCTGGCGAGACTGTCCCGATCAAGAGCGCTCCTCACGACAGGGTGCCGTGGCCGCTGTGGACGCCCTACGCGAGGAAAGAGGTTCGTTGAATGAACGACCTCGGTGAGAAACACACCGGCGGCGTCGGCAGCCAATCGTTCCACCTCGTACATTGTCGTTTCGGGTTGCAGGAGGAGCTGTCTGACGACCGCACGTTGGGCTGCACGTTGTACTCTCCAAGACCGTGGCGATGGAAGGGTCGTCCGATTTCCCTCCTGATTTGTCGAGATCCCTGCCATTCGGAGCAGATACTCGATGTCGACGAGGTCGTTCTTTCGCCCGAGAGCCTCGAGCCACTTCGCAGCCAGCTGTTCTTGCTCAAGTGCAATCGCCTCTTCAACCATCGCCCTGATTGTCGACTCATCAAGCTCATGCCCGACAAATCGGATACCATCCAAGGGGCTGTTCGAGAGGTCCGCGCCGCGGTGGGCCTCGATCATCCGCCGTCGAACCCCGGGTTTCTCGGCCAGCGCCGCCCACAGCCCCCGCTGGAGGTCCGGTCGCGTGCTTCCCTCAGGCCAGTACGTCGACCAACGGAGCTTCCCGGAATGTCCGATGTAGAGCCCTTCGGCGAAGGCCTCCCAGGCGGTGCGCTCGTCCGCCAAACGAAGAGACCGCACGGCGATCCAATCCTGCGGATCACCGAGGTTCGTGAGGTATCTCGCGCAGGGCCCGGCGGCTCCCGCTTCCCATGCAGATGGACGATGGAACTCCCTGACCACTTCCAAATCGAAGGGATCATTGACCACAGCGAGCGCTTCGCAGGCTGCGGCGGCGAGATACGAGCCGGCCGGCTTTGGCGCTCCGTATGCCGATGATCCCGGGATTTCGGTTCTTTCGCACGGTCTGTAGTCCGCGTCCTGTGCGGCTTGAAGCCAGTCTCTCCAAATGCCGGAAAACGAATAGACCGTCGATGCGTCGAGGTGGCCAATATCGATCTCGGCCCCGCAAAAGGCGCCGATCGATGGAACCGCCTCGAGGAATCTCTGCAAATAGTCCGAGTCCACGAAGAACGGCAGACAAAGACCCATACTCTTCGTGATGTCCCAAGGAGTGGTCACGCCGCGATGCTCGGCAATCCGCAAAAGCTCCCAACAGCCGTCAAGACTAGAAGAGAGAATCGAGATCGCCGCTCGGCGACGACTCTTCTCGGCCGCAATCCACCGGTTCTTCGGCCGCCGTTCCTGTTCGTAACGACCATACTCGAAAGCAGGAAGATCCTCGGTCTCCGTAAGAGTGAGGAGGTGAGTCGTGATGTCATCCGAGGCGACCGTGGACTCGTTGCCGTCACGTTGCAGTGGCGATGGTTGCTGTTCCGAACCGGACGGATCCAGGCGAGCGACGGCGACCCCGGCTAGAACCCGGGGACCTGCTGATGTTTCTTCGGTCTTCCAGGTTTCTGCTTCGAGCCATCCCGAACTCGAAACCGCGTAAGCGACAGCAACCAAGATCGCAACTGGTGCGAATCGAATGTTGCTAAAGGTGGTTCGGTTCAGGACTCGGTGAGCAGGCACAGCCGGAACCGCCCCCGATCTCACTCCGTCTTGCCGTTCGACCATATCTGTTCCACGTTCATTGGGACTCGTTATCAACCGGATAGTTCCCCTGGGTTCCCCGCGCAAACAGACTTCCCGTGTTGTTCTGCCCCACTCTGCAGTCGTCAATCTCGACTACCCGCAAGGGACCGCCTTCGCCTCGGGCCAGTCCCGGCCGATGCGCTCTAGGGCCTTGACGGCGTCCTTTTCTTTGTCGAACGGTCCGAGCCTAACGCGGTGAAGACCGTTGGGACCCTCGATTATGACCGCGGTCTCGCCCGCATCTTCGAGCCGGCGCTCGGCGCCTCTTGCGTTGTCCATGCTGCCGAAGGCGCCAACCTGGATCCAGAGACAGTCCTTACCCTCTGGGTGCCCGGCCTTTCGATCGGCGTCCCTGGCCTTGTTCTTCGGCGGCGCCTCCCACCCGATCACCACCACCTTGACCGGCGCGACGCCGTCGATGTCGAGATCAATCTTCTTGGCGGCGGCGTAGCTGAGGTCGATGATCCGGTCGCGGACGAAGGGCCCACGGTCGTTGATCCGGACCTTGACATCGGCGCCGGTGTCGCGCCGCTCGACCTCGACCATCGTGCCGAAGGGAAGCGTCCGGTGCGCCGCGGTCATCTCGTGCATGTCGTAGATCTCGCCGGAAGCCGTCCGGCGGCCGTGGTAGGGCTCGCCGTACCACGAGGCGAGGCCCTTCTCGGTCTTGCCCTTCTTGGCCTCGTCCTTCGGTTTCTCGGAGGGCTTCGGAGTCGGGGTCGGCTCGGGCGCCGGCTCCTGCTGCCGGGTCGGTTCGGGTGGCGGTGCCGTCACCCGCGGTGGCTTCTGCGAGGCGCAGCCCGAGGCGAGGGCGGTGAGCAAGACCATGGCCGCGGCGAGAACTCTCGACGTCACGCTCTCAGACCTCGAAGTGTCGATGTCGCTGGAACATCATGGGATCTTGCCTTGAAAATTCTGCGCTGTAAACCGAATTTTCAAGGTTATCGCGGTCGAGAACCCGGCTGTCCAGAGCCAGCCCCCGGGCTCGAAGGCAAAATGAGCTAAGGCACCGTATCCGACCACGCCGTGGTGTTGCCCGACTCGAAGCCGTCGGCGAAGATCGGTCCCTGGCAGAGGGCGAAGGCGTCGAAGCCGGAGATGTAACGGATGGAGAAAACATGCTCGCCGCTGAAGGCGAAGTGCTGCACGGATCCGACATCGGAACGGGCACCCATGAGCGTCGGGTTTGTCGGGTCCCCGATGTCCCACGCTTCGATCCCGCTCGGCCCGGGCGACCAAGAGGTTGTTCCCAGATAGGCCACCGAGCCCGAGACGGCAAACCCGTTGACATCCCGGGGTTCGAACATCTCATTGACCTCGATCGGGTTGTCCGGATCGGTGAGGTCATAGGTGAAGAGTGAGCTACCGCTGACGAAGATCAAATACGAACCATAGAGCACAGGACCAGTGACACTCCAGACCGGGTTGAGGCTCGATCGAAGGAACGGGTTGGCGGGATCGCTCACGTCGACGATGGCAATGTTCGAGTCCGAGCGGACGGCCGCAATGGTCCCGAGGACGTCGACGGACTGCCAGTTTTCGTTGCCGAGGTTCACGCTCCCGATTTCCACCGGCGTCACCGGCACCGAGACATCGATGACGCGAAGACCAAACCAGGTCGCAATGAACGCAAGATCATTGACGACCTTGATGCCCTCGCCCCAGATGGCGGGATTCTCACCGATGACGACCGGTTGGCTCGGATCGCTCGCATCGATGATCGTCAACCGTGGGCTCGGCACAAAAACAAGCCCACCTACCGCGTCGACGTCCCACGTGTACCCGTCGAGGCCGTAAATCGCGAGATCCTCCGGCGCCGACGGGTCGGAGACGTCGACCACTCGCACTCCACGGTCCCCCGCCGCGGTGAAGACGATCCCATCCGAATAGGCCGCCCCTTCGACGACTGCCACTGAATCGACGACCGAGACCTCGGACGGGTTGGCCGGATCGGTGGCCGCAATCACCCGGAGGCCGTGGTTCCAGGTCGCAACAAGGCCGTGCTCGGCGATGGCGGCGACATCGACCCACGTTTCATTGCCACTCCCTACCGGCATTGTTGCGGTTCCGGTCACCGATGGAGCCGCCGGATCGCTGACGTCGATGACGCGCAGGCCGTTGATGGCGGTGCTGACAAAGGCGAGATCACCGTGTGCGGCTACGTCTTTGACCGTTGTCCCGGTGAGGCCTTCACTGCCCTCGAGCGTGGGTGCGGCGGGATCGCTGATGTCGATCACGCGGAAATGATCGTCGGAGGCCGAGTACAGCCGGTCTCCGTCGGCGTCGAGCTGGCCGTCAATCCCTGGCAGTGAGCCCACCTCGACGGGTGCTGTGGGATCGGTCAGATCTAGGACCTCGAGCCCGCCGTAGGTGATGAACGCATGGTGCCCCACCATCTCGACGTCGGAGGTCTGGTTAAGCGGCCAGGTACCGACCTCGACCGGCGCTGACGGGTCGCTCACATCAAATATCAAGAGACCCTGCTCGTGGACGCACAGAATATTTCCCGACGCAGCCATGTCGAATGGGTGCCAGTAACGTTCGAGCGCACCGATCACAGTCGGCGCCGACAGCAGACTGACGTCGATCACATCCAAACCCTGCCTCGTCCCGGCATAGAGCCGGTCACCATCGATGGCGAGGCTGATGATCTCGTCGCCGAGTGTGAGCGTTGCCACTGTTGCCGGGTTCGCCGGATCGGAGAGATCGACGACCATCAACGCGGCCCCGTCGCCCATGTACGCCAGGTTTCCCTCGGCGACCACCGCCTGGGTCGCGCCGTACGGAAACCGCCCTACCGGTTCGAGGCAGTCCTGGGCCACCGCGAGCTCGGCGCAGAGTAACAAGAACAACGCCACAACACACCATCGCGGATTTCGTCCTCATCGCTGTCTCCGATCCCGCCGCCCCAGTGGTGCGAAGGTCAAAAAGACGGTTCCCGTTTCCACAACTCTACGGCACCACACCCGACCACGCCGTGGTGTCGCCCGATCTCGAAGCCATCGGCGAAGATCGGGCCTTGGCACAGCGTGAAGACGTCGACACCACTGGCATAACGCGAGGTGAAGACGTGCTCGTCGGAGAAGGCGAAGTCCATCACGTCGCCGGCCTCTCCGTGGGTTCCCATCAAGACCGGGTTGAGCGGGTCGCCCATGTCCCACGACTCGACCTCGGAGTTCCACGTCGAGGGCGTACGGTCCGAGATAGACCACAGCTTCCGGCGACCCCGATGGACAGGATGTTTCGCGGCTGGGTGTGCGCGACGACCTCCACTGGGTTGGGTGGGGTCGACGAGGTCAAAGACGTGAAGCAAGCCGCCGCTGGGCACGAAAAGCCACCGGCCCATCATCGCTACCCCGCCCGAGACTCCCATCGAATCAGTCGATGGTGGAAAGGGAGACCGAGTGACTGCTCGGGTCGGTGATGTCCACGACCTCGATGGTCGGTCCCCGGAGGACGGCGATATCGCCGAGCACATCGATGTGCTCGAACTCGCCGCTGCCGAAGTCCAGGTTTCCGATTTCGGAGGGAATGGCCGGGTTGGTGACGTCGACCGTGACCAGACCGCGACTCAGAGCCGCAACATAGGCGACGGACCCCACCACCTCGACATCGAAACCGGAGAAGTGGGTCTCGCCGAGGAGAAACGGTGTCGTCGGGTCGCTGATGTCGACGACCCAGAAGTACGTGCCCACGACATAGGCCCGGTCGCCCACGACGTCGACACCCTCCACGTGCCATCCGAGATCGAGGATGGCGAGCTCCACCGGCGACGTCGGGTCGCTGACATCGAGGATGCGCAGACCGCGACCCGCCTGGGTGACTGCGAGCACGCCGTCCGCATATGCCACCGCCGGTGACAGACCGGGTGAGTCCACCGAGGCGATCTCCAGCGGTGCGGAGGGGGTGGTGGCGTCCACCACCCGTAGACCGCTGGAATAGGTCGTCGCGAGCCCGTTGTCTTCGATGGCCGCCACCGAGGCGACCTGCCCCGCACCTTGGTTCCAACCCCAATAGCCGGTCCACGACGGCGATGCCGGGTTGCTCACGTCCACCACGTCGAGCCCGCCGTTGGCGAGAAAGACGAGATCGCCCGCGACCGCCACATCAGAACCGCCCAGAGTTGGAGAGCTGCTCACCAGCACCGGTGCCGCCGGGGTGGTGACATCGACGATCGCGAAGGTGTTCGACGCCGAATAGAGCAGATTGCCTTTTCTCGCGAGTTCGCCGGTGATGTTATCCAGCGAGCCGATCTGGGTCGGCACAGACGGATCGCTCAGATCGATCGTCCGGAGAGACCCACCCGCAGTGACAAAAGCATGATCGCCGATCAGCTCCACATCGGTGTGCGCCGCGTTCGACCAGGTTCCCACCACCACCGGGTTCGAGGGGTCGCTGACATTCACGACGCGAACACCAACTGAGTTGGTATAGCAAAGGAGATTCCCCGATGCACTCATCCGATACTTCACCTCGAACCGCTCCAACGAACCGAGCAGGCTTGGGGATGAGGGGACGCTGACATCGATGACGTGGACGTGGTGGAGTGTCGCGGCGTAGAGCCGGTCGCCGTCCAGAGCCAGCGCTTTGATTGGGTACGGCAGATCGAGGGTGCCGAGGACCATGGGGTTCGATGGGTCGCCGAGATCGAGGATCGTCAGCTCGGCGCCGTTGCCCAGGTAGGCGAGACTCCCGTCAGCCACAACCGCCTGGGCCACGCCGTGCGGAGCCCGACCCACCCGTTCGAGACAGTCCTCTCCGGTGGCGAATGAAGGAACCGACACCGCCAAGAAGATGCAGACGCCAACGGTGAATCGCGAGTTCATCCAGTTCTCCGGTCATGTCTGGGCAACTCTGGAAACGACGCAATCTCGAATGTATCACCCGAATTGAGGATGGACCTGTCTCTCGTGGCCGTCCTCAGACCTCGAGATCGCGCGCCTCGGGCAGCTCGCCGGCGGCTTCGAGGAGCGGTCGGACGTGGTCCTTCAGATACTCGGCGACCTGCTCGGGGGCGCGGCCGATGAAGCGGGCAGGGTCCATGAGGGCGTCGAGCTCGGCGCGGTCGAGGGGCACCTCGGGGTCAGCGGCGACGAGGCGAGAGAAAGGGGTTGGCCTCGCCGCTTTCGAGCACCGCGGTGGTGGCTTCGCGCGAGTGGAGGCGCATCCGCTCGTGCAGCGCCTGGCGGTCGCCGCCGCGTTTGACGGCCTCCATGAGAATCGCCTCGGACGCCATGAAGGGCAGCTCCTCGTTGAGGTTCCTGGCCACCATGGCCGGGAAGACCTGGAGGCCGTCGGCGATGTTGTGCAGGACGCGGAGGATGGCGTCGGTGGTGAGAAAGGCCTCGGGGATGGCCAGCCGCCGGTTGGCCGAGTCGTCGAGGGTGCGCTCGAGCCACTGGGTCGACGCCGTCTGGGCCGGGTTGGCGGCGAGGTTGACGAGCCAGCGGGCGAGGGCGGTGACCCGCTCCGAGCGCATGGGGTTGGCCTTGTAGGGCTGGGCCGAGGACCCGACCTGACCCGCGGCCATGGGTTCGCGGAGCTCCTTGAGTCGGGCCAGGAGCCGGATATCGGTGGCCATCTTGGCCGCCGACTGACCGACGCCGGAGAGCGCGTCGAGGACAAAAGCGTCGACCTTGCGCGGGTAGGTCTGACCGGTCACCGGGTAGGCGCGAGGCGAAGCCGATCTTCTGATGAGACGAGGCGCTCGAGCTCGAGGACCTTGGCGTGGTCGCCGTCGAAGAGATCGAGGAAGGTGGCCTGGGTGCCGGTGACGCCCTTGACCCCGCGCGCCTTCAGACGCCCGCGCTCGAAGCGCAGCCGTTCGAGATCGAGGACGAGGTCCTGGAGCCACAAACAGGCGCGTTTGCCCACCGTTGTCGGCTGCGCCGGCTGGAAGTGGGTCATCCCGAGACAGGGCTCCGGCGCCCAGCGCTCGGCGAAATCCGCGAGGGCCGCGATGACCGCGAGCAGCCGGATCTCCACCAGCGCCATGGCGTCGCGGGTGATGCACTGCTCGGAGTTGTCGCCGATGAAACAGCTCGTGGCGCCGAGGTGGAGGATGGGTTTGGCCGCCGGCGCCCGTTCGGCGAAGACGTGGAGGTGGGCCATGACATCGTGCCGGGTCTCGCGCTCGACCTCGGCGACCCGCACGAGATCGTCCTCGGTGACCTCGAGATTGGCGCGCATCTGCTCGATGGCTTCGAGCGGAATCTCGAGCCCGAGCTCTCGCTCGGCCTCGGCCAACGCCAGCCACATCCGCCGCCAGGTGGTGTAGCGGTGGCCGGGAGAGAACAGGTGGAGCATCTCCGGCGAGGCATAACGCCCCGCCAACGGGTGGTCGAAGCCGTTGAGGTCTAGCCATACCGCGAGTATAGCGGCAGCTCTTTTTCTTCCCCTCTCTTTTCTCGGATCGCTTGGCGATCCGAGAAAAGAGAGGGGAAGAAAAGAAAGAGATATAGTTCAGGGTTGGAGGTTGTCGAGATGGTCCAGGTCACATCCGAAATCGGTCGGCTTCGCCGGGTGCTGGTCCACGAACCGGGGATCGAGGTCGACCGCATGGTGCCGCCGATGATGGAGGAGCTGCTCTTCGACGACATCCTCTTCGGCGAACGGGCGCGCGACGAGCACGGCCGCTTTCGCCGGCTGCTCCAGATCCTCGGGATCGAGGTGGTGGAGGCCGGCGATCTCCTGCGCGAAACCCTGGCCGACGACGATGCCCGAGAGTGGTTGTGGCGGATGATGCTGCCCCAGCTGCCGCCCGATCTGCGCGGCGCCATCCCGGCCGATGCCGACGAGATGGTGGCGACGGTGGTCGGCGGTCTTCTGACCGATGAGAAGGACGGCGGCATCGAGGTCGGCGATCTCTTCCGGCTCACGCCGCTGCCCAACTGGTGCTTCCAGCGCGACCCCCAGGTCATCCTCGGCAACGGGATCGTCTTCTCGGCCATGGCGACCCCGGCGCGTTGGCGCGAGGGTCTGCTCGCCCGCGCCATCTTCCGCTTCCATCCCGAGCTCGGCTCGACCCCCGTGATCCACGATCCCATGCGGCCCGAACCGGGACACGAGGAGTTCTTCGGCTATCACCGGCCCCGCCTCGAGGGCGGCGACATGCTCGTTCTCTCACCCGAGATCGTCGCCATCGGGGTTTCTGAACGCACCAACGCGCTGGCGGTGGATGCTCTCGCCCGCGGTCTGGCGCGGATGGAGGACAACCCGCGCTGGCTCGAAATCGTCCACCTGCCGCGGCGCCGCGCCTATATGCACCTCGACACCGTCTTCACCCCGGCCGACCGCGATGCGGCGCTGGTCTTTCCGCCGGTGATCGCCGGCAGCGGACCCCAGCTCGCCCAGACCTATGAGGTCGATCTCCGGAGTCCTGATCTGACCCCCAGCCACCGTGGCTGCCTGCTCGACGCCATCCGAGTCCGGGGCCTCGATGTCGAAGCCATTCCCTGCGGCGGCGCCGACCCCATCGCCCAACAGCGCGAGCAGTGGACCGACGGCGCCAACACCCTGGCCCTGGCCCCAGGCGTCATCGCCCTCTATGACCGCAACGTCGCCACCGCCGAGGAGCTCGACCGCCGCGGCTGGCGGGTGGTCAACGCCGAGGACGTTCTCCTCGGCCGGGTGGAGATCAACCTCGATACCTCGGGCAAAACCTGCCTGCTGCTCGCCAGCAACGAGATCTCCCGAGCCCGCGGCGGCCCGCACTGCCTGAGCCATCCTCTCGTTCGCGACGACGTCTGATAATTCACCGCGAAGACGCAAAGGACGCGAAGAACATCACGACCGGTCTCACCCGCGGTCAGAAGACTGACCCCGGGTGAGACCGACTTGCGATGCTTGGCGACCTTGGCGTCTTAGCGGTTCGATTCACCTGCACGCAGCTGGCGCCAGCGGTCGTGGTACCAGAGCCACTGCTCGGGTCGGCGGCGGATGGCCGCTTCGGTGACCGCCATGAAACGCTCGGTGAGCGGCCCGTCCTCGAGCTCGGCGTCGCTGAGTTCGCTCGGGAACGATGGGCTCGCCGAAGCAGACGGTGTAGCGCGCCGGGGCGTCCCAGTAGCCGAAGATGGGCACCACGGGCGACCCTCGGTCTTGCGGACGAAACGCGCGAGCACGGGATGGGTTTTGGCCGGGTGGCCGAAGAACGGCACCTCGAAGTCGATATCCGCGCGGCCGCTGGTCGATGAGGATCCCGACGACCCGCCCGTCCTTGATCGCCTGCAGCACCTCGCGGCTGATGTTGAACTTGCCGAGCCCCCGGTTGCCGAAGGTGGCGCGGAGCCGCTCGAGCTCGGCATCGAGGAGCGGGATTGTCCAGCGGCCGGTGGATCAGCGCGATCCCGCCGGGAATCAGCAACCCGCCCATGAGCGCCGCCGCCTCCCACGAGCCGAGGTGGGCCGAGAGCAGGAAGAAGCCGCGCCCGGTGTCGATGGCGCGGCGGAGGTTGGCCTCACCCTCGAGGGTCACCTCGGCGCGGAGTTGGTCGGGCTCGAGGCGTTGGAGCCGGAAGGTGTCGAGCGCGACCCGGCCGAAGTGGCGTGAGACCTCGCGCGCCAGACCCTGCCGCTGTTTCTCGGTCATTTCGGGAAACGCCAGTGCAAGGTTGAAGTCGATGATCTTCCGCCGCCGTCGCGAGACGAGATAGAAGACCGATCCGAGAAAGCCGCCGAACCGCGCCGAAGCCGACGGGCTGAGGACGCCGGCCAACGCCCGGGCAGCAGCGATAGAGCACGAACTCGAGTCGGTTGCGCAGCGCGGACCTGTTCTTGCTCACGGTCCCACCCCCGGCAACAGTTGCCAGAGTCCGTCCCAGGAACCGTCAAGGGGGAACATCCCGGCCTCGACGACCCAGACGGCGGCATCGGACGGCAGCTTGACGGCGTCCTTTGCCGTGGTCACCACCACCGCCCGGGCGGCGGCGGCGGCGGTCACGGCCTCCTCGATCTCGGTCGTGGTGAAAACGTGGTGGTCGGCAAACCACCGGGTTGCGACGACCTCGGCGCCGGCGGATCGCAGAAGATCGGCAAAGCCTTCGGGGCGACCGAGTCCGGCCACGGCGACCACCCGCGTGCCGGCCAGCACGTCGGGGTCCGCGGAGCCGTCGTCTCGCCGAACCGCGGTGGGCTCGAGCCGCGCCGCCAGCACCGGAAGGCCCGGAGCGACCTCCGCCACCACCCGCCGCACCTCCGCCAGGATGGGTTCGGGGTCCGACCCAACCTTGGTCACGACCACTGCGTCGGCTCTCGCCAGCCCCGAGAGCGGTTCGCGCAGCCGGCCCGACGGCGGCATCCGGCCTCCTCCCCAGGGATCGCCGGCATCCACCAGCAGGAGGTTGAGATCCCGATGAAGCTGCAAATGCTGAAAACCGTCATCGAGAACCAGGACGTCGGCGCCTCGTGTGAGGGCTTCAATCCCGCCCCGGATCCGATCGGCGTCGACCACCACCGGCACCCCGGGCAGTCTCGAAGCCAGTTCCAGCGGCTCGTCGCCGGCGGAGGCGACAGTCGCCTTCGGTTCGGGTCCGACGATCACGATCGGCTCGGCCGCAACCCGGCCGTAGCCGCGGGTGAGCACCGCCGGGTGTCGGCCTCGCCGCACCAGATCGCGGACAAGGGCGATGACGGTCGGTGTCTTGCCGGTGCCGCCAAAAGTCAGGTTGCCGACCGAGATCACCGGGGCCGCGAGCCGCGACGAGGCGAGCCACCCCCGGCCGTAGGCACCGATCCGCGCCAGCACGGCGACCCGGTAGAGCGGCGCCAGGGGAACAAGCAGGCGATGCCATTTCTTCGCCTTTTTCACGAGGACGCTCCGCGGGCGAGATCGAGGAGGGCCGCCACAGTCAGCGCCGTCGCGCCCCGGTTCGCCTCGACCACCGCCCGGCCGGCGGCACCCGCCAATCCGGCGGCTCCGGGGTGGTCCAGCCAGGAGGCCAGGGCATCGGTCAGATCGTCGAGCCCGTCGACGATGATGGCTGCTCCCGCGGCCGTCATCTCACCGTAGACCTCGGTGAAGTTGTGGACGTGGGACCCGCTCAGGACGGGCACCCCCCAGACCGCGGGTTCGAGGGGGTTGTGGCCGCCGGTCTTGGCCAGCGACCCACCGACAAAGGCGACCGTCGCGGTCTTGTAGGCCCGGGCAAGCTCGCCGATGGTGTCGAGGAGAAAGACCGAGGTTTCGCCGGTGGGCGGCTCATCGGCGCTCCGCCTGGTCAGACGGAGACCACGCCCGGTTACGAGATCGGCGACCGCCTCGAAGCGTTCGGGGTGGCGGGGCGCGAGAATCAGAAAGACCTCGCGACCCTCGGCCTCGAGACGGGCCAGGGCGTCGAGCACCACCGCCTCTTCCCCCTCCATGGTCGAACCGGCAACGATGATCGGGCGTCCACCGGCCGCCGACCGGACGGCGTCGATCCAGGGGAGCGGGCTCGAATCGGGTTCGAGATCGTACTTGATGTTGCCCGCGGTGCGGATCGTTTCCGACGGCACGCCCAGCGCGGCGAACCGATCGGCGTCCGACTGCGAACGGGCGAGCACCAGGTTCATGGGCTCGAGCAGGGGCTCGAGGAGTAATCGTATCCGTCGGTAGCTGCGAAAGGAGGCGTCCGACAGCCGGGCGTTGACCACCGCAGTGGGAACTCCCCGACGACCGGCCTGGTGGAGCATCTCGGGCCACAGCTCGGTCTCCACCACGACCAGCGCGCGCGGCCGTGCGGCATCGAAAACGCGTCCGAGGGCGCCGGGCAAATCGAGGGGGCAGGGGATCACCGCCACCGTGTCGCCCATGGTTCGGCGCGCGAGATCGAGACCGGTGGCGGTGGTGGCCGTGACCAGCACGGGAAACTCGGAGCCCTCGGCCTCGAGCTCGCGCGCGAGCCGGCGGGCGATCTCGACCTCGCCCACCGAGACCGCGTGCAGCCAGAGGCAGCCGGTGGGCAGATCGGGGAGATCCCGGGCGAAGCGCCCGATGAAGCTCGGCCGGCGTTTGCCCCGGAGCCGGTCGCGGATCTTGAGCACCGAAATCACCAGCGGCAGCAGACCCGCAACCAGGATCCGATAGACCCAAATCATGCTGAGAGAATACCCCGACCGGGTTCCGCGGTCGTCGCTCGTCTACTGGAGGCTGACGTACTCGGGCTCGCCATCGGCGACGATGAAGGTGCCGGCCTTGCGCTCGAGGGCCTTTTTCAGGCTGTCGGCGTCGGTGATGAGCACCTCTTTGCCCGTCGCCTCGACGAAATCGATGGCCGACTGCACCTTGGGTCCCATGGAACCGGGTGGGAACTGGTTCGACGCCATCATCTCGCGGGCCTGGGCGACCGGCAGGGTGCGCAGCCATTTCTGGTTGGGCCGGCCGTAGTGCTCGGCGATCATCGGCACGTTGGTGAGCACGATGAAGAGATCGGCGTCGAGATCCGTCGCCAGGATCGACGCGACGTAGTCCTTGTCGATGACCGCCTCGACGCCGCGGTAGTAGCCGCCGACATCCTCGTAGACCGGAATCCCGCCGCCGCCGCCCGCCACCACGATGGCCCGGTCCTCCACCAGCCGCTTGAGCAGCCGGCTGCCGAGGATCCGGAGCGGTTTGGGCGACGGCACCACCTTGCGCCAGCCGCGTCCCGGCTCCTCCACCATCTCCCAGCCCGCCTCCTGCATCAGCAGGTTGGCGCGGTAGGCGGTGTAGTAGGGGCCCACCGGTTTGGACGGGCGGTCGAAGGCGGGGTCCTCGCGGTCGACCACCACCTGGGTGAGCATCGCGGCGATGTCCTTGTCGAGCTGTTCCTCGTTGAGCCGGTTGCGGAGCTGGTTGGCGAGCATGTAGCCCATGGAACCCTGGGTCTGGGCCACCGACACATCGAGGGACTGGGGCGGGATCTTGGTGAAGGCCTCCTCGACCTGGATCATGATGTTGCCGACCTGGGGGCCGTTGCCGTGGACGATGGCGAGCTCGTAGCCGCGGTGGATGATCTCCACCAGCCACCGGGTGGCCTTCCAGGCGAGGGTGAACTGCTCCTCCTGGGTGCCGTGGTCCTGGGGTCGCAAGAGGGCGTTGCCGCCGAAGGCGATGACCGCGACGGGTTTGCGGTCGCCGTCGAGATCGATGGTGTTGCGCTCGTTCATGGTGCCTCCACCCCGCGGTTTCGGGGAAGAGAAACATTGTGGAACCGGGAGCTTCGGGTGTCAACATTCCGCTCCCGCTCCCGCTCCCGTGCCCGTGCCCGTTCTCGCAAATCCTCGACAGAACGCGGGATCAGCGTGCGGCGGCGCGTGCCGGGCTCGTCATTTGCGGATCCACCGTCCGGCACCGCAACGGTTGCGCCATGGCGCTACCGGGCACCCGGGGAGGCGCGTATGAAGTCTGGCTTCCGTGCTCGGAGGAAAGCCGCCGTCGCTCAATCAGCGTGATCGATGCCATCACCGTCAGCACCGAACGACTCACGCTGATCGCGCGACGCTGGGACGCAGGGCGTCCACGGCGTCCCAGCGTCCAGGAAGGCCGGGCTGCGAGTCACCGCTCCATCGGGTGCGGGTAGAACTCGGCGAGATCGCTCGTCGGTGGGCGGGTTGTCGAGTGCCCAGCGGGCGAAGTCGGCGATGATGGGGTCGTCCTCCGGCCGCGAGTTCTCGAGGAGGACTCGCGAACCCGCCCCTGCTGGTCCGGGGTGCCGAGGTGAGCGATGACGTTGCCGGTCAGGATGACCTCGCCGAAGAACCGGCGTTCGGTCAGACCCTCGGCCATCTCCATGATGGTGTCGAGGTGGCTGTCCGGCATATCCAGACGAAAGGTGCCCGATGGTTCGCGTCGCAGATACGGCGCCAGATCGACGGCGGAAATCTTGGTCGCGGTCATCATCCGCTGCGGCGCGACCTCGCCGAGGACCACCGAGGCGAGCAGGGCGAGCTCGGTGTCGCCTTCCCGCTGGGCGATCCGATACACACCCCGCGGTCCCGATGTGAATGCAGGCGAGACCCACGAGGTCGTTGATGATGACCACGTCCTCCTGGCGCAGGAGCCGGCCCAGACGGATGGCGCGCCGGCAATCCTCGAGCCCCAGATCCGGGATCCTCGGCATCCACTCCCCGGGCGGTCCACGAACGCGCGATGGTGAGCATGAAGAGCAGATTGGTGATCCGCGTCTCGGCCCCTTCCATCCGGAAGATCTCCGGATAGAAGCTCATGGTGGCCTGATCGACCCAGGGTTCGGCCTCGAGCAGCAGTTCGTCGTCGCCGGCGACGATCTGGCCGAGGTCGTCCTCGTGCTTCGAACCGCCGCGCCATCAGATGGCCTCGGCATCGGCGGCGCGCGGACCCCGCTCCTTCTCGAAGAGGGCGAAGAACTCGGCCGCGTTGCCGGTCCCGTCGCCGAGCGGTGCGATCAGATCGAGATCCGTCTGAAACCGCACCGGCCACGTCTTGGCCGACGGGCACGACCAGCACGGAACCTCGAGCTCTGAGGCCGTTGTCGCTCGAGGCGACTCCACCCGGAAGTGCGGTGGGACCACCAGTCGACTCGTCTGCCACCAGCGAACGACGAGACGTGCTCCGAGCAGACCTCCGAGGACCAGGACGATGGTGACGGCCGCGGTGATGATGGTTCGTGACGGGCCTGGGTTGTGTCGTTTTCATGACGGATCCTCGCTTTCGGTTGATGGGTCGGTCGGTTTCGACGCGTCCCGGGAGACCATCTCCCACCCGGGCAGCTCGACGGTGACGCGCTCCAGGTCGATGACCTCGGCAAGCTCATCGTCGGCCACGGCGGCCGCCGCCAGCGGGACCGCAGGTTCAGCCGGCTCCCGCGGGCACTGCCGGCGCCGATCACGAGATGACCAAAGATGCAGCGCCCGCCACCGAGGCCGCCCAGGCGAGACGGATCGGTCGGCTTCTCCAGAGCCGTGTCCAGAGGTCGTGGCGGCCGTCCATCGGCTCATGGCGGCCCGCGCCGCGATCAGGACCCGGCTGCCTGAGCTCGGGCGGAGCGGACGGCGGAGTCAGGCTCTCCGGACAGGGGATCAGAGTGTCGGTTCATGGTTCTTCTCCAGCAGTCGACGGAGTTTGGCGATCGGCCAACCGATGACGGCTCGCGGCGGTGAAGGTGGGCACCCCGGTGATCCGGCCGATGTCGGCAAAGGTGCAGTCGGCGAAGTGGCGGAGCAGCAGCACCTCGCGCTGCTTCACGGGCAGACGGGCGATGAGGCGTGAAAGCGTCTCTGCCTCGATTCCCCGGTCGGGATCGTGACACTGGCGCCTCGAGGAACGGGATGCATCCTCGATGGACTCGGTTCGCCGCCGACGTCGTTGGCGGACCAGATCGACGGCCCGGCGGTGGGTCACGGTCAGCAGCCACCGTTTCGGGCGACGCACCGTCGCCAGACGAGGTGCCCTGGTCGGCGACCCGGACAAAGACATCCTGCACGACATCCTCGGCGTCCTCGCGGGATCCGGTCCGCCACAGGGCGAGACGGTAGACGTCGGTTGGCGCCAGATCGTAGAGCTCGTCGAGGGCGGCCACCCGACCCTCGGCGAGGGACGGCAAAGACCTCGCGCCACCGGCTCTCAGTGTCGTCCGAGCGGTCGGCGGACGCCGCGGCGCCCTCGGACCATCATCGGATCTGCGGGTCGGGTCATCGCCTCCATGCTAGATCAGACGCGCGAGCCCTTACGTTTTGTCAATCGCGCTCCGGAAACGCGAGTCCGAACCCGATCTCCTCGTCGCAGTGCGCCGCGAGTCCCCGTGACCTCATACGAGAATGGCCCGAGGCCGAACCAACGTTAGCATTGTTCCGAACAATGTTTGAGACGGCATGTCCGTATCGAGGCTCGATCCCGAACAATGCCATCGACGGCACCCCGTTCGAAGCCTGAACCTCAGGTCATCCACAGAAACCGCGGGACAGCGCGCGCGCCTCGGGGTGCCGGGCTCGACTATTGTGCCGGCATTGACCTTCCGGCTACGGCGGCGCTCTCCGCACAATGGCGCTGCCGGGCTCCCTCGGGAGGCGCGATCGAGGTTTGGCTTTTCCGGCTCAGAGGAGGCCGCCGCTCGCTCAATCATCGTGGTCGACACCCTCCCCGTCACCACCGAACGACCACGCTGATTGAGCGACGCTGGGACCAGGGTCGCCCACGGCGCCCTGATCCCAGAAGGCCGGGGCTCAGGGAAACCCGGTCAGCGACAGCCGCAGGGACAGGAACCGCGGCAGCGGCAGTCTGCGCCTAGAAGCGCGATGCCGAACCCGATGCTCCCATCGCCTCGCCGGAGCGGCACGACTCACCGCGGTTGGAGCACCACCACCCGTTCGCAGCCGCCGGGATCTTTGATCCGGCGGGCGACGCCGAGACCCGCGGTCGCGGCGAGGGCGGCGACGGCGTCGGCCTGGTCCTCACCGATCTCGAGCACCGCGCCGCCGCAGGGCCTCAGCAGTCGCGGGAGATCCTCGATGAGACGTCGCACGAGATCCAGCCCGTCCGGACCGCCGTCGAGGGCCGAGGGCGGATCGTGGTGAACCTCCCTCGGCAGCGCTTCGAGATCGGTGGTCGGGATGTAGGGCAGATTGGCGACGACGAGATCCCAGGGTGGGTCGATGGCGGCGGTCAGATCGCCTTGGTGGAACTCGATCTCGACCTCGTGGCGTGTGGCGTTGGCTGCGAGCCACCTCCAGTGCCGCCGGCGAGACGATCCACCGCCGAAACCCGCCACTTCGGTCGCTCAGCCGCCAAAGAGACCGCGATGCAACCGGAGCCGGTGCCGACATCGAGCACCCGCGCCGTCGGCGACAGGGGCAGATCGAGGGCGACCTGGATCACGAGCTCGGTCTCCGGTCGTGGGCACCAGGACCGCCGGGGAGACCATGAAATCGCGACCCCAGAATTCGCACTCGCCCGTGAGGTGGTGGGCCGGCTCACCCGCCGCCCGGCGCTCGAGCCAGGAGCGGTAGCGAGCCTCGACCTCGGCCGGGACCTCGCGCTCGGGGTGGAGCCTGAGCGTGATCTCCTCGACGCCCCACGCCCGCGCCAGCAACCACATCGCCTCCCGACGAGGATCCGGAATCCCCCGCCGCCTCGGCAAGCGATTGCCCGTCTCCATCGCGAGTCGGCTCTTCAGCGTCGCTACATCGCAGTCACGAAGACGCGAAGACGCCAAGGATGTCACCAAGAGTCGCGCTGATGGACCTGGGACCTGAGTCCCTGCGCCGATCCATGCGATCGCGATGCCTTCGTGATTTCTTCGCGTCTTTGCGTCTTCGGGCTTGTGACGTCGAGGACACGGCGCGTCACGGAGTCGACTCCGGATCATGCGTCAGTCCAGTTCGTCCTTGAGCTGTTCGGCCTGGTAGTACTCCACCGCCGGGTCGATGAGCTGATCGAGAGCGCCGTCGAGCACCTCGTGGAGCTGGTGGACCGTGAGGCCGATGCGGTGATCGGTGACCCGACCCTGAGGAAAATTGTAGGTCCGGATCTTCTCCGACCGGTCGCCGGAACCGATCTGACTGCGCCGCTGGGATGCCCGCTCGGCGTCGCGCTCGGCCTCCTCGAGCTCGAGCATCCTCGCCTTGAGCACCCTGAGCGCCTTGGCCTTGTTCTGGATCTGCGATTTCTCGTCCTGGCACGAAACCACGAGACCGGTGGGCAGATGGGTGAGCCGCACCGCCGAGTAGGTCGTGTTGACGCTCTGACCGCCCGGGCCCGACGAACAGAAGCGGTCGACCCGGATGTCCTTCTCGTCGACCTCGACCTCGACGGCCTCGGCCTCGGGCATCACCGCCACCGTGGCGGCCGAGGTGTGGATCCGACCCGACGACTCGGTTGCGGGCACCCGCTGGACCCGATGCACCCCGGACTCGAACTTGAGCCGCGAAAAGACATTGTCGCCCTCGATCATGGCGACCGCTTCCTTGATGCCGCCGAGACCGGTGTCGGACGAGTCGGTGATCGAGAGCTTCCACCCCTGGTTCTCGGCGTAACGGCCGTACATCCTCAGCAGCTCGCCGGCAAAGAGCGCCGCCTCGTCGCCGCCGGTACCGGCGCGGATCTCCAGGATCACGTTGCGCCGATCGTTGGGATCCTCCGGCAGAAGCATGATCTTGAGCCGCTCCTCGAGCTCGGTCGAACGCGGCTCGAGCTCCTCGATCTCGGCCGTGGCCATAGACCGCATCTCGGCGTCGTCGGCATCGGCGAGGATCTCGCGCGCCCCTTCGAGCTCGGCGAGCACATCCTTGTACTCGCGGTAGACCGCGACCACAGCGTTGGTCTCCGCCAACTTGATGGCGATCTCGCGCGATCGGTTGCGATCCACCGCGACCTCGGGGTCGGCCTGCTCGAGCCGTGAGCTTGGCGTGTCGTCTGGCGATTTCTTCGAGTCGTTCGAGCATTTGATTGCCTCTCCCTCAGCTTCGCTGGGCCAAAGAAAATCCCGCGCGGTTGTCTCCTTCCGCGCGGGTCTTCAAAGCCGCCGATGGCGGCCGGAAATCGCTACTTCTTGCCGTAGCGGCGCTCGAACTTCTCCACCATACCGGCGGTGTCGATGAGCTTCTGCTTGCCGGTGAAGAACGGATGGCACGCATTGCAGATCTCGAGCCGGAGCTCGGGTTTGGTGGAGTGGGTGGTGAAGGTGTTGCCGCAGGCGCAACGAACCTCGACCTCGTGATACTCGGGATGGATTCCAGCTTTCATCTCTCACCTCCGCCCGGCGGCTTGGTACGCCGAAGCCGGGGAAATATACACGAAGTTGCTGCAACGCACAAGGTTTCGATTTCGCGTGTCCTTGGGAGAACGCGGGCTCGGTGCCTGGCACCAACTTTGTTTGCCGCGAACAAAGTCGTGTGCCTGCGCACCGCTCCCATCGCATTACCGGGACGAGCGACCTACTCCACCCGCCACACCGTGTCGATCACCGTGCCGTCGACCCACTTCACGACGGCGACGGGTTGGTCGGACCTCGGGACCTGTCTGGGGTATCCCGCAGATCCGGTCGAGCTCGGCCTTGAGATCCTGAATCGGTCTGATCGGCAGATCCGAGACCCGGCCACGGCGTCGAGGAGGTCCTGGCGCCGGGGATTGACGGCGATACCGCGCTCGGTGACCACCACGTCGATGAGCTCGCCCGGCCCGCACAGGGTCGTGACTTCGTCGACGATGACCGGGATCCGGTCGCGGAAGGACGGCACCAGGAGCATGGTGCACTTCGCCGTCAGGCAGTTCTGCCAACCGCCGATGCCGTGCAGCAGGCGGCCGTCCGAGTGGGTCACCACGTTGCCGTTGAACTCGAGATCGACCTCGGTGGCGCCGAGGACCGCGACATCGACCATGGAGGCGAAGTTGCCTTTGCCGTGGAAGTTGTACGAGGTGAAGGGCGAGGTGTTGACATGGCGCGGGTCGTCGCGGAGGGATTGCACGGCGTCGAGATCGAAGGTCTGGCCATCGAGGATGTGCTCGATCAGACCCTCTCGAAGCATCTCCACCATGTACTTGTTGGAGCCGCCGCGGGCGAATCGAGCCGTCACGCCCGCCGACCGCATGAGATCACGGAGATAGATGGCAAAAGCCAGGGTGGTGCCGCCGGCGCCGGCCTGGAAGGAAAAGCCGGGTTTCATGATCCCCGCTTCGGCGCAGAACCGGGCGGCGAGCTCGGCGATGCGGAGCCGGTCGGGACTCTGGGTGATGCGGGTGGTGCCGGAGACGATCTGAGCCGGGTCGCCGATGCAATCCACCTCGACGACGACATCGACGTTGTTGCCCTGGATCTGCCACGGCAGACAGGGGAAAGGCACCAAATTGTCGGTGACGATGATGACCTTGTCGGCGTAGATCGAGTCGGCGAGCGCGAAGCCGAGCAGACCGCAGCCCGCCGGTCCGCGATCGCCGGTGGCGTCGCCGAAGCTGTCGGCGGTGGGCGCGGCGATGACGGCGACATCGATGTGGACCTCGCCGTCCTGAATCGCCTGCCAACGGCCGCCGTGCGAGCGCAGCACCCCGAGGCCGCGCATCTTGCCCGCCGAGCAGTAGGCGCCGAGGGGGCCGTTCATGGAGCCTTCGATGTGGTGGACCACACCGTCGTCGAGGTGGGAGATCAACTTGGCGTGAACCGGGAAAGAAGCCGAGGGGAACCACATGAGATCGCGCCGGCCGAGCTCGGCCGCGGCATCGAAGACCATATTCGCCACTGCATCGCCGTTGCGCAGGTGGTGGTGCGACGAGACCACCATGCCATCGGCAAGGCCGACCTTCTCGAGAGCCTCCTTGATCGATCCCACCCGCTTGTCGCCGTCGGCGGGGTAGTCGACGCAGCTCGCAATGGCCGGCGCCGCCTTACGCCCGGTCGGACGATGCCCACCGATTCCGGCGTACGGAACCCCCTCGCGACCGTTGACCTCGGTCGGTACCATCCGCCCCGCCGCGTTCTCAACCAGTTTCATGGTCAATTCTCAATTCTCAATTCATAATTCATAATTCATAATTCATAATTCTAAATGAACTTACGCCGCTCAGCCGTCCCAATCCCCCGCCAGCACGCCACCCGCAACGGCCAACTCCACCGTTCTGAACGCCTGCTTCACCACCGGTGGATCGACCATCTTCGATCCCACCGCGACCGCCCCGAGACCCCGCCGTTCGGCATCGCGGGCGGCGTGGACGATCTTGACGGCGCGCTCAGCCTCGGCCTCCGTGGGGGTCATCTCGGCGTGGACGACGGGAATCTGCCGTGGGTGGATGCAACCGACGCCGTCAAAACCGAGGCCTCGTTCGCGTTGGACATAGCGCGCGAGCGCCGCCGTGTCCGAGATGTCCGAAAAGACCGAGGCGATGGGCTGAACACCCGCCGCGCGCGCCGCGTAGACGGTCGTTTGACGCGCCGTGAAGCTCTCCCAGCCGGCCTCGGTCCGCGGGGCGCCGAGTTCGGCGGACAGGTCTTCCAGCCCGAGGGTCAGGGCCACCACCAGTTCGTCGGCGCTGGCGATTTCGTAGGCGCGATGGATCCCCAGCGGCGACTCGAGGATCGGCATGAGGAAGGGCGCTCGTTCGCCCACCAGCTCACGGACGAGATCCGCGGCGCGACGCACCTGCTCGGGATCTTCGATCTTGGGCAAGAGAACCACGTGCGGGTTGTGGTGCACGATCCGGCGCAGATCCTCGAGACCGGCCTCGCCTTGGTTGACCCGGACCATCCGCTCGGATGCGCCCCAGTCGAGGCTGATCAGGGCATTTCTGACCAGCAGCCGGGCCGCATCCTTATCCGCCGGCGTCACCGAATCCTCGAGATCGAGGATCAGGCCGTCGGCGCCGTAGAGCCCGGCCGAGAGCATGAGCTTGGGGCGATTGCCGGGCAGATAGAGGCGGCTCCGGCGCAGGCGCTCCCGCACGCCCGGAGCGTCGGCCCCGGGGCACGCTTCGGGCAGCACCGCCGGACCCTCGGCGCCGGCCAGGCGGAGGCAGGTTTCGGCCCGGGCCATGAGCACCCATTCGAGAGCGCCGCGATCGACCACCCGGATCCGTCCCGATGTGATCCCGAGCCCGTCGGCAACCCGGCGGACCGCGGCCGCGATGGAGTCGCCGTAGAGATAGTCGATCTTGGAGGCGATCTGAAGCGACAGGGTCTCGTCACCGGGCTCGTACGCGACGTGGCAGTCGGAGCGGACATCGTCTCCAAGAGGGCCGGCGGCGGCGGGGCGAAGATCAGACATGGAGACCTCCCGTCGCGATCCGCCGACCCGCTCCTCCTCCGCCCAAATTCGGGAGCGGGAGCGGGATCGGGAGCGGGATCGAGGCTGTCATCAGAGCTTGGAGATGATGGCGTCGGTCATCTGGACGGTGGTGGCGGCGCCATCGGCAATTGCCTGCGGACCGCCGCGGAGTTTGAGCATGTCGTAGCACCGGACCTGACCAGCGGCGACAACGGCGGCGACCGCGTCACGGATCCGCCCCGCGATCTCGGTCTCACCGAGCCAGTCGAGCATCATCACCGCCGAGAGCACCATGGCGATGGGATTGACGATGGACGGGTCGAGATCGGCGTACTTGGGCGCTGAGCCGTGGGTCGGCTCGAAGACACCGACCTCGGCGCCAAGGTTCGCCGACGCGGCGAAACCGAGGCCGCCGACGAGACCGGCGAAGCCATCCGAGATGATGTCGCCGAACATGTTGCCGGCGACGATGACGCCGTAGTCTTCGGGGTTTTTGGTCAGCCACATCATCTGAGCATCGATGTTGGTGTCCCAAAGCGCGATCTCGGGGTAGCGCTGCTTCGCCCTGCGGCCCTCGTCCAGCATCATCCCCGAGGTTTCACGGATCACGTTGGGTTTTTCGCAGATGGTGACCGAGGAGTAGCCGTACTTGGCGGCGTAGGCGAAGGCCTGCTCGCAGATCCGGCGGCACTTGGCGCGGGTGAAGATCCGCGTCGACACCGCCAGATCCTCGCGCGGAACATCGCGGAAGTTGGCGAATCTCGGATGGGTGTTCAGTGCTTCCCACACCTGGTCCGGCGGGTTGGTCCACTCGACGCCGCCGTAGAGCCCTTCAGTGTTCTGGCGGAAGATCACCGTGTTGACCCGGGGCTCGTCGACCCCACCATCGGCGGCGCGGCGAATAAAGTTCAACGGGTTGCCCGGGAATGTGATGCAGGGCCGGATGGAGATATCGAGGTCGAAACGTTGGCGCAGACCGACGATGGGCGAGTAGTAGACAAGGCCCTGGCCCCTGAGTTCGGCGGCAAGTTCACTCGCGGCGGCGTCCTTGGGTTTGGAGGTGATGGCGCCGAAGAGCGCGACCTTGTGCTCGGCGATGAGATCGATGGTCCTCTGGGGCAGGGGGTTACCCTCGCTGACCCAGAACTCCCAGCCGATATCGGCCGGGATCCAGTTGGCCTCGAAACCCGCCGCCTCGAGCACCCGCTGGGCCTGGGGCAGTACAACCTGACCGATTCCGTCTCCGGGCATCACCACCACGTTGCGTCGAGCCATACTTCATCCTCCAGTGATTCTTCAGACAATCACCGCACACGATATCCAACCGGAGAGCGAATTCCAAGCTCCCAGTGATCGAAAAGCGAATCCTCGGTGGTGGGCAGAAAGCCCGCCACCGAGAATCGCTCAGGGATCAAACCGCAGCGGATGGGTGGCGAGATAGTCCGCGTCCACCGCCTGAACCACCACCGAGCCCTCCATGTACTGCGCCAAGGGCAGTTCGAGGAGATAGCACGCGGTCGGCACGACATCCGGCAGCCCGATGTCCTGATACTGCCTGCCACCGATGACATCGCGCCCCATGATCATCAAGACCCCGTCCCAACACTGGTCGCCGGAAGAGCGCCAGGTATCGCCGATGCCGACCAGCCGACGAAGGCGCTCATACGAGCTCGGCGGCGACATTCCGTACGGTGAGACCAGGATCACCAGCGCATCCGGCGGAGCCGCCGCCAGCAACTGTCCGAGCTGGCCGTCCAGGAGCTCCACGAGCAGCTCCACGACCTCGCGCTCGCCGGTGTGGCGGGGTTTGAGGGGCTCGAGCAACCGGCGGGTCTCGGCGAGGGCGCCGAGGTGAATCCACAGATTGGCGGTGCCCGAGCCGAGAAGCTGCACGGCCCGGGCGACTCTCGCCTGGTCGCGGTCGATGGCCCGCCACACCCTCGGGCCCCTGTCGGAGAAGGCGTCGAGGGCAGTTTGAAGAGCCGACTCGAGACCGAGATCGAACTCAACAGGATCGGCGCCGGAATCGACCTCGGCGACGCCGGAATGGGCCTGCCAGAAACCCGGCCAACCGATGACCTCGGTGCTGACACCCGAGACCCGCAGCCTCTCCCACAGCGCCGGCACCGAGGCGGGCGGCGGCGTGACGCGTCGAGCCAGCCACCACGGTAGAATCAGGCGTGATCCCTGGGGCGTCCACGGCATCAGCCGCAGGGTCTCGGCGAGCCACGGCAGATCCCAGCCCCAGTGGGCCTTGACGCCGTGGGTGCCGGGCAGGGCTCCGGTCGCCACCGATGTCCAGTAGGACTGACGTAGAAACGGCTCGTAGGGTTGAGTGGTGCCCCATGCTCCGTCGGTCATGAGCCGTGCCAGCGCTGGAGTTCGGCCGCCACCCGAATAGGTCAACAGAACCGGTCCGTCAAGACCCTCGACCCCAATCACGAGCAACGGCCGGGACGGAGAGCCGATGGGTTCCACCGCGATGGCCAGCGGCTGAGCCGAGGTCGTCGGACGGACCATCAACCGGGCGGCCGGTACCAGAATCATCATCACCGCAAAGGCGATCTTCCACCACGCACCGGCATGGGAACGACGAATCGCCGCCCCGACCACCAGGGCAAGCGCTGCCCCGAGGAACCAGGCCACCGAATCCTGAAGCACCACCCGCCGGGCGGTCGCCGAGAGCAGGTGGAGGTGGAGATCGGCGTTGACCCAGGCGAGAACCGCGACGACCAGATAGACCGCGCCGATGAGTTCCGGAGCCGGCCAGGGGTTCGGCCGACGGCGGAGTCGCCGAACCAGGATCTGGAGCAGAACCACCGGCAACCCGACGATCAGAGCCCCCCAACTCGCCCACAGAAGCGACCCGATGACGATTCCGCCCAAAGGCTGGCCGACCTCGGGGTTGAGACGCATCACCAGCACTTCGGCCAGGACTCCCGCGGTCGCGCCCGCGGTCAGACCGTGGATCCAGAAGCGGTTGCGCTTCATAAGAGGCATGGTACCGCGATCAGGTGGCAGGTGACAGGTGGCGGTCGAGCCCTGGCGGGCAGGAACTCAGGGGCAGCGTCAGGGACCGAAGCAGACTTCAGCGACAGTGATCAGCAACCAGCGATCAGCGTCCGAGACAACCGCGCAGTCAGGCGCTCGGTGATTCAGAGCTGTAGGCGGGTCGTTCACGACCCGCGACCAATCCGTCGAGGGTCCACGTGGCGACCCTGCGGCTCTTCGCCTTCACGGATCATGAGGATGTTCAAGCCGGCACTGCTGCCGCGGGTGCAGCGGCCGCGACAGCGTCGCGTCGTGAATCGATGCCTTCCCCGCTGTTCATGCACCGATCGTCGATCAAGTGGTCGATGATCAGCGGCATCGGCTGCCCGAGGGTCTGGCAGCTCGGCCCTCGGGCGGACTTGGCGACGATCGGATCCACCACTCGGACCGCCTCAATTGCGATGTCTTTGCGATCGCTTCGTGTCTTCGCGCCTTTGCGTTTGCGACGTTCGATGTTGCGATGGCAACTCTGCGCCCGATCTCGCATTATCCGCCGGTTGCTCCGAGCGCCTGCGCTTGCGGTGCGATCCTTGCGACCCGGCAACCTGCGACCTGTGTAGACTTCCCACTGACGACCATGACCCGGAGGTAGCGATGGACCACTCCCGACACAGACTCTGCGTGGCGCTCGACGGCAGCGACCGGGAGTGGATCATCTCCACCGCTGCGACGCTCGCCCCTCACGTTGGTTGGCTCAAACTCGGTCTCGAGGCGTTCACCGCCTTCGGCCCGGAGCTGGTCACCGAGGTGGCCGATCTCGGCGCCCGCGTCTTTCTCGATCTCAAGCTGCACGACATCCCCAACACCGTCCGCCGCGCGGCCGCCAACTGCGCCGCCACCGGGGCCGCCATGTTCAACGTCCACGCTTCGGGCGGCCGTGCCATGCTCGAGTCCGCGCGCGAGGGCGCGATGGAGGGATCAACCGCCCGAGCGCCCAAGGTGCTTGCGGTCACCGTGCTGACGAGTCTCGACCGACGGGCCGTCGACGAACTCGGATTCGGCCGCAGTCCGGATGAGCTGGTGGTGAGCTGGGCCCGACTTGCCAAAGACGTCGGGTCTGGACGGTGTGGTGGCGTCGGCGCACGAGGCCCCGGCCGTGCGTCGCGAGTGCGGACCCGACTTTCTCATCGTGACCCCCGGGATCCGCCCGAAGTGGAGTGCGACCGGCGATCAGCGGCGAGTCATGACGCCCGCCGAAGCCGTCGCCGCCGGCGCGGACATTCTTGTCGTCGGACGCCCCATCACCGGCGCCGAGTCCCCCGAGTCGGCCGTGCGCCGAATCCTCGACGAGCTCGGCTGAGGGAAGGCCCGCTCAGAAGATCGGTCGTTCGAGGCGGATGTCCTGGGGCCGGCGCCACTCATAACCCGGCAAACGAATCGACCTGAACGAAGTGGACGCGGATCTTGATCCGCTTGTCGTTTCGCTCGATGCTCGACGTTTTCTTCGGGGACATCGAAATCGAGATCTTCGGCCTTGGCGAGGATGTCTCGTCTTGATCCGCTCGTTGTTGTACTCGCGCCGGTTGGCACGATCGGCGAGTTCTTCAATTCGCTTTTCGAACTCGCCGAGCTTGAGCTGGGCGGGACCCGCGTTCATGGCGAAGATCGCGATGAGCACCAAGACCACAAACCCGAGCAAACAACCGACCGGCACATCCCCGCGCTGGTTCTTCCACCCTGTCATCGCTCCTCCAGTGCCGATTTCGTCGGCCCATGGTACCACCCGGTTTCAGGCGGTCTCGTTTCACCGAACCGGGTCCTTCGCGCGCGTCCCATCCGGGGTTCCCACCTCACCGGATGAGTTGGAACTGCCGATTCCACCGGGTCTTGGTGAAGAAGTGAACGAAGACATCGGCCAGTTGCTTGAATCGATGGCCGAAGCTGCGCCACTCGCCATCGGACGGTGCAGCATCGAAGGACCAGTAGATGAGCAATGCGCGCCCCTTGATGTTCTCGACGGGGACCGGTCCCCAGAAACGCGAGTCCGAGGAGTTGTCGCGATTGTCGCCCATACAGAAGACCGTCCCCTCCGGTACCACATAGGGACCGAAATTGTCCCTCGGACGCATGCTCGGACGCACCGACGGCTGGTTCGGGATGACGGTGCTCGCTTTGTGAACCACGTAGGGCTCGACCTGGGCCTCGCCGTTGATATAGAGCTGCTTGTCGCGGACCTCCACCGTGTCGCCGGCGATGGCCACACATCGTTTGATGAAATCGCGCCGCGGATCGACGGGGTACTTGAAGACCACCACATCGCCACGCTCGGGACTCCGGTACGGCAGCAACTTGTGCAGCGGCGGAGTCGAAGTGCTCGGAGAAGAGAAACTTGTTGACGACGAGGTGGTCGCCGACGAGAAGTCCGTCCTCCATGGATCGCGACGGGATCTTGAAGTTCTCGAACACAAAGGTGCGAACAAAGAGCGCCAGAATGAAGGCGACCAGGATCGCCTCGTAATACTCGCGATACACGGATTTATTCATCATTCTCCTCAGCCTTCATCCTACCGAACCCCGTCGCCCGCTCAAAGCGTCCGCATCCCGGGTGGCTGCCACGCCCGCCGCGCGTGGGCGTCGAGTCGACGCGGATCGACCACCGCACCGCGGGAATGGGCAAGTTGGCCGGCACGTCCGATCATGGCCGCGTTGTCCGTGGTCAGCGCCAGCGGCGGCAGCAGGACCTCGACTCCCAGGGACTCGCCGAGAACCTCCACCCGGCGGCGCAGCAGGGTGTTGGCGGCAACCCCACCGGCGGCCGTGATGAGCTGCGGCCGATGCTCGGCGACCAACGCCGCGGCCGGCCCGAGCAGCTGATCCACCACCGCGAGCTCGAACGAGGCCAGGAGATCCAAGACCTCCGGCGGAGGGTCGTCGATGTCCGACACCCTTGAGGCCGTTGTCGCGGATGAAGCGGATGGCGGCGGATTTCAGACCGGAGAACGAGAAGTCCGCCGGAGCGCCCTCGATCCGCGGTCTCGGCAGACTGACGGCGCCGGCGTCGCCGCGGCGCGCCAACCGATCCACCACCGGTCCGCCGGGGTACGGCAGACCAAGGGCCTGAGCGACCTTGTCGAAACTCTCGCCGGCGGCGTCGTCCCGTGTCCGACCGAGGCGGCGCGCCTCACCATCGGTGAGGAGGTACCAGCTCGAGTGGCCCCCCGAGGCGACGAGGGCCAGCACTCGCTCAGGTGTCCCGCGCGCGGCCGAGCCATCGAGATCGAGAAACGGCGAGACCAGATGGCCGTGGAGGTGATCCACCGCCACGAGCGGCAGACCGCGGGCCCAGGCGTAGGCACAGGCGAAACGAACTCCCACCAGGAGGGCGCCCACCAGACCCGGACCGGCCGTAACGGCCACCAGTTCAATCTCGCCCTGAGCCGCGCCGAGGGCTCGCTCGAAGCAGCACCGGTAGGGCCTTGAGGTGTTCCCGAGACGCGAGCTCGGGCACGACGCCGCCGAATGGGCGCGTGGGCGGCGACCTGGCTCGACAGCTCGTTCGCCTCGAGCCGACCGTCGCCATCGAGGACGGCCACGGCGGTCTCGTCACACGAGGTCTCGATGGCGAGCGTGCGGAGCAGGGGTTGCGACCTCAGACATGAGCGATCAGTATGGCAGACACAACGGGGAGGCAATCGCCTCCCCGTTGTATTCGGAAGCCTGGAAGGAGCTTCGTTGCTATCGCAGATTCGCCCGCACCGGAACGGTCACGGTGGGGAAGTCTTTGTCGGTGGTCGTGAGCGTCAGGGTGGCATCGCGGGAGCCGGGATCGGCGTCCGCCTTGACCACCACCGTCACCTGGTAGCGGCGCCCCTCTTCGATGGTCGTCACCTGGGCGCTGAATGCGGGATCATCGACCTTCGCCCCCGTGACCTGGACCGCAGGTCCCGTCGGTCCGGTTGTTGACGACGATGAGATTGCGGCCGGGGCGCGTCTTCGATTCGACCGAACCGAACTGAACCTGTGACGGGGTCACGTGGATCATCGCGCGAACCACGCCGTAGACCTTGACCGGCACCGTGGGCGCTTCCTTGAGATCGGTGTTGACCGAGAGGACCGCGTTGACCGGTCCGACCGGTGCATCGTCGGTGAGCGACAGGGTGACCTCGTACTGGGATTTCGACTTTCCCGCGATGAGTTCGTCCTCGCCGAGCGCTCGCATCGAGGTCGTGATGAAAGGGAACGCTGCTGTCCACGCTGCGCACCGAAATGTCTTCTTCGGGATCCGCACCGACCACGATGAAGGTCTGGTTCATGGGCTCGTGCAGGACGGCGTTGAACCGGATCAGCGGTCGCGGCAGGATCTCGATAAAGGGCCGGATATCGGCCTTGATGACCAGCGTCACAGTCGGGTTCTGCGGATCGTCGGTCATGACCAGGATCGACTTGGAGATCGGTCCGGCAAAGTCCTTGGTGTCGAGCTTGGCCTTGATCTTGCCCGGTCGCTCCGGGTGCGATCTCCTGGATCGAAGTCGGCCACGGTGCAGCCGCAGGTCGGGCGGACCGCCTTGACGACGAGCTTTGCGTCGCCCTCGTTGACGAGGTCGAAAACGGCGTCCACCGTCACACCCTGCGAAATCACGCCGGCGTCGATGATCTTCGAGGGAACCACCAGCGCGGGGCTGCCTCCGGTCTGGGCGAATGCGCTCCGCGGCCACGATCACCATGGCGACGAGTGCGACGGATGTCTTCTGAGTCCTGAGCATGGAGTGCCTCCTTGTGGTCTTCCTTCCACCGAGGGACAATCGTAGGAACCGGGACGTCAATCAGCAACCCGGAAAGGCGAAGAGTTGCAAGACCTTTACCCAGCGCCGGAACGCCTGTACTTCCTTCCCATCGGCGGTACCGCCATGGCCCCGCTCGCAGGGCTGCTGCAGGCCGTCGGCCACCACGTGGAGGGGGTGGACAGCGGTCTCTATCCACCCATGAGCACCCTGCTCGAGGAGCTGCGGATTCCGGTCAGGATCGGCTGGGACCCGGACCTGATCCCGGACCGGATCTGAATCGCGTCATCATCGGCAACGCCGTACCCCGCTCCAACCCCGAGGTCACGGCCATCCTCGAACGCGGTCTGCCCTTCCTGTCGCAGGCCGAAGCCGTGGCGCACTACGTCCTCGCCCGGGGTCCGAGCAGCCTGGTGGTGGCGGGAACCCACGGCAAGACCACGACGTCGTCGCTGCTCGCGTGGATCCTCGAGGAGCGTCGACACCGATCCGAGCTACCTGTCGGTGGTCTGCCGGCTGGAATCCGCCGCGGCTTCCGACTCGGCCGCGGCCCGTGGATGGTCATCGAGGGTGACGAGTACAACACCGCCTTCTTCGACCGCGGACCCAAGTTCCTCCACTACCGGCCCCACCTCTTCATCCTCGGGCCGGTGGAGTTCGACCACGCCGATCTCTACCCGAATCTCGACGCCGTGCTCACCGCCTTTCGCGCCGGAGCGGCCCAGGTACCGAAGACCGGCGCGGTGGTGGTCAACGCCTGGTCCGAGCACGCCCTGGCCGCCACCCGGGATGCCACGGCGCCGGTGGTGAGGGTGGGTTCGGAACCCGGCTGCGATCTCGTCCTCAGCTCGTGGGAGCCGACGCCCGCCGGTGGATGCGCCGAGCTCCGCTGGCGTGGCGAGCTCATGAAGCATGACCGCTGCCCCTCGCCGGCTACCACAACGCCCAGAACGCCGCCCTGGCACTGGCCGCCGCGCCTGATCGTCGGAGTTCCGTCCGACCGGGCGCTGGCCGCGCTCGGCCGTTTTCCCGGCGTCGCCCGGCGGATGGAGACCCGGGGCGAGGCGGCCGGGGTGACGGTGGTCGACGATTTCGCCCACCACCCCACCGCCCTCGGCGTCACCATCGCCGCCGCCCGCCAGCGCTGGCCCCGGCACCGGCTGGTGGTGGCCTTCGAACCGCGCTCCCTCACCGCCGCACGACGCGACTTCGGCGCCGCCTATCTCGAGGCTCTGTCGGGCGCCGATCTCGTTTTGGTCGCCGCGCCCTTCCACAGCGGACGGCTCGCCGAGGACGAGATCCTCGACCGCGACGAGCTCGCCCGCGAGCTCGAAGCGAGGGGGGTGCGGTCGCTGATGCCCGAGCCCGGCGCCGACTCGGTCGAGGTGCTGCTGCCCCATCTCGAGACCGGTGATGTCGTCCTCGGGTGTTCCTCGGGGAGCTTCGACGGATTCCACGCACGCCTGCTCGAGGCGCTCGGCGCTCGAGCCGAGAAACTGACCCGCCAAGGCGCAAAGCACGCCAGCATCGCATCGTCGCAACCGCGGAGACGCCAGGACACGCAACGTTGAGCGCGAAGCGCACGAAACGGGTTGGTTGCCAGAGCCGACCCGTCCCAGCGGTCTTTGTGCTTCCTTAAATCGCCTTGGTCGTCTCTGCGATGGACTTCGCGCCCTTGGCGGTTTGCGGTTCAATCTCGCCGCGCGCAGACGCCGACTCCTCAGCTGTGCCACAATGCGCGCCCATGAGCAGACTCACCGACGACCTCAACGACCCGCAGCGCGAGGCGGTCACCCACGGCACCGGCCCGCTGCTGGTCCTGGCCGGCGCGGGCTCGGGCAAGACCCGCGTTCTGACCTACCGCATCGCCTATCTCCTGGCCAACGACAGGGCGCGGGACACCGAGATCACCGCGGTGACCTTCACCAACAAGGCGGCGCTCGAGATGCGCGAACGGGTCGAGACGCTGCTCGGCCAACCGCTCGGCGGCGGTTTTGTCGGCACCTTCCACCGTTGGGCGCTCGAGATCCTGCGCCGCGACCCGCAGGCGGCCGGGTCTGCCGCGGCGTTTTGTCATCGCCGACACCGACGAGCAGCGCCAGATGATCAAACGCGAGCTCAAGAAGCTCGGTCTCGACCCCAAGGAGCACCCGCCCCGGGCCCTGCTCGGTCGGATCTCCGGACTGGTCAACCGCGGCACCAGTCAGTCGAGCTTCGCCGCCGGCGTCCGCCGATCAGCCCAATCCGAGCTCCTCGCCCGGATCTGGGAGGGTTACGAGGCGCGCAAGAGGGCCGCCGGCGCGGTCGACTTCGACGACATGCTGGTGCTCGCACGCGATGTGCTTCGAGCCGATTCCGCGATCCGCAGTCGAATCCAGATGCGCGCCAAGTGGCTGCTGGTGGATGAGTTCCAGGACACCAACTCGCTGCAGATGGATCTCCTCGAGGTGGTGCTCGCGGGCGAGCACAACCTCACCGCCGTCGGCGACGAGGACCAGTCCATCTATCGCTGGCGCGGCGCCGAGATGGACAACATCCTCGCCTTCGAGCGCCACTTCCCGGGCGCCTCGGTGGTCAAGCTGGAGGAAAACTACCGCTCCACCGCGCCCATCCTGGCCACCTCCGGCGCCCTCATCGCCGGCAATCGGCAACGACGCGGCAAGACCCTCTTCACCAGACGCGAGGGCGGCGACGACGTGCGGCTCTACATCGGCTCGGACGAACGCGCCGAAGCGCGCTGGGTGGCCGATCGTTTCCAGGAGTTGCAGCGGCGGTACCCGCTCGGCGAGATGGCGGTGCTCGTGAGGACCAACGCCCAGACCCGCAGCTTCGAGGAGGAGTTCACCCGCCGCCACATGGCCCACCGGGTCATCGGCGGTCTCCGATTCTGGCAGCGGGCCGAGGTCAAGGACGCCCTCGCCTACCTCCGCCTCGTCGTCCGCACCGACGACACCATCGCCTTCGAGCGGGTGGTCAACGTCCCGACCCGCGGCATCGGCGGCGCCACCATCGACATCCTGCGCAGCCGGGCCGATCGTGACGGCACGACCATGGTCGAGGCGGCACGACGGTTGCCGGAGGAACTCAGTCCGCGGGCGCGGATCTCCCTCGATCGTTTCTTTCAGATCCTCGACGAGGCCCGCGGCAAGCGCACCGAACTCGACCCCGGCGATCTCGTGGGTTGGCTGCTCGAAGCCTCGGGCCTGCTCTCCATGTACGACGGCGACGACGAGGAGAAGACCGCACGGCGCGAGAACCTCCAGCAGCTCGCCGCGGCGGTCGCCGAAGCCGGCCAGCGAGGCCAGGACCTCGAGGCCTTCCTCGATGCCATCGCCCTGCTCGAGGAGCACGACGACGCCGACGCCCCCGATGCCGTCAGCCTCATGACCCTGCACGCCGCCAAGGGGCTCGAGTTCGATGTCGTTGTCCTCGCCGGTTTCGAGGACGGCCTGCTGCCGCACGCCAACTCCCGCGACGAACCCGAGTCCCTCGAGGAGGAGCGGCGGCTGGCCTATGTCGGGATGACCCGAGCCCGCCGCTGGCTCGCCATGACCGCCGCCCGGACCCGGTTTCTCTTCGGATCACGGCTGCCGACCCGACCGTCGAGATTCCTCGAGGAGCTCCCCGACGAGTCGCTACAGCGATGTCTCGGATGCGCCGCTCGTCGATGCCGGCGGCGGGCTTCGCGCACGGACCCGGACATCGGCCGGTGATCGGTCGTCGCGACCACGGCCTCCGTCTGGGCCGCACGAAGAAGATCGCCGCCACCGTCATCGACGAATCGGGCCAGGGATGGCGACCCGGCGACCGGGTCCGGCACGGCCGCTTCGGCACCGGCGTCGTCCTCGCCTGCCAGGGAACCGGACCGCGCCTCAAGCTGGTCGTCTTCTTCGACCGGGCGGGGAGAAAGACCCTCGTTCCGACGATTGCCAAGCTCGAACGACTCTGAACCTCGCTTTCTTTGTTCGCGGCTCGCCTTTCGAAGAAAGTCGAGCCGAGAACAAAGAACCTGCGTACAATTCAGGTTCGGAGGCTCGCATGAAGAATGGCATCACACGACGGTGTTGGCGGTTCGTCGAGACAGGAACCGTCGCCATCGGTTCGGATGGTCAGGTGACCCTCGGCAACACGGTCATCAAACACGGCGCCGCCAAGGTGCGGACGCTGGCGGGGGGCAAGGTCCTCGCCGGTTTCGCCGGATCGGTGGCCGACGCCCTCGCTCTCTTCACCCGTTTCGAGGCCAAGCTCGAGGCCTATGGCCACAACCTCGAGCGGGCGGCGGTGGAGCTCGCCCGCGACTGGCGCACCGACAAGGCGCTCCGCCACCTCGAGGCCATGCTCATCACCGCCGACCGCAGCACGACCCTGCTGGTTTCGGGCACCGGCGAGGTGCTGTCGCCGGATGACAACGTGGTCGCCGTCGGATCGGGCGGGTCCTACGCCCTAGCGGCGGCTCGAGTTCTCTTGAAGCACACCCCCCTCGCGGCCCCCGAGGTGGTCCGCGAGGCGCTCCAGGTGGCCGCATCCATCGACATCTACACCAACGACCACATCACCATCGAGGAGCTGAGTTCGTGAGACTCGACACCCTGACCCCCCGTGAGATCGTCGCCGAGCTCGATCGCTTCATCGTCGGCCAGAAGGCGGCCAAAAAGGCGGTCGCCGTGGCCCTGCGCAACCGCTGGCGTCGGCAACAGCTCGACCCGTCGCTGCGCGAAGAGGTGGCGCCGAAGAACATCATCATGATCGGCCCCACCGGGGTCGGCAAGACCGAGATCGCCCGCCGGCTGTCCAAGCTCACGGGTTCGCCGCTGCTCAAGGTCGAGGCGTCCAAGTTCACCGAGGTCGGCTATGTCGGACGCGACGTCGAGTCCATCATCCGCGACCTCACCGACGCCGCCATCCACATGGTGCGCGACGAGCGCGCCCGCGAGGTCAAGGTGCGGGCCGAGCGCGCCGCCGAGGACCGCCTCCTCGATCTGCTGGTGGTGAGCTCGTCGTCGGTCACCGATTCCGCTCTCGACGAGAAACGCAGGGCGCTCAAGAAGCCCCTGCGCGATGGGCTGATCGAGGAGCATGAGGTCGAGCTCGAAATTTCCGAGCAACGGATTCCGACCCTGGAGATGTTCGGTCCCCAGGGCATGGAGTCCATGGGCCTCAACTTCAAGGACATGTTCGGCGGCATGTTCGGCGGCAAAAAGACCCGCAAGCGGATGAAGGTCTCGGAGGCACGGCGCATCCTCGTCAACGAAGAGGAAGAAAAGCTCATCGACCACTCCCAGGTGGAGGCCGACGCCCTCAAACGGGTCGAGGAGGCCGGGATCGTCTTCCTCGACGAGATCGACAAGATCGCGTCCCGCGACGAAGCCGGCGGCCACGGCGGCCCGGATGTTTCCCGCGAGGGCGTGCAGCGGGATCTCCTGCCCATCGTCGAGGGCACCAACGTGACCACCAAGTACGGGGTCGTCCGCACCGACCACATCCTCTTCATCGCCGCCGGCGCCTTCCACTCGTCGCGACCCTCGGATCTGATTCCCGAACTGCAAGGGAGATTCCCGATCCGGGTCGAGCTCTCCGCCCTCGACGCCGACGACTTCGTCCGGATCCTCACCGAGCCGGAGAACTCCCTCGTGCGCCAGTACACCGCGCTGCTCGCCACCGAGGACGTGACCCTGCGCTTCACCGACGAGGCGGTCAAGACCATCGCCACCATGGCGGCCGAGATCAACTCGACCGCCGAGAACATCGGCGCTCGCCGACTCCACACGGTGCTCGAACGACTCCTCGAGGAGCTCAGCTTCGAAGCCCCCGAAAGGACGGGTGAGACCGTCGAGGTGACGCCCGAGATGGTCCAGTCGACCCTCGGTGAGCTGCTCGGCAATCGCGATCTCGCCCGCTACATCCTGTAGTCTGGGGCCCGTGATGATCCAACCGCTTCGGTCCATCGCAACCACCATGGCACGAAGACATCAAGTTGTTCACGAAGAGGACTCATCGCGTTTGCATTCGTGCCTTGGTGTCTTTGCGGATGCGACGGCACCCTCACGACACGGCCACCGGCGGCGGCGTCGCCGGTGGCCTGCTGATCGGACTGATCCTGCTGAGCGGATGCGGAATCAAGAGCGCACCCCTGCCGCCGGTGATCCGGGTCGCCGAGCCGACCCGGGACCTGACGGTCTATCCAGAAGGATCGTCAGGCGGTCTTGGACTGGAGCTACCCGGCGAGCACGACCTCCGGTGAATCCCTCCACGATCTCGAGTCGGTGGAGCTGTGGCGCGCCACGATTGTCGAAGTGGAGGCGCCACCACCGGGAGAGACCGTCCGCGACCGGGATCTCAACCGCCAACTCCTGGTCTCGACCGGCGAGCTCATCGCAGTCCTCGATCGCGCCGCCCTCGACGCCGCCACCCGCGGTTCGAAGCTCGAGTGGATCGACGACCTCGTCGCCTGGCGTCGGGACCACCCGGCCGAAACGACCGCAGATGATCTGGTACGCGGTGCGATCGGTGTGCTGCGGCGGCCGCGAGTCGGGTCTGTCGAACATCGCTCGCCTGGTTCCCGAGACGCCTCCGGCGCCGCCGACGGATCTCGCGCTCGAGGCCGAGGCGGACGGTATCCGCCTGACGTGGGTCCCGCAACGAGGAGTTTCCGGTGATTGTCGAACGCTCACCCGATGGTGAGGGCTGGAGCACCATCACCGGCAAGCCCCTGGACACCGGCGAGTGGCTCGACCGCAGCGCCGCTCAGGATCGCGGCTGGAACTACCGTCTGCGATCGGTTCATCAACAGACGAGGCGACCCGCAGGTCATCGGCGAACCCGGCCCCGCCATCGGTCTCTTCTATCCCGACATCTACCCGCCTCCGGCGCCGGCGGATCTGGTCTGTCTGCCGGAAGGTGCGCAGGGTGCGGCTGCGTTGGCGGGCGGTCGCCGATGCCGACAGCTATCGCATCTACCGCGAAACCGACGGCAAGCAACCGAAGATCCTGGCCGCCGATGTCCGGGTTTCGCCAGTTCAGGACGACGCTCCACCCCCGGGGACCTCGAGGTACGGCGTGACCGCCGTCGACGCCGCCGGCAACGAAAGCGCGGCCTCGACCTGCACCGCGGCCCGAGGTTCGCCGCCGTGACGGCAACTGATCAAGGTCGAGGGCGCAGGCAACGATTTCCTGCTCGGCACCGGTGCCTGGGCGCGCCGACTCGCCGACGACGCCGAGCTGGTGATCGGGCTCTGTGACCGACGACGCGGGGTCGGCGCCGACGGCATCCTCGCGGTCTTTGCCGAGAACCGGGGCATGATCCGCCTCGTCCACCGCAACGCCGACGGCTCACCAGTCGGCGTTCTGCGCCAACGGCACCCGTTGCGCCGCCCGCGCCGCCGTCGAGTTTCTCGGCTGTGACGCCGAGCTCGTCGTGGCGACCGGATGGGCCGAGATTCCGGCCACGGTCGGCGGCGACCTCGTCACCCTCGAGCTCCCGGCGCCCGGCCGAACCCACCGAGCTGAGCCTGGAAGCCGAAGAAGGATCGTGGCCGGGCCGGCGGATCGTGGTCGGCGTTCCCCACTTCGTCGTGACCGTCGCCGATCTCGACGCGCCGGTCATCGACGCGGCCGGGCCCGCCCTGCGGCACCACCCCGATCTCGGGCAAGCGGGCGCCAACGTGCACTTCATCGAGGCCGTCGACGACGGCGCTCTCGGCCATCCGTTCATTCGAGCGGGGCGTCGCCGGCGAGGTCCTGTGCTGCGGTTCGGGGGTGGTGGCGGCGGCCCTCCTGAGTCTCGCCCGAACCGGCGCCCACACCATCACGGTGCTCCCCAGATCGGGCGATCGCCTCGAGGTGGAGACCTTCGGCCAACCACCGATCGGCGCCGAGTCGGCTCACCGGGCCGGCCCGGTTGGTGGCCGAGATCAGGCCCCTGGGTTGATCAGACAAAGAAGAGAACGAGCGCGAGGACGATGGCGGCGAGGCAGCCGGCCGCCACATCGTCGGCCATGATGCCGATCCCGCCGGGGAGCTCCTCGAAGCGATTCACCGGCCACGGCTTGGCGACATCGAAGAGGCGAAAGAGAAAGAACCCGGCGATGGCCGAGAACCCGAGACTCGCGGACGTCTGAGCTTCGAGCAGCAGCAGCGCCGGCACCATGGTCAGCCACTGACCCGCAACCTCGTCGATGACCACCGGACCCGGGTCGTCCTTGCCTCGGCGGGCGCTCTTCGATCTCGGACGCCCAAATCCCGACGAAGACGACCAGCACCGCGCCAATCAGGGTGGCCGCCAGCCGCGAAGCCGGGGTCGGCAGGAAGAGCATGGCCATCCACCAGCCGATGATCGCCGGCAGCGAACCTGCGGTGGTCCCGGGAGCCGGGAGCTTGTCGCCGAGCCCGAGGACGGTGGCGATGTGGTAGGCGATGCGTTCTTGTGGACTTCACCGCGGCGATCGTAGCACTCGTGCGTCGAGTCACTCCACCGTGACCGACTTGGCGAGGTTACGCGGCTGGTCGACATCGTGGCCGAGTTCGACGGCGACGTTGTAGGCGAGCAGCTGCAGCGGCACCACCGCGACGATGGGTTGCAGCAAAGGGTGCACCGCCGGCACCGGCAGGACGAGCGTCGCGAGCTCCTGGACGTCAGCGGCGTCGGCCTCGGCCACCGCGAGCACCGTCGCCCCGCGCGCCTTGACCTCCATGAGGTTGCCGAGCAGCTTGTCTCGGGTCGCGGTCGCGGTCGCCACCGCCACCACCGGAAAGCCCTCGGTCACCAGGGCGATGGGACCGTGTTTCATCTCTCCCGCCGGATAGCCCTCGGCGTGGAGATAGGAAATCTCCTTGAGCTTGAGCGCTCCCTCGAGGGCGATGGGATAGAGGATGCCGCGACCGAGATAGAGGGCGTTGGCCGCCTCCGACAGGATTTCGGTGCCGAGCCGATAGAGAGAGCGTTCGGTCCTCAGGACCTCCTCCACCGCCAGCGGCAGCCGCTGGAGATCGGTGACGAGTGCCCGGTCGAGCTCGTCGGCCAAGCCCCGCGATGCCCGCAGCGCCAACGCCAGCACGACGAGGGCGACGAGCTGGGTGGTGAACGCCTTGGTCGATGCCACGCCGATCTCCGGTCCGGCCTGGGTCAGCATCCGAGACGCGGCCAGCCGCCACGACGACGACCCGCGAACGTTGCACACGGTGGCGAGGAGGGCGCCGCCCTGGACCGCCAGCTCCATGGCGGCGAGGGTGTCGGCGGTCTCGCCCGACTGGGTCACGCCGACCACCAGCAGATCATCTCCGAGGAGCGGGTTTCGGTATCTGTACTCGGAGGCGTAGTCGACCTCGGCGGGCAGGCCCGTGAGTTGTTCGAGGATGAATTTGGCCACCAGGCACGAATGCCACGAGGTGCCGCAGGCGACGAGGTGAATCCGCCGCAGCTTGCCGAGCTGTCCGGCCGAGAAACCGAGTCCGTCGAGGTTGACCCCGGTCCGGTCGGCGTCGAGATAGGCCCGCACCGTGTTGCGGATGGCATCGGGCTGCTCGAAGATCTCCTTGAGCATGAAATGGCGGTAAGCCGCCCTTCTCGACCCGACCCGCGTCCCAGTCGAGGGTCTCGACCGGGCGGTCGACGACGGCGCCGGCGGCATCGCGAAGCTCGATCCCATCGGCGCGCACCACCGCGACCTCGCCGTTTTCGAGATAGAGCACCTTGCGGGTCCGCTGAAGGAGGGCGATGACATCCGAGGCGACCATGTTCTCGCCGTCGCCGAAACCGACCACCAACGGCGGACCCTGTCTGAAGGCCACCACCATGTCGGGCTCCGAGCGACAGACGGCGACCACCGCGTACTGACCGACGAGCCGGGGCAGCACCTTGAGGACCCGCTCTCCGAGGGGACCGGACTCGCGGCCGAGGAGCTGCGCGATGAGCTCGGTATCGGTGTCCGAGGCGAGCTTCACCCCATCCTGGAGGAGCTCGCGTCGCAGGCTCGCGTAATTCTCCAGGATTCCGTTGTGGACCACCGCGATATCTCCGGACGCATCGAGCTGCGGGTGGGCGTTGGCCTCGGTCGGGGCGCCATGGGTCGCCCAACGCGTGTGACCGACCCCGGTGGTGCCGTGCAGAGGTTCCTGGTACGCCCGCTGCTCGAGATTCCTCAGCTTGCCCTCGGCGCGCAGGATTCGAATGCCGTCGGGGCTCACGACGGCCATCCCGGCGGAGTCATAGCCGCGGTACTCGAGTCTGCTCAGGCCATCGAGAATGACGGGCACGACCTCGTCTGAGCCGACATAACCGATGATTCCACACATCAGACGCCTCCCCCGGGGTTCCCTCTCACCACCGCGGTCGATTTTCACACACGATTGTGGCGATTCGATGGCGCACGGTGCGGATTTCGATCCCGCCGGTCAACCCCGTGCAGCCCGCTTGTTCTCAAGCGCCGCCATGAGTTGGTCGAAGGCGTCTGCAAAAGACGCCACTCCCTCGCGCTGGAGCTCGGTGGTCACGGCGTCGAGGTCGATCCCCAACTCGCCGAGGAGGGCCAGCAGGGCCGCATCCTCATCGAAGCTCTCGGCCACCCTGGACTGCGGCCGGCCGTGGTCGCGGTAGGCTTCGAGGGTGGCGGTGGGCAGGGTGTTGACGGTTTCGGGTCCGACCAACTCTTCGACATAGAGCACGTCGAGATAGTCGGGGTTCTTGGTACTCGTCGAGGCCCACAGCGGGCGCTGGACCTGGGCGCCGCGCGCGGCCATTTCGGCAAAGGTCGGATGGTGGAAGAGCTCGAGGAAGCGTCGGTAGGCGAGTCGGGAGTTGGCGATGGCGGCTCGCCCACGCAGACCGAGCGCTTCGTCGGTCCCGATGGCCGTGAGGGCGGCATCGATCTTGGTGTCGACCCGACTGACGAAGAAGGAAGCCACCGAGGCCACCCCCGAGGGATCGTCGCGCCGCTCGACGCCCCGGATAAAGGCCGTTGCCACGGCCTCGTAATCGGCAAGGGAGAACATCAGGGTCGAGTTGACGTGGATGCCGGCCGCGATGAGATTCTCGATGGCCGGGATTCCGGCGGCCGTCGCCGGCACCTTGATCATGAGATTGGGCCGATCGACGGCCCGCCACAACCGGTGGGCCTCGGCCTCGGTCCCGGCGGTGTCATGGGCGAGATGGGGTGAGACCTCGAGACTGACAAACCCGTCGGTGCCCGTGGATGCTCGGTAGACCGGCGCCAGAATATCCGCAGCCATCTGAATGTCTTTGATGGCCAGAGCTTCGTAGAGCTCGGTGGTCGGGGCCTCGGGATGGGCCCGAAGGAAGGCGTCGATGTCGGCATCGTATGACCGAGATCCGGTGATGGCGGCCTTGAAGATGGACGGGTTCGAGGTCACTCCGCGCACCCCGTCTTCGGTGACGTACCGCTCGAGCCCGCCGCCGGTGAGCAGATCGCGCTCGATGTAGTCGAGCCAGGCCGCCTGTCCGTATTCCTCCCACAACGCCTTGAGTGGATTCATCCCTCGTGCCTCCGTCGTGTCGTATTATCGCCACCGTCGCGGCGGCGCGGTCAGGGTATCACTGCCCGGGCGGGCCTCCGGCCGCCCGTCACTCCCCCGTCAAATACGTCAACGGCGGAACGATCTCGCCGGCGCCCACGGCGGCATCTTCAAGCACACAGTTGGCGCCGATCCGGGCGCCGTCGCCGATGTGACAAAAGCCACGCAAGACGACCCCAGGTTCCATCACCACCTCACGGCCGACCACCGCACGGGGATCGACCCAGGTGGTCTCCGGGTCGCGGATGCTCACCCCGGCATCCATGAGGCCGCTGACGACCCGGTGGTTGAGCACCCGGCCGGCCCGGGCGAGATCCTCCCGGGTGTTCACGCCCTGCATTTCCTCGGGATCGCCGAGGCGAACTGCGGCGACGCTCAGGCCCCTGCGGCGAAGCTCGGCGGCGACATCCGTCAGATAATACTCACCCTGGGCGTTGTCGCTGTCGAGCACGGCGAGCGCGTCGACCACGTGGGAACGGTCGAAGGCGTAAACCCCGGCGTTGACCTCGCGGATTTCGAGTTGCTCGGCCCGGGCATCAGCGGCCTCGACGATTTCGGCCACCGAGGCGTCCGCCGCACGGATGATCCGGCCGTACGAGCCGGGTTCATCGACGACGGCGGTGAGCAGCGCCGCCGCGTGCCCGGATTCGACTTCGGCCATCAGTCGACAAAGGCTTTCCCGCCGGAGCAGCGGAACATCGCCGGAGAGGACGACGAGGCGATCGAAGCCACGTTGCCGCAATCCCTCGAGGGCGACCCGAAGGGCATCGCCGGTTCCGTTCTGCGGTTCCTGCAGCACCTCATGGACCCCACGTTCGCGCACCACCCCGGTTACCGCATCGGCCTGGTGACCGACCACCACGACGACATCGTGCGGGCGCGCGAATTCGAGGGCGAGATCGATGACGTGATCGATGCAGCGGCCGGCCGGCGAGTTGGTGCAGCACCTTGGGCAGATCGGAGCGCATCCTGGAGCCCTGGCCGGCGGCGAGGATCGCCACGGCCCAACGAGGATCATTCACACTCATCACCGCCGATTATGGCGAAACCTCCCGAGAATGGCTAATTGGAAGAGGAAAGGGACACGATCCGTGTCCTATTGCGATGAGACGGCAGGAGAACCCTTGATATTGACGCGAGTCCTATCGACGGACGCCGATCGCTACCGGCGGCGGAGATCGTAGAGCACCTGCTTGGCGATCGCCTTGAGGGTCTCGAACACGCCCATGCCCTGCACTGCGATGGCTTCGAAGGTGGGCTCGCCCTTGAAATTGAGGGCGCGGTACATCTGGTCCACCGCCACCGCGGTCGGGAGGTCTCGCTTGTTGAACTGGAGCACGTAGGGGATGCTCTTGAGATCGAAGCCGTTCTCCTCGAGATTGTCCTCGAGGTTCTTCAGCGCTTCGATATTGGCGTCCATCCGCGCTTCCTGCGAATCGGAGACAAAGACCACCCCGTCGACGCCCTTGAGGATCAATTTTCGGCTCGCATCGTAGAAGATCTGTCCGGGCACGGTGTAGAGGTGAAACCGGGTCTTGAATCCACGCACCGACCCGAGGTCGAGGGGGAGAAAGTCGAAAAACAGGGTGCGGTCGGTCTCCGTGGCCAGCGAGATCAACTTGCCCTTCTGCTGTGGATTCGACTTCTCGTAGATGTACTGCAGATTCGTGGTCTTGCCACCCAAACCCGGACCGTAGAACACGATCTTGACGTTGATCTCGCGGGCGGCGTAGTTGATGAAGCTCATTCGGAGAAAAGTGCGTCGATGTCTTCGTCGGTGATCTCGGCGAAAGGAGACTCAGCGTCCTCGATTCCAACCTCCTGGGCCTTGGCTTCGATGTCAAAGAGCACCCGCTCGATGTCGCCCGACGCTTTGCGGACCCGCAATCGCACCAAGCCGAGGGAGGAACGCTCGTCAAAGATCAACACGAGAATGAGCCGCTGCCCGACGATGGAGATGTGGATGTTGTCCTTGCGACCCTCGTGGAAGAGGATCGAGAACTCCTTCTCTCCGATCAGCTTCGCCAGACCATCGGTGGCGGCGACATTACCGGCGGTGAGCGACGCCAGGGACGTGGTGTCCACCTGGTCGATTTCACCCGCCCCGGCGATCTGTTGACCGTTTTTGTCGACGAGAAACACGATCTTCGCGCTCGCATCGATGCGAAGACGGTTGAGGAGCTGCGTAATCCGATCGAACTCCTCCTCATACAGGACCATGCTGGGAGCCACTTGCACACACTCCTCGTAGGATCATATCTAACACAGACATCCAACCCAAGCAAGGACGGACACTACACCCGGAGTGTCCCGGCGCTAAACCCGGCGCCGTGATTGCAACGCCAGAGCCAGAGTCAACTGGTCCGCTGCCGCGATCTCGCCACCGACCGGGATTCCCGATGCCGGCCGGCTGACCGCGACGGCGCAGGCTCTCGAGCCGCCGGGCAATGTAGAGCGCCGTCGTTTCCCCCTCGACCGTCGGGTCGGTCGCGAGAATCACCTCGGTGACCTCTTCGCCCCTCGAGCGCTCGAGCAGACGAGCGATGGTCAAATCCTCCGGACCGATTCCGTGCAGCGGTGACAGATGGCCGAGGAGCACATGGTACAGACCGTGATACTGGCGGGTGTCCTCCACCGACCAGACGGTGGTCGGGGTCTCGACCACGAGAATCGTCGCCCTGTCGCGATCGGAATCGACGCAGACCGGGCACGGGTCATCCTCGGTGAGCGACGAACAGACCGAACACAACCCGACCCTGTCGTGGAGCTGTTCCAGCGCTTTCGCCAAGGCCGCGACCTCGGTCTGATCGGCCGTGAGGAGATGTTCCGCCAGACCGCGAGCGGTTCGCGGCCCCACACCCGGGAGACGTTCGAGGTGCTCGAGAAGGACCCGCACCGCCGCCGGTCGGAGATCCATCAAACGCCACCATCGGGTCGGACCGCGACGATCTCGCCGCCGATGATCGACCGGGCAAGCGACCACGCCCGGGTCATTCTCGGCCATGTCCATGAGCGAGTTGCTCTGGGTCGTGAGCTCTTCCCCGGTCGATGAGACCTCGACGGAAATCTCGGCGGCGCCGGGATACACCGCTTCACAGGCGCTCTCGAGCGCCGGACGGACCGCATCGGATCCTGCGTACCGCGCCAGGGCCCCGGCATCGGACCCGAACGAGACGGTGACGAGATCGCCGTTCCTGCTCACCCGTGCCGCCTCGACCGCCCCGGCGAGCCGCGGGTGCTCGGCCCAAAGCGCCTCGGCCAGGCTCGCCGGACGGGCGCTCACCGGTGGTGGCCCACCGCCCGATGGTTTGATGGCGGTCGGCGCCGGCGGGCTTCCCCCGGCCGGCGGTCCCTCGCCGCCCGCCAGCCACTGCTCGACCTGTCGCACCGCCGGCCACCGGGCCAGCCGGAGCGCCGCCACCTCGATGGCGAGCTCGCGATTCGCCGCGTCCCGCAACATCGGCTCCTGTTCGAGCCACAAACCGAGCATCCGGGTCAGGGCATCGCCGCCGAGGGCGGCCGCCGGACCTTCGATCGAGCCGCGCTGATCCTCGGTCAAGCTCGAATCGAGGCCGGGATCCACCGCGAGGTGGAGCATGGTGCGCAGCATCCGACCGACCTCCTGGTACAAAATGGCGGCGTCGTGACCAGTCGCGAGCTCACCGCGGATGGTCGCAAGCGCCTCGGCGACGCGACCGCCCGTGAGCGCCGCCACCAGACCGGCGGTCACCTCGAAAGGCGGCACGCCGAGCACAGCCGCCACCGCCGCATCATCGATCGAGTCAGCGGCGAAGGCGCGGAGTTGGTCGACCAGCGAGAGGGCGTCGCGAACGCTGCCCTGGGCGGCGGCGGCGATGGTCGCGGCGGCGCCGGGGCTGAGCTGGAAGCCTTCCCGGGCGGCGATGGTCTCGAGGTGCGATCGGATCGCCGCATTGCTCAAGGGTCGGAACTCGAGCTGTTGACAGCGCGAGAGAATCGTCGCCGGCAGCTTGTGGCGCTCGGTGGTCGCAAAGATCCAGAGCACGTACGGCGGCGGTTCCTCGATGCTCTTGAGCAGGGCGTTGAACGCCGCTTTTGAAAGCATGTGAACCTCGTCCACGACCACCACCCGATAGCGGTCCCGGGTCGGCCGGAACCGGAGCAGCTCCTGGAGCTCGCGCACCTGGTCCACCCCGGTGTGGGTCGCGGCGTCGATCTCCACCACATCGATGCTCGCGCCGTCTCTGACCTCGCGGCAGGAGTCGCAGACACCGCAGGGCTCGGCGGTCGGGCCTTCGGCGCAGTTCACCGCCTTGGCGAGCAGCCGCGCGGCGGTGGTCTTGCCGACCCCGCGCAACCCGGAAAACAGATAGGCGTGGCCGAGGGCGTCCGATGACAGCGCGTTCTGGAGCGTCTGGACAACCGCGTCTTGACCGAGGAGATCGGCAAAACGCTGCGGCCGCCACGAGCGGGCAAGTACCTGATAACTCACCGCGTAATGGTAGCAGGAGAGGGGCGACGCTGATCCAGACAACGCGATGGAAGGGGTGCGCAGGCACGCCGACTCGCGGAGGCGCATTCCAAGACCGGTGCCGTCTCTGGGCGAGTCGGGATGCCAGGCACCCGGCCCGCGTTCTATCGTGGAACCGCGGAATTGGCCTCGAACGGACGTGCCGCTCCAAATCATTGTTTGGAAAGAGGACCTTGTGAATCCCTTGCACGTTGGGGCCAAACAATGTTTGGGGGGGCACTCTCGGCCACTGACGATGGGAGCATCAAGTTCAGAGACGCGTTTCCCGGAGCGCAGTCCCGAACGAGGTTCTGTCGACGCTCTTCCCGTGCGGATGCCAGGCAGCCTCTCGCAACAAACGGCTCGAGCCAGGCACCGCCGCTGAGCGCACCGATTCTCCAAACCTGGGCGGTCACCGTACGTCGAAGTCAACCTTCCGCCATACCCGACGTACAATCGATGGTCACGACCGACACGGATCACATCCCGCTTCATCCGTGTCGATGTTATTGTGTTGGCTGCAAAATTGACCTATGGACTCAAGGAGGCTTCGATGCGCCGTCTGATCATCACCGTTGTCGCACTCGCCCTGGTGGCGACTGCCGCGCCTGTTTTCGCCCTTCAATCGGGGACCGACATCATCGTTCCGGCCGCCGGCCGGGGAACGCCGTGGGCCACCGATCTCTACGTTGCCAACCCCGGTGAAACCACCGTTACGGGATCGGTCTATTGGCTCGTGCGTGGGCAGGCCAACCCCGCCCCGGCCTCGATTCCCTTCACCATCGCCCCCGGTGGGACCGCGGTGTATGAGGACATCATCCTCGAAGAGTTCGGCCAGGCCTCGGCCAACGGCGCGTTCTACGTCACCGCCAACCAGCCGGTGATCGTCAACTCGAGAATCTTCGCCGTCGACGGTTCGGCCACCTTCGGCCAGGGCTTCGAGGGCGTGCCTGTTCCGGCAGCTACCCAGACCGGTGGTGCCGCCACTGTCGTCGGTCTGACATACAACAGCTCCTTCCGCACCAACATCTACGCCACCGCCGGAGCGAACGGGGCCACCCTGGCGCTCGACCTCGTTGATCCCGAGGGCAGTTCATTCGCCTCGGCGAACGTCACCCTGGCCGCGTGGGAACCTTATCTCAAACGCGTCGACCAGCTCTTCACCGGCGTCGCCAACTTCGACAACGCGACTCTCGTCGCCGGGGTCACCGCCGGTTCGGCCGTGGTCGGCGCCTCCAAGGTCGACAATGCGTCCACCGATCCGACGACGCTGGAGTCCGACGCCACCGCAGGCGGTTCGGCATCGATGGACGGCACCTACCAGATCTCGATCTACGACACGCCCGAATTCGCGGCCGGCGGCAACTTCGTCATCGAGGACGCGATCCTCACCGAGATCAACGCCACCTATTTCAACTGGGGCAAGCTCGAGGCCGGTGAACCCGCCTGTACCCTCCAGTTCGCCTGGGGCGACAGCATCAGCCCGACACCGGTTGCCGACTTCGCGAGCGGGGTCACCTTCTCCGACAGCTACGTACCCAGCGGCAGCGGCGTCATGACCTGGACCGTGACCTTCACCGTCGAGAACAACATGGTCATCGACGGCACCGTCGCCGCCGTCGGCTCCGATTTCACCGATCCCGTTGAGCTTGGCTGCAACGGCACCTTCCCATCGCTCCCGCTCAAGGGCGGCAAGATGAACTGACCGTCAGCCGACGGAAGAAACAGAACTCCAAGGGCCGCCCGATCGGGCGGCCCTTTTTTGTCGGAACGTACGGCCGAGGCTCCCAGCGCGTCCCGAGGTGCCACTTCAGGCCCGAGCGCTGACGATCGAGGGCCCCAAGGCCGAAGGGCCCCGGAATGCTTCGACCAGACCTCGGAACCGAACCTCAGACGCGGCGGTGCCTGGCTCTCTTTTCGCCGCGAAAAGGTGCCACCCCTCCCATTGCGTCACCGGGGGAGAGAAGCAAATTCGGCTACCTCGGCGGTGGGTCCTTCGTGCCTGCAGGCGTCCACGGGCCGCAGCGGAGGAGCCGTTTCGCGGTCAACCAACCACCCTTGAGAGCGCCGTGCTCGCGGATGACCACCTCGGCGTAGCTGCTGCAGGTCGGACTGAACCGACACTGGCCGCGCGGAACGAGTCGGTGTCCGATCCATTGATACGCATGCACCCCCTCAAGAAGAACCCGCGCGCTCAACTGCCGTTCCGGCGGCCGCGCGAGATCCGCCGCCAGGGCGGCGAGAAACACGACGGCGACGGCGAGCACTGCCCGCCGCCGCCGATCATTCCGCTTCGGCGTCTGTTGCTCAGAACTTATCGGCAAACTCGCTGATGCCGGGGACGATGAGCCTGCCGCCGTTGAGACCCTTGACAATGCACATCACGTGCAGCACGAGCACCCCAACCATGACGATGGGCCAGACCAGCCCGAGAATGCAGCCCAAACCCGCGCTCATGGCGCCGATCACCATCCCGATGACGGAGAGGCCGACAAAGAGGAGGAACTCGGCGGCGGTCAGGACCAGACCGTGCTTGGCGTGCCACTGGACCTCGGAATCGTCCTTTTCCACCAACAGGGGGATGAGGGCGAGCAGCCCGAGGTATGAGAGAACGATCATGAGTTTCCGATTTTCCGAGACGACACCTTTCGCGCCCGGCGTCGGGGCCTCGACAGGTGGCGGCGGGGCAACTGGTGGCGGCGGCGGCGCGCTGTCTCCGGGATTCTTCGGGGGGGCTCCATCCATCATCGTGCACTCCTTTCGAGTGTTTGAGGTCGTTGATTATCTTGACGAGGGAATCTTACCTGAATTTGGGGGAAAATAGAAAACCAGTCTCAGAAAATCCAGCAAAGCACGCCGGACGCACCACGACATCGAGAGTTCAACCGCCAGGGCGCAAGGAACGCAAAGACGTCGCGATTCAACTCAAGAGGCGCAGAGGTTTCCCAAAAAACTCTCCTCTAGACAAATTTACGCCCCGCAGTCGAGCACGACTGCAGGGGCGTAAATTTGTTTGGTAGCCCGTACGGGATTCGACCACGGGCGGCTACGCGGAAAGCTCAAGCTGTGTGGGGAGTAGTGGCGAAGACCGTCACTAGGGACGACTGGAAGGAGTCATGGTAGCCCGTACGGGATTCGAACCCGTGTTACCGGCGTGAGAGGCCAGCGTCCTAGACCCCTAGACGAACGGGCCACGCGAAAAGATAAACTAGCACATGCCCGCACGAGAGGCAACACCACCGCCCCTGACGCCGTTTTGCTATACTTCCGCGCCGATCATCAACGTGGAGGAACTGTATGAAAATACGTGTGGGCATCAACGGCTTCGGACGAATCGGCCGCCTCGTGGCGCGTCACCTCAAGGCGCGTGAAAACATCGACCTGGTCGCCATCAACGATCTGACCTCGCCCGAGATGCTCGGCTATCTCTTCAAACACGACTCGGTCCACGGGCTCTACAAGGGTTCGGTGGAGGTCGATGGCCAGACCATCACCATCGACGGTGACGCCATGAAGGTCTTCGCCGAACGCGATCCCGCCAAGCTGCCCTGGAAAGAGATCGGCGTCGACTACGTTTTCGAGGCCACCGGCCTGTTCCGCGATCGCGAGACGGCGGGCGGGCACCTCACCGCCGGCGCCAAGAAGGTCATCATTACCGCTCCGGGCAAGACAGTCGACGAGACCTTTGTCATGGGCGTCAACAACGAGATCTATGACCCGCAAAGCCACCACGTGGTGTCCAACGCCTCGTGCACGACCAACTGTCTTGCCCCCATGGCCAAGGTCCTGCACGAGACCGTCGGGATCAAACACGGCTGGCTGACCACGACCCACGCCTATACCAACGGCCAGAAGCTCCTCGATGTCCAAAGTGGGGACATGCGTCGGTCCCGGGCCGCGGCCATCAACATCATTCCCACTTCCACCGGCGCCGCCCGCGCCATCTCCCTGGTCTATCCGGTACTCGCCGGCAAGCTCGACGGCGCCGCCATGCGTGTGCCCGTCCCCGACGGTTCGGTCTGCGATCTCATCTTTGTCGCCGGTCGCGACGGCACCGTCGACGAGCTTCGCCAGGCGATGATCGAGGCCGCCAACGGTGAGCTCAAGGGCATCCTGCGCGCTGCCGATGAGCCTCTCGTCTCGACGGATATCATCGGCGAGACTCACTCATCCATCGTCGATCTCGAGCTCATCTCGCAGGTCGCGCCCAACTTCTTCCGGGTGGTGAGCTGGTACGACAACGAGAACTCCTACTCGGTGCGCTGCGTCGATCTGCTCGAATACATGGCGGAGAAGGACAACTCATGACCACGCCCGTCCTCGCCGATCTCGAAGGGATCGAGGGCGCCCGGGTGCTCGCCCGGCTCGACCTCAATGTTCCGATCGCGAACAAAGAGGTGCAGGACGACACCCGGATTCTCGCCGCCGTGGCGACCCTCAACTGGTTGGGCGAACGCGCGTCGGTGATCGCCGCCTGCTCCCACCTCGGCAAGGCCAAGGGATCTCCGGACCCGGCCTACAGCCTGGCGCCGGTGGCGCCGGTCCTCGCCAACGCCCTCGGTCGTCCCGTACGTTTTGTCGAGGACTGTCTCGACCCGGCCATCGCCGACGCCGAACCCGGCACCCTGCTGCTCCTTCAGAACCTCCGTTTTCATCCCGGCGAGAAGGCCGATGATCCCGAATTCGCCGCGCAGTTGGCGGCCCCCTTCACGCACTATGTCAACGACGCCTTCGGGACCGCCCACCGCGCCCACGCCTCGGTCTCGGCGGCGCCGCGCGGCTTTCCTCGGGGACGGAAGGCGGCCGGGTTCCTGATGGAGGCCGAGGTTTCGGCGCTGTCACGGTTGGTGCGGGCTCCGGAGCAGCCCTTCGTCGCGGTCGTCGGCGGCGCCAAGATCTCCACCAAGACCGCCCCGCTCGAGGCCCTGCTCGACCGTGTGCAGACCCTGCTCATCGGCGGCGGAATGGCAAACACCTTTCTCAAAGCCCAGGGCCACGAGATCGGCCGGTCGCTGGTCGAGGATGAGATGCTCGCAACCGCCCGGGCGGTGATGGACAAGGCCGCCGGACGCGGCATCGATCTGCTCATCCCCACCGATGTCATGGTCACCGACGCTCTCGACCATCCCTCGATCGTCGAGGTCGTGGCATCGGACGCCATCCCGTCCGATCTCATGGTGGTCGATCTCGGCCCGGCAAGCATTCGGCGCTATGCCGCGGCCATCGCGGGCGCCCGGACCGTCTTCTGGAACGGTCCCATGGGGGTCTTCGAAGTCGATGCGTTTTCCCAAGGCACCATGGCCATCGCCACCGCGATGGCCGAGTGCCCGGGCTTCACCGTCGTCGGCGGCGGCGAGTCGGTGTTGGCCATTCGCCGGGCCGGGGTTGCCGATAGAATCGACCATGTGTCGACCGGCGGCGGCGCCTCGTTGGCGTTTCTGACCGGCGATGAGCTGCCGGCGCTGGCCGCGTTGGAGGAGTGATGCGGAGATTTCTGATCGCCGGCAATTGGAAGATGCACAAGGGGGTCGCCGAGACCTCGGAGTTTATCGAGGGTCTCATCGCCGCACACCCCTCCCCGTCGGTGGATGTCGTCATCAGCCCGCCCTACACCTCGCTCCCGGCCGCGGCCATGCTGCTGACCGGATCGGCGATCGGCCTCGCCGCCCAGAACATCCACTGGGAAACGAGCGGCGCCTTCACCGGCGAGATTTCCGGCGCCATGCTCTCCGAGCTCGGGGTGCCGTGGGTCATCGTCGGCCACAGCGAGCGGCGCGTGCTTTTCGGTGAGACCGACCGCACCGCCCGCGATCGTGCCCGCGCCGCCCAGAAGGCCGGCCTCAGGGTGATCTACTGTATCGGTGAGTCACTTGAGGAGCGCGAGGACGATCGCACCTTCCAGGTTCTCGAAAGTCAGACCGATGGTCTCGGAGCTCTCGACCCGTCGAAGTTCGTCGTCGCCTATGAGCCCGTTTGGGCCATCGGCACCGGACGCACCGCCTCGCCCGAGCAGGCCCAGGAGGCCCACGCTTTTGTTCGCGGGTGTCTCGAAAGAGCCTTTTCCGCCGAGGACGCGGCGGGGATCCGGATTCTCTACGGCGGCAGCCTCAAACCATCAAACGCCCATGAGTTGTTGTCCAAACCCGATGTTGACGGCGGCCTCATCGGAGGGGCCAGCCTTGACGTTGACTCATTTTCCGCTATCATCCGCGCTGCGGCGGAATGCGCCGCGGGAGAGTAACGTGACGATTCTACTGGTTGTCCTTTATGTTCTGGTCTGCATTTTTCTGGTCCTCGTGGTCCTGCTTCAGCAGGGCAAGGGAGCCGATCTGGCCGGCGCTTTCGGCGGCGGCGGGAGCCAGACCTCCTTCGGTCCCCGAAGCGCGTCCAACATCATGCACCGCATGACGACCGGGTCGTTTATCCTCTTCGTCGTTCTGTCCCTGGCCCTCGCGATCCTGTCGGGAAAAAAGGGGTCTTCGGTCATGGAAACGGTGGAGATCCCGGTGGTTCCGGTGGTTGAGGAGTCCCTCCAACCGGAGGCTGTCGAGCAGGAGGCCGTGCCTTTCATCGACGAGATTCTCCCCACCGATGGCGAGACCGAGGCCGAACCGCCGGCCGATGAAGGCAACCCGGTCGATCCGAGCGAATAGGGTCTTGCCTTTCGACGACAAGATCACTAAGATCCTCAGCGCTGCCGAAGTGGCGGAATTGGTAGACGCGCACGGTTGAGGGCCGTGTGGAGCGATCCGTGCCGGTTCGAGTCCGGCCTTCGGCACCAATTTGGGGCCGGTCTCAAGGAGACCGGCCCCAAATTGGTCTTGAGGAGAGTCGGTCCCTACCCGGTTCAACCTCCGAGAGTGTGACGCACGTCTCACCCTCGAGGACATCGTTCCATCGCGAAGGAGTTATGATTCCGAGATGATGTCTCGCCGCCTCTCAGCGCTTCTCATTCTCCTGGCAACCGGGCTTGCCTTCGGCTTGCCGGTCCGGGCCGGCGAGCCGATCTCGCAACGCGACGACGAGGCACGCTCGATTCTCGAGCGGATCTCCTTGTACCAGCAACGTCACGGCATTCACGGCGAGCTCGACTCGGAACAGATGCTCGAGCGGACGCGGTGGGGCTACCAGCGCTGGCTGGAGACCGAGTACCGTCGCCTGGTCAAGGGCGCCACGGCTTGACGGTTGGGTGAGCCTGGGCCCGAGCAACGGGGCGGGGCGGATGACCGCCATCGCGCCTCACCCCGCAAGCGACGGGACCATCCTCGCGGGCGCGGCCAGCGGTGGAGTCTGGAAGACCACCGATCACGGGCTCAACTGGCGTCCGCTCACCGATGGTCTCAGCGACCTCTCGGTCGGCGCCCTGGCCTTGGCGCCGTCCAACCCGGAGGTGGTGTACATCGGCAGCGGCGAGGCCGGTCTGGGGAGCTTCTTTGTTCCCGGCATCGGTCTCATCCGGTCATCGGACGGCGGCGAGACCTGGTTCCTGCCGCAGCCCGGGGAGGTCGTGGCCGAGCAGTTCTTCGCGCTCTCGGTGGACCCCCGCAGCGAGGACCACGTGCTCGCCGCAACCGAACGCGGGCTCTTCGCCAGCGACGACGGTGGTGTGAGTTGGGATCTTCGGCTCGGTCATCCCGATCTCTTCGGTGTCACCGAGATCATCCGATCAACGACGAACCCGGATCACCTGTGGTCGGCACTGTGGTGCTTCAGCAGCTGCCCCGAGGGTCTCGCACGGGTCATGGCCTCCCTCGACGGAGGGGTGACCTGGGCGCCGGCCGCCGACGGACTGCCCGACGCCGTGCACGACAATCCGTTCGCCAACCGGATCGCCCTCGCCGCGGCGCCGTCGGATGACCGGGTGCTCTACGCCGCCATCAACACCGCCCGTTACACCCCGTATGGACCCGAAGCGGCCATCTACCGATCGTCGGACGGCGGGTCGAGTTGGCAGAACACCGCGGATCCCGGTCCCTATCTGCTCTCGCAGGGTTGGTATAACAATGCCATCACCATCGATCCGACGGATCCCGATGTGGTCGTGGCCGCCGGTGTCTGGTATGTCCGAACCACCGACGGCGGCGCCAGTTGGACCACCATCGATCCCGTCGTCGCCGGCGATTGGATGGGCACCGAAACCATCCCCCATGTCGATGGCCATGCCTTTGCCTGGCAGGGCGAGACGCTGTGGCTCGGGTGCGACGGCGGCGTCTGGCGTTCCCACGACGGCGGTGCGACCTGGTCGGGCCGCAACGACGGTCTCGTGACCCGGCAGTACTACGGCCTGGACATCGATCCCATCCGCCGCGATCGCATCCTCGGCGGCACCCAGGACAACAAGACCAACCTCAAGTATCGGTCCCGGCGATGACGATTGGGAGTGGGTGATCGATGGCGACGGTTTCGAGTGCGCCATCAACCCCCTGGTGCCCGATCTGGTCTACGGCACCATCTACGGGACACTCGTCTTCCGCAGCTACGACGGCGGGTCGTCCTGGCAGAACATCTCACCCCGCACCGGCGGCGACCGCACGCCCTTCGCCACACCCCTGACCATGGCCACGGATCTTCCCTGGCGGCTTCTGACCGGTTCGAGCCGGGTCTGGCTCTCGACCGACGCCGGTTCGACCTGGAACGCCCTCGGCACCGAGGTCGCAAACGGTGAGTGGTCCTCCGAGGTCATCAGTTCGCTGGCCGTCACCCCCATCGACTCCGACAGGCTCATGATCGGCAAGGGCTCGGCCGTCTACTCGAGCACCGACTCGGGCTCGAGTTGGCGGGTCTCGCCCATGACGACCATGGTCAACAGCGTCGCCCTTTCCCCTTTCGACCCGGGGACGGCCATGGCCGCCCTGGCGCGAGTCCCGGCGGGTGAGCCCCAGCTGCTCCGCACCACCGATGGCGGTCTCACCTGGAACCGGGCCGACACCGGTCTGCCTCCATTCGCCGTCCAGGTGGTGCGCTGGCACCCGCAGGATGCCGATGTCGTCTTTGCCGGAACCGATGTCGGTCTGTACCACTCATCCGACGGCGGTCTGAACTGGTTTGCCATCGGCGACGGTCTCCCCGCGGCCTCGATCCATGATCTGAGGATCGCCGAGGACGGCTCCCGGGTCGTCGTGGCGAGCCACGGTCGCGGGATCTGGGAGCTCGAGCTCGCCGAACCCATCGGCGAGGCGCCATCGGTCATCCTCGAGCGGACCCGACGCTCGCCGTCATCGGTGAGCCGGTCACCTTCAGCGCCACCGCCAGCGATCCCGACGGCGATGGAATCGAGCTGCGGTGGCTCAGCTCGGACGACTGGCGGCTCATGGATGGCGGCGCCGGAGTGGCATCGGTGAGCTCCTCGCTCGACCGGGTGTATTCGTCCGTCGGGCAGGTCCTCGTCGCAGCCAACGCCATCGACGAGACCGGTCGAACCGGTTTCGCCTCCATGCAGGTCACGGTGTATGAACCCGGCGACGACTGCTCGACCCCCCGCGTGATTCCCGGCGATGGCCCGTGGCCGTACACGATCCTCACCGAGAACCGCACCGCCACCATCGGTCCCGAAGACCCCGTCGTGGAGTGCACGACATGGCCCGGCGACCCGGATTCCGGCCGATGGAGGTCGATCTGGCTCGAGTTCACGCCATCTGACGAGCGGCACCTACACCTTCAGCACCTGCGGATCGGTCCCCGACACCGTCCTCTCGGCCTGGACCGGGCCCGCCTGCGGACCTCTGCAGGCGATCGCCGGGGCCTGCCACGACGACGACCGACTCAGCCACTGTCTCGGTCGTGACACCGACTCTTGGCTTTCCCTCGATCTCACCGCTGGGGCCACCATCCGCCTGATGGTCGGAACCACCGAAGACGAGGAGAAGGGCGATCTCCGAATCACCGTCGACTGCCCGTCGTGCCGGCCGGTTTCGGATCTGTCGACCCTGCTGGTTTCGGCCGCCGCCCACACCGCCGGCGCCGAGGGCAGCTTCTGGACATCGAGCGCGCAGTTGATCAACGCCGGCGACCAGCCGGTCACCGCCGGAGTCGAGCTCCTGCCCGGCTCCGGTTCGCCGCCCGCAACTCTCAGCCATGAGCTCGAACCCGGCGAGGCTCTGACCATCGACGACATCGTCGGCGATCTCCTCGGGGGGCGGGGCGCGGGTGCGCTCCGACTCGACGGCCACCGGCGCACTTGGTCGCCACCACCCGGACCGCGACCATCAGCGACGGGGGCAGCTATGGCCAGGGGATCCCCGCGGCCGGCGAAACCACGGTGGCGGTGGATGGGGAGGCGGTCCGGCTCATCGGATTCTCCGAGGATGCCGGGTTCAGGACCAACCTCGGTCTCGTCAACCCCGGGGCCGATGAGGTCTCGCTGATCATTCGTTTCTACGACCGCGAGGCCGCCGAGCCTCGGCGAAACCGAGCAGGTTCTCGGGCCCGAGAGTTGGATCCAGCTCAACCGGGTCTTCGCCGATTTCGGCATCTCCTCCGAGGTCGGGTCGATCGTCACCCGTCAGACCTCGAAGACCGGCAGCTTCTCGGCCTACGCCTCGGTGGTGGACGAGCAGACCGGCGACCCCACCTTCCTCGCCCAACCCGGCGTCGGCCGGACCGGCGACCCGTTGTGGATTCCCGCGGCCGCCCACACCGACGGAGTCGGCGGCGCACGGTGGCGAACCGATCTGACGATGATGAACCCGGGAAGCCACGATCTCGTCACTCGCGTCGAACTCCTGGGTCCGGACGGTGTCGTGGCGACGACCACGGTGCACGTGCCCGACGGTCGGGTACGGCAGTTTCCGGACGTGATCTCCGAGACCTTCGCAACCGAGGGTGGCGGCGCTCTGCGGATCACCCCGACTTTCGGGCTGGTCATGGCCACCAGCCGCACCTATGCGACAACGGCCGACGGCAGCCACGGCCAGGGGATCCCGGGCGTGGCCGGAAGCATGGCCTTCACCGGCGACGAGGTTGCGTTCCTGCCGGGTCTGCGGCAGGACACCCGCTTTCGCACCAACATCGGCATCGCCAACACCGGCGACGGCGCCATCGACATCGAGGTCACCGCCCACGCGAGAACGGCGACGAACTCGGCACCCTCGGCTATCGCGTCGAGGGCTCATCCTGGATGCAGGCGAACCAGCCGCTGCCGCGGGGAACCGTTTACGCCACCATCACCACCGAAACCCCCGGGGCGACCTATCACGCCTACGCCTCGGTCGTCGATCGCTCAACCGACGACCCCACCTACATCGCCGCCGTGCGTGCGGAGGATCGGTCAGGTATTAGGTATTAGCAGTTAGGTATTAGGCCACGCAGATGCACCGCGGTGCGATGTGATGGTGCGATGGGCTAAAACCTAATACCTAAAACCTAATACCTTCTCAGCGCTGCGTCTGCTGCTTCTGGACCCTCGCCCAGGTGTCTCTCAAGGTGACGATGCGGTTGAAGACCGGTCGGTCGGGTGAGGTGTCCGGGTCGGGGGCGAAATAACCGAGGCGTTCGAACTGGACCTGCTCGCCGGGCGCAAAGGTCGCGAGGCTGGGCTCGAGCTTGCAACCGGATCGAATCTCGAGCGAGTTCGGGTTGAGGTCATCGACGAAATCGTCATCGGCGCCGGGGTTCTCGACCTCGAAGAGATGGTCGTAGAGCCGGACTTCAGCGTCCACGGCGTCGGCAGCCGAAACCCAGTGGAGGGTCGCCTTGACCTTGCGGTCATCGGGCGCATCGCCGCCCTTGGTGGCCGGATCGTAGGTGCAGCGGAGCTCGACGACCTCACCGTCGTCGTTCTTCACCACCTCGTCGCAGGTGATGAAATAGGCGTAGCGCAGCCGCACCTCGCGGCCGAGGGCGAGACGGAAGAACTTCTTCGGCGGATCCTCCATGAAATCGTCAGCGCTCGATGAAGAGCTCGCGGCCGAAGGGCACCGTCCGCGTGCCGGCGGCCGGATCCTCGGGGTTGTTGACCGCCGCGAGTTCTTCGCTCTCACCCTCGGGATAGTTGGTGATGACCACCTTGAGGGGTCGCAGCACCGCCATCCGGCGCTCGGCATCACGGTTGAGGAGTTCCCGAATGCAGTGTTCGAAAAGGGCGTAGTCGACGACGCTGTCGCGCTTGGCGAGCCCGACCTTGTCGATGAGGTTGCGGATCGCCGCGGGAGGGACACCACGGCGGCGGACCCCCGAAAGGGTCGGCATTCTGGGGTCGTCCCAACCGTTGACGTGGCCCTCCTTGACCAATCTGAGGAGCTTTCGTTTCGACAGCACCGTGGAGCTGAGATTGAGCCGGGCGAACTCGATCTGACGCGGCGCCGAGGGCACCGACAAATTGGCGATAAACCAGTCGTAGAGGGGGCGATGGTCCTCGAACTCGAGGGTGCACAGCGAGTGGGTGATCTGCTCGATGGCGTCCGACTGACCGTGGGCGAAATCATACGTCGGATAGATGCACCAGGCGTCACCGGTCCGCGGATGGTGGGCATGGACGATCCGGTAGATCACCGGGTCGCGGAGATTGATGTTGCCCGAGGCCATGTCGATCTTGGCCCGCAGCACCCGTTCGCCGTCGGCAAACTCGCCGCCGCGCATGCGGCGGAAGAGATCGAGGTTCTCGTCGACCGGGTCGGTCGCGGTAGGGGCTCGGTCGGCCGGGCTCGGTCAACGTGCCGCGGTGGCTGCGGATCTCCTCCGCCGAGAGATCGTCGACATACGCCTTGCCCGCCGTGATGAGCTCCTCGGCCCAGCCGTAGAGGGTCTCGAAGTAGTCCGAAGCGAAGTACAGGTGCTCACCCCAGTCGAAGCCGAGCCAGCGGACATCCTCCTGGATCGACTCGATGTACTCCATCTCCTCTTTCATGGGATTGGTGTCGTCAAATCGAAGGTGACAGCGGCCGTCGGTCTCGGCGGCAATCCCGAAGTTGAGGCAGATGGACTTGGAGTGACCCATGTGGAGATAGCCGTTGGGCTCCGGGGGGAAGCGGGTGACGATGTCCTGGTGCTTGCCCGAAGCCCGGTCCTTGCGGATGATCTCGCGGATGAAGTCGGTGGACTCGTTGGGTGTGTCGTTGTTCATGATTGTCCCATCAAGCTTTCATGGTCCGCAGAACCTCGATGGCGCTTCGCAGACGCCAGCGGCAGATCTCCTTGCCGAGAACCGCCATGGTGTCGAAGAGCGGCGGTGTGGCCGCCCGTCCGGTGACCGCGATGCGGATCGGCATGAAGAGGTCCTTGGGCTTGAGGTCGTTGCCCTCGCAGAATGAGCGCAGCGTCCCCTCGATGGTCTCGGCCGACCAGTCGAGGATGGAATCCAAGGACTCCTCGAGGAGGAGCCGGAAGAGCTTCGCGGTCTGCGCCGGAGTGCGATCCCGCATCACCATCTTGGCCCTGGCGGCGTCATCGTAGTCGACATCCCCGGTGAAGAAGAAGTCGGCGTAGGAGAAGAAATCGGCCAGGGTCTCGATGCGCTCGTGCGCCAACGGCAGGACCTCGAGGAGATAGCGATCGCTGAACAGACCCTCGCGCAACCGCCCGAGAAGCCCGCCCGGCGAGAGATCGCGGATGTGCTTGCCGTTGAGCCAGGTCAGCTTGGTCAGATCGAAGACCGGGCCGCCGAGGCTGATGGCTTCCAGTCGGAAGGCTTCGACAAACTCGGCCAGGGAAAACTCCTCGCGCTCGTCGGGCATGGCCCAGCCCATGAGCGCCAGATAGTTGAGCATGGCCTCGGGGAGGAACCCGGCGCGGCGGAAGTAATTCAGGCTGACCGGGTTCTTGCGTTTCGAGATCTTCGACTTGTCGGCGTTTCTCAGCAGCGGAAGGTGACAGAAGACCGGCGGCTCCCAGCCGAAGGCCTCGTAGAGTTGCACGTGTTTCGGCAGCGAGGAGATCCACTCCTCGGCGCGGATGACGTGGGTGATTTCCATGAGGTGGTCGTCGACGACATTGGCCAGGTGGTAGGTGGGATAGCCGTCCGATTTGACCAGCACCTGGTCGTCGATCTGTGCCGCCTCGAACCTCACCTCGCCGCGAAGCAGATCATCAACCACGATCTCGCCGTCACCCGGCATGGCGAGGCGGATGACGTGCTCCTCCCCCGCCGCCCGGCGCCGGGCCGCCTCATCAGGGGCGACGGATCGGCAGAGGCCGTCGTAGCCGAACCGTCCTTTGGCGGCCTTCTGCTCGGCGCGCAGCTCCTCGAGCCGCTCGCGGGTGCAGAAACACGGGTAGGCGTGGCCGCTCGCAACCAGCATCTCGGCGTGCTCGGTATAGGTTTCCGAGCGTTCGCTCTGGCGATAGGGGCCGTGCGGGCCGCCGACATCGGGTCCCTCGTCCCACTCGAGCCCGAGCCAGCGCAGCGCGTCGAAGATCATGGCCTCGCTCTCGCGGGTGCTGCGTTGCCGGTCGGTGTCCTCGATCCGGAGCACGAACTGCCCGCCGCTCTGCCGCGCCAGGGCGTAGTTGAACAGCGCGACGTACGCGGTGCCGACGTGGGGATCACCGGTGGGGCTGGGCGCGATTCGAGTCCGCACGGCTTGGGCCATAGAAAACCTCGTGTCATCGGTGTTATAGAGAAACGCCGCCTCATTGGGCGGCGGGGGATTTTGTTGGCGGAGAGGGCGGGATTCGAACCCGCGGTCCAGGTTGCCCCGGACAACTGCTTAGCAGGCAGCCCTGTTCAACCACTCCAGCACCTCTCCGGCCGGGAGGGGTATTGTACGCACAGACCCCGTGACTGTAAAGCGACGGACTCTCCCCATCATGATCCCGTGTCCGTTTCCGCGTCCGTGCCCGTGCCCGTGCCCGTGCCCGTGACCTTGCCCGATGATCCTCTCCCTCTCCGCGGATACGGATACGGACGCCCGATTCTCTCAGCCCCGGCCCCCTGGGCCGCTTGCGTCGACCCAGCGTCGCCCGAGCAGCGCGGTCGCTCAGGTGGTTGATTGAAGAGTCTGCGACCACGCCGCTCGTGCGCCGGCGGCCTCCTCCTGAGCTGGGACAGCTGAATTGAGCGCGCCTCCCGAGGGAGCCCGATCGGCATTTGTGCGGGATGCGCCGCATTGCCGCTAGGTCGTGCTAGCACAAATGCGGACCCGGCACGCCCGGTGTAACGCGTTCTCGTGGTGTCCTTCTATGGCCTTCGACTACTCTCGAGTAGAATCGCCGTGCGCGCTTCCGCGCGCGATCGGAGGGATGGCCGAGCGGTCTAAGGCGCCGGTCTTGAAAACCGGTGAGGTTCACGCCTCCGTGGGTTCGAATCCCACTCCCTCCGCCAGCAATTCGTCGGACGAATTGCAGCGGCGATCGTCCCGCCGTTCCCTGCGGTGTCGGACGCGAGATGCGTTTCGACCAGCGTTTCGACGACGATGCCGTCGGCGATCACGTACACCGCCTGGGCTTCGACGCCGTAGTTCGCAGCGGTCTCGGCACTGGTTTGCGCGAGCGCAGCGAACGGATCTCGAGGATTGCGCTCGAATGCCGCCTCCGCGGCAACCATCGCGGCAATACGCGCCCGCGTGTCCCGATCGGTTTTCATGTGAACCCCTCCAGTCTCGCAGCCCGCCGTCTCAGCCTCGGCGGAACGCCGGAGCAGCAACCGGCGTCGAACTATTTTCGCAAGTCCGGGGGTCCGGATGAGGCGACGCGCCGGTGTGGAACGCGAACGCCGAGCGCAACACATTGGAATCGCGCGGTTTCCTCTATTTGGACCCGGCGCGGCCGGCGCCGCCACTTGACAATCTCCGTCTGGTGATGGCAGGGACCCGGGACGGTGGGGAACGACCAACCTTTCGACTCTCCAGGTCGCTCTGACCCAACACATCCCCGAAAGACGAGCAGCGCAATCTGTTCCTTCGGGGGATCCTTCGACTCGCTCGCGGACTCGCTCGCTCAGGATGACATGCTTTGGCTGCCCTCGTCATTCCGCGCATCAAGGAGCTCCACAATGCGATCGCTGCCGACCTGGCGAATCGCCCCTGCCTCCTCTCTCCGGGTGAAATCCGTTTCCTTCGAACTCACATGGGGTTCACGAGCAAGGATTTTGCGAAGCACATGGGGGTCACACCCGAGACCGTGTCGCGGTGGGAGAACCCACGAAATCCGATGAAGCTCCGACGAACGCCCGACAGGCTGATTCGTCTTTCGGTTCGGAGCAAAATTCAGTTCAAGGACTACGAGCTGCCGATCTCGGACAAAGACAGATCAGAGCTGGACCAGACGCCGCGTTTCGGACTGGGCGAGAACACCTGGGAGCAAGTTGCAGCCGCTTAATGAAGGCCGCGGACTCTGCGGCCCCTGCCGGCTTCACCACTGGAGAGCAAGCGTCGGCTCTCAGAACGCCTGGCGGTGGTGACTGACACCGATTTGAGGGGCATCGACCGAGCCATCCGGGTGCAGCTCGATGATCACTCGGGCACGGTCGCGCTCCAGCCGGTGGTGTTGCCGGACTCGAAGCCGTCGGCGAAGATCCTCGAGACGAGAATTGCGGCCACTGAGTTGCAATCGGTGAGGTTGCCGTAAAGGAACACGTCACCGTTGATGTCCGGAATCATCGCAGGTCCGGGGCCCGGCCCCGGGAGTGCATCGTCGATCTCATCGAGAAGGGTAATGAGCCCCGAACAGCCGCCGAGTATCGGGTTGTCCGTGATCTCGAGATCGGCATCCAGGCTCACCAGATCGGACAGGCCGTTGACGTTGGTCAACGCATCGTTGTCGTTGACGAACAGTGAGGAGTAGCCGTTGCCGATGTTCGTGAGTCCGGAGAGTGGATCAAGATCCGTCAGGGAGTCGTTGTTGTCGATAACGAGACCAATCAGGTCGGTGAATCCGGAAAGCCCGGCGAGGCTCGACAGCATGGGATTGTGGCGGATGGTCAGCGAAGCCGCGAAACCGGTGACTCCCGACAGACCGCCGATGCTGGCGAGGGTGCCGTTGTTGAGGATGCTGATGTTGCCGGCCACGCTTGTCAACATGCCCAGACCGTCGAGATGTGCAATCGAGTCGTTGTTTTCGACGACGAGGGATGCCGCGATGCTGGCGAGGTTGGAGAGACCGGAGAGATCGCTCAAGCTCGGGTTGTTTCGCACGATGAGCGCACCACCCGACAGCGCCGTGATTTCGGAGAGGCCGTCGAGGTTGGCGATGTCCGCGCCGCTGATGGTCAGTATGCCGACCACCTGATCACAAGGCCCGTGGTCGATCTGAAAGTCGTCGACATCCGACTGGGTGGAAAGGGTGATCGAGTCAGGATCGCAATCAAGAGCCGCGATCGGCGTCGAAGACGTCGCCAGCGTGATGGCGAGCAATGCCGCGAAGAACGACACACGTGGAGCCGGGGTGCGACACCTCGACGATGGGATCGCCCAGTATGGGACCCGTTCGAGCCAGCCTCGAAGAGATAATAACGATGAGTGTTGCACGATGAACCTCCCGGTGGTTGCTGGGTTTTCGAATAACCGGCATCTCGTTGACCGGCGCGATGATCTTCAGACGCCTCGTTGCCTCACAAAGACGAGATGGGGACACCGTCTCATATCATTCTGATGCTAACTTCGTGTTTACTGGCATCTGAGCCTTTGTGGGACGAGTATACAGGCTCTGATGCCCGAGGCCTTCGATTGGGCCGAATCCACCATTACCGATGCGGCAGGAGCGGCAATCAGCGGAAGCGGCAGCGAACAACAGCCACCTCATTTGCCTTTGCCACATTCGAACAGTCGCGCCATCCATTTCTATGTTGCATGATCCGGTTTCCTGGCGCACCGGTTGGCGGCCCAGCGCATGGGCTGGTGTTTTGGCGCACGACTCGGTTCCCGAGAGTTCAAACACCGATGAGAGATAGAAAGTAAGACTCCGTGGATCGTCCGATCGAGGTCAATCCCACGATTCCGCATCAGAACACGGGAAAGGTCGCGAGTTCCCGATCACGAAGTCGGGCAATCCTCAAGCCGCCCCTCTCCCACTTTCAACTGCGATGACTCTGCTTCTTCGCGCCTCTGCGTCTCTGCGTTGAAATGCGATGGTTCGATGGCTCTCCGCCCCTGCCCCTCAGCGTCTCTGCGTTGGTTGCGTTTGAGCGACGGCTTCGTGACCGCTTGGCGCGTCCGACGCGCCACCACAATTCGTCCGACGAATTGGTCCGAATTGCTCTCCTCAGAGGCTTCCCTTGATCTCGGGCAGACCGCCGACTCCCTTGAGCTCGATGACGATGCGGAAGTCGCGGGTCGGATAGAGCCCGAGCCTGAGATCACGATACTCCGCCGAGATGCTCCAACAACTGCCCTTCCAGCCGGCGATATAGCGCTGCTGCTGGATTTCTTTCTGTTCGACATCGTAGGCGATGTGGACGGCGGCGGTGAACGGGAAACCCGGTTTTTGAAAGTTGATCAGCGTTCGAAGCTGCGACGATAGTCGATCACCGGTTGTCGGGTTGAAGCCCGCATACCAGGTCAGATTGAGAGAGCCGAAGCCGGCGCGGCCCGCACCCGAGATCGAGGTCGAGGTCAGATTCCGGTTGAGCCAATCGAAACCGACGCGGGCGTCGAAACCGGTGCCCGGGGTCGGCGTCACCCGCAGCGAGGCCACCATGGGCCCCCAGTTGCTCGTGGCGCCGTCATTACCAAAGGTCAGGGGTTTCGAGAACGAGTACTCCTGGAAAAGCTCGAAGGAGCCGAGCTCGACGGAACTCAGGCTTGCTTCCGAGCGGCCGAAAAGCTGATTGACGAGGGAGAGCCGGACTCGATTGTCCAACGGCGTACTGTCGATCTCGTCGGCGATGGGAATCTCGCTGTTGTCCTCACCGATGCCCTCGAGATAGGCGTACTCGATCCGCGGCTGGATGAGGTGTTTGAACTTGGAAAACCCCCAGCGGCCCTGGTTGTAGATCCGCGACACCGAGGGCCCGCCGATGTCGACGCCGGCGGCGACAAAGGCGCGGTCGATGGGTTCGTCGAGATACTCGGTCTGGTTCGCGGAGTAGCGCGCCGTGTAATAGGTGTAGCGGCCGCCGAGCCTCGGCGTCACGGTGAGCCAGGGTGGGCCGGGCAGGGTGTAGTTGAGGGTCGGGAAGATATCGCCGCGTAAGTAGTTGCCGACCAGGTCGTTGCCCTTGTCGATGTCGAAGTAATTGATCGACGAGGCCATGTTCCAGTAGATATCGCTGTTGAACAGGCGAGTCGAGCGAACCCGCAACTCGGCCTCGGGCAGACGGGCCAGGGTGGAGTTGTAGTTGGTGAAAAAGGTCTTCCGGTGATCGGCGCTGAGGTTGAGGGAGTAGGGGCCCCAACTCTGGGTGAGAAACAGATAGGAGTAGACGTCGCGTCTCGTGTTGGCCTCGAAGGTGCGGTCGAAGTCCTGGAAGAAGTCCGGGTCGGAGAGGTTTTCGACCTGCGCCTGGAGCCGGAAACCAAAGACATCGGCCTGGTCGTGGTGGCCGTTGATCCGCCACTGCCATTGGGCGTCACCCTTGTCATAGATGGCGTAGAGATCGAGCAGGCCGGCAGCGTCCTTGACCGGCGCCCATCGGAGCTCGTTGCCGATGCCGTAGAAACCCTTGGAAAAGTACTCGAAAACAAAGGTGGTATCCCAGCTGCGGCCCATGGGAAAGTAGACCGGGAGACCGATGTAGGCGCCGAGCCGGTCGGAATAGCCGAAAGCGGGCATGAGCAGACCCGGCGCCCGGTCTTTCTTGATCGGCCAGACCATATACGGCAAGTAGAAGACCGGGACACCCTGGATCTTGATGGTGGAGCTGGTGAACTTGCCATAGCCTTCGACTTCGATCAGCGCCTTCTTGAGGTGGAAGCTCCAGGGCGGATGGCGGGTCTCGTCCTCACAGGTCGTGAACACCGCCTTGTCGACCCGGTAGCGGGTTTCGTCGAGCTTCTCGATGGAGTTGCCGGAAAAGGTGTACATCGGCGAAACGAAGCCCGTCGCGTTCGTGAACAGACCGGTTTTCGACCGCAGGTTGTAGTGCAGCTCGTCGGCCGTGAACCGGCTCGGCCCCTGATCCACCACCACGTTGCCGCGAGCCACCAGATCCATCGTCTGACCGTTGTAGAGAACCTCGTCACTGGCGAGGGTGACATCCTGGTAGTAGATCTTGACGTTGCCGGTCCACAGGCAGATCTCATCCTCTTGATTGCAGTCCTGTTGGTCCGCGGTCATTCTGAGGGCCCCGTCGGGACCCGGTTCCTGGTCCGACGGAGTCTCCTGTGCTCGCCCGGCAACGGCTCCCAGGACGATCAGACCGAAAATGATCAAGACCCGCTTCATGGCGCCGAAGGCTCAATCGACCGCGCACGCCGATACCGGGAAGGTGACCGGCACAGGCCAAACAACGGCGCTCGGCGCCGGATCTGATCAACCGGCTGACATTCCCTCCGGTCAGCCAAGATATGTGACCCGAAGGTCATCTGGATGCCCACAAGCTCCTCTCCGGACTTTTCGCTGCCAGGCCCCGCTCATTGTAATCGGTGCCCCGTACAATGGACCCATGCGCTTCCTCGGAATCGATCCGGGCGGCAAACGCCTCGGCCTCGCATTGGGCGACGACGTCACGGGTCTGGCCACCCCGCTCGAGGTTGTACCGTGCGCGAGCCGCGACCACGCGGTCGGTGTGATTGCCGCCGCCATGAACACCCACGACGCCGAGATCGCGATCATCGGTCTTCCGACGAACGCAGAAGGCGCCCGGACTCCCGCCTGCGCCCGATCTGAAGCCCTGGCGGCGGCGCTGAGCGAGACCGGAATTAAGACCGAACTGCAGGCCGAATACCTGACCACCGACGAGGCCCGCCGACGCGCGAGATCGATCGGTCGTCGATCCGATCGCCCGGTGGATGACATCGCGGCCCAGGTGATCCTCGAGGAGTATCTCGAACTCCGGCGGGTTCGGGGCGGTTGCCGATGAAGCTCCGCCGCGCCCTCACGCTCGGGACGGCCATCGTCGTCACCCTGACTGCGGGCGTCTCGACCTGGGTGTGGGCGAATCTCTATCGCGCCTCGAGCGCACCCGAGGTCGAACTCACCATCCCGCAAGGATTGATGGGTCGCGATGTTCTGCAGTTGCTTCGGCACGACGGGCTGCTGCCCTCGGAACTCGCCGGCCGCCTCTATCTGCGCTTCGCGGCCAAGGATCGGTCGATACGCTTCGGTCACTATCGCATCGACGCCGGCAGCCGACCGGTGGATGTCCTCGACCTGCTGCTCCAAGGCGCAGTCGAGATGGTGTCCGTGACGATCGTGGAAGGCTCGGATATCGGCGCCGTCGCGGTCGAAATGGCTGCCGCCGGGATCGGTACCGAGACCGAGTGGCTGGCCATCGCCGATCGTGTCGACTGGATCAGCGATCTGATCCCGGCAGCGACCTCGCTCGAGGGGTTCTTCTTTCCGGACACCTACCAGTTCGCCGAGGGGATCGAGGTTGCGACTGCCGCCCACCACCTGGCTGACCGCTTTCGTACCGTGTGGCTGGAAGAGCGCGCATCGGTTTCCCAGCTTTGGGGCGAGCCGATGGATGTCGTGATTCTCGCTTCGCTGGTCGAGGCCGAGACCGCGGTGGCCCACGAGCGCGGCCGGGTCGCGGGGGTTTATCTCAATCGGCTGCGCCGCGGCATGCTCTTGCAGTGCGATCCGACGGTGGTCTTCGCGCTCAAGCGTCGCGACGAATGGACCGGGCAATTGCTGCGCATCCACTGGGGTGTCGACGACCCCTACAACACCTACCGCTACCCCGGGCTGCCTCCGGGTCCCATCAACTCCCCGGGGCGGGCCGCCCTCCGGGCCGCGATCTCGCCCGAGGAACATCGATACCTTTACTTCGTGGCATCTCCGGACGGCGGGCACCACTTTTCGCAGACGCTGGCCGAGCACAACCAGGCCGTGGCAAGGTGGCAGCGGTCTCGTCGTTGACCGTCACCCGACCCCGGTGTAACGTTGAGTGTCGGAGGGGCGATGAGGGAGACCAGGCGCATATTCGGCTCGTGTGTCTTGCACAAGGAGCTTTTTGAGGATGACCTCGGCCACCTGTTCCGGGCCGGGACCATCACCGACAACACCATCGATCGCACGATCTGGCTACGGGTCCTCGACGCTCCCGGTCTTCCGAGGGACGAGATCATCGCCAGCTTCGCCGAGGCCCGCCTCATCGGCGAGGCCATGAGCGGAGCTCAGATTCCCACCGGACCCCTCTTCCTCGATCATGACGGCGTGCCCGCTCTCGGTTCTGACTATGTCGCCGGACAACCGCTGAATCGGGTCCTGGCGCGTGCCCGTGATGAGGCCTTTCCACTCCAGCCGGACAACACGCTGCTCATCGTCGAGAAGATCGCCCTCGCTCTCATCACCGGTGCGGTGGTGGAGGTTTCCGGAAACCCGCTGGCGCACGGTTTTCTCCACCCGGGTCTGATCTTCCTGAGCAACGACGGTGAGACGCTGGTCACCGGTTTCGGGTTCGGCCGGGCTCTCCTCGGCGCCGTCAAACAGCCCGATTCGGTCCCCGGCAGCCGCGCCTACCTGGCGCCCGAAGTCCTTGCCGGGCGAACGCCATCCTTCGAGGGTGACGTCTACTCACTCGGCGCGATCCTCTTTCACCTGCTCACCGGCACCGCCCTGCCTGTGGAACCGGGAGAGCGCGGCGCTGCGCTTGCGGCGGCGCACACGGCCTGGGACGGCGAACGACTGGCGCCCGACATCCACGGCGTCCTGAGCCGAGCCCTCGCACCGGAACCGGAAAAGCGCTTTGCCAACGCTTCCGAGTTTCGCTCCGAGTTGGACCGGTTGATCTACGGTGGCGCTTACTCGCCGACGACCTTCAACCTCGCCCTTTTCATGGACCGCCTCTTTCGGCCGGAGATCGAAACCGAAGAGATCGATCGGCAGAGAGAATCCGAAATCGATCTCGAGCCCGGCATCGTGTCAGAGCCCAAGGAGATGGTATCGGCGCCCGAACCGGTTGATTTTCAGCCGGAAGCCGTCCCACCGGTGAAGCAGCAAAGCAGCAGACGCGTGCTCTGGGCGACCGTCGGTGGCGTGGCGGTGGTCGGCATCGGCGCGTTGATCTTCTGGGCGGGTCGTACCATGGGACCACAACAGCAGCTGACGCCGACGCCGACCGCGGACGAGATTGCTTCCAGCCGGCAGGCTCAGGAGGACCGCCTGAGAACCCTGACCCAGGAAATGGTCCAGCAGATGATGGTGGAACGCGAGGAGGAGATCCGACAGGAACTCATCGCTCGTCAGACGCGAATCGAGGAGCTCCAGCTTCGCCTCCAGCGGAGCGAGCAGCGGGCGGCCCAAAGCGCAGCCGCCGCGCAAACCGAGGCGGAGACCCAGAAGGCGCTGATGCGGGAGATCAAAGAACAGGAACAGGCTCAGCGCACGCAGCAGGATGCCCTCGACGCCGAACTCAAGGGGGCACTGGCCGAGACCTCAGGTGACGGGCCCGTCGACCCGACCGCCGGCACCGGGGTCGTCGAGGTGGCGACCGACACCAGCTCCGCCTCGGCGGAGTCCGCCAATGCTCGACCCGATGAGAACGCCCAGCCACTCGTCTTCGGTTCTGCCCACCCAAACGCCATCGCCCCCGAAGGCCGACCAGGTTGCGTCCAAGGTCCGATTCGGGGACTTTGTCGATCCGGAGGACGTCGACACCGTGCCGGTCGTGATCAAGAGCCAGTCCCTGACCTGGCCGAGGAACGCGCAACGTTCGAAAGGCAAGGGTGTGGTGGTGGTCCAGGTGACGGTCAACGCCAACGGTGGTGTCGATGACGTCGTGGTCCTGCGCGCTGATGAAACCGAGTGGGGCATCCCGGAAACCGCAATCGAGGCCGCTTCCGGCTATCGCTTCAAGCCCGGGACGAAATCCGGGGTTGCCATCACCACCCATGCCTTTGTGACCTGGCGCTACGACTTCACCGGAGACTGATCCTGGAAAAAAAGACGAGGCCGAGCAAAAGCTCGGCCCCGACGATGGGTGCTTCACAACGGACCCGCAACGCGTTTGCTGGATGATTCCACCATGCGCCGCGGGACGGTTGTTGAGTTACACCTCGACGCGCTCGCGAAGAGTCTTGCCCGGCTTGAAGTGGACGTACTTCTTGGCCTTGATGGTGATGGTTTCACCGGTCGCCGGATTGCGTCCCTGACGCTCTCCGCGGCTTTTGGTGGCAAAGGTCCCGAAGCCGGGGATGGTCACCTTTTCACCGGCGTCGAGCGCGCTGGCGATGATTCCCATTCGTGGTTGGGCGGAGAACATCACGTCCACGATTTCCGCCGCTTTGCCCTGGCTCAGGCCGGTTTTCTTCGCAAGCTTCAGTGCCATCTCGGTCTTGTTCATACAAACCTCCGAACGCTAGTGTGAACCCATAGTGGATGCGAAAAACTCAACTGTCAAGCGCAAATCCGGGGTATTCGGAGATCCGGAATCCCTTGCGTCCGCCCAAAGACCAGGATAGCGTGAGGTTCAGAGGTGAGTATGGATCTCAGACTCCGTGGCAAACGAGCGCTGGTTACGGGATCATCACGGGGCATCGGCCGGGCGATCGCGCATTCATTGGCGGACCTCGGCGTCGATGTGGCGATCAATTATCTGCGCGGCAAACATCGCGCCGAAGAGACGGCGCATGAGATCGAAAGCCGCGCTGTTCGCTGTCTCCTGGTCAAAGGCAATGTGGCCAACCCCGAACACGTCGAACGGATCTTCGCCACCATCGATCGCGAGTGGGGCGGTCTCGAAATAGTGATTTCCAACGCTGCTTCGGGTGTGCTCAAATCGGCCAAAGACCTGACAATGCATCACTTTGACTGGGCCATGCACATCAACGCCGCAGCGCTGCTCCCAATCGTTCAGAACTTCATCAGGCTCGATTCTAAGGGTGAGAAGACGATGGTCGCCGTGTCATCCCTGGGCGCGATTCGTGCGATCCCGAACTACACCGCGGTCGGCGCCTCCAAGGCGGCGTTGGAATCCATGGTGCGCCACCTCGCCGCCGAACTCGCACCCGAAGGGGTGCGGATCAACGCCGTCTCGGCGGGAACCGTCGACACCGATGCGCTGCTCCACTTTCCGAACCGCGACGAGTTGCTCGAAGCGGCACGGTTGAGAACCCCGGCCGGTCGGCTGCTCAGCCCGCAGGATGTGGCGAACACGGTGATCTATCTCTGCACCGACTACGCCTCCATGATCCACGGTCAGACCATCATCGTCGATGGCGGCTATTCGATCCTCGCATAGGTGACCGGGGTCACACCGGGCAATTCGTCGGACGAATTGCGGCGGCGCTCACCGGGATCGCGCCGATCGGAACCATCTCAACGGCTCGTGGTGCTACGAAAACTCCCGCCCGAGAGATCGCGCCCGTTTCCAACTACGCGGAACCATGGCGACGCCCAGCCCACTCTCAATTGCGATGTCGTCTTGCGCGTGTCTTTGCCGACGCTTTGGCGGTTCAACCGTGCTGCGGTCATGGACTCAACAACGGCCTTAGGTACTTCCCGGTGTGCGACGCCTCACAGGTGGCGACCTGCTCCGGGGTGCCTTCGACGATCACGCTTCCGCCGCCGTCGCCGCCCTCGGGCCCGAGATCGATGATCCAGTCGGCGGTCTTGATCACATCGAGGTTGTGCTCGATGACGATGATGGTGTTGCCCCGATCCACCAGGGCGTGCAACACGCCGAGGAGTCGCCTCACATCGTCGAAGTGCAGACCCGTGGTGGGTTCGTCGAGAAGATAGAGCGTCTTTCCGGTGGCCCGCTTGGCCAATTCCCGCGACAGCTTGATCCGCTGCGCCTCGCCGCCGGAGAGGGTGGTGGCCGGTTGGCCGAGATGGAGGTAATCGAGACCGACGGCGATCAGGGTGTCGAGCACCCGGACGATCTTTGGCACCGAGGCGAAGATCTCCTGCGCCTGGCTGACCGTGAGATCGAGGACCTGGGCGATGTCGAGACCCTTGTAGTGGACCTCGAGGGTCTCCCGGTTGTAGCGCCGGCCCGCACAGACGTCGCAGGTTACGAAGACATCAGCAAGGAAATGCATCTCGATGCGGATCTGGCCCGCGCCCTGACAGGCCTCGCAGCGACCCCCCGTGACGTTGAAGCTGAACCGTCCCGGTTTGTAACCCCGCGCCCGCGCGTCGGTCGTGGCGGCGAAGAGCGATCGGATGGGGTCGAAGACCTTGGTGTAGGTAGCGGGGTTGGACCGCGGCGTTCGGCCGATGGGCGACTGATCGATGGCGATCACCTTGTCGAGATGCTCGCAACCCTCCAACAACCTGTGGCGACCCGGGCGGTTGAGGGTCCCGAGCACCCGGCGCGCCACCGCCTTGTGCAGGACCTCGTTGACCAGCGTCGACTTCCCCGACCCGGAAACCCCGGTCACGCAGATCAGCCGACCGAGGGGAAAATGAACATCGATGTCCTTCAGGTTGTGCTCGGCCGCGCCGTGGACCACCAGGCGAGCGCCGTTGCCGTTGGCGCGGGCGGTTGGAATCGGAATGCGCTTGCGCCCCGAGAGATACGCCCCGGTCAACGAAGATTCCGACTCGACGATGCTCGCGGGGGTACCCGAAGCCACCACCTGACCACCGAGACGCCCGGCGCCCGGACCGAGGTCGATGACCCAGTCGGCGTCGCGAATGGTCTCCTCGTCGTGCTCGACCACCACCACCGTGTTGCCGAGGTCGCGCATCCCCTTGAGGGTGTCGAGCAATCGTCGATTGTCGCGTTGGTGGAGCCCGATGGAGGGCTCGTCGAGAACATAGAGAACCCCCATGAGCTTCGACCCGACCTGGGTGGCGAGACGGATGCGCTGGCTTTCACCGCCGGACAGGGTCCCCGCCATGCGATCGAGGGTCAGATAGTCGAGTCCCACCGAGACCAGGAAACCGAGGCGGTCGCGCACCTCACGGAGCACCTTGGCGGCGATCTGAGCATCACGCTCCGAGAGGGCGAGACCGTCGAACCAGTCCATGGCCCGCCGCACCGGCAACGCCGAGACCTCGGCCAGGCTGGCGCCGGCCACCTTGACCGCGAGGCTCTCGGGTCGCAACCTGGCGCCGTGGCAGGTGTGGCAGGGCGCGAAGGACATAAATCGTTCGAGCTCCCGTCTGATCTGTTCGGACGAGGTCTCCTTGTAACGGCGCTCGAGCCGCGGCAGTACTCCCTCGAAACGGTCACGAAAACGATAGTCGCCCTTGCGCCCCTCCCAAACGAAGTCGTGCTCTTCGGAGGATCCATAGATGATGAGTTCGCGGATCGCCTCGGGGAGCTGTCGCCACCTGGTCTGCAGATCGAAACCGAGGTGGGTTCCGAGCTGTTCGAGTTGCCGGCCGACCCAAGACCCCGGCCCTTGACCCACGGTCGCCAGACAACCCGCCGCAAGCGTCCGGTCCGGGTCCAGAATGAGCTTTTCGGGATCGACTTCGCGCAGGAAACCGAGACCGGAGCACGCCGGACACGCACCCTGGGGCGAGTTGAAGCTGAAGAGCCGCGGGGAGACCTCGCTCAGGGAGTAACCGCAGCTCGGACATGAATGACGGGACGAGAGCACGAACTCCTCGCCACCGGAAACCGCGACGCGAACCAGGCCCTCGCCGACCCTGAGCGCGGTCTCGAGCGAATCAGCGAGACGTGAGGCGACACCGTCGCGGATCGACAACCGATCAACCACCACCTCGATGGTGTGGCGGCGTTTCTTGTCGAGATCAGGCGGCGCCGCGGCGTCGATGAGCTCGGAGTCGACCCGGGCGCGAACAAACCCCTCACGGACCATCTGGGAGAAGAGTTTGCGGTGCTCGCCTTTGCGATCCTCCACCAGCGGTGCGAGGAGCATGAATCGAGCCCCTTCGCCGAGCCCGATGAGTTGATCGACCATCTGCTCGACCGTCTTCGGTTGGATGGGGATCTCGCAGTCGGGACAGAGCGGCACCCCGATGGACGCCCACAGAAGCCTGCAGATAGTCGTGGATCTCGGTCACCGTACCCACCGTCGAGCGCGGGTTGCGGGAGGTCGTCTTCTGCTCGATGGAGATGGCCGGCGAGAGCCCTTCGATGGTATCGACATCCGGTTTCTCCATCTGATCGAGAAACTGACGGGCATAGGCCGAGAGCGATTCGACATAGCGCCGCTGGCCCTCGGCAAAGAGGGTGTCGAAAGCCAGCGACGACTTGCCCGACCCGGAGACGCCGGTGATCACGACCAGTCGGTCACGGGGGATCGTGACGTCGATGTTCGCGAGGTTGTGCTCGCGGGCGCCGCGAATCACGATGTCGTCGCGCATCAGACCGCCGGTGCCGGTCGAGGTGTGAGTATTCCTGGTCATTTCAGTTCCCGTTTCATATCGGACAGCTGTGAGAACACGCCGGGTTCGCCTCCCGTTCCCGCCCGCGACGCATCACCGAACGGATGACCCGTCTCCGGTCTCACGCCGGGCAGAGGATTTTATGTCTGGATTATACCACCGCGTCGGAGATGGACCCGACCAGTCCGGGCGACGCCTACTTCAGTCCTCCTTGACCGCCTGCTCGGCCTCGCGGTCGAGGGTTCGCCGACGCAGCGTCTCGCGCTTGTCGTGGAGTTGTTTGCCCCGAGCCAGGGCGATCTCCACCTTGATCCAGTTCCCGATCAAGACCACCGCGGTGGGAATCACCGTCAGTCCCTTTTCCTGGACCTTGGCCGCGAGCCGCTCGATCTGTCGTTTCTGCAGCAGCAGACGCCGAGGTCGGCGGGGATCGTGCGTCGCGTACCCGCCATGCTCATAGGGACCGATGTGGCAGCCCATGAGCACCGCCTCACCGCCGACGAACTGCACGTGGGCGTCGGTGAGATTGACCCGGCCGTCCCGGATCGCCTTGACCTCGGTGCCGAGCAACTCGATCCCGGCGACCTCGTGTTCGAGGAAGTGGTAGAGGTGGCGGGCACGGCGATTCTGGGCGATCACCCGGCGCTCATCGCTCATGCAACCACCTTGGCGATGGCCTTGACCACATCGGGATCGAACTGATGACCCGCCGCGCGCTCGAGGATGGCCAGCGCGCGTTCCCGGCTCACCGCCGGTCGATAGCTGTTGGCCTCGGTGAAGAGATCGAAGACCTCGGCGACGTGCACGATCCGCGCGAGCAGGGGAATCGCGCTCGTCGCCAACCGGTCGGGGTAGCCGTTGCCGTCCCAACGTTCGTGGTGGTGGCGAACCGCATCCGCGATGTCGTCGAGGCCTTCGACGCGAACGATGCGCTCTCCGACTTCGACGTGCATGCGGTAGGTGCGGCGGTCCTCCGGACCCGGGGTCGGGTGCATGTAGAGCCGATCGTAGTCGAGCTCCCGCATCCCGACGTCGTGCAGCAGCCCCGCCAGGGCCGCGTTCTCGGTCGCCTCGTCGTCGAGTTCGAGGACTCTGGCGATGGACCAGCACAGCCGCGACACACCGAGAGAGTGCGCGACCAATTCAGGGTACCGGCGGTTGCCGGGCTGAAGCAGCCGCCTGGCCAACCCGCGCCGAGCAACTCGAAGACCGAACCGCTCGCGCGCGTCGGCGGCACAGACACCGAGTCGTTCAAGGGTCTGCCGCGCCACCGCCGGTTCGGCATCGACAACGACCGACCCCAGAAGACAGCTTTCGACGTCCCTCATCAGGACCGCGGTCGCGACCACCGGATGTCGCGCGGTCGCTGCCTGACCGGGCGCGCGGCGCAACTCGGTCCTCCACGCCGCCCTCGCCGGGATGGGCGCTGATGCTTGTCGCATCGCGTCCATCTGGTGTTTGACGATCGGTTCAAGATCGATGGTGGTCGTACCGGTCCGCTGGTGGATCAGGGTCGCGGCGGATCGGTGGCTGGCGATGGTGAGCGCGATAGCTACCACTCGCGGGTCGGCGAGTCGATCGGCCGCCGCGGTGTTGATCTCATCGAGACCCGATTCATCGAGCAGTGCCCGGAGTTCGTCGCTCCGATCACCGGCCGAATCGGAGCTTGTTGATGATCTTACGACTGGGCGTCTCGACCTTGGGTTCGTGCCGGGCTCGACGGCATCGGCATCTCCGACCGTTTTCGCCAAACCCCGCGCGATGACTCGGGCGAGATCGATATCGGCGGGGTTGAACGGTCTCTGTCCGCCCTTGTCCCGGACATCGACAAAACCGATCAGACCCGCCGTGGCCGATGACCGGAACCAACAACAGGCGGGTGGTTCCGGCATCGGCGAGATAGCCCGCAACCTCACCGACCTCGCTCGGATCGTTGTAGAAGCGGGGGTCTTCTCCGAAGGCGCGGACCATCCTGACGAGAGCGTGATCGTCGGCGAGCTTCTCCGCCAGTCGATCTCGGCGCCCGAAACCGTACTGCGTGGCGAGCAACCAGTCCTCGTCGGTGTTTTTCAGATATAGGGCGGCCTTGGTGGCATGAACATCGCCCATGAATCGATAGAGGACCTCCTTGAAGGCCCGTTCGCGTCTCTGGTGCCCCGTGTGGATGGTTCGCCGTCATCGCCTCAGCTCCTCGTTTGCTTCCGACTGACTACTGTAGCGCAGATCATGGTTTGATCTCGCCCGGTGATAGAATCGGCCGATCATGCCGTTCGCGCTCGTGCTCCTGCTGGCGACGGGAATCGTCCTTCCCGATCCTCTGGTCCTCGAAGTCGACCGGGAGCCGACCGCGGTCGAGGTCGATTTTCAGCTTGCAACTCCGCTGCCTGAAGACCTCTCCGCGAGCCTGGAATCCGGTGCTGAGGTCCGCCTGACCTACCCCCTCCGGGTCAAGGCCAAACGCCGGGGGTGGTGGGATCGTCGGGTCTGGTCCGGTGAACTCGTCACCACCGCCGCCTTCGACGCGGTCACCGGCCGCTTTCGATGCGAGGTCGTCCTCGACGGAATCATCACCGAATCGAGAGAAATCGAGACCGCCGAAGACGCCGTGAACTGGTTGATCACACCGCCGCCGGTTCGTGTCGAGCTGCCGGAAGAACGACGGCAGGCCATCCTCAAGGTGCGCGTCCGGGCCGTCTTCTCATCCGGCACCACCTGGCTCATCTTCCCGACGCAGAACGCGACCCCGTGGGTCGAATTCATCCTGGAGCGCCCTCCCGACCCCGCGGGCGCCGAGTAGGTGATGCGCGCCCTGGTCCACGCCTGGCACCGCCATCGCCGCGAGAACCGATTCCTCCTCAGCGCTTTCATCTTCCTGATGACGCTGACCACCGGCGCTTACTATCTCTTGCAACGCGCGCAGAGCGTTTCACCCGACGAACTCACCAATCGGCTCCTGCTTTTCATCCTCTGGTACCTCGACATTTCGTTGATCCTGATCCTGTCGTTTGTCATCGTCCGCAACGTTCTGCGGTTGGTGGTGGAGTGGCGCAGCGGAATCCTCGGCGGTCGATTCCGGACAAAGCTGGTTCTCACCTATGTCGCCCTGACCTTTATCCCGGTGATCTTCATCTTCCTCATCGCCACCAATCTGCTCCAACGATCCATCGACCGGTGGTTTTCGTCGCCGGTGGAGGAGATCCTCCTCGTCGGCTCCGAGATCACCGTCGAAATCCGCGAAGCGGTCGGAGATCGACTCCTCGAGCAGGCGGCCGTCGCCGGCACCGAGCTCCATGGAAACTCCGATTCGGACAGCTTGGCTCGGCTTCGAACCCTGCTCGGCGTCGATCTGGTGGCGATCTACGACGGTCCCGATCTGGTCCAGGCGGTGACCGATCCCAGACGTCTTCCCGCCGCCCTGCCGCCACTCAATCTCGACGATCTGCCGGCCACCGGCATCCGCGCCGATCGCTGGCGGAGCGTCCTCCTCGTTCGGGCATGGCAGCCCATGGACGACGGCTATTCGACCGTCGTGGTCGGCACGATCCTGCCCCGGCAGCTGCTGCAGCACCTCGACCGCGCAACCGCCGCCCATGTCGAGTTCCAGGAGATGAAGATCTCCCGCGGAATGGTCACCTCGACCACCATCCTGGTCTTCCTCGCGATCACCCTCCTGATCCTCTTCGGAACCGTCTGGACCGGGCTCTTTCTCTCCCGTCGATTCACCGAGCCGCTCCTCGCGGTCGCCGACGCCACCCGGCGAGTGGCCGGCGGCGACGAGTTGACCGAGATCGAGGTCCCGGCGACGGACGAGATGGCGGTCCTGGTCGACTCGTTCAACGCCATGGTTCGCAGGGTTCGCGCCACCGAAGCCGATATCCGCGCCTCCGCCAGTGAAATGGCCACCCTTCTGGCGACCATCCCCACCGGTGTGCTGACCGTCGATGCCGCCGGACAGACCTTCCGCCCCAACCGGGCCGCGGCCGCGATGCTCGGCCATCCCGAATGGTCCGGCGACTGGCTGGGGCTCGACCGGCTCTTTGAGCCCGGGTTCGAAGAGCTTCACCGCCGCCTCGTCGATCCTCCGGCGCGCGAGACCCGGTTCGAGGCCGATCTCGACACCGGCGGTTCACTTCTCCATGTCGATGTGACGATCACCAAGCTCGCCGGTGGCGGGTGCGTGGTGGCGATGGACGATCTCAGCCAGTTGGTCCGCGCCCAGCGGCAGGCCGCCTGGAGCGAGGTCGCCCAACGCATCGCCCACGAGATCAAGAACCCGCTGACCCCGATCCAGCTCGCGGCTGAACGGATCCACCGGCGGGCAGGGGACCTCGATCCAAAACTCGGCGAGGTTGTTTCCTCCGGGTGTGAAGCCATCGTCACCCAGGTTTCCGGTCTCAAGCAGTTGGTGGACTCGTTTCGAGAGTACGCCAGGATGCCGTCGGTCGAACCACGCCCGGCCTCGATCAACCGAATCCTCCGCGAGGTGTGTTCGCTGTATCAAGGCGTCCGTGAAGATCTGGTCATTGAACTCGTCCTGCCCGATGCGGATCTGGTCGGGTTGGTCGATCCGGTGCTTCTCAACCAGGCCCTCGTCAACCTCCTCGACAACTCGGTGGCTGCGATCACCGACAGCGGCACCATCACCGTCTCGGCGATCTCGCGTGAGCATGACGTCATCATCGAGATCTCCGATACCGGCGTCGGTCTTCCCACCGAGGACACCGAGATGCTGCTCCAACCCTTCTACTCCACCAAAGGCCGCGGGTCGGGGATCGGCCTCGCCGTGGTTCACCGGATCGTGACCGAGCACGCGGGGGTCCTGAAAATCGCCAACCGGCCGACCGGTGGCGCCGTGATCACCATCATCCTCTCGGGGGCTCTTGTCGGTGAAAACCGCTGAGAAGACCGGGTGAAGGTGACGAAGATCGCACCATCTTCGTTGACCGCTGGATCAACCGCTTGATACCATCGAGGTGAGATGTCATATCCAGGCAACACGGGACTCTCCGTACAAGCACAAGAACGAGTCATGACGGCCTTCAAACAAGTGCTGACCAACCTCCAGTCCGGTCAGCGCGAGGAGGCGATGATCGGTCTCGAGTTCGTCCTCCGACTCGATCCGAGGTTCGCGCCCGCCAACAGCTTGAAACGGCAGCTCGCGACGAGTTCCAACGAGATCGATCTCGGCGATGTCATCGCCCAGCTCCAGGCCCCGACCACCGAGGCCATCAACGGCCTCTTGATCGAGGCGGTGGACGATTTCAACTCGCGGGAATTTCTCGGCGCGAAAGAAAAGGTCGAAAAGGTCCTCATCGATCTCCCCGGTCACCAGGAGGCCCGCGACCTAAGAGACCAGATCAACAAGGCGCTCAAGATCGAAAGTCAGGTCGGTCAGTTCCTGATCCAGGCCAGAGAAGCCCTCGCCGCAGGCGACCCGCAGGAGGCCGCCAACTTCGTCATGATGGCTCAGGCCCTCGATCCCCACCACACCGGGATCGCGTCCACGCTCAAGGAAATCGACGAAACCGGCGGTTTGGCGCTCTCCCAAGAAACCGCAACACGGACGTCCGCGGCGGCGGCCGCTTCCACTTCGCGGCCGACCCGGCAGGCCACCACCCAACCCGTGGCCGAATCAAACCTTGATTCCGGCGCAGATGAACCCGCTCAGTCCGCACCTCCTGCTCGAGCCGCAGATCAACCCGAACCCTCCGGGGAACAGGATGCGTTCGCCGTCGAGTTCGACCTCCAGGACCCATTTGCCGATCTCATCGACTCTCAACCCAAGACGATCCCCGAGTTCGGCACCGGCGCCGGCGATGATGTGTCTTTTCCCCCCATGGACGACACCGCTGATCTCTTCGCCACTCCGAACGAAGCGCGGAGCGCCGGATCCGCCGATCTCGGCCTCGGCGATGACGCTCTCGGTCTGCCGGAGGGTGACGGGAGCGACGATTCGGTCGCCACCACGATTCAGAATCTCATCGAACGTGGCCAGGCGGCCATTGACAGAGGCGACCAGCCGCTGGCCATCTCCATCTGGTCGCGCGTCTTCCTGATCAAGCCAACCCACCCCGAGGCCGGACACCTGATCGAACAGGCCAAGAAGGCGCTGGCCGAAGCCGAGACCGAGACCGAAGACCTGCTCGCCAAAGCACGGGACGCCTTCGATGAAGGCGAACACGATGCCACGAGACTGCTGATCAACAAGGCGCTCGCCCGGCGGCCGAACCACATCGGTGTCCACATTCTCAAGGAGGAGCTCGATCGCGAACAGGGTGCGGACACCGCCCCGGCGGTCCCGGTTGCGACAACGCCGGCCACCCCCGAGCTTCCTGAACTCGACGACGATCTCTTTGGCGACCCGATCGGCGAATCACCCGCCACGGCCGTGGTCCCTGACATCGCCGATGCCGAGGACGCTCTCTTTCACGAGGACGAAGATGACCTCCACGAATTCGGTGACTTCACGGAACTGTCACTCGTCGACCGCCTGCGCAGCAAACTGTCCATGCGGACCGCGGCCGTTGCGGCGATTGCCCTGGTCGTGGTCCTCGCCGGTGTCTGGATGGGGGGTAAGTTTCTCGCACCGGAACCCGATGTCGATGATTCAGCCGCCGTCAGCGAAGTCCTGGTGGAAGCCGATCGGCTCTTCAAAGAACACAAGGTGGAGGAAGCGCTCCACCTGCTCCGCGAGTTTCCCTCGGCGGGCCTGTCCCAACAAAGGATCGAGATGCGGATCGCCAAGTACGAGGAGAGCCTCGCCCCGCCCACTCCGACGCCGGTTCCCGAGCATGCAACACGGGCACAATCGTTGCTCGATCAGGGTCTCTGGTGGGCGGCCTATTCGACCGCGGTCGAGGGTCTCGCCATCCAACCCGACGACCTGGGTTTGCAGGAGACGCGCCGATTGGTGGTCGAAACCGAACCCGAGGCGACGGTTCTCGCGCACGCGCTCAAAACCAAAAACTACCGGACGGCCGTCAGTATCACCGAGGACCTCCTCGTTCAATACCCCGATCAGGGCGATCTTTTGATGGTCCTCGAGCGAAGCCTCTTCAACTCGGCGCTCGCTGAGTCTCGCGCCTACAATCTCACCGGCGCCGAAAACCACCTCAGCAGATTGCTCGAACTCAAACCCGGGGACGAGGAGGCCATCCGATTCCTCGAGTTCGTCCAGAAATACAAGGTCGTTGCGGCCGATATGCGCCTCGAGATCTTCATCCGAAGCATCAAAGAGCGATGAGGGACGACAACAACGAACCCCGACAGCGCGAGTTCCCGAACAACTGGGATGTGCTTCGCGAATCGACTCTTGACGACCAACCTGTCGATGACGCGGCCCCACCCTCCGACCCGTCCACCTCGCCACCGACCATCAATATTCTGGCCTCTTCCTGGGCCGATGCCGTCGCCTGTCTGGCGGTCTGTACCGCGGCGCTGGCCGGTTTGAACGCCACCGGAAACCATGGGTCGCTGACCGCCTTTCCATGGGCCGTCGCCCTCGGTGCGGCGTGGTGGATCATCGCTGCCGCCACGCTGGTCGTCATTCGTCAGGGAACACCGGGCATGCTGCTTGCCGGCATCGTCTTCAGTGCTCGCGTGGCTCCTCGGCGGGTGGCGGCGGTGATTGCGGCGGCGGCTGTCAGCGCTCTGTTGCTCGGCCTTCCGAGCCTCCTTGGGGCCCGTCGATCGCCCCTGGCTCTCGCCGCGGCCTCCGGGCTCGAGTCAGCGGCGGCCGACTGACGCCGGTGCGGCTCGCGACGAGTCGCGGCGGCGCTCAGCCCCGGAAATCCAACCCTCTGCCGGGCGCTGGATCTCAACCATCGGTCCCGGAGCAGTTGTCATGCGTCTGAGCGTGGTTATCCCAGCCTATAACGAGGCCAACCGACTGCCGCCGACCCTGGTCGAGATCGTCCGCTATCTGAGCGACCATCCGCGGTGGATGCCGGCGGAGATCCTTGTCGTCGACGATGGCTCACGCGACTCAACCGCGGCGGTTGTGCGCAACACCGCCACCCGTGCGGGCATCACCATCGAATGCCTTGTTCACGGCCGCAACCTCGGCAAGGGAGCAGCGGTGAGAACCGGCTTCGCCGCCGCCCGGGGCGATGCCATTCTGCTCTGCGACGCCGATCTGGCAACCCCGATCGAGGAACTCGACGAACTCGGCCGGAACTTCACCGCCGGCGCCGTGATCGGATCAAGGGCCATCGACCGCAGCCGGATCGAATCTCCCCAGCCGCGCTATCGCGATCTCATGGGTCGGGTCTTCAACCTCGCGGTCCGGACCCTGGCGGTCCCCGGAATCCGGGATACCCAGTGCGGTTTCAAGCTCTTTGACGGAGACCTCGGGCGCAGGATCGCAGCGGTTCAACGAATCGACGGCTTCGCCTTCGACGTTGAAATTCTCCTCCTGGTACGGGCCTGGGACCGCGAGGTGCGCGAAGTTCCTGTCCGGTGGCGGCACATCGAAGAGTCCAGGGTCCAACCCGTCGCCCACTCGGCGGACATGTTCATCGATCTGATGCGGATCGCTTGGTGGCGGTGTACCGGCCGGATCGGCCGAGACGCTCCCGCCCGACGATGAACACCGAACCGGATCGCGGCGCCTGGCTCGAAGAGTCGTTCCTCGAACACCTCGAGTTCGAGCGCAACCTCTCGCCGGCGACTCTCAGAGCGTACCGGCGTGAGCTCGCTCGGTTTGTCAATCACATGGCAGCCGATCACAGTGGTCCTGAAAAAGTCCGAGCCGCCGACATCAGGGGCTTCATCGCCCACCTGTGGCAGCAGCGGCTCAAACCCCGATCGCTGGAGCGCGCCCTGTCCAGCATCCGCACCTATTTCGGGTTCCTCGTCGCGGAAGGGATCGTCGAAGCCAATCCTGCGGTCGCCGTGCCCCTACCGCGGAAAGAACAGATCCAACCCGAAGTGGTCGACCGCTACGCCATCGAGGGGCTGCTCGAGAGCTTCCCTGCGACTCCCGCGGGGGCTCGCGATCTGGCACTGGTCGAAGTCCTCTATGGGGCCGGACTTCGGGTCGGCGAACTGGTCGCCCTCGATCTGGATGATCTCTCGCTCAGCGAGCGGTTGGTTCGGGTCCGGGGCAAAGGCCGCAAGGAGCGCATCGTGCCATTCGGCCGCCGCGCCGTCGAGGCCCTCAAAACCTATCTTCCTGAGAGATCGCGGTGGCGGTGCGGCCCGAGGGGCGATGAGGAGCCCCTTTTTGTCAACCAACGCGGCGGGCGACTCTCCGATCGATCGGTTCGCCGGATTCTCGATTCAGCGGTGCAGCGAACCGCCGATCTCCACCGGCTCCACCCGCACGCACTCCGACACGCCTTTGCCACCCATCTCCTCGAGGCCGGGATGGATCTGCGGGCGATCCAGGAGCTTCTGGGCCACAGTTCGCTGGCGACCACTCAGATCTACACCGGGGTCGATCTCGCCCATCTGATGTCGGTCCACCGGCAAAGCCACCCGAGAGCGGGATCAGGGGAGGACTGAAGAGTATGGTTCATTCCGGCGCGTGATCCCGGTCACTCACGGCGTTTACCCATCACCGTATTCCGCCCAGCTCGGCGCCCCACTCGGCCACCGCCTCCAGGGCGCGCTCAGCCTGCGCCGTCCTGCGATCGCTCTTGTTGCGAATGACGCGGAGCTCGGGTGCGCAGGCGATGAGGCCCCATGTGATGTTCGCGGGCTCAAAACCACTAGGTGATCTCGCGGTGAGGTGGCGCACGAGGCCACCGAGCGCGGTCTGAGGCGGCGGCGGCTGGGCGTCGGCGCCGGCGAGTTCCGCCACAAGGGTGCGGGCGGCCATCAGACCCGTGGCGGCCGATTCGACATAGCCCTCGACCCCGGTCATCTGTCCCGCCAGCCTGAGCTCAGGACGCACCCGTAGGCGGAGCAGCTCGTCGAGCTGCGCCGGGGCATTGACGAATGTGTTGCGGTGGATCATTCCGAGCCTGACGAAAAGAGCCTCCTCCAACCCAGGGAGGGTTCGAAACAGGCGCTTTTGCTCGCTGTGGGTGAGCTTGGTCTGGAAACCGACCATGTTCCAGTGCTCGGCGGCGAGATCGTCCTGGCGCAACTGGACCACCGCCCACGGGCGCCGGCCGGTAGCCGGATCCACCAAACCAACGGGTTTCATGGGCCCGTACCTCAGGGTGTCGATTCCACGCTCGGCCATGACTTCGATGGGCAGACAACCTTCGAAGTACTTCAGATCGTCCGCCTCGAAGTCTTTGAACGCCACCTTCTCGGCCGTCACCAGCGCGTTGACAAAGCTCTCGTAGGCCTCGCGATCGAGCGGGATGTTGAGATAATCGGCGCCACCCTTGTCATAGCGCGAGGCGCGGAACACCCTGTCGCGATTGATGGAGCCATGCGCGACGATGGGGGCGACGGCATCGAAGAATGCGAGCGAGCCTTCACCGAGAAGAAGCTCGAGCGCTTCATGGAACGCCGGACTGGTCAGCGGCCCGGTGGCGAGGATCGCCGAGCCGATCGGCAACTCGGTGACCTCGCGGCGCTCGACGGTGATCAGTGAATGGCCTGTCACCGCGTCGGTCACCCAACTCGCGAAGCGATCCCGATCCACCGCCAGCGCGCCACCCGCCGGCACGGCCGCTGCCCTCGCCGCCCGAATCACGAGCGAATCGAGAACCTCCATCTCGCGTTTGAGGAGGCCGACTGCGTTGCTGAGGGCAGCGCCACGCAGTGAGTTCGAGCACACCAACTCGGCGAGGCGGTCGGTGGTGTGTACCGGCGTCGGCCGAGTGGGACGCATTTCAACCAACCGGACCCGAAGACCCGCTTGAGCGAGCTGCCAGGCGGCTTCGCTTCCCGCCAGGCCGCCCCCGACGACCGTGACCTCTTGGTTGCTCATCCTCGTCACCCCCCCTACTCGCCCGTCACCGACCAACCACCACAAGCCGGCAGCGGCGTTCGACTATTCCCGCGGCAACGCCGGCCGGCGCTGTTGGTAGCTGCCGTCGTGGGCCCGCTCGACCACCCCGCCGAGCTCGAGCTCGAGGAGTGCGGTGTGGATCTCGGACACCGCGAGCCCCGTGCGTGTCACCAACTCGTCGATGGTGGCGCGCTGTCCGGCCGGTAGGTGCGCGAGGAGAGGGTGGGTGGTGGCCGACCCGCCCGCCACATCCGGCGGGGTGTGACCGATGGCTTCGAACACGTCCCGGGGAGTGAGCATGGGCCGCGCGCCGAGGCGCAACAGCGCGTTCGGCCCGACTGAGAGATCGGATAGAATGCTGCCGGGAACCGCCAAGACCTCCCGTCCTTCGTCGACGGCCAGGCGAGCGGTGATCAGGGCGCCGGAGCGGGCCGCCGCCTCGACCACAACGACCGCCTGAGCAAGACCGGCGAGCACCCGATTGCGCTCGGGAAAATGGTGCGGGCGGGGCGGGGTTCCGGGTAGATACTCGGTGATCAGCGCACCGCTGCCGAAAATCGCCCTGGCCAATTCTCGATGCTCGGGTGGGTAGATGTGGTCGGGTCCGGCTCCCCAGACGGCCCAGGTCGGTCCACCGGCCGCGAGCGCGCCTTCGTGGGCCGCGGCATCGACCCCGCGGGCCATCCCCGAAGCCACGACGACGCCCGCTCTCGCGAGCTCCTCTCCCAGCGTCCGCGCCACCTGGCGGCCGTAGGTGGTTGCCCGGCGCGAACCGACAACCGCCACTACCGGCGCCGAACGCAACTCACCGCGGACAAAGAGACCGAGCGGCGGGTCCGATGTGTTGTCGAGACAACACGGATAGTCGGCATCACCCGGCACCAGCCATCGCCAACCCTCTCGTTTGACCCAGGCCAAAACCCGGGGCACCTCGTCGTCGAGCAAGCGGGCGACCTCGGTCTTGAACGCGGCCGGGGCCGTGGCCCAACGATTCCCATCATCGGCGGCGTCGCCACCGATGAGCTGCCTCGTCTTTCGACCTCCACCCGCCAGAAGGAGGGCGAGCCGGAGGCGCGGTTTGTGTGCCTTTGTCGCCATCTGATCATGGTACCGCCTCCTCGGCCCACTTCGTCGGGTATACTTCCGGCATGGACTTCAGAGTTCTTGGGAGCTTTGGCGGAGACAGCCCGAATTGCCGCATGACCTCATTTCTCGTCGACGGGTCGGTGGTCGTCGACGCCGGCGCCATCACCCGCGCCCTGACCATCGACGAGCAGCGGAAGATCCGTCACGTGCTTATCAGCCACACCCACATGGATCACACCGCGACGCTCCCCTTTCTCATCGAGAACATCTTCGGGACCCACCCCGAGCCGGTGTCCATCTACTGCGCCAAACGAGTCATGGGGGCGGTAAGGCGGCACCTCTTCAACAACGACACCTGGCCGGATTTCACGCGAATACCGGATCACGTCGAACCATCCGTGCGCTTCCAGGAGATCGTCGCAGAGGTACCGTTCACCATCACCGGTCTGCCGAGCGGCGACATGGAGATCACGGCGATCCCGGTCGACCACATCGTACCGACCACCGGCTTTCTGATCCGCCAGGGTTCATCCAGGGTCATTTTCACCTCGGATACCGGACCGACCGACCGGGTGTGGCAGGTGGCCAACGAAACCCCGAATCTCAAGGCCGTGATCACCGAGTGTTCGTTCCCGAATCGCCTCCAGGCGATCGCGGACATCAGTCTCCACCTGACACCGAGGACCCTCGCCGTCGAGCTCGCCAAGCTCAGGGGCGATGTGCCGGTGCTCATCTACCACTTCAAACCGCCCTATATCGACGAGCTCCGAGCCGAACTCGCTTCGACCGCGCTTCCCTGCGCGGTCGAGGAGTTGGTCCAGGATCGAACCTACATCTTCTGACCCGCCGCCGAAATCGTCCGATCGCTCCGATCGGTACTGAGCACCCCGGGCTGAGAAAGCGCGGCTGTGTGCTGTGTATCGCCGGCCGCAGCAGATGGCTGGTGAGAAGAGCTGGTTAGGTTCCGAGGCGCTCGACCACGCCCGCGATCCGCTCCCGGGTCTGCAGCGAGAACCAGCAGTCGAGAAACGCCTCGTCGTCGCCGGAGGCCATCTCGGACATCCGTTTCCAGGCAGCTCCGAGAAGAAAACTCTTTGTCGCGGCGAACGCCAGGGCGGGTTTGGACGCGAGTCTGGCAAGCTCACGCTCGGTCTTCGTGATCACCAGCGTCGGTTCGATGGTGCGGTGAACCACACCCTGCCTCCGCGCTCGCTCGGCGTTGCACCCATCACCACCGACAACCAACTCCTCGACGACATTGGGCGCGAGCCGTTCGCGCAGCATCACCACGCTCGCCGATGGTACGGGAACGCCCAGGTTGAGCTCAGACAGACCAATTCGAGGCCGACCCTCGGCCATGACCCGGAGGTCGCAGCTCAATGCAAGGAGACAGCCTCCGGCCACGGCATGGCCCTGGATGGCGGCTCCGGTGGGCCCGGGGTAACTGAACAGTGCGTAAACCAGGCGGTTGAAGTCGGCCAGCGAGTCCGCGACCTCGGCCCGCCCGGCCCCGGCGAGGCGCTTGAGATCCCAACCGGGACAGAAGAGTTCGTCGTGCGACGACCGCAGGAGCACCGGCGGGGCCCCGGCTTCGCGGAGTTCGGCGAGGGCGGCGCTCAGGGCGCCCATGAGCTTGGGATTGAGGGCGTTGGGCCCGTCGTTCATCACCAGGTGGTGGATTCCATTGACCTCTTCTCGGCGGAGGGTTTCATCGGCCATGGACGGTCTCCTCGCCCACCAGAAGGCGGTGGATGCGATGGTCATCGGTCAGCTCGGGATGAAATGTGGCGGCAACGATACCGCCTTGGCGAACTAGGACGGGGTCGGCGCCGAGGCGACCGAGCACAGTCACGGACGGTCCAACCCGGGTGATTCTGGGAGCGCGAATAAAGAACCCCTCGAAGCGGTCGGGCTCGCCAAGCTCGGCGTCGAGTTCCACCCCGGCGACCTGCGAGTGGACCTGGCGCCCGTAGGCGTTGCGCTCGATCTCGATGTCGAGCAACCCGAGGCTCGGTTGCGGCGGCGCGGTCTTCGCGGCGAGCAGGATCACACCCGCACAGGTCGCGAGCACCGGGAGGCCGTCTCGCACCCGCAACCGGATCTTCTCGGCGAGGTTCTCGGGTTGCATGAGTCGAAGCATGGCGGTGGACTCACCGCCCGGGAGAACCAGCGCATCGACCCGTGCGAGCTCCGCGGCGGTCCGGACAAGAGTGGTTTCCACTCCCAGGGCCCGCAACACCTTGGCATGGGCCGCCCAGTCGCCCTGGAGCGCCAGTACGCCGCAATCCATTACCACCCTCGACGAGACAGCATTTCCTCGGAGCTGAGCTTGCCGACCTCGAGACCCGACATGGCGTCCTTGAGACCTCGTGAAATCTCGACGAGCTTGGCTGGGTCCTCCCAGTGGGTCACGGCATCGACAATGGCCTTCGCCCGCGGTGCCGGATCGGAAGACTTGAAGACACCGGAGCCGACAAAGACGGCCTCGGCCCCAAGCGTCATGCAGAGGGCGGCATCGGCCGGGGTGGCAATGCCACCGGCGGCAAAATTGGGTACTGGAAGCCGACCGTGTTCAGCCACCCACGTCACGAGCTCGTAGGGTGCTCCGAGGGCCTTTGCTTCGGCCATGAGTTCGTGTTCGTCGAGGATTCCGAGCGTCTTGATTCCGCGATGAACCGCACGAAGATGACGCACCGCTTCGACGATGTCACCCGATCCCGCCTCGCCCTTGGTTCGCATCATTGCGGCGCCCTCACCGATGCGCCGTAACGCTTCGCCGAGGTTGCGGCAACCGCAAACAAAGGGCACTTTGAAACCATGTTTGTTGACGTGGTTCTCCTCGTCCGCGGGGGTCAACACTTCGCTTTCGTCGATGAAGTCCACCTCGAGGGCCTCGAGCATCCGCGCTTCGGTGATGTGCCCGATGCGGATTTTCGCCATCACGGGGATCGAAACACAAGCCTGTATTTCGGTGATTTTCTCGATCGCCGCCATCCGGGCGACTCCGCCCTGGACGCGGATATCGGCAGGCACACGCTCGAGCGCCATAACCGCGGCGGCGCCGGCGTCCTCGGCGATCTTGGCCTGATCGGCGGTTGTGACATCGAGAATCACTCCACCCTTGAGCATCTCCGCCAATCCAACCTTGACTCGAAACCGGTTTTCTGGACTGTCCATCATTACCTCCGAGAGTACAACCGCAGCCGCGGCTATTGTACACACCGGAAAGCTCTTTCGGGGTAAGACTATTCTTCGATCGGACGGCGCAACCGAATCAGGGCGACGATGTTGATCACGACGTGGGCCGCCGCGGCGGCCGGATATCCCTCGATCTCGAAAAGGCCCCCGAGCAGCAGACCGCTGATCAGGGCGAAGAGCGGCCAGAACCAGAGCCTGCGATCCGGCACGAAATGAAGGACGGCAAAGAGGACCGCCGCGGGAACGAGACCGATGATCGGTTGGAGAAACGCCCGCAGCAGGGCCTCTTCGGCGAGTCCGGAGATCAATGCCACCGCGATGGCGTCGGTGATGGTCCACTGCGCCACCACCGCTCGCTGCCATCCTTCGAGGTGCTCGAGAGGCGGCAGCCTACGGATCAGCCACAGCGCACCGACACACGCACACCCGACCAAAACACCGATTGTCAGGGATCCAACGAGAGACCCGCGAGCCGCGAGCGCCGGCAGTACGCCGCGGTCACCAAAGGAGAGCCCGATGACGGCGAGAACCGCCAACACTCCCTCCTGGTGAACCAGCGCCACGGCGCGGATGGCCGGGGGATCAGTGCTCAGCGCCATGACCACCCGTCGCGAGATCAGCTCTCCTCGTCGGTCTCGTCGGCCGCGTCCTCGGTCGCGTCCTCGGTCGAGGGCTCGTCGGTCTTGCTGATTTCGTCATCCGCGGCCAGGTCTTCTGCGATCTCGGTATCTTCTCCGTCTTCGTTTTCGCCATCGGTGATCGCCACCGAGACAACGCGGTCTCCCTCGTCGAGACGAATCAGCCGCACACCCTGGGTTGCCCGGCCGATGCGGCGGATCTCGGAGACATTCATCCGGATCAGAATCCCGCCCTCGGTCACCAGCAGGAGTTGGTCTTCCTCGCGGACGTGGTGCATCCCGATGACGTTGCCGTTCTTTTCGGTGAGCTTGATCAGCGCGACCCCGAACCCGCCCCGACCCTGGAGGCGAAACTCGGAAACGGCCGTCCTTTTGCCAAAACCGAGATCGGTGACGACCAGGATGTCGTGATCATCCTCCGGGTCCACGGTGGCCACTTCTTCGACAAAGTCGTTCTTTCGGAGATTGATCCCGCGCACCCCGGCGGTGACCCGACCCATGGATCGGGCGTCGCTTTCGGCAAAACGGATCCCCATCCCCTGGTGGGTTCCCATGAAGACCTGGCGGGCGCCATCGGTGAGTTGGACCGATAGGAGATCGTCGTCCTCGTTGACCACCACTGCGCGAAGACCGTTCGATCGAATGTTGGCGTAGTCCTTGAGCGGCGTCCGTTTGACCCTGCCCTTGCGGGTCGCGAAGAAGAGGAACGCGTCCGTCGTGCTCGGCGAAATCACGGATTGCGAGCAGCGCCGCGACCCGCTCGTCCTTCTCGAGTTGGAGCAGGTTGACGAGTGCCCGCCCGCGCGCCGCCGGACCGATATCGGGCAATTCGTGGACCTTGCGGACAAAGACCCGTCCCGAGGAGGTGAAAAAGAGCATGGTGGCGTGGGTCGATGCGACAAAGAGCTTCCAGACCTCGTCCTCGGCCTTGGTCGCCATTCCCCGGCGGCCGCGGCCACCGCGGCGCTGGGAGCGATAGACCGAGACCGCCGAGCGCTTGATGTAGCCGTCGCGGGAGACGGTGATGACCATATCCTCCTCGGCGATGAGGTCCTCGATGGAGAGATCACCGAAATCGGCGATGATCTCGGTCCGGCGGTCGTCGCCATACTTGGTCCGGATCTCCTCGAGTTCCTCGACGACGATGTCGGCGACCATCGCTTCGGAACCGAGAACCGCCTCGAGATGGGCGATGGTCTTTTTGAGTTCGGCGTACTCATCGACGATCTTGTCCCGCTCCAGGCCCGTGAGCCGCTGCAAACGCATCTCGAGAATTGCCTGGGCTTGACGTTCGGAGAGACCGAAGCTCTCCATGAGACCGTTCTTCGCCGCCACCGGATCGGCGGCTGCGCGGATCAGCTTGATGACCTGCATCGAGGTTGTCGAGGGCGATGACGAGACCCTCGAGGATGTGGGCACGCTCGCGGGCTCGCGCGAGGTCGAACTCGGTGCGCCGGACCACGACTTCCTTGCGATGCTCGATGAAGTTCTGCAGCAACTCCTTGAGGTTGAAGATCTTCGGCTGATTGTTGAGGACACCGAGCAGAATGATCCCAAAAGTGGTCTGCATCTGGGTGAGCTTGTAGAGGTTGTTGAGAACCACTTCGGGGATGGCGTCGCGTTTGAGCTCGACCACCATCCGGATCCCGTCGCGATCGGACTCGTCGCGGAGATCGGCGATGCCTTCCAGCCGTTTCGCCTGGACCAGGTTGGCGATCTGCTCGACGAGTCGAGCCTTGTTGACCTGGTAGGGCAGCTCGTTGACGATGATCGCCGCCCGTCGGCCCTTCTCGACCTCCCTGATGCGGGCGCGGGCGCGCATCTGGATGATGCCGCGGCCGGTGGTGTAGGCGTCACGGATTCCCTTGAGCCCGTGGATGAACCCCGCGGTGGGAAAATCCGGGCCCGGGATGAGCTCGAACAACTCCTCGATCCCGAGCTGCGGGTCGCGCACCAGGGCGGTGGTCGCGGCGATCACTTCACGAAGATTGTGCGGCGGTATATTGGTTGCCATCCCCACCGCGATCCCGGCCGAGCCATTGACCAGCAGGTTGGGAAAACGCGCCGGCAGAACGGTCGGCTCGGTCAACGAACCGTCGTAGTTGGGCACCCAGTCGACGGTGTTCTTGGCGATGTCGTCGCCGAGCATCTCCTCGGCCAGCCGGGTGAGTCGGACCTCGGTGTAGCGCATGGCCGCAGCCGAGTCGCCGTCCACCGATCCGAAGTTGCCCTGGCCGTCGATCAGGGTGTAGCGCATGGAAAAATCCTGCGCCATCCGGACCGCGGTGTCGTAGATGGCCTGATCGCCGTGGGGATGGTACTTACCCATGACATCACCGACGATGCGCGCCGATTTCCGATAGGACTTCGACGCTGTGCTGCCGCCCTCCATCATGCCGTAGAGGATCCGACGGTGAACCGGCTTGAGACCGTCACGGACATCGGGAAGGGCGCGACCGATGATCACCGACATGGCGTAATCGAGGTACGAGCTGCGTAACTCGTCCTCGATGGTGATCGGAATACGATCGCCTTCGGGTGCCTTGTTCTCGCTCATGTTAAATATCCAGGTTTCGGGCTTCGAGGGCGTTTTCCTCGATAAAGCGGCGCCGCGGTTCCACCGCGTCACCCATCAAAATAGTGAAGAGTTCGTCCGCCTTGACGGCATCCTCGATCTTCACGACGAGCAACCGCCGGGCCGTGGGATCCATGGTTGTTTCCCACAACTGGGTTGGGTTCATTTCGCCGAGACCCTTGTATCGTTGGATGTTGAACCCCTTCTTGGCGACCTCGTAGAGGTGGCTCACAAGCTCCGGCAAGGTCTCGACGGTGTTGCGCTCACCGCTCCTCTCCAGGTGATACGGTCCGACCCTCAGCGAGGCGATGCGTTCGAGCATCCGCTCGGCCCGCCGGAAGTGGCCGCTTTTGGTGAGCAACCAACCCAGCCGGCATTCGCGGCTGATGCCGTTGGTCCCGACACGGCAGACGACCTCGGCGGCTCCGTGTTCTTCGTCGACCTCCATTCGGAGATCCTCGTATCCGAGGCCTTTGAGTTCCTCAACCAGCGCCTGGGCATACTCCGGCGATCCGGAGACCTCGCCGCGGGACTCCGTGTCGAGCGCGGCGATCACGAGCTCGGGGGGCCAACCGCGGCGCTCGAGATTGCCCAGGGTCGCGGTCCAATCCTCAGCGGCGAGAATTGCGGCACGTAGATCACGACCGGCGAAGGTCTGACCGGAGGATCCGACAACCAGACGGAATTCATCCTCGACGCGATCGAGGAGGAAGCGCGAGAGATCGGCATCGTCCTTGAGATAGGCCTCTTTCTTTTTTCGCGCAACCTTGTAAAGCGGCGGCTGAGCGATAAAGAGATGCCCGCGTTCGACGAGCTCGCGCATCTGGCGATAGAAAAACGTCAGCAGGAGGGTCCTGATGTGCGATCCGTCGACATCGGCATCGGTCATGATGATGATCTTGTGGTAGCGCACCTTGAGGGGGTCGAACTCGTCGTTGCCGATTCCCGTGCCGAGACACTGGATGAGCGCGCGGATTTCTTCCGACGCGAGCATCCTGTCGAAGCGGGCCTTTTCGACGTTGAGGATCTTACCCCGCAGTGGGAGGATCGCCTGGAACCTGCGATTTCGCCCCTGTTTGGCCGAACCGCCCGCCGAGTCACCCTCGACGATGAAGAGTTCCGCAAGCGCCGGGTCGCGCTCCGAGCAATCGGCGAGCTTGCCCGGCAGGGCGGAGCTCTCGAGGGCCGATTTCCGCCGGGTCAGCTCACGAGCATGCCGCGCCGCCTCGCGCGCCCTGGCCGCATCGAGGCACTTGGAAACCACCCGTTTCGCCACTGCCGGGTTTTCTTCGAAGTAGGTCGCGAGTCGGTCGTTGATCGCCGACTCGACCCAACCCTTGGCATCCGCCGAGACGAGCTTGTCCTTGGTCTGGCTCGAGAATCTCGGATCGATGAGGCGAACCGCGACGATCGCGGTCAGGCCTTCACGGACATCCTCGCCCGAGAGATTCTCTTTCATCCCCTTGAGCAGGTTCTGTGCCTGGGCATAGGTGTTGATCGTCCGGGTGAGCGCTGAGCGGAAACCCGAAAGATGCGTCCCACCATCCCGGTTGAAGACCGTGTTGGTGAAGGCCAGGACGTTTTCCGTATAGCCGTCGTGCCACTGGAGAGCGACCTCGATTTCTTGGCCGTCGTCGGTTTTTTCGTCGAGATATATCGGCTCCGGGTGGAGGGTCGTTTTTGATCGGTTGAGATAGCGGGCGAACTCCGCCAAACCACCATCGAAAGAGAACTCCTCCTCGCGCTCGGATCCCTCGTCCTCAAAGCTGATCTCCAGCCCTGAATTGAGGAACGCGAGTTCGCGAAGATGACGGACCAGCAGATCGGGGTGGAACTCGAGCACAGAAAAGATCTCGGTGTCCGGTTTGAAGGTGATCAGTGTGCCGGTTCGCTTCGTCGTTCCGATCGCCTTGAGTTCTCCCTGCGGCACGCCGCGGGCGTAATTCTGTTCCCAGACCTTGCCGTCGCGGTAGATCTCGACCCTGAGCCACTCGCTGAGGAAATTGACGACACTGACCCCGACCCCGTGGAGTCCGCCCGACACCTTGTACGAGTTACTGTCGAACTTCCCGCCGGCGTGAAGCTCGGTCATGATGACCTCGGCCGCTGACCGACCGGATTCCTTGTGGGTGTCCACCGGAATCCCCCGCCCGTCGTCGGTCACGGTGACCGTTTGGTCGGCGTGGATGATGACGGTGACCCGGGTGGCGTGTCCGGCCTGGGCTTCGTCGATGGAGTTGTCCACGACCTCCCAAACCATGTGATGCAGGCCGGCAATATCATCGACGTCGCCGATGTACATACCGGGTCGCTTGCGAACCGCGTCCCTGCCCTTGAGAACCTTGATGTTCTCGGCTGTGTAGCTTTCACTCATTCGATCGCTCTCCTACCATCTCGATCACCGTTCCTTGACGAATATCGAGTCGACTCGAACCCGCTGAGAGTTCATGGAACACCCTGTCATCCGCGCTTGAGAGGAAGAGCTGCCGGTCCCCTTCGAGATGTCCGATAAGACGTGAAAGCACGACCGCGTCCAACTCGCTGTCGACATCATCAATGATGACGGGAAGGTGCTCACCTCGTACTCTTTCAATCTGTTTCAACGATGCGAGACGCAGCGCCGCCGCAACCACCTTGGTCTGGCCGGAGCTGAGCATGTGGCGGACCGCTCTCCCATCTGCACGAAGACCCAAATCGTGTCGGTGTGGACCCTCGCCCGTGAACCCCATTCTTCGGTCCCGCGCCCGCGTCTCATTATACCGTTTTCGGTAGTGTTCTTCCACCTCCGACACCTTCTCGGCCTGTTCAAGCCCTGCCTCGCCACGATAGAAAAGACCAATCTCTGGAAAGTCCTTACTTTGAAGCTCGTGATAAATCGGTTCGAACGCACTGACGAGGTGCTCGCACATACGACGACGACGGTGAACCACCATTGCGGCGGCGCTGGCCAGCCGTCCTTCCCAGGCCTCCATCTCGCGATCTCGAACAGAGCCACCCAGCGCTGCATTGCGCTGCCGCAGGGTTCGCCGATAGTCGTGGATCTCATTAAAAAATGCGGGCTCGAGAAGAAAGGCCGAGCGATCGAGAAAGGCTCGCCGGGCGCTCGGTTCACCGGCGACGAGATCGCGGTCGGCGCCACTCAGCGCGACGACCGGAAAGAGCTGCAAGTACTGGGCGAGACGATGATGCGGCACCGTTGACCTCGAGCGCTCGTCGAACCGGCGGCCCCGGACGTCACGAATTGCGACAGACGAACCATCCCCGTTCGAGTCTCGACCCGACCTTCGAGAACAGAACTCGAATTTGCCGTGGGCCACCAAACGACGCATGGATGAAACTCGGAAGGAGCGCAGATTTCCCAGCACGGTCACAGCCTCGAGGAGATTCGTCTTGCCCTGTCCGTTGGCTCCGGCCACCAGATTGCTGATACGACTCCATGAGACCTTGGCAGGTGCGAGATTGCGAAAACCCGCCGATCTCATTTCGACGAGATGCACGCTTGCCTTCGCTTCGGCCGGTGAAAAAACACCGCTCCCGTGCGCGCTACAACCTCATGGGCATGAGGACGTAGATGTACTCCTCGAGGCGGGGGTCGTCGTCCACCGGAACCAGCACACACTGGGTGTTTCCATCTTTGAGCTGGAGTTCCACCATGGGGCATTCGAGGGTCTGCAGCACATCGATGACGTACTGCGCGTTGAGGGCGATCTCCATCCCGTCGCCCTGATAGCTCACAGTGAGGGTTTCCTCCGCGCTGCCGCGGTCGTAGCCGATGGAAACCAGGGTGAGCTCCCCGGACGGATCGAATCGAAAACGAACTCCCCGTGCCTTTTCGTGCGCCATCAAACTCACGCGGCGCAACGAGGCGAGAAACTCCTTGCGATCGACCCGAGCTCGCGACGGATTGTCACGAACGATGACCCGCTCGTACTGCGGAAACCGGAGCTCGACGATCCGCGACACCAGGGTTCGATCGCCCATCCGGAAACCGAGATGATTCTCGCTCGCCGACAACTGCACGCTTTCGTCTCCAAAACGAGCGAACTCCGCCAGGAGCTTGCGCGGGAAGAGTTGCTGCTCGAAGGGCGGTTGACCCTCCGGGGCGTTGGCTCGAACCACCGCCAGACGATGACCATCGGTGGCAGCGATCTCGATTTCCCCGGGGAGGAGTTTGACCAGCGCACCGTTGAGCTGGAACTTCGGATCGTCCTTGGTGATGGAGAAGGCGACCCGATCGAGCATCAACTGAAAAAGATCGAGAGGGCAGCGAATACTCGCCGTCGGGTGGAACCTCCGGAATGGTCGGGTACTCCGAAGGATCAGCCACCGACATCCGCGACGTGAACCGACCGCTGGTGATCTCCACCGAGTCGCCGTCGAGGCGGAGAGAAAACTCCTCCTCCGGCAGATTCCGCACGAGATTCTGAAAAACCCGGCTTTCGAGCGTGACGCGACCGCCGCCGTGAACCACGGCCGGACAATCCGTCATGATGGTCATGTCGAGATCGGTCGCAACCATCCGAAGACGCGCATCGGCGGTTTCGGCGAGGATGCTGGAGAGAATCGGAATCGTGGTTCGATGCTCGACCACCCCCTGGAGGATGGAAAGCTCCTGAAGCACCAAGTTTCGCTGCAGTTTCAGTTCCATCAACGGGCCTTTCGACGAAGACTAAGTATCGAGCAGATGGAAATATAGCATAGTAGATCGTCACCGTCGAGGCGGTGGAAACTGCGGAAAAACAGGGCAAAAGTCAGAGCAATAAACGAGCTTGCGCGGAAGTCGATTTGTGGATCGATTGTGGAAAGCTGTGGAATTCCACAGCCGATCCACAGAGATTCCACAACGATCCGGGCTCGGCGCTTGTGGAAAACCGAGGTTCGATCGGAAGGGTCAGTTGAAGTGTTCGCGGAACGAGGTGAGGGTCGCATCGAAGTCGGGATTCGAGAGGCGCATTTTCGAGATCGCATCCACCGCGTACATCACGGTCGAGTGGTGTTTGGAGAAGATCTTGCCGATTTCGGGAAAACTGAGATCGAGGATGTCGCGGATGAGATACATGGAGACCTGTCGCGGCAGAGCGATGGATCGCCGGTTGGAGCGCCCCTTGAGATCGGCGACCCGGATTCCATAGTGTTGGGCGACAAAACGGATGATGTCCGACGGGAGTTGTTTCACGTTCATCGGGGAGCAGTTCAAAGAGCGCCATACGGACGACGTCGACGCTGATCTTGGCGTTCTTGAGCTGGGCGTAGGCGATGGTCCGGTTGAGGCAGCCCTCGAGTTCGCGGACGTTCTTCTGGACCCGTCGGGAAATAAAGAGAACGGTGTCTTCGGGGAGTTCCCAGCCGATGGCACGCGCCTTTTCGCGGAGGATGGCGCAACGGGTCTCGAGATCGGGTGGTTGGATATCGGCGATGAGACCCTGGAGGAAACGGGAGCGCAACCGTTCCTCGAGACCGGGAATGTCCGCCGGTCGGGCGTCGGAGGTGAAGACCACCTGACGACCGGTGGACTGAAGGGTGTTGAAGGTGTGGAAGAACTCTTCCTGGGTCCGCTCCTTCCCGGCGATGAACTGGATGTCGTCGAGGAGCAGGACATCGACGCCGCGGAAGGTCTGACGAAAGGCCTCCATCTGTTGCCGGCGGATGCAGTTGATGAGTTCGTTGACGAACTGCTCGGTGGTCATGTACGTGACCTTGCGAGTCGGGTTGGACGCGACCGGACCCGGTGGCCGATGGCGTGCAGGAGATGGGTCTTTCCGAGACCGGAGCCGCCGTAGATATAGAGCGGGTTGTAGGCCTCGCCGGGTCGGTCGGCCACGGCCTCGGCAGCGGCCGCGGCGAACTGATTGGACGTGCCCTGGACAAAGCGCTCGAAGACAAAGCCGGAACGAACGGGTGGCCGGAACACTGGCGGGTCGGATGGTTCGCCGGTGATTCGAGATGCGCATCGCCCGAGTCGATATCGACGGTGAAATCGGATCCGAATCGACTGCGGGCGACGGTTTCGATGTCGCGCAGGAGATGATCGCGGACCCACTCGGCGACGATGGCGTTGTCGCAGGCGAGAACGAGAGAGTCGTCGGTGGATCTTCTTGACCGCGAGCGGTTCGATCCAGGTGCGGTAGTCCTCGGCGCCCAAGAGTTGTTGAAGGTGTGGTTGAAGCTCCTGCCAGCGGTCCATCGACTCAGGCTAGCACAAAATCGCTCGACCGGGAGAACGACGAGAGTCTTGACACCTGCGCCGACCTGGAGTAATGTTGCGCGCCCGCAGAATTTGGAGTGATGTGACGATGAAAAGGACGTTTCAACCGAACAATCGCCGCCGGAAGAAGACCCATGGCTTCCGTGTGCGGATGCGTACCAAGAACGGACGCAGAGTGCTCGCCGCCCGCCGGCGCAAAGGCCGTAAACGTATTGCCGTCTAATCGGCGCCGACGCTTTCCGCGCTCCGAGAGGCTTCGTCGACGTGCGGAATTCCAGCGAGTCTACAGTCAAGGAATCCGGGTCGCTGGGCGGCACATGGTGTTGTTTGCAATGCGAACCGATGGACAGAGCCGATTTGGCGTGACCGCATCCCGAAAGATCGGCAACGCGGTCATCCGGGCGACGCGCCAAACGGCGGCTGCGTGAACTGTATCGACTCCGACAGTCAACAGCCGTGACCGAATCGATCGATCTCGTCGTCAACGCGCGGCGGAGCTGTGCTCGGGCGCCCTGGCAGGTTCTCGAGCGTGATTTCGAAACGCTGTCTCGAACGGCTTGGGTGAGAGGATGAACAGCCGACGGGACGCTGACAGAGCCGGCCGGCACGAGAATCCGGGAAGGTGTGGAGCGAGATGGAGAAACGACTGCTGCTGGCCTTCGTGCTGTCGGCGCTGATCTTTGCCGGTTGGTCGGTGATCTTTCCGCCCCCGGCGCCGCCGACCGCCCGGCCAGCAAGCGAGGTCGTCAGCGACGAGGTGGTCGGCGAGGTCGAGAGCCCGACGCCGGAGCGGGTCGCCAGCGACGCTGCGGCCGACGAGATCGCGGAGACGGTCGCCGAGGAACCTCGCAAGCCATCGTCGGTGAGACCGAACAGACCATCCGCTTGCCAACGAGATGATGGAGGTCGAGCTCAGCAATCGCGGTGCGATGGTCACCTCCATGCGCCTGCTCCACTTCGACGACGACGAGGGAGCGGTCCTCGATCTCATCCAGTCGGTTCCCAACGACGAGCGCGCCCTGCCGCTTCAGCTCGTGACGGATGACGGTCCGGACACTCGGCTCTATCAGGTCGAGCGAGCTGCAGAACGGGGTGGTCATGAGCTGGTCCGATGGCGCGGGATCAGCGGTCTACAAGACCATCAACCTCAATCCGGGCTATGGGCTCGAGGTGAGTGTTCGGAGTTCGGGAGCGCTGAGCAACGCGGCGATCAGCGCCGGCACCGGCCTGAGAAATCTCGGTGAGCAGGAGCAGAACAGCCGACTCGCGGTCTGGGGAGACGGCATCGTTCTCGCCGATGGGGAGACCGAGAAGTTCAAGAAGGCCAAGGTCAAAGCCCCGGTCGTCCTGAGACCCGGGCGTCCTGGCGTATGCCGGGTCTCGAAGACGCCTATTTCATCAATCTCCTGCGACCGCGGACGCGGGTCGACGAGGTTCGGATCGACCGCCTCGAGTTCACCGAACGAGGTGATCCCAGCGAGGAACCGAAGCTCTACCAGGTGCTGCGGGTCCTCGCTGGTCCCGAGCTCGGGCGTCTTCGAAGGTGAACTCCTGGGTGCGCCGAAGGAGTACAACCTCCTCCAGGGCATCGGCGGAGGCGTCGAGAAGACCCTCGACTTCGGGATCTTCGGCTTCATCTCGGTCTTCTTCCTCAAGGCGCTGTGGTGGATCTATGGGCTCGTCGGGCAACTACGGCATCGCCATCATCCTGCTGACGGTCGGTATCCGGATCGTGCTCTTTCCCGTTGATGCACACCTCCACCGTCTCCATGCGCAAGATGGCCAAGGTCCAACCCAGGGTCAAGGAGATCCAGACCAAGTACAAGAAGAAGAAGAACGATCCCCAGGCGCGCGCCAAGATGAGCCAGGAAACCATGGCGCTCTACAAGGAAGAGGGCGTGAACCCCATGGCCGGGTGTCTCCCGGTCCTGGTGCAGCTGCCGATTCTCTGGGCCCTCTACCAGCTCTTCCTCCATGCCATCGAGCTTCGCCACGCGCCGTTCATGCTTCTGGATCACCGGATCTCTCGGCCAAGGATCCGCTCTATGTCACGCCGATTCTCATGACCGCGACCATGTGGCTGCAACAGAAACTGGCGCCCCAGGCGGGCGATCCCCAGCAGCAGCGGATCATGCGGATGCTGCCCCTGGTCTTCGGCATCATGTTCCTGCAGTTTCCCTCGGGGCTCGTGTTGTACTGGTTGACCAATAACGTGATTTCGATCCTGCAGCAGGAGATCACCCTCTTCATCATCGGTGAAAGGAAGTATTTCGGTAGGAGTGGCGGGAGGAAGACCAAATGAAGCACGCTCGTGAGTTTCGTGGCGAGACGCTCGATGCGGCGTTGAGCGAGGCGTGCTCGGCGTTGAAGGCGCGAATCGGTGAGCTCCGCTACGACGTCGGCACCACCGATGACGGGAGCGAGGTGGTTGTGCGGGCCGAGGTCGACCCGGTGGCGGTGCTCGGGCTCTTCCTGTCGGAGACCTTCAGCGCCGGGCGAGCTCGAGGTGACGGCGCGGCTCGAAGAGACCGAGGAGGCACTCGAGGGAGAGCTCTCCGGCAACGATTGCGGCATCCTGACCGCGGCGGGCGGCAAGGGCCTCGACTCGCTGCAGTACCTGTGCAACCGGGTCCTCAACCGGCGGCTGGAGCGCCACCTGCCGGTTCGCCTGGACAGTGACGGCTTCAAGGAGCGGCGCTCGCTACGAGCTCCAGGACAAGGCGGAAGAGGCGGCCGATGAGGCGCTCCGCACCCGATCGCCGGTGGTGATGGGCCTGATGACCCCGGCGGCCCGGCGCGAGATCCACCTCGCCCTGGCCGACGATCCCGGTGTCGAGACCGAGTCGGATGGAGAAGGCTTTCTCAAGCGGGTGGTCGTCCGCCCTCGTCGGCGGCGCTGACACCATCGTCGCCCGTGCGTCGCCCGCGGGGCGGGGTGGCCTGGCGCTGATCAGGGTCAGTGGGGCTGAGACCGGGAAGCTCGCCGGCGGTGGTCTGTCCCGGCCTCGACATGGACCGCGGCTGGAGGGCGTCGCTGGTCGAGCTTCGCGACCCGGATGGCGTGGCTGATCGATCGAGCGGTGGCCATCCCCTATCCGGCGCCGCGGTCATACACCGGTGAGGACATGCTCGAACTCATGGTGCACGGTTCGCCCTGGATCGTTCGGGCCACCATCGAGGCGTTCACGGCGGCGGGCGCCCGACCGGCGGAGCCCGGGCGAGTTCACCCGCCGCGCGGTCGCCAACGGCAAGCTCGATCTGGTCCAGGCCGAGGCCGATCAACGAACTCGCCTCGGCCGAAACCGCCTGGCAGGCGCGGGTGGCTCGGGCGCAGATCGAGGGACGGCTGTCGCGCGAATTCTCCCAGCTCAAGGATGCGCTCACCGATCTCCTCGCCGAGACTCGAGGCCGCGTTGGATTTCGCTCACCACGACATCCCGTACGATCGTGCAGGCGGTCGGTTGTCGCCGCGACCGATGTCTGGAGCGGGCGAGGAGGCTCTTGGCCACCGCGCCGGCCGGGCGGCGGATCCGAGACGGCGTTCGGGTCGTGATTCTCGGGCCGCCGAACTCGGGGAAATCGACCCTCTTCAATCTCCTCGTCGGGCGACGAGCGGGCCATCGTCTCGCCGCACCCGGGCACGACCCGGGATGTCGTCGAGGCCGAGCTCGAGATGGCGGGGGTGCGGGTGATCCTGCAGGACACCGCCGGTCTCGGGGCGACCGAGGATCCGGTCGAACGCGAGGGAATCCGCCGCGCACGAAGGGGGCCGCGGCGGACGCCGATGCGGTGCTTGCTGCTCTGGCCGGCGGATCGGGCCCGAAGCAGCAGTGCCGGCTGTTGCGGATGGTCAACCGACCCTGAGGATTCGGTCGAAGTGGGATCTCGCGGCGCCGAGGAAGCAGCGCCGCCGTGGATGGCGGTCTCGTGCTGCGACCGGCGTGGGGTCGACGAGCTGCGGCTGGCCCTTGCGGAGGTGGTGGCTGCGGAGGTCGCCGATCTCGGGGGCGAGGTGGCCATCGCCGAACGGCATCGCCGGGCCCTCGAGTCGGCAGTGACCGAGCTCGAATCGGCGGACCTCGAGTCTCCAGAGCTGGCGGCGGAGGCGGTCCGGGCGGCCCTGGACGCGGTTCGGGAGCTGACCGGCGAGGTCGTGACCGAGGATGTCCTCGATCGGATCTTCGGCTCGTTCTGCATCGGGAAGTAGTCATGGCGGACCGACTTCGATGTCGTGGTGGTTGGAGCCGGGCACGCCGGGTGTGAGGCGGCCGCCGCCGCGGCGCGGATGGGGGCGGCGGTCGCGGTGGTGACCCTGCACCGGCAGACCATCGCCCAGATGCCGTGCAACCCGGCGATCGGCGGCATCGGCAAAGGCCACCTCGTGGCCGAACTCGATGCCCTCGGTGGGCTCCAGGGCTGGGCGGCCGACCGGGCCGGAATTCAGTTCAAGATCCTCGAATCGGTCGCGCGGACCGGCGGTCTGGGGTCCGCGGGCCCAGTGCGACAAGGAGCGCTACACCGAGATCATGCGCCGGCTCCTCGGCCGGCTTCGGAGGACTGACGATCATCGAGGGCGAGGTCGGTCGGGCTGCTGACCGATGATCGCGGGGTTGTCGGTGTCCGGTTGGCGGACGGCCGTCGAATTCGGGCCGAACGACGATTCTGACCACGGGCACCTTTCTCGGTGGTGTGCTTCACAGCGGCGATGAGCGCCGACCCGGGCGGGCGATTCGGTGAGCGCCCGAGCATCGGTCTCGGCGCCGAGTTGGCCGGCCTCGGTCTCGACGCTGCGCCGGTTCAAGACCGGGACGCCGCCGCGACTCGACCGATCGAGCCTGGATTTCGATCGACTCGAGGTGCAGGAGGGCGACGAGGCGCCGCGGCCGTTTTCCTGGCGCACCCGGACGGTGCAGAACCGGATCGTGTGCTGGATGACGCGAACTCCGGAGCGCGGTCCAGACCATCATCGAGGACAATATCCACCGGTCGCCGCTCTTCTCGGGCGCCATCGACGGCGTTGGGCCCCGGTACTGTCCGTCCATCGAAGACAAGGTGGTTCGTTTTCCCCACCACCGCGAGCACACGGTCTTTCTCGAGCCGGAGGGGCTGACAAGCGAGAGCGTCTATGTCAACGGGCTCTCGACGAGCCTGCCCCACGATGTCCAGGAGGCGGTGGTCCACGCGGTTGCCGGGTCTGGAGACGCGCCGAGTTCCTCCGCTATGGCTATGCGGTGGAGTACGACATGGTGGCGCCGGGCCAGGTCGGGTTGGACCTCCGGTGTCGCGAGGTGCCGGGGCTCGCCCTCGCCGGTCAGGTGCTGGGAACCTCGGGTTATGAAGAGGCGGCGGCGCTCGGTTTCCTCGCCGGGGTGAACGCGGTGCTGGCCGGGCGGGGCGAGCGCGCCGTTCGATCCCGACCCGCGAAGAGGCGTATCTCGGTGTGCTGGTCGACGATCTGGTGACCCGGGAGCACGTCGAGCCATATCGGATGTTCACCTCGCGGGCCGAGCACCGGCTGCTGCTCGGGGTGGACTCGGCGCGCGAGCGGCTGATGGCGGAGGGTGTCCGAGCTCGGGCTGGTCCGAGAGGCGATGTTTCACGTGGAACAGTCGCGATGGGCAGGCGCGCGCCGAGTGCGCGTCGGCTCTCGAAGAAGCCCGGCTCAACCCGGATCGCGGCGACCCGCGAGGCGGTTCTCGAGATCACCGGTATCGATTTGACGGCGCCGACGACATGGGCCGGGTTGTTGCGGCGTCAGGATGTCGATCTCGGAGCGAGTGGCCGCCGGGGTGCCGGAGCTGGCGGCGTTGAGTCGCCGAAGATCGGCGCATCGTGGTCGGGTTCGCTGCGCTACGACGGCTATCTGGCGCGGCACCGGCGGGAGATCGAACGGATTCGCCGGCTGCGCGAGGTGAAGATCCCCGCCGGGCTCGATCCGGCGAGGATCCCGGGGCTTTCGCGAGAAGTCGTCGAACAGCTCGAGCGCCACCGGCCGGCAACCCTCGCCGATGCCGAACGCCTGCCGGGGATGACTCCGGCGGCGGTCGCCATTCTGGCCGGGCGCATCGCCCGGTGGAGCGATGCGGCCGTGACCGGCGAGGCGCCGTTTTCGCGAGCTCCTGGCCGGACCACCTCGAGGGCGACTCGTCGCTCGATCGGATGGTGCGCTATGCCGAGCTTGCTCGAGACCTGGTCGGCGCGGCACAATCTGGTCCGTTTCGCCGACCGCCGGGAGCTCGTCGAGCGCCACCTCCTCGATGCCCTCGTCGGGGAGCCGCCTCCTCGAGGGCGAGGGCACCCTTCTCGATGTCGGCAGCGGCGCCGGTCTGCCCGGGGTGCCGCTGCTCATCGCCAGGCCGGGCTGGCGCGGCGTGCTGCTCGAGCCGCGGCAGAAGCGGTGGGCCTTTCTCAAGACGGTCATCCGCGAGCTCGAACTCGATGCCGAGGCGGTGGATCGGCGGTACGAGGAGCTGCGTCGGAGGATCGGCCTTTGATCTCGTCACGACGCGGGCGGTGGGCGGCCACGCGGCGCTGCTCGATTGGGCGCGACCCCGGCTCGTCGAGGGTGGCGGGTCGCGCTCTGGACCACGGTCGAGGGCGAGCGCGAGGTGGCCGAGGAGCACGGGTTGGCGTGTGTTAAGCTGGCCGCTCGTCGGCCTCGATCGGGGCCGACTCGTCTCTCTGAGAAAGTGTTCCACGTGAAACCATCGAGTCGTCGCCGTCGTCAACCAGAAGGGTGGGGTGGGAAAGACCACCACCGCCATCAACCTCGGTGCGGCCCTCGCGGCGTACGAGAGGCGGACGCTGCTTGTCGATCTCGATCCCCAGGGCAACTGCACCGCCGGTCTCGGTGTCGATGTCGACGCCGGTGCTGCGACCACCTACGAAGTGCTGACCGGTCAGGAGCAGCTTCGCGATGTCGCTGCGGCCGACCGAGTTTCCCCATCTGTCCCTGGTGCCGGCGACCCCCGAATTGGCCGGGGCCGAGGTCGAACTGGTCGGCATGGTGGGGCGCGAGTTCCGGCTTCGCGAGGCCCTCGCGGGCTTTGACGGCAGCGAGTTCGTCCTTGTCGACTGCCCGCCGTCCCTCGGTCTGCTGACGGTCAATGCCCTGGCCGCGGCCGATGCGCTTGGTGGTGCCCATCCAGTGCGAGTACTTCGCCATGGAGGGTGTCTCGAACCTCCTCAAGACGGTGGACGAGGTCCGCCGATTCCTCAACCCCGAGCTCGCCATCGACGGCATTCTGCTCACCATGTACGATGATCGGACGAATTTGGCGCAGCAGGTGGCCCAGGAGGTGCGGTCGGTGTTCGGTGATCTGGTCTTCGAAACGGTGGTGCCGCGGAACGTGCGTCTCGCCGAGGCGCCGTCCTTCGGCCGACCGATCCATGCCTACGATCTGCGGAGCAAGGGCGCCCAGGCCTATCTTCAACTCGGCCGCGAGTATCTGACGCGAATGGCGGAAATCATGGCTAAACAAGCGCTCGGTCGAGGCCTCAAGGCGCTGATTCCCGACACCCCCAAGGCGAGGTCCGGGTTGGCGGAGATCCCCCTCGATCGTCTCCGCCCCAACCCGGAACAACCGCGACAACATTTTGCCGATGAGCGGCACTCGCCGAACTCGCCGACTCGATCCGCCGGCACGGCGTCCTGCAACCCCTGCTGGTGAGCGAAGACGGCGCCGGCGGGTATCTGGTGATCGCCGGCGAGCGTCGGTGGCGGGCGGCCCGGGCGGCCGGGACTCAAGACCGTGCCGGCGGTGATTCGTGAACGACTCGGCGCCCGCGACGAGCTCGCGCTGGCGCTGGTGGAGAACCTCCAACGCCGAGATCTGTCGGCCCTCGAGGAGGCCCGCGCCTTCGAGCACCTTCGATCCGAACACGGTCTTTCCCAGGCCGAGATCGCCGACACAGGTCGGGATGGACCGGAGCACCGTCGCCAACGCGCTGCGCCTGCTCCGCCTGCCGGAGAAGATCCAGGAAATGGTCGAGTCGGGGCGGTTGAGCGCCGGCCACGGCCGGGCGCTGCTCGCCCTGCCCGACGATCAGAGCCGACTCGAGTGGGCCGAACGCGCGGTGGCGGAGGGTCTGTCCGTTCGCGATCTCGAACGGGTCGCGGCCGACGGGCAAGAAGCCGACCGACGGGCGCGTGGCGGCGCCAAGAAGCACGGCCGGCCAAGGACCCGAATCTGGTGGCGGCCGAAGAGAAGCTGAGTCTTCGCCTGGGGGCTCCGGTGGAGATCCGGCCCCGGCGAAACGGTGGTGGTGCGGTCGTGATCACCTGCGTCGAATCGGACGAGTTGATGCGGGTCTTCGATCTCCTGATGGGGGGTGAGTGATGGTGCGTTCAGCAGAAACGCTCAATGGTTTTGTCGACTCCGGGTGCACCATCAAGGGCGAGCTCGAGTTTTCGAACTCCTTTCGGGTCGATGGTCGGGTGGAAGGAACGATTCGCTCGCGATCCGAGCTCGTGATCGGTGAGGACGGGACTGGTCGACGGTGAAATCGACGTCGCCCGTTGTCTTGTCGGCGGCCAGGTCCGGGGAACGATCAAGGCCTCGGAGAAGGTCGTTCTGCACGCCTCGGCCAAGGTCTTCGGCGAAATCCACGCACCCGCGGTGGTCATGGAGGACGGCGCCTTCCTCGAGGGCAAGGTCGACATGGCGGCCGGAGCCAAGACGCCGAGTGCGACAAGAAGCGGCCACCGACAAGAACGAGGGTGGCGCCAAGTCCTGACCCGAACTCGCCGACGGCCGACGCGATCAGTCCGCTGCCGCTGCAACTGTCCGGTGGTTTTTTTCGATCCGGCCTTCTGGTCGCGCCGTGGCGACCGGCGCTTCGTCGCACGCGCCATCCCGCGCTCGTGGGAGCCGCGGTAGCGCCATTGTGCGGGACGTGCCTCTGCGCCGGAACGTTGATCCGGCACAATGCGCACCCCGAGGGAGGCCAGGACTGCGCTTCGGCGAGTGGCGCTCCATCCGGCGTCCGTCATCCAACATACAACACACTGATCTCGAACTCAAGTTCCACTAAACCGTCGTCAAACCCAAAGAAAACCGGCCTTGTGAAAAAAAATTCTTGACTCTGCGATTTTCCTGCGGTAATTTGAGTCGCCCTGCAAAGAGGCGGGAGTGCCAAGGCCAGGAGCCGCGGATGCAACCTCCGAATTTTTCGCTGATTATCGTCATGGTGTGTTTCTGGTTGACCTTCTGGTTGATCCAGAAATTCCTTCTCAAACCGGTCGGTGCCGTGCTCGCCGAGCGCCGCGGTCGGATCGAGGGCGCCGAGAACGAGTGGCAGTCGAAACACCAGGAATACCTGGATGAGACGGCTCGCCTCGAATCGGAGCTCGGGGAAGCCGCGAAAGCGGCGGCCGCGGTTCGAAACGGGCTCCAACAGCAGGCGCTCGATCGACGTCAGGCGACCCTCGACACGGCTCGTCAGCTCGCCGACGGCAAGCTCGACGAAGCCATGGAGGTGCTCGACACCGAGGCCGCCTCCGCCCGCGCCGATCTCAAGGTTCAGGCCGGTGATCTGGCTCGGGCTCTTTGCGAGTCAGCTCCTCGGCAGGGAGGTTTCCCAGTGAAGGACAAACTCTTCTGGGTTCTGGCCTTTGTTGTTTTCGTGATCTTCGCGTTCCTCATCGACGAGCCGCACAACCCGTCCTTTCTCCCGAGCACCGTGACCCGGCTTCTTCTCGCCGCCAACCTCACGCTCTTCCTCTTCCTGCTGAACAAATTTGTCGGTAAACCCATCAACGAGTCCCTCAAGGCTCGCGGTGAGGACGTCAAGGTGGAGCTCGCCGAGGCCCGCGAGAAGCTCGTCGAGGCCGAGAAGCTCCGGTCGGAGGTCAGCGAACGCCTCGCGAAGGTCGAAGCGGAAGTCATGGAGATCCAAGCAACGGGCGGAAGCGCTCGGCAAGACCGAGGCGGAGAAGATCGACGCCCAGGCGCGCGAGGACGAAGCGCGATTCATGCGCCGCGTCGACGATCAGATTGCTCGCCGCCAGGCCGAGACCCGAGAGCAGCTCGCGCAGGACACCGCGGCGTTGACCGAGCAGCTGACCAAAGAACTCTTGAAGTCGACCATGACCGAGAAGGATCAGCAGCGGGTGCTCGACCGGAGTCTCGGCGCCCTCGAGAATCTCCCGGATAAGGAGTGACCATGTCTCGATTCAGAGCCATGCCCTACGCCAAGGCGCTCCTCGAGGTGGTTCAGGACCAGTGTCCGGAGCGCAAAGAGGCCGTGATCGACGAACTCGACGGCATCGCCACAGCCCTCGAAGAGGTGCCCGATTTCGAACGCGTGCTGGTCACGCCCATGGTGGACACCGAGACCAAGACCGTGATCCTCGACCAGGTCCTCGACAACCTCGGAATCACCCAACCGGTCCGCCGTTTCTGCCACGTTGTCCAGCACCACTACCGCATGCAGCACATGCGCGACATCGCCACCACCTATCGGGACCTGGTCGACCGCGAGATCGGTCGCTCCAGGGCCCATATCGAGCTTGCCACGACCTATGACGAGGCCGACCGTCGTCGGATCGCCGAGGTCATGAGCGCCGTGATGGGGACCACCGTGGTCGCCGATTTCGTCCACAACCCGGAGCTTCTCGCCGGCTTCAAGGTCCAGGTTGGTTCCAAGGTCTTCGACGGGTCTCTCGTCGGACAGGTGGATCGGCTGAGCCGGCAAACCGTCATCGAACAGGGGTAGCAATATGCAGATCAAAGCCGCCGAAATCGCCGACATCATCCGGCGCCAGATCGAAGGCCAGGAAACCACCATCGACATGTCCGAGGTGGGAACGGTCATCTCCGTCGGCGACGGAATCGCCCGCATCTACGGCCTCGACGGGGTCATGATGGGAGAGCTCCTCGAGCTTCCCCACGACGTCTACGGTCTCGCCCTCAACCTCGAGGACGACAACGTCGGCGCGGTGCTCATGGGAGAGGTGCACCACATCAAAGAGGGTGACGAGGTCCGCCGCACCAAGCGAATTCTCGACATCCCGGTGGGACCGGAAATGATCGGTCGTGTGGTCGATCCCCTCGGTCGTCCCCTCGACGGCAAGGGCCCGGTGGCCACGACCGAGCGCTATCCGCTCGAGCGGACCGCTCCCGGCGTCGTCGCCCGGCAGTCGGTGAAGGAGCCGATGCAGACCGGCATCAAGGCCATCGACTCGATGATTCCCATCGGTCGCGGTCAGCGCGAGCTCATCATCGGCGACCGGCAGACCGGGAAGACCGCGGTGATCCTCGACTCCATCGTCAACCAGAAGGGCACCGGCAACGTCTGCATCTATGTCGCCATCGGCCAGAAGGCCTCGACCGTGGCGCAGGTGATCGCCGCCCTCGAGAAGCACGGCGCCATGGATCACACCATCGTGGTCTCGGCGACCGCATCCGAGCCGGCGCCGCTGCAGTACCTCGCGCCCTACGCCGGCGCCGCCCTCGGCGAGTACTTCATGCTCAACGGCCAGCACGCGGTGTGTTTCTACGACGACCTCACCAAGCACGCCCAGGCCTACCGCGAGATCTCGCTCCTGCTCCGCCGCCCGCCGGGTCGCGAGGCCTACCCGGCGACGTCTTCTATCTCCACTCGCGGTTGCTCGAGCGCGCCGCCAAGCTCAACGACGAGCTCGGCGGCGGCAGCCTGACCGCGCTGCCGGTGATCGAGACCCAGATGGGCGACGTCTCGGCCTATATTCCGACCAACGTCATCTCCATCACCGATGGTCAGATCTACCTCGAGGGCGACCTCTTCTTCGCCGGTCAGCGGCCGGCGGTCAACGTCGGTCTCTCGGTCAGCCGGGTCGGCGGCAACGCCCAGATCAAGGCGATGAAGAAGATCGCCGGTTCGCTCCGGCTCGAACTCGCCCAGTACCGCGAACTCGCGGCCTTCGCCCAGTTCGGTTCCGATCTCGACAAGGCGACCCAGCGCCAGCTCGCCCGCGGCGAACGGCTGCTCGAGATCCTCAAGCAGGGCCAGTTCGTGCCGCTGTCCGTGGGTCTTCAGATCGTTTCCATGTTCGCCGGCACCAAGGGTTATATGGACAAGCTCAAGGTCTCGGCCATCGGCGCCTTCGAGCCCCACATGCACAGCTTTGTCGAGGCCGAGGGTGCCGATGATCCTCGAAGCCATCGCGATCGACCGGAGAGCTGAGCGACGAGAACGCCGAGAAGCTCGGCGCCCTCATCGCAGAAGGCCGCGGATCTGTTCCTGAAGGAACACCCGGAGGCAGAGCGTTGCCGAGCACTAGGGATCTCACCCGTCGAATCCGCTCCGTCAAGGGAACGCAGCAGATCACCAAGGCCATGAAAATGGTGGCTGCGGCCAAGCTGCGGCGTGCGCAGGAGGCGGTGACCAATGCCCGGCCCTACGCCGACACCCTCTCGAAGGTGCTGGCCAACGTCGCCGGCCGGACCGAAGAGAGCCACCCGCTGCTCGAGCGTCGCGAGAGCGGCCGGGTCTGGCTGGTGGTCGTCTCGTCGGACAAGGGTCTGTGCGGTTCCTTCAACGCCAACCTGCTCCGCCAGGTCGAGAAGGACCTCAAGAACGAAGCGGTGGTCCGATGTCGAGCTGATCGCTCATCGGTCGCAAGGCCTCGGACTACTTTCGGGTCCGCGATTTCCCGGTCGCCCACCAGGAGCGCGACACCATGAGCCAGCTCACCGCGGCCGATGGTCCGCGGCTCGGCGCCATGTTCATGAAGGCCTTCACCTCGGGCCAGGTCGACGAGGTGTGGATCGCCTACAACAAGTTCGTCAGTGTCCTCCGCCAGGAGATCACCATCGAGCAGTTGCTGCCCATCCAGCCGCCCGAGGCCGACCCGAACGCCGAGGATGCCGGGACCGACTACCTCTACGAGCCCGACGCCGAAGGGTCTGCTGGCTGCGCTGCTGCCCGCCTATGTCGAGACCGAGGTCCAGACGGTGCTCTACGACTCGGCGGCCGCCGAGCAGGCGTCCCGGATGACCTCCATGGGGGCCGCCACCAAGAACGCAGGCGAGATGATCGACGCCCTGACGATGCTCTACAACCGCACCCGTCAGGCCGCCATCACCAAGGAGTTGATCGAGATCGTTTCGGGCGCCCAGGCGCTCGGTGACTGACTGAGGAGAGATTTATGACTCAGCAGGTCGAAGGACGCGTCGTTCAGGTCATCGGTCCGGTGGTGGACGTGGAGTTTCCGGATCAGCACCTCCCCGCCATCTACAACGCCGTCCGTATCAAGGACGACGGCACTCTCGGCGCTGGGACCGATGGACGTCACCGTCGAGGTTGCCCAGCACCTCGGTGAGAGCCGCGCCCGCTGCATCGCCATGCAGCCCACCGAAGGCATGGTCCGCGGAATGACCGCGATCGACCTCGGCGAGCCGATTTCGGTGCCGGTCGGCCGCAAGACCCTGGGCCGCGTGCTCGGCGTCCTCGGCCAGCCGGTGGACGGCAAGGGCCCGGTCGATGCCGAGAAGCGCATGCCCATCCACCGCACCGCGCCGGCGCTTGAAGAGCAGTCCACCGAAACCGAGATGTTCGAAACCGGCATCAAGGTCGTCGATCTCCTCGAGCCCTACACCAAGGGCGGCAAGACCGGCCTCTTCGGTGGCGCGGGTGTCGGCAAGACCGTCATCATCATGGAGCTCATCAACAACGTGGCGCTCCAGCACGGTGGTTTCTCGGTCTTCGCCGGTGTCGGCGAGCGGACCCGTGAGGGCAACGACCTCTGGCACGAGATGACCGAAGCCGGCGTCATCGACCCGGACAACTGGGAGAACTCAAAGGCCGCGCTGATCTACGGTCAGATGACCGAGCCTCCGGGCGCCCGTCTTCGCGTCGGTCTCACCGGGTCTGACGGTCGCCGAGCACTTCCGTGACTCCGAGGGCCAGGACGTGCTGCTCTTCATCGACAACATCTTCCGTTTCACCCAGGCGGGTTCCGAGGTCTCCGCGCTTCTCGGCCGGATGCCCTCCGCGGTGGGATACCAGCCCAATCTCGCCACCGAGATGGGCGAATTGCAGGAACGGATCACCTCGACAAAGACGGGTTCCGTGACGTCGGTGCAGGCGATCTACGTCCCCGCCGACGACCTCACCGACCCGGCGCCGGCGACGGCCTTCGCCCACCTCGACGCCACCTCGGTGCTGTCGCGTCAGATCGCCGCCCTCGGCATCTACCCGGCGGTCGATCCCCTGGCCTCGACCTCGCGCATCCTCGATCCCCTCATCATCGGCGACGAGCACTACATGGTCGCCCGTGAAACCCAGCGGATCCTCCAGCGCTACAAGGATCTCCAGGACATCATCGCGATCCTCGGCATCGACGAGCTCTCGGAAGAGGACAAGCTCACCGTTGCCCGGGCGCGCAAGATCCAGCGCTTCCTGTCGCAGCCCTTCTTCGTTGCCGAGCAGTTCACCGGCATGAAGGGCCGCTACGTCAAGGTCGAGGACACCATCAAGGGCTTCAAGGCCCTCTGCGCCGGTGAACTCGACGAGCTTCCCGAGCAGGCCTTCCTCTATGTCGGTGGCATCGAAGAGGCCATCGAGAAGGCCGACAAGATGAAGGCGGAGGGCTGAGATGGCCGACCGGCTGCACCTCGAAATCGTGACTCCCAGCCGCCGAGTGGTGGAAGTGGCGGTCGACGAGGTGCGTCTCCCGGGCGCCCTCGGAGAGATGGGCGTTCTGCCCGGCCACATTCCGCTTCTGACCTCCCTCGCCGCCGGACCGCTGACCTATTTCGACGGCTCCACAGTGGTCCGGTATGCGGTCCAGGGTGGTTTTGCCGAGGTTCTTCCCGATCGGGTCACGGTCCTGGCCACCGTCGCCAAGGCGCCGGCCGACATCGATGTCGACGCCGCCAAGAGCAATCTCGAGGCCGCCCAGGAGAAGCTCAAGGACGCCGCCGCCGAGGAGCTCGACGAGCTCACCACCGCGGTTCGTCTCGCCGAGACCGAGATCGAGGTGGCCGGCAAAACCGTCAACTAGCGGCTGGTCGACTGAATACAACCGGCGGCGCCCTTCGGGGCGCCGATTTTTGATCCAACATCATCAGTACAGTCTTCAATGTCGCGAAGGCTCATAGATTTGATCCTTCGACGACCAAAGTGTGGTGTCAATTCCCGGCCCGAAAAGCAATTGCCTTTCGCGCCGGCTTCGGTTAGACTTCCGCCCCGTCGGGGCGTAGCTCAGTCTGGTAGAGCGCACGGTTCGGGACCGTGAGGCCGGTGGTTCAAGTCCACTCGCCCCGACCATTCAAATCCATCAGAACGGCGCACTTCGGTGCGCTCTTTTTTAGATTCCGCTTGACTTACACCTTATTATCACCTATTGTTGTTGGGGAGAGGATTTCATGACCTACCTCACCGAACGGCAGCGGGACGTCCTCGAGTTCATCGAGAGAAACGTCGACGATTCGGGTGTCGCGCCGACACTCAAAGAGATTTCCGAAGCGTTCGGTTTTGCCAGCACCGCCAGCGCCCAGAAACACATCGCGCTGCTCGAACGCAAGGGTTTCCTGCGGCGTGAGAAGCATCAGAAGCGAGGACTCGTCCTGGCTCAGCGACCGGCGTCCGAATATCCCACCGAGGACGAGCTTCCGCTGCTGGGTTTGATCGCGGCCGGATCGCCCATCGAGTCCATCGCCGACCCCGAACCTGTTTCGGTGCCGCCGGATTTTCGTCGGCGCGGGGCGACCACTTTGTTCTCAAGGTCCGGGGCGAGTCCATGATCGAAGACGGGATCCACGACGGCGATCTCGTGGTCGTCCAGGCCGCGGGCGGAGGCCGCCGACGGCGACATGGTGGTCGCCATGGTGGATGGCGAAGTGACGCTCAAACGCCTCTATCGGCAACCTCCGGACACCATCAGGCTCCAGCCCGCCAACTCGGAGATGGCGCCGATTTTTGTCGCCGGTTCCGACGCCTCACGGTTCAGGGAATCGTGGTCGGTCTCCTGCGGCGGTACTGAGGCCTTCTCGAGCCGCTGTGCGCCTTGACTGTGGGGGCCGATTTCGATAGCGTTTCGATATGAGTCGTCTCGAAGAGATCACCGTCGTCATGACATCGGTGGGCACCGAGCAGCAAGCGGTGGAGATCTCAGAGGAGCTCATCGCGCGCCGGCTCGCCACCTGCGTCAACATCGTTCCCTGCCTACGGTCCATCTATCGCTGGAAGGGGAAGATCTGCGAAGACACCGAGTACCTCCTATTCATCAAGACTCCCCAACGGCTCTTCGAGCGCGTATCTCAGGCGATCCGGGAGTTCCATTCCTACGAGTTGCCGGAGATCCTCGCCCTGCCGGTGTCGGCAGCCGAGGAGAACTTCCACCGGTGGATTCTGCAGATGGTCGAACCGGGTGATGACGACGTTGACGACGAAGAGTTCGACTGAGCTCGCGTCCGGATTGCTATAATCCGGCGCAGATGTCCGTCACCGAACCACTGCATGCCCATCTCGTGTTGTCGAGTCGTTTCGAGAACATCGAGATCGCCGAGCGCGCGTTGGTCGATCTCTGCGATCATGCCGGATTCTCCGGTGACGACTGCTACTGGCTCGTGACCGCCCTCCGGGAAGCGACGGCCAACGCCATTCGCCACGGCAACCGGCAGGATCCCGAGCGATCAGTGGTGATCGACTATCGAATCCAAGACGACGAGGTCACCATCCGGGTCGAGGACGAGGGTGAAGGATTCGACCTCGAGACGATTCCCGACCCGACCGATCCCGGATTATTTGCTGCGACCGAGCGGACGCGGTATCTTCTACATGCGGCAGTTCATGTCCCGTGTGGAGTTCAGCCGCTCGCCGGGTGGTGGCACGGTGGTCGAAATGACCCGGCGCCTCGAGCCCGAGACAAGGAGTTCCACAGATGAAGAGTGAGATCCGCGATGTCGACGATGTTCGGATCATCGAACTGTCGGGAAAGATCACCATCGGCAGCGGCGATGTCAAGATCCGCGAGTTGGTTGACAGCTGCGCTCGGAAGACGGGAAGAACAAGATCCTCATCGACCTGGCTGGGGTGACCGCCATCGATTCTTCGGGAATCGGCGAAATGGTCGCGTGCTACACCACCGTGACCAAACGAGGTGGTCAGCTCAAGCTGTTGCGGCTTTCGCCGAAGATCAACGACATCCTGCACGTGACGCAGCTCATCACCGTCTTCGATGTGCTGGACACCGTTCAGGAGGGTCTCGCCGCCTTCAAGTGAACCGTAGATCTCCGCCGAGCGAGAAAAACGACCACCGGGCGCGGCTTCGGCCGCGCCCGGTGTCATGGCGACGTCGTCTTCGGATCACGACTCTCGGCGAGGTAGCTGCCGTCGCCGACTCCAGCGAGATCGAACCGAGCAGCTCTTCCGAATCGGCAGCCGTCGCCGATCTCGGTCTTCATCGGCGAGAGGCTCCATCGCCACCACCGTATTCTCTCGGACCTCGATGCGGACCTGTCGCGTCCCGGCCGGACAGCTCAGCCGACGGCCGGGCCAGATGCTCGGCGCCGTCGATCCGCAAGACCACCGCCGGTCGACCGGCGTGCGTCTTCCCTTCGCCGACGGCGTCGAGGGCGACGTTGGCTTTCCCGACGGCCGGGCGGTCCCCGTGCGATTCTCGAGGGCGGCCGACCGTGCCGCCTCGGTGGCGCCTGAGCCGAGCGCCGACCGATGCTCCGGCCGAATCCATCCCTGTTCCTCGCCGCGGGTGCCGATGGGCCGTCTTTCGGTCGCCGCGGTGTTCCGGCTTTCGAGTCGCTCGGCTGACCGGAAGGCGGGTTCGACTCGCTCGCGATCTTCGTCGGAGCGTCGGATCGCAGCGGTCCCATCACCTCGAGGGGAGCCGGCTCGGGGGCCGCCGGCTGCTGCCGGTTCCTCTTCGAGCAGATGGTCCGCCGCGCCGAGGGGACGGTTGTCGTTGGGACTCGCCGTGGGCAGCGGGGCGAGCTCGAAGATCTCTTCTCGTCCGGCGACGGTGCCGGTTGTGCTGGGGTGGGCCGAGTCAGCGACGGCTCGGGGTTGCGACGGGCCACCTCCATCGCCACCGTGACCCCGAGAACCACCGCCGCTGCCGCGCCGAGCCAGCGGATAGACCGGCCGAACCGAGCGAGCGGGAGCGGGTGCGCTCTGTCGGAGGGGTTCCATCACCCTGTCCAGCGTCGCCGGTGGTTCCATCTTTCCGGCGAGCGCTGCGACGGCCGCCCGGAGCTGTCGGTGCAGCATCGATCTCGGCAGCGAGCTCGGCGTCGGTGTGGGCGCGCGTCTCGAGGCGTGCCGACTCGGCGTCGTCGAGATCGCCGTCGATGTACCGGCTCACGAGTTCCCGGAGGGTTTCATCCATCACAGACCAACCGCCTTCTTGAGAGCCGTCTCTCGCCCGCGCCAGCCGCGATCGAACGGTGCCGACCGGCAGATCGAGGACATCGGCGATCTCCGAGTAGCTGAGATCCTCGCCGTCGCGCAACCACACCACGATCCGATAGTGTTCCGGAAGCTCGTCCATGGCCGCGGTGACGCGATCGAGCAGGTCCGAAGACACCGCCCGTCGTTCCGGTCCGGGCGACGGGTCCGGGGTGCGGGCGACGAACTCTTCAGACTGATCGGCCACCGCCCTGAGGTGTCCTCCCACGACGCCGATTGTGTCCGCGGAGGTAGTTCCAGGCGATCTGAAAGACCCAGGTGGAGAGCTTCGACTCGCCGCGGAAACCGGCGAGGCCACGCCAAACCCGGAGGAAGATCTCCTGGGTTGCATCAAAGGCCTCATCATCACTCTCGGTCAATCGTCGAGCCAAGCGCCAGATCGGCCGTCGAAAGCGTTCGTAGACCTCGTCGAATACCACCTCTCAAGTGTGCCATGGATCGCACGATCGGGGTCTCCTTTCCTCCATCGCGAGTGAGAGCAACGATCAGACGACAGATCTCTGACGACTTTTCACGCTCTTCCGTGCCCCGCATCGAGTGTGACGCCCTAGACGAAGGGGAGTTCCCGAGTCTGCCTGATCCACAAGGAGGCCGCGGATCCGGCGTTCGAGCTCGCGGGCGACGGCGAGGTAGACCTCGTCGTCTTCGCCATAGGGATCTCGAATCGGCCACGATTCGAGCTGCGCGCCCAAGGACGGCGGGCAGATAGCTGAGACCGGCGGGTCCCAAGAGCGAGACGATGATGTCGAAATCCGCCAGATCGACATCATCCAGACCCTTCGAAGACGAGGCCTCCGGGTCGTAGCCCAGCGCCTTCGAGGGTCTCGACCGTCGAAGTGATGATCCGGCCGAACGGCATGATGCCGGCCGAAGACGCCGACAACGCCGTCCGTCCCCAAGACCTCGGGCGATGGCCTCGGCCATGGGTGAGCGGCAGGTGTTGCCGACACAGATGAAGAGGATCGTGAGTGGCGCCATGGGGGCATTGTAGACGTAAAGGCGTAGCCACGAATCACGGATTGCTGATCACGACTCACGGATAACGATTCGCGACCGCCGCCCGAGGCGGCGACGCTCATTGACCATCCCCGGGCGAGGGGGTAGCCTGTATGCTGCTGTATTGGATGGAGCCGGAACGGTGGTGCTGACCGGTTATAACACCGACATCGATCACGCGGGCACGACCTACCACGTGCAGACCGAAGACAAGGGACGATCGAACCCTGTCGTCGAGAGCCTGGTCTACGCCCGCGGTGAGATTCTGTATTCGAGGCGGACCTCGTACCAGGACCTCGTCGATGAGAACGTCGAGAACACCGCCATCGCGACCGTCATGGAACGGCAACACCACACCATCGTCGAGGCGATTCGCCGTGGCCGCCTGGCGCAGCTGACCGACGAACCGGGACCCGTCAACGAAGACGACGACACCAACATCTCGACGAGGCGACGACCGCCGAGCTCGATCGAAGTCGAGGTCACCGGCGAGCGAGGTGAAGACGAACCGACCCTCGACCAGGTGATCCTCGACTATCTCGCGGCTCAACGCGGTCGTGCTCATCTCGTGCTTCGCGCCGTCGGCAACACGACTTCGTCTATGGCCGAGAGGCCGAGATTTCCATCTCCGCGGTGGACTCGCAGTCCCAGACGCCGTCCAGCCCGGGGTCCAGATCACCGTGCTCTTCAAATCGACCTCGGAGCCGCGCCGCCTGGTTCTCGCCGAGGGTGAGACCGACGATGACGGAGTCTTTTCGCGACTCGGCGCCCCTGCCCGAGTTCGCGGCGGAACCTCGGCGGTCGTCATCACCGCCGAGTCCGATCTCGGTCAGAGGGAGATCAAGCACCTCGTCCACCGCTAGTCAACAGTTGACAGTGACCGCAGTTCAAGCACTCGTCGGCCGCGTTGGACTGTCGACTGTCGAACTGTGAACTGTCGACTTGCTCCGGGTCTTGCCCCTCACGTCGTTTTGAGGTAGAGTGCGCGTCGCTGTGGGCCGTTAGCTCAATTGGCAGAGCAAGTGACTCTTAATCACTAGGTTGGAGGTTCGATTCCTCCACGGCTCACCATTTCCTTTCATCCGCGCGAAAGTGGCGGAACCGGTAGACGCGCGAGATTTAGGATCTCGTGGGGGATACCCCGTGGGGGTTCGATTCCCCCCTTTCGCACCAGCCGGAGAGAATTCATGACATACAAATTGACCGAGCAAGCAAACTACAAACTCGAGGTTGCAGGCAGCCTCACAAACCGAGATCGTCGATCGCGAGCGGCAGTCCATCGTCCGTTCCATCAGGGGTCGTGCCAAGCTTCCGGGCTTCCGCGACGGCAAGGCGCCGGAGTCCATGATCCGGGCCCGATTTGCCGAGGACATCGATGCCGAGCTCAAGGAGCACCTCAGTCAGCTCGTCTGGCAGGAGGTGATGGAGGCGGAGAAGGAACTCCAGCCCCTCACCATGCCCCAGGTGCGCGAGCTCAAGTTCGCCGACGATGGTTCCTTCGAGTTCATCGCCGAACTCGAGGTGCGGCCGAACTTCGAGCTCCCCGACCTCGCCGACGGCCACGCTGCCCGAGGTCGTCCCTCGATGTCACCGACAACGAAGTCGACGCCGAGCTCGAGACCCTCCGGGAACAGCAGGCGGTGTGGGAGCCGGTGGAAGACGCAGGAAGCAGTCGACGGAATGCTCATCGAGGCCGATCTGGTCGGTCTGATGGAAGACTCCGACCAGGAACCCTATGAAGAGAACGATGCCCGTTTTGTCCTCGGCGGCGACGGATTGCCGCCCGAGATCAACGAGGCGCTCCAGGGAGCCAAGGCCGGCGACGAGAGGGTCGCGGTCAAGGTCTTTCCCGACGACGACGAGAACAAAGAGCGAGCGGGCAAGACGGTCACCTACACCATCAAGGTCAAGGCGCTCAAGACACAAGGTCCTGCCCGAGATCGATGACGAACTCGCCAAGACCCTCGGTCTCGAGGATCTCGCCGAGCTCAGGAGCGGCTTCGCGAGGCGCTATCGACGGCGGAAGCTCGCCGAGCGCCGGGATGAGTGGCGGCGGTCGTTGCTCGACCATCTCTCGGTGGAGATCGACCTCAACTCGCTGCCGTCATCCCTGGTTCAGAACGCCGTCAGCGAACGCGTCAACCGTTTTGCCTACGAGATGGCCATGCGGGGCGCCGGTCCCGAAGGACGGGAATTTCGACTGGCAGGAGCTCTCGGCCAAGGCCGAACCCGCCGCTCGCCGACACGTCGCCGACACGCTGATCCTCGAGCAGCTGGCCATGGAGTGGAAGACACCGGTCCCCGAGTCCGAGGTCGACGCCTATATCTGCCGCGGACGCCGCCTCGGCTCGGAATTCCGCCGGCGGAGCACAAGGCCAATCTCGCCGCGGAGGAGAAGCTCGAATCGATTCGCCACGCGGCTCTGCTGACCGCGGTGGTGGACGAGATGATCCGCCGAGCCGGCGGGGAGGTGGAGTGATGTTGGTTCCGGTCGTCGTCGAGCAGACGAGCCGCGGTGAACGCGCCTACGATATCTACTCGCGCCTGCTCAAGGACAATGTCATCTTCCTGGGATCGGCCATCGACGACCAGGTCGCCTCTCTCGTGATCGCCCAGCTTCTCTTTCTCGAGGCCGAGAACCCCGAGAAGGACATCTATCTCTACATCAACACCCCGGGCGGCACCATCACCGCCGGTCTCGCCATCTACGACACCATGCAGTACGTCAAGCCCGATGTGGCCACCATCGCCCTCGGTCAGGCGGCGTCCATGGGTGCCGTCCTGCTCGCCGGTGGCGCGCCGGGCAAACGATTCGCCCTGCCGCACAGCCGGGTCCTGCTGCACCAGCCGCTGATGTCGGGTCTTCAGGGTCAGGCGACGGACATCGACATCCACGCCAGGGACATCATGCGGATGCGAGAGCGGCTCAACACGATCCTCGCCAACCACACGGGCCAAACCATGGACAAGATCAACCTCGACACCGAGCGTGACTTCATTCTCGAGGCCGATGCGGCCAAGGACTATGGCCTCATCGACAAGATCATTGTTTCCAGAGAGTAGACCTGGAAATGGGATACAATGAACCGAGGAGGATAGATGTCGAATCGAGACGGTGACGTACTTCGGTGCAGCTTTTGCGGCAAGAGCCAGCACGAAGTGCGCAAGCTCATCGCCGGACCGACCGTCTACATCTGCAACGAGTGCGTTGAGGTCTGTCTCGACATCATCGCCGAGGATCGGGTGCACGAGGCCAAGGCCCGCCAGCAGGTTCTCGCCAAACCGCCCGAGATCAAGGCCTATATCGACGAGTACGTCATCGGTCAGGAGATGGCCAAGAAGAAGCTCGCCGTGGCGGTCTACAACCACTACCGCCGGATCGAGTACCAACGGGGCAAGGGCCACAACGACGTCGAGCTCGCCAAGTCCAACATCCTGCTCATCGGACCCACCGGAACCGGTAAAACCCTGCTCGCCCAGACCCTGGCGCGCCAGCTCCAGGTGCCCTTCACCATCGTCGACGCCACGACTCTCACCGAGGCCGGCTATGTCGGCGAGGATGTGGAGAACATCCTGCTACGGCTCTATCAGGCGGCCAACGGTGACCGCGAAGCGGCGGAACGGGGCATCGTCTACATCGATGAGATCGACAAGGTGGCGCGCAAGGCCGAGAACCCGTCCATCACCCGTGATGTGTCCGGCGAGGGTGTGCAGCAGGCGCTTTTGAAGATCCTCGAAGGCACCGTCGCCAACGTCCCTCCCCAGGGTGGTCGGAAGCACCCGCACCAGGAGTTCCTCCAGATCGACACCACCAACATCCTGTTTATCTGCGGTGGTGCGTTTGTCGGGCTCGAGGATCTCATCGCGCGCCGGCTCAATCAGAAACAGATGGGCTTTGGCGCCGATCTGTCGGGCAACGAACCCGAGCGCGGACGACCTGCTCGAGGAGATCCACCCCGAGGACCTCATCAAGTACGGCATGATCCCCGAGTTTGTCGGCCGGATTCCGGTCGTTGCGACCCTGCACGAGCTCGACCACGACGCTCTGGTTCGGATCCTCACCGAGCCCAAGAACTGTCTGGTGCGCCAGTATGAGACGGTGCTCGGATTCGAGGGTGTCGAGCTGAGCTTCGCGGCGGACGCCCTCGACGCGGTGGCCGACGAAGCCATCACCCGCAAGGTGGGTGCCCGGGGCCTGCGCATCATCCTCGAGGAGCTGATGCTCGAGATCATGTATCAGATTCCGGCGCTGCCCGACCTCAAGGAGTTGGTGATTACCGCGGGATGTGGTCGAGCGTCGAGTTGCGCCACTTCCGGCTGTGAGAAAGGTAAGCTGATACGACAGCGCACCGATGCGCCCCCCGCGACTGATTCCGCCGGTCCGACAGATCCCCAAAAAGAAAGAACACAAGATGACAGCAGTCCGTGAAACCCAGACGCTCGCCATCGTTCCGCTGCGGGACATGGTCGTCTTTCCGCACATGATGGCGCCATTCGTGGTCGGCCGAAGACCATCGGTGGTGGCCCTGGAGCGAGCCCTCGAACGACCCGATAAGAAGCTCTTTCTCGCCACCCAACGCGATCCGAAGATCGACGAACCCGATGCTCGCCGATATCCACGAACTCGGAGTGGTCGCCCGGGTGGTGCAGCACCTTCAGCTCGCCTCGGGCAACATCAAGGTGATGGTCGAAGGGCTCGAGCGAGCGCGGCTCATCGAGGTCGTTCCCGACCCCGATTGTCTGATGGCGAGAGTCGAGGTCGAGTCGATCGAGGTTGGCGAGGATCAGACGCTGAGCCGGTACATGGCGCAGCTGACCGAGTTCTTCAAGGAGTACGCCAAGCTCTCGCACCATCTCTCTGCCGAAGGGGTTCTCGCCTCCCTCCAGACCGATGACCCGGACCAGTTCGCCGACATCCTCGCGGCCCATCTCAACCAACCGACGGCGGAGAAGCAGCGGCTGCTCGAACTGCTCAACCCCCTCGATCGACTGCAGCGGCTCAATGATCTGCTCGATGTCGAGATCGAAAAGCTCAACATCGACCGCCGGCTATCGTCGCGGGTCAAGAAACAGATGGAGAAGGCGCAGCGCGAGTACTACCTATCGGAGAAGATCAAGGCCATCAACGAGGAGCTGGGACGCAACGACACCACCGAGGAACTCGCCGAACTCAAGGAACAGACTCGACGCGTCGGGGATGACCGAGGAGGCCAAGGAAAAGGCCATCATCGAGATCCGCCGCCTCGAAGGGATGCCGCCGGTCTCGGCCGAGGCCGGGGTCTCTCGCAACTACGTCGATTGGTTGCTGGCGGTGCCGTGGTCCGAGTCGTCGCGAGAGATCCGCGACATCTCGCGGGCCGAGAACGTACTCAACGAAGACCACTTCGGGCTCGAGAAGGTCAAGGAGCGCATCCTCGAGTTTCTCGCGGTGCGGCAACTGGTCCGCAAGACCGGTGGTACCATCCTGTGTTTTGTCGGTCCTCCGGGGGTGGGCAAGACCTCCCTGGCGCGATCCATCGCCCGCGCGACGGGTCGGAAGTTCGTCCGGTTGTCCCTCGGTGGGGTGCGCGACGAGGCCGAGATCCGCGGTCACCGGCGGACCTATATCGGCGCTTTTCCGGGTCAGATCATCCAGATGATGCGCAAGGCCGGCACCGTCAACCCGGTGCTCCTGCTCGACGAGGTCGACAAGATGGCGGCCGACTTCCGCGGCGACCCGGCCGGTGCGCTCCTCGAGGTCCTCGATCCCGAGCAGAACAACACCTTTCACGACCACTATCTCGATGTCGAGTACGATCTTTCGAAGGTGCTCTTCATCTGCACGGCCAATGTGACCGCACCCGATCCCGCCAGCCCTGCTCGATCGCATGGAGAAGATCGAGCTTTCGGGCTACACCCACCACGAGAAACTCGAGATCGCGCGCCGCTTTCTGGTGCCGCGGCAGACCGAACGACATGGGTTGAAGAAGTTCAACGTCGACTTCACCGATGACGGCGTGCGGTTGCTCATCGACGGCTACACCCGCGAGGCCGGGGTTCGGAACCTCGAGCGCGAGATCGCCTCGATCTGCCGCAAGCTCGCGCGCAAGGTGCTCAAGGAGAAGATCAAGGCCAAGGATGCGGCACTCGAGATCACACCCGAGATCGGTCGGCGAACTGCTCGGCAAACCGAGGTATCGGACCCAGAAGCGCGAGCAGGATCCCGAGGTCGGAGCGGCGTCCGGGCTCGCCTGGACCGCAGGTCGGCGGCGAGTTGCTGACCACCGAAGTGACGCTCATGCGCGGCAAGGGCGTCCTCACGCTCACCGGTCAACTCGGTGACGTGATGCAGGAGTCGGCCCGCGCGGCGCTGTCCTTTGTCCGCTCCAAGGCCGACGAACTCGGGATCGACCCCGAGGTCTTCGCCACCCAGGACGTCCACCTCCACGTTCCCGAGGGCGCGATCCCCAAGGATGGACCATCGGCGGGCATCACCCTCGCGATCGCGCTCATCTCGGCATTCACCAAGATCCCGGTTCGGGTCGATGTGGCCATGACCGGTGAGATCACCCTGCGCGGCCGGGTCCTGCCGGTCGGGGGCGTCAAGGACAAGGTCCTGGCGGCCTATCGGGCGGGCATTCGCGATGTGATCCTTCCCGACGAGAACGAAAAGGACCTCGAGGAGATCCCCGAGGACGTGCGCAACGAGATCCAGTTCCATTTCGTCAACCACATGGACAAGGTCATCGCGAATGCCCTGGTTCGCGAACTGGACACGAACGTATCGGCGGCGGCCGGTGAGGTCGATCCTCGCGCGTGGATTCGCCGTCGATGGCTCATTGACAGAGTGAAAAAGAGTGGAAATTCGTGAGGTCAGCTTTCGTGGATCGGCGCTGAAGCCGTCGGATCGACCGCAGGAGTTCTTTCCCCAGATCGCGGTCGCCGGGCGCTCCAACGTCGGCAAGTCGAGCCTGCTCAATTGGTTGCTTCGTCAGAATCTGGCGAGGGTGGCCAAGGCGCCGGGCAAGACACGGATGCTGAACTTCTTTCTGATCAACCGGTCGTTCTTTCTGGTCGATCTGCCGGGTTATGGCTACGCCAAGGTCGGACGGGCGCTCCAGGAGGAGTGGGGTCGGGAGCTCGGGAACTACCTCGCGACGGAAGAGAGACTGGCCGGGGTCATCACCCTGGTGGACATCCGCCACGGACCGACCGATCTCGACCTCGGTCTTCAGGAAATGCTGCTGGCCCAACGGGAAGAGAACGCCTCGTGGTGCTCACCAAGGCCGACAAGGTCAATCGTGGGAAGCGAGCGAGTATGCAGTTTCAGGTGCAAAAAGAGCTCGGTCTGGCGCGTCCGCCCGCGGTGGTGAGCGTCAAGACCGGAGAAGGTCGAAAAGAACTGCTCGAAAGTATCGACGAGCTCGTCGATAGCGTGGCGATCCAGATAACGGAGAAACTGACATGGGACGCAAGAAAAAAACCAACGAAGACCCGGTTGTGATTCCCCTCGATCTCGATGACGAGATCGAGGAACGGGAACAGGCCGCTGCGGCCGCCGCCGCTCAGGAGGGACGACTCGATCTCACCCAGCTCAAAGAGATGACCATCAACGAGCTCTGCGGTGTGGCCAAGTCGCTCAAGGTGGAGAACCCGACCGGGATGCGGCGGCAGGATCTGATCTTCCGCATCCTCCAGCGCCAGACCGAGCGTGAGGGCCTGATCTTCGGCGAGGGCGTGCTCGAGGTCCTGCCGGAGGGCTTCGGCTTTCTGCGCGCTCCCGGAGTACAACTATCTGCCGGGTCCCGACGACATCTATGTCTCACCGTCTCAGATTCGCCGGTTCAACCTGCACACCGGCGACACGGTCTCGGGTCAGATCCGACCGCCCAAAGAGGGCGAGCGCTACTTCGCCCTGATCAAGGTCGAGGCCATCAACTTCGAGCCGCCCGAAGTGGCCATGGAGAAGGTGCACTTCGACAATCTGACGCCGCTCTATCCGGATGAGTGGCTCAGACTCGAGGTCGAGGGGAACATGACCTCGCGGGTCATGGATCTCGCGACCCCGCTCGGCAAGGGTCAGCGCGGTCTCCTGGTGGCTCCGCCGCGTACCGGTAAGACCATGATGCTGCAGGCAATTGCCAACTCCATCACCACCAACCATCCGGAGGTCACCCTCATCGTCCTGCTCATCGACGAGCGGCCCGAGGAGGTCACCGACATGCAGCGTTCGGTGCGCGGCGAGGTCATCTCGTCGACCTTCGACGAGCCCGCGACCCGCCACGTCCAGGTGGCGGAGATGGTGATCGAAAAGGCCAAGCGGCTGGTCGAGCACAAACGGGACGTCGTCATCCTCCTCGACTCCATCACCCGCCTCGCCCGCGCCTACAACACCGTGGTGCCGCCGTCGGGCAAGGTGCTCTCCGGCGGTGTCGACTCCAACGCGCTGCAGAAACCCAAGCGGTTCTTCGGCGCCGCCCGCAACATCGAGGAGGGTGGCAGTCTGACCATCGTCGGCACCGCCCTCATCGACACCGGTTCGCGGATGGACGATGTGATCTTCGAGGAGTTCAAGGGCACCGGCAACATGGAGGTCCACCTCGACCGCAAGCTCGTCGAGCGACGGGTCTTCCCCTCCATCGACATCCACAAGTCCGGGACCCGCAAGGAAGAGCTTCTCATCGACGAGTGGGAGCTCCGCCGGATCTGGGTTCTGCGCAAGGTGCTGTCGTCCCTCTCCCCGGTCGAGGCCATGGAGCTCCTGCTCGAGCGGCTCGGGAGCTCCCCGACCAACAGGGAGTTCCTCGAGGCGATGTCGCAGGGGTAGCAATTCGTCGGACGAATTGCGGTGGCGCTGTCGGCTCGCGCCAATTCGGGCAGGCAGGCTGTGCCATCGCGGTCGAGTTCCTCAAGGCGAAGCGGAACCATTGCCCTGGCGATTCATCGGACGGATTGCGTGTCATCGAGCGCGTCGTTGCTTGACAGGCGGCCAGAGAAGGAGAGACTCGGTCGCATGACGGTTTCATGAAATCCTCGACAAGGCGGTGGCCGGCGAACGGATCGATCGAGCGGAGATCGAGCGGCTCTTCGCCGAGGGTTCGCTCCTCGAGCTCGGTCAGGCGGCCGACGCCGTCAGGCGGCGGAAGACCGACGAGGGTGTCGCCTCCTACATCATCGACCGCAACATCAACTACACCAACGTCTGCATCTATCGCTGTCGGTTCTGCGCCTTCTACCGCACCAAGGATGCCAGCGACGCCTATGTTCTCCCGTTCTCGGAGATCGCCGACAAGGTGGCCGAGACCGTCGCTTCCGGCGGGACCGGGATCCTCCTCCAGGGCGGCGTCCATCCCGATCTCCGCATGGAGTTCTACGAAGATCTCTTGCGGCAGCTCAAGACGAGTTTTCCCGAGGTCCACCTGCATGCCTTCTCGGTGCCCGAGATCTGGTTTCTCGCCAAGGCGGAGAAGCTGCCGGTCGGCGAGGTCATCTCGCGGCTCATGGCCGCGGGGCTGGAGTCGATCCCGGGCGGCGGCGCCGAGATCCTCGAGGACGAAACCAGGCGTCGGATCCTCGCGCGCGCCAAGGCGAGCACCAGGCAGTGGCTCGATGTCCACGGTGTCGGCCCACGATCTCGGTCTGCGGACCACCGCGACGATGATGTTCGGCGTCGGTGAGCCGATCGCGGCGCGGATCGAGCATTTCCTCGGTGTCCGCGAGCTCCAGGATCGAACCGGCGGCTTCACCGCCTTCATCCCGTGGACCTTTCAGGACCAGAGCACCGATTTGGAGGGCGAAGTGGAGTCCGTCCGGCGGTTTCGACTATCTCCGGACGCTCGCCATCGCCCGGCTCGCCTTCGACAACATCGACCACGTCCAGGGATCGTGGGTGACCCAGGGCGCCAAGATCGGTCAGCTCTCGCTCTTCTTCGGCGCCGATGATCTCGGCTCCATCATGCTCGAGGAGAATGTGGTCGCCGCGGCCGGGGTCGCAGTTCCGCATGACCCAGGCGCGACATGGAGCGGACCATCCGCGAGGCCGGTCTCGACGCCGCGGCAACGCCGCACCCTCTACGAACCCTTTAGGTCACGACGCCAAGTCGTAAGGCCGGAATCTTCAGGCGTGGTCGAGCCCGGTTCGGCGAAGCTTTCGACCGAATGCCTAGCCGATGATCTCGAACTGTTCCTGGTGCTGGAGCGGGTTCTCCCGCAGGATCACCTGGACGCCGTGAACCTCCTCGAGCTCTCGCAGAAGTTCGCGGAACGGCCCCTGGAGATAATGGGAGACCTCGGGATGGACCACCAGTGAGACCTGATCGCTGAGGCTCGGCGGTCACCGCCTCGAGCAGGTCTGCGGCGGATCTCGAGACAGATGGTCGGCGAGCGCCTTGATCCGCCCGGAACCGTGGCAGTAGGGGCACTCCCGGCTCAGGGTTCGATCGAGGCTCGGTCGGGTCCGCTTCCGGGTGAGCTGGATGAGTCCGATATCGGACATGGGCAGGAGTTGGATCCGCGCCGAGTCGGTCTCGAGTTCGGTCTCGAGAGCCTGATAGAGCTCGAGACGATGGGCCGGATCCTCCATGTCGATGAAATCGATGACGACGATGCCGCCGAGATCGCGAAGTCGAAGCTGTCGGACGATCTCCCGCACCGCCTCGAGGTTGAGGGTGAAGACGGTCTCTTCGAGGGACTTCGTGCCGACATACTTGCCGGTGTTGACGTCGATGGCGACCAGGGCCTCGGTTTGGTTGACCACCAGATAGCCGCCGGATTTGAGCCACACCTTCGGCCGCAGCGCCTTCTCGAGCTCGCGGTCGATGCCGAAGGCGCTCATGAGATCGGTGGACTTTCGAAAGAGCTTGAGCCGGGGCACGCAGGATCGGGATCGCGACTGCTCGAGAAACTCGAGAATCTCCTCGAACGCCTCCTCGTCGTCGACCCACGCCTCCTGCACCGCAGAGCGTGAAGGTGTCGCGAACCGCGCGCAGCACCGGGCTCAGTTCATGGTGGACGAGATAGGGCGCGTTGGTTCGATCGGTGGCGGTCTGGATCTGCTCCCAGAGCTGGACGAGATAGCGTCGATCCGCCTCCAGCTCGACCCGACCCTGTCCTTCGCCCGCGGTGCGGACGATCCATCCACCGCCGCCGAACTCCTCGATGACGGCCTTCGAGCCGAGCGCGTTCGTCGTCGTCGGTGATCCGTCGCGACACGCCGAGCTGGATCCACCGTTGGCATGTAGACCAGGAAGCGTCCCGGCAGGGTGATGTGGGTGGTCAACCGAGCGCCCTTGGTGCCGATGGGGTCCTTGACGACCTGGACGAGGATCTCCTGTCCCTGGCGCAGGAGATCGCCGATGTCGGTTTCGACGATCTCGCTCGGCGGCCGGGCTCGTCATCGACCCGGAAGATATCGGTGAAGTCATCCATGATGCCACCGGCCTCGCGGACATAGAGAAAGCCGTCCCGGGAGAGCCCGACATCGACAAACGCCGCCTGCATGCCCGGCAGGACGCGGGTGACCCGGCCCTTGTAGAGATTGCCGACCACCGACGATGTCGCGATGGCGTTCGGCCCGGTAGCTGACCAGACGCGACTTCTCGCGCAGGGCGACCCGGGTCTCGAAGGGGTTGACCGAGAGAAAGAGAATCGGAGTTCATCACTGATTCACCAAACGATGCCGCCAGACCGACTGTACGCGCGCCGAGGGCCGCGCAGGTCGACAGCAGCGACGAGCCGCCGTAGGAAAACAGCGGCAGCGTGATTCCGGTCGTCGGCAGCAGACCGAGGACCATCCCGAGATTGACGACCACCTGAAAAGCGAGCCACGCGCCGACCAGGATCGCCAGCACGAGACCGTAGCGGTTCTCGGCGACCGCCGCCGCCATCCCGATGCGATAGAGCATCAAGGCGTAGGCGAGCAGGAGACCGGTCGCGCCGACGAAACCGGTCGCTTCGGCCCACACGGCAAACGCGAAATCGGTGTGCTGGGCCGGGAGGAACCGCAGCAGCGACTGCGAGCCGTGGCCGACCCCTTGGCCGACGATGCCACCGGACGCCGACGGCGATCTTCGACTGTCGCACCTGATAGCCGACTCCGTACGGGTCGCGCTCGGGGTCGAGAACGGTCAAGACCCGTTCCTTCTGGAAGTCCTTGAGCACGGTGTTCCAGCCGATGACGCCGACCAGAATGGCCGACCGCCACGAGACCGATCCACGCCCAGCGCGGCAGACCGCCCAGCCACAGGGCCGCGACGGCCACCGGGAGATAGGTCAGGGTCGACCCCGAGATCGGGCTCGAGCGCGACCAGACCGGCCGCTGCGCCGACCAGGGCGACCACCACCATCGCCTCCTTCGCCGAAAGCCTGAGTACCGCTCCGGCGGCCGAGCCATGTCGCGACCATCAGAATCGTCGCCACCCGGGCGAACTCGCTCGGTTGGATGGTCAGAGGACCGAGGGCGAACCAACCGCGAGTGCCGCTGCGGATCTCACCGAAAAGAGGACGCCGACGAGAGCAGCCAATCCGACGACGATAGACCATCGGCGCGAAGCGAGCGTAGAGATCGAGACGAACGCGGGAAAGGGCGAGCAGGGTCAGCATGCCGGCGCAGGCCCAGAGCAGCTGTCGGGCCAGCAACTGGGTTCCGACGACGTCCGGAAACCGCATTCTGGGTCACCAACGACGCTCCGAGAATGCCGGCGACGGCGAGAATCAACCAGGCGTCGATGCGGTGTTCCATGGGCTGATTCTACTCCCTCGTGGCCCTGGTCGGGCTGTGCCTCGCCCCTCTCGCCGAGGGCGGCCGCGAAGATCGTCGCGGCGGTCGGGGCCGCGATGCTGCCGCCGCCGCCGCCGTGCTCGACGACCACGGCGATGACGATCTGCGGATCGTCGACCGGCGCCCAGCCGACGAACCATGCGTGGTGCTGGAGGTGTGGCGCGAGATCGTCCGAGTCCACCCCCTCCTGGTCAAGCGGACCACCTGAGCGGTGCCGGTCTTTCCCGCGACCGGTAAGCGCAGCCATGGATCGAGCCGTGCCCTGATCGCCGTGAACCACCAACTCGAGGCCGCGTGACAATGTTCTCGAGGTGTATCGGGTCCAAGCCGAGATCGATCGGGTCGGCGTCCTCAGGGTTCACCACCACATGCGGCGTGACCAGACGGCCGCCGTTGGCCAGGACCGCGAAAGCCCGGGCCAGCTGGATGGCGGTCGTCGAGAACCGGACCCTGACCGATGGACACCGACACCGCCTCGCCCGGCGTACCACGGCGTGCCGCGCACCCGCCGGCTCCACTCCGGATTGCCGATGAGGCCGGTCGCCTCCGACGGCAGACCGATCCCGGTTCGACGCCCGAAACCGAAGGTGTCGAGCCACCTGGCCATTCTTTCGATCCCCAGCCGCTGACCGAGTTGGTAGTAGTAGACGTCGCACGATGCCTCGAGGGATCGGGAGAGGTTGACCGTGCCGTGCCCGCCTCGTTGCCAACAGCGAAAACGGTGGCCGTAGAGAACGACCCCTCCGGTGCACTGGACCGTCCAGTCCGGGTGTGATGACGCCTTCCTCCAGACGCGGCCAGCGCGAGGAAGGGTTTGATGGTCGAACCCGGTGGGTAGGTTCCCTGGAGACAGCGATCCTGGAGAGGGTGACCGGGGTCTTCGGCGAGCTCGTTCCAGTCCTCGGGCGAGAGCCTGCCGGAGAAGAGCTCGGGGTCGAAAGACGGCGCCGAGTACAGCACCCGAACGGCGCCGTTGCTCGGAGTCGATGGCGACAACCGCCCCGCTCCGGTCGCCGAGTGCCTCGGCCGCCACCTGCTGGAGTTCGGCATCGAGGGTGACGGCGAGGTCCTTTCCCGATGTCGCAGCGGTTCTCCCGCACCACCCCGAGTTGGCGGCCCACCGCCGAGACGACCACCCAGCGTTCACCGGCGCGGCCGGTGAGAAAATCATCGGCGAGGGCCTCGATGCCGATGGCGCCGACCCGAGAGTTCGGATCGAGCTCGCGGGTTCGCCATCAACTCCTCCTCCGAAACCATCCGGAGATGACCGACGGCGTGGGCGGTGGCGGGACCGAGGGGGTAGTGGCGGCGAAAACCGGCGACGACCGAGAGCTCCGGATGATCGCTCTGGTGGGATCGCACGCGCGTCGACCTGATCCCAGTCGAGGTTCTCACCCACCACCATCGGTGCGAGGCGATCGACGCCGCGTTCGTTGACCCGATCGTGGAGCGAAGCCGCGTCGGCGACGCCGAGATCGGCGACGAAGAGCACGGTCTCGTCGAGGTTTCGCGCCTCGTCGGGAAAGAGGAGGAGATTCCAGGTCGGCAGATTGTCCGCCAGGACCTGGCCGCGGCGGTCGTAGATCCGGCCCCGGACCGCGGCCAGGGGAAGCCGGCGGAGGCGGTTGTTCTCGGCCATTCGCCGCCAGTGGGCGCCCTCGACGAGCTGCAGCTGGGCGACTCTGAGGTGGAGCGCTCCGAGGACGAGAAGCATCGCCAGCAGGAGAACCACCGCAGCGTCGCCGGACCGGGCCGAGATCCTCGCGGATCTCCATCTAACGGAGCTTTCGCGCTCGGTGCGTGACCGCCACCTCGTCGGGAGATCGAGGGCGATGATCCAGCCGACCAGACCGCACCACAGCGAGGTGAGAACGACGCTGAGGAGAAGATAGCGCCAGGTCAGTTCGGTCGGCAGCCCGAGGGGCATGAGAGCGAGGTGCCGAACGACGATCATCAGACCGGCTCCCGAGGGCGCCGAAGGCGAACCACGCCCGCGGTGAGCGATCGGCGACCAGCGGGACGACGGTACCGACCGCCACCGCGACGGCGCTCCAGGCGATGGCGCCCGGACCGACGACCGGTTCCAAGACCAGATCCCAGGCGAGACCGAGGAGCGAGGGCGAAGTGGGGCCAGCGCCGTTCCGTCATCAGCAGCGGCGGTCCGACCACGAAGACCATGGGAAGCAGGATGGCGGACAGCCAGGTCGGTGATCTCCGGCCAACCCAGAGCGACCTGGGCGACGAGGGTCAAGGCGACGAGGAGAACCGCTCTTCATGGCGCCAGAGCTTTCTCGATCGAGATCGACCCATCCAGCCGTCGAGCAGAAGAACGACCCGAACGGTGGCGAGGGTCGCGGCCGGTTCGGCGCGGACCTCCAGAAAGGCCTGGCGCTCTCTCGGACCGCGGTGACGCGACCCACCGGGAGTCCCGGCGGATAGATCCCGTCGGCGCCGCTGGTGATGAGTTCGTCACCCCGCAGGAGCTGGGCCTGGCGCGGGATGAACTGGATCTCGAGCTCGCCGGCGTCGCTGCCGACGGCGAGGCCCTGGACCCGTCCGTCGGGGGTCTGGATCGCGACCGCGGCGACCGGATGGGTGATGAGTTCGATCCAACACCGACGTCCCTCGGAGCGGATGACCCGGCCGATGACCCCGGTTGATGCGACGGCGGGGGTGTCGGCGGCGATACGGCGATCGACCGCGACCAGCGCGATCATTCGTCCGCGCGCCAGATCCCGAAAGGTCGTGCGGGCCGGAACCGCCGTCGGCCGTGAGATTCGGAACCAACGCGGCGAGGGAGTTGAGTTCGAGCTGGGCCGCCATGTCCTCGGCCATGATCCGGTTGAGCGCCTGGGTCGGTCTCGAGTTCGAGCTGGAGCTCCCGAGTTGGTGACCAGCAGAGTCTGGCGGATTCGGAGACCCCCGTCACGACATCGCCGACAAACGAGCCGATGGCCTCGCCGGTCCAGAGAACGGGCGAGATCGCCGCCCGCGCCCAGGACCAGAGCACCCGTTCACCGCCGGGAGTGTGCACCTGTGCCGCTGCGAGGAGTCTCGAGCAGAATCCACAGGAGCACGGTGCGCAGAATGAGAATCCGCCGATCCGTCACGCGCGCAGACTCAACCTTTCACCGCCGACCGGCGGTCGATCAGAAAATTGACGATCCGGAGATCTCGCCGTCGGGCCGCAAACCCGGTGAGAGAGTTCCGCTCAGGCAATCGCGATCTTGCGCAGCAGGTCGATGTTGGTGAGCATGAGACCGGTGCCACGGACCACCGCGGACGACGGTTCCTCGCAGTGGGCCACGGGAAGCCGGTTTCCTCGCGCAACCGCTTGTCGAGATTCTTCAGCAGCGAGCCGCCGCCGGCGAGGATGATTCCCTTGTCCATGATGTCCGCCGAGAGCTCGGGTGGTGTCCGTTCGAGGGCGTTGCGGACGGCATCGACGATGGTGGCGACGATCTCCGTGAGCGCTTCGCGGATCTCCTCATCGGTGATCGTGAGGTTCTTCGGCACACCCTCGACCAGATCTCGACCCTTGACCTCCATGCTCAGGGGTTCGTCGAGGGGGTAGGCGGAGCCGATCTCCATCTTGATCATCTCGGCGGTTCGCTCACCCAGGAGGAGATTGTACTTCTTCTTCAGGTACTGAATGATCGCTTCATCCATCTCGTTGCCGGCCACCCGGACCGACCGTGAGTACACGACGCCCGGCGAGCGAAATCACCGCCACATCCGAGGTGCCGCCGCCGATATCGACGATCATGTTGCCCGATGGCTCGGTGATGGGCAGTCCGGCGCCGATGGCCGCCGCCATGGCCTGCTCGATGAGATAGACCTCGCTGGCGCCGGCCTTGAGAGCGGTGTCCCTGACCGCGCGCTTCTCCACCTGGGTGATCTCCGACGGCACCGAGATGACGATTCTGGGACGGACGAGAAACGACCGTCCATGGGCCTTCTTGATGAAGTGTTCGAGCATCTTCTCGGTGACCTCGAAGTCGGCGATGACGCCGTCCTTCATGGGTCGGATGGCCTGGATGTTGGACGGGGTCTTGCCCAACATGTCCTTGGCCTTGGCGCCCGACCGCCTCGACGCGATTGGTGATGCGGTTGACGGCGACGATGGATGGCTCGACGACGGCGATGCCGCGGCCCCGGACGTAGACCAGGGTGTTTGCGGTCCCCAGATCGATGGCGAGATCGGACGAAAACAGCCCGAGTAGGCTGGACAACGGCATCAATAAACCTCCACGAAGACCCGCTCCTTGCGGCTGGTCTCGTTGCCCGCCGGGTCGGTGGCCAGGACTTCGATATTGTTCCACCCCTCGCGGGGGATCTCGATCATCTTTCGAAAATGACCGTCGGCGTCGGTGACGACCCGTTCGCCGTTGACGGTCACCGCGGCGCCGGCCTCGGTTCGGCCCTGGACGATGAACATGGCGCCGAGTTGCTGGGTCGGCATGAGCGTGAGCTGCGGCGCGATGCGGTCGGCGAGGATGGCGCGCTGGAGCGACGAGTAGATCCGCAAACGACGGACCTGGCACCACTCGCTCTCGACGCCATCCTCGCCGATCAGAGCCGCACGCCAGAAATAGGTTCCGGGAGCGACCACCTTCAGGCGGGCGCTGTCGGCGCGGATGTCCCGGCTCTCGACCTCCATGGTCTCCTCGACGAACCGTCGCGAACGGCTGACCTGGAGGTGAACCGCCTGGTCCTCGGTCCGGCCGCGCCACTCGAGGGTGACGACGTCCTGCTTCTTCATGTCGATGCTGGTGTTGTTCTGGGGTGCGAGCAGAAGCGGGGGGTTCGGGATCGCTCCTGGTCGATGACAGACCGCCGGCGTTGCTGGACTCGCACCTGTTGCCGGCTGGCGAGGACGACCTCGGCGCCATCGGCGCCGCGAACCCGCGCGCCGCCGTCAAAGGTGGCGACCCGGGTCGCGCCGTCGACACCTTCATCCACATCGACCTCGACCCGGCTGTCGCTGGCGATCTCGGTCTCGGTGGTGTCGGTGGTGACGGTCGATGTCGATCCGGAGGTCATGACGTGGATTCGCCCGACCCGCATCTTGACCGTCCCGCTCGAGTTCTCGGACTCGGCTCTGTGCTGGATCTCGAGCAGCGAGTTCGGTGCGATCCGGTAGAGGCTTCCGTCGGTGAAGAGAATCTCCGCCGAGCCGTCGCGTCCGCTGCGGACGAAGTCGCCGTTGAAAACCGGCGTTCGCTGGTTGCGCGTTGTCCCACTCCGATTGACCCGCTCGCTGGATTTGGACGCGCCCCTCGAGGCTGAAAAACTCGCCGACCCCGGCGAGCTGGTGGGTGCCCGATCCGGCGAGGGCGAGAAACCGCAGCCGGGCGCTGTCGGCCTCGGACTCCGCCTCGGCCCAACGCTCCGCCAAGTAGTTCTCTCGAGCGGTTTCGAGTTGGGCCGACGCCTGTCCCAGTTCGCGCCGGAGATTCTGCGGCAGGACCTGGTTCTCGGCCTTGGATTCGGCCAACTCGGCGGCTTCGATCGCCTTTCGAGCTCGACGCCTCGGGTGGGAGATTGAGGCGCTGGTATGCGAGGAAGACCAGACCGGCGGCGACGACCCCGGTGATCACGATGGCGATGATCCGCCGAATGTTCGTGAGTTTGATCACATACCAGTCAATCTGGATCGAGCTTCGCACGCAGTTAATCCTCCATCTCGAACCGTAACATGCTCGTTCATAAGCAGCAAGGAGCCTCACCACCCTTGCGCCCCCAGTCGAGCTCGGGTAGACTTCGCTGTCCTGATTCGGGTCCTTGGGAGGACGTTCATGGCTCTGAAATGGCTTCGTGACAATCTTCGCCACCTCAAGTTCATTCTCTGGGGAGTGGTTGCCGTTTTCGTTCTGTTGGTTTTTGTCGATTGGGGGGCCGGCGGCTCCGGTGGCCCGGGCGGCACCGCCGACGCCGCCGTCCGGGTGGGCGACACCGTTGATCTCCAGAAACGAGTTTCTCGGTCAGATGCGCCGCTTCGAGCAGCAGTACTCGCAGCAGTTCGGCGACCGCTGGGATGAGATCAAGGGACCAGATCAATCTCTACGACGAAACCGTGGCCTATTTCACCAACCGGACGCTCCTCCTCGAGGAGGCCGAACGGACCGGGATCTCGGTTTCCGAACAGGAACTTCGCGACGACATCCTGAACACCCGCGTTGTTCCAGGACGAGAACGGCGAGTTTGTCGGGCCGGAGACCTATGAGCGGATTCTCCGCGGCTACCTCCAGATGACGCCGACAGGAGTTCGAACGGACGCGCACCGAGGATCTGGTGCATCACCAAGCTCACGTCGATGATGCGCGTGGGGTCTATGTCGCCGATGACGAGGTCGAGCGCAGCATCCGGCGCGAGCGTGAGCTCGCGGATTTCGACGCGATCATGCTTCCCTACGAGCGATTCCTCAGCGAGGTCTCCATCACCGAGGACGAGGCCAGCAGCCCACTACGAGGCCACCGCCGACGAATACCAGCGTGAAGAACAGCGGGTCATCCGCTATCTCGTGGTCGAGACCTCCAGGCTTCGTCGTCAGCTTCCGGTGGACGACGCGGAGCTTCAGGCGTACTACGACGACCATCTCGACGAGTTCCTCGAGGACGAGCAGGCGCAGGCCGCCCATGTTCTCATTCGCGTCGCGCCCGACGCCGATGTCGAGGCCCAGGCCGAGGCCGAGTTGCGCGCGAACGGCGTCGCCCAGATCGCGCGCGCCGGGGGCGACTTCGCCGCCCTCGCCGAGAAGCACTCCGACGATCCCGGTTCCAAGGACAAAGGGGGCGATCTCGGCTGGTTCGGTCGCGGACGGATGGTCCCCGAGTTTGACGAGGCGGTCTTCGGCGCCAAACCCGGCGATATCGTCGGTCCGGTGAAGAGCCAGTATCGGTTACCACATCATCAAGGTCGACGGATTCCGGCCGGAGCGCCAACGTCCGTTCGAGGACGTCGTCGAGCAGGTTCGCTTCCGCGTCCTCGAGGGTCGTGCCTCCATCGAGGCCGAGAAGCGCGCCCGAGAGCTCGCGACGCCGTCTCGAGGAAGATCCACCCGACGGACGACGAGGGCTGGCAGCTCATCGCCGATGAAGACGAGTCCGTCGTGCTCAACGAGAGCCCGCCGACCACCGCGAGTCAAGCCATTCCGGGTACCGGCGAAGGTCCCGAGTTCACCACCGAGGTCTTTGCGGTGGATGTCGGCGCCGTCGCGGTCCGCGGGCCATTCCGCGCGGCTGGATGGTGTGGCAGCTCAAAGAGATCCGACCCGAAGGGGTGGCGCCGTTCGAAGATGTTCGCCTGCAGGTCGAGCAGAGCCTGCGTCGCGACCGGGCCCTCGAAATCGCGACCGTGCGAGCCGCCGAGTTGGCTGAGCTGTGGCGGGAGGGCGAAGATGTCGAAACCCTGGCCGAGAGCCTTCAACGGCACCGTCTGCCCAGGCGCGCGACCACCGCTGGGGTGCGCCGGTCGGGACCATCGGTTCGGCTGCGGCCCTCGACGAAGCGGTCTTCGCCGAGCGACGAGGGCGGAATCATCGGCCCGATTCGGATCGGTGACCGTGGATCGGCGGTGGCGCGGGTCGAAACGCTGCGACTCATCGGTCCCGAAGAGATGGCGAGCGAGCGCGACCCCGTCCGGGCGCGGCTGCTGGCCGAGCGTGCGCAGCAGCTGCTCATCGCCATCGTCAACGAACGGCGACGCGACACGGTGGTGACGGCCGATGACGCCTTCCGCCAGGCGTTCAGCCGGCAGGGCTAGTTTGGCCGGCGACCATATGATCGGACGACTCGAAGGTCGGATCCACCAGATCGATCCGGGTCGGGTCCTCGTCGATGTCGGCGGGGTCGGCTATCTCGTCTCGACGACCCTGCGGGCGATCCAGGAACTCGCGCGGGCGCGAGCGCGCGGCGCTGCTCATTCACACCCAGGGTCAAGGACGACGGCATCGAGCTCTACGGCTTTTCCGGCCGCGACGAACTCGAGGCCTTCGAGCGGCTCATCGCCGTGGCCGGAGTCGGTCCTCGGATCGCGTTGGCGGTGCTTTCCTCCTTGGCGCCCGACGAGCTCGCGTCGGTGGTGGTCGACGGGCGATCTCGCGCGGCTGACCATGACGCCGGGGGTCGGCAAAAAGACCGCCCAACGGATCCTGCTCGAACTCAAGGGCAAGCTGAGCGCCACCGCGAGCAGCGGGCGGCGACCTCCGCGGCGATGCCGCCTCGGCGCTGGTCAACCTCGGCTACCGGCAGGCCCAGGCGATGCAGGCGGTCGAGGCCGTCATGGCCGACAACCCCGCCGACGACGTCGGCGAGGTCCTCCGCCTCGCCCTGCAGTACCTGACGAAGTAGCGTTTCGCGTTACCTTCGATCCCGATCCCGATCCCGATCCCGGACGACCCACCGCCGCCGGTCGGAGCCGGCGGCTCTTCGTCTTCGGTGCTCGGATCCGCCGAATGTCGGACATTCGCCTGATCCTGCGCGCCGAAGCCGAGCCGTGACTCCGTCACGGCCGTGGGTCTGCGGCATGCACCCCGGCGCGGTTGTCGTGGACTGACCCACCCCCCACCCCGCATAGGCGCTCACTTTGCTGCAGAACGGGCTCGGGCTCGGGACGAACAAGGGACACGAGCTGAGCCTCGCCGACATGCTGATCGCTTGCCACCACGTCAAAGTTAGCGCGTATGCCCCCCACCCGCCCGCCCTCGGAAATCCACATGGAGGGTTGCTTCGCTCCCTCCCTGAGGATTTCCGAGGGGTGAGGAGATGATCCATCGCAACCTTGGGAGAAGCCCCAGGACCTCAAGTCCTCAAGACCCCAAGACCTCAGACCCCAAGACCTCAACCCCCTCAATCTCGTGTACCCTCATCCATGACGAGCGAGGTCCTCACCCCCGACGCTCGGCCCGGCGAGAAACGCTTCGAGGAGACGCTGCGACCGCGTCGACTCGACGAGTTCATCGGCCAGACGCGGCTCGTGACCAACCTCGGCGTCTTCATGAGCGCGGCCCGCGATCGCGGCGAGAGCCTCGATCATGTGCTCGATTTTCGGGCCGCCCGGGCTCGGCAAGACCACCCTCGCCCACATCGTCGCCAACGAGATGGATGCGGAGATTCACGTGACCTCGGGTCCGGTGCTCGAGCGGCCGGGTGATCTCGCGGCCATGCTGACCAATCTCCAACCCGGGGACGTGCTCTTTGTCGATGAGATCCACCGACTGCCCCGCGGCGGTGGAGGAGATCCTCTATCCGGCCATGGAGGACTTCGAGCTCGACATCGTCATCGGCCAGGGCCCCGCCGCGCGGAGCGTTCGCCTGACCCTCCCCCACTTCACCCTGGTCGGCGCCACCACCCGCACGGGTCTGCTGACGGCGCCGCTGCGGGATCGATTCGGCATCGTCCACCGGCTCGAGTTCTACCCGCCGGAAGAACTCGCCGCCATCGTCGAACGATCGGCCCGGATCCTCGACATCGGGTCGACGACTGACGCCCGGGACGAGGTCGCGATGCGGGCCCGCGGAACACCGAGAATCGCCAATCGTCTCCTGCGTCGGGTCCGGGACTTCGCCCACCATCTCGGAACCGATGGCGTGACCCTCGAGGCGGCCCGCTTCGGGCTCGAGCAGATGGAGGTCGACGCCTTTGGTCTCGACCATCTCGATCGCCGGCTCCTGACCACCATCATCGAGATCTACAACGGCGGTCCGGTGGGCCTCAAGGCGCTGGCGGCGTCGCTCGGGGAGGACCGCGGCACCCTCGAGGACATCAACGAACCCTATCTCCTCCAGATCGGTCTTCTCCAGCGCACGCCGCGGGGCCGGATGGTGACGCCGCGGGCCTTTCGCCATCTCGGACTCGACGGCGCCCTCGGCGGGCGGCGCCCTCTTCGAGGAGGCGGATTGAAGACGATTCCCGATCATCGTCAACCCGACCGCAGGAGGGGGGCGGCTGCTGCGTTCGTTTGCGGATCTCGATGCGGCCGGGCACCGCTGCGGTGTCGAACTCGAGTGGCGCCACACCGAGTCATCGCGGTCACGGCGACCGAGCTTGCTCGTGAGGCGGCCGGCGCAGGGCTACCCGCTGGTTCTAGCCTACGGTGGCGACGGCACCTACAACGAAGTGGCGCGCGGCCTGCTCGGGAGCGACACGGCCCTCGGGGTGCTACCCGGTGGAACGACCTCGGTGCTGGCCTATGAATTCGGGATTCCTCGACCGGCCCCGCGCGCGCTCGAGGCTCTCATCATCGGTCGCGACCGGGCGATGCGGGTCGGGCGGACCGACCGGGACGAGATCTTTCTTCTCATGCTGTCCTCCGGGCCCGATGTTGTCGTGCTCGAGAGTCTCGAGATCCGGTCTCAAGAAAATCGGCCGTTTGGGTGTCGCGCTGCAGGCCGTCCGCGAGTTCGCTTCGGTTCGCATCCATGCCCATCGTTCGAGGTCACCGCCGGCGGGACGACCATCACGGCGGGATGGGCCATCGTCGGGACCGGTCGCTGCTACGCCGGGCCATACCACGCAACCCCCGGCGCCAACCCCTTCGCCCCCACCTTCGAAATCGTGGTCCAGCGATCGGTGGGGCGTCGCTTTGCCGTGCCCTTCGCCCTCGGGATGCCGCTCGGTCGGCACGTGAGACGGCGCGATGTCTGGCGGGCGATGGTCGACGAGGTCGAGTTGAGTCCTCACGGTGAGCGCCGTGTCCGCTACCAGACTCGACGGCGATCTCGCCGGCGAGCTGCCGGTCAAGGCCACCATCGACCCCGAGTCGCTCCTCATCCGTCTCCCGGGTGCTGCTCGCGATCCGGTGCTGGCCCGGACGACCGCTCCCGCTCCGGCGGGGTAACGGCGGCCCATGGCAGCCGTCGCAGGTTGAACCGCAAAGGCGCAAGGGACGCAAGGTCATTGCATTTGAGAGTGGGCTACGGTTCGCTGCCGCTGCCGCTGACGCTGCCGCTGAGCTACGGACGCGGGCCGGCTACCCCAGTCCCTCGAAGAGATCGGTGGAGATGTAGCGCTCCGATGTCGACGGGGCGATGAAGACGATGATCTTGTCGGTCGAACTCCGCCCGGGCGGCGAGCTCGAGCGCCGCCTGCACACGCGGCGCCGGTGGAGATCCCGGCGAGGATGCCCTCTTCCCGGGCGAGGCGGCGGGCGGTGGCGAAGGCCTGTTCGTTGGAGACCTGAATGACCTCGTCGATGAGCGAGGTGTCGACGTTGTCGGGGATGAAGCCGGCGCCGATCCCCTGGATGCGGTGCGCGCCGGGTTCGCCGCCGGAGAGCACCGGCGAATCCGTCGGCTCGACGGCGACGATGCGGGTCGCCGGCCGGCGCTTCTTCCAGACCCGACCGACACCGGTCAGGGTGCCGCCGGTACCGACTCCGGCGACAAAGGCCGCCATCTGGCCGTCGGTGTCCTGCCACAGCTCCTGGGCGGTGGTCGCGCTGTGGATCTCGGGGTTGGCGGGGTTGGAGAACTGGCCGGGCATGACCGAGTCCGGAGATCTCCTCGAGCAGCTCCTCGGCCCGTCGCGCTCGCTCCCTTCATGCCGTCGGCGGCCGGGGTCAGAACGAGTTCGGCGCCGAGCAGGGCGAGCACCTTTCGGCGTTCGATCGACATGGACTCGGGCATGGTGAGGACACAGCGATAGCCGCGAGCGGCGGCGACCATGGCGAGGGCGATGCCGGTATTGCCTGAGGTCGGTTCGATGATGGTCGAGCGACCGCGGATCGAGACTGGCCGTCGCGTTCGAGCGCGTCGATCATGGCGACACCGATCCGGTCCTTGACCGAGTGCGCCGGGTTGAAGAACTCGAGTTTGGCGATGACCCGCCCGGGGAGATCGGCGGCGATACGACCGAGTTCCACGAGCGGGGTGTTGCCGATCAACGAGGTGACGTCAGTTGCGATCTTCATGATGAAAACAATCAGAAATTGAGTCTTTCTATTCCCCGGGTGCAGCTCTGATGGGCCTCACCGGGCCGAGATCGTGATTCGAGGTACAATGTCGGCTCGGAGGAGTGCATGGGATTTCTGCAGGTACTGGAACAACGAGTGGCCGCCGTCGGCGGCACCATCGTCCTCGCCGAGGGTGACGATCCGAGGATCGTCGAGGCGGCCGCGGATCTCGCCGCACGGGGGCTTTGTCGGACCATGATTCTGTGCCCGGCGGCCGGTCGATCCGGCGATCATGACAAGCTCACAAGCGCCGGCGTCGAGGTCATCGACCACTTGACCGACTCCCGGCGCGGCGAGCTCGCTGAACTGCTGCATCAGCGCCGGGCGAACAAGGGCCTGACCATGGAAGCGGCGCTCGAGGCGGTCAACGATCCGCTCTACTTCGCCTCCCTGATGGTCGCTGCCGGTAACGCCGACGGATCCATCGGCGGCGCGGTTCGGACCACGGCCGACACCGTGCGGGCGGCGCTGCACTGCATCGGTGCGGCCCCGGGGCTGAAGACCGTGTCGTCGGCTTTCGTCATGGTCCATCCCGATCCCGCGTGGGGCGATGACGGAGTCATGGTCTTTGCCGACTGTGCCGTGATGCCCGATCCCGACGCCGGTTCAGCTGGCGGAGATCGCGATCTCGGCCGCCGACACCTTCCGATCCATCGTCGGCGGCGAGCCGCGGGTTGCGCTGCTCTCGTTCTCCACCATGGGGTCGGCCGACCATCCGTTGGTCGCAAGGTCCGAGATGCCTGCGCCGAGCTCGAGCGACCGCGGAGGTCGCCTTCGCCTTTGACGGCGAACTCCAGCTCGACGCCGCGCTGATTCCGCGGATCGGCGAGAAAAAGGCGCCGGGCTCGAAGGTGGCCGGGCACGCCAACATCCTGGTCTTCCCCGATCTCAACGCCGGCAACATCACCTACAAGGCGGTGGAGCGCCTCGGCGGTGCCCGCGCCCTGGGCCCGCTCATGCAGGGTCTGGCGAAACCGGCCAACGATCTGAGCCGCGGTTGTTCGGCCGCCGATATCGTCCAGACCGACCTTCCTGACCCTGCTCCAGGCCCGGGGCTGAGTCCGTGCGCGTCCTCGTTCTCGGTTCCGGCGCCCGCGAGCACGCCATGGTCCACGCCATTCGCGAGTTCGCCCTCGGTCGATGCGCTTTTCGTCGCCCCGGGCAACCCCGGGATGGCCGGCCACGGCGGAGATTCTCGATCCTCGACATCGGCGATCTCGAGGCGCTGGCCGATACCGCGGCCGAGCTCGCCATCGATCTCACCGTGGTCGGACCCGAGGTGCCCCTGGCCGACGGCATCGGCGATGTCTTCGCCCGTCGCGGGCTGCGCCTCTTCGGACCCGTGGCCGCCGCCGCCGAGCTCGAGGCGAGCAAGGTCTTCGCCAAGGAATTCTGCCTCCGGCATCGGATCCCCACCGCCGCCGCCGAAATCGTGCGAACCGCGGACGACGCCGCGCGGGCGGCGCGGAGCTTCGGTTTTCCGGTGGTCCTCAAGGCCGACGGACTGGCCGCCGGCAAGGGTGTTCTCATCGTCGCCACCGAGGACGATCTCGAGGCGGCCCTGGACGAGCTCTTTGTCGCCCGCCGTTTCGGCGCCGCCGCCGATCGGGTTCTCGTCGAGGAGTGCCTCGAGGGAACCGAGGTCTCCTTCATGGTGGTCAGCGATGGTTCGCGGTTCGAGAGCTTCGCCACCTCGCACGACTACAAACGGGTGGGTGACGGCGACTGCGGGTCCGAACACCGGTGGGATGGGCTCCCACTCCCCCGCCTTTGCCCTCTCGGCGAGCTCTCGCGAGCAGATCCTCGAAACCGTCATTCGGCCGACCATCGCCGGAATGGCCGGCGAGGGTCGCGAGTACCGCGGCATCCTCTACGCCGGGCTGATGCTCACCGCCGACGGACCCAAGGTCCTCGAGTTCAACTGTCGTCTCGGTGACCCCGAGACCCAGTCGGTGCTCCGCCGACTCGACGGCGATCTCGCCGCGGTCTTTTCGCGATGCCGCGGATGGCCGGCTCGAAGCGGGCTGCCATGCGGTGGAAGGACGAGGTTGCTGCCTGCGTTGTTCTCGCAGCCGAGAACTATCCCGGACAGCCCTCGCGTCGGCGATGAGATCACCGGAATCGCCGATGCCGAGGCGCTGCCCGGCGTGGTTGTCTTTCATGCCGGCACCCGGCGCGACGGCGATCGGCTGCTCACCGCCGGTGGCCGGGTCCTGTCGGTGACGGCGACCGGTGAGACCCTCGCCGAGGCCATCGACCTCGCCTACCGTGCGGCCGGTCGCATCCATTTCGAAGGAGTTCACTTCCGATCGGATATCGGAGCCGACACGCTGGGCATGAGGATTGGAAGATCAGGTGGCTGACCTCGATGTCTTGCTGTTGATGGGTTCGGCGAGTGACTGGAAGTACCTCGAAGGCGCGGTTCGGGTCATGGACGATCTCGGGCTGGCCTCGAGGGTCAAGGTCTCGTCCGCCCACCGGACCCCCGAGCGGACCCTCGAGCTGGTGCGCCAGGCCGAGGCCGACGGGTGTCAGGTCTTTATCTGCGCCGCCGGGAATGGCCGCCCATCTCGCCGGAGTGGTCGCCGCCCACACCATCCGACCGGTATTGGGCGTCCCGCTGCCGGGAGGGGTCCTCGACGGGGTCGACGCCCTCCTGTCGACGGTGCAGATGCCGGGCGGGATTCCGGTGGCGACCTTCGCCGTTGGCTCGGCGGGCGCCAAGAATGCCGCGTTCTTCGCTGCCCAGATCGTCGCCGGCCACCGGCCCGACGTCGCCGAAGCCCTCGCGGCGGCCCGCCGGGCGGGTGCCGACGGGGTCGAGAGCGCCGACGCCAGAATCCAAAACGAGCTCGATCAGAAGGGAACCACGCCGTGATTTCACCTTTCGCCGAAACTGCCGGTCACGTCGCGGGTCGAGGATCTCGTCTCGGTGGTGATCGACGCCGATCTTCCGGCGGTACCCTGCCGCAGCGGATCTCTCGAAGTGCGGCATGATACCCATTACCTCGTCGAGACACCGGACGGACAGTTTCTCGGGCGCGTGAGCCTCTTTTCCCTGCCGGTCTTCCGCAAACGTCCGGGGCCCGTGGGTCGGATCATTCGACTGGCTTCGGATGAAGACCAGAAACGGAGACGAAGACACCCATCACATCGAACGCGAGATCGAAGACTATCTTCGCCGTCGGACTCGTGAGCTCGGCCTCGACATGCGAACCATCAAGGCTCGGCTGCCGTTGACCGGGCGCAAGGCGGTGGTCTACTTCACCGCCGAGCGGAGGCTCGATTTCCGACCCCTGCTGCGCGAGCTCGGGCGCCGCTATCGGCGGCGGATCGAAATGCGACCGCTCGGGGTCCGAGACGGTGCGCGGGTCTGCGGCGGTCTCGGACCGTGCGGTCGCTGTCTGTGTTGTACCACCTTTATGGACCGTTTCCACTCGGTCACGGTTCGGATGGCGAAACGGCAGAATCTGAGCCTCAACCCGACCAAGATTTCGGGTCTCTGCGGACGGCTGATGTGCTGTCTGGCGCACGAGGTCGATCAGTATCCCGATGGCGGTACGCGGTCGCGTCGAAGCAGTTGAAATCCAGATCTCGGCTCGGCCTCGCCGATGCCACGAGACAGGGTGCCGCGGTTTTGTTACTCTTGAGGCACAATTCCCCGACTTCATGCATCCGGGCCCGCCCCCCGCCCTGCATGGGGTGCTAGGAGCGACGACATGTCAGACCGCAAACTCATCCGTCCATCCATGACCGAGATGATGGATCAGATTTCCGACCCGAGGAACCACCGGCCGGCGCAAGCAGGTGCCGGCCGAGCAGACCAATGCCGAGAGCTTTTACTATCTCAAACAGATGCAGAGTCGCACCATCATGGTCGTGGTGCTCACAGATGGGACCGAGCTCATCGGCTGGATCGAGTGGTACGACAAGAGCTGCATCAAGCTCAACCGGACGAAGGCGCCGAACCTCCTCATCTTCAAGCACTCGATCAAGTTCATGTTCAAGGAAGAGGAACTTCACCAACGCCGCCGGCGCCGGCCGCCGCAGAAGAGCGATAGCCGATCACCCAACTCCGTCCCGGATACCGATGTCGAGATCGGCGCGCCTCCCGGAATCGGTTGATACCCGGTGAACTGCGCTCAAGCTCGGGTAAGGCCGATCGAGCCGGCCACGACCTGTTCGATTCGGCTGATGACGAGATCGAGAGCGACGGTGTTGAAGCCGCCCTCCGGGATGATGAGATCGGCGTATCTCTTGGAAGGCTCGACGAACTCGAGATGCATGGGACGGACGGTCTCGAGCCACTGATCGATGACCGACTGGACGGTTCTGCCGCGTTCGGCGAGATCGCGATTCAACCGGCGGATGAAGCGGATGTCCGGATCGGTATCGACAAAGAGCTTGACATCGATGAGTTCCCGTACGGCGGCGACCGCGAAGATCAGAATGCCCTCGAGGAGAATGACCGGTCGCGGCTCGGCCCACTCGACCTCCGATCGGTGCGGATGTGGCGGGCGAAGTCATACACCGGCAGTGGCGCCGGCTGGCCCGAGGCGAGGAGGCCGAGGTGCTCCACCAGCAACTCCTCGTCGATGGCGTCGGGGTGATCGAAGTTGTGCCGGTGCGCGTTGGTCCTCGTCGAGATGGGAGAGATCCCGATAGTAGCGATCCTGATGAACCGAGACGATTCTGATCCGGTGCCGATCCGGCGGACGATCTCATCGGCGACGGTGGTCTTTCCCGGAACCCGTCCCGCCGGCAACCCCGATGACGAGAGGTGGAGGCGTCAATGGCTCATGGCCTCGGCTCAGAGGTACTTCACGTCTCGGCGGCGGTGGTCGCATCGGGTCCGTCGGGTGCGACCTCGAGGTATTTCTCGAGCTGGGCCTTGGCCCCTTCGAGATCACCGGTGCGCAGCAGCAGCATGCCGTACTCGAAGAGACACTTCGCGAAGCTCGGGATCGACCGCGAGACACTGCTCGAGCAGCGGACGGGCGCCGTCGTCGTCCATCTTGTTCAGACAACCCGGCCGCCTGGTTGAAGAGCGTCGCCGGATCATCGGGGTTGAGCTCCTGATAGCGCGCGAGATAGGCGGCTCTGCGCTTCGTTGTCGCCGACGATTGCCGGCCGCGTTGGACGGCCACCGCGAGGCAGGGCAGGGACTCGTCGTCCTCCTCGAGACAGCGCCGCGCGGTGGCGAGGGCGAGTGCGTTGTCGCCGGAGTCGTAGTCGATCCCGGCCATCACCTCGAGGGCCTCGATGAGGTCGGGCATCGCCACGAGAGCGTCCTCGAGTCGGGCGCGGGCCTCGGCGGTCTTGCCCGCCTCGAGCAGCTCCTTGCGCCTCACCGATACTCGTGGTATCCGGGTTGTTCCATGACTTCCTGCTGCCGGGTCGCCGCGAGTTCCGTCGGGCGTCGACAGCTCGAAGGTGAAGTCGTTGTCGGTGGTGCCCACCGGGACCTTGATCTCCTCTTTGTAGTCGAGGAAACCCGGCGCCGTCACGGTGAAGAGATAGGTGTTGGTGGCGTCGAGGATGAGGACCTTGAACTCCCCGTCTTGTGTCGGTCTCGAGTGACTTTGTTGTACTTGGGAAGCGCTTCGCGAGGTGATCGTGATCGTCGCACCGACGATGGGCTCGCCGTGCGGTTCCGACAACGATGCCCGCGACTCGGGCCTGGGGCCCGGCGATGCGGTTCCGATGCCCATGACCATGAGCGAGAGTCGCGACGAGGACGATGGTGGTGGTGTTGTGGTGGCGCATGTGGTTCCTCCAAGCCGCCGGTGGTTTGGCCCCAGGATACTCCCATTCCCACCCGGGCTCAACGGGGCCCCAGACCGAGCATGGCGCGAGTCACGTGGTGAGCGACGGTGGGGTTCTCCCGCAGGCGGCGCATGGAGTAGGGATACCAGTCGCGACCGAAGGGAACATAGACCCGCAGCCGGTGTCCCCGGTCGAGGATGATCCGGCGAAGCTCGGGATCGACCCCGAGGAGCATCTGGAACTCGTACTCTGTCGGATCGAGGCCGAGACGGTCCACGGCCGTCATCCCCGCCCAGACCAGATGGGCGTCGTGGGTGGCGATGCCGACATAGGCGCCGCCGGTCGAGGAGCTTTTCCATGGTGGAGATGAAATTGGCGCGAACGGTCTCGTACTGCTTCCACGCGATGGTCCTCGGCTCGCGGTAGATCCCCTTGCACAGCCGGATATTGGGTCTGAGCGGCAGCAGATCGTTGATGTCGTCGACGGTCCGGTGGAGATAGGCCTGGAGAACGACACCGACGTGGCCGACCTCGCCGATGCAGGCGACGGTAGATCTCGAGGGTCGCATCGGTGCAGGTGTGATCCTCCATGTCGATGCGGACGAAGTTGTCGAACTCGGCCGCCTTGCTCGACGATGGTCCTGATGTGGTCACAGCACATCTCCTCATCGATCTTGAGGCCGAGCATGGTCGGTTTGATGGAGACGTTGGCGTCGATCTTCTCGCGATCGATGGTCTCCAGAAGCCCGAGATACTGTTCGACGGCCGCCTCGGCCTTGCTCGGTTCACGGACCTCCTCTCCGAGCACGTCCACCGTGGCCATGGCCCCCTCGGCGTTGAGTTCCCGGATGGTGCGTTCATGGCGTCGGAGACCTCTTCACCGGCGACATAGCGTTGGGCGACCTTGCCGACGATGGGTTTTGGGACAAACGGCATGCCGTGTCGGATGAACTGGTCGAAGAGCGTCATCACATTCTCCTGGGATCGGTTGCATGAGCGATGGTTGCGCAATAGACGGCCTCGGCGCCGGCTCGCGAGCAAGGTGTCGGCGGCGCGGCGCAGGGTGGTTCCGGTGGTGCAGACATCGTCGACGAGCAGCACGCGGTGGCCCTGTCACCCGCGTGTCTTGCCGAGAAGCTCCCGCGAGGAAGCTGCATTCGCTGCAGCGCGGGTGCGTCCGGCCTGGCGGCCGAGACCGTGGCGCCGAAGGAGCGGTTGATCAGCGGTCGGTCGATGGCCCGCGCGACCTCTGTCGCCGATGAGACGGGCGGCGCAAAATCCCCGGCGAAAGCGACGGAGGTCGTGGGACGGAACCGTGGTCACCACGGTGATCTCGTCGAACCAGGGTGCGAGGGCGATCCGCGCCGCCAGACGACGGCCGAGCGGGCGTGCGATCTCGTCATGACCCCGGTGTTTGAGCGCCAGGACCGCCCGTCGAAGGACACCGTCGTAGGCGCCCCACAGGACGGTGCCCAGTTGCGGCGGCGGCGAGGCGACGCAACCGAGACAGGGCTCGGTCTGTCGATGTCGGCCGGGACGCCGCAGAGCGGACAACACGGCTCGGACATGGGATGAAGTCGGCTGCGGCACGAGCCGCAGAGCCCCCGGTCGTCGCCGGCGAGAACGTCGTCACACGCCACGCACAGAGCGGGCAAGCAGGATCTCGCTGCCGAGGGCAGGCTCTCACAGCCGACTCGCACGGGCCCAATCCTAGCCCGCTCGCCGTCAGAACAAGATGCACTTTTGCAGTCGTGGCGTCAATCTTCGGTTCTCGCGGGAGCTCGATTCAGGCGAGCGCAGCTGTCATATCGTGGTGTTTGAAGAGCTCTCGCGCTCCTCGTCGAGGTCCCAGCCCATCACGAGGCCCCAGGCTATACTCCGGCGATGCACTCATTCCTGCGAACTCTGGTTGAGCGGGGGGTTGCTGATGCCGCATCTCGTGCTCCGCGGATCTGGTGATTTTCAGTCGCGCCGCGACCGAACTCGATCTCGGTGTCATCCGATGGGGCCGGGCGGTCATCAAGACCAGCGATCGCTGGCGACGCTCGGACGGCGGCGCCCTCCTCGTCGACGGGGTGGTTGTCGAGTTCGGCCGACCGCTTCATCCAGTCGCCCTGGTCGCGACCCGCGACGAGGACACGGTGGTCCGTCTGTGGCCGGTGGTCGAGGTCGAGCGGACCCCCGCGGTTCAGCGCTGGCTCGGCGCCGTTGCGCGCGGCGTTGCAGAGCCTGGGCTGCGGGCCGGTGCAGATCACCAACATCGGCGCCGAGATCCTCGAAGGTCTCGATCTCGAGACTCGATCTCGATTGATCCTTGCCCGTAGTCCAACTCAACCCCGAACGTCCGTCGACCCCGGGGATTGTAGGCTCCTTGGAGTTCAGAGTTCAGAGTTCAGAGTCACCAGTCACTAGTCACCAGTCAACCGCCACCAGTTAGGGGTGAGATCCTCTCGACGTCTAACGTCTAACGTCTAACGTCTAACGTCTCACTCCTCACCCACGAGCCCCTACGGCCCGAGGTCCTCGTCAATTTCGAGGGTCCGCTCCTTCTGCGAGGCCTCGAGGTTCTGAATCCGGTCCTGAACCCCCTCGGTGACCAGGCCGCTCGGGGCGGTGGTGCCGTCGCCGGCCGACCGTCGTGGTGAGTGCGTGACGCGCCTGCTCGAGCTCGTAGCGGGCCTTGTCGAGCCCGGCTGGGGTCGGTCGAACGGCGTACTCTCGAAGCTCGCCGGCCGCGGCTCGCAGGGCGACGGACGCGTGCAGCTCCGGACTCGGTGAGGCCGCGCCGGCGGCCCACTGCGCCGCGGTGGCGGAGATGGTCTTGAGGTCGTCGAGGTGGTTGGGGATGGCCTGCGGATCGGCGGCCAGGCCTTCGAGGACGGCGATGAGTTCGAGGGCGCGTTGTCGGTCGAAGCGGATGCCCTCGACCCCCTCTTCACCGCAGTTCGGTGGCGATGACGGTGAGCGCCTCGTGTCTTGGCCGTCACATCCCGGCTCTGGAGAAAGACCACAACCGCCATGGAAATGACGACCACCAGGATCAGAATGCCGGAAATCCGCATACCTCAAGTATAGGAGAACTTCCGTGAAACCGGGGCGACAAGGTCGCAATGTCCTCTTTCGAGGACGAGTCGAGTGCTCTCCGGGCGTGGTCGCGCACGGCGCAATCTGGCACGGGGATTGCTGTCTCGAAGGGTCGGAGGTTGTCATGAGTCGTTTTCACCGTCTGGTTTTCATCGCCGCCCTTCTGACCCTCGCTCACGACGGCACTGCCGGCCGCGGCCCAACTCTCGCTGCAGTGGATCGTGCCCGCGGCCGCCAACACCGCCGGGACTCAACGGGACCGATTGGCACACCGATCTGTCGTTGCACAACCCGCACTCCTTCGAACTGCCGGTGGTGCTCCAGTTTCTTCCCAGCGACACCGACAACCGGCGTCGCCGACACCTTGTACGCTCACCCTCGAACCGTGGGCGACTTTCAACCTGTGGGATGTTCTCGGACCGGAGTATTTCGCCGTCGAGGGGACCGGTTCGATCCTCGATCGTCGCTGATTCGAGCCTGAGCTGCGATCCCGTCGAGGATTGCGATTTCCTGGTCACATCGCGCACCTACACCCTCAATCCCGCTGGAGAGGGCGGCGAATTCGGCCAGACCATTCCCGGCTCGAGCACCTGGCAGGGCATCGACTGGGACTACACTCGGGTATGCCGCCGGGATTCTCAACGATGGTCTGTAGCTTCCGGATCGAATCTCGGCGTCGCCTCGTGGAGCGCGGACTGGACCTCGGTTGCGGTGGATGTCCAGGATGCCGACGGCGCCATTGTCGAGAGTCTGACGCTGGAAGTGCCGCCCTTCGGCCACGTCCAGGAGCGGCTGCCGGCCCTGATCGAAGGGGGCAGTCTGGTCTTCTGGCTCGAAGACGGACCCGAAGATGCGCTCGTCTTCGGCTATGTCTCGGTGGTCGATCAGACCACCGGTGATGCCAGCTTCCAGCTCGCCCAGCCCTCCACCGTCGGTTTTGCCGCCGCCAAGGACGGGGTCGGAGCCGCGGATCGCCGCAAGGGTCCCGCCGCCGATGCTCAATGACCCCCCGGGTGATCGACGGCCGCGGCGCCGGGAGTCGAACCCGGTAGTTCGGTCGCGTCTGACCGTCGAAGTGCCGGTGTTTCGCCGACCGGGGGCGACTCATGGATGCACAGGCTACAATAGCGATCGGGTCGATCTCGGTGATGAGTCGGAACCACCCGAAGCGATGGCACACAACGAGCGTTCGGGTGGCTGGCGAAGGATCGGACGGTTTCCTGGGCGCCCGTGGTCGGCCGGAGGGCTGATGGTCCAGTTTGAAAACCAATACCGACAGATCAAGGTCAAGATCGTCTACTACGGACCGGCGCTCGGCGGCAAGACGACCTGTCTCCAGCACATCCACCGGGTCACGGACCCCCAGCGTCGAACCCGGCTCTACTCGCTGAACACGGCATCGGATCGGACCCTCTTTTTTGATCTTCTGTCGCTCAATCTCGGGCGTATCCGCGGCTACCGGCTCGCCATCCAGCTCTACACGGTTCCCGGTCAGGTCCAGTACAACGCCACCCGACGGGCGGTCCTCGCGGGCGCCGACGGGGTGGTTTTTGTCGCCGACAGTCAACTGGACCAGCATCGAGGCGAATCTCCAGTCGCTTCGCGAATCTCAAGGAGAATCTCGAGGCCAACGGGATCGATCCCGGGACTCACCCGCTGGTGCTGCAGTACAACAAGAGGGACCTTGGCGAACCTGGTCCCATCGATGATCTCGAGCGCGAGTCTCAACGGCGGTGGGCTGCCCTCGTTTCCCACCGTCGCCATCACCGGAGACGGAGTGATGGAGGCATTTGCGGCCATCACCGAGACACACCCTGGTCTCGCTGGCCGATCGCCTCGGCATCGACACCACCGGTCATGCGATCGAGCGACTCAAGCAGCAGACCCGAGCCGCCCTCGAACCGTTCGTCACGGCCTCGGTACCGTCGGCGGCCCGCCGACGACATCGAGATCACGGTTCCCGAGCAGCCAGCCCGACGAAACCGGACCACTGCCCCAGGAAACCCTGGTCAGAGAGGCGGTTCGCGCCAACCTGGCCATGACCGATCTGAGCTCCCAGCTCGAGATCGCGAGCCGGCAACTCGCAACGCAAAGGCGCTCGTCACCCGGGCCATCATCGACTTCGGCCGCACCATCTCCCACCAGCGAGACCCGGCCGATGTGCTTCGGTTGCTCGTCAAGACCGCGGTGTCTCAGCCTCGGAGTGCAGGCCGCCACCGTCCTGATCGTGCCGGCGGCCGGGACAGCTGCGAGAAGCGGTCGTCCACGGCGTCGAGCACGATCCGCTTCTCGCGATCGGTGGTGGAGACGACCACCGATGGCAGGGGCGGTGGCCGAGGCCGGCGAACCGGTCCTCATCGCCAGCGATCTCGACGGAGCGACCGCGGGTTCGGTCCAGACTGGCGGTGGACGAAGGCGGGTTTCGCCTCGGCCATCGCGGTGCCGCTGATCGCCCAGGATCGGCTCCTGGGCATGCTCACGGTCTATGGTGGGCCCGATCGCCAGTCCCTCGACGAAGACGAGCTCGAACTCGCGAGCATCCTCGGCGCCACGGCCGCCATGGGCTATGCCAATGCCCTCGCCTTCCGCAAGCTCGAGGCAAGCAACACCGGTCTCGAAAGCACCGTCGAGCAGCGGACCGATGAACTCAAGACGACCCTCGAGGAGGTCCAGCCGCCTCAATCGACGAACTCGAGACGCTCTCGACACGATCAAGAACGAACTCATCTCTCGGATGGCCGCTCAGCTCGATTCCCCCGTGGCAGTCGCTGATCACCGCCGCCGGGGCTCTCGACGTCTCCGTGACGCACCGCCGGAGAAGACGGCGCGGTTTCTCGAGATCATCCGAGAACAGGCCGACGACCTTGTCCGGAATCATGGAAAGTGTCAGTCAGGCCTCCCTCCTCGTCACCGAAGCCGATGGCGTGCGATCACCAGCACGACGTCGCTGCCGGAGCTTCTTCGTCGCGCGGTCGCGCCGCTGAGGGATCTCGCCAGGCAACTCGAGGTGGAGATCAAGGTGCTGAGCCCCGGCGACCTGGAGACCATCACCTGTGATGCCGAGGCCATGACGACCGCTCTTCGGGCGGTGATCAAGAATGCCCTCGAACACAATCGAGCCGGAGGAGAGGTCCGGATCGAGGTCCGCCGGGTGCTGCGTGGACCAGAACCCTGGATCGAGTTCAAGATCGCCGACACCGGTGAGGGCATCCCCGAAGACGATCTCGGCCGGGTCTTCGAAGCCTTCTGGCAGGGACCGGCCGGTGCACGGGGCGAGTCCCGGGGGATCGGCCTCGGCCTCATGGTCGCCAAGCAGGTCGTCGCGGCGCCACGGTGGTCGGATCTCCGTTGCCCGACGATCACCCCAAGGGCACCGAGGTGTCGATGACCCTGCCCCAGTGAGGCGGACGTTCGCCGGCTCAGCCCGGAGTCGCGGGTGGCCGTGACAGGCCTTCGACCGCCTCTCGGGCCGCGGTCGCCGCGTGCTGGAGCTGCTGCGGCGTTGCGAACTCGAGCACCGACTTCGTCGTTCGGCACCGTCATCGGCCACACCGCCGCCGAGGGAATGAGGCTCCGACTGACATGGAGACAGGCACCGAGTTCGGTGGGCACCTTTCCTTCGAGGACGAGACGAAGATCCGCGGGAAAATCGGCGAGATGTCCCAGGCCCGCACCGATCCGGCGCGGCAGCTCGGTCAGCAGCGTCCGGCGGATGCCGTTGTGCGGCACCGGGAGCGCGGCCAGCACCCAGAGCACCAGATCGGTGGGCACCGTGATGAGGTGGGCCGTGAGCTGCGGCCGCGCCCGGATCGACACCGAGCACCTCGGCGGCCGCGGCGGCGCCGCGCGACCAGACGATGGCGACGCGGCGGGTCAGGCGGTCGAGGGTGCCGGCGTGTCCGCGTTGCCACTTCTTGGCGTCGGTGAGTTCCGGCCAGAGCTCGAGGGACGCGGCAAAGCTCTCGACGGCATCGAGTTGCCTGGGTGGCGGAAGTTCGGGTGATCGGATCGAGCAGGCGAGCACCATCAGGTTCCAGGTCGCCTGCGGGAGTCCGAAGAGTCGCACCGTTCCGGTGGTATCCAGGCTGGCCGCCATGACCTCACCGTGATCGGCAGGTTGCGGAACCAATCCGGTGCTCGACGCCAGCCACTGGGCGAGGCTCGCCATGACGTTGCGGATGATGTCGTGCAGGGCGTTGAGTTGGTCGCCGTCAACCGGGTCGTCGCCGGGAATACCCTGCTGCACGAGGTGCCAGAAGAACCTCTCCACCGCGTCGTCGTCCAGGGGTAGAGTCGGCGTCGGTGAAATGAGCCGTGGACTCTTCGACTCGTCCATTCGGCGTGCGGAATCGAGCAGTAATCGGCTTGGTGTGAGGCTCAAGTAGAGCCCCGAAGGCTCGCGGATCGGGTGCCCCGGATCGAGTTCGAATCGAAGCTCGGAGGAACCCAGAATTCGATTCATCATGAGTTCGGCGAGCACGGTCAGAGAAGCCCCGAGGGCGGTTTCGGTGATGGCCCGTTCGGCAAGGAGGACGTCCGTGAAGAGCTCGTGCCGCAACATGGCGGACGCCAGTAGGCGACGCACCGAGGCCGGCGGAAGCAGCCCATCGCGCGCCAGCCACGTGGCGAGGCGTTCCTCCGGAACGGTCGACGAAACATAGACGATTCGTCCGTGGAGGAAATCCAATCGACGCTCACCGACTCCGTCGGAGAGAGTCAGGCGTCCGGTTTGGCCGCCAAGCTCGAGCCAATGCAGCAGATCGCCGAGATGAAGACGATCCAAATTGCCACGAATCATCCCGGCAGTATACTCGGACAGCCGGCAGCGTTTATCTGTTGTTCCCCACGTCGCAGGACGCGCCAATCTTCCCGGTTGGCGAAGTAAGATGGCCCAATGCAGATTGTCATCCTGAGCGCACGGCCCGAGACCGGGAGCAACCGGCGGCTCGTGGAGGCCGCCTTCGCTGCCGGTATCGGCATGGAAATCATCGACACCATCGCGGCGACCGCCGATAGCGAAGGCAATCTCTATCTCGGTGTCGAAGCCCGCCTCGCGCAAGCCCCCGATGCGGTTCTGGCGAGGGTCGGAAACTGGCGCCCGGACAGCGCTTTGGCCCTGCTCGAAGTCATGACCGCCGGCGCGGTGGCGACGCCGAACCCGGCCCCGGCAATCCGGATCGGACGAGATCACTGGCGGACCGCCCAGGTCCTGTCGGCGGCCGGGCTGCCGGTGCCGACGACCATCGCCGGCGCTGATCCGGAAGCCCTGGCGGCGGCGGCGAAACAAAGGCTCGGGTTTCCGGTGGTCGTCAAACAGCGTCGCTCGCGAATGGGGGTGGGCGTGATCCGGTGTCAATCGCCGGATCACCTCGAAGCGGTCCTCGATTCGCTGTGGCGGGTCGGCGACGAGGTGGTGGTCCAGCAGTACCTCGACACCGGAGGCAGCAGCCTCCGTCTCCTGGTGGTGGGTTCCCGGGTGGTGGCGGCGGCGCGTTTCGAGGCCGTCGCCCCGGAGTGGCGTTCGAACGCGGCCCGGGGGGGTAGCGCAGTCGGTCTGGTGCCCGACCCGGAGACCGTCGAACTCGCCGTCGCCGCCACGAGGTGCATCGGCCTCGGGATCTGCGGCGTCGATCTCCTGTCCACCAGTGATGGGACGATGATCGGCGAGGTCAATCCGACCCCAGGTTTCGTCAACCTCGAAAAGGCGACGGGAGTCGATGTGGCGGGCGCCATTGTCGCGCATCTCGTCGCCCTCGCGACGAAACCTCAGGACTAGGAGCCTGCACCGCATAGAATCGGCGGCGCCTTTCGGGCGGCATTTGGCCCGATTTTCGCCTGTTTCTTGGCCCATAAAACCAGTATGAACCGGCGAAACAGGCGAAAATCGGCTTCAAATGACACTCCGAAATCCATCCACCATCGATGCGGTGCAGACTCCTAGTCCGGGCTGCTAGACAGCCTCGGTCGCGGCCGTCGGCGCCGGCCGCCCTGCGAGCTCGCGGTCGATCATCAGCAAGCCGTGCGGGCTCGATTCGATCATCTTCACCTGATGGAAGAGGGTGTCGGCGGTGGCCTCCTCCTCGACCTGTTCATTGACGTACCAGTGGAGCACCACCGTCGTGGCGTGGTCGTTCTCGGCGTTCGCCAGATCGACCAATCGATTGATCCTCTCCGAGATCGCGCGCTCGTGGTTGAGGACGGACTCCACCGCCGCCGAGGGCGACGGCCACTCGCTCGTCGGGGCGTCGAGGGGGAGCAGCTCCACCTTGCCGCCACGCTCGTTGAGGTAGTCGAAGAGCTTCATGGCGTGGATCGACTCCTCCTGAGCTTGGATCCGCATCCAGTGGGCAAAACCGTCGAGGTGGATGGAGGTGAAATAGGCCGAGACCGACAGATAGAGGTAATAGGAAAAGAACTCGGCGTGGATCTGTTCGTTGAGGGCTTTTTCGACTTTGGGTTTCATCGATATTCTCCAATCGAGAGGGTGTTGATGGTTCGAGCGGATCGGTGGTCGACACGCCTGCAAAGGATAACCCGGGCCTGGGTGTCTGTAATCCCGCTGTACTGGTTTGATGGGACCAGCCCTACTCGAGCCAGGGTGCGCGAAGTGGTTCCATCCAGGGGTAGACGTTGTTGGTGCTGGTTTCGCCCCCCCACTGAACAGCGGCGACACGGTCTTCGGCCAATGGTCGACCGGCGATCCAGAACGCGGCCCATACCAGCACGAGCATCAGGCTCAATTGGGCGAGCGCGCGAGCTCTGACGGGTTCGACCGGATGGGTCAGCGGCGCCGGGTATCCGATCCAGGCCACCGCGACCACCACCAGGATGGGAGCGCCGGCCGCAATACACGCCTGCACCTCGATGGCCCCGCGGATCATGGTCGTGACCGCGGCCCAGGCCAAAGGCGCCGGCAGCAAGTGCAGACCGACCAGTGTCAGGCGGCGGGCGCGACTCAGATGATATCGGGCGATCCGAGCAATGGCGATGAGGCGCAGGACGATGGGTACCGCCGCCACCGCTGCCAATGCGACACTGGTCCACAGGAGTTCCGGCGGGAGGTCGCGAAACTCGAGCCAGCGAGCAAACTGGCAGCGCTGAAAATCGAGGGCCGGTTGCCACGAAACACCGATCACGGCGGCCATCCAGGCCCACTGCACGACAATCAACTGCGCGGTGAGGCTCCGCAGGCGGAGAGAGAGCGGGATGGCCAGAGCGGCAACCAACAGGGGTGCGATCCACGAACCGAGCCAGTAACCGGTCGCGCTCGGCAGCGAGGCGAAGTTGAGAACCGGCTGATTGACCAGGGCCCATGCCTGGCGGTCCCACCCCACGCAGAGCCCGATCCAGCCGCCTCCCGCCAACAGCGCTCCGATGCCCTGGCCGATGGTTGCAGTGAAGAGCGAGAGCGGCAACCCGAGCGCGGCCGCCAGAGCACTCGCCAGCAGGCCCGTCGGCGTCATGGGGTCAGGGCGTCGATGCACCGGCGGCATGCTACCATGCCGCCCGAGATGAGAATCCAAACCGCTCTGCTCAAAGGTGTTCTCGGTTGCGCGGCGGCTGTTCTGACCGTTGCCCTCGGGGCCGGGGAAGCCCGGGCCCAGGCCTTGTTGGTCGAGCGGCTGCCGGGAGGGACCCAGCTCGTGCTGGTCAACCAGCCGTTGGCCGACGCGACCACCCTTGTATGGCCTGGACTCTCCGTCGACGGCGTATCAGCCGACCGGTTGACAACCGGGCGGCTGACCCTGGCAGCCGAGGTCGAAGCCGTCTTCAAACCGGCAGAAAACCAGGAGCTTGCAGGTCTGGCGCCACCCGTGATCGTCGCGGTGGGAGGCGTCTCGGCGGCGGAGCTGTCCGCCCTGCTCGAGAGGGTGATCGCTGACCGACCACCGGCGCCGGTGATCCGACCCGTCACTACGGCTCTGGTGGAGGGCGGGCTCGACCGTCGACTCGGAGCCCCGGGCAGCGACGCCATGCTTCGGCTCGAAATCCTGTTGCCGCCGCTGGGCGATCGGCGGCGGAGCTCCATGGAAGTGCTGTGGGACCTGATGCCGTTGCTTCTGGCGGATGTCGTACCGGGTCTCCAGAGCCGGGTGGAAGGACCGCTTGGAATCCTCGAGGGGCGGGTTGATACCGATAACGCGGAACAGACGGTCGGCGAGCTTCGTCTCGAGTTGGCGCGATTCGCATCCGACCCGAGTCTCCAGGGCGATGACGTGGCCGAGGCGCGCCGTCGCCTCCAGGTGCGGCGTTATGCCGTACTCGAGGAACATCCCGAGGGCGCCGAGCGGGTCCTGGAGAGTTGGCTCGCCGGGGGCGAGGATGCGGTGCGGGAGCTCGTCTTCGGGATCCAGAGCGTCACCCTGGCCAGCGTCCGCGATGCCGCTGCCGGTTGGTTGCCGCTCCACCCGGGACGGGCGCAGCTGATCCTGCCGCCCCGGGTCTTCAATCCTCGATTCGCGGCCGGGCCGCAGATCGAACGGTTAGACAATGATCTGACCGCCGCTATTTTGGAACGAGCAGGCGCTCCGTTGACCGTGGTCTGCCTGCGCCCGGTGCTGGTGCCGGATCTCGATGGTGAGGTGACAGCCGTCGTCCTCGCCCGGTTGGCGAGGGAGCTCCGCTCAGCCCAGAATCGCCCGGGTTTCGTGCGCGTGCGGACCACACCGCCGCTGATCGAAGTTGCCGGACCGGCGGATGGGTTCGGCGACCTCATGGAACAACTGACGAGCGCCTACCTCGCGGTGGTTGCAGACAGCGCGCCCGTGGTTGGGACCGGTGACGAGGCCCACCGACGCGCCCTCGACCTCATGGCCGGTCTGCTCGGCGTCACCGAGACCGAAGACGTCTCACCCGCCTCCCTGCTCCAGCCGGGAAATCTCGCCCTTGGCGTGGTGGCGGCTGATTCCGAGGCCGCTGCGGAGACCTTGACCAAGTTTTGGCGAATGGACTTGGCGGACGCGGGAACGGCCAATGTCCAGAGCATGCCCGCGGTGCCGCGGACGCGAATGGCGGCGCCGGGAGAGACCTCGGTGTTGGTGGTCGCCCTCGAAATGTCCTTTGGAGGCAACGAGGCGGTTTCGCTGGTGATGGGTGAGTTGCTCGCGAGTCGGGCTCGCGGGTTGTGGTCCGGGAGCCGGGTCGACATCCTGTATCCTTACATTCCCGGTCGATCGCTGCTCCTCCTCGAGTTGGCCTCTCGAGGGACTGTAGACGAGGTCGAACGGAGTCTCGCCAAACAGTGGCCGAGGCTGACCGCCCCCACCGACGAAGCGGAACTGGCTTTGGTCAAGGCTCGGGTGGCTTCACAGGCGAGCGCCGAGATGAGCGGAGTTGCCGGCCATGCCCGGCGCTGCGCAGCCGTTGCCGCCGGCGCGTCGCGGTGGCACCAGCCGGCCGAGTTCGAACTCGAAATCCTCACCGTCGGTTCCGAAATCGTCAATGGGTTGCTGAAGAGTTTTTCCGAGTTCGCGACCCTCGAGACCACCGGCGCCGGCGCCCTTCCCATCAGCGACCTGAAGGGGCGCTGATCCGGGGTAGTATTGAGGGCCTGCGAGTCGGGCTGGAGGGTGCATGGAGCTGAGCCTCGAAGAACAACTGGCGTACTTGACCAAGGGCTGCGTCGATGTGGTGCCGGCCGAGGAGCTGAAGATCAAGCTCCAAAAGTGTCGTGCCACCGGACAGCAGCTGACGATCAAGGTCGGTTTCGACCCCTCGGCACCCGATCTCCACCTCGGTCACACCGTGGTGATCCGCAAGATGCGTCACTTCCAACAACTCGGACACCGGGTGGTCTTTCTGATCGGCGATTTCACCGGTCTCATCGGTGATCCGACGGGCAAGAAGAGTACCCGTCCGCAGTTGACCGAGGACGAGATCAAGGCCAACGCCGCCACCTACGAGCGGCAGATCTACAAGCTCCTCGATCCCGACAAGACGGTGATCGATTTCAACTCGCGGTGGCTCGGAGCACTGTCCTCGGCGGACTGGATTCGACTCGCGGCCAAGGTTACGGTGGCGCAGATGCTCGAGCGCGACGACTTCAAGAAGCGCTACGAGGCGCAGCAGCCCATCTCTCTGCATGAGTTTCTCTATCCGCTCGCCCAGGCGTACGACTCGGTCGCCCTCGAGGTCGACGTGGAGCTCGGCGGCACCGATCAGCTTTTCAATCTTCTGGTCGGACGCCACCTCATGCGGGAGGATGATCAGGAGCCGCAGGTGGTCATGACGCTGCCGCTTCTCGAGGGTCTCGACGGGGTCGAGAAGATGTCCAAGAGCCTCGGCAACTACGTCGCGGTCGAAGACCCGCCGTTCGAGATGTTCGGCAAGCTCATGTCGATCTCGGACGATCTCATGTGGAGGTACTGGCTGCTGCTTTCGGATCGCACCAGCGCCGAGATCGAGCAGGACCGCGAACGAGTAGCGGCCGGCGATCTCCACCCCATGGATGCCAAGAAAGAGCTCGCGCGGACCATCGTTGCCGAGTTTCACTCCGCCGAAGACGCCGAGGCTGCCGAGCGCGAGTTCGAGAGGGTCTTCTCGGCCGGAAATCTGCCGCAGGACATCCCCGCGGTTTTGCTCGATGTGGATGACACCAGCGTCCTCTTGGCCAAGGCGCTGGTTCTTGCCGGTTTGGCGTCGTCGAACTCGGACGCTCGGCGGCTCATCAACCAGGGCGGTGTCAAGGTCGAAGGCGAGACCGTGCGCGACATCGCGGCAACCCTTGACGCCGGCTCCTCAGCCTCGATCCTGGTTCAGGTCGGCAAACGGAAATTCGCGAGATTGACCCTTCGGTGTCCTTGAGTTCATTGCCGAAGTTCGGCCAGCAAAAAACCCCGCACATTGGCGGGGTTTTTGCTGGCTGAACTTCGGAATCAGAAAAAGGACGTTTCTTGCTCCACTTTTTGTCCTTCCTCACTGAGACCTTGGATCTGAATCGAGATGAAGGACGGGCGGAACTTGTAGTCCTGGCAGATCCTGCGGAGGCGCTCATCGAGATCGGAATCCCAGAACTCGATGATCCTACCGGTGGCGGTGCAGACCATGTGATGGTGACCGCCGCCGGGCTCCATTTTCTCGTAGAAGTAGTGCTCGCGGCCGAGCCGGCTCTTGCGAACCAGGCCACACTGCACCAGGAGATCGAGGGTACGGTAGACCGTCGCCCGCGAGACCTTGCGCTGCTTGACTTTCATCCGCGCGAGAAGGTCATCGGCGTCGAGGTGCTCGTTGGTGTTGAAAATCTCATCCAGCAGAGCGAGCCGCTCCTGTGTGACCTTGAGGTTGTTCTCCCTGAGGTACTGGATGAACAGTTTCTGGGCGCGCTGTGAGAGCTTTGATGTCATAAATCTAATCCAGACTCATTTTCATTGTCTCAATCCACGTTAGTGTAGATGCGACGTCGTGTCAAGAGTTTGATCTGAGGAGAATCTACGCCCCGGGACAGGGTTTCCGCCGGAGCGGTCGGAAGATCGGCTCCGATCGTTCTATCGACTGATGGTTGATCAAGCATTGATTGTTTAGATTCAAGGCGTTGCGAGGCCGGTTCGCCGGTGGTAGGGTGAGGCGGATCGCGAGGGCCGTGGGGAGGACGCATGGATTATCCGATTTGGAATGTTGCCATGGGTGGCGGCGTGCTGATGGCGTGGGTGGCGATCACCCATGTCATCGTCTCCCATTTCGCCATCGGCGGCGGGCTGATCATCGTCGTCACCGAGACCCTGGCGGTGAAGACGATCGGACCCCGAGTTGCGGGAGCTCGCCCGGCGATCCTCGTTGGTGTCTGATCCTGGTGTCGACGGTCTTCGGCGCCATCTCCGGGGTCGGGATCTGGGTGGTCGCGGGTCTGATCTCTCCGGGCGCGATCTCGGCCCTGATCCACAACTACGTCTGGGGCTGGGCCATCGAGTGGGTCTTCTTCGTCGTCGAGATCGTCGCCGCCCTGGTCTACTACACGACCTGGGACAAGATCTCCAAAGGCGCGCACCTGATGGTCGGTTGGCTCTACTTCATCAGCGCCTATCTCTCGCTGGTGATCATCAACGGCATCATCACCTTCATGCTCACCCCGGGGGGATGGCTCGAAAGCCACGCGTTCTGGGACGGCTTCTTCAACCCGACCTACTGGCCGTCGCTGGTGCTGCGCACCGGGATCTGCATCCTCATGGCGGTCGCCTTCATGCTGTGGCCGGCCTTCAAAGCATCGGCCGATCGTCGACGCCGATCTGGTCCGCTATCTCGGGTGGTGGTTCCTCGGTGGGGCGTTGCTGAGCTATGCGGGCTACCGCTGGTGGGAAGCGGCGCTGCCCGACACGGTCAAGGCGCTCTTCCTCGGCGAGGCTCCGACCCTGGCCGGACTCGCCGCCACACGCTCGTTCACCCTCTGGTCGCTGACCCTGGGGTTGGCGGTCGCGGTCGCTGGCGCTGCTGCTCGCGCCCAAGCTCGCCCGCGGTCGTGACCGCGATCGTGCTCATGGTCGGCGGCTTTCGGTTTCTTCGGCGGCTACGAGCGTCTGCGCGAAGGCACCCGCAAGCCCTTCCTGATCCACAGCCACCTCTTCTCCAACGGGCTCCTGGTGAGTCAGATCGACGAGATCAACAGCCAGGGCATCGCGGCCCACTCGGGCTGGGTGGCGGCGGGTGACCCCGCCCCCGAAGCCCTCGGCGAGCGGATCTTCACCGCCGAGTGCTCGAGCTGCCACACCCTGGACGGGTATCAGAGCATCCGCGAGGCCCTGCCGACCGTCGCCGACATGGAGCTCGTGGCGGCCGACTGATCCCCCGGGAGCGGGGCGGTCCACTACCGCGCTCAATGCTCCGCCTGTCACGGGGAGATCGAGTACGAGGAAATGGTGGAGATGCTCCCCTCCCTCGACGAGATCCGCGACGATCCCGAGTTCATCCGAGAGCTCAACCTGGGGATGATCACCATGACCATGATCCAGCTCAAGGAAATGGGCGCCGAGCTCGCCGCCTTCGACCGGGAAACGACCTTCGACATGCGACAGCTCGACCGACCGTACATGCCGCCCTTTGTCGGCACCGATGAAGAGGCCGAGGCGCTGGCGGTCTACCTCGCGTCTCTGGACAGCGCGGCGGCCGGAAGCACCGCGAGCGGAGGTGAGCGATGAACACCGATCTGATTCCGGCCCTCGATGCCGCCGGCATGCCCGGACCGCCGTGGCTCTTTCACTTCCTCCTGGTCTTCACCTTCTTTCTCCACCTGATATTCATGAACCTGACCCTGGGTGGGACCTTGATGGCCTTCGTCGCCAATCTCCGGGGCGGCGGCCGGTTGACCGATCCCAACACCGTGCTTGGCCAAGCGCCTGATGGGGGTCAACACCTACGCCATCTCCCTCGCCATCACCACCGGTGTCGCGCCGCTGCTCTTTGTCCAGGTCCTGTACCAGCAGTACTTCTACAGCGGAACCATCCTCCTCGGTTGGATCTGGTTCAACATCCTGGTTCTGCTGATGATCGGCTACTACGCGGCCTATCTGCACAAGAAATTCAGGGGCCCGTGGCTCGGGGTCTCGGCCGTGACCTTCTTCGGAATCGCCATGACCCACGTCGCGGTCCATCTGATCCATGTCCAACCCGGGAAATGGGCGCAGTTCGACGTCAGCGCGCTCAGCGTCCTCGGCGACCCGACCTACTGGCCGCGGCTGCTCCACTTCGTCCTCGCCGCCATCACCTTTGCGGCGCTGGTCGCCGGTTGGTGGGCGGTTCGCCGGGCCCGGGCCGGCGACGATGTCGAGCTCAACACGAGCATCGCGAAGAGCGCCTGGCGCTGGGCGCTGTGGGCCACCGTGCTGCTGATGGTGGACGGTTTCATCCTGCTCGGCGTGCTGCCGAAACCGGTGCTCCTCGGGGTCATGCGCGGCGGTTTCGCGATCCTCGGACCGCTGACGATCTCCATTCTGCTCGGTATCGGGCTGCTGATGATGCTCGCTCGGGCGTCGAATCCGGTCGAGAACCCGGGGCTCGTTTCCGGGACCCTCGCGGCGCTGACGCTGACCATCGCGGTCATGACCGTCACGCGGCACCAGGTGCGGGTGCTCTATCTCGAGCCCGCAACCTCGCAGTTCCAGGCGACCATCGTCCCCAGTGGGGCAATTTCATCCTCTTCGCGGTCCTGCTGGTGATCGGTCTGGCCACGGTCTTCTGGATGGTCCGACGGGTCCTCACCAGCCCTGCCGAGGGCGACGAAGCGGCGTAGGAGGAAGACGAACCGCGAAGGCGCAAAGATCGCCAAGCATCTCAGTCGAAGGAAGACGGGCGCTGTGAACAGCGCCCGTCTTCCTTCGACCGTGGTGTTGTGATGTCTTTGCGTACTTTGCGCCTTCGCGGTTCACTTTCTAGCCGCCCGATTGGCTCCACTGGTCGGGGGTGAGGGTGCGCATCTCGAGGGCGTGGATCTCGGTGGCCATGAGTTCGCCGAGGGCCTGATAGACGAGGCGCTGGGCCGCAACTCTCGACAGCCCTTCGAACCGAGGTGAGACCACGATCACACGATAGTGACCACCTCCGCCCTGGGCGCCGAGATGACCGGCGTGGAGCGCGCTGTCGTCTTCGATCTCGATGTGCTCGGCATCGAGCACAGTCTCGAGGGTGGAGCGGATCATCTCGGCTCGGTCGTCGCTTCGCGGCATCTCTCCTCCGTGCGGCGCGATGGTCCAACGGAGGAAACCACGGAAAGGGAGCGTCTCTTCCCGCGGATGGACCGAGCGGGCAGGGTTGACGATCTACTTGGGCTCGACGCTCTTGGTGCTCGTGTTCGAGCCCGTCTCGTCGTCGTCGTTGTTGCCGGTCTTGATCGAGTCTTTGAAGTTCTTGATGCCCTCACCAAGCCCCTTGCCGAGGCGGGGGAGCTTGTTGACGCCAAAAATCAAGATGACGATCGCGAGAATGATCAACAACTCGGGCAAACCGAGTGATCCGAACATTTCGACCTCCGTTCGGGGCGCGGAGCGCCCACCCGCTCAGTCTAGCAGAAAGGCGGTTATCTCAGGGGGGGCGTCCGCCGCCGCGACGACCGTGGTGAGAGTGCCCGCCAGATCGGTCAGCCATCGGCGATAGTCGGTGCGACCCGCCAATGTGAAGCGGGCAAACGTGCCCAACACCTTGAGGCCGCGTTGGATCTCGACCGCGGCGACCCGCTCCTCGCCAACCGGGCTCGGCCCCGGTCCGGCGGGCCCAGGTGGCGAGAACCGTGCTCCGCTCGGCGGCTGATATCAGACGCGCCGCGGCCCGATCGGCGACCAACGACACGATGTCGTAGGTGTCTGGTCCCACCAGGATGTCCTGGATGTCGATGATCCCCACCGAGTCATGGTCCTGGATCAGGAGATTGTTGAAATGGTAGTCGCGGTGGCACACCCGGAGTGGGTGGCTTGCCACCTTCACGGCCAACTCATCGAGCCATCGGCCGAGTTCTGGCGACGGTGGGAGCGAGCGATAGTGGCGGACATACCAGAGCTCGAAACCGGCGAGCTCCCAACGCAGGCGCGTCGCGATCCAGAGGCGGGTTCCAGGGCGGAAGATCATCGGGTCTGCACCTCGCCAGGATCTCGAGCGGTCCGAGCAGCCGTTCAAGCAGCGCCGGTCGGCGCTCGGGAGGAGTTGCCGTGAAGGCGGCTTCGGCATCAGCTCGAACCGAAATCCTCGAGCAGGGCGCGGCCGGCGTCTGCGTCCTCCGCCAGGAGGGCGGGAACCCTGAGTCCCCGGCGACGACACCACGAGAGGACCTCGAGATCGGCGACGAGTTGGTTCCGAATCGGATCCGGGGTACTCGACCAGGATCGCGGTCTGGCCATCGGGTTTGTGCAACCGACGGTAGCGACGGGGCGATGCATCGCCGGTCACCGGTTCGCTCCGGCACCACTCGGCCAATTGCAGCGGGTCGGAGATTGGTGGATGAGTCATGACTTCCCGGCCGAAGCTACACCACGCGCCGGCACCAGGGCAATGACAACCCCGGACCCCGCTCCGAGCTGCCGGGTGTTTCGAACCGGTTGGTGTAGCATGAATGTTTGATGGAGGGTCGGTGGACGACGGACGAATCACACGACTGCAGGAACTTCTCGATCGACTGGGACGGGCGATTCACGCCTCGGTCGTCGACTCGGACGAGGTGAAACGCTGCCTCACCGAACTCCGCGGTGATGGTTGGGACGCGGTGATGCTTCTCGAGGCCTCGCTCGGCTGCCGCCGCGACGAGCACACCGACCAGATGGAGGAAACGCTGCGCATCCACGTCGGCGGTACCCGCGGTGAAACCGAATATCGACTCGGCTCCGACGATGCCCGCTGGCTCGCCTCCATCGGTGTCTCGCCGACCAGACACCGAAGCTCTCCGCGACACCCGCTGCCGCCGTTGTATCAGCCCTATCCTCGGGCGCGTGACGACGGTTGATCGTCGGAGGGGCGTGTGACGACCGATCTCCGTGACCCCCGGATCAACCTCGTTGGCAGACCGCCGAGCGAGATTGCAGCTCTCCTCGAAGGCGCCGTCGACCGACCCTACCGCGCCCGTCAGATCGGGCAGTGGATCATCGATCGCAACGCCACCGGGTTCGACGAAATGAGCAATCTCACCAAGGAACTCCGAGCCGAGCTCGGGCGACGCTTCCGCATCGCGGATCCCGAGATTCTCGACCGGAGCGTCAGCGGGGATGGCTCGATCAAGTGGCTTTTCGGGCTCTCTGACGGCCTCACCATCGAGGCTGTCTCCATGCCCGAGGACGACAAGCTGACCATGTGCCTGTCGTCCCAGGCCGGTTGCGCAGTGGGGTGCACGTTCTGTGTCACCGGGGCGCTGGGCGCCGGTCGAAACCTCAGGCCCGATGAAATCGTCGGCCAGTACCGGGTGATCTTGCGCCAACTCGATGCCCCCGTCGATCGGGTCAACATCGTTTTCATGGGGATGGGTGAGCCGCTGCTCAACACCACCCATCTCGGCACCGCACTCGAAACCCTGTTCGAACGCGTCAGCCCGAAGCGCATCACGGTTTCGACATCGGGGATCCTGCCCGGAATCGCGTGGTTGGCGGGTCTGCCCCGACGACCCAAGCTCGCGGTCTCGCTCAACGCACCCGATCAGGAGCGGCGGCAGCAGTTGATGCCCATCGCCCGGCGGTACCCGCTGCCCGAGCTCATGGCCGAGCTCCGCCGTTTCCCCCTCCAACGCGGCCGCCGCATCACCTTCGAGTACGTCCTCATCCGAAATCTCAACGACCGGGTGGCCGACGCCGAGGCCGTGACTCGGCTGATTCGCGGGATTCCATCCAAGATCAACGTCATCCCCCTCAATGAGGACCCGCAGTACTTTCCCGAGCATCGACGGCCGGATGACGAGACCATCAATCGCTTCGCCGTGGCGCTGCGCGATGCCGGCATCACCGTCACCGTGCGCTGGTCCAAGGGCCTCGATGTCGACGCCGCCTGCGGCCAGCTCAAGGGTCGGTATCAGGGCAAGGCCGAGCACCAAGCAGCAACGACCGCAGAGGTCCTTTGACCTGGCACGGATGCGGATGTCACGGGCCCCTCGAAACTACCACCAGATGGTGTCGCCCGACTCGAACCCATCCCTGAAGATCGGCGCCTGGACCTCGTTCTGAAGATCGGCGAAGCTCGTACCCAGACCCATGTAGATCGTGAGGCTGACACTTCCCGAAAACGACCCTAAGTCCCAGTTCCAGCCGGCGACCTGGTTGCCCTCGGTGTCGTCTGCGAGATCGGGGAGATTGGCGCCGACCAACATGTAGGCGCGCATCGGTTCCGTTCCATAGGACCCGCTGTATTGGTGGCCGTAGTAGTGGACGGGGATTGATGCGCAGGGCTCGGCGCAGCTTCTGGCGACACCCCACCAGAGGTTTGGTGTGTTCGCAACGTCGTAAACGTGAAACAGACCGTCAGAGTACCTGCTTCGGTTGGTCCAATCGTCGTTAGAAACTCGAGGATCCCCATAGAGATACAGCTTGGCTCCGGACAGTGCGCCCGAGGCTGCGGTGATGATGTAGTCGCTTCGAACTCCCTTGTACCCATCGCCCTCCATACGGATCGTCAGATCGATGGTGAACGTCGGGTTGCTTGCATGGTCACCGAGAACCACGCGAGCTGACTGGTGAGGGTCGGTGCCGGTGACGACCCAACCCTGTACCTCATGGAGCCCTGAAAAACCGTTGGGCAGAGTCGTGGTGTTGTACTCCCAGATTTCAGAGCCGTCCCAGAACGCGAGCTTGAGGTGGTACAGGTTATTGATCCAGGTCGATGTTCCGTAGAGATATCTGATCTGGTCATATGGATACTCGTAGTCGTTAACCTCGATGGAGATCTTATCGTTTTCGAAGTAGTGGAGCGTTCTCGATCCCCAGGCGGGAACGTTCATGCACAGTACCAACCAGATCAGAACAGTTACCGACGGTCTCCTCATGGCCCACCTCCGTGAATGGAATTCGAACAGGTTCTCTTTAGCGAGGCCACTAGCCCTGGACTTTCACAACTCCTGTCTGCTTGATGCATTCAACGTTAGCATGAATGATCCAGGCATGCCATCCAACCGGCACAGTGTTTTGTATGAGGCTCAGCCGGCAGTTCTGTGATGGTTGAGATAGACCATCGCCCACTGGCGGCCGGCGGCGGCTCCGTCTCTTCGGTAGGAAGCGAGCCCAGGGGACTCGTAGGTGCAGCCACCGGCGATTTCGATGTTCTCGGCCGGGACGCCGAGGGCTTCGAGTCGAGCTTGGAGCAGGCCGCGGAGATCGATGTGGTTGTCCGCGAGCCAACCAGATTCATCGAGATCGAATCGCCGCAGCGCCTCGGTCACTTCGGATCCGACCTCGTAACAATCGCCGCAGATCGACGGACCGAGGGCGACTCGAAGATGATCGGGCGTTTTCCGGGTGTGCCGGGTCACCGACTCGATGGCCGCACCGACGATATCGGCTGCGCAGCCCCGCCATCCCGCGTGGACAGCGGCGACCCATCCCTCCGCCGCTAGCAGCACCGGAACGCAATCGGCGGTCCAGATCAGGAGCCCGACACCGGGGTTGGTCGTGATCAGTCCATCGCCCGAACCGACCTCGGCCACCGGGCTCACATCGGCCCCGATCCGGTGGATCGTCCGACCATGCACCTGGTGGCAGTATCTCAGCGTCGTGATGTGGTCGTCGATGATGGCTTCGAGGCGGCTCGGTTCTTTGGCCGCGCCTCGAGCCGGGCCGAGTGCAAAGACCATGGTGGCGGGGCCGATCGTGCGCACGAGGGCCCGATCGCGACCCACGGTTGCTTCACTCCAGACGTTCGGCAGCTGAGAATTCGGCAAAGTCCTGTTCCTCGCCCCAATGGTACAATGCAGCCCCCGGAGGCAGCGTGATTTCAGCAACGGCCGTGGTCTTGGAGACGGAACCTGAGTCCCACGCACCAGGTCTTCTGCTTGCCGTCGAGCACCGATTACCGCCGTCGAACATCGGGTCTCATCCGTGGTCGACCGACGAGGAACCCACGAGCCCGTGATCCGGATCCGCGGCCTCACCAAGGACTACGATCGACGGCCGATCTTTCGTGGCGTCGATCTCTCCATCGATGCCGGTGAGATGGTCTTTCTGACCGGCCCGTCGGGGGTCGGCAAGACCACACTTTTGCGGATGCTCTACGCCGCGGAGAGACCGACCTCAGGCGAGATCTGGGTGGCAGGCAGCAGGGTCGACACCCTTCCGCGCTCCGCGCTCCCGGAACTGCGACGGAAGATCGGGGTGATCTTCCAGGACTTCAAGCTACTGCGACGTAAGACGGTCCTGGAAAACGTCACCTTCGTCCTTCGTTTCCATGGAATTCCTCCACGGGAAGCCCATCGCCGGGCCTACAATGTCCTCAAGCGCCTCGGTCTTCACCATCGGCAGTCGGCCTATCCCGAGTCCCTTTCCGGTGGCGAGCAACAGCGGGTGGCCATCGCCCGTGCGCTGGTCTACCAGCCGCGGTTGATCCTGGCGGACGAGCCCACCGGGAACCTCGACGCCGATCTCGCTGCCGAACTTCTCAGCTTGCTTTGCGATATCAACTATCAAGGTGCGACCGTGGTCCTGGCCACCCACGACCACGCGTTGCTCGAGTCCCTGCCGGCCAGAACGCTTGTCCTGCACCGGGGAGGGATCGACTACGACGGAATGTGGCCGCCATGATCCGCCATGCACTCGCCGAAGGCTGGCTCCTGCTGCGCAGCCGCAGTCTGATCAGTGCGGTGCTCGCTCTGGCGCTGGCCATCCCGATCAGCCTCGCCGGGGTGACCCTCAGCGTCCGCCAGTGGCTGGCTCCGGTGATCGACCTCGGTGATCGTGAGAGCGTGGTCGCCGTCTTGCTTCACCCGCGTTTGGATGCTGCCGAGCGACAGGGTTGGATGAGTGAACAGGCGCTGAGCCATCCCGGGTGGCGGCTTGTGGCGGTGGGACCCAAGGAACTCGCCAACCGCCTCGCGACCTGGTTTCCCTACCTCGAGGAGATCATGCAAAGGGAGGGCCCGGAGATGCTCGCACCCATGGTGGAGGTCAGGACGGTCGATCCGGAGAGCGTTCTCGAGCTCAAAGATCACGACGAAGTTCTTGCCGTCGGACCGACATCGTCGGTCAACCAGGTGGTTGGCAGGGTCGCGAGGCGGTTTGCGGTCGTGCTGATTTCGATCGCTGCGGCGCTGGTCGCCGGCGCCTTGCTCCTGGCGGCGGTCTGGGTTCACCTCGAAATCCTCCGACACGGTGAGGAAATAGCCATCATGCGTCTGATGGGCGCCACCGAGGCCACCGTCAGGGGACCCTTTCTGGTGGCGGTCGCCGCCCCGGCGCTGTTGGCCGCGGTCGCGTCGGTGGTGTTCACCGTGGTCGCGGTGGGTTGGATGGGGCAGCTTGCGGCCCCCCTGGGTCTGGCGGCAACCGGAGTGCCGGTGGCAATCCTCGCGGCTCAGATTTTCGGAGCCGTCGGCTTGCCCATGGCGGCGGCCCTGATCACGCTCGAACGACACACCTCCGACGGAGAACGCTGAAAAAACGCGGCCGTGAGGCCGCGTTTCGCAGCGCTGTTCTTTAAGAATCAGGTCAGCTGCAGGTTTCGGAATACTGGCGCTGGAGCACCGTCAGCTGTTCGCGCATCTGGCGGGCGCTCTCCATGTCGCCGAGTTTCTCGAACTCCTCGGCCTGCATGGCAAGGGCGTCGATTTTGAGCTTGAAGTCCTTACAGTCCTTTTCGTGTTCGAGGTTGCCTTTCTGGGCTTCAATATTGGTGTCCATGGCCGCAGCTTTTGAAGCATATCCAGCCTCGAGATAGGCCTGCTTGGCTTTCGCGAAGTCCCGCTTCGCTTCGTAGACATAGCCCATCTGGTCGTAGATCTTCTTCCGCAGATCGGAGTTGTTCGATCCCAGAGTCAGAGCCTGCTGCAGTGCCGACAGTGCGTTGTCGTATTGTTTGAGCTTGGAATAGCACTGCCCGATATAGAAACGCACCAGGGCGTTTTTGGGGGCCTGGGAGCTGGCCTTGTCAAACCAGGTCAGGGCCGTTGTGTATTGCTTGGCGCCCATCCAGGATTCACCCGCGAGGAGGTTGTTGTCGAGATTCGGGTCGGCTTTTGCCAGGGACTCCGAGAGTTTGGCGGCATCGGTGTAGTACTTGACCTTGTCGGACGGCGAGCTCCGTTTTGCCACCTCGGTTGCCGAGCGCACGGCGTAGCGACCGGCGGTGGCGTTTTTGCTGTCGAGTTCATACGCTCGCTTGAATGCGGCAAAGGCGGCCTTGTCGTCTCCGAGCCCATCCTGGGCCACGCCGAGGGCCTGATAGAGGTCGGCATTCGACGAATCGGTTTTGACCTGGGCATTGAGGACGTTGACCGCTTCGCCGGCGTGATTGGACTCGGTGGCTGCCTGGGCAAAGAGCAGGGCGTATGTGGTCCGATAGTTTCCCGGGAGCTTCGCTGAAATCCACCGCCTTCAAGGTCGAATAGGCTTCGCCGTACTGCTTGGTCTGGTTGAGCGTCTGCCCGAGGGTGATGGTGTACAGCGGGTTGGGCGCCGCACTGGCCGAATCAAGCTCTACCGCCTTGCGGAGCTCGGCCACCGCGGGCGAGAGACTGCCTTGGGCCCGTTGGCTGAGCCCGAGCATGTAGTGAGTCGCCGGCTCGTTGGGCTGGCTTGCGATGACTGCCTTGAACTCCTCAGCAGCCTTGGCATAGTCCTTTGCCTTGAAAGCAGCCATACCCGCGGCGTAGTCTGCAAAGACCGGTTGGACGAAACCGATCGCGATGATGAGCGCGACGCCGATCGACAACCGGCCTGCTGTTGATTTCATGAGTTCTGGCCTCCCTGGATATTCATCTCTGTGCCGGGGTGTCGTTGGCGTCCCCGAGAAGTGGTCGGACTTGCTCGTCGAACATGGCGGCAATGTCTCCTCCCTTGAGCAGGGAAATGGCATTGCTGTGCTGTTCGACCATGGATCGGATCGCGTCAAAACCGGCCCCCTTTTCGATTAGGGTCCGGGTTCCGGCGTACTGTTTGTCGATGGTGTGTTGACCGCTCGAGCCGACGACATCGAGGGCCACCGAACGGATCCGGTTGGCGAGCCCGATCAAGGTCACCGAATTCGGGCCCTGGTGCGGAGTTGGAGGGCGGGCGGCATCGCCGGCGGTGCGCAGGGCGACCAGCCCCGAGGTGATCATCCCGAAGAGCAGTTTGGAAACGTCGAAGGCCGACCAGTGCAGTTGCTCGGCAATCTCCTCGATGCTGTGCTCATCGTCGATGCGGGTCACGAGAATCCACTCATGGGGACTCAAGGTGACCTGGTCGCTCTGGTCTCGGCGACTTGAAAAAGGGGATCAAATCGAGCGAGGGGATCTTCCGCGAGAGCACCCGCCACTCGTCGAGCCGGCGCGCCGACTCCATCATCAGATTGGCATTGGAAAGGTGAATCGTGACCGAGTCGGTCTCTTCACCGGGGTTGAAGGTGAATTCGCCTTCGGACCAGATCGCCATTTCATAGACCGCGTTATCGCCGCGCAGTGCGCCGACCGTGGCGTCCACGATCTGGCCGCCGCGGAGGTAGATCTTCCCGATCTCGTCGTCCCGGGCGACCGAAAACACACCGGTCTTCCCCGAGACACTGACCATCTGAATCACGTCAGGTAGAGAGAGCTCGGAAAGAGACCCTTGCAATGCCATGGACTTTCCGTCCGCGACCCTACTGCAGGTTGAACCGTACAGTCAGGATGTACAGAACCTCCACCGGTTTCCCATTGAGGGTCGACGGCTTGAATTTCCACTGGTTGACCGCGTCGATCGCCGCTTCGGTGAGACCGAGAGGCAACGGCCGGAGGGTCTTGACCTCCTGGACATCGCCGGTCTTGCCGATGGTGCATTCGAGGACCACGACTCCCTGGATCCGGGCGCGCCGCGCAGCCTCCGGATAGACCGGGTTGGGTCCGCTGAGCCGCTCGGGCTCGGTGATGTTGCCACCCACAACGAAACGAACCGGTCCTTCGGGCTCCGGTGGCGGAGGTGCATCGGGGATTCCCAGAACCAGGTTGTCATCTGGGATGAAATCGATGTCCTCGTCCGGCTCGTCATCTCGGATGGGTTCCGGTTCGTCGGGCGTCGGATCCGGAATCGGCACCTTCTTGCTCTTTGGCTTCGGAATCTGCTGGAGCTCCTGCTTCGGAGGTTGTTGGAATTTGACCTGTTTGACCACGTAGATCTTGGTCTTCTTCTCGGTCGCGTCCTTGAGGCCGCCGGCAAAAGTCGGCCAGTTGAACCAGAAGATGAAGAGATGCAGGACGACGGCGACAGCGACGGCTACGCGGGTGAGCTTTTTGTCCTGCTGCTCCTCCTGCGCGATGATCTCGATGACCGTCGGTTTGATCTCGACTTCAGGCGCTTTGGTGGGTGTTTCGGTCATGATGCCTCCTCACCCCATGCCCAGGAGGTTCCAGATGTTCTCGATTTCCCGCTGGGTCGGGATCGAAATGGTCTTGATCTCGATGAGCGGGTCTCCGTTGACATCCTTGTACAGGGGGTTGCCAAAATCGTCGGTCCACTCTTCGCTCGCTCGACGGAGGCGGTCGAAGACGCTGATCATGTCACCGTAGGTGGCGTCGGGGTCGGTCCGGAGGATCACCGGTTTTTCCGGGTTCTGCTGCAGTTTTTCGAGCACGTACGGCAGCAATCCGTTGACCGGGATTTCCTTCTTGTCGACCTCGATGGCCCCACCCGCCATGACGTGAACCTCGATGGAGTCTTCCTGTTTGATCTCCGGGGTGTCGGTTTCCTCGGGCAGCGCGAAGTCGAGCCCGCGGGTCGCCGAAAATGCCGACGTGATCATGAAATAGATGATCAGGAGAAACGAGATATCGGCCATGGATCCGGTGAAGATCTCGGACGCGATGTCCTTCTTCTTGATATTCATCGTTGTCCCCCCGGCCTACAGCTCTGCCGCAGTCAGCTGCTCGGAGAGCAAGAAGATGTACTTCACCTTCGACTGCTTGAGGGCATCGAGAACCTCATCGACCCGGCCGTAGGGCGAGTTCTTGTCGGCCTTGAGGATGAATTCCCGGTTGGGGTTTTTTGCCACTTCGGTCGAAGCAAAGGTGATGACTTCTTCAATGGTTGCCACCGGGAGCGCCATCTCTTCACCGGTGGATACCCGGATTGTCGATCCCATGTCGGGCGGCGAGATGGAGATCACGGCTGCCTTCTCGGGGACCTTTTTGCGGATCCAGGTTTCGGGCAGGCTCATCTGCGTCTTGTCGACCTCGACTTTGTAGGTGAGGACGAAAAATACGATCAAGAGGAAGACGATGTCCGCCATGGAGGCGGTGAAGATCGCCGCTCCGGTTCCTCGGTCTCGGCCGCGAATCAATGCCATCGCGGACTCCCTTCCTCAAGCCTTGTTCTCGCCGGTCCCGTCCATCTCGGAGAAGGTCTCCAGGAGCATGTTGGTCGCGGTCTCGATGTCGCGGACGAAACGAGTGATTTTCGTCGTGTACCAGTTGTAGGCGAGCTGAGCCGGGATCGCGATGATCAGACCGGCGGCGGTGGTGATCAGCGCCTCGGAGATACCGACGGCAACTGCGGCCGGATTGGTCAGGCCCTGCTCTGCGAGAGTGGCGAAGGACTTGATCATGCCGGCAACCGTTCCGAGGAAGCCGAGCATGGGCGCCACATTGGCGGTGGTGGCGAGCACGCCCATTCGCTTTTCCAAACGATCAAGCTCATACAGAGCCGCGTTCTCGATGGTTTTTTCGATATCTTCTCGGCTATGGCCATAGCGCAACAGACCGGCTTTCATCACCGATGCCACGGGCCCGCGATTGCTCTCGCAGACTTTGATGGCTTCCTTGACGTTGCGGTTGACCAACAGAGCTTTGCGGATCTTGGTCAAAAACTCGTTGACGTTGATCCTCGCCTTGGTCAGCACGATGAACCGCTCGATGATGACGGTCAGCGCCAACACCGAGAAGAAGAGCAGCGGCCACATGAAGATTCCACCCTGGGTGAAGAGATTTGCTACTTGTCCCACGTTCCTGCCTCCTCCTAGTTAGAGTTCGAAGTTCGAGAAGAGTTCCATCTCGACCGACGGTCCATTGTGAACGAGCGAATTGACCGACACAAGTGGCCGAGCCATTTGCGGCCATCCATCATTTGAATCTTCATTCTAATTGATGAAGGCAGTGCATCCTAGCATGAGATTTTCGTGACCGTCAACGAAGACTCTGACGGTTTTACAGTCGTCACATTCACCAGATGCTTAACGTCTTCCAAGTGCTGCCACCGCGCAGCTGTGAATGTGGGTCAACGCAACGCCTGCGGCATCCGCCGCATCACTCGGGGGGGCCTCCGTCAGGCCGAGTAGACGGACGACCATAAAGGCGACCTGTCGCTTTTCGGCGGTGCCGTGGCCGACCATGGCGGACTTGACTTGGGCTGGAGTGTAGGAGTGGACGGGAATCTCCGCGCGGCCGAGGGTGGCGAGGAGTACGCCGCGACTCTCGGCGAGCACGAGACCGGATTTCGGGTTGCGTCCGCTGAACCCCGACTCCACGGCCGCGCAATCGGGCGTGAGGTCGCTGACGACGACGCTGAACTGACGCTCGAGGTCGGCCAGACGAGCCGGGTGATCCGGCCCCTTAGGTCGCACGGTTCCAAACGAGAGGAGACGAGACCGGTTCCCCTGGACGATGATCAGCGCCCAGCCGGTGGCCCTGGTTCCCGGGTCGACGCCTAGGATGCGCACAGCTTTCCCATCCGTGGCATTCCATGACGCGGCAGATCAGCCGTTGTTGAGTTCTTCGTCGTCAATGTCGAAGTTCGCCCAGACGTTCTGAACATCGTCCTGGTCGTCGAAGGCTTCCATGAGCCTGATCATCTGCTGGGCCTGCTTGCCCTCGAGCTTTTGCATTGTCGAGGGCTCCATGTCGATCTCGGCCGATTCCACCACCACGCCGCTCGCCTCGAGACTCTCCTTGACGATGTGGAGCTCCTCGGGGGCGGTATAGACGCGGAAGTAATCGACGTCCTCGGTGTCGAGGTCTTCGGCGCCGGCTTCGAGGGCCTGTTCGAGGAGCGTGTCTTCGTCAAGCTCGTCGGCGCGGCCAACCAGCAGGAGTCCCTTGCGGGTGAAGAGCCACGACACACATCCGTTCTCGCCCAGGTTCCCACCGTTTTTTGTGAAGATATGGCGGACCTCCGGCGTGGTTCGGTTGCGGTTGTCGGTGAGGGTTTGCAGCAAGACCGCCGCCCCACCGGGACCGTAGCCCTCGTACTGGACTTCTTCGTAGATGACCCCGGGAATCTCGCCGGTGCCGCGTTGGATGGCCCGCTTGATGTTGTCGGCCGGCATGTTGGATACCTTGGCGGTGGTGACCGCGGCGCGAAGCCGAGGATTGCTTTCAATGTCCCCACCGCCCTCTCGCGCCGAAACCGTGATCTCTCGAATGAGCTTGGTGAAGAGCTTGCCGCGTGCGGCATCGGCCCGCCCCTTTTTGTGTTTGATGGTGCTCCACTTGCTGTGGCCGGACATTGTTCCTCCTGTTTGCGCCCCTGGTCTGAGCCGCCGAACCCGGGTATTATAACCGTCCTGTACACTCGGCAAGAGTGTGACCCGGTTGACTTTGGAAACCGGTCACAGATAATGAGAACGGGCCCTTCATACCGGGGAGCATCCAGGGACGATTCAATGAGTGCCAATATTCTACTCATCGAGTACGAGAAGAGTTCTGTCGATGGTGTTCGAAATGCCATCGCCGGACGGGGCCACCGCCTCGAGATTGCCGGCGATCTGAACGCGGCTGTAGAGACGTGTGCCCATTTCGAACCCAAAATCGTCATCATCACGTCGGTGCTCCCGCAAACCCCCGTCGGTGATGCCATCACCCAGCTTCGCGCCCGAGCCGGTCTGCGGACGACGCTCTTCCTCATCCTCATGTCGGGATACGAGGGAGACGATCCGAGGGCTGACGCATTGGAGTATGGCGCTCAGGACATTCTGGCGCGACCATTCACCGGCGACGAGGTTCAACGGAAGGTGGACGATCTCCTCTCGATGTCGGCCGGAATCCTGACGACCCAGGCGGTCCCACAAGAGACCCTGGACGCGCTTCGCCGTGGGACCACGGGCGATGACGGTGAGTCGTTCACCTCCGACGATCTTTTTGCCGAGATCCTCTCCGATGTCGAGCGTGAAGGCTCGCCGCAAGAATCGGCTCCCGCCGCCCGACCGACTTCGGGCGGCATGAACATCGACGATGTTTTGGCTGGTGTCGTCGGTCAGCCCAGGGAGCCGCACCAGCGGAAGTCCTCGACAACGGAAGCCGATGTCGATGCCATGTTGTCGAAGACCCTGGCAGGGCTCGAAATTTCGCAAACGAAGTCAACGGCGAAAAAGACCCCGGAGGCGGCGGCCAAGACATCGACCTCAACCGCTGCGCCGCCACCATCACCGGAAGACATCGCCGACGCCGACGGGCCGAAGCCGGAACCGGCGAAGCCCGTGCCGGCGGAAGAGACCGGCAACCGGCGAGGCGATGCCGCCCGTGCCTTCGGGGACGACCTTTGGCCAGTATGTCCTCGAGGAACACGTTGCGACCGGGGGAATGGCCCAGGTCTACAAGGCCCGAATGCTCGGTCTTGAGGGATTTCAGAAGACCGTTGCCATCAAGCGAATCCTGCCGCACTTAACGAGCAACGAAGAGTTCGTCAAGATGTTTGTCGACGAGGCGAAGCTGGCGGCCCAGCTCAACCATCCGAACATCATCCACATCTACGATCTCGGCAAGATCGACCGCTCCTATTTTATCGCCATGGAGCACATCGAGGGACGCGACCTGAGGGTGATCCTCGATCGCTGCCGCAGCCGCAGTGTGCCGGTGCCGGTTCCCCTCGCTCTGTATATTTCGATCCTCCTTGCAAGCGCCCTCGACTACGCCCACAAAAAACGTGACTTCGACAATCGCGACCTCGGTCTGGTTCACCGGGACGTCTCGCCCCAGAATGTCCTGATCTCCTCGGTCGGCGATATCAAGCTCTGTGATTTCGGCATCGCCAAGGCCGCATCCAAAGCGTCGCACACCCGTGCCGGAGCCCTCAAGGGTAAGTTGCAGTACATGTCGCCCGAGCAGGCCTGGGGCAAGGACATCGATCACCGGTCGGATGTCTTTTCGCTCGGGCTCGTGACCTATGAAATGCTGACGGCGCAGAAGGTCTTTTCGGGCGATTCGGAGCTGTCGATCCTCGAACAGGTCCGCAACCCCAAGGTCGCCTCGCCTTCGACCGTGGTTCCGGGGATCCCGGCCGAGGTCGACCGGATCGTGCAGAAAGCCCTCAATCCGGAACGCGCCGGCCGCTACCAGTCGGCGTTGGATTTTCAACGCGATTGTGAGGCGGTGCTCAAGAGCCACGGGTGGGAACCCGACACTACGGCCCTGGTCGGGTTCATCGGCGAGCTCGAGTCGGGTTCGGAGATTACGGACTATCCGGTGGCTGAAGATGTGGCCGTGGCTACCCCATCCCCGCCGACAAAGCCGCCGGCGATCCTCTCGGGGGGCGAGCCGGACGAACCCGAAAAGCCGCCGGTTGTGGTCGAGTCGAGTCCGGATGCCGATCTCGACGACAGCGCTGCGAAAACCGGTGCCGGCAAGTGGTTGTGGATTGCGGCGGCGGCGGTGGTGCTTGGTCTTCTCGCCGGTTGGTGGTTCCTGCTCGGCCCGGGGGCCGGTGGAGCCGAGACCCGCGGTGCGCCAACGCCGGTCCCAGCCCTGCCTGCGGCCGAAGAGACGCCGACTCCGGGCCGATCGACGACGGCCTGATGGATGAGGCTGAGCTGCTCGAACGTGCCCGCGAAGTGGCATCGGCCGAAATGGCCAAGCAGGAACAGGAACTCAGGGACCGGCTCGAAAAGGAATTCCCGACACCGACACCCCTGCCGCCGACGGCAACACCGACCGAGACGCCGACCGAAACGCCGACCAAGATTCCACCGACGCCGACCAAGATTCCACCGACGCCGACTCGGGTTCCGCCGACCGCGACGCCGATTCCCATGACCCCGACCCCGGTGGTTGTGGAAGGGGACATCGTCGATGCCGGACCCGGGGTCGTCGAACCGGTGTTGATCCACCGGGTCGATCCCGAGTACCCGCCCATCGCGCAACGAGCAGGGATCAGCGGAGAGGTTGTGGCGCAGCTCCTCATCGGAATCGACGGCCGGGTTGACGAGGTCCGCAACATCGAGGCGTCCAAAAAGGGTGTCGGTTTTGAACGCGCCACCGAAGACGCGGTGCGACAATGGCGGTATCGACCCGCAACAAAGAACGGTGTCAAGGTAAGGGTGTGGATTCGAATCAAGGTTAATCTCACACTAAATTAAATGTGGAGGAAGAGATGGCTGCAACTCTGACCGATGAGCAACGGAGCTTCTACGAGGATGCGCGCGCGCGCACCAAAGCCGAGATCACGGAGTTCGAAGGCCAAATCCAGGTCGAACTCGACAAGGTAAAGGAGCAGATCCAGGGGCTCAAGCAAGGAGCGGATGCGGCCCGCCAGATGTATGCTGCGGCCTGTCTCATGCTCGGCGAGCCGAACGAGCTCGACGGCGAAGAGTCCGAGGACTAGAGTCCATGGTTTCCCTCGTGGTGCGACCCCGGTCGGACCGGGGTTTCGCTGACTTTGGGGCCAGGGCGACATCGTCGGTCGGTTTCGGGGGTCGGACCGGTGTCGGGCGGATGCTCCGATCGGGGAAAACCGAAAAGCGGCGGAGCTGATGGCGCAGACCGAGGGCGTACCCAAGGGGCTGTGGATCAAGTGCGACGCGTGTCGCGAGATCCTCTATCACCGCGAGGTTTCTGGCAACCTGGATGTCTGTCCGCGTTGCGGCTACCACTTTCGGATTGACGCCACGCGGCGCCTTGAGCTCCTTTTCGACAACCAACGCTTCAAGAAATTTTTCGGCCAGGTTCAATCCGCCGATCCCCTGAGCTTTGTCGACTCGAAGCCGTACCGTGATCGGCTCAAGATCTACAATCAAAAGTACTCGGGATCCGACGCCGTCGTTGTCGCTCAGGGCGAGATCGAGAAACAAGGCGCCATGGTGGCTGCCATGGAGTACGGTTTCATGGGCGGATCCATGGGGTCGGCGGTGGGTGAGAAGATCGCCCGCGCCATCGAGCGCTGCCTCGACAAGAAGCTCCCGTTGATCGTCGTTTCGGCCTCGGGTGGCGCCCGGATGCAGGAAGGCATTCTGTCGTTGATGCAGATGGCCAAGATCTCCGCCGGGTTGGCGCGGATGCGTGACCGCCACCTCGGCTACATTTCGATTCTCACCGATCCGACCACCGGTGGCGTGACCGCCAGCTACGCCATGCTCGGCGATGTCAATATCGCCGAGCCCGGGGCGCTGATCGGATTCGCTGGTCCGCGGGTCATCGAGCAGACGATCCGGCAGAAGCTCCCCGAGGGCTTTCAGCGGTCGGAGTTCCTGCTCGAGCACGGCATGCTCGATCTCGTGGTTGGGCGCCACGAGCTCAAGGCGACCGTCGCCCGATGCCTCAGAGTTCTTCCGCTGAGTCTCAGAGACCGCCGGCCGGGGCGGATCCGCCCCGAGCTCGGCCCCCTTCGCGATGCTCTGACCGGACTCGGTGATCCCCAGTTGGCCTATCCCTCGATCCTCGTCGTCGGAACCAACGGCAAGGGTTCCACCGCCGCGACCCTCGAAGCACTCCTCGAGGCGCACGGCGTCGCAACCGGTCTCACCGACCTCACCTCATCTGGTATCGGTGGAAGAGAGGATCCGCATCAGGGGCGAGGACATCGGCCGGGATGATCTCGAGCGCCATCTCTCCCGGTTGGCGCCGTACCGCGACCTGACCTTCTTCGAGACCATCACGGCGGCGGCGTTCCTCGCCTTTGCCGAAGCCGGCGTCGAGGTCGCCGTCTTGGAAGCCGGCATGGGTGGAAGCTGGGATGCGACGCGGTTGGCCGCAAGCACCGTTGCGGGCATCACCAACGTCGGTTCCGACCACAAAGCATGGCTCGGAGAGGATGCGCTCGAGCGTGCCCGTGACAAGGGCGCTGCGCTGCGGTCGGCCACCCGGGCGGTGATCGGTCCGGGTCTCGCCGCCGAGTTCGTACCGGCCCTGGGCGCGCCGCACGCGGTCGCGGCCTCGGAGCTGGTCGAGGTGACGGCCGCTCGCGGCGGCCGGCTCCGGGTCGCGTGGGATGCGCACGAACTCGACGTGCCCCGCCCTCTCCTCGGCGATCACCAGATCGACAATATCCAACTCGCTCTCGCCCTGGCGCTGAGTGCCGAGGCGGCGGGATTGGTCCCCCGGCTCGAACCCGGCTCCGTCGCCCGGGGGCTCGCCGGCGTCCGGTGGCCGGGGCGGCTCTCCGAGTGCCAGGTGGGCGGTCGCAGGCTCCTCATCGACGCGGCCCACAACCTCGAGGGCGCCGAGGCCCTCGCCGCGCATCTCAAGGGTCGGGCCGAGCGGCGGAATCTCCTGTTTTCGTGTCTCGACGACAAGGATGTCGACGCCATGGCCCGCGTCCTCGGGCCCGCTGTCGCCGACGTCGTCGTGTGTCAGCTCGAGGATGACCGGGCGATGGCCGTCGAACGGATTGCGGCCGCTTTCCCGGGCGCCCGGCAGGCGCCGGATCCGCTGGTCGGCCTCGGTTGTCTGCCGGATCCGGTGGTTGCGGCCGGCAGCCTCCGTCTCGTCGGCGCGCTTCTCGAGGCCGCCGACCGAGGAGTCGGAAGATGAAATCGACCATGATTCGTTCACGCTCGGATCTCGAGAATGAGGAGGCAACGCGGCTGGCTCCCTGCGCCGTGCGGTCGACCGAAGCCGTTCGCCGTCGTTCCTTCGACCGTCCCGAGGAGAGCTCCCGGCTCGCCTTTCAGCGTGACCGCGATCGGATTCTCCACGCGCGGTCGTTCCGCCGGCTCAAGCACAAGACCCAGGTCTTTGTCCCGCACGTGGCGGATCATCCGCGGACCCGGCTGACCCACACCCTCGAGGTGGCGCAGCTCGGTCGCTCCATCGCGCGGGCACTCGGGCTCAATGAAGACCTGGTGGAGGCCATCGCCCTTGGTCACGATCTCGGTCACACCGCCTTCGGTCACACCGGCGAGACGGTCCTCAACGAGATTCTCCACGGTCGCAACCCGGAGGTCGGACTGCCCTCGGAGGTTGTCGCCGAGGCCGGCGCGTTCAAGCACAACTACCAGTCGTTGCGAGTCGTCGATCTGCTCGAGTGGCGCTACGAACACCCCGGCCTCAACCTCTCGGACCAGGTTCGCGAGGGCATCCTCAAACACACCCGATGGCGGGTGGATTTTGACTTTCCGCTGCCGGACCCGGCAGGTCTCGCCCTCGACCGGGCGTGCCACCTGGAGGGCCAGGTGGTGGCGGTGGCCGACGAGATCGCCCAGCAGACCCACGATCTCGAAGACGGCCTGCGCGCCGGCTCGGTGAGCTTCTCCTCGGTCGAGGAACTCGGGATCTCGAAGCTGATCGTCGCCGGCCTCGGTGACGGCTACCCGGCGGATGGACCCCGTTGGTTGCGGCAGAGCACCTTGATCCGCGAGCTCATCGGTTTCTTCATTCATGATGTAATCGTGGAGTCCGCCCGTCGAATCGAAACCTTCATGGAGCGCAACTCCATCGAGGGTCACGCCGATTATCTTGCCAAGGCGCGAGAGATTTCCCAGACCACCGTCTGGTTTTCCGGCGCCACTCAAGATCTCTTTGACGAGCTCAAGGCCTTCATCTATCAGTTCATCATCAATCACATCGACGTCAACCGACAGGATTGGCGGGCGCGCAAGGTGGTCACCGCGCTCTTTCGCGCGTTCTGGATCAACCCCCTGATCCTGCCCAGCTATGTCCTGCTGCGGGCGCGGACCGAGCTCGGTTTCCCCTTCCTGCGCGATGTTCCGCTGGCGTCGGTTGCGGATGAGGTGGCCGGTCGGTACCATGCCTCGGCGGGCTTCGCCCGTCTGATCGTCGATCATATCGCCGGAATGAGCGATCGCTTCGCCATCGAGGAGTACAACTCCCTCGAGGCGCCATCGCTCGGTCAGAGATTTGGAGGGCCATCGCGATGATCGCCATCGCCTCGGACCACGCGGGCGTTGCCCTGAAAACCGACATCCTCCGCTTCCTCCGCGGCCTCGGCATCGAGGTCGAGGACCTCGGCCCCGGTGACGCGAGTTCGGTGGACTACCCCGACTACGCCCACCTCCTTGCCCGGGCCGTGTCCGACGGGAGGATCGAGTGGGGGGTGTTGATCTGCGGTACCGGGCTCGGCATGTCCATGGCAGCCAACCGCCATTCGGGGGTGCGGGCCGCCCTCTGCCACGACGCCTACACCGCCGAGATGGCGCGGCGTCACAACGATGCCAATGTCCTGTGTCTCGGAGCGCGGGTCATCGGCGGCGGGGTCGCCGAGCAGATCGCGCGGGTTTTTGCCGAGACCCGGTTCGAGGGCGATCGTCACCAGCGCCGGGTGACCAAGATCGAGCGGGAGGATTCATGAGCCAGAGAGAACAGTTTTTCGCCATCCACAACCGTCTGCTCGAGGCCGCGGATCCTCGGGTCGCCGCCGCCATCGAGGCCGAGCGCCGACGCCAGAACGAAGGGCTCGAGCTCATCGCCTCGGAGAATTTCGTCTCGCCGGCGGTGATGGCTGCCATGGGCTCGGTCATGACCAACAAGTATGCCGAAGGGTATCCCGGCAAGCGCTACTACGGCGGTTGCCAGTATGTCGACATCGCCGAGGACCTCGCCCGCGAGCGGGCGAAAGAGCTCTTCGGCGCCGAGCACGCCAACGTCCAACCCCACTCGGGCGCCCAGGCCAACATGTCCGTCTATCTCGCGGTGCTCGAACCGGGCGACACCATGCTCGGGATGGATCTCACCCACGGCGGCCACCTCACCCACGGCCACCCGCTCAATCAGTCCGGCAAACAGTACGAAGTCGTTGCCTACGGAGTCCACAAGGACACCGAGACCATCGACTACGACCGCCTCCGCGAGCTCGCCGTGGAGCACAAGCCAAAGCTCATCGTCTGCGGCGCCTCGGCCTATCCGCGAACCATCGATTTCGCCCGGCTGCGCGCCATCGCCGACGAGGCCGGGTCACTGCTCATGGCCGACATCGCGCACATCGCAGGGTTGGTGGCCTCGGGTCTGCACCCGTCGCCGGTGCCCCACTGCCATTTTGTGACCTCAACGACCCATAAAACCCTCCGCGGACCACGCGGCGGTCTCATCCTGTGCGGCTTGGAGTGGGCGGAGGCGATCGACAAATCGGTCTTCCCGGGGATCCAGGGCGGGCCGCTCATGCACACTATCGCCGCCAAGGCGGTGGCCTTTGCCGAGGCCCTCGAGCCCGAGTGGAAGGACTACCAGAAACAGGTCGTCGCCAACTCGGCGGCGCTGTGCGAAGCGATCGCCGACAAGGGCTGGAGGATCGTCTCCGGCGGCACCGACAACCATCTTTTCCTCATCGATCTCGGCGCCGATTTCATCTCGGGCAAAAAGGCCGAGCGTTGGTTGGGCCTGGCCGATATCACCGTCAACAAAAACACCGTGCCCTTCGACACCCGAAAGCCCTACATCGCATCGGGCCTGCGTATCGGCACCCCGGCGGTGACCACCCGAGGCATGGGTGTCGCGGAGATGAAGATCATCGCCGGACTCATCGACCGAGTACTCCGGGCCGAGGAGGACACCGCGGACGAGGCGAAGATCGCGGCGTTCACGGCCGAGATGGAAGCCGTCAAGGCCGAGGTCCACGCGCTGACCGCCAAGTTCCCGCTGTACTGAGTTCTTCAGCGCCAACCGACCCACACCCGCATCGGCGCTAGCTTTGACGTGGTGGCAAGCGCATCAGCGGCTGTCGGCGAGGCTCAAGCTCGTGTCCCTTGTTCGTCCCGAGCCCGAGCTTGGGCGGCCCGTTCTGCAGCAAACTTAGCGCGTATGCCCCCCACCCGCCCGCCCTCAGAAATCCCCGTGGAGCCTCGCTTTGCTTGGCTCCCTGCGGATTTCTGAGGGGTGGTGATTTTTCTCATCGCAAGCTGGCGGGGAGAGCTCTGAAGGAAATGTTGGGTTATCAGGATTGGAGGCTGGGGACGAATGCTGTTTGCTCGGCTTGGAGGGCAAGGCCTTCTGATGAGTCAATCGGATGCTGGGTTTTCCCGGGATTCGTCGTCGGGCCTGCGGTGGCTGTGGGTAGGTGTCCGACAGCTTTCAACAACTCGGTAGGTCTGTTGTGTTCAGCGGCGCGTGCCTGGCTCTCGTTTCGTCCGACGAAAAGGTGCCTGGCACCGCACGGGGAGGACGATGACAGCATCATGTTCACAGAGACGCTCCGGAAACGCGAAACCGGACCCGATGCTCTCGGCGCCGGTGGCCGAGAGTGCCCCCTCAAGCCCTGAGCGAGCAGAGCGAGTCGAAGGGTCTCCCGAAGCCCCGAAGGCGTCTCTAGCAAAATCGTTTGAGACGGCACGTCCGTTCGAGAATTCCTGCCATGGCTCTGCGCCTTCGCGTCTCTGCGCCTCTGCGTTGAACTACGATGGTGCGATGCTTCGTGACCGCTTCCCGTCTTGGCGTCTTCGCGTTTGCGACGTGCGATGTCTGCGATGCAACTGGGACGGAGCCCGGCGACGGCCCACCACAATTCGTCCGACGAATTGTCAGAGATCCTGCCGCTTGAAGATCCACATGGCGAGCAGAACTGGCACCACGATCCAGACCACGAGCCCGACGATGCCCACCGCCGTGGCCATGGTCGTCGAACCCGCGAGCTTGACCAGGGTTGCTCCGGCGGGGCCGAAGAGATGCGGCCCGCCGACGTGGAGCAGCGACAGGACCCGGGCGATGTCAACCGGGTTGCCGAAGAGTCCGACGAGAAGCGAGGTCTTGAGGATCTTGGCGGGCAGATAGAGAGTCGTCCCGAGCATCAGCATCCCGTAGACGAGCTCGAAGAAGATCCACACCCCGATGGCCACGCCGAGGGCGATCTGTCTTCGACCCGCCGCCAGGGCGATGAGCACCGACAGACCGACGAAGATCACCGCCAACAGCGTGTTGTAGACCACCACCATGAGATATCCTGCCACCCCTTCGGTGCCGATGGCCATGGCGATGACGGCGCCCGGGATGCCGAACCCGACGGCCGACGCGGAGATGACCGTGAGACAGAGGCCAAGGGTCTTACCGAGCAGGACCCTTGATCGGGAAATCGGCTGAGTGGCGAGGATTTCGAGGTACTCGCGATCGCTGAGGAAGCTGAAGACCCCGAGCAGGAGGGCAAAGAGCGGGATGAGAAAGCCGCCGAGGTTGGCGAGGCTCGCCGCGGTGCGGACAAAATCCTGGAAGCCGGCGTAGCCCGAGGTCACCATCCCGAAGTAGGCGATCACGGTGGTCGTCACCGCGAAGAGAACCGCAAAAAAGACCACCCAGCGGTTGCGCCGGTTGAGGACGAACTCCTGCCACGCGATGCGTCCAACGGCGGTTCTCATAGAGCCGCCTCGTCGGCGGTGTGGGCCCCGGTCACGCGGATCATCCCGATGGGCTCGTCACCCGCGCCCATGACTGGAAAACCCGCGCCGGGCCGGGTGGCGAAGAAGCGGACTTCGATTGGCTCCGTCGCGGAGCCAACCACGATTTCGCCGATCTCCGGGTAGCCGCGTACCGTGAGTGTGACCAGCTCGGACAGTTCGGCGCCGCTGATTTCGAGGAGAACGAGATCACCCTTGGCGACCTCGATGATCTCCGGCGAGAGCAGGCCGGGGGAGACGCTGACTTCGACGATGGCATCGGGCCGGCCCCGAAGTCGTCGGTAGCCCATCCAATCGGTGATCTCCTCGTCGGCCGTGGTTTGCCGTGCCTGGGCCCCCTCTAGAGCGGAAAATGACAGGACCCCGGCGTTCATCACCGTGGGGATGTGCTCGGTAAGCAGGAAGACCGCGCTCTCCATGGGGACGAACGCGCCGCTCTCGTAGTCGGCGAAAAAGACCTCCGTCGGGAGCACGTCCCCCCGGTGGCGCATCTCGTCACGGCTTCTCAGCAGGCATCCCGGTGAGTCGAATGGAATGAACTCACCATCGGCAACATGGCCACAGGCCTGGTTGACGGCGTCGATGACCATGTTGCACTCAGCGCACGAATCGAGACCGGCCGTCACCACCGGTTCCGCGGGATTGGAGCAGCTGCCGATGAGCACCACAGCGCCCGTCACGGCGATGGAGGTGGTCAACAGGCGGAGGTTCCTGGTGCTCATGCTGTGGGTTCCGTTATCCGTGTGTTGACGTGATCTCTCACCAGCGACTCCCAATCTGGCGCCTCGGTGTGAAACTCCTCCACCATGCCGCCCGCCGATTGGATGGCTTTGATGACTTCGAGACGGCGCCCGGGCAAGGCGGCGAACGAGAGCTGTGAGCCGTTGCAGATGCAAGAGGAGGCCCCCGCCGCCTCGGCGGCGTGGACAACCGCTTCGGCCGAGCCGGCGAGCACCACCCGCACCCGAGTTTCCCAAGCGACGGTGGTCATGAAGGCGGGGACATCCTGCAGTTTGGCGAGCTCGCCCGCAACCATGACCCCGACCCGATCGGCGAGTTGGACGGCGCTGTGGACGATGTGCGACGAAAAAACGATGGTGCTGCCCTTCCGGCGAAGCTCCGCAAGGAGTTCGTGGAGCGCCGCAATACCCAACGGATCGAGGTTGAGCGCCGGTTCGTCGAGGACCAGGATGGCGACCTCGTCGAGCATGGCCACGGCGAGTCCGAGTCGTTGCAGCATGCCGCCCGAGAACTCCACGGTCGGCCGGTCGGCATCATCGCTGAGCTCGAAGATGGCCAGGACCTCGTCGACCCGCCCGGCGGCGACCCCGCGGAGGTGGGCGAAGAGGCCGAGTATCTCGCGAGCCGTGAGCTGTCCGGGCATGGTGACTCGCTGCGGGACATAGGAGATGAGCTTCTTGGCCCTTTCCGGCGCTCGGCTCAGATCCTCACCGTCGATAAAGACCCGGCCCTCCGTGGGAGCGTGCAAACCCACGAGGGCGCGCAGCACGGTGGTCTTGCCGCCGCCGTTCGGACCGAGAAACGCAAAGGACTCGCCGCGCATGATCTCCAGATCGAGGGACTTCACGGCCGTGATCTCGCCATAGGCCTTGGCGAAACCTTCGAGCCGGATGATGGGTGTCGGTGGGGACATCAAATCCCCCGTCGTGTGGGGGTGGGTCTCTTCGGCTTTCGACTCAGATGGAGCAGCGTCCCCAGCGGAAGAACAGCGCCCATGACAAAGACAGCGGCCCAAAAAGGGCTGCCGGTCGCGGTGAACTCCAACGCGGTGTGCCATGGCACATCGGCGTTGGTTCTCGTCCGCATCAGCGGTCGTGGGTCCTCGGCATCCCCGAGCCTGAGGATCGGTAATGCCTCCTCGGCGGCCTCTGAGCACCTCGGCGGCCGGGCTGAGAAGATAGAACCGGACCTCAGGAACATCCGACTCGAGGATCTGGAAGACGTTCTGGATCGCGAACGGGGTATCGCCGATCCCGTCGCGATCGAGATCATAGCCTCGGTAGCGGGCTCCAGTAGTTGCCGCTTTTCGCATCCGCCCAATCGCGTCTCGCGGTCGCTGACGTCGAGGAGCAGCTCGGAGAGGTTGTTGATGAAGTTGTTGTCGAACAAGAGGTTCTCGTCGCAGCCGCCGTTGAGCTGGACCGCGAGATCGTTGTCGACCACGTCGTTGCCGACGATGACGGATTCAGTCGGTATTGTTCATGAAGATCCCGCGGCTGTTGTCGAGCACCAGATTGGATCGCGCCGTTACCCGAGCCATCGATTGGAGCAGAATGCCATATGCCCGGAAGCCACGGCAGCGGGCAAACGTGTTGCGTTCAAACTCGATGTCCTCGGAGTACATCAAAGCGGCGCCGGCGACGTTGTTGTCGAAGAAGTTGTCTTTGAACGAGTTGTTGTTCGAGTACATGTAGTGGAGTCCGTAGCGGACGTGGTGGATGTGGTTGCCGGTGATCATGGTGTCGTTGGCAAAGAGAAGTAGATCCCGTCGCGGACGTTGAAGATCTCGTTCGACTCGATGGTGTTGCCGGCCGAGTTCCACAGGTGGATGCCGTTGCCGCGGTCCGATTCGATGAGATCGAGGCGGCCTTCGATGGTGTTGCCGACGATCCGGGCCCGTTGACCCGCCTTGACGTAGATCCCGTGCAGCGATTCGTCGATGGTGCAGCCGCGAACCACGACATCGTCGGCCTCGATGAGGACAACGGCCATGTCCTTGGTGAGGCGGGGACCCGATTCAGAGATCCGCAGGCCTTCGAGCACGGTTCCAGGGGCGTTCACATGGACGACGTTGCCCTCGTAACCGCCGCGGATGGTGGCTCTCGCCCTCGCCAGTCAAGCGGATCGGCACGTCGATGACCAGGTTTTCCCGGTAAACCGAACCGGTGAGCCGCACGACGTCTCCCGCGTTGCGCCGTCGCCAAGACCGCGGTGATGGACTCACCCTCGCCCACCGTGTGCTCGACGGCCCGGAGGTCGGCCGCGCCCAGCCCGACGATGATCATCGAGGTCAGCAGAATCGGACCTTTCAACAAACCTCCCACATCTTCACCACCGAGGTGATCGTGGCTTTCAGTACTGGACACATCGTGAAGTGTCGCATACCCGGCGCGGTCAGATTGCGCCGAGGGGCTCCATCGCGGCGAACCGGCAATCAACCCTTGAGGTTGGCGACCTCGGCGTCGACCATGCTCTTGGTCCTCACGCCGGCGACACCGGTTTTGACCAGCGATTGCCAGACCTGCTCGAGATCGAGGAAGAGTTTCTTGTCGTATTCCCCGGCCGCCATCCGCTCCTTGCACGAGTCATAAAGCGTTGTAGCCGTGGTGAGCTGGACCTGGGTGTCCGCCCACTCCTCTTGAAGGACCTCCGAGAAGCTGAAGCAGCCGTACTGGTCGAAGCCGGCGACGATATAGGTGGCCACCGGGTTGATGATGTTGAGAACCCCGACGATTTCGATGTTCTTGTTGTGCGCCTTGGCTGCCCAGTCGTCCGCCCCCGTGACCTCTTTGGGTTCGGGGACCGGGATCGGGTCCGGCGCCTGGACCTCGATCAGGGGCACGGCCGCCGCTTCGGTTTTAGCGTAGTCGACGGCGGCGTCGCTGCCGCCCCCGCCGCAGGAAATGAAAAACAGGGGCGCCAGGGCGAGAATCGTCAGCTTTTTCATCGTTGTCCTCCGTATGTCTTGAGCGATCAATCCGTCGTTGCTTTGACCCGTCTCCAGCTGATCCAGAATGCAACCATCAGGAGCAAACCAAAGACCGCGAAAAGATAGCTCCCCGCGGCCGGGTAGGACCAGACATCGAACTGTCCGACCTGTTTGTAGCCGAAGACCGGCGGCATGAACGGCGCCACCTTGACGGAGGCGCGGGGGTCGAGATTGGCCCCGTAGTAGTTCATCTTGTACCAGAACGTCCACAGCGAGAACCCGCCGAAGTAGATGGAGATCACAAGGATGTCCACCAATGATCGCAGGGTGCCGATGGCCGCGACCCGAAGGGTCAGAATTCCGATCAGCCCCACCACCAGCGGGATCCACTTCAGTTCGTTGAAGTCGGCGGGTGTGAGCTCGGCCATGCCGATGTAGTGGTTGAGGACGTTGATTTCGGTGAGATCGTTGCCGTCGTCCCCACCCACGAGGTTGTGGCTGTAGATATAGAGGTCCAGCCCGTCGGGGTACTGTTGGGCGAGGAAGGTCATGTGCCACAGGGGAATGATAAAAGTCGGTATCAGGATCAGCGCCGCCGCCAGGGTCAGCAGGCGACTCCTGGGCACGAGGGGACGGTCGAGAGCGCTGGTCAACTTCTGTAGGGTCTCGGGCATAAGAGCCTCGATTCGAAGACCCGGCCGACCCGACGCGGGTCGGCCGGGGGGATGACTGATCGTTACTTGACTAGGAAGTACCCCTGCATCTCCTGATGGAGCGCGCTGCAGAAGTTGGTGCAATAGAAAGCGAAGACCCCGTCCTTGTCGGCGGTGAAGCTCACCGTCTTGGTCTCACCGGGATCGATCACCAGGTTGATGTTGTAATCGTTGATGGCGAAGCCGTGGAGCTCGTCCCGGGTCTGCTCGATGTTGGTCACGTGGATGATGACCTCATCACCCTTGTTGACTCGGATCACATCGGGCGCGAAGAACGAGCGCACCGCGATCATCCAGACCTCGACGGTTTTACCGCGGCGTTCGACCCGTGCTTCCTCGGCGGTCCAGATCGCGTTGGGGTCGGCCGGCCAGTAGGGGTCGTCCTTTTTGTAGACCTCGACCGGGTCGAGCTTGTCGGCCTTGATGATCACCGCATAGTGCGGCTCGGGCTCGGTGAAGGCGTCGTAGAGCAACTTCATCTTGTCACCCGAGATGTCGATGAGCTGGGCCGACTCGGGGATCGAAGGCCCGACCGACAGGTGGCGGCCCTTGGAGAGCTTGTTGAGCGCAACCAGGTAGTTGCCGTCGGGGGACATGGAATCGCCCTCGGCCGAGACCAGATGACCGATGTTGTAGGCCACCGGTATCTTGTCGACGACATAGGTGCTCATATCGACGCCGTCCTCGTACGGCGGCAGCTTCCACTTGGCAACCGCCGACTCGACGAAGAGCGAGGTGTAGGCATAGCCCTTGTCGTCGAACTGGGTGTGGAGCGGTCCCAGACCGACCGGGATCTCGGCCTCGCGCACCGAGTTGTAGGTCAGGACCGGGATCCCGTCGATGGTCTCCTCGAAGTCCTTGGCGGCGATGGCGGCCTTGATCTTGTCGATATCGTAGACCGTGGTTGTCGGCGAGAGCTTGCCGGAGCCGACGATCCACTGACCCGTCGGAGACACATCGACACCGTGCGGCGACTTGGCCAGCGGAATGAACCAGGCGATATCGGCGACATTCTCGGGGTTGAGCACCGGAGCGCCGGCGACCATCTTGGCCTTGCCGTCGGCGACGGCCTTCTCGGCTGCGCGCCAGTCGACCATCAGAATGAAGTCCTTGTCACGCTGCGAGGCCGTGACCTCGAGCTTGCCGCCCTCGATGAACTCGCGCTCGGCGTTGTAGCAGGTCCAGAATAGATAGCCGTCCGAGGGGCCTTTGCCCGAGTCGCCGAGATCGTAGTTGAAGGGCGGGAGTACGATCTCCCAGCCAAGCGACATCTCACCGTCCTGCGGGTCGATCTTGATCCCGGCTGCGATGCCCTTGTACTTGGAGCTGTACTCATCGACGTCGGCATAGGCCCCTTCCGGGAAAGGAACCGACATCCGGGTCGCCATGGTGACGTACTCGCTGTTCTGGGTGACGAACGAGCTGCCATGGTTTGCCGAAATGTTGGGGATCGTCATGATCTGCTTGGTTTTGAAGTCCCTCAGATCGATGCGGGCGATCCGGCCCTGGGCGTTGTCGTTGATAAACAGCCAGCGGCCGTCGTACTCGCCGTTGGTCTCGGATAAGCCCGGGTGGTGGGAATCGCCCCAGGTGTAGTCACCGAGCATTTCCTTGCTCTCGTCATCAAACCCATAGCCGGTTCCCGGATAAGGCGTGAAAACGGGAATCGTGGTGATGTGCCGCATGGACGGAATGCCGGCCACGAAGATCTGGCCGCTGTGGCCGCCCGAGTAGAAGAGATAGTATTCGTCGAGATCGCCCGGTGCGACATACGTTGCCAGAGCCGCGCTCTCCAAATCCGAGGTTTGGCCGCCCCCCCCTCGTGAGCCCCGGCGTTGCGGGGGCTGCTTTCCGCACGCCACCATCCCGACCGCCAGAACGGCGATCACGGACAGCGCGAGCCACACATGGGTCTTGGTCCGTTTTGTCATCAGCTTCTCCTTCCGTCGTCCGAGCCGCGGCGCTGGCCGGGACCGGTTGTTGTTCTATTATTTTTCGCCCTCGTCACCCCGGTTCTTGACAATGTCGTAGGCCTTCTGGATCTTGGCGTTCGCCTCCCACTTTTCCTCGTCGGTGAGGACGATCTGGCTTTCGAGAATGATCTTCATGGTGCCGGTGGGTTCGAAGAGGAACTCTTCCACGGTCTTGTTGAATCTCGCCCGAACATCGTCGGGGGCGAGTGAGAGATCGGGGCCCTTGTCGGTGGGTGATTTGATGTCGAACGCCTTGATGCTGTGGCAGACAAAACAGCTGTGCTCGACAAAGAAGGCGCCGTCGCCGGTGCGCATCCGCTGATCGCGCTCGATCTCCTCGGTCGTCATCTCGTCTTTGAGCTCGACACCGGGCAGATAGGCCCGCGGGAGGTCCTTGTCATCGCGCCAGCTCATGGCCAACATGGCGAGGGCGTAGGCGTCGGTCGACTGGAAGTTCATCTCGGGCATGATCGAACCGGGGACGATGGTCGGCGGCGACTGGAAGTGCTTGATGTGCCAGTTGAAGACCGTCATCTGATCGGAGACCAGATTGGAGAAATCGAAGCCCTCCGCGTGCTTGTCGCCCTCGTGGGTCAGGTCCGGGCCGAGCTTGCCGCCGTCGCCGTTGATGACGTGGCAGATCTTGCAGCCTTTCAGGCGTACCAGTTCCTTGGCCCTGTTGATGGCGGGCATGCCCTCGGTTTGCCGCTCGTATCGGTGACAGTAGTTGCACTGGATCTCATAAAGCGGCGGCGGGTTCCGCGGGTCGTACTCGGAAGCGGCGATGTCTGAGAGCAGCGGTTTTTCCCAGTGCTCGACAAAGCCGTGGGCGTCGTACTCGGTGAGCGGCAAACCCCTGACCGCCGTGACACACCGTGCAGCCGAAATCTTCCATGGCGTGGTCTGAGAAGATCTCCGGCATGGGGTGGGTCGTCCAGGGTTGCTCGACGTCTTCGAGACCCTTCCATGTCATCCCCAGATGGCAGGTGGTGCAGCGGTCGACGCGATCGAGGTCAGCGACCCAAATCTGCTGGATTCCGTCGGGCAGGGTTGCCGGATCGACATCGGGAAACCCTTCTCCGACGATCACGCGGAACTCCGACTGGTAGTACTTCCATTCGGGCGCGGTGTCGTGCAGAAAAGCCGCCACCATGAGAGCAATCAGGGCGACCGAGGCAACCGAGCACCAGGAGGATTTCACGCCGGCTGATCTTTTTGATCATCGTCCCTCCCCTCACAGACCCATGGGGTGAACCGGCCACGGTTGCCACGGCCAGTAGAAATCCCAGTTGGGTCCGCGCAGCGCGGTGCCGGTGTAGGTCATGAGAATGAAGGCGATGATGAAGGCGCAGAAGGTCGCCATGGCCGCGTAGCGGGTCGACCCGGTCTTTTTCAGCACCACGAAGTACTGGATGGCGAAGAGGGCGAGCAGGAAGCTCGCCGGGTTGACGAGATCGAAGAAGACCTGGCTCTCGATGGTCGGGAAGAGTGATCGCATGGGCATGAGAACCGCCAGTGCGAGACAACCCGCGGTGGTGAGCAGGCCGTAGAGGAAGCCGACGATCGCCCAATTGCGTCCCGAGGAGTCGGTGAACCAGAGACCGATGCCCTTTTGTTCCCGGTCCATGAACGGGATCAGCATCAGGCCGAAGATCACCAGGGTCGGGATGATGACCCCGCCCATGAGCGCCGAGTAGCCGACCATCTCCTGGAGACCGAGGAAGTACCACGGCGCCTTGGCCGGGTTCGGGGTGACCTCGGGGTTGGCCGCGGCCTCGAGGGGCGCCTGCACGAGAAGCGACAGGCCGATGGCCACGACCAGGGTGAGCAGGGTCACGAGCAACAGGCGGGTAGTGAGATGGGGTGTTGACGGTCGCGAGTTGTCATTGTTCAGAGTCGTCGGGTCGCTGACCTGGACGGTGGTGCCGCTGGCGATCCCGAGCACGCTGTAGGTTTTGCTCTTGCGAGGTTCGGCAGGTTCGCGGTCGAGGGCTTCGAGGCGATCCTGTTCGACGATGGCGAGACCGCCGTCCTTGCGGATCCGCCACATGTGCCAGACCGCGAGGCCGAAGAGTGCCAGGGGCAGCAGCGCACAGTGCAGGACATAGAACCGGATCAGGGTCGGCTGGCCGATGATGGTGCCGCCGAGGAGGAACTGCCGCGTCGCCTCGCCTACTGCCGGTACGCTGGCGGCGATGTTGGTTCCCACCGTGATCGCCCAAAACGCGAACTGATCCCAGGGCAGAAGATATCCGGTGAAGCTGAGCAGCAGGGTGAGGACCAGGAGCATCACCCCGATCACCCAGTTCATGGGCCGTGCGGATCGAACGACGGCGCCGGATTTGTACGATCCGGTAAGGAAGACCCGAAACATGTGGAGAAAGACCAGAGCCACCATGAGGTGAGCCGAGATCCGATGGAGGCGTCGCAGGAGCCAGCCGAAACTGACGGCGAAATCGAGGTCCTTGATGCTCCAGTAGGCTCGCTCCACCGACGGGACGTAGAGGAACATGAGCACGACGCCGGTGACGCAGAGAATCAGAAAGACGATCAACGTGATGGTGCCGAGGTAGAACGAGGCGCCGAAGGACAGGCTGCGCAGCGACACCCGGTTGGGGAACCAGTGGAGCAGGAAGTTGGCGACGATCCCGCTGCCCGCCTCGCGGTTGGACGAGGGTCGCCAGGGCCAGACGAGGCTTTGCCAGGCGTTTTTGATGCTTGCCATGCTCATCTAGACCACCAATCTGAAGTCGCGGTCGACCTCGGTGGAGACATCCACCACCAACTCGCCGGTGGCCGGCGAGACCTCGAGGTGATAGCTCTGGAGCGGCCGCGGCGCGGGCCCGGCGTAGTTGGTGCCCTCGCCGCGAAACTTGGATCCGTGGCACGGGCAGTGGAACTCGCCGAGCGAGCGGAAGGTGAAGTCTCGGACCGTGGTTTCCTGGGGCGTCAGAAAGGGCGAGAATTTGACGGTGCAACCGAGATGGGTGCAGACCCCGGAGATGGCATGGAAATTCGAACTCTCCCGGAAGAGGAAGATCCGGTGCTGCTCCAAAAAGGTGACTCCTTCCTGGAAGCTCGAGGGTGAACCGATGCGGAACTTCTTCGGCGGTTCATAGAGCACATTGGGCATCAGCGAACGGAGAAGCGGCCAGCCCGCAATGAGGGCGGCGGCGGCCGCGGCGGCGGCGGTCAATCGTTCGAGGAAACCGCGACGGGTCTCGCCGCCCGGGTCGGTGTGGACGTGGACGCCTTCTTTGACGGTGTCTGCGCTCGCCACCGCTCTACTCCGTCGACTCGATGAAATTGAAGCGTTCCATGGTCATGGCCTCCGTGGGACAGCGCGCGGCGCAGAGACCGCAGCGGATACAGATGGTGTCGTCCTTGAGCAGGACGGTCATGGGTTGATCACTCACGTGGCCATAGCTCGCCATGGCCGCTTCGAGCTGCTCGGCGGGCATCTCGACCCGCTCCAAGGGCACGAATGTCAGGCATTTTTCGGGGCAGACATCGGCGCAGCGATTGCACAGGACGCAGCGGTGGGGGTCGTAGATGGTGTCGACGTGGCAGGCGAGACATCTCTCGGCCTGGCTTCGCGCCTGCTGCTCGGTCATCACACTTTCGACCTCGGTGATCCCGGTGCGACGGCCGACATCGACGGTGGGCGCCGTCTTCCGGGTCCGAAGCTCGTAACCTGCGGGCATCCTGTACTCGTCGGCGGAGATCTTCTCGATCTCGACCTGAAGACGGGGCGCCGCGCCGCTGCCGGCGAGAAACGTGTGGATCGACTGTGCCGCGCGCTTGCCGTTTGCCACCGCCTCAATGGCGATCCGGGGGCCGAAGGCGGCGTCGCCGCCGGCAAAGACACCCGGCGCCGTGGTCGCGAGGGTCTCGGGGTCGATCTTGAGGGTCCCCGCCCGGGTCAGCTCGATCCGATCCTCCTCGCCGAGGAAGGAGAAGTCGGGTTGCTGGCCGATGGCGAGGATCACCGAGTCGGCCTCGATGGTCATGGTTTTCGACTCGTCGAAAGTCGGGTTGAACCGGCCGTCCTCATCGAAGACCCGGGTCACGGCCACGAACTCGACCCCGGTGACCGAGCCCGAGCCGAGGATCCTTCTGGGCCCCCAGGCGGGGTGGAGCTCGACGCCCTCGACCATGGCCTCGTGGAGCTCCTCTTTACCCTGGACCGTCTGCGATGCCGGCATTTCTTCGAAGGACTCCAGCGAGGCGACGTGGACCTCCTTGGCGCCGCCGCGCAGCGCGCCGCGGGCGGCGTCCATGGCGGGTTGGTGCGCCGTCGCCTCGGCGGTCATCTCGATCTCTTCCATGGGGTTGTAGAACTCGCGGACCGCGCTCCGCGCCGCGTCGAACGCCACGGCGCCGCCACCGATGACGATGACTCTCTCACCGAGATCGACGCGGTAGCCGCGGTTGAGATTGAGCAGGTAATCGACAGCTTTGACCACCCCGTCGTTGTCGGAGCCGGGGATATTGAGATCGCGGCCGCGCATGGCGCCCACCGAGAGGAAAAAGGCCTCGAAGCCCTCCGCCCGGAGCTCGGCGAGCCCGTAATCGGAGGTCAGCGGCGTCGAGGTCTTGACAGTGGCGCCGAGCCGTTCGATGGCGGCCACCTCGCGGTCGATGACCCCCCGGGGCAGCCGATACTCGGGGATTCCGTAGCGCAACATGCCTCCGGTATCGGGCAGGGCCTCGAAGATGGTGACGTCATAGCCGAGCAGGGCGAGATCATGGGCGCAGCCGAGTCCGGCTGGGCCGCTGCCGACCACCGCCACCTTGCGACCTCTGCCCGGGGCTTTCTCCTCGGTGTCGGCGAGCTGGGAGAGATGCCAGAGCCGGCGGCACCCGGGATCCTTAATGGCCTCGGTGGTTCCGCCGGCCGCCCCGCCGATCATGGTGCGGAAAAAGTCGGGTTGCGAGGACTCGGCGCCGTAGGCTTCGGTGACGAATCTTTTGAGGGGCCGGATGGTAACCGGTTCGTCGAACCAACCCCGCCGGCAGGCGTCCTCACACGGAGCCGCGCAGATTCGGCCGCAGACCGACGCCAGCGGGTTGGGCGCTCGGGCAACCAAAAAGGCCTCATCAAATCGGCCTTTGGCAATCAGTTGGACATAACGCCCCGAATCGGTATGAACTGGACACGCTTCCATGCAGGGGACATTGCTTCGATACCAGGTGAGTTCGTTGAAACGCGCCTTGAAACGCGATTCTCCAGCGCCCTTCTCACTCACGGATCCTCCTCCACCTCGACACCCGAACAGATGATCAATCATTCAATCTGGTATTGTAATACCGAAATACCGCTTACGAGTCAAGAATTCAATTAGATTTTTCGACTCGTGGCGTCATCGCCCGCAGGAGGTTTTATTGCCCTGTGCTCTGAGGATCTCGGAAGCCGCTTCGCTCGGAATGCACGCAATGGGGCTGTTGGCGACCCTCGGCGGCCGGCCCATGTCGGCGCGGATGGCTGCCGATCGCCTGGGCGTGTCCGAGGCCCATCTGTCGAAGGTGATGCAACGACTGACCAAGGTCGGTCTTTTGACCTCCAGCCGGGGACCCAAAGGCGGCTTCTCCATGACTCATGACCCCGCCGCCGTGTCCCTGCTGCAGGTCTTCGAAGCCATAGAGGGTCCGATGCAACCGGCCGCCTGCCTCTTCGGGATCCCGTTGTGCGATGGATCGAGTTGCGTCCTCGGCAAGGTCATCGTCGATGTCAACAACACCTTGTTCGAGTACCTCGCCGAAAAGACCCTGGCCGACATCTCGGCGGTCTTTCTGCAGCGCTTCGACGACGCCGATCACCGAGTTCTCCCCATTGCCTGACCCGCTCCATCGGGGATGAACGGACCGTACCAGCCCGTATTCCACGTGCCCGGGGTTCACTGCGGATGGGGTGCCTGGCAACCCGTTCCATCGCGCACCGCGAAGCGTGATGTCTTCAATGGGTTGAATTGCGATGGTGCGATGCGACTGGGACGGAGCGAAGCGACGACCCACCACGATTCGTCCGCCGAATTGTTGTTCGACGAATTGCTAGCGATCCTGCAACCACGCCTCGAACTCGTCGGCGTGCCTGACGTTGAGGATCCTCTCCCGCGGCACCCCGGCCTTCATAGCGATGGCGGCGGCGTAGGCGTCGAACTCGAGGTGGCCGGGTGCATGGGCGTCGGAAGCGAGCAGGAAGTCGCACCCGGCATCGACGGCGAGCCGGGCGAGATCCCAGTCGAGGTCCTGGCGGCGGGGAAAGCCATTGATCTCCACCGCGACACCGCGCTCGGCGCAGGCGGCGAAGACGGTTTCCCAGCGTGCGCGCAGACCCGGTCGGTAGTGGAAGTGCCGCGCCCTCGGGTGGGCGAGGACGTGGACCCCGGGAGTGGCGATGGCGCGGAGAAGCCGCTCGGTCTGGTCGCGGTCGGGGTCGAAGAGCCGGTGAACTGCGGCGGCGATGCACTCGAGATCCAGGCGTTCGCCGTGCGGCACATCGAGGGTGCCGTCTTCCAAGACCTCGACCTCGAGCCCCTGGAAGACCCGATGGTCCTCACCGAAGCGCCGATTCCACCGATCGATTCGTTTTCGTTGGAGTATGAGACCCTCGGCGTCGAGACCCGAAGCGATTTCGAGCCCGCGCGAATGATCGGTGACCATGGACCAGGCATATCCTCGACGTTGACAGCTGCGGGCCATGGACTCCAGCGCGGTCTTGCCATCGGAATCGGTGGTATGCCAGTGCGCTGCCCCGCGCAGCCGGTCGGGATGGAGTTCGGCGGGTCCGGATGAGAGCGTCGCTGCCACATCGGCACGGCAAAGGTAGTCTTCACGAGTCGCCCGTCGGCGCGGCCGGGACCCAGAGGCGAGCCGGTTGACCGCCGCGTCGAGGGCGTCCTCTCCGGCACAGGCGGCGAGTTGTTCGATGAGAGGTCGCAGCCAATCGGGAGCCTTCAACAGAGCCGCCCGGCGGCCATCGCCGGTGCCGTCGAAGACCGCGTAGCCGGCCTTGAGCAGGGCCACCCTGCGGTCGCCCGGTTCCTCCTGTTCGGACAGTGCGAACAGAGCTTCCGCCAGCGCCCCGTTGGACGACCGATTAGATCTTGGAGACAGATCGGTTTTCATCAGCGGCGGCACCACTTCCGGGACGAATCGTTTGAATAGGCTGGGTTCTAAAGACCATCACGATCACACTGCAGCAGTACGTTGGGCTTGATGGTCTCGAGATAGACTCATACTCGGCGACTCGAAGAAGAACGTGGGAAGCTGAAAGAAAAAGTATTGACCGAATTACCCTGCCTCTTCCGGATTGAAGGTGAAGGCTTTGGTCCAGGATTCGAACGAGGCCGACCTCAGCACATCCTCCATCGGGATCACCGGTTTGGCCGGGGACAGGTTTTCGAATCGCTCGTGGATTTCTTCGGGCAAGAATTCGACCGCGCGTTGCTGTCCCGGGGCCTTGATAGCGATCGCGAGTGGTTGAAAGAGCACGCCGTATCGTCCTGAATCCTCGTGAAGAGATCGATGAAGACGCCGGAGAAGCTGGCAAATGAATTGGGGCGATATGCCTCGGCGCGAGTGATGTCCGTCAGCCTGTTGTGTTCGATATTGGTATTGATGATCGCCGCCTTGAGCAGCGGTGGCGCGTGGCGTGCGGCGAGGATGTACTTCATGTACGGCAGCAGACGCTCTTGCGGTAGACCGTGGCTGTCCACTTCAGCGTCGACATCGAAGATGTTGAAGAACTTCGGCGTCAAACGCCGACCGATTGGCGTCGGCGTTCGTTGATCAGGCTTTCGCGCTCTCCGTTCGTCAGTTCGTTGAGAAACGTGTCGCTGAGGTGGAACAGGGTGCGGCCGATAGGGAAATGGGTCTGTGGCGCCGAAGGTTCGTAGTCGACTTCCCCGTTCGTCAACGTGTCGGTATCAATCAAGAGCTTGGTCGGTAAGGAGCTCCAATTGGGCTGCACGTATTCGTTGGGAACATTGACGAACACCCGTCCGCCGGGTGATTGGTAAACAAAGATGTTTTTGATCGCGTCGTCGTAGACGTCGCGGAAATCAGCCGTCAGAGACGTGAGATAGCCGCAGTTCGACGTCGGCGCACTGTTCTGCGGACGCCAGATCCGGCCAAAAGAACCCCCGTCCTTCCCCGGCATATAACCGACGTGACCGCCACCAAAGTCGATGTTGATTGGGCCATGTTGCACCGCTGCGGCAAGCGCCTTCTCGTTGAAACCGCCGCCGAGCTTGCCCTTATTGAAAGGATAGTGCCCGGTCTGGGCGTAGAGAGCGAGGTCGGTGCCGAACAAACTTTCGTCAGGGCATCTCCACTTGCAGGGCAGGGCCTGGTCCGGACGGAACTCAAAGCCCGTGGCGTTGACCTCTTTGGTCTGGAGAAAAGCAATCGCCCGGCCGACAAAATCGGGGAAAGCAAAGGGAGGCCTGGAAAACAGAGTTCGAGTCTCCTGGACCTTGGGTAACAATCCATCCGGGGCACAATACGCGGGCAACCATATTCTGTTCGTGCGACGCATGGAGTCCGCCCTCCTGCACATAGAGTCCCCAAAATTCTACTATTGAACTCATCGATATTCAAACCGGATCAATCCTCCTCAACCCCGTGGCCCACCCAACCGGCGATGATGGGACTCCAGGATGGGTGAAAACTGCAACGAAGGCTCGGCATTTGGGACGGCGACAGAAAAAAATGGATATTATATGAGACGCATACTCGTTCCAGATCTCACAACCTTGCTTTTCAGCTGCCTGGAGCTTCGCTAGAATCGCGTCAGCGTCCGGGCGTCGGTGGCCCCCTCCGATCGATAGAGACCCGATGTCGCGTTCGCGTGAGATTGGCGACCCACTGTGGTTGGGTGGAAAGAAACACGCTTGTGGGACCAGCTGAAAACAGCGGGTCGGCAGGTGTGGGTGCATCGGCATCAGAAGGGTGTGGGATGAACGGATTTTTCATCGCCCTGGCGCTGGTTCTTGCCGGAGGTGTTCTACCCGTCTTTTCAAAAAAGAGGTTTCTTTTGCTTCGGATATTCGGAGTTGCCGGTATCGGTGTGGGATGCCTGCTGGGGTGTGTCGATGCGGTGCAACGACTCGTCGAAGGAACCACCTCTACGGTTTCGTTCTCCTACCTGCAGGCGTATGAGCTTTCCTTTTATTTGAATACACTTTCGGCCTTTTTTCTGGTGGCGATCTTCGCGGTTTCGGCGCTCGCTGCCCTGTACAGCTTTCATTCCATGGACGATCCGAAGATGGCCGGGCGCACGGCGGCGCACTACCTCTTCTTCAGCCTGCTCGTCAATGCCATGGCGCTCGTGGTCGTCGCCGACGGGATGATCACTTTTCTCCTGAGTTGGGAGCTGATGACGCTGTCTTCGTTCTTCCTGGTGATTTACGACCACGAGGAGTCGGAAAACCGCCGCGCCGGCTATCAGTATTTCGTGTTCTCGCAGGTGGGTGCGATGTTCATCATCGCGGCCTTCGGGCTCATCTTTGCCCGAACCGGTTCTCTCGGCTTTGAGGCCGCCGCCGGTATGACGGATTCGACCAAGATCCTGGTCTTTGTGCTGGCGTTCGTGGGATTCGGCTCCAAGGCCGGGGTCTTCCCCCTGCACTTCTGGCTGCCGCATGCCCACCCGGCCGCTCCAAGCCACATTTCCGCGGTGATGTCCGGCGTCATGATCAAAACCGGCGTCTTCGGCATGCTCAAAATGATCATGGTGCTGCAGATGAAGACAGCGCTCTTCGGTGAGATCCTGCTATTTGCGGGCATCGTCTCCGGAGTTCTGGGCGTCGTTTATGCCCTCGGTCAACATGACCTCAAACGCCTGCTCGCCTATCACAGCGTTGAAAACATCGGCATCATTCTCATCGGCCTGGGCATCGGCCTCATCGGGGCGGCCAACGGGCAGCCATGGATGGCGGTGCTGGGATTTTCCGGCGGTCTTCTGCACGTACTGAACCATGCGCTCTTCAAGTCATTGCTTTTCCTGGGCGCCGGAATGGTGGTTCACCAGACCGGAAGCAGGGCCATCGACCGGTTGGGTGGGTTGTTGAAGGGGATGCGAATCACCGGCACGACGTTTCTGATCGGCTCCCTTGCCATCGCCGGGCTGCCGCCGTTCAACGGATTCGTCAGCGAGTTTCTGATCTACCTCGGTAGCTTCAAGGGAGTGCCACTGAATCGCGGCACGTTCGCTCTGAGCCTCCTGGCGATTGTCGCTCTGGCCGTCATCGGAGGACTGGCGCTCGCATGTTTCACCAAGGTCGTCGGTGTGGTTTTCGAGGGCGAGCCGCGCAGCCCAGCCGCCGAGAATGTCAAAGAGCACGGGTGGACGATGCTGCTGGCCATGATTACGCTGGCCACTGCCTGCTTTGTCATCGGCGTTTTTCCCGGGTTATTCGTGGTTCTGGCGGTGAAAACGGCGACATCGACGGGACTGATCGACGGCGCCGTGTTGATCGAACCGCTTCTCGAGTTGACGGGCAATATCACCCGGGTGGCCGTGACCTTCCTCGCAGGTCTTGTTGCGGTGATGCTGCTGCGATTGGCGTTGTACCGCGGCAAGACGGTCACCCGATCCGCCACCTGGGGTTGCGGCTTCACCCAACCGACGGTGCGCATGCAGTACACGGGATCATCCTTCGCAGCATCGATTCTCGAATTTTTCCGCGCTGTGGCGCCGTTACGCGAGCAACATTTGACGATCGAAGGGCCTTTCCCTGTGGCGTCGTACTATCACAGCCACATCGAGGATGTTGCCGAGAGCAACTCGTCAAGGCTGATTCTGCGGCCGGTTATGGCCCTGTTCGACCGGCTGAGGTGGATCCAGCACGGAGACATCCACCTTTACATCGGCTACATCCTGCTCGCCATCATCGGGCTCATTATCTTCGTCTGGAGGGGCTGAGGCATGCACTCCACCCTCCTGCTGTTGTTGGCACTTCTTTTCGCGCCGGGGTTCTCGGGTTTGATCCTGAAGGTCAAAGCCTTCTTCGGCGGCCGCAAGGGTTCCCCCCTGCTGATCAACTACTACACCCTGATCAAGCTTCTCCAAAAGGGGTCGGTGTACAGCACGAGCACGACCTACCTCTTCAAGCTCGGGCCGATGGTCACGCTGGTGTGTGTGGTTGTCATTTTGCTGTTCTTGCCCGTGGCCGGCCACGCGGCGGTTTTTTCTTTCACCGGCGACATCGTCTTGCTCTTCTATCTGCTCGGCCTTGCGCGCTTTTTCACCATCGCTGCCGCCATGGACACGGCCTCCCCTTTGAAGGCATGGGCGCTGCTCGCGAGGCCTACTTTCCCATCTTCTGCGAGGCGGCGTTGTTTATGATCATGATCCTTTTTTACCTGCTCACCGGGGAGCTGAACCTGGCCGAAAACTTCGCTGGCAACCAACCGATGGTCCTCTGGCAGACGGTGGGATCGACGCTGCTCTTCGTTGTTGCGTCACTGTTCATCGTGCTGCTCACCGAGAACTCCCGTGTGCCCGTGGACGATCCCGCAACGCACTTGGAGTTAACCATGATTCACGAGGTCATGATCCTCGATCACAGTGGTCCCGACCTCGCTTTCATCGAGCTGGCCGCCTCGCTCAAGCTCTTCTTCTATACCGCTTTGATCACGCTTCTGGTCTGCCCGTTCCGCTTTGACCAGCCGGTGCTCGATGCGCTGCTGTTCTTTGCCGTTTTGACCCTGGTCTACGTGGTTGTGGGCATCACCGAATCGGTCATGGCGCGCTTTCGCATGGACAAGGTCCCGATGTTCGGGCTCGTGTCGTTCGCTCTCGCTTTTTTTGCTGCCGTCGTGAGCCTGCAGGTGATGCAATGACACAGTTTGCAGATGCAGCCCTGATCCTCGTGTTGCTGTCGGTGCTGAGTTCCTTCGCCGCCGGCCGCTTACCATCCCTGATCAAGATCGTTGCATTCCAGGGCATCGTGGTGTCTCTCATACCTCTGGCCATCGGACACCATTTGGGCGCCGGGAGCATCATTTTCACCGTGGGAACGTTGGTGATCCGCGGCATCCTGATTCCCGTCGCCATCCTCCTCGCAATCAAGAAGGTCGCGATCCGTCGCGAGGTCGAACCGATCGTGAGTCCACAAGCATCACTGCTGGCCGCTCTGCTGCTCATCGTCGCCGCCTTTTTTGTGAGTGGCAAGCTCGACCTCACGGTGGCAGGGCGCAGCGCACTGTTCCTGCCGACTGCGATCACGCTGCTCGTGGCGGGTATGTTCCTCCTCATGTCCCGCCGAAACGCCATCGCCATGGTCCTCGGCTACATGATGATGGAAAACGGCATCTACCTGGGCGGCACGACGCTCTCCGTCCGCGCTCACCACATCGTGGAGTTCGGCATCTTGCTCGACGTGCTTGCCGGCGTCATGCTCATGGCGGTGATCCTGCAAAACATCAAACGCACGCTGGATGATGTGCACACTTCGCTGTTGCGGACTCTGAAGGACTGAGGTGGCCATGGTCGAGCTCGTTTTCCTGATTCCTTTCCTCGCCGGCAGCATTGCGTTTTTTGTACCGCCGCGAATCGGGCGGCTGCTGCTGGTGGTGACGGGTTTGGTTCATCTGCTCCTTTCCGTCCTGCTCTGGATTCAGCGGCCCGAAGCGATGATCCCTTTTTACTTCAAGGTCACGCCGGAGGGACTGCTCTCTCTGGTCGTGATCTCTTTCTTGTTCCTTTTAATCTCCATCTACTCCGGAGAGTATCTCCAGAGGGTCAAGGTCCTCTCCGAACGTGTGTTCTGCGGATCGATGTTGCTCTTCCTGTCGACGATGACGATGGTGACGCTGTCGGACCACATCATGGTGATGTGGATCGCTATCGAGGCAACCACGCTCGCCAGCACGCCGCTGATTTTCAGTCATCGCACGGCTTCGTCCCTTGAAGCCACCTGGAAGTACGTCTTGATCTGTTCGGTGGGCATCGCCATGGCCCTCGTCGGATCGGTGCTGATCACCGTATCCATGGATGTCGGCAACGTCGATACAGCGGTTTCCTTTTCTGCACTGACCTTGGTTGCCGGAAGCCTGGATCCGCTGTGGCTGAAGGTTGGTTTTGCTTTCATCCTGGTGGGATACGGAACAAAGATGGGGTTGGCGCCCATGCATACCTGGCTGCCGGACGCCCACAGCGAGGCCCCCGGCCCGGCGTCAGCCCTGCTGTCCGGTGTTCTGCTCAACTGCGCCTTCCTTGGCATCTTCAAGACCAACAAAATAATGGTGGCGGCGGGGCTGGGAGATTTCTCCGGCACGATCCTGATCATCTTCGGTCTGATTTCGATGCTCGTCGCGGCAACCTTCATATTGCGGCAGAGAGAGTACAAGAGACTACTGGCGTATTCGAGCATCGAAAACATGGGCATCATCGCTTTTGGAACAGGTGTTGGAGGGCTCGGTGCATTCGGCGCGATGCTGTGTCTGATTCATCACAGTCTGATCAAGTCCTCGCTCTTCCTGACGTCGGGCAATATCCTGCTCGGCTACGGCAGCCGCTTCATCGACGAGACGGGTCGTCTGGCAAGTCGAATGCCCAGGACCTTCGGCGCCTTTTTCGGCGGTTTCATCGGCATAGCCGGATTCCCTCCCTTTGGCCTCTTCCTCGGCGAGCTGTTTATTGTCGTCGCGGCCTTTCGTTCGGAGCATTTCCTCGCAGTCGGTATTTTTCTCACGACTCTCTGCGTGATCTTCGCCGGTTTCGCCAACCATGTCATGAGGATTTCCTACGGCGAATCCTCGGCGGAAGGCGCCATCGAAGTGCGACCGGCGATGGTATGGCCACAGTACGTTCTGCTGCTGACGTCGATCGTCTTGTGCTGCTGGATGCCTGAGACCCTGTTCAAGGCCTTATGCGAAGCTGTGGATTTCAGCAGCGGAGGTTTCTGATGGAGACCTTGTTCCTGACCATCGAGAACGGTCAACGGCTGGACCGTAGCCGCATTCCTCGTTTGACTTTTGAAGAGCTTCGATCGCAGGCCCTCCAAATCGTCGGCGACGGCGGCAAGGTTGTCCAGTTCTTCGTTTTCGAGGAGAACGGAGGGCTGGTGCTGGTCGTAGTGTTGCGCACTGACGAGCTGCTCGTGGCAAGCTCCGAAGCGCCTGAGTCCTACGAATCTCTGAGCGGTGAGTGCGAGGCCTTCCACAGGTTCGAGCGCGAGATCGCCGAGCAGTTCGGCCTGGTGCCCGAAGGTCATCCCTGGCTGAAGATGGTCCGATACCACGCCAACTGCACGGGCAGACCCGATGTCTTCGGCAATCACTACAAAGAAGAAATCCCTGGTCGCTACGACTATTACAGGGTTGATGGAGAAGAGATCCACGAGGTCGCGGTCGGTCCGGTGCACGCCGGCGTGATCGAACCCGGTCACTTTCGATTCAACTGCATCGGTGAGCGGGTGCTGAACCTGGAGATCCAGCTCGGGTACCAGCACCGCGGGATCGAGGCGATGATTCCGAAGATCTCTTCCGCCCGACTCCCGTCGTTAATCGAGGGCATCGCCGGCGATACGGTCGTTGGTCACAGCCTCTGTTTTGCCCAGGCTGTCGAGGCCCTGACGGACTGCCGCCCGGATTCCTCCGCGCGAATGCTCCGCACCATAGGGTTGGAGTTGGAGCGCCTCGCCAACCACACCGGAGACCTCGGCGCTCTCAGCGGCGACGTGGCTTTTCTTCCTCCCGCCAACTACTGTGGCCGCATGCGCGGCGATATCCTGAATATGAGCCTGTGGCTCTGCGGCAGTCGCTTCGGCAAGGGCCTGGTCCGCTCCGGCGGCGTCGGTACGGCCCTGGTTGACGAGGACCGGTCAACCATCCGCGGTCGCATCAGCGAGCTTCGCCCTCAGATCGAGCACGTCATCAACCTGATATTTTCTACGCCGAGTGTTCGCGCCCGCTTCGATGGCTGTGGGGTGGTCAGCCGAGAGGATGCCGATCACCTCGGCCTCGTGGGCCCGGCGGGACGTGCCTCTGGCCTGCCATACGACGCGCGCCGCTGCTTCCCAACCGAGCACTACGCCGAGCTCGACATCTCGGAGTGTCCGTTATTGAACGGCGATGTCTACGCTCGCGCTCGCATCCGGGCCGACGAGATTCTCCAGTCGCTGTCCATCGTCGAAAACCTGCTCGACGAACCGGTGCGGACCCAAATCGTCGAGCCTGCGGGTCGGCCGCTGGCGCCCTCGTCGTTTGTCGTGACCCTCAACGAGGCCTGGCGGGGGGAAGTGTCGCACTGCGTACTGACCGATGAGAAAGGCACAATCCAGCGCTACAAGGTCAAAGACCCGTCCTTCCACAACTGGAACGGACTGGAGATGGCACTGCGCAACACCGGGATCTCGGACTTTCCGCTCAACAACAAGAGCTTCAACCTGTCCTACTGCGGACATGATCTGTAGGTGATGACGTGCTCAACGTACTGAAGAATCGATTCGAGCAGGGTTGTAAGACCTCGAAGTACCCACAGGTGGATGTTGAGCTTCCGCACCGCTACCGAGGACGGCCGATCATCGACCGGCAGGCTCCAGACGATCTTGCGAAACGGTGTGCCGACGCATGTCCGCACGATGCGCTGAACGCTGAGGACAAAACCCTTGACCTCGGACTGTGCACGGCTTGCGGCGATTGTGAACGTCTCTCCGAAGGTAGATTCGTCTCCTTCACTCAGGACTTTGAGCTGGCAACGGCGGATCGGGAGCACCTCGTGACGGACGGTTCGCTGCCGGATCTCGCGGCTCACTCCAAACAGCACTTCAAGAAGCTCTTCGGTCGGTCCCTGCAGCTGCGGCAGGTTTCCGCCGCCGGATGCAACGCCTGCGAAGCCGACCTCAATGTGCTTGCCACACCGTTTTTTGATCTCGCCCGTTTCGGCATCAACTTCGTCGCTTCGCCTCGCCATGCGGACGGGATTGTTGTGACGGGACCGATCTCAAGGAATATGAAGATCGCGCTGCTCTCCACCTACGACGCCATGCCGGCGCCCAAGGCGGTCATCGCCGCCGGGAACTGTGCGATCTCCGGCGGCATATTCCGTGGCAGCCCCGAGATCGCGGATGGACTCGAGAGCCTACTGCCGGTAGACCTGTTCATCCCCGGCTGCCCCGCACACCCTATGACAAATCTGCACGCGCTGCTGAGTTTTTTCAAGTAGGAGCGTCGTTTCGGCGCTCGCGAGAATACCTTCCGCAATTGAGGCTATGGCCGGTTGAACGAAGCGATGTCGTTTTCCAACTTGGACCGATAGTGGTCGATGGATCGTTGGTTGCCCATGATCATGTCGAGCTGCCGGGTGTGCATGAGCAGGTAGCCGACAATCTTCACCATTTCCAGGACTGTGTCCTGCGGCAGGGCGGACGCCCTTGCGGTGACCGTGTCTTCGATCACTTTCAGCCTGAACCCCTTGTCGGCGAGGATTTCGGCGATGAACTGCGCCCGCGCGGCGCGCCGGTCCATGTCAGCGGCCCCACCCTTGAGGGAGAAGACGAGGTAGTTCTCGTCGTCGCGTTCGCCGGCCAGCGCCTCGACGGTGGAGAAATGAAAGCCGAACCTCGATTGGAGGTTCATGAAGTTGCCTGAAACCATGAAGTAGTTGCGTTGCGCGTAGGGTTTCTTGAAAGGGGTCGCGAGCGCCGGATTTCTCGTCGCCTCGAAGAGGACCGAGGCCAATCCCGAGCCGCTCATGGCCGGTGGTCCGTCCCACGGGACGGCGACCATCCCGTCCCACAGCGCGTGCATGGGCCCACAGCTGATCTCCTCGAGGTGGACGTATTTGCCCTTGATCTCCTCGGTGAAGCCGTCATCGAGGTTGAGAACCCACCACTGCATGGGCACGTTGTAGTGGAGTTGTTTGGCCGCATATCGGGGGAAGTTGTGCTCGCTGCCGAAGGCGAACATCTCGGTAACCGCCTTCTCGTGACAGAAACGGGTGATGTCGTGCAGGGTGCGGACGTTGGCGGGGCGGAACTCGGGGGCATTGGGATCGAGCAAGGTCAACGGTGCGATGTGGGCCAACGCGGTTCCGAGGACCTCGCGGATCGGACTTCCTTCCATGAGATGACGCCGCTGCCGGCCCTCCCCGAGTCCCGGGATGAAGCCATGGTGAACGGCCAGGCCGTCGGCGTTCACCGTGACCTCCTCTCCTCGGCGGAGCGCATCCAGGCAACCCATACCGAAGATCGCCGGGACGCCGAACTCGCGGGCGACGGTGGCGAGGTGACCGGCGATGCCGCCGTGCTCGGCCACGACCGCCACCGCCCGATCGAGCAGGGCGGCCCAGCGAGGATCGGGGTAGTCGACGACGAGCACCGCGCCATCTGGCATTTTCAACGCTTCGCGGTCGTTGCGCACCCACGAGACCGGCCCGCGCGCACTGCCCGGGCTCACGCAGACGCCACCCTCGACCAGGGGATCGCCTGCCGCGGTCGGAGGTGCCGGGCGGATGGTCGCGTGGTGCATCGGGCGCGCCTGCAGGACCACGATTCGACCGTCGGCGCCAATCGCCCACTCGACATCCTGTGCAACGCCGAAGTGTTCCTCGAGTCGAAGCGCGATCCGCGCGATGTCGACGGCCTGCTCATCGGTGAGCGCCGGCTGGCCGGCGAGATCCTCGGGGATCTCCTGCCGGGTGATGCCCTCACCGGGGCGGAGGACGAAGGAGGTGGTCTTGGCCGCGATGAGACGGTCGACCACGGTTTCGCTGACCCGGTCGACCATGAAAAGGTCGGTTTCGAACCGGCCGTCGACAACCGTCTTGGGCAGACCGATGGCGGCACTGATTCGGATCCGGCGATCCGCTGCGTTTTGTGGGTCCGTGGTGTAGGCGACGCCGCCTGCGGTTGCGTCGATCATGGCCATGCAGCCGACCGCCATCTCGGTGTCTTCATCGCGGAGCCCGTGCTGTCGCCGATAGACCATGGCTTGTGGCGTGTATTTGCTGGCTGCGGTCTCGACGAAGGCTTCGAGCAGATTGTCCGGATGGATGTTGAGCTGGGATTCGTAGAGTCCGGCGAAGGAGGTATCGGCGGTGTCCTCACCAAAGGCGCTGGATCTCACCGCCAGCCCGATCTCCGGGTCGAGCTCGCCCCGAATTGCCGTCAGGGCGCCGGCGACGGCCTCGCGAATATCCGCGGGCACTTCGGCCGTTGTGATGAGTTGCTGCAACTGTGAGCTGAGGGCAAAGAGGGCGTCGGGACGATCGATCTCGGCACTCTGAATGAGACGACGAATCTCGGATCTCAGGTCATTGTGATCGAGAAGTCGTCCGTAGGCCGCGGCCGTGATGACGAATCCGGGCGGCACTTCGAGGTCGAGGACGCTGCGGATCTCGCCGAGATTCGCCATCTTCGCCCCGACCACCGCGCTGTCATGGCGGCCGATCGCGCTGAGCGGCAGCACCAACGGAGCATCGATGATCGGCGGTTGCTGCTGCTTTAGAGCGGCGTCCAACTCGCCGCGGATCTTGTCGAACCGTTCGAAGAGCTCGGTGTATTCGTCCGGAGCGAGCACGTCGAGGTGGCGGATCATGCGGTAGACCCGGACCCCCGCCGTGGTCGTGTTGGACACGACGAAATCCATCCCGTAGGGTTTGGTGTCCGCGTAGGCTTGTTCCATTTCAGCCATGGTTTCCAGGGCCCGTCCGTTGGCGGCAAGAAGGACGCGAAAGGCGTGGTAGCGTTCCCGGAACAGCGCGGTCAGCCGCTCGGACTCCTCCTCGGAAAGCTCCGGCTCTCTCGGGCCCACGAGGCGACGAAACCACCCGCCGATGGATTGGATGACGCTCGTCAACGCCCGGCCTCAGACGCGGCGCACCGGATTCACGCGTCCCGCTCGTTCGAGCCCGATGTCGACTCCCCGCGCAGCGAGCGGATCTTGTCTTCCTGAAGGGTCTTTCGGTGGTATGCGTCTTCGACCTTGTAGACCAGCTCGTCGATCCGAACCGGTTTGAGAAGATAATCGAACGCTCCCAACGCCATCCCGCCGACCGAGGCCTCGAGGGTGGCGTGACCGGAGAGCAGGATGACCTCCACCATCGGATGCCGTCGTTTGATGTTCTTGATCGCGGTCAGCCCATCGGTCCCGGGCATCTTGACATCGAGCAGAACGACATCGATGGTCGGGTTGTCCGCCAGAATCTCCATGGCGGTCTCGGCGTCATTCGTCTGCCAGACCTTGAACTGCCGCAGGGTCAGTCGCCGGGCAAGGATTTCTACAAAGCTCTTCTCGTCATCGACGAGGAGCACGTTGATCGCCATCATTCCTCCTCAACCCCGACAGCGGGGCAGTACCAGGTTGAAGGTACACCCCGCCCCCGGCCTGTTTTCAACCTCGATTCTCCCGCCGAGCTTCTCCACGATGCCGCGCGACACCGCCAGTCCGAGCCCGGTGCCGTGTCCTTCCTGCTTGGTGGTGAAGAACGGCTCGAAGATCCGCTCGAGGTGTTCGTCCGAGATTCCGGGGCCGTCGTCGACCACGGCGACCCGCGCCCAGCTCTCGTCGCCGCCCACCACCAGCTCGACCCGGCCGTCCCGCTTGACCGCCTGCACCGCGTTGGTGACCAGATTGAGCAGCACCTGGCGCAACTGGTACGGGTCGGATGTCACGGGGATTTCGGCGCCGGGGTTCACGGTGATCACGATCTCGATGTTGTCCTGGGTCGCCGTCCTCCAGGTCAGCTCCCGCACCTCGGCCGCGAGTTCGCGGAGGTCGACGGCGCGGACCACGGCGTCCGGGGCGCGGGAGAAACGCAGAAAATTCTGACTGATCCGGGCGGCGCGGTCGACCGCCGACTCGATCTTCTCGAGGGCGCGATCGAGGGCGCTCCGGAGCTCCTCGGTCGACAGCCCCTCGCAATCGGCGCGGGACCGCAACCAGCCCGCCGACTCGGAGATCACCGCGAGGGGGTTGTTGATCTCGTGCGCGATGCTCGCCGCCAACTCGCCAAGCGAGGACAGCCGGTCGGCGACGATCATGTGTTCCTGGAGCTTGTCGGTGAAGGTCTCTCTCTCGCCCGTTTCTTCACCGCGGCACCGACGGAAGGCATCGTCGATTTTCTCCAGCAGCAGCGGCAGCTGCACCGGTTTGGTGAGGTAGTCGAAGAACCCGAAGCGCATGCCTTCGAGGGAGGTTTCGAGATCGGCGTGGCCGGTCAGCATGACGACCTCGACCCGCGGGTGGCTCTCCTTGATTCGGCGCAGGGTCTCGATGCCGTCCATCCCCGGCATGCGGACGTCGAGGACGACGACGTCCACGGGTTGATCGCCGAGGATCGAGAGCGCTTCGGGTCCGCTCGCAGCGGTGAGGGTCGGCACCCCGCGCAATCTGAGGCGCTGGCCGAGGCTTTCGAGGAAGTCCGTTTCGTCGTCAACCAAAAGGACGCGAGGTGGATCCGTCTCGTTCATGGCCGCGCCGAGGATCCGCCGGCCCGGATCAACCGGCGGCCGGACCGCGGCGATGCCGGAACGCGGCTTCGATCCGTTCGAGAATGGCGTCGAGGCGGATCGGTTTGACGAGGTAGTCGAAGGCGCCGAGCTCGCGACCGAGCCGGCTGAACTCCAGCGACGCATGGCCGGTGACCACGATGACTTCGATCGAGGGACAGCAGCTCTTGATCTGGCGCAGCGCTTCGATCCCGTCCATCCCCGGCATTTTGATGTCGAGCAGGACCACTTCGACGGTATCTCGATTGGCCTGGAGATACTCGAGCGCGGCGCCGCCGCTGGTGACCCCGTGGGCCTCGATGCCGCGCAGCTCGATGCGCATGACGATCGAACGCAGGAAATCTTCTTCGTCATCAACCACGAGCAGTCTCACTGCCATGGAGTCGGCCTCCTTCCCGCTGCCGCGAGCGGTCACATCGGTGTCCTCGGCAGCCGCACCCTGAACACTGTTCCGGTACCGGGGGCACTGTCGAATGTGATCGAGCCGCCGAGGCCTTTCATGATGGTATGACAGATCGAGAGCCCGAGTCCGGTTCCCTCACCGGGCGCTTTGGTGGTGAAGAACGGATCGAAGATCCGGTCGTGCAGTTCCTTGGGAATTCCGCTGCCGTTGTCCTCGACCGTCACCACCACCGAGTCGTGCGTGCTGCTGCTCGAGACCGCGATTTTTCCGCCTTCGGGAACGGCGTCGAGGGCGTTGTTGAGCAGATTGAGAACGACCTGTTGCAACTGGGCGCGGTCGCTCTTGATCATCGGTAGGCCCGGGTCGAGCCGGCGGTCGAGCTCGACCCCGCGAAAGGACGCCTCGCGCTCGATGAAGGACAACGCCTCGGTGGCGACGTCGTTGACGTTGAAGGTGTCCTGGTGCGGTTCCATTCGGCGGGCGAAGCCCAACATCCGGTGGGTGACGCCGCGGGTGCGGTCCACGTGGAGCTGGATCTTGCGGACGTTGTCCTGAAACAACGCGGCGTGCGGCGAGCTGGCCAGGAACCGTTCGTCGATGAGGTCCTCCATGAGACCCGCGAGCTCGCCGATGGCCGCCAGTGGGTTGTTGATCTCGTGCGCGACCCCAGCCGCCATACGGCCCAACGACACCAGCCGGGCGGAGTGCGCAAGCTGGGCTTCGGTGGCCACCCGGTTGTGGTCTTCGGCGGCGAGCCGTCGCACCAGTTGGCGGGTGTGGTAAACCACCGCCCCGCCGACCAGCAGCGACGCCGCGAGCAGGGCGACCAGCTCGATTTTGAGCGCCTGCTGGAGCGGCGACATGGACTCCCGAGGATCACGGTCGACGACGAGCAGCCAGTCCTTGCTCGTCATCCAGGCGAAGGCGGTGAGCACGCGCCCGCCGTCCTCCCGCGTGCGGGACACCACGTTGACCCCGGGCGGGGCGATGGTGGTGCTGAACGACGCCTGAGCCAGGATCTCGCCGCCGAAACGCGGCGGCGTCTGGTACTGACCTTCGCGGTTGACGATGTAGGCGTCGCCGGTGAGCCCGATCTGGCCGCTGCGCACGAGCCGGGTGAAGACCTCGGAGTCGATGGTGGCGCGCAGGATCCACGGTTCCGGGCGATCGTCACGGCGGACCGCGATGACGAAGTGGGGAACGCGACGAAAACCGAGAAAGACGTCGCTGACGTGGACGCCGCGCACCATCGTCTCTTCGAACCACGGCTCGCCGCCGTAGTTGCGGTCCTCGAGCCGGTACGGCCCCTCGTACGCGATGTGGTTGCCGTCAGAATCGATGATCCCGAGATCGACAAAGCTCTGCTGCCGCTTGTTGAGGATGGTGAGCACGTTGCGCAGCTCTCCCGGGCTGGCAAGACCGTCCAGGGGAGCGGCGTGGGCCAGGGCCTCGAGCATGGCGGTGCGTTCGGCGAGGAAGAGCTGAACCGCGCTGGAGCGGTTGACCGCCAGGTTCTGCAGTTGGGCGCGCTGGTTCTGCTCCAGCGACGAGGCGAAGTAGACGTAGATCGCTGCGCCCACCAGGTAGAGGGGGATCAACGCCACCGCGAGCCCGGACAGGGCCATGCGGCGGAACAGCTGCTGATATCGGGATTCCACGGCGTTCCTCAGGCGTCTCCGCTGTGGCGCACGAGGAGCCGCGCTTCGGCGCGGCGGATTCGCTCCTCGTGCTCGGTCTTGCGGTCGCGAGCCGCATGCAGCTTGTCGAGGAGCTCCTCGAAGCGGGCAGGCTTCTGGACGTAGTCGAAGGCGCCGGACTTGAGCCCCTCGACCGCGGTGTCGACGGCGCCGTGGCCGGTGAGCAGGATCACCTCGACCACCGGGTGGGCGGCCTTGACGGCCTTGAGCACCGAGATGCCGTCCATGCCCGGCATCCGGATGTCGAGGATCACCACGTCGCACTCGGCCTGGTCGAGGGCGGCCAGGCCGGCATCGCCGTCGTAGGCCGCGCGGACCCGGTGGCCGGCGTCCTCGAGGCGTAACGCCAGCATCTCCACGAAGTCCTTTTCATCGTCAACAACGAGGATGTCGATGGGTATCTTGAGCATGGTCTGGCTCCTACAGTAGACCGAGAATACTCCACCAGACGCCGGCGGTCACCAGCAGCAGGAGGAGCAGCACGGGGGTCGCCACCAGTCCGGCCTTGGTCAGGTCGAACGAGCTGAACTGGCGGTATGAGTAGGCGATGGCGTTGGGCGGACAGCCGATGACCAGGATCATTGCGAAGGAGGTGGCGCAGGCCGAGGCCGAGGGCGAGGACCCGCGGGTCGACCCCCTCGAGCTGGGCGAGCGGGATCACGATGGGCAGGATCAGCGCCGCCGCGGCGACGTTGGCCATGGCGTTGGTGACCAGGGCGCCGAAGACGCAGACGCCGCCGACCAGCACCAGCCAGCCCTTGCCTTCGACCAGCGGGAAGAAGAGGTAGGCGAAGTACGACGCGGCGCCGGACGAGGCCATGGCGAGCCCGAGGCAGATGCCGCCGCCGAAGATGAAGAGCGCCGTGCCCCACTCGAGGTTCTCGTGGATGTCGCGCCAGCGCAGGGCGCCGATGGCGACCAGGACGGCGACCCCGATCATGCCGGTGACCGAGTAGTCGATGCCGTGCAGGCCCTTGGTCAACCACGCGCGAAGACCGCTCCGAGGACCAACATGGTCTGCTTCTGGAGGTTGGTCCACGGTCCGGGCTCCTCGTCGTATGTCGGCAGCTGGATCTTCGGGTCGGGTCGGAAGACGAAGTAGACCACGAGCACCGGCGGCCGGCACCGTGACCAAGGCCAGCGGGAAGGCGTACATGATCCAGTCGAAGAAGCTGATCTCGATGCCGGTGAGTTCCTTCAGGAACGCGGCGGCGACCATGCAGCGGCCGCCGCCGACCAGAGTGCCCATGCCGCCGCAGGAACAGGCGAAGGCGACCGACAACAACATGAAGCGGGCGGTGTTGGTGTTGGGCTGGATGCCAGCCGCGCGCATCAGCGGGATCATCGTGGCGATGCCGATTGCGGTGGCGGCGGCGTCGTGCATCACCGACGAGCCGATCCCGAGGCCGATGGAGAGGATGAAGGTGAAACGAACGACGCTGGTACCGGCGCGTTTCGCGATGGCGTGACTCAGGCGCTCGGTGAGCTCGGCCTTCTCCAGTGCGATGGCGAGGATCAGGCAGCACATGATGAAGACCACCACCGGGTGCATGTACGTGGCCCAGGCGTCGGTCACGTCGACGATGCGGAAGAAGACGAGGCACACGCCGATCATGACCGCGGTGATCTCGAGCGGGATCGGTTCGACGACGAAGAGGAAGATCAGCGCCGCGAGCACGGCGAGAAATCGGAAAGCCCGGGGCGACAGACCGTTGACGTAGCCCACCTCGACATCAGGGCCGAGCTCGGCGGCTGTGTCGGTGAGCAGGGTGCCGGGCTCGAGCAGATCGGCGGCGGCTTCGAGGCGATAGGTCTCCCCCTCTCCGTCCCACGCGACGGCGTTGAACTGACCGGCCGCGGCCGCCGCGAGACGGCGCTCGGGATCGCCGGAAACCTCGAAAATCGTGCCCTCCGGCCGTGGCAACGCATAAACGAGGACCCCGATCAGGATGGCGACACCGATGAGGAAATACTTGTTGCGAAAGAACATTTGCTGGGCCTCCTTCACTCCCCAACAGCAGTGAACGCCAACATCGTCCCGCGCCCGATTCGGGTTCAGTGAGCTGCGAGATCGAAGCCCAGACCCTCGAAGATGTACATGATGGCGTAGCCGTACCAGACGGTGTAGATGACGTAAAAGACCAGCGAAAACAGGACGATGGCCCAGCGCTCCTTGATGTTCTGCGCTTCGATGCCGTAGTAGTTGTAGGCGCACTCGACGGTCTTGGCCTGGACCGTGTGGGTCAGATCGGCCGCTTTGAAGAGCTTCTGGCGTTTGAGGTCCCGTTCCATCTCCTTGAGGGCGTTCCACCAGCCGAAGAGCATGGGGCGCGCTCCGACACCGTAGCGTTGTTCGATCTCTTCGCCGCGGTTGTGGTAGGCCGCGTCGGCATCGGCGAGACAGGCCGAGAAGATGGTTTTGAGGTCACCGTTGACCATCAGGCTGTCGTCCTCCACCGTCGTTGTCGCCCCGGCTCTGGCGAACAGCGGCTCGATGGCAATTGCCCCGGCACCATCCTTCATCTTGAGGTTGAGCGTGACCACTTCGCTGCCGTGGTCTTCCACCAGATGCTCCACCTTCGGGATGTAGTAGGCCGATCCCTTGGAGATGGAGTTGTAGAGGTTGTCGAGAGAGTCGAGACCATTCTTGCCATCGAAAACGGGCATGAAAAAAACGACGAGGACCACGATGAAACTCACGAGGAGGGCGATGCCGATGCCGAGTTTGGTGGTGTTGGTGCGGCTCATGACGACACCTCCATCCCCCTGAGCGCGCCGAGATTCGAGATGAAGGTGTAGATGACCCACACCGCGAATCCTCCGATGACGATGAAGAACGCCCCGATGCCGATGTTGTCGAGCACCGAGACGACCGCCGGCGAGAGCGAAATCACCTCGAGATCGCTGAGCTTGCCGGGCAGGGCGAAGATCCGGTTGATGAAACCGGCGAGCACCGCCATGGCGTAGAAGCCGCGGATCGTGATCCCCGGGACCACCTTGGTCACCATGGCGCCGATCTGGACGCCGATGAGCGAGCCGAGGAGCATCCCCATGGCCAGGGTGTAGAAGATGAAACCGTAGATGGCGTACTGGCTGATGGCCGCGAATCCGGCGGTGAAGACGATCTGGAAGATGTCGGTCCCCACCGTTGTCATGGACGACACGCCGAGAGTGTAGACAAAGATCGGGAAGGTCAGGAAGCCACCGCCGACACCCATGATGGCCGCGGCGAAGCCGACGAGAAAACCGCTCGCGATGAGGAACCAGGCCGAGATCCGGCGGCCGCCGGGAACCAGGCTCTCGTCGAAGGTGATCATGGGCGGGGCGTTGATGGCCTGGAGCTTCTTCGGCAGGTTGCCGAGCTCGGCGCCTTCCGACTTGCCGCCGTGGGCGCCGCCCCCGCTGCCGCTCTTGCGAGCCCGGAGGAAGTCCATCATGGCGTAGGCGCCGAGGCCGCCGAGCATGATCGAGTAGATGGTGGTGATGAAGGCGTCCGAGAGCACCGGGTTGATCTCATACAAAGTCCGGTTGATCAACCCGCCGATCAAAGCGCCGCCGATGGCGCCGATGAGGAAGGTCATCGCCAGCGGCACCGAGACATTGCCTAGCTTGCGGTGGATGACGCTGCCCATGATGGCCTTGGCGAAGATGTGGAAGAGATCGGTTCCCACCGCCAGAATGCCTTTGATGCCGGCCGACATGAGGGCCGGGGCGATGATGAACCCGCCGCCGGCGCCGATGCATCCGGTGATCAGCCCGGCGCAGAGACCGATGAGAATCGAGGCGATGAAGATGCCCGTTGAATAGAAGGCGGGGCTGTAGGCCTTCTTGCCGCCGAGCACATCGGGCAGGATGTCACCGGCCGCCGCTGCCTGGTCGGCGACCTGGGCCGCCACCGCCGGTCCGAAGATGAAAATCGGCAGCAGCAGCAGCAACAGCAGCAGAACGCGTTTCGGATCTCCGAGAATCCTCGTCGACGTGTCCAACTCCCACGCGGCATGAGCGCGGGCTGCCGCTGTCATGAACTTCCCCCAAGTCTCAAAAAATTTCATGGCTGATCCCCTCCTGGAGAATCCGCGACCATTCATGCCGCGGTGATTGCTGTGGTTCGTGGCAGTGGCTCTGGGCCAAGGTGAAAAGGATCACGGCGCCTCCGTGGCCAGCGCCGCGGTGATGGTTTCAATCAGGCTCTCGAGACCGACGGGTTTGATCAGGTAGTCGAAGGCGCCTTGAGTGATCCCGTCGCGGGCCGCACGTTCGGAACCGTGACCGGTGAGCATGATCACCCGGAGCGACGGGTCCATCTTCTTGAAAACCTTGAGGACCTCGATGCCGTCCATGTCTTCCATTTTCAGATCGACGACCGCGAGATCGAACTCCCATTGCCGCAGGGCACGGATGGCCTCGGTTCCGCTGCTTGCGGTGGTGACCCGGTATCCACGCCGGGTCAGCCGTTTGGAGAGCACTTCCAGATAGCCGATTTCGTCGTCGACCAAAAGCAGCCGCACGGGTATGGGTTGCTCTGTCATGGCGGTGGGTTCAGTCGCCCCGGCGCAGCGAGATCAGCGTTGCGCGGGCCTCCAGGATCTTGGTCTCGTGCTCGCGTTTCTTGACCGCAGCCTGGTTCAGCTTGTCCATGAGTACGTCGAGATCGCAGGGTTTCATCAAGTAGTCGTAAGCGCCGTTCTTCATGCCCTCGATGGCCGACTCCACCGTGGCGTGGCCGGTGAGCATGATGACCTCGACAAGCGGGTGCGCCTCCTTGATGGCGGCCAAGGTCTCGAGCCCGTCCATCCCGGGCATCTTGACATCGAGAATGACCACGTCGGTCCGGGTCGCCCCGCTGCCGGCGAGGGCGTCCAGCGCCTGCTGCCCGCTGTGGGCCGAGGCGACCTTGACGCCCCTTTTGACCAGTCGCTTGACGAGGGTTTCGACGAACTGGACTTCATCGTCGACCAAGAGGACTGATGGTTCAATCATTGGCTCTCTCTTTCGCTGGTTGGGTCGGTAGGCTTGGCGGTTCTCGGAGATTCACGCGGGAATGAAATCGTGAACTTAGTCCCTTGCTCGACTTGGCTCTCCACCGTGATACTGCCACCGGTCTTTTGGACGATGCCGTAACAGATGGAGAGACCGAGCCCGGTGCCCTGACCGACGGGTTTGGTGGTGAAAAACGGATCGAAGATCCGCGCGAGATTGGCCTCGGGGATGCCCGCGCCGGTGTCGCGAACCTCGAGGACGACCGCGTCGCCTTCGGTACGGGTGACGACGGTGACCGTGCCGCCGGGTTTGTCGATGGCGTCGATGGCGTTGTTGACCAGGTTGAGCAGGACCTGCTGAATCTCGGTCGGCGAGGCCTGGATCTCGGGGAGGCCGGGGCTCAGCTCGGTGACGATCTGGACATTGGCGTAGCGCGTCTTCTGAGACGTCAGCCCGATGACCTCGTCCACCATCTCGTTGAGCGCCACCGCACGCACCGAAGGGTCGGTCTTGCGGGCAAAGCTCAGGAGCTTGTAGGTGATCTCCTTGCAGCGATCGCCCTGGGTTCGAATCTGACCGACGGCTCGTTCGATCTCCACCAGGTTGTCCGCCGATGTGGGGTCGTCGTCATGCAGGAGATCGTCGATCCAACCCGCCTCCTGGACCATGATCGCCACCGGGTTGTTGATCTCATGGGCGATGCCGGCGGCGAGCTCGCCGATCGAGGCCAGGCGCCCGGTCTCGATCACCTGATGGGTCATGACGGTGCGTTCTCGATCGGCCTCGGCGAGGCGGGAGGCGAGATTCCCGGAAACGAAATAGCCGACTGTGAGGGCGCCTGCCGCAACGACCAGAAGGGCGATGATGGCAAGCCGGACCATCCTTCGAACTTCTTCGAGGGCGTCGGCCGTCTCCTGCTGATAACAGAGCAGCCATCGACCCTGCTTGAGCGGCGCAAAGGTGAAGATTGACGGTCGGGAGAGGGTGTCGATGCCGTCGGTGATGAAGATCCGGTCCATCCGCGTCCGGTCGTCGAGGATTTCTGCGTAGGGGGACCGATTGAGCGACACCTCGAAACGCGGATTTGTCTGGAACTTCCCGTCGCGGCTGATGATGAAGGCAAAGCCGGTGTCGCCGATCCGGATTCTCTCGACCAGCGCGTTGAACGATTCGAAGTCGATGGTGGCTTTGACAATGAAGGTCTCGTCTCCGACCCGGCGCTGGGTGGTGACGATAAAGTGGGGCGTCCCGCGCAGACCGGCAAACACGTCGCTGACGTAACTCTCGTTGGCATAGGCGAGCTCGAACCAAGGGGCGGAAGAATAGTCGGCCTTCTCGAGGTTGAAAGGCCCGGCGTACGCGACCTGAATGCCGTCTTCGTTGACCAGGCCGAGATCGACAAAGGCGCCGTGGTATTCCTCCCGCATCAGGTTGAGCACCTGACGAAGAAAGTCAGCGCTATTTAGTCGTTCGATGGGGTGCTCGCGGGCGATGACCCGAACATCACTGAGGCGGTCCGCGATAAACGAGTCGACGATGAAACTCTGTCGTTCGATCATCACCGTGAGCTCGCTCTCGACCTTGTGGCGGTAGACCACCTGGAACTGCTGCAGGTTGATCGCGCCGGTGATAACGAGCGGTGCGAGGACGATGAGCGCCAAACCGAGCACCACCGTTCGGACCGTGGGCCTCGGCGGATTGGTGCGTTCGGTGGTGTCCGGCGATGTCATGGCAACTCGGCCTCCTCTTCGCGACGTTCGGAGAGAACGCAAGCCTCATGCCAATTCGGTCAGCAAGATCTAGAGCGGGGGCTCTTGCTGCGACACCAGGTAAATGTAGTGCCGCAGGTCATTTCAGACAAGGTGCCCGGAAGCCCTGGTTGTCAAAACATTTTACACAGGTGTCAGGATTCTTGTTGGTTGTCGGTCAGCTGAGGCCGTGTTTGCCCATCTTGGCCAGGAGGGTCGGACGTGAGATCCCGAGCAACCGAGCTGCCTTGGTACGGTTGCCGTTGGTGTGCCGCAGGGTCTCGACGATGGTTTGTCGGGTGACCCGGCCGGTGATGGTTTCGAGCAGGTTCGACGAGCCGTCGGTCAGCGCCTGCCGCAGCCCCTTGACCAGAGCCTCGTCAAACTGCCGGAGCGGATCCGCCGGCTGTTCCCGCGTGCCCCGTAACAGGTGTTCAACGGATTCCGGCCCCACCCGTTGTCCTCGGCTGAAGATCAAGCACTGCTCCATCAGGTTGGCGAGTTCACGGACATTCCCGGGCCAGCCGTGGGCAACGAGGACGGGATAGGCCTCGGCGGCCAGTCCGGGGTTGCGAACGCCGAGGCCGAGAGCGAACCTCTCCATGAAGTAGTCGGCCAGGAGGGCGATATCGCCGGGGCGATCGGCCAGTGCCGGCAGGTGGATCGGAACGACACTCAGACGGTAGAAGAGGTCGTTTCGGAAACTCTCCTCCTTGATGGCCGCTTCGAGATCCCGGTTGGTCGCCGCGAGAATTCGAACATCGACCGGGATTGGGTCCCGTCCACCGATCCGCTCGATCTTGCGGTCCTCAAGCAGGCGAAGAAGTTTCGCCTGGATCGGGAGGGGAACATCGCCGATCTCGTCGAGGAACAGGGTGCCGCCGTCCGCTTGTTCGACCTTGCCGATGCGGCGTTTTTCCGCTCCGGTGAATGCGCCCCGTTCGAAGCCGAAGAGCTCGCTCTCGAGCAGGGACTCGGGAATGGCGACGCAGTTGACGACGACAAAAGGTCCGTCCGCCCGCGTCGAGTGTTGATAGATCGCCCGCGCAACCAGCTCCTTGCCGGTGCCCGAAGCGCCCCGGATGAGGACCGTCGCGTCGGTAGGAGAGACGCGTCCGATGGCCTTGGAAATCTCCTGGATCGGTTTTGATCTCCCGATAAAGGCTTCGCCCGCCGTGTCCTCGTCGGGTTGAGAGATCGCCACCGGCGAACGCATCAGGCGGCCGGCCTCGAGGCCCTGCGAGATCGCATTCAGAAGATCGTCTTCCTCGTAGGGATCCAACAGACAATCAAAGGCGCCGGCCTTGATGACCTGGATCGTCTCGTCGGTGCCTCCCTTGGAAGAAAGCACCACCACAGGCATTCTCGGTTCGACTGAACGAAACGCGGCCACCGCGTCGCGGCCCGCCGTGTGGGCCAGAGGCAGGCACAGAAGGACAAGCCCGGGACTGCTGCGGACGAGGTGTTGCATTGCCGCATCGACACTGTCGGCAAGGGTGATCTGGAGATCGGCGCGATTGAGAAGCAGCTTCTCGAGCCCCTCGAGGGCGTGCCGATCGCGATGGACAATCAGGATCCGGTTCACGAGTTCACCCAAGTGGTGATAGCGATCATCCTGAGTCCGGGTTGTGGCGGGCGATGGGCTCCCATCGCTCGGAATCCCGATCAAAGGCCCCAATGGTTCCGGTGATGAGCTTGAGTACGACGCGCGAGTCCGAGCAGGCGATCCACAGGACGTTGGGGTCCTGTCCTTCCTCGGCCAGGCGGTCGAAATCCTCGTGGTCGGATTTGTACTTCTGTCTGAGTCGTCGATAGCCGTCCATCAGTCTTTGTGTCGGCATGCGGTACCTCCGCGTGATTCTCGCCGGTGGAATCCTCCAGCATCAAGGCGTGGGAATCGTCACCTGCATCCCCATCAACGGCCAGATGAAGACGACGAAGATCGCCACCACGACCATGAGCAGCAGACTCGCCGGAATCCCGGCCTTGAAAAACTCACCCGAGGTGAACTGCTTGCTCTCGTAGGCGATGGCGTTGGGCGCCGCGCCGACGAGCAGCAGGAACGGCATCCCCGCGGCGACCAGAGCGCCGAAGAGGATGACCTCGCCACCGACCCCGAGGTACGGCGCGATCTTGAGCGCCACCGGCAGACAGATGGCAATCGCCGCCACGTTCATGATCAGATTGGTCATGACCAGCACGAACAAGGTCACCCCGAGGATGAAGACGATGGCGGGCGCCGTCTTGAGCAGGCCCACGGCGTTGATGGCCATCCAGTCGGCGGCGCCTGTTTGGACGAGACAATAACCGAGGCTCATGGCGCCGCCGAAGAGCAGAATGATGTTCCACGGGATGTTTTCTAAATCGGTGATGTCGAGGATCTTGAGGACGAAGAAGAGCAGGGTCGCGAGCATGATGATGCCGCTCTTGTCCACGGCCTTGAGCGCCGGGATAAAGGACCGCAGACTCATGGTCGCTACGGCGGTGACGACGATCGTCGCCGCGAGGACTTCCTTGGTGGTGATCTTTCCGAGCTGGGCGTAGAGATCGCGGGCGCGCTCGCGCAGACCCGGGATCGAGGCCCGCTCGGGTTTGTAGAAGAGCATAAAGAACCCCCACAGGGCGAAGACCATCACCCAGCCGATGGGAGCCATGTACCAGCTCAGTTCGAAAAAGCTGACGTCGATGCCGGTGATCTCTTTGTAAAAGCCGAGGGCGACAGCGCCGCGGGCGGCGCCGAGCAGGGTGATGATGCTGCCGGCGCCGGCGACATAGGCCATACCGATAAAGAGTCCCTTGCCGAACTTGGTCGGCTCGTCGCCCTCGTCGTAGAGGCGGTAGATGGCGACAAGCAGCGGGAAGATGGTGGCGGCGACCGCGGTGTGGGCCATGACCAGGGTCAGCAGGGCCGTCATGACGAAGCAGCCGAGATAGATCATGCTCGTCTTTTCGCCGACCAGGGCCAGCATCTTGTAGGCCAGGCGCTTGGTCAGTCCGGTCTTGGTGAAGACCATCCCAATGACGATGGAGCCGAAGATAAACCACACCGAGGGGTGGAAGAACTCCTTCATTGCGAGCTCGGGTCCGCCGATGGCATCGGTCTCGCCGACGAAGAACTTGTCCGGGCGAATCAGAAAGAGCGCCTGGGTCACCGCAATGGCGATGCTGGTCACGCCAATGGGTACGACCTCGAAGACCCACCACACCGCGGCGAGAAGAAAGAGCGCCAGCGCCGCCTTGCCCTGGGCTGTCAGGGTGAAAGCCTCTCCCATGGGATCGATGGCGGCGGGCCACGGAGGCGAGAGGTAGACGGTGAAGAAAAGACCGAGGCCGAGAAGGAGGAAGAAAAGGCGCTTGGTATCGATGGAAGTCGAGGGCCTATTGAACAGGCGGAGGCCGGGCTTTTTGGCGGCGGTGGTGTTAGCCATGACTGCCGCCGTTCCCGGAGCTGTTTCCGGTCTTTCCTCCGTGCTCCATGATGAATTGGGCGACGATGTCGAAGATGTTGGTCATCAGCACCACACCCACGACCTTCGTGCCATCGAGAACTGCGACCAGGTCGATGTTGTGGAAGAGCATGGTGGTGATCACGGTCGACAACGAGTCGTCGATCTGCACCGCTCCCCGGATCGGGACCATGACCGTTTGGATCGACTCCTTCGAGGCATCGAGGGCGGCCTTGGAGAAAAGCGATGTCCAACGGATGAAGATCTCGCTTGGGGTGCCTCCGCTGAAGGGAACCAGAGCCTTGATGTGCTCCGCCGACTCCCGGTCCTCACGGAGGTGAGGGACCAGGCCTTTGAGAAGCTCGCGTCGACCGACCACCCCGACGAGCTCGTTTTCGGCGTTGCGAATCAAGAGGTAACGCGGCAGCATGAAATGGCCGTCCTCGAGCTTGACCGCCGAGGCGCTGAGGGCCACGATCGCCTCGCGGATGTTGCAGTTTCCCTGGCAGTTTGGATACTGATTGAGGGTCAGCATGACATCGGACGCCTTGGCGTCATTCGACGACAGAGCGGAGTCGGGGCTGGGCGAGAACTCGAAGGTGTTCACCGCGCCATCGTCGGTGTGAATCCTGGTGACCCCGCGAATCTTGCCGACAAATTCGATCAGCTTGTCGCGATTCGTCTCGAACGACCGGTCCCCGACAAGGTTGACCTCGCCGTTCTTGACCGATACCCGGGCCATGTCCGGAGTGAAGGCGGAGTTGAAGAAGAGCTCGGCTTCGATGCGTTTCCACAGCGCGAAATCCTGATAGTCCCGGATGCACTGGGGCGTCGGTTGGCGATCCTCGTTCTGCATGATCTCGGCAATGAGGTTCGCCGCGGTTTCGAGGCTGACCTGATCCAGCTTGACCACAAGATCATAGAGATCGGGGTCGTTGACATCGGCGTCGAATATCTGCCGGCCCCAATGCAAGCGGTGGTCGTCGGCGGTGCGGATATACCGGTTGGCCTGGTCGCGGGTCAGATTCTGCCGGAACATTGCCGTTTGGATCCTGAGGGCCATCGGAGCGACGATCCGCACCTTGAATGCGGTGCACAGATCGTGGAGGAGAAACTGTCCGGCAAGGCCGTGATAGATGCCGTTGCCATCCCCGAAAAGATCGGTGATCGTCGCGGAAGTGGCGAGCAAGTACCGGGTTTTGCGCTGGGTGAAGCGCTCATAAAGGTTGGCCGGAAGATACAGACCGCGGAGAAGCTCTTCCTCGGTCATCCGATAGGCTTTGGCGGCGGCGGTGGATGTTTCGTCTTGACCGAGGGTGGGCCAGCCAAGTTTGGCGTGCAGCAACTCGGCAAGGTGGGTGCCGCCGCTGCAGACTCCTCGGGAGATGGTGATGATCGGCATGGGATCTACTCCTGGTCTTTTGACGTCGCTAAATCGAGGTCTTGTTTGGTCGGTTGGTTGCGGTGCTCGGTGGGATCCTTGCGGTGCGGTGATCTCAGGCGAGCTGAAGGGCTCCACCGAGAACTGGTAGTGTGAGCCATTGAAGAACCACAGACGTGATGGCTCTCAGCCATAGGCCTTCTACTGTAGTGGTTTGAGAAATTTTTCTCAAGGGTTGCGCGGCTGCGGTTTTCGCTGAAACGGAGCCGGAAAAGACCGAGGGTATGAAAAACAACGCTCCGTCATCCGACGGAGCGTTGAGTGAACTCGGGTGGGGTCAGTACCGGTCGAGATATCGGGCGAGCTCCCAGCCGTGAATTTCCTTGATGTATTCCGACCACTCAGTACGTTTGTTGAAGAGGAAGTGGTCGAAGATGTGATCGCCGAGAGCTTTGCGCAGGAGCGTGTCCTTTTCGAGGAAATCGAGGGCCTCATCGAGGCTTGCTGGAAGCTGGTGGATCTTGAGGCGCTTCTTCTCGCGCTCCGACATGTCGAAGATGTTGCGGTTCACCGGTTCGCCGCAAGTCGAGTCCGCGCTCGATGCCGTCGAGACCGGCGGCCAACATGGCGGCGAAGGCGAGATAGGGGTTGCACGACGGATCGGGCATCCGAACTTCGCAACGGGTTCCAATCCCCCGCCGCGCGGGGACACGGATCATGGGCGAGCGGTTCTTTTCCGACCAGGCGACGTTGACGGGCGCCTCGTAGCCGGGGACGAGGCGCTTGTAGGAGTTGACCAGCGGATTGGTCAGGGCGACCATTCCACGCGCGTGATCGAGCAGACCGCCGATATAGGCGCGGCCGACATCGGAGATCTGGTAAGGGGCGTCGTCGTCGAAAAAGGCGTTGCTGCCGTCGTGGGTGAAGAGCGACTGGTGGACGTGCATCCCCGAACCGTTGACCCCGGCCAGAGGCTTGGGCATGAAAGTGGCGTGCAGCCCGTGCATGAGGGCGACCTTCTTGACCACAAAACGGAAGGTGACGACTGCGTCGGCGGTGGCCAGGGCGTCGCCGTATTTGAAGTCGATCTCATGCTGAGCGGGGGCGACCTCGTGGTGGGCGGCTTCGACCTCGAGCCCCATGGCCTCGAGCACGAGAGTGATGTCGCGGCGAGCTTCCTCTCCGAGATCGCGCGGACTCAGATCGAAGTAGCCGCCCGAGTCGTGGGTGGTGGGGATCACCGTCCCGTTGTCGTCGGTCTGAAAGAGAAAGAACTCGGGCTCGGGACCGGCCATCATTGTGTAGCCCATGTCCTTGGCCTTTGCCACGACCCTTTTGAGCGCACCGCGCGGACAACCCACAAACGGGGTGCCGTCGGGGTTGGCGACATCGCAGACCAACCGGCAGACCTTGCCCTGGTTGGCCTCCCACGGAAAGACCTGGAAAGTGTCCATGTCAGGCGTGAGGAGCATGTCCGATTCTTCGATCCTGGTGAATCCCTCGATGGAGGAGCCGTCGAACATGATCTGGCCGTCAAGGGCCTTTTCGAACTGACTTGCGGGGACCTCGACGTTCTTGATGATGCCGTCGATGTCGGTGAACTGGAGGCGCATGAAGTGGACCTTCTCGTCCTTCACGCGGGAGAGGATATTGCTGGCTGAAACTGGCATAATGCAACCCCTTTTCGTGTCGTTCTGCGAATATTGGGCCAATTTTTTGGACAAGTCAAGGTTAATCTTGCGATTTCGTTCCTATTTGTAGATCGTTTTGCTGATTTTCGTCGCTGGCCTTCTGGTCCGCCGGCGGCCTGCCTCTGAGCCGGGAGAGTAGACCGCATCGTGCCTCCCGGGGGAGCCCGGTATGACATTGTGCGGAGCGTGACGCGGTGCCGGGAGGTTGATGGGGCACAATGTCAAACCCCGCACCCCGAGGTGGCGCGGATTTCGTGTGCTCTGCAGCGGCCTCGAGGGGCGCAAGTTTTGTAGCGCCGACGTCCACGTCGGCGTCGGTAGCATCGATCGACGGTATGACGCCCATCTGGAGATGGGCGCTACAACATTGCAGGGAGGTGTTCGGGGTTCGCGGGCTCGGAAACCGCCGCGGACTCGACCCAACTACGGATTGAGGAATCGCGAGGTCGGCCGGGCGATCCAGGGATTTCGTTGGATCGAAACCGTCGACCTTTCAGATGATCCAGGAACTACCTGTGCGATCCCGGTATGGGTAACCGGGGAGGGTTTTCACCCTCCCGAAGTGATCGACGGGGGAATAGTGGCTAGGGGTGCAGCAGCCGCCAGGTCATGGCACGGACGTCGTCAAAGAGCTGGAGCGAGATGTCGGTGCGCGACCTGTCGATCGCACCAGCCTCAGTGAGGAGACGCAGGTGGATGTCAACCTCCTTGGCTGATCCGTAGGCAATGCGCCAGTGGTGGATTCGGTCGCGACCTGTTCGACCGGCGCCTTCGGCGATGTTGGCAGGTACCGATGAGGCTGAGCGGATTACCTGATCGGCTATGGGTTTGAGTGGAGCAGGTACCCGCATCACGAGTGAGATCGCGATGCCTGCCGCCTTCGTCGCCTTTTCAAGGGCGTCGAATCGGGTCGATTGCTGATTGTCGTGCATGGTCACCTCCGGGTTGTTCATGCCCTCTCCACAGCCGCTGGGTTGACTCGTGTCAAGGGTCGCCTCCGAGGCGACTTGTCTTGCCCTTGACACGAGTCAACCCAGCGGCTACTCGCGCCTTCATGGACAACCCGGAGTGACCGTGCCGGGACAGCGGCCGGGGCTACGGCTACGGCCTCGGATAGGGTTGCGGCCTCGGGCACGGCACCCTCACCACCGGCCTTCTGGGGTGCTGGGCCGCCAGGGCGTCCCAGCGCCCCAGCGTCGCACCATCGGCGCGGTCGCTCCAGGGTGCGTTGGAAGGGCTGCGACCGCGCCGATGGTGCGCCGGCGGCCTGCTTCTGAGCCGGGAGAGTAGACCGCATCGTGCCTCCCGGGGGAGCCCGGTATGACATTGTGCGGGAGGCTCCGCGGTGCGGGGAGGTCGATGGGACACAATGTCAAACCCCGCACCCCGAGGTGGCGCGGATTTCGTGTGCCCTGATCGGTTTCGGTTTCGGACGCGGGGACGGGAGCGGGTATCCTCGACGGTGGAGGCTGCCATGACCAACACACCGACCCGCGACGATGCGTGGGCGCTGCTCACCGATTTCACCGACAACCCGAGCCTGGTCAAGCATGCCCTCGGGGTGGAGGCCGCCATGAGGGCGTACGCCCGCAAGCTCGGCGAAGACGAGGAAAGCTGGGCCATCATCGGCCTCGTCCACGACTTCGACTATCAGCAGAACCCCACCGAGGAGACCCACCTGCACGTCGGCACCCGCATCCTTCGCGAGCGGGGATGGCCCGAAGAGTGGGTGACGACCATTGCATCCCACGCCGACTACATGGGAGTGCCGCGGGACACGCCCGCCGCCAAGGCGCTTTTCGCCGTCGATGAGCTCAGCGGATTCCTCACCGCTTGCGCCCTGGTTCGACCCGACAAGGCCATCGCCGAGGTCAAGGCGAAATCGGTGAGGAAGAAGCTCAAGGACAAGGCCTTTGCCCGCGGCGTCAATCGCGATGATATCTTTCAGGGGGCCGAGGCTCTGGGGGTCGAACTCTCAGAGCACATCGAGTTCGTCCGCGACGCCATGGCGACCATCGCCGACGAACTCGAGCTTCCTCCCGCGTCCTGACCGTCTCAACCACGAACACACCAAAACATCGCAGAATGAACCGCAAAGACGCAAAGAGCGCCACGCCCAGCGCAAGTCAAAAATCAGATCGCAACCCGGACTTACACACTTCAACGACAATCGACTTCATGGTGGCGCCATCGTCCTTGTGTGTCTTTTGCGATAATCGTGAAACCAGAGTCGCCTTTCGTCAGCCCAGAACTGAAATGTCGTTGCGCTCTTTGCGCCTTTGCGGTTCAATCCCATGATGGCGGTTCGATGAGCTCGAGGCCGCCCATGTAGGGACGGAGGGCCTCTGGGATGACGACCGAGCCATCGGCCCGCTGATAGTTCTCGAGGACGGCGACCATAGTCCTGCCGACGGCGAGCCCGGAGCCGTTGATGGTGTGGACCAGACGCGCCTTGCCGCCGTCGGCCGGACGGTAGCGGAGCCTGGCGCGGCGGGCCTGAAAGTCGGTGAAGCTCGAACAGGAGGAGATCTCTCGATAGGCGCTCTGACCGGGCAGCCAGACCTCGAGATCGGTCGTCCGAGCGGCGGAAAAACCGAGGTCTCCGGTACACAGGGTGACCACGCGATACGGGAGGTCGAGCGCTTGGAGCACGGCCTCGGCGTGGCTCGTGAGTTCCTCGAGGGCCGCCGATGATCGCTCCGGGAGGGTGAGCTGAACCAGCTCGACTTTATGAAACTGATGCAGCCGGATGAGACCGCGGACATCCTTGCCGTAGGAACCGGCTTCGGCGCGGAAGCACGGGGTGAAGGCGCAGTATTTGCGTGGCAGTTGCTCCTCGTCGAGGACTTCGCCGCGGTGGAGATTGGTCAGCTGGACCTCGGCGGTGGGGGAGAGGAAGAGATCCGTCGCCTCGAGATGAAAGAGATCATCGGCGAATTTGGGCAGTTGGCCGGTGCCTTCGAGAGAGGCGGTGTTGACCACCGCCGGAGGCATGATCTCGGTGTAGCCGTGCTTTCGTGTGTGCAGGTCGAGCATATAGCTGATCAGCGCCCGCTCGAGGGTTGCTCCGGCGCCGCAAAGGACGGCGAAACGCCCACCGGCGATGGTCACGGCGCGCTCGAAATCGATGATCCCGAGGGCCGGGCCGAGATCCCAGTGCGCCTGGGCCTCAAAATCGAATTCCGGAGGGGTTCCCCATCGACGCTCTTCGCGATTGGCGGATTCGTCGGGACCCTCTGGTACAACATCGGCGGGGAGGTTTGGAAAGGCGAGCTCGAGCGTGGACAGCTCCTCCTCGAGAATCCGGGTCAGCTCCTCGAGTGAGGTGATCTCGTCGCCGATGGCGCCCATGGCGGCCTTCCGCGCCTCCGCCTCCTCGCGCTTGCCGTCGCGAAAAAGCGCACCGATCTCCTTCGACCCGGTGTTGCGTCGGGCCTTCAGTTCCTCGACCTTGACGAGGAGCTCCCTCCACTCGGCATCGACCGCGAGCAGCCGGTCCAGCGGTGCTGTCGTGTGGCGCAAATCGAGCATGCGCCGCACGTGGTCTGGGTCACTCCGATACAACTCGCGAGAGAGCATTCGATCCTCCGGTTGGCGATCCTACCTCAGTTCTCCGACCGCGACGGTCAATCGTCGCGGTCGGAGAATTGAGTGAGCGGGCCGTCGTCAGGCGTCGGACGATCCAAGCGGTACATAGATCTGCGTACCTCGGCGACAGCGGACGATCTGATCGACGAGGGCGTCGAAATCGGCCGGTGAGTTGACGAAGTCGATGTCGTCGGTGTTGATTACCAGCAGCGGTGTTTCGCGGTAGTGAAAGAAATAGTAGGAATACGCTTCGCTGAGCCGTTCGAGGTAGTTGGGGTCGATCTCGGATTCGAAGTCGCGGGCGCGTTTCTTGATCCGTTCGAGCAGAACCGGCAACGAAGCCTGCATGTAGATGACCAGATCCGGGGTGGGAACCTCCTGATCGAGGACCGGGAAGAGCTTCTCGTAGATCCGCAGATCGGTGTCGTCGAGGTTGAGATAGGCAAATATCCGGTCTTTGGGGAAACTGTAGTCCGCGAGCACGAGGCGCTGGAAGAGATTCATCTGGGCGATTTCACGCTGTTGCTGAAACCGCGATAGGAGGAAGTAGATCTGAACCTGGAAGGCGGCGCCCGCGCGGCCTTCGTAGAAGGCGGGGAGAAACGGGTTGGTGATGTCTTCCAAGACCATCACCCCCTCGAACCGATCGGCCAGGAGTTGCACCAACGAGGTTTTTCCAACCCCGATGGGCCCTTCAATGGCGATGTGACGAAATGGAAGTTTGCGGATACTCATTCCCGATGCATCTTAGTACAGCGCTTCATGGGCACTCAACCGACCAGCTTGGCGATGATGAAGAGCGAGCACATGGCGACCGAAAGGACTCCGTTGGCGGTAAAGAAAGCTGCGTCGACCGCGCTGAGGTCGTCGGCTTTGACCAGTCGGTGTTGCCACAGCATGAGCAGGGCGGCTGCTGCCACCGCGGCCCCCCGAATCCAGCCACCACCGGCGGCAAAGGCGAAGGCGGCAAAGCCGATCAACGCGAGCAGATGAAAAAGTCTGGCGATGATGAGCGCTCGCCGGGCGCCGAGGTGGGCTGGGAGTGATCGGAGAGCGTATGAGCGGTCGAAGGATTCGTCCTGGAGGGAGTAGATGGTGTCGAAACCTGCAACCCAGAGCATCACCGCCGCTCCGAGAACGATGGGCGGACCGGCCACCGCTCCGGTGACTGCGATCCACGCTCCGATGGGTGCGATACCGAGCGCGAGCCCGAGCCACAGGTGGGCGGCGGCGGTGATTCGCTTGGCGTACGAGTAGCCGAGGAGAACCGCCAGGGTGGGCGGGGCAAGGACCAGACAAAGGCGGTTGAGTCGGGCCGCGGCGACGATGAACACGAGCGTTGCGATGATCGTCACCCACCATGCGAAGCGACGGCTGAGTCGGCCCGCCGGGAGCGACCGATCGTTGGTTCGTGGGTTGACCGCATCGAGTTGATGATCGGCGAGCCGGTTGAAGCTCATGGCGGCGGTTCGCGCACTGATCATGGCGATGATGACCCACAGCCAGACCGGAGCCGTCGGCCATCCATCTCCGGGAGCCGTGACCAGGGACATGAGGGCAAAGGGCAGCGCGAAGACCGAGTGCTTGAACGCAATCATCTCTGCTGCCTCGTCGAGATTGCCAAGCAGGCGCTGATTGACTGACGGTCGCGGGCTCTCCTCCTCATCGATCCTTGGATCGAGCGGTTTCGGATCCTGACCGAGGGGATTGCGGTGCATCGCGGGAGTATAACCCTCCGCCACCTTCAGGGTGCTCGCCATACCAACGGGACGCCTGGGCCCAGCTTGGGTCGAAAACCGGTGAGGAGTGCGGGCCGGGGGTGGAAGTATTTCTGTCATTGGAAAGAAATTCTCCACCCTACCAGCCTTGTGTTTTCATGGCTTTAGTAAAAATTTCTTGTCAGTTGAGATAATCCAGCCGATCGACTCAAAATCTCTAACTAATTGTCTTTATGAGGTTTAGACCACTGATCCAATAGTGGCACGATTTTCGCCAATACCATCGGCACAACTCACGATCGGAGGTGCCAGATGCAGCAAACCTGAACCCGAGTCCGACGGTTTATCGCCCAGAAGTTCAACCCGAATAGGAGGTAAGCAATGATCCACAGAAACACCGTTTTGTTCTTCGCACTCATCGTCGCGTTTTCGTCGCTGGCCCTCGCCGCCGATGATGCGACCGGTGTGGTCAACATCAACACCGCAGGCGCCGAGCAGCTCCAACTGCTGCCTCGGATCGGTCCTGCTCTGGCAGAGCGAATCATCGAGTTTCGCGAGGCGCACGGTCCCTTTGGGAGCGTCGATGAGCTGGTCGCGGTCAAAGGAATCGGCGAAAGCTCACTCGCCAGACTCGAGCCCTACGTCACGACCAAGGGAGAGTCGACCTTGACCGCCAAGGTGAAGCTCCCGCGCTCGTCCGGCGCCGCCTCGGCCGCCGGCTGATCAACAACCAACACAGCGTGGACGGGATGCGGCCCTTCGGGGCCGCGTTTTTTCCCGCGACCGTCCCGCGGGCGCGCAAAGGGAAATTTGCCTGGAGCGAAACTCGGGCCTGGGTCTTTCGCGCCGCTGCGGTCCAATACGGGAGGACAGCATGAAACCGAATCTGTTGAATCGAAGACCCCTATCGCGGCACCGCGGTATCTCGACCACCGAGCTCTTGGTGATCACAGCGGTGACCGGGTTTCTGGTTTTGGTCACGGTTCCGCAAATCGATGATGCTCTGCGAGCCGCGGCCATGCTTCGCTCGACCGCCCAGGTTCACGGTCTGCTCATCCGTTGCCGGTCGGTTGCGGTCCTGCGCAGCCGGCCCTGCGCGGTGGTCTTCGACCGGGATGCCGACGGTGGTTGGCGATGCCTTGTGGCCGAGGATGGCGATGGCGATGGAGTCCAACGCCGCGACATCGCGGATGGAAAGGACCCGGTGGTGGGACCGGTCATCGTCATTGACGCCGGTGGTGCGGGTCCTGGGATCCTGCCCGATGAGCGGATACCGGATCCCTCCGGCCAAGGTGCTCTCGGGGGCGATCCGGACGACCCGATCCGCGCCGGTCGTGGCAACATCATCACCTTCAGCGCCCGTGGCACCGCGACCCCGAGCTCGGTCTACTTCACCGACTTTTCCCGCCGGATGGTGGTGCTCCGGATCTACGGTGGAACCGGCCGGATCAACCGCCTGAAGTGGCAACGCGGCTGGAGTGGGTGGAAGCAAGGGTGATGAGTGTGAGCGTGGGGCTTCCCCTCAACTCTGTTCTTGGTTTATCGGGGCGCTGATTGGCGCTGGGGTGCAGCGCGATATTCGTCGGTGACGATCTCTCCGGCGCGGGTGGCCACCGGACCCAGGAGGACCGATCGCACGACGCGCGCATTTGCTGCGACCCTCGCTCCTTCGGCGATGACGGCCTCCCCGACAACGGCCCCATCTTCGATCCGAGCACCGCGGCCGATGAACGCCGAGCCGATGGACGCCGTCGGATCGACATGGGCGGAGGGATGGACCACCGCTCCGCCTCCGTTGAGTTGACCGAGGACCGCATCGAGGTAATCCGACGGGGTGCCGACCTCGCGCCAGTGGCCGGACACAACCACACCCGATAGGCGTCCTTCGGCCAGAGCCGGGCCCCAAAGGTGCTCGGGGATCGCCCCGGGGCTCAGTGCGAGATCGTCCAGCGCCTCGCGAGCGACGAGCATGACTCCCGGGTACAGCAGGGGGACCTCGCCGGGCTCCGGGGACCCCGGTTTCTTGATGCGGCTCACTCCCCCCGCATGGTCGAGAATGACCCGTGACCAGCGGTGGGGATCGAGGTGGGGAAGGAGGGCGAGGCAGACGAGATCGTTGCTGACCGCCATCCGTTGGAAGAGCGGACTCAGATCGAGGTTCAGGAGCCCGTCACCGTTGACGATGAGCACCGGCCCATCATCGCCGAGGAGGCCGCGATCGCGCGCCAAGGCGATCCCGCCGGCGGTGTTCATGAGTTCCGTCTCGCGGGAGATGACGATTTCGACACCGAGCTCCAACTCACCGAGCGTGTCTTCCATCAAATCGGCGAGATGCCATGTGTTGACCGCGATCCTCGGAACTCCCGTCGCAGCGGCGAGCCGAAGCGCGGACGCGATGAGCGGCTGGTGCATCAGAGGCAGGGCCGGTTTCGGCACGCAATCGGAGAGCGGCCGCATGCGCTCGCCCCGGCCCGCGGCCAGCACCATGGCCGCGGCAATACTCATGGGTCGAAGACCATGTCGCGGCCGAGCTCCGGGTGGTCACGGCGATAGGCCTGCCAGAGACTGATGTACGACTGGGCGAGGGCTCGGGCAGGGTCGAGGCCGAGGTGGCGCGCCGTCTCGCCGAGCGAATCGGTCGGGCCTTCGAGTTCGACGAAGTCGCCCATGGGGGTGTGGTCGAGCTCGATACGAACATCGCCGATCATGAAGCTCTCACGTTGCTTCTCATATCGCATCCAAGGCGCGTAACCGAGGGCGTGCAGCAGTTCCGAGATGAGCTCGTCCGAAGAGATTTCGAGTTCGATCTCGCGCCGCTGTTTGACCGCACCGGCAAAGCTCGCCGGTCCCTTGAAGGTTAGGAGATGGCGACCGTTGAACCGTCGAACCCTCAGCACCTGGCCGCTGGAGGTCAATCCGCCGTCGGCGGTGTCGAAGAGAATGTTGACCTCGAGCTCGTCGCCGGTGAGTTGCTCGGCCCCGGCCTCGACGAGACCGCGGCGGATCGAATCCAACCCATCAACGGGGATCTTGAGCTCGCATTCGATCATTCGCTGAGCTTAACCGGTTGTGGGCGCTGGGCCAAGTGATCCGAGTCAACTCCAACCCGAACGACGGCGGTCGGCAAAATCTGTGTACCATGACGAGATGGATCACGTCGTCTTCGGCACCGCCGGCCACATCGATCATGGCAAGACCACCCTGGTGAAGGCCCTGACCGGGACCGATTGCGATCGGCTGCCGGAGGAGCAGCATCGCGGTATCACCATCGATCTCGGTTTCGCCCAGCTCGCCGCCGACGGGATGCAGCTCCACTTCGTCGATGTTCCCGGGCACGAGCGTCTGGTCCACACCATGATCGCCGGGGCCTCCGGGATCGATCTCGCCCTGCTCGTGGTTGCCGCGGACGAAGGCATCATGCCGCAGACTCGCGAACACCTGGAGATCATCCGCCTCATGGGTGTTCCGGGTGGGGCGGTGGCTCTGACCAAGATCGATTCCGTCGACGAGGAACTCGCCGAGCTCGCGGCCGAGGAGGTCAAGGAGTATCTCGCGGCGACCCCGTTTGCCGATGCGCCGGTAGTGGGCGTGTCCGCCGTGACCGGCCAGGGTTTGGACGAACTTCGCGATGTCCTGGTGGCTCAGGCGCGATCGGCTCGCCCACGGCAGATGGAGGACCGCCCCTTCCGTGAGGCGGTGGATCGCGTCTTCTCGCTCACCGGCGCCGGGACCGTAGTGACCGGAACCTCGCTGTGGGGGCGGCTCGATGTCGGCTCCGAGGTCATGATCATGCCGCGGGGGATCCGCTCGAGAGTTCGTCGGCTCCATGTTCACGGAACCGAACGCACGTCGGTGGAAGCGGGCGAGCGGGTGGCGATGAACCTCGTCGGTCTCTCGCGCGACGATATCGAACGAGGTCAGCAGGTGATGACCGTCGGCGATTGGCAACCGACCCGCCTCGTGACCCTGCGGCTCGAACTCCTCGCCTCGGCGCCCCACCCTCTGGGAGAGGGAGACGAACTCGAGCTCCACGCTTTTGCGGATCGGGTGCCGGCGCGGATCGACCGGCTCTCGCGACCGGTATTGGCGCCGGGAGAAACGGCCGCCGCCCAGCTCAAGCTGAGCGAACCCATGCAACTCTTCCCCGGCGACCGGGTGGTGCTCCGACGTCCGGCCCCGGTCAACACCTTCGCGGGTGGAGTCGTGCTCGATACCCAGCTGAGGCGGTGGCGGCGCCGCGACAGCGCCGGGCTCGAGGCTCTGCCGTCGTCGAGTCGCGGAGCCTGGCCCGATCTGCTCGGCTGGTGGATCGACCAAGCCGGGCTCGAGGGGGCCACGGCGCACCGGTTGGCGATTCGACTGGGCGTCCTGGACCAGGCCCTCGAGGCGGCCATGGGACGTTTGCTCGAGGGCGGGACGGTGATGGCGCTGCCGACAAACCCGGTCACTTTCGTCAGCTCGGCGCAGGTCGATCGGTTGACCGAAACCGCCACCGAGGAACTCGAACGGAGGTTCCGGGGCGTCGAGGTGTCGGCCGGAGTGCCGACGCGGGATTTCTCGGCCGACCTGCTCCCGAAACGGGCTCGAGAACTCACCACCGTCTATCTCGAGGAACTCCGCCAGAGGGGGGTGCTCGAGCTGTCGGAGGGAAGGGTGGTTCCGCCGGGGAGTGAGGGCCACATGTCGGCGTTGGGCGAGGAGCTCGCCCGACGGGTGGAGACGTTTTACCGCGAGACCGGGTTCGACGCCCCGAGCCCGCTCGAAGCGGCGACCAAACTCGACTCGCGACCTGCCACGGTGGAGGGCATTTGCACTTTTCTCGTCCAACGCGGTCGGCTGGTGCGGCTCGATAGCAAGTTCCTGATCCACCGGGCAGCACTCGACGAGGTGGCACGCAAGGTCCGTGAGTGGGACCGTGAGAGCTTCGCCGTCGGCGAGTTCAAGGAGCGGTTCGGGCTCACTCGAAAACTGGCGATCCCGGTGCTGGAGTGGCTTGATTCAGAACGGATAACGGTCCGGATGGGCAATCAGCGCAAGATTCTCAGGCGGGCGTAGGCCTCGTCGCCCTCGTGACGAAACCGGGTGAGAAGTGCGGGCTAGGGCTCGGTGCTGGGCGGCTCGAAACTGCGGCCGCGAAAGACCTTGACGCCGGTGGAATCGAGGCTGGAGAGCTTCAATTGAGCGCGCGCCGAGTACACCGCCCACGCCTCGTGCGGAACTCCGTCTTTCTCGGCAGGTTCGAGTCTCCAGGTGGCGAGATAGGCGGAGAGCCACCGGTGGAGTCCGGTATCGAGGCTGAGCGGCACGAACCGGTCGCACCTGCCATCGGCGGTGATATGCACCAGGGCACGGATCGGGATGTCGGCGTCCTGGCCGGGCGCGCTCACCTTGAGCCTGCGCGGGGAGGCAAAGCTCGTCAACTCGCTTTGGGGTTCGTATGGCGCTCGCAGAAGAAGACCCGACGGCGCAACCTGGAGCGGACCCGCGGGAACCGGCGGCGTTGACGGGTCGGGCAGCTCGAAGGTCGGTGGTCCGACACTGCTCTCCTTGACGCGGCCGGTGATGTCGAGGCCGAGGACGATCCAGGATCCGACCGAGAGTTCACCCTTCTTGCCGGGATCGAAACGAACGCCACTGATCTCGTCGAGAATGGATGTCGTCAGTCCGGGGAAGGGAAGCTCGAGCGGGACACCGCCGAGACACTCTCCCTTGGCGTTGACGTAGGCGGCGACCACGGCCGTTTCCTGCACGTCCAGCTTTTTCGGGGGTGTCGAGGTGAGCAAACGCGGCGCCTGGTCGACGGCGATGGCAAATGGATTTGCGGACTCGAGGGCCACGATGGGAACCGGAAGATTGATCGCCACGGCGATCCTCTGCTGCCACGCCCGCGGAGCCCCGGTTTGGGCGTGCACAAGGGGTGCGAAACAAAGCGTGACCGCGCCGGCGACTGAGACAAGCTTCATGGGCTCATCCTATCACGCGACCACGGAGATTCTCGGAATGGATGAGGAGCCCACCATGGAACCCAGGCGACCTGCGGCACTCGCCGTATCCTCCTTAGTGCTGCTCCCTTCCGGGCCTGACACGATTCGGAGGGCGACGATGCACAGGGCCCGGGCTCCAGGGTGGGCTCCCGGTCGCGGCCTCATGGCGGAGAGGGCGGGATTCGAACCCGCGGTGGAGTTACCCCCACACACGCTTTCCAAGCGTGCTCCTTCGGCCACTCGGACACCTCTCCTGGATTTTCAATCGTGGCGGAGAGGAAGGGATTCGAACCCTTGGACCCCGTGAAGGGTCAACGGTTTTCGAGACCGCCCCGATCGACCACTCCGGCACCTCTCCACACAGGGCGGGCATTCTACGCTTTTCGTCGTCTTTTGGCAAAAAACGATTCGAGGAGCTGGCGAGCTGGCTCTCGGCTTCGAGACCGCCGCGGTGGGCGAGGGGTGGACCGAGACGGGGATCGCCCGCCAGATCGAGGGCCGATCCACAGGCGCCGGCCCTGGGATCGTCCGCCCCCCAGATCACGAGTTCGATGCGTGACTGGCGACAGGTCGCGACGCACATGGGACAGGGTTCGAGAGTCACGTAGAGGGTGCAGTCCTCGAGCCGGAAATCGCCGCCGGCGGCCGCTGCCTGGCGAAGGGCCAGAATCTCGGCGTGCGCCGTCGGGTCGAAGAGCTCCCGCCGTTGGTTGCCCGCGGCCGCGATCACTTCGCCTCGGCGAACGACGACCGCGCCGACCGGCACCTCATCGCGGGCCGCCGCGGCCTCCGCTTCGGCCAGAGCGGCGGCCATGAAGCGGCGATCGTCATCGTCATAGACCCAGTCGGGAAGCATCGATTGAGAATTCGATTGATCGATCGAGCGCCTCGGTTGAGCGCTATTTCAACTCGACGTTGTCGCCGATATAGACCGAACTCCAACCCCCGGTGAGAATCGCGGTGGAGTACGTCTCCTCGACGGTGAGGACCCCGAGGTCTCCGAGGACCAGACGCGGCATACCCTCGGTTGGGTTGTCCCGGTAGATGGTCGCGAACTGCCCCGGGTAGACGCCGTCGGCGGCGCCGAGATCGATGAAGACCAGCCAACCGGCGCCGATCTCGATTTGGTCATCCCGGGTGTAGATGATGCGTCCGATGGGCTTACCGTTGGGTATATCGCACCGATCACTCGCGTCCGGAGCGACGACCAGCGGAACCGGTATCGGTCGGAAGGGCTGCAGGACGTTGCCGACGTCGATGGGGTCGCAGGCGTAGGTGATCTCGGCGATGGCCGAGTCCTCCTGGGCGCACAGGACCTTGATCTGACCGACCTTGTGGTAGATGATGCCGATCTGCTCACCGGTGTTGGGGCGGCTGATGGTGACTTTCTTGGCGAGACGGTAGAGCGGACGAATCCTGGTCAGGACAAAGAACCGGTCGCCGGCGGCCACCCCCTGATTGCTCCCACCGTCGATATAGACGATATCGCCTTCCGAGAACGAATCTTGAGCATCGATGCGTTCGGCCGACTTGATCGTGAATGGGTAGACCGACTCGTCCTGAACCAGATCGGCGAAACAGTAGACATCGGCTGCGCTGCCGAGGGGACTGGGCTCGCCTTCCTGGATCAGGTCCTCGTCGAAACCACCCGGGTCGACGTACTCGGAGGTCGTTGTTTCGTCGGCTTCCACTTCGATGATCTCGGTCGGCGGTTCCTGGACCGCAACATCGATGGCAATCGGATCACCGGGATAGATCCAGTGAGAATCCTTGATATAGGGGTTGCGCTCCCAGATCTGCGGCCACAGATAGGGGTCGCCGAGATACGTCGCCGCGAGACCCCACAACGTATCGCCCGGAACCACGCGATGGACCGTCGATCCCTCGGGGAACTCGGAGGGTGGATCGTATGGGGTCCAGTGGCCATCCACCAGGTGGAGTGGCTGCGGCGGCGGAGCGACAGCCTGGCCGAACACGATGGTGGGCAACAGAAGCGCGACGAACACAACCGGGATTTTCGCATTCATGGGTACTCTCCCAGTGCCAGAAAACACACTACGAGAGTAACCGAATGCGTAACAGCCGTCAATCTTCGATCTTCTTTGTTCGTTCTTCGATGAGTTTTTTGTATTTCGCTTCGGACGCGTCCAGCTTTGATTGTATGACTGAAATCCGCTCGTTCACTTCCGCCATTTTCGCGTAATCCGGGTAGTTTTCCTGGAGATATTCGAGGCGCCACTTGGCTCCAATCAACTGCTTATTCCGGAAGTAATACGTCGCCACATGCCACTCGTGTTCTGCGAGCAACTTTTCAAGGCCGCCCATGCGCGCCTCTGCCTCCGGCGCATACTGCGAGTTGGGGTAGAGGTTGAACAGCTGCTGGTACGCATCACGGGCCTCGTGAATTGGACTCAAGTCGCGGTCAGGTCTGAGTTTACGGGCACTGAATGTCTGTCCGACCATGAACAGAGCGTAGTCCCGGTCAGGGTCGTTCGGGTACCGATTGGCGAAATCTCGATAGCGAAGCCGGGCTTCTGTGAGGTTCGTCACATCGTTTTTTGCGGCGTATGTGTCAGCGACTCGAAGGGCCGCCTTGTGACCCAGGGGATCGTTGGGGAAGGAGTCGTAGACGAACGAGAACAGTTGCCTCGCCTCTTGGTACTCTTTCTCCTCGAAGAGACCTTCGGCGCGCTCGTAAATGGTGGTTTTGTCGAGATTCGACAGCTCCTCGAGAAGCGCCTCATCCTTTGACGACTTCGACGAGCACGAAATGGCGAACAACACCGGCAACAGGAGGAGAAATGCAATTGATCGTCTCATGGGTCGTTTCCTCGTTGGGCGGCCTCTCGGAGTGCCGTCATGGCCCGGGCGCGGTCGGGGGAGGCGAAGATTGCGGAGCCCGCGATGAGCGTCGTCGCCCCGGCCGCGACCAGCGGTCCCGCGGTCTCGGGGTCGACACCTCCGTCAACCGAAATATCCAGATTCCGTTCACCGAGCATCAACCGCAGGCGGCGGATCTTGTCGAGGCTCGAGGGGATGAACATCTGACCGCCGAACCCGGGGTTCACGGACATGACAAGGACGAAATCGATGTCGTCGAGGACTTCATCGAGGAGGGTCAGCGATGTAGCTGGATTGACTGCGACCCCGGCTTCCATTCCGGCAGCTCGGATTCCCGCGAGAGTGCGGTGGAGATGGCGGCAAACCTCCACGTGCACGGCGGTTCGCCGGACACCGGCGGCGCCGAGCTCGGGCACCAACCCGTCTGGATCGGTCACCATGAGGTGAGCGTCCAATGGCGCGGTGGCAACCCGGGCCAGGGCTGCGACCACGGCAGGACCGAAGGTGAGATTCGGAACGAAGTGTCCATCCATCAGATCGAGGTGCAGCAGATCGGCGCCGGCGGCTTCAACCTCGGCGATCTCAGCGGCGAGCCGGGAAAAATCCGCCGACAGAAGGGATGGAGCGATTCGAATATTCATCGGCTCACCCACACCGAGATGATGTCGGATCGCGACAGCGGCGAACCGGCTGGAGGGTACTGGCGAAGCACCATCCCCGCTGAGAGACCTGGGTAGGCGACCTCGTGGATCTGGCCGAGCCTCAGCCCGTGTTCGCTGCAGAACCGACGGATCACACCGACCTGTCGTGACATCAGCGACGGCATGACCCAAAACTCGAGCTCGGGAGTCGCGTTGACGAGCAGATCGATCTCGGTGCCGGGGGAGACCTGGGTGGCGATGGGTGGATCGGTGGCGATGACCTGGTCGGGGCCGGCATGGCCATCGACCACGATCCGGGCGCCGGCGGGCAGACCGAGGGATTCAAGTCCACGGAGCGAGCTTTGCAGGGATTCGCCGCGGATTTCGGGCACCGAGATGCGCTCGTTGCCGAGGCTCAGCCGGACGGTGATCCTGGCGCCCGCCTTGACCTGGAAACCGGGGTGGGGGCGTTGAAGCGCCACCGTACCCGCGGGAATCGACGCTGAAAAGACACCGGGTTCCTCGACTTCGATATCCATCGCGAGATCGTGGACCACGGCCCGCGCCTCTTCCACGGTTGCACCACCGAGATCGGGAACGGCCATGGCTCCGCGATGGACGGTAAAAACCAGGGCAAACCAGAAAACCACCCCGGACACCGCGAGAAAGACCGCCAGAGCAAGCAAACGTACAGCCATCGGGGCGAACTTTAACACGGTGGCTCGGCGCTTGAGTCGTCGGTCTCAGCCGGTGAAGAAATAGTTGTAGATGCTGTTGGGCAGAATCTTGACGATATCGTTGAAGAGAACCACCACCATCAGCAGGATGAGGGCGTAGAAACCGACCTCGAGGATGCGCTCTTTCAATTTGAGCGAGAGGTCGCGCCGGATCGTCGACTCGAAGGCGATGATGGTCAGGTGTCCGCCATCGAGGATGGGGATGGGGAGGAGATTGAAAATACCCAACTGGAGCGAAATCAGCCCCATGAACCAGATCAGGGAGTCGAGCCCACTGCGAGCGGCTTCGCCCGAGATCTGGGCGATCCCAATGGGGCCTGAGACCTGTTTGATGGAGGTCTTTCGGGTCAGGAGTCGGCCGATGATCCGGAAGGTCTCGACCGTCATACGTCGGCAATCCACGGCCGCAGCGGAGAACGCGGCGATCGGACCCAGAGTCTCGACTTTCGAGGGCGGAATCAAAGGGATGCCGATCTTTCCCTCGCCGCCGACATCGCGCGGGACGACGTTGATTTCGAGCTCGGACCCGTCGCGCAGCAGGCGCAGCGTGATCTCCTCGTCCGGGTGGGGAGAGATGAGTCGGATGAGATCGTAGAACTGCTCCACCGGTGCATCGTCGATCGCCAAGACCCGATCCCCGGCTTCGAGTCCCGCGGCGCTCGCGACGCTGCCCGCAGGAACCTGCACCAGAATCGGATCGACCGGAGGTTGGATACCCGAGTAACCGAAGCCGTAGCGGGTCACCGATTCGGGGATCATGGTGACCTGGTGGCGGCGTCCTTGGCGTTCCACGTCGAGAACGACCTCGTTCTCGGCCGAGGAAACGATGGAGGCTTCCAGTTCTTGCCAGACAGAAACCTCGGTGCCGTCGACGGCGACGATCAGATCCCCGATCTCCAGGTCCACGGCGGCTGCCGGTGAGCCCGGATCGATCCAGCCGATCACCGGAGGCTCGGTGCGGAAGGCCGGGGTCTCGACGCCCAACATATAGGCGACGCCGATGAAGAAGACCGCCGCGATGATGTTGGTCACCGGTCCGGCGAGGAGAATCAACGCCCGCTTCCACCGTGGCAGCAGCTCGATCTCCTCGGCGCCTCCGCCGACAACATCCGATTCGTCGGGGCCGAGGCCCGGGATCCGAACATAGCCCCCGAGGGGGACGAGCGAGATCCGGTAGTCGGTTCCGCCGCGCTCGAAGCCCCAGAGGCGGCGACCGAAGCCCACCGAGAAGACCTCGACGGGGGCACCGAGGAGGCGGGCCATGGAGAAGTGTCCGGCCTCGTGGATGACGACGAGGACGCCGATGACGACGATGAACGCGACAATGCTTAACAACATCAGCTAGTCGAAACCCGGAGTGGCGTCATGGTATTTCCCGGTTCTTCCCGCGCCTTCATCAGAGCAGTCCCGCCGCCAAGAGGTAGCCGAGAACTGGTGGCGCGGCGTAGAGTAAGCTGTCGGTCCGGTCGAGAAAGCCCCCGTGACCGGGAATCAGGGTCGATGAGTCCTTGACCTTGGTGTCTCTCTTGAATTGAGATTCGACGAGATCGCCGACCGGCGCCGCAACGGCGAGGATGGCGGCGACGGCGGCCATGTGGCCCCAGGACCAGGGAAGACTGAATATCACCTTCGAGGCCGCCGCCGCAGCAAAGGTCGCAGCGGCGCCTCCCGCCAGCCCTTCCCAGGTCTTGTTCGGGCTGATTCGCGGCGTCATCTTGTGGCGGCCGATGTGCGAGCCGACGTAGTACGCACCCGAGTCCCCGACCCAGATGGTGGCGAGAAAGAAAAAGAGCAGACGAATACCGAGATCGCCATCGGGCAGGACCCGCAACCAGCCGAGGCACGCGCCGCAGAGGCCGACGTAGAGAACTGTGAATACCGTCACGGCCGATCCTGCGAGACCGCCGTCCGGCGCTCGCGGATGTCCCAGCTGCGCCGTCGGCAAAACAACGGCGGTGGCAAGCGCCGCCACCGCCATGCCGGCGGCGCCCCAGCGCCACGAGCCGACCAGGACGAACCCGAGCATCGCCAGCGGTATGAAGCGTCCGACCGCGATCCCTGCGCCTCTCGCCATGGCCAGCAGCTCATCGGCGGCAAGCACCACGGCGATACCGAGGAGACCGAGGAAAGCCGTTTGAGGCAGCCATATGATCGCGGCAACGAGGAGTGGAATCGCGACGACCGCGAAAGCCTCACGCTTTCCCATGATCCTCCCTGGGCGGGGTGAAGACACTCCCAGCCTGCGGAAGACCCCCGAAACGGCGCTCCCGGCGTTGGAAGGCGAGCAGCGCCTTGAGGAATTCCTCCTGGTCGAAGTCAGGCCACAGCACCGGTGCGAAATAGATCTCGGAGTAGGCGAGCTGCCAGAGAAGGAAGTTCGAGATCCGCTGCTCGCCGGAGGTTCTGATCAGGAGATCGGGGTCCGGCTGCCCGCGTGTCGTCAGGTGATCCTCGATCCATGATGCGTCGAGATCATCGGGCCGCAGGGTGCCGGCGGCGACCTCCCGGGCCGCGGATCGCATGGCATCGGTGAGTTCCTGTCGGCCGGAGTAATTGAGCGCGATTTGCACCAACGAACCGCGGCACGAGGACGTCGCCTCGACCGCTCGTTCGAGCTCGCGCTGGACGGACGGGTCAAGTTGATCGATCCGACCGATGGGGCGGAAACGGAGATCGTGCCTCAGGAAGGTCTTGAGTTCGCGGTTGATGTACTCCTTGAGGAGCCCCATGAGGGTCAGAACCTCGTGCCGTGGACGCTTCCAGTTTTCGGTTGAGAATGCGTAGAGGGTGACCACATCGATGCCGAGGCGTGCGACAGTTTCGACGGTCTGCCGAACCGCGCGGATGCCGGCCCGATGGCCCTCGACCCTGGGGAGATTGCGGGCGGTTGCCCAACGTCCGTTCCCATCCATGATGATGGCGACGTGATCGGGAAGCCGGCTCGGCTCGAGCTGATCGAGCACGGCGCGGGCGCTGGTGCCCGGCTCAGCGATTTCATCGAGCGATACCTTCACGTCGTCCTCGATGCAGCCTACCACAGCGGTCCGCCCACCCGGGTCATGGTCGGTCACCGGGAGTCGAGAGTCCGGGCGATCTTCGATAGTACACGCGTTCGAGACTGAGGCCCCGTGCGGGTGCGGTGTAGAGGGGCGCGCCCGGCGACGGGGATTTGAGGAGATCTTCGATGTCTTCGATGGTCAATTTGCCGCGACCGACGTCGAGCAGAGCCCCGACCATTCGCCGCACCTGGTAGCGCAGGAAGCCCTCGCCGATGACGTGGAGATCGAGACCTGACCGCCGCCACACGGGTTGGACCCGGTAGATCGTCCGAACCGTGCTGCGGCCGTCGGTGTAGGGCACGGTGAACGATGCCCAATCCCGACGACCGGGCAATTGTCGACAGGCCTCGGCGAAAAGCGCCGGATCGCTCGGTGGGGGCAGGACTGCCGAGCGGAGACCCTGCCACGGCAGATCGGGTTCGCTCCAGCTGATGCGATAGGTGTAGTGTTTGCCGAGCGCAGAACTGATGGCGTGGAAGCCGCTGGCCGCCCGGGTCGACGAGCGCACCCTCACGTCGCTGGAGAGACGCGCGTTGAGGAGTCGGGGCAGTACCTCCGACGGGATGACGTCGGGTAGATCGACATGAGCCGCCTGTGCAGAGGCGTGAACACCGGCATCGGTTCGGCCCGCTCCAACCACGACGATGCGCTGAGGGCCGAAGAGTTTTGTCAGCGATGATTCCAGCTCTCCCTGGACAGTTCGACCTCGATCCTGGCGCTGCCAGCCGGAGAATCCGCCGCCGAGATAGGCAACCGTGAGTTTGGTGCGGGCAACCATCCCGGATATCCTCGCATAGCGAATTCGGATTCATACCTCCCCAGCGACCGGCTCGTGCGTGTTGAGGCTACGAGGCGGGGCGGATTGTCGACTCGAGAATCAAAGGGAAGTGGATGATCGGCAAGTGCTCGCCGCCGAATCGTTGCCCGCGTCGCTTTGGCTTCAGTCTCGATGTAAAGACCTCGAAAAGAAGAGAGGTCTCCGGGTGCTGTGCGGCGTCGGGCGCTCTAGGTTGTTGAAAGCGTCCCGGGGAAAGGCGGTGGCAACGATGAGTCTGAACATGTCGATCGTGGCGATGCTCCTCGCGACACCCTGCTTCGTATCCCCGGAGGTCGCCCACTTCCCCAATTCGTTTTTCGAAGCCAAGGCGAGGGCCCATCTTCAGCAACGCGCCATGGACGAGTGGCCGGGTCCGTCGCAAATCCTCGCCCTTTGGAAAAACGGCGGCCTCGACGACCAGGAGATGATCGCGGTCCTCTTGGGGATGTCCGCGTCGCACGATCCGGTGCTCCTGCCGTTGTACCGGGAGGCCGTCATGTCTCCTAATGGCCGTTTGCGAATGGCGGCCGCCTATGGCTATCGGGATCTCCTCGGCGATGCGCGGCCCGATCTTTCCGGTGGCGTCGATCTCGGAGCGGCCGGCGAGCTCGCAGCGGAAATGGACGCCGTGTCGAAAACCCTTCGGGAGAGGCCGCTGGTCGAGTTCTGGTTACAGGCCGCGCTGACGACCGATGGCAGCTCCATGCCCGGATGGCGGGGAGTCGTTCTCAAACGGCCGCAGACCACCTGTCTTCGAGCCGTCGAGTTGGTCCTGGAATTCGACGACTTCCGCTACCTGGCCACGGCCTATCGTCTCGCCGGAGCCACGAGCCTGCGGGTCGGCCTCATGCGCCTCCTCGAGGCGATCACCCTGCAGCAGTTCCTTGCGAAGCCGGCAGGCGAGCGTACGGGCTGGGGCACCTATTACGTCGACGAGGCGTTGCAGGCTGCGGATCTGTTTGTCGACTATTGGACCGATGTCCAGTGCACGACCGACCCGTCCAGGATCCTCCAGGGGACGATGAAGGACATGGGCGTGCGTGGCCTCGACCCTCTGGCGCCGTACTCCTATGACTTCTGGTTGGCGGTCCTCAAAAACGGCGCGAGTCCCTGGCACATGATGGCCGCCCGGCAGCTCTATAATTTCGGAGGACGATGGTCGCAGCTCACGGTCCTGCGTTCCGAGTCCCCGCAGCAGACCCAGGCTCGCGACGAGTTGATCGCGTGGTACCGGCTCCTTCCCGCTCATCTCCTCGATCGGGGGAAACCACAGCCGGCACCAACGCCCTGAGCCGGCGCCGGGGGTCGCGAGCGGGCGTGCCCGGAAGCCGACGGTGCCGTTCGAAGATTGAAGCAGTACAATGACTTCAATGCTCGAACTCAAGTACGACGACGCCGAAGGCAGCCACCGGGTTCCGATTCGAGGGACCCTGACCTTCGGGCGGTCGAGCGACAACGACGTCGTGCTCCGCGACTTCTCGATCTCGCGCTACCACGCCCGGATCGACTTCGAGGACGGCGTCGCCCGGGTGATCGATCTCGATTCGACCAACGGCGTGAAGATCAACGAGACTCTGGTGGCGTCGGGGCCGTTGGCGGCCGGCGATCTTCTGACGATCGGGAGCTTCACCCTCTTGGTGGATCACTCCGCCGATACCGAGGCCGGCATGTCGTCGGTGACGTATCTCCGGCCGCTCTCGGAGTTCAACGAGGACTACGGACTCGAGGGCCGATCGGCGTCCGGCGCCTCGGCGGATATCGGCGGGCGCGAACGGGTCTTCGAGGTGTTGGCCCAGGTCGGCAAGACCCTGATCGAGGTCGGCGATTTAGAACCGGTGTTGGAAAAGGTCATGGATGTGGTCTTCGAGCAGCTGCTCGTTGATCGAGGGTTCATCGTTCTCCTGGATGACGCCGGCGACCCCCAGCTCGAGCGCTTTCGGACCCGAGAATCGACCAATGGCGATCCTGAGGTTCCAATCTCGAGGACCATCCTCGATATGGTGACCCGGCAAAAGGTCGCGATTCTGACCCACGATGCCCAGGCCGACCAACGCTTCGAGTCCGGACGCAGCATCCGTATTCACCAGATTCGCTCGGCCATGTGCGCCCCGTTGTGGCTCCGCGAGCGTGTCATCGGCGTGATCTACGTCGACTCGCCGCTGCACGTCGGGTCGTTTTCGGCCGCCGACCTCGATCTGCTGACGGCTCTCGCCAACTTCGCGGCAGTGGGTATCGAGCGGGCCCGACTCAACGAACGGATCCAGTCTGAAAGGGCCGCGCGGGATCGACTCGAGCGCTACCATTCGCCGGCGGTCATCGAGGCGGTCCTCTGGGGTGCCGAACACGGGGAACCGTCGGTGACCCTGCGCGAGACTTCGATCATGTTTGCCGACATCGTCGGTTTCACCGCGCGTTGCGAAGTTCTACCCCCGGAAGAGGTGGCCGCGTTTCTCAATCAGTTCTTCTCCCTCGCCGCCGATGCGATCTTCGAGTTCGGCGGCACCCTCGACAAGTTCATCGGTGACGCGGTCATGGCGTTTTTCGGTGCGCCGCTGCCCCAGGAGGACCACGCCGAACGGGCGGTGCGGGCCGCTCTCGCCATCACCCGTTCGTTGGAGGCGTGGAACCGGGATCGCGTTGCATCGGGGGCGGATCCCATCGAGATTCGGATCGCGATCCACTCCGGTCCGGTGGTCGTCGGGGATATCGGTTCGGCCACTCGTGTCGACTACACCGTGCTCGGCAACACCGTCAACATCGCCGCCCGGTTGGAGGAGTTCGTCACCACCCCGGGCGCCATCGTGGTTGGAGAAACGACCTACAACGCGGTCAAACACCTCTTCGCGGTGGAGCCCCTCGGCGAGGTTCCGCTCAAGGGGCTCAGCCGCAGGATCGGCGCCTACCGGATCTATGACGGAGAGCCATCCGAGACACCGGATCAGACCTCGTGAAGCTCGACGAACTCGTTTTCGTCACCTCCAACGAGGGCAAGCTCCGCGAGGCCGAGGCCGTACTCGGTATTGCTCTTCGTCACCGTCCCCTCGATCTCGTCGAGCCACAGTCGCTCGATCTTCACGAGGTGGTGCGCAGCAAAGCGGCTGCCGCCTTCGAGCTCATCAAAGCACCCGTGTTGGTCGAGGACACCGGGCTCGAACTGCTCGGTCTCGGAGGTTTCCCGGGACCGCTGATCCGCTGGCTGCTCGCGAGCGTCGGAGCGAGTGGAATCTGTCGTATCGCCCACGCCTTCGGTGATCCCCGTGCGGTGGCCCGCTGCGTGACATGCGCGGCGGATGGGTCCCAGATCATCGTCGGGGAGGGAGCCGTTCTCGGGACAATTGCCGCCCAACCCCGCGGCCGCGGTGGTTTCGGCTGGGACCCCGCGTTTATCCCGGATGACGGGGGCGGCCGGACCTACGGTGAGATGGATGACGATGAAAAGAACCTCATCTCGCACCGGAGAAAGGCCTTCATCGCCCTCCGGGATGCGCTGAGCGACTGATTTTTTCCGCAAAGGCGCTAAGGACGGATCGCAGTTTCACCGCAAAGGCGCGAAGATCGCCAAGCATCGCAGAATCCAATGAGGTGACATCGAGCGCATCCGCGCTCGATGTCACCTCATTGGATTGTGATGGTCTTTGCGTCCTTGGCACCTTTGCGGTTATAACATCGCTCTCATCGTGTTAGGCTCTGCGCCGTGCGCCAGGAACTGATGGAAAAGCAGTCTTCCGAAATCCAGAGGATGTTCGGACGCATCGCCCACCGCTACGATCTGCTCAACCGGGTCCTGTCGCTCGGTCAGGATGTGCGGTGGCGCCGGTTGGTGGCGCGTCGAGTGGCGGCGGTCCGGCCCGAGCGGGTGCTCGATGTCTGCACCGGGACCGGCGACATCGCCCTCGGGCTCGAGCCCGGACCGACGATCACCGGCGTCGACTTCAGTTTACCGATGTTGTCACTGGCGCGCCGCAAGGCCGGGGAGCGCCAACGCCCGCTGCTGCTCAGCGTCGCCGACGCTCTGTCGTTGCCCGTGGCCGATGCCAGCGTCGATGTGGTGACCGTGGCCTTCGGAGTGAGGAATTTCGAGGATCTTGAGACCGGTCTCAGTGAGATGGTCCGAGTCCTCAGGCCCGGCGGCACGCTGCTCGTGCTTGAGTTTTCCCGGCCCCGCGGGCTCTTCGGGCCGATCCTCGGGTGGTGGGTGCGCACCGTCCCACCCCGGCTCGGACGAATGATCTCGGGAGACTCGGAGGCCTACCGGTATCTTCCGGCCTCGGTGGGCGCCTTTGCCGATGTCGAGAGCATGTGCCAAATCCTCCTCGGGCTCGGTTTGGAGAGGATCGAGACGAAGGCCCTCACCGGGGGAGTGTGTACCCTCTACCAGGCAGTCCGACCGGCGATCCGGAGGGAGACGACGTGATCGATCAGACCAAGCTCATGAATGGCTCGAGGGTGGCGTCGGAGATCCGCGCCGAGGTGGCCGAGGAGGTTCGCGCGCTTGCCGAGACCGGGATCATCCCTCGTCTCGACGTGGTGCTCGTCGGCGCCGACCCCGCCTCCGAGGTCTACGTCCGTTCCAAGGCCAAGACATCGGCGGAACTCGGGATGCAATCCGAGACCCATACGCTGCCGGCTGACGCCGCTCAGTCCGAGCTCGAGGACCTCATCGATCGACTCAACGGTGATGATGGGGTCGACGGGATTCTCGTGCAGTTGCCGTTGCCCCGGGGCATCGACAGCCCGTCCATTCTCGATCGGATCGATCCGGCGAAGGATGTCGATGGGTTCCACCCGGTCAACGTCGGGTTGCTGCAGCAGGGACGCCCGCGGCTGGTGCCGTGCACGCCGGCCGGCGTCATGGAGCTTCTGCGCCGGGAGGAGATCGATCTCAAGGGACGCCGGGCGGTGGTCGTGGGACGGTCGGATATCGTCGGCAAGCCGATGGCCATGCTCTTGCTCCACGCCCACGCGACGGTGACCCTGTGCCACTCGAGGACCCGAGATCTTCCGGCAGTGACACGGGAAGCAGAGATCCTGGTCGTGGCTGCCGGTCAGCGGGCGCTGATCGGCGCCGAACACGTCAGCGAAGGCACGGTGGTGATCGACGTGGGGATGCACCGGGTCACCGACCGTTCGGTGGTCGAGTACCTCTACCCCGGCAACGAAAAAAAGATGGCCGCCTTCGAAAAGAACGGAGCCGTGCTCTGCGGTGATGTCGACACCACCCGCGTCGCACCCATCGCCGGGCGGATCACCCCGGTGCCGGGTGGCGTCGGGCCGCTCACCATCGCCATGCTCATGGCGAATTCCGCGCGCGCGGCCCGGCTCCGGCGAGGACAGGGATCGTGAACCCGAGGCCGTGCACGGTCGGACTCACCGGCGGTTTGGCGTCGGGCAAGTCGAGTGTGGCTCTGATTTTCGAAACCCTCGGCGCTGAGATCTTCGATTGTGACGCTTACGTCCACGAGCTCTATCGACCGGGCGGCGCCGGCGCGATGGATGTCGGCTATCTCTTTGGAGAGGCCGTCTTGAGCCTGGACGGGGGTGTCGACCGAACGCGGCTCGCCGGGTTGGTTCTCGCTGACCCGGCGGCCCGGTCGCGACTCGAAGGAGCGATCCATCCACTTGTTCGCAGCGGTGTCGAGGCGTGGCTGGGTACGCTCGGACCGCGGGCGGTGGCGGTGGTCGAGGCGGCGCTCCTCGTCGAGACCGGGTCGTGGCGGACCTACGATCTGCTCGCCGTCGTCTCCTGCGAACCCGATCAGCAGCTCGAGCGGGCGGTGGCTCGCGGTGTGCCCGCGGACCGGGCGCGAGCATTGCTCGCGGCCCAGATGCCGATCGAAGAGAAAACGCGTTTGGCGGCGATCGTCATCGACAACTCGGGATCACGGGAGCAACTCGATGGCGAGGTTCGGCGCGCCTGGAACGAGATCCTCACACGCTGCAAGCAGCGGTGAGGAAAGGTATTAGGTATTAGCAGTTAGGTATTAGGTTCCATCGCAAATGCTCAGCGGCGTGATGGCAGAAGGTGCGATGGCCTAATACCTAATACCCAATACCTAATACCTCTCCTCTACTCCGCCGGTCCCTCGAGCCACTCGGTCTGGTAGTCGGTGGTTCTCGGGACCATGCAGAGGAAGGCCACCGGTTCGTCCGATCGGTTCTCGTACCAGTGGGCGACCCCGGCGGGGATGAAGATGCAATCGCCATCCTTCACCTCGACCTCGCGCTGGTCGAGACCGATCACCATAGAGCCGGACAGCACCACCTGCTCGTGCTCGATCGTGTCGTGACGGTGGCGGGGGATGCGGCCGCCGGGGGCGATGGTGAATCGCCGGGTGATGAAGTTCGGCGCGCCGTCGGTGGGTCCGATGAGGATTTGAATAGCTGCGCCGCGGGTACGCTCCACAGACTGTGGTGTGACCGTTGCCGTGCCTCGGACCACGGGTGTGGGAAGGTGGGACATTTCGGGGTCTCCTTTCGATGGGCCGGAGCCGTTGGAGCTTCTGCCTCAGCCCGGTATCACGGGTTGCATGATCGGGATGGTTCCAACCGGTTTTCATGAGCGTCGAAACTTACAGATCATTGTAACCCTGACGGTGATACGATGCCGCTCCATGCTTGAGCGTCTCTTGGTTCAAGGCCTCGGCATCATCGATGCCGTTGAGGTCGAGTTGGCGCCGGGGTTCGTCGCTCTCACCGGGGAAACCGGCGCCGGTAAATCCCTGCTCGTATCATCGCTCGAGCTCCTGGCGGGGCGCCGGGCAACCGCCGAACTCGTCCGTACCGGCGATGATCGTCTCCGGGTCGAGGGGTGGTTTCGGATCGCCGATGGGCCCGACCTCGAAGAGATCCTCGACGAGATCGGCGCCGGGGACGATGGCCAGCTCGTGATCCGGCGCGAACTCTCGGCCGAGGGGCGGGGCCGGTGCTGGATCAACGATGTCTCGGTCACCGTCGGTACGCTGCAGCGGATAGCGCCGTACCTGCTGTCGATCCACGGCCAGCACGAGCAGCACGGCCTCGCCGATACGCGGGTTCAGCGGCAACTGGTCGACGACGCCGGTGGTCACGACGAGGTGCTCGCCGAGGTCGGCGATCGTTTCTCCGAGTGGCGTGCTGCGGCCGATCACTCGGCGGCCCTCGAAGCCCTCCGCGCCGAGCGCCGCGATCGCCTCGACACGATCGCCTTTCAGCTCGCCGAGATCGATGCGGTCGGTCCCACCCCGGGCGAGCACGAGCTCCTGACGGCTCGCCGGCAGGTGCTGCGCAATGCGGCGCGGCTGCGCGAGCTCAGCGCCTCGATCATCGGCAGCCTCGATGACGATGAGGCGTCGGTGGTCGATCGCCTGGCCCGGGCCGAACGCGATGTCGAGGAGATGGTAGCGCACGGTCTGCCGTTGGCCGACGGCCACGCCTCCCTGACCGAGGCGCGGATCCACGTCGAGGAGTTGGTGCGCGAGGTGAGGGCGCTGACGGCGGATGTGGACGGCGATCCCGACGAGCTCGAGAACGTGGAAGGCCGGTTGCACAGCCTCGATCAGCTCATGCTCAAGTACGGCGAACCCCTCGGCGCGGTGGTCGAGCACCGCGCGGCGTTGGTTGATGAGCGAACACGGCTCGAGGAGGTTGAAGACCGGCTCGAGGCGGCCGCGACCGCGGCCGCCGCCGCACTCGATGACTTCGACGAGGCCGCCCGCCGGCTCGACGAGATTCGGTCATCCGCCGGAGCAGCATTGGCGCGGTCGGTCGAGAAGGTGCTGACACGGCTCAATATGGCCGGTACGAGGTTGGTGTTTCAATGGCAGCCCCGCGTTGACGACAACAGTCCGCTGAAGCGAGACGGCGTCGGGGTGGCATTCGACGCCGCGGGAGTCGATGAGTGCGAGCTTCTGATCGCCGCGAACCCCGGCGAAGAGCCGCGACCGATGGCGCGGATCGCCTCGGGGGGTGAGCTGTCGAGAATCCACCTCGCCATCCGAACGGTCCTGCGTTCGGCGCGGCCGGGCGGCGCCTTGACGCTGCTCTTCGACGAGGTCGACTCCGGTCTCGGTGGGGCGACCGCAGCCGCCCTGGCGGTGCTGCTGGCCGATCTCGCCGAGACCGATCAGGTCCTCGCCGTCACCCACCTTCCCCAGGTCGCGGCCGCTGCCGGGAGCCATTTCAGGGTCGACAAGGTGGAGCGCGACGGGCGAGCGGTGACGCGCGTCTGCGCCCTCGAGGATGAGGAACGCGAGATCGAGCTGGCGCGGATGCTCGCCGGCGATGAGATCGGCGCCTCGGCCCGGGCCCATGCCCGGTCGCTTCTTGGAGGCTCATGATTCGTCTGCGCTTCGTCGATCCGAGCGACACGAAGAACGCCCTCGGTGCGGTGGCCGAGGTGGTCGCGTCGGGTGGAGTGGTGCTCATTCCGACCGAGAGCTACTACGGGTTGGGTGTCGATCCCGGTCGGCCGGAGGCAATCGAGCGGGTCTTCGCGCTCAAGGGTCGACCCGATGGCCTCGCCCTTCCGGTGGTGTGTTCCGACTGGGGGCAGGTCGATTCGTTGGTCAGAATTGCCGACGCCCACCGGGTCAGATTGAGCAGGATATGGCCGGCCGCCCTGACGGTGGTGGCGCCCCGCCGCGCTCGAGTCGCCGCCCCGTCGACCGCCACCCTCGCCGTTCGGATACCCGGCCACGACATGCTGCGGGCAGTGCTCTACCGCGTGGGACCGCTCACCGCAACTTCGGCGAACCGGCACGGCGAGTCGCCATCGATGACGACGGAGAGCGCTCTGAGGTCACTCCTCGGCAGTCCCGATTTGGTCCTCGACAGCGGCGAATTGGCTGGCGGCCAGGTCAGCACGATGATCGATCTGAGTTCCGACGAGGTGCGCGAGATCCGGCCCGGACCGGTGGTCTGGGACGAGCCGTTCGAGTTGGAAAAGTGGGTCCTCCACGAGGGATGATTCGGGCTTCTTGACGCCCGCTCGCAACACCCTTTCGCCTCTCGTACACCACTGTGGAAAACCCTGTGGAAAACCCTGTGGAAAATCGGTTAAGCCAGTGTAAATTCAAGCACTTCGACGTTTCTCCCCTGGTTTTGTGTTACAGAGTCAAGTTGTTTATTTACTTATACTTCACTCTATCTCCTTGAGTTTTGGGCTGTTGCCGCGCGCGGATTCCGGTCAAAGATCCACAAGCCGAACATTTCCGGTATTTTGCGTTCGTTGATCTGGCGGTCGACGTTGCTGGGTTGAACGGCCGTGTGGTAGCGTGCCTATTCCACCCTGAGCACCGCCCATGGGGACGGCGCATGGAGGACCTCGATGTCGATCCAATCCATCTCCGGACTGACGCCGGTTTTCGGCCGGCGGGTCTTTCTCGCCACCACCGCAGTGGTGGTCGGAGAGGTCTTCTTGGGAGATGACGTGTCGGTCTGGTACAACGTCGTGATTCGGGGCGACATCCACTGGATCCGGATCGGCGCCCGGTCGAATCTCCAGGATGGCGTGATCGTGCATGTCGAGCGCGGCCTCTACCCGACCGTGCTCGAGGAAGAGGTGAGCGTCGGACACGGAGCGATGCTGCACGGTTGTACCGTGGGCGCCGGGAGCCTGATCGGGATGGGGGCCATGGTGCTCAATCAGGCCGTCATCGGCGAAGGTTCGTTGGTGGCCGCCGGAGCGGTGGTCCGCGAGGGGTTCAAGGTCCCGCCGCGCAGTCTCGTCGCCGGCGTGCCCGCGGTGGTCAAGCGGCCGCTCACCGACGCCGAAGCCGATCGTGCACGGCTGACCGCCGCCAACTACGTGAACTACAAGAACACCTATCTCGAGCAGGGCCTCGGCGCTCCGCTGCCCGACCTGGAAGAAAAGGGCGAATCATGATTCAGAAGGTCAAGGGAACCCGCGACATCCTGCCGCCTGAGACGGAGCTGTGGAACGAGGTCGAGCGGACGGCGTTGCGAGTTTTCTCCGGCTTCGGCTACTCCGAGATCCGACTCCCGCTGCTCGAGCCGACCGAACTCTTCGTGCGTACGGTCGGCGAGGGTACCGACATCGTGTCCAAGGAGATGTACACCTTTGCCGACCGCAAAGGTCGTTCGTTGACGTTGCGACCCGAAGGGACGGCAAGTGTGGCGAGGGCGTTTATCGAGAACGGTCTCGGTCAACGGCCCCAACCCTTGCGGCTGAGCTACCTCGGCCCCATGTTTCGCTACGAGCGCATGCAGCGGGGACGCTACCGGCAGTTCTCCCAGATCGGCATCGAAATCCTCGGCGCCGCGACCCCGGCGGCCGATGTCGAGGTCATCGTCGCGCTGCACACCTTCCTCGCCGAACTCGGCTTCGACGACCTCGTGATCGTGCTCAACAACCTCGGGGACCCCGAGGATCGAGAGCGATTCATCACCGGGCTGAAAACCGAACTGACGGCCCATCGCGATGAGCTCTGCGGCGACTGCCAGCGGCGCTGGGACGAAAACCCGCTGCGAATCCTCGATTGCAAAGTTCCGCGGTGTCGTGAGCTGGTGGCGGAAACCACCCCGGTGGCGGAGGTGGTGAGCGAGGACGCGCGGCGGCACGTCGCCGCCGTCGAGGAGGTCCTGGACGCGGTGTCGATCCCGGTCCGTCGGGCGCCGCGTCTGGTCCGCGGCCTCGACTACTACCTGAGAACCGTCTTCGAGGTCATCTCTCCCGAGCTCGGCGAAGACACGGTGATCTGTGGCGGTGGCCGGTACGACCGGCTGATCTCGGATCTCGGGGGAGCGGTGGTGCCCGGCGTTGGGTTTGCCATCGGCGAAGACCGGCTCATCGAGGTCCTGCCTCAGACCTTCAAGGATCGCGTCTTTGACCAGCAGGTCGTCACGGTGCTGCCCGTGGGGGATCGAGGAACGGCCCCGGCGACGGCCCTGGCGCGGGATCTGGTGCGCGCCGGTGTCAGGGTCCACACCGAGGTCACCGGGCGCTCGCTCAAAGCCGGGCTCAAGTGGTCAGGCAAGATGAACGCCGGTGTCGCCGTGATCCTCGGCGAGCAGGAGTTGGCCGAAGGAACCGCGCTGATTCGCGATCTTCGTCGCGGCGAGCAGGTAGAGACGGCTCTCGATCGGGTGGTTGAGCGGGTGGTCGAGCTTTGTCAAGTTGATTGATCGTATTTCGCGACGGAAACGGAGTCACAGATGACGAGTGCGTGGGAACGACCCTGGTGTGCGAGCCTCGGCGTAGAACGAATTGGCGACACGGTTGAGCTCGTCGGTTGGGTTCGTCGGCGCCGCAACCTCGGCGGGTTGGTCTTTGTCGATCTGCGGGATCGCAGCGGTCTGGTACAGCTCGTCTTCGAGGACGAGATGGTTGCCGAGGGCGAGAAGCTCTCGGGTGAGGATGTGATCCGGGTGAACGGCCTGGTGAGGCCGCGCGCCGAGGGCCAAACCAACACCGAGCTCAGGAGTGGGGAGATCGAGGTCAAGGTGGACCGACTCGAGCTTCTCACCGAGGCGGAAACGCCGCCCTTTGTCGTCGAGGATTCAGCCGATGTGTCAGAAGAGTTGCGCCTCAAGTACCGCTATCTCGATCTCCGGCGGCCGAAGATGATGGCCAATCTGGTGCTGCGCCACCGGGTCGTCGCCGATGCCCGCCGCTACTTCGACGAGATGGAGTTTCTTGAAGTCGAGACACCGATCCTGACCCGATCCACCCCCGAGGGTGCGCGCGATTTTCTCGTCCCGTCACGGATCCACAAGAGCAGCTTCTACGCCCTGCCCCAATCGCCCCAACTCTTCAAACAGCTGCTCCAGGTGGCCGGCGTCGGCCGCTATATCCAGATCGCGCGCTGCTTCCGCGACGAGGATCTCCGCGCCGATCGCCAACCCGAGTTCACCAGATCGACGTCGAGGCGTCGTTCATCACCGAGGAGGACATCTACACTTTGGTGGAGGGTCTGTTTGCCAGAATCTTCCCGATCGTCGGCATCGAGCCTCCGGCAACATACCCGCGGCTCGCCTATGCCGAGGCCATGGAGCGTTTCGGATCCGACCGCCCCGACACCCGCTTCGGTCTCGAGCTCATCGAGATGGCGCCCGGTCTCGGAGGGATGCGGCTTCAACGTCCTCGAGAGCGCGGCGGCTGAAGGTCGCGTCAAGGGAATCGTCATCCCCGGTGGGGCGGCGCGGTCCCGCAAGCAACTCGACGCGCTCTCGGATTTTGTCAAACCATACGGCGTGCCCGGGGTGCTGTGGTTCAAACGGACACCCGACGGCGTCGCCTCACCGGCAAAAAAGGCCCTCGGCGAAGCGGGTGTCGAGCGTTTCCTCGCCTCGGCCGGCGCCGCCGAAGAGGATCTGCTGGTGGTTGTCGGCGGGCGAGAGAAGGTGGTCTTTGCCGCCCTCGGAGCGCTGCGGCTGCATCTTGCCGTCGAGGGAAACCTCATTCCCGAAGGCCGGCACGATTTCCTTTGGGTCACCGATTTTCCGCTTCTCGAGTGGGACGAGGACGAAGACCGGTTCTTTGCCATGCACCACCCCTTCACCTCGCCGAGACCCGAAGATCTCGATCTGCTCGTGAGCGATCCGGGTGCGGTCCGCGCGCGGGCCTATGACGTGGTCATGGATGGCGTCGAGCTCGGCGGCGGATCGATCAGGATCAACAACCCCACGGTCCAGCAGCAGATGTTCACCGCCTTGGGAATCAACGAAGAAGAGGCTCGGGAGCGCTTCGGTTTTCTGCTCGAGGCATTTCGCTACGGTGTGCCGCCGCACGGCGGGATCGCCCTCGGTCTCGACCGGATGGTCATGCTCATGTCGGGCCGGGACTCGATCCGCGACGTCATCGCATTTCCCAAGACCACCTCGGCCTCGTGTCTGATGACCAACGCGCCGTCGCGGTCGACGAGCGACAGTTGGAGGAGCTCGGGCTCAAGACGAAGTAGGTGCGACGCCTTGATCCTGAAACGCGATCGGAGGGGAGCCAGGCACGCGACTTTGTTCGCGGCGAACAAAGTTGGTGCCAGGCACCCATTCCGTGTTCTATCGAGAGCGGCGGCGCAGCGTCAGTCGTCGTTTCCGTTGGCTGGCAGTAGCTCGCTGGCGAGCTCGAGATCGCCAGCCTCGACCCTGGCGATGAGGTCACGGGCGGCGGCGGCGTGTTCGGGAGCGACCATGATCTCCGACTGCGCCGAGACCGTCGAGGATAAAGGCGTGGGTCTTGCGAAGCGCTTCACCGCGGACCACCGTCGGGATTCCATTGGCCTCGAGAAAGGTCCGCAGCGCCTGCTCCTCGAACTCGCCCTGAACTGTTGCTGACGACGACGGGCTCGGTGTCCATGGATCCTCCAACGGTACCATTCTATCCCTGAGCGAGGTCCTGAACGAGATTCTCTCGCGGCGGGTGCCCGTGAGTACCCCCTTGACAATGTTCGGCGTGAAGAATCGAGGCCGGCGAGGCGATGCGGGCGCCGATCGATCAAGGACACCCGTCCGTTCGAGGCCATTACCGCGAGCCCCGAAAGAACGCGGAACGGGTGCCTGGCATTCGACATCGTTCGCCGCGAACGATGTCGCGTGCCTGTGCACCCCTCCCATCGCGTTCCAAGGGGCGAGTGGCGCCCACCGAACATTGACACCAACCACCACTGTTGTTAAGATCCCGATCCTTCCGGGTTTCCGGAAGGTTGATCTTTTAAAGTAAAGGACGAAGGCAGGTTCAAGTATCCCCACGGGATCACCTGTCAGTAGCCTGATAGGCGCGTAGCTCAGCTGGTTAGAGTACTACCTTGACACGGTAGGGGTCAGCGGTTCGATTCCGCTCGCGCCTACCATTTTCTGTTTCGTGTAGGCGCGTAGCTCAGCTGGTTAGAGCGCATCCCTCACACGGATGAGGTCCGCGGTTCGAGTCCGCGTGCGCCTACCACCGACGGAACAGTCAAACCCGACCCCATCCCGTGGTCGGGTTTTTGTGTTTGTGCCCGATCGAGAAGCAGACGGAGTGAGAAATGGCCGAGACAATCCAAATCACCCTGCCCGATGGCAGCGCCAGGGAACTTCCCGCCGGGTCCACGGTCCTCGATGTGGCCGCGGCCATCGGCCCGCGTCTGGCCAAGGACACCGTCGCCGGTGAGGTCGATGGGCAAGTGGTGGATCTGCGCACTCGGCTTACCGAGAACGCTTCCTTGAGGATCATCACCGTCAAGGATCCCGAGGCGGGCGATGTCATCCGCCACTCGGCGGAGCACGTCATGGCCGACGCAGTCAAACGACTGTGGCCGGGCACCCCCATCGACGCCGGCCGCCAGGATCACTCGGAGAAGTACCAGTACGACTTCCGCTTCCCGCGGCCTTTCAAACCCGAGGACTTTGAGCTCATCGAGGCCAAGATGCGCGAGATCCTCGCCGAGGATCTTCCTTTCGAGCGCACCGAGGTCGGTCGTGACGAGGCCCTTAGGGTCATGAATACGCGCAATGAGGACATCAAGCTCATCCGGCTTTCGGATATCCCCGAGGGTGAGGTCATCAGCCTCTACCAGCACGGAGATTTTGTCGACCTCTGCCGCGGGCCCCACCTCCAGCGCACCGGTCAGATCGGTGCGGTTCGCCTGCTCGAGTCCTCGGGCGCCTACTTCAAGGGCGACGAGCGCAACGAGATGCTCCAGCGGCTTTACGGCACGGCGTTTGGTTCGAAGAAGGAACTCGATGCCTATTTCGAGCGGCTCGAGGAGCTCAAGCGACGCGACCACCGCAAACTCGGTCGTGAGCTCGATCTCTTCAGCTTCCACGCCGAGGCGCCGGCAAGCCCGTTCTTCCACCCGCGGGGCACCATCGTCTACAACGCGCTGCTCGAGCTCATGCGCGAGAAATACCGCGAGTACGGCTACGAAGAGGTGATCACACCGCAGATCTTCGATGTCGAGCTGTGGAAGCGCTCGGGTCACTACGACAACTACCGCGACGACATGTTCTTCGCCGATGCCTTCGACGAGGTCGAGGAACGCTCCTCGAGCATCAAACCCATGAACTGTCCGTCGCACTGTCTGATCTATGGATCCCGCGCCCACTCCTACCGCGAGCTGCCGCGGCGGATCGCCGATTTCGGCCGTCTCCACCGCTACGAACGCTCGGGCGTGGTGACGGGTCTGACCCGGGTTCGGACCTTCAGCCAGGACGACGCGCACATCTTTTGCACCCCGGAGCAGATCGGGCCCGAGATCGAGGCCCTCTTCGAGTTCATCTTCGAAATCTACGAGATCTTCGGATTCTCCGATGTCAGGGTCTTTCTCTCGACCAAACCCGAGAAAGCCATCGGTGACCCCAAGGTCTGGGAGCACGCCGAGGCGGTGCTCGCCCGTTGTCTCGAGGATCGGGACGATGTGACCTACACCGTCAAAGAGGGCGAAGGCGCGTTTTATGGACCGAAGATCGATTTCGATGTCGCCGACGCCCTCGGCCGCGCCTGGCAGCTGGCGACGATTCAGCTCGACTTCCAGATGCCCGATCGATTCGGTCTCGGCTATATCGATTCGGACGGCGCCGAAAACCAGCCGGTGATGATTCACCGCGCCATCCTCGGGTCCCTCGAGCGCTTCTACGCGGTGATGCTCGAGCACTTCGCCGGCGATCTGCCGCCGTGGCTGGCGCCCGAACAGGTGCGGGTTCTGCCCATCACCGACGCGGTCCTCGACTACGCCGAGCAGGTGGTGGAGATCCTGCGCGACCACGGGCTCCGCGCCGATGTCGACCGGCGGTCGGAGAAGCTCGGCTGGAAGATCCGCGAAGGCGAGACCATGAAAGTTCCATACCTGCTGGTCGTCGGTCAGCGGGAAGCAGACGAGAACACCGTTTCGTTGCGACTCCGTCACCGACGCGACGAGGGAGTTCACTCCCTCGATGCGGTCATCGACAGAATTGTCAACGCGGTGTCCACCCGCTCACGCGAAGCGTGAGGGCGGATTCGAAGAAAAGGAGTCAGAAATGCCAAAGTTGAAGACCCATCGTGGGGCGGCCAAACGCATCAAGCGGACCGCGAGCGGCAAGTTCAAGCGGCACCATGCCTACGCGTCCCACATCCTGACCAAAAAGAGCACCAAGCGGAAACGCAAGCTCCGCAAAGCCGTGATGGTCTCGCCGGCCAACGCCAAGGTGCTCAAGCACATGCTCATCGGGATGAAGTGAGGAGGCTGGTATGCGCGTCAAAAGAGGTTCGAATCGCAAGGATCGCCGGAAAAAGATACTCAAGCTCGCCGAAGGCTACTGGGGCGGCAAGTCCCGCCTTCACCGCACGGCCAAGATTCAGGTCGAGAAATCACTGCAGTACGCCTACCGTGACCGCAAGCAGCGCAAACGGCACTTCCGCAGCCTCTGGATCACTCGCATCAACGCCGCGGCGCGGCTCAACGGCACCAGCTACTCAGTCTTCATCAACGGACTGAAGAACGCCGGTTGCGAACTCGACCGGAAGGTGCTGGCCGACATCGCCGTGCGCGATCCCAGGGCTTTCACCGAGTTGGTCGAACTGGCCAAGACCGCAGGCTGAGGCTGTCGTGGGGCTCGAGCGCCTGAGGCAGGTGCGTGCGTCCTTTGCCGCCGATCTGGAAGCGGCGGGGAGCGATCCGGATGCCGTCGAGAAACTCCGTGTCGCGTACGCCGGACGCAAGTCGGGCGTGCTGCAGGAGCTCACGGCGGCGTTGCGCGAGCTGCCCAACGAGGAAAAGCGCGACTATGGCCAAGCCCTCAACGAGCTCAAAAAGCTCGTCGAGCAGGAGCTCCAAGACGCCAAGACGCGGGCATCCGAGACAACGGGTTCGTCCGCTGTCGGCCGCGTCGATGTGACCCTGCCCGGCCTGGGCCTGCCGCGGGGCGCCGAACACCCGGTCCACCTCGTCCGACGACGTATCGAGGAGATCTTTCTCCGCATGGGCTACGACGTCGAGAGCGGGCCCGAGATCGAGGACGACTGGCACAACTTCGAAGCGCTCAACATCCCGCCGGACCACCCGGCGCGGGATGACCAGGACACCTTCTATGTCGGAGCGAACCTCCTGCGGACCCACACCTCGCCGGTCCAGGCGAGGGTGATGGAGCGCAGACAGCCGCCGATCAGGATCGTGGTTCCCGGTCGTGTCTACCGCCGCGACTCGGATCTCAGGCACTCGCCCATGTTTCACCAACTCGAGGGACTCGTGGTGGACGAGGGCATTACCGTCGGCAACCTCAAGGCGACGTTGGAGACCTTTCTTCACGCCCTCTTTTCCGACCATGTCCAGGTCCGGCTGCGGCCCGGTTACTTTCCCTTCACCGAGCCCTCGGCCGAGGTCGACATCTCGTGCATCTTCTGTGACATGGCCGGTTGTGGGGTGTGTTCGGGCTCGGGTTGGATCGAGATCCTCGGTTCGGGCATGGTCGACCCGCGGGTCTTCGAGGCGGTGGGCATCGATCCCGACCGCTACACCGGATTCGCCTTCGGTCTCGGTCTCGATCGGGTGGCCATGTTGCAGTATGGAATCCCCGACCTCAGGCAACTCTTCGCCGGCGACCAACGATTGACGAGGCAGTTCGAATGAAGTTCGATGCCGCCTGGCTGATGGATCACCTCGACGGCGCCCCCGGCGCCGATGAAACGACCGACAGGCTCACCGCCTGCGGCTTCCTGGTGGAGCTGCGCGAGGAGGGTGACGGCGGCGAAATCTGGGATGTCGAGGTCACGACCAACCGACCCGACGCCATGAATCACCGAGGTCTCGCCCGCGAGGCTGCACTGGCGACCGGAGCGGCGCTCAAACCCTTCGCCTTCGAGCTCGAAGAGACCGGTGAATCTTCTGCCGACCTCGCGACGGTGGAGATCGCCGATCCCTCCATGTGCACCCGCTTTTGTGCGCGGGTGATCCGCGGCGTCAAGCCGGCGAGTTCGCCCGAGTGGATGCAGCGTCGGCTTATCAACTCGGGGGTCCGGCCGATCAGCGCCATCGTCGATGTCACCAACTATGTCCTGCTCGAGCTCGGGCAGCCGCTCCACGCCTATGATCTCGCCAAGGTGCGCGGCGCCAAGCTCGTTGCCCGTCGGGCCGAGGCCGGTGAAAGCCTGGTCACCCTCGATGGCGAAACCCGCAAGCTCGAACCGGGAATGCCGGTGATCGCCGACGCCGAGGGCGTGGTCGGGCTCGGCGGCATCATGGGTGGCGCCGACTCCGAGATCGGCGACGACACCGAGGATGTCCTTCTCGAGGCGGCGAATTTCGATGCCCTGACGGTTCGCCGCGCGGCGCGCGCGCTCGGGATGCACACCGAGGCCTCGCACCGTTTCGAGCGCGGCGCCGACCCCGAGCTGCCACCCCTCGCCATCGACTACGCGGCCGCCCTCATCGCCGAGTTCAGCGGCGGAACGGTCTGCAGCGGCCGCATCGACGTCCGGCCCCGTCCCTGGGAGCCGCACCAGCTGACGACCACTGCCGCGAAGGTCTCCGCCTTCATGGGTCTGGCCATTCCCCTCGAGCGGATGGTCGAAATTGCCGAAGGTCTCGAGCTCGAGCCCCGGACCGACGGCGATACGATCATCGTCACCGTGCCCTCGTTCAGGGTCGATCTCGAACGTGAGGCCGATCTCATGGAAGAGTTCGTCCGTCACGTGGGTTTTGCCGCGATCCCGGCGCGGTTGCCGGTTCTCGCGTCATCACCCGGTCATCGCAATCCCAATTGGGAGCTCGTTGACCGTGCCCGGTCGGCGGCGGTGAACGCCGGTTTGGCCGAAATCATTACCTGGTCATTCATCGATCCCGCCTTCGATGCCCTGGTCGAGAGTCTCCCGCTGTGCCCGGGCAACGCCGTGCAGCTGGACAACCCCCTTGCGAGCACCCAGGCCACCATGCGGCGGTCGCTGCTCCCCGGGCTGTTGTCGGCGGTGCGCGACAACCTCAATCAGGGTGAACGCGCGGTGGCGGTTTTCGAGCAGGGTCGCGTCTTTGCTCTCGCCGGCGAAGCCCCCATCGAGGGAGAGCGGCTCGCCGTCGCCCTGGTCGGTCCGGTCCTCGGGGTACAGCGACCTGTGGGTTTCGCCGATCTCAAGGGAGTGGTCGAGGGGATGGCCGATGAGCTCGGGTTCCCGGCGCTGGTTTGGCGGCGCGGCGGCGGACCATGGCTCGATGAGGCCCAGGGCGCAGTGATCGCCACCGAGGACGGTCAAATCGTCGGCTGCGCCGGACTGGTCGATGCCGCCATGGCGACGCGATGGGACATCAAGGTCCCGGTCTTTGTCGCCGAGCTCGATCTTCGAGCGGCCGCCGAAGAGATCCCGCTGCCGTCCTTTGTCGAGCTGCCCCGCACCCCGGCGGTAACGGCGGATGTGACCATCGAACACTCCGTCGATCTGAGTTATGCCGAACTCCACGCGGTGGTGCGCGAGCTCGCCGGTAATCTGGTGGAAACCATCGAACTGCAGGGCCGATATGCCGGTAAAGGGCTGCCCCCGGGCGCCGTCCGGACGACCCTGAGACTGACCTATCGCGCCGCCGACCGATCGTTGACCCAGGACGAGGTCAACGAGCAACAGGAGGCGCTCCGCGAGGGCCTGGGCCAACGCCTCGGCGTGACCTTCGCGTGATCGAGGAGAAAAGGGAGAACGACGATGGCAATGGAATCGGTATTGCAGCAGCTGGAGTCTCGAATCGAAGATCTCGTCGACGCGTACAAAGGCGAGGTCGCGAAGACCACCGAGCTCGAAACCCGGGTCGTTGATCTCGAGACCGAGATCAGCGAGCTCACCACCAAGCTGTCGACCGAGTCCGACGCTCACGAACAGGTGGCCACCCTCGAGAAACAGCGCGATGACCTCGCCTTGAGGCTCGAGAAGGTCCTCGGCCTCATCGACGGCGTCCTCGGCTCGGAAACGAAGTCGAGCTGAATCCCACCTCCCCCCGGTCACGGCGCCTTTGACCGAGACTCGTCTTCGATCCGTGCCGCGGCTTCGGTGTGGCCGAGTCAGACGAGAGCTGCAGTCAGCGGAGCGACATCTCGCCGCCAACGGCCGGGATCCGGGAACCGGATCGAACGCGCAACGTGTTCCTGGCTCGAATGATACCGCTTCGCGATGATGTATACTCTCAGTGGGAGGATACGTTCGATGACAACCGTCCGAGCGACTGTCGAAATTTTCGGTCAGCGGCTCGGACTTCGCGCGGATGGGGACGCAGCCAGGCTGCAGGAAATCGCCCGGTTTGTCGACTCCCGGATGCGTGAGGTTGCCGATCGAAGCTCCAGTGTCGATACGGTCAAGATCGCGGTCTTGACCGCACTCAATATTGCGGACGAGCTCTTTTTAGAGCGTGAGACGGATCAGGACGTCCGGCAAAAACGTTTGGAGAAACAAGCAGAACGGCTCGTAACGAAGCTCGAAGAGGCCATGAGGCCCGATGAAACGGGTGCTGAAAACTAGGACTTGGAGGTCCCTGCGCGGTTGGTGATGAGTGAGACTATCGTTGAACCAACACCTATTTGAAGGGTTGCCGGGTTTTCCCGCTTCGATGCCTGCCCCACGGTGGGAGACAGGCGGGGTACAGGTGCCCACCTGTGGTTTTGCAGGTTCAAATAGAGTTGCTCACACGGCCGTAGTGGGGGCCTCCCCTTAGCTTGCTTCTCCATTTTCTGACATGCCGGTCGGTCTGATCGCTCCTTGACAAGGGGGGTGGATCGTGGACTTGACTCTGATCGCAGCCCTTGCCGTGCTGCTGGTCGCGATCCTCGGATTGGTTCTCGTTTGGGTGCTGTGGCGTCACTCGCGACTCGCAGCGCTCCGGCTGGTCGCCAATGCCGAGAAGCAGGCGCGCAAGGTCCTTGCACGGGCCGAGATCGATGGCGAACATATTCGCAAAGACATGGAAATCGTGGCCCGCGAGCGGTTGCTCGCGGCGCGAACCGAGTTCGAGAGGGAAACCAGGGACCAGCGGCTCGAGTTGGTCGGGCTGGAACGAGTTCTCGATGAAAAAGAGAGAGACCTCGAAGCTCGGCTGACGATGGTTCTCGAACGAGAGCAGGAGCTTTCCAAGCTCGAGTCCGAGCTTCGTGATCAGGAGACGACCCTCGGCGCGCGCCGTCAGGAGCTGGAGGCCGCTCTCGCAGAGGAGAGGGTCAAACTCGAGCAGATCGCGGGGCTGACCACCGACCAGGCCAAAGCACGAACTCCTTCGGACCATGGAGAACGAGGCGCGTATGGAAGGCGCCAACTTGGTCCGGAAGATCGAAGAGGAGTCCACCGAAAAGGCCAAGGAGAAAGCCCGGCGGGTGATCTCCATGGCGATTCAGCGGATTGCCTCCGAGCATGTGGTCGAGAGCACCGTTTCGGTGGTCGATCTGCCGTCGGACGAAATGAAGGGGCGGATCATCGGCCGTGAAGGACGCAATATCCGCGCCTTCGAACAGGCGACTGGCGTCGATCTCATCGTCGACGACACGCCGGGGGCGGTGATCCTGTCGTGCTTCGAGCCGGTGCGGCGCGAGATTGCCCGGCGTGCTCTGGAGAGCCTGATTCAAGACGGGCGAATCCATCCCGGGCGAATCGAGGAGTTGGTCGGCAAGGTCAAGGTGGAGATGGATGAGAAGCTCCTCGCCGACGGCGAAGCCGCGGCCCTCGAGGTCGGGATCCCCGACCTTCACCCGGAGATCCACAAGCTCATCGGTCGCCTTCAGTTCCGTTCGTCCTACGGCCAGAACGCGCTCAAACACTCCATGGAAGTGGCGTGGCTCGCCAACCACATGGCGGCGGAGCTCGGCGCCAACGCCGAGGTCGCGAAACGCGCCGGACTGGTCCACGACATCGGCAAGGCGGTCGACCGCGAAATGGACGGCACCCACCTCGAGCTCGGTCGAGAAATGCTCAGGAAGTACGGCGAGACCGATGAGGTGATCCACGCCATGGAGTGCCACCACGGCGATTACGATCCGCACTCGGTGGAGGCGGTCCTGGTGACGGCGGCCGATGCGCTGTCGGCGGCGCGTCCCGGCGCTCGGCGTGAAATTCTCGAAAACTACATCAAACGGCTCGAGAAGCTCGAGGGGATGGCCACCGATTTCGAGGGTGTGGAGAAGGCCTACGCGATCCAGGCCGGTCGCGAGCTTCGGATCATCGTCGAGTCCGCGAGCATCAGTGACGACAAGGCCGTGTGGCTCGCCCGCGATGTCGCCAAGAGGGTCGAGGCGGAGCTCACCTACCCCGGCCAGATCAAGGTGACGGTGATCCGCGAAACCCGCGCCGTGGAGTACGCTCGGTGATCCGATGATCCGGCTTCTCTTTGTCGGCGACATCATGGGGTCGGCCGGCCGCAAGGCGGTGGCGGGGGGCTCGAGTCCCTGGTCGATCGCGAGCAGGTCGATTTCGTGGTCGCCAACGTCGAGAACGCCGCCGGGGGCTTTGGCATCACCGCCTCGGTGCTCTCCGAGCTCGAGCGCTTTCCCGGTGGATGTCTGGACCACGGGCAACCACGTCTGGGACAAGAAGGAGGGCGTACCGCTGCTCGATGCCCATCCGGCCTGTTGCGGCCCGCCAACTACCCGGACGGCAACCCCGGCCGTGGTTGGTGCGTCGAGGAGACCGCCGCCGGTGTTCAGGTGGCGGTGATCAACCTCCAGGGCCAGGCCATGATGCCGCCCATCGACAACGCGTTTCGGAAGGCCGACGCGGTGCTCGATGAAATCGCGGCGGCCCACCCCGATGTGAAGGTCATTCTGGTCGACATGCACGCCGAGGCGACCTCGGAGAAGCAGGCCATGGGTTGGTACCTCGACGGTCGGGCGACCGCCGTCCTCGGCACCCACACCCACGTGCCCACGGCGGACGAGCGGATCCTGCCCAAGGGGACCGCTTTCCAGACCGATGTCGGGATGACGGGACCGTACGAGTCCATCATCGGGATGAAACCCGAGAAGGTGCTCGAACGGTTTCTCTACAACACGCCGAGACCCTTCGAGCCGGCCAAGCGCGACATCCAGCTCCGCGGCGCCCTCATCGACGCCGACGAGACCACCGGACGAGCCACCGCGATCCGCCGGGTCAAGGTGGACGTGGGTTAGAAACCGCCAAGACGCCAAGATCGCCAAGCATCTCAATCGACGGGTTCGGGCGCTGTCGACAGCGCCCGAACCCGTCGATGACGTTCTGGTCCGGCAACGCGATGGAAGAGGAGCCGGGCACCCGCATCCGCGTTCCGTCGAGACGGTACTGTCAGGAATCGCCTCGAACGGATGTGCCGCTGTTGTGATCCGTTGTCGTCGCGGAACTCGATCGTGGTCGCGACTCGGTGACGGTAGACCGTTCTGTTCCGACCGATCCGTTTCCCGGTTCACGGGGCTCGAGGTTCATCCGCCAACCAGGTGGCCAAACCTCGAGCGGATAGGAACTGTCGATACGCCAACGATGAACCTCCTCTCGCCATTCGGCCCACCCGGGGCCGATACACAGGGCAGGCTGAAAATAGATGAGGCCCATGAAAAGAGCTGAGGCCACCATCAACGAAACGACCAGATCGCGCGAAAACCGAAAGGCCGTTCGATCGAGGTTCACGCTGGAGATCCCGGCGAGCACGAAAATGACATTTGCAGCGAGAAAATATCGATGCCCCTCCATCCCCAGAAGGAGGTGGTTCTTCGGGGCAATCGAGAGGATGATTGCCGGCACCGTCAAAATCAGGACGGCACCGATGAAATACAATCGCCGGATTCGATCCATGGCGGCGGTGAGCAACCAGGACTGGGCGATCAACACCGATGACGCGGCAACGGCGACGCAGATTACGACTGCCGGTGTGCCATCGAGAAGATCAAAAAGGGTGTGCGAGACCACTCTCGCGGCACCAATCCCGAGAAAGGGTAGGACGCAGGATTTGACGACCAGTATTGATGCCAGGGCGGAGAGAGGAACAAAGCCGACGCGGTCGCTCGCGGAGCCGAAACTTCCCAGCGAAACTGCGGCTGCAACCAACTGGATCACCAAGCACGTTGCGAGAATAGAGAACTGGAGAGCGACTTCACGGCTTCGCGTCGTGAAGCACTTGATCAGGAAGAGTGGAGCCAGCAGGGCTGATACAACGCCGTTCAGCCCGGCACATGCAAGAAGCGCCCGGTACGACCAATTCTTGACCCGGGACGGCGAACCAGGATTCCCGACGAGGACGAGAAAGGACGCCAGGGACAGATAGAATTGGTCGCCTATTGTTGTCAGCCAGGTTTCGCCACTGGCCAGCGTGAACATTACCGCCATGACGGCGAGGAATTGTCTTCGGAATCCATGCCAGATTTCGTCGCCTCCCCAGAGGATGATCGCAATGGGTATCAGTTGGATACAAAACGCGATCGCGGTGGTGATAAGAGGCGCCCATTCAAGCGGTACAAGATGAACTGCTAGAGTGGTGGCGAGGTTAGGGACAATCGAGTAATATCCTAGATGCGGTTGGATCAGTGCGGTCAACCAGTCGTGATGCCACGCAAACGCGAAATACCTGACTCCCTCCTCCGCCCAAAACCGCGGGTTCACGATGAGGGAGGGTGCTCTGACGACGATGCAGGCGACCGCCAGAATCATCAGGGAGAGCCGAAGGTTGGACTCCCGAATGCTCGCGGGGTCTCTGTTGGGCGTTTCAGTCGGCTGCATCGGTATCCCGCAACGCGAGGGAAGTTCGAATTTCCTCGATTTTCACCCTCAGATTTTAACATCCCGATGGGGGAGTGATGCAATCGATGCAATGTCAAGGGGGACACTCTCGGGGAGCGCGTTGGGAGAAACGGGTTCAGAGGCGCGATCCGGACTACGAATCGACGCGGTGCCCGTCGCGGACCACGACCTCGCCGTTCTTGACCACGTGGCGGATGGGATTGACGCCGTAGTGATAGACCAGGTCGTGGTAGCTCGGGCCCCTGAGCACGGCGATATCGGCCCGCTTGCCGACCTCGAGCGATCCGATCTCGGATGCCCGGCCGATGGCGGCTGCGGCGTTGAGCGTCGCGCCGGTCAGTGCTTCCTCGACCGTGAGCCCCATCTGCAGGGTGGCCAGGGTGAGGATCATGGGCATGGACTCGGTGGGCGACGAACCCGGGTTGCAGTCGGTCGCCACGGCGACGGCGCAGCCGGCCTCGACCATTCGCCGGGCCGGTGCGTAGTCGGAGCGGAGGAAGAACGAGGTTCCCGGCAGCAGGACCGCCACCGTCTCGGAGCCCGCCAGGGCGGCGATCCCGGCATCAGTGACGTGCATCAGGTGGTCGGCGGACAGGGCGTTGAACTCGACGGCCACTTCGGTGCCGCCCAGGGGCGTGAGCTCATCGGCGTGGAGGTGGATCCGCCAACCCAGGGCATCGGCGTCGGCGAGAAGGCGGCGGGTCTGCTCGAGATCGAAGACACCGTCCTCGCAGAACACATCCACCGCCTCGGCGAGTCCGCGGCGGGCGATGCTCGGATGGATCTCCTCGACCAGCTCGGTGACCCAGCGCTCGGGCTTGTCGCGGTGCTCGGGGGGCACCTCGTGGGCGGCGAGACAGGTGGGGTGGAGATCCACCGGGTGGGTGCGTTGGGCCGACGCGATCACCTCGAGCAAGCGGATCTCGGTGGCCAGATCGAGCCCATAGCCCGATTTGGCCTCGATGGTCGTCGTGCCGTATTCCAAGAAGGTGTCGAGCCGGTTGAGGGTATCGGCGAGAAGCGTCTCGAAGGTTGCCGCTCTGGTGGCGCGAACGGTGGCGTTGATCCCACCTCCCGAGCGGGCGATGTCCATGTAGGACTCGCCACCGCAGACGGCGGTTGAACTCCTCGCGCCCGTGAACCCGCCCACACCGGGTGGGTGTGGGGATCGACAAAGCCGGGGATGACGCAGCCGTCGGCGGCATCGAGAATCTGTCTCGGGAGGAGAAAACTTCCGGTCGTGATCGCCGGCATCGCCGACGAACGTGATCTTGGAACCCTCGCACCGGATGACCGTGTTTGTGGTGGTGGACAATCGACCGAATTCGCGGCCTCGCCGCGCCGTGTATCCGAGGGGCGTCGCCACTTGGCTCGCACCCCGGATGAGCAGGCTCATCGCTGGTTCTCCCCGGTGCTTTTCAGCTTTGCGTGACAGGATCGCGATCTGTGGAGTCGTGCGTTCCTCCTGCTCGCGGGCGCGATCATCCTCGATGAGGCCCTGGAGGAGTTCGACCAGACGGATGAGCTCGGATCTCGCGTCGCGCCGTCGTTCGCGGAGCTGTTGGATGACACTGTCGATCATCCGCGCGCGTTCGTTGGCCTCCTCGACCAGTCGATCGGCCAACCCGTGCCCGTCTGCGATGATCCTCTGGCCTTCGTCGCGTGCCGACTCGATGGTCGACTCGGCCGTCCGTTGGGCGGCGACAAGCGCCTCGTGCAAGCGCCTTTTCGCGATCGCGGAAGGTGGCGAGCTCGGAATCGAGCCGGTGGACCTGCTGGCGGAGCTCGCCGCGTTCGCGCGTCAGCGACTCGATGGCGCCGGCGATTTCGGTCAGGTATTCGTGGACCTCGTTGGCGGGGTACCCACGAAATTTGACGGCGAACTTCTTGCCGAGAATGTCGAGCGGAGACAACTCAGACATGGTGCGGCCCTCCCTTCAATCATCCAGTATGCCATGAAATCCATCGATGTCTGTGATCGAGCCCCGGTTCTCGCGCCCGTGTCATCGCCTGCGCTCGATGCGAGATCGCGGAGCCGTCGGCGGGATTCGCGGCTCCCGGAAGGGGTCGTCGGCTATACTTCTGGCGATCAATCGTCGCCGGGCGAGGTCAACGCGCGGGAGGTTTCATGTCCGAGGTGCAACTGCGGATCAGCAATCTCTGCAAGACCTTTCACCCAGGTCTCTTCGAGCGGGCGGTCGCGGTTCTCAAGGGCCTGGATCTCGAGGTCGATGAAGGGTGAGATCTTCGGCTTTCTCGGTCCCAACGGCGCCGGCAAGACCACCACAATCAAGGCCGTGACCGGTTTGGTGATTCCGGACGAGGGGGAGATTCTCATCGGCGGGCACCCCCACGACTCCATGCAGGCCAAACGCCTGATCGGGTTCATGGCAGAGAGTCCCTATCTCTACAACTACCTCACCGGTCGTGAGTACCTCCGGTTTTCAGCGGAGCTCCTCGAGATCGAGAGTGCCGAGATCGACGACCGGGTGGAGGCGATCCTCGCTCAGGTCTCCATGACCGGCAGGGCGAATCGGAAGATGCGGACCTTCTCCAAAGGCATGTTGCAGCGGATCGCCCTCGGCCAGGCGCTTCTGGGCGAGCCCGAGCTCCTCATTCTCGATGAACCCATGAGCGGCCTGGATCCCATCGGCCGGCGCGACGTCCGCGACATCATTCTCGCGCAGAGAGGAGCGCGGCGTGACGGTCTTCTTCTCGAGCCACATCATCCCCGATGTGGAGACCGTCTGCGATCGTGTCGCCACCGTCATCGACGGTACGGTCCGCGGGATCGGAGCGGTGCGGGATCTCCTTGCCCGCGAGGTCGAAAGCTATGAAGTCGACCTTCACCGGGCTCGACCCGCGGACCGTGATCACGCCGCTGGCGTCGGCCCACACGGGCAGCGATGCGGCGTGGGTGCGGGTCGATGCCGGCCAGCGCGACGACGCTGATTCGCGAGCTCGCCGATCGGGGCGCGCGGCTGGTCGGTCTGACGCCGGTGCGGAGCACCCTCGAGGATCTCCTGATGCGGCAGTACGAGGAAGGAGCGGCGTCATGAGGGCCATCCGCATCATCGCCGCCAACACCTTTCGCGAGGCCCTGCGCGACAAGATCCTCTATCTCTTTCTCGGTTTTTCCATCGCTCCTCCTGGCGAGCTCGAAGGTCTTCGGCATCCTCACCGTCGGTGAGCAGGACAAGATCATCAAGGATCTGGGTCTCGCCGGCATCCAGTTCTTCCTGATGCTCATCGCGGTGATGATGAGTGTGCTGCTGGTCAGCCGTGAGATCGACAGCCGGACGGTCTACTACATCCTCGCCAAGCCGGTCCGGCGGTGGCAGTTCCTCCTCGGCAAGTACGCCGGTCTGCTCGCGACGGTTCTGGTCAACCTCGTCCTGATGACGGTGATCCTGGTGCTCTTCGTCTGGTTGTACGGTGGCGGCTTTGACCCGCGGCTCGTGCTCGCCACCGGGATGATCGGGGTCGAGATGGCGGTCCTGGTGGCCTTCGCCGATGCTGTTTTCGGTTCTGACCAGACCCATCCTCGGCTCGGTCTTCACCCTCGCGGTCTTCGTGGTCGGGCATGTTTCGCAGGATCTCTGGCTGCTCACCCGGCATCTTCCCGGGTCTCTCGGACGAACCATGGTCACGGTCTTGTACTACGTGGTGCCCAATCTCGAACGCTTCAACTTCAAGACCGAGGTGGTCCACCAGCTCCCGATTCCGGCCGCCGCCGTCGGTTGGGCGCTGGTCTACGGGCTCGTTTTTCACCGGGCTCGTGCTGGTGCTCGCCTGTCTCCGTTTCGAAGGGAAAGACCTCCAGTGAGGCGCGCTGCTCGCCGCGCTGCTCGTGATCGCCGTCCTGCTGGCGGGAACGGTGGTGGCCGAGAGGGCCCTGCAAGGGGTCGAGCGTCGAGATCCGCTGGGCAGGGAGCTGCTCTATCTTCCGAGCCCGGAGATGCTCCGCCTCGCCAGCCTCGGCAACCCGGGACTGGTGGCCGATCTCTTCTATCTCTGGTCGATTCAGTACTACTCCAAGTACCAGCCGCACGAACGATTCCTCTATCTCGACACGGTCTACGACCTCATCACCGATCTCGACCCGCTCTACCACGACGCCTACCGCGTCGGTGCGTTGATCATGCAGTTGCCGACAACCGAGGAGGAAGCCCACAAGGCCGCCGTCATCCGCCTGTTCGACAAGGCGCTGCGCAACATGCCCGACGACTACGAGATCGCCGAGGCTGCGGGTTGGGACATGTATGTCCGTTACCGCGACAAGCCCGAGGCTCTACGCTATTTCAGATCAGCAGCAGATGTGCCCGGGTCGCCCCACCGGCTCCGGCGATTTCTCGCCGTGTGGAGCAACGACGAGGAGGGCTGGTCCTTCGAGGACGCATTGTCCTATTGGATGGAGGTCCGGGACGAGGCGGAGACCGACTACGATCTGGCGGTTTGTGAGAAGCAGATCTATCGTCTCTTCGCCTCCCGCGACGAGGCCGCCCTCAACCCGGTGCTGCAGAACTGGAAGCTCCGCTACGGGATCTGCGCCGGCAGCTGGCAGGAGATCGTCGAGGCGGGTTGGTTGGGAGAGGTTCCGGTGGACTACTTCGGCAACAGCTATCGGATCCTGCCCGAGACCTGTACGGCACACGCGACCGAGGGTGTTCGGATCGACTGATGACCCGGTTGCGCGGTCAGCTCCCCGGCAACGAATCCAGAAAGACCGCCAGATCGAGTGCTCGCCGGCAATTCGGGTCGTCGGCCAGCGCTCGTCGAAGTTCCGCTGTCACCGCCCGACGGAGTTCAGGGTCCGTACGCAGAGCCTCGGTGAGATGCTCGAAATCGTCCGGGTGAGCCACTTCAGTACTCGTGTTCGGCGAGGAAGGCTGCCGGTACTGACGATCGTCGGACGAGGACGATGGCGACGTCGTCCCAGTAGACCATGGCCCAGCGCTCCGAGGCGGAACCAGAGGGTCGAGAACCCGCGCCGTCCGAGGTCCGCGCCATCCGGTGTCGTGACCCTGATCGGTTCGTGGTAGCGCAGGAGAACGGTGTCGATCCGCCACCGGTCGAGGAGATCTTCCCAGGCGCCGACATCGCTTCGGCCGAAGATCTCCCAGATTTCCCGGAGCAGCGGTTCGTGAATCTCGTTGCGGTCGTCGAGAAAGACCTGTCGTTCGGGCCAGCCGTTGAGGATGAGCCAGCCGCCGAAACGGACATCGTTGTAGAGATTTCCCTCGAGCGAGATGCTGCTCGTCGAGGAACCGCAACGCCCGGTCCGGGTACCAATTCTCGGCGAAGCCGAATCCGGCGCGGGGCCACGGGCGCATGATGGCGACGACCCCGAGGATCGCCGACCAGGGTGAGGCACAACGCCCACCGATGTCGTGCGCCGGGAGGACCGCGCCATCGGGTCGGGCGCGAAGAGCGGCCATCGGGCAAGGGCGGGCGCCACGGTCTGTGGCAGGAGGACGAAGAAGAGACCGATGTTGCGGATGTGTTTGAGGGCGAGCGCAGCGGTGGCGCCGATGGTGAGCCAGTGCTGCGGCGCCCGGCTGCCGGCTCGCGAGAGGACCATCGCGACAAGCGCCATCGCGCATTAGAGGCCGGGCGCCTCGGCGGGACCGGGTGAGATCCACTCGGGGTTGGGGATGTGGGGCTGGCGCACCATCTCGGCGAGCCGAAAGGGCACGGTCCAGATCAACCAACCGTGCGGGTTGAGCAGGGGAGCGAGGAACGCCGCCGCGACCCCGATCGCGCCGGACGGAGCGTCGGAGGGTCGATCCGGCGCTGGATGAGTTGATCGAGGACCTCGCCGGTGAACCAGACCGAGATCAGAATCGGCGCCACCAGGATGCGCGCCGTGGAGATTGGCGCCGAGGGCGACCACGGTGATCAGAGGCAGCGGCCACGACCGTCGCCCGCGGCGATCGGCGAAGAGCCACAGGGCGAGGGGCAGCAGGAGCAGGGTGAAGAGCTCGGGCCGGAGAAAGAACCGCGGGTCGAGCGGCGAAGACGCAGAGAGCCGCGAGGAGAAGCGCCACCGGAGGGTCGAGCCCGCTGGTGATTCCGATCCGCACCAGCAGCAGCATGAGCGCAGCGACGATGAGCATCCGCATGACCACCAGGGCAGGCGCGCCGCCGAGATCGAAGAGGGCGGCGGCAACGACCTGGAAGAGCCACTCGTGATCGATCCACTCGGCCCCGTCCGATGTGAAGCTGAAGACATCGTGGTCGAGAACCTCGTGGTGCTCGAGCATCCACCGACCGCTGGCGAGGTGCCAGCCGATGGAGGTGTTGGTGATTTCGAAGGCGCCGCAGACGAGCCCGAAGACGCACGGCGGCTGCGATGATCATCGGGGAAGGACCTGAGCGCACCGGAGGAGCCGGCTCTCTGAACGGGCGCGGGAGATCGTGGCGTCGGCGCTGGCGCCGTCATCGGTCCTGTCGTCAATCCTCGGCGTCGGCGGGTTCGGTGTCGGGGAGGATGTACCGTTCCCACTCTTCCTCGAAGGCGAGCGAGTCGAGCCGAGGTCATGCGATCGAGAAAGACAACTCCGTCGAGGTGGTCGAACTCATGCTGGATGACTCGGGCGTGGAAACCGTCCGCGGTGAGGCTCATGGCCTCGCCGTCGATGGTCCGGCCCTTGACCTTGATCCGTCGGGCGCGGGGCACGAGGCCGCGGAGACCCGGAATCGACAGGCAGCCCTCCCAGCCCTCCTCGAGCTCGGGATCGACGACCCGGATTTCCGGGTTGACCACGATGGTCGGCTCGATCTCGGCCTCGCCGTCGTGGGCGGGCAGCCAGTAGGCGAAGAGCCGGAGTTCCTCGGCGACCTGCGGGGCGGCGAGACCGACGCCGTGTTCCTCGAGCATGGTGCGGATGAGATCTCGGCCGAGCTCGTCGAGTCGACCGCTCCCGAACCACTCCTCGGGAACCGGATCGGCCACCGATCGCAGCACCGGGTGGCCGAGTCGGATGACCTCGAGTGCGACGGGTCGCCGGCCGGAGAGAGCGGATCAGTCAAGCGACTAGCCGCAGCCGGAGCAACCGCCGCCGGTGCCGCAGGCGTCGGCGGCGGGTTTGTTGGGGTTGTCGACCATGAACCCGGTGCCGCGCTGGTCGTCGATGAAGTCGACCGTGGCGCCGGTCAGATTGGGCGCCGAGTTCGGATCGACGAGGACCTTGAGGTCGCCGTTCTCGACGACGGTGTCACCGTCGCGCTTGTCGTCGAAGGTGAAACCGTAGGCGAAGCCCGAGCAGCCGATGCCCTGGATGAAGATCCGCAGGTTCTTGCCTTCGGCCTCGGGGGTCTGGGCGGCGAACTCCTTGACCTTGGCTGACGGCGGTGTCGGAAAACGAAATCATCTGTTCCTCCAGTCGCGCCGCCTCGTCGAGCGAGCGCGGTTCACGAGCCTATCTCCAAGAGGAGAACGTGGCAAGCTCGCGAGTTATTCGATCCCCTTTTCGGCGAGCCAACGCTCGGCCTCGATGGCGGCCATACAGCCGGTTCCGGCGGCGGTCACCGCCTGGCGATAGACCGAGTCCTGAACATCGCCGCACGCCCACACACCCTCGACCGAGGTCCTGGTGGTGCCGGGGACGGTGGTGATGTAGCCGTCGGCGTCCATTTCGAGCGGCGCCGGCAAAGACATCGGTGTTGGGCCGGTGGCCGATGGCCATGAAGACGCCCTGGGTCGGGAACTCGCGGATCTCGCCGGTTTGGGTGTCCTCGAGAAGGACGCCGGTGACACCACCGTCCCGCGAGCCGAGGATCTCGGTGATCACCGAGTTCCAGGCGAACTCGATCTTGGGGTTGTCCATGGCGCGCTGCTGCATGATCTTCGATGCCCGGAGCTCGTCTCGGCGGTGGATGACGGTGACCTTGCTGGCGAACTTGGAGAGAAAGACGGCCTCCTCCATGGCGGTGTCGCCGCCGCCGACCACGACGATCTCCTTGTCGCGGAAGAAGAACCCGTCGCAGGTGGCGCAGGCCGAAACGCCGAAACCCATGAGTTCGGACTCGGACTCGAGACCGAGAAGCCTGGCCGAGGCGCCGGTGGCGATGATGAGAGCGTCGCAGGTGATCTCGCCCGAGGAGTCGGTGTGGACGGTGAACGGGTGGCTCCCGAGATCGACTCTGGTGATCTTGTCGAAGATGAAGCGGGTGCCGAACCGTTCCACCTGGGCCTTGGTGCGCTCCATGAGCTCGGGCCCGATGATGCCCTCCGGGAAACCCGGGTAGTTCTCGACCTCGGTGGTGATGGTGAGCTGACCACCGGGCTGCATGCCCTCGATGACCAGCGGCTGCGAGATCGGCGCGGGCGGCGTAGAGGGCGGCGGTGAGGCCGGCCGGGCCGGAACCGATGATGAGGACCTTGACGTGTTCAGAACCCATGGATGAGCCTCCGCTGGTGGCTGCGATCACCGAAATGACGGTGGCGGGAATGCTCGCCGCAACCACGCATTATCCATAGAACGAGCGATGGGGCAAGCTGACCTCGGCGGTCGGACCGAGACGTGCGGAATCGCTTCGTGTGGATGGTGACAATGATGATCTCGTTTATGTATTCTCTGGTGCTCTGGGTGGGGTCCAGGTCGCGGAGGCCGGCGCCACCGGGGGCCTCGAAGCCCTGGCGCGCGCCGGTCGCTGGGACCAGGTGCTCGCGGTCGCTGTGCGTCGAGGAGACCAGCTGCCGCTGCGTCCCGAGGAGGCTCTGGTCGCCGCCTACGCCGCCGGGCTGGTCGGAGATCCGAGAGCGCAGGCTCACTTCCTCGAGTTGGCGGTCGGATGCGCCCGATCTGGATGCGGTGGCGCGGGTGGAGCTCGCCGGGTTGGTGGTCGGCGAGGATCCCGATCGAGCCTTCGATCTGGTCCTCGGTCTCCTCGGCAGAGCGCCATCGAATCAGCTTCGCCTGGCGGCGATCGAGATCGCGGAAGCGGCCGTGACTGGCCGGTGTCGATCCCGATCGCCGGTCGGCCGTCGAGCGGGCTGCTGCCGGTCGTGCACCGGAGTTCGCGGCGGGAGCTCGAGCTCGCCCTCGCCCTGAGCCGCCGATCCGGTGGATCGGACCGGCCTGAGTCGTCTGCTCGCCTCGTCGACCGCCGATCTGGTGGCGCTGGCGGCGGCTGACGAGCTCGGGATCGACTCCGGTCGAGCTCGAGGCCGTGGATCGCTGGCGGGTGGCGCAGACCTTCTATCGGCCACGGTCTGTACGACCGAGCGGCACCGATCCTCGAGAGTCTCGATGCGGTCCGAGACAGCCAGATCCCGCGTCCGCGAGGTCGCCTATCTTCGCGGTCGATGTGCCTTTCGTCGGGAGCGAGTGGTCGACGGCCGCGCGGTGGTACCAGACCGCCATCTCGAGAACCTCGGCCGGCGAGCGGCGGGCCGAGCTCGAGGTTCACCTCGGCCGGACCTACGAGCTCGCCGGAGAGATGGACGAGGCGGTGGCGGCGGCGCAACGGGCGGTCCGCGCTCAAGACCACCGACGACCGGAGGCTCTTTCTCGCCCGGCTGCGTCTGCGGCGGGGAGAACTCGAGCTCGCCGAGGCGGGGTTGGCGCGGTTGAGGTCGCGGTCGGCCCGGGAGCGGGGCGAGCTCATGCTCGGTCTCGTACGAGTTGCGGGAGGGGACGCCGATGCGGCCCGGCGCTCGCCTGGCTCGCAGGTCAGCCGCGACCCCTGGCGAGGTCCCGGCAGCGGTGATCGCCGCCGAGTTGGCCGTGGCGGCCGGCGACGCCGGTGGAGGCTCTCGATCTGCTGGTCGGCGCGGCGCCGGACCTCGATTCGATTCTGGGCCGAGGAAGCCCGGTCGGTCATGACTCGATCCCGGAGAAGACGCCCTGCAGGATGGCGTCGCCGGGAAGTCGCAGCGCTCGAGGATCCGATGGAGAGGACCCGCCGTCGCGCCCTGGTCCGGTCTGCTGATCTTGGAGTTCGATCCGGATCGCCTCGCCGGTCTTCGCAGGCGATCGCCGTCAAGATGCGTCGGTCTCGAGGGTGAACCGGAGCAGCCGGTATTCACGCCCGGTCTCGCGGCTCGCCTCTGGACCATCGGGCTGCCGTCGTCCGCGGTGCGGTGGGATCCCACCGGGTCTGCCCCGCGATACCGCTCGATCGACCTGGTGGACCGCCGAGCAGGAGCTCGAGCTCGGTCAGCCGTGGCTGGCCATCAGCGTCGCCGATTCGGCCTGGTGGCAGGCGTCATCGTACCTTCCCGAGGAGGGGCTGCCCGTCAGCCTGCAGCGCGCGCTGTATCCGCTGCCCTTTGAGTCGACGGTGTGCCGAGCCGCGGAGCGGCACGATCTTCCGTGGTCTCTGCTCGCCGGGGTTGCTCGAGAGGAGTCGCGCTGGAATCCGAACGTGGTGTCCAAGGTCGGTGCGCGAGGGCTGATGCAGCTGATGCCGGCCACCGCCATCGCCACCGGCGCCGCCAACGGCCGGCCGGAGATCGAGCCCGACGATCTCTTCGAGCCCCTGATCAGCCTCGATCTCGGCGCGGCCGAGCTCGGGCGGTCTGCTCGCGGGTCTTCGAGCGGCAATCGAGCCGCTGCGGTGGCGGCCTACAACGCCGGTGAGGCGCAGGCTCAACTGTGGTTGGATCAGTGTGGACAAGCCGTGTTCGGAGGCGCGATTCCTGGCCCACGTGAGCTTCTCGGTGACCCGCGGCTACACCGAGGCGGTCGCTGGGCGCGGCGGCGGTCTATGACGAGCTCTACGGGGCGATTCGCCATCACGCGGTCAGCGAACGAAGCGAGTGACCTCGCGTTCTTCGAGCGCTCGCGTGACCCAGCGTTCGATCTCGTCGTTGAGCTTGCGTTCGGCGATGAGCTGGCGGAGTTGGTCCTGGACCGAGGTCAGCGGTGGCGCGATCTTCGCCCTGGGACTCGAGATCGACGGCGAGCCTTGCGATAGGCGGTTTCGATCTCCTGGAGGCTGACGCTGATTCTCGGGCGCAAACGTTGTTCGGCATAGGCGTTCGCAGGCGCAGACCCGGAGCGCGAGCTCGTCGATGTCGGCATCGCCGAGGCCCGCGGCCGCGAGCTCGTCGGAGAGTGAGTTCGATGTCCGCCGGCCGCCGAGAGGACCGAGCGCGCGGACCCCGGCGACATCGAGATCGAGTCGATAGAGCACTCCCGATGGCCTCGAGATCGCGGAACTGAACCTCGAGCTGGATCCGGGCCTCGAGGAGGGCGGATCGATAGTCGGCCTCGGTTGCGCCGACGGGACGGTCGACGAGCACGAAGAGCTCGGCGAGATCGACGTCGCTGCGCAGCAGATGGCGTCCGATCGACGACGGCCACCACCTCCTCGACGGGTTCGCGGACGAGGGCCTGGGCGCCGGACAACTGACTGAAAATCAGTAAGATGAGCGCGATGACGCGTCCGTTTCACCCTGATATCATAACAACGTGTCGCGAACTCGCCGAGGTCGGAACTCTCTGGATTGTGGCCACGCCCATCGGCACCCTCGACGATTTTGCTCCCCGGGCGCGCGAGGTGCTCGATGGCGCCGCCTTGATCCTCGCCGAGGACACCCGCCGGGCGCGGCAAGCTGCTGAACCACGTCGGGGTCGGCTCCCGGCCGGCGGCTGAGGAGCTTTCACGAGCACAACGAGACGGATCGCCTGCCCCTGGCGCTGGACGCTCTTCGGGACGGGGGATCGGTCGTGCTGATGAGTGATGCCGGCACGCCGGTACTCTCGGATCCCGGCTTCGTGCTGGTGCGGGCGGCGCGGCGCGAGGACATCCGCGTGGCGACGGTTCCGGGTCCGTCGTCGTTCACCGCCGCGCTTGCGGCCTCGGGACAGCCGCCGCTGCCGGCCACCCTGGTGGGGTTTCTGCCCGGGCAGATCCGGGCGCCCGGCGGAGCCGGATCGCGGAGTTCGCGGCGGTGCCCTGGACCCTGGTTGTGCTTCTCTCGCCCGCACCGGCTCGGCGCCGAGTTGAGAGATCTGGCGAACGGGCTTGGGCCCCGACCGACCGGCGACCCTCCTGGCCGAGCTGAGCAAGATGCACGAGCGGGCGGTGTCGGCATCGCTCGGCGAGCTCGCCGCCTGCGAGGAAGCCGGCAGTCCACGGGGCGAGTATGTCGTGGTGGTTGGTCCTGCGTCGCCGGCGGCGGCCGACCGGGCCGTGGATCGCCGAGCGGATCCGGCGGGCGTACGCCGTCGCCGTCGACGCCGGGTTGACCCGCAAGGAAGCGTTGAAGGCGGTCGCCGAAGAGTTCGGCGTCGGTCGGCGAGAGGTCTTCGATTCGCTTGTCGAATCATGAGATAAGACGATGATTGATAGGTTTTTTAGATGAACCGAAGATGGCGTGGCCATTGCTGAATTCGCGCTCGGTCTCGATGAGCGTCTGTGATACCCTGATGCCGATTACTGGAGGTGCCATCATGTTCCGGCGAGTCGGGCTGACCATCGGCGCGATAGCTGTGCTCTCTGTGGTGTTGGTCGGGTGTGGAAGCAAGCCGGTTGTGGGGGTCCTCCTGCCGACCACCGGTGAGGCGGGAACCTACGGCGAGTCCATCGAGAGCGGTATCCGGCTCGCCATCAGCGATGCTCGAGATCGCGAGGAGCTGCCCAAGGGTTTTGATGTCGTGTGGGTGGACACCCAGTCGGACCCGGACCGCGCGGTCAGCGAGCTGCGGCGGTTGGCCTCCGAGCGTGGCGTCAAGATGGTGATCGCCGGCGCCACGAGCACCGAGGCGCAGGCCATCGTCGAGGTTCTCGACGAACTCGAGGTCGTGTGTCTCTCGCCGACGGCGTCGACCCCCGGAATCAGCCAGCGGTCGAAGCTCTTCTTTCGGATCTTCCCGTCCGACGAACTCGAGGGTCACACCGCGGCCCGGTTCATGTTCGATCGACTCGGTCAGGACGCGGACCGTGGTCTACTCCGGGCCGGGCGACTATGCCGCAGGCATCGAACCGGAGTTCGTGAATCAGTACGTCGAGGCCCTCGGCGGCGAGATCGTCGCGCGGATCGATCTGGCCGACCCCGACTGGCGGTGCGGCATCCGACGCCGTCGTGCCGGGCAGCGGCGTCGGCGCGGTCTATGTCATCGGCTATGCGCCAGCAGATTCTCGAAGTCGATCACCTCACCTCAGGGAGACCGGTTACACGGGACGCTTTGTCACCACCTCGGCCTTTTTCAACGACCAGATCATCCACGAGGCGGGTGCGGCGGCCGAGGGAATCCTCTTTCCCGCTTCCGCCCTTCGACCGGACCTCGGACAAGGAACCGGTCCTCGGGTTCGTCAATCGGTACATGGATGCCCTCGGCAAGGCGCCGGATGTCTTCGCCGCCCACGGCTACGACGCCATGTGGTTGACCATCCAGGTGATGACCATCGCCGATCCACCCGACACCAACCAGATCCGCAAGGCCTTCCACTTCGGGATGAACGAGCTCATGGGGGTGACCGGCCCGATCCTCTTCGACGACTACGGCGACGTCAAACACTACCCGAAGATGTTCATCGTCAACGAGGGCCAGGTTCATGAGCTACCAGCGCTACATCACGACCGAGCGGGAGCGAATTCTCCGCGAGGTCCAGGACCTCCTGGTCACCGGAGCCGAAGGCAACTGAGCCAATGACCCTCGTCCGCCTGCTCTGGCGCCAGCGGGCGCTGGTGGCGGTCTTGGTGCGTCGCGAGCTCAACGCCCGCTATCGGGCGTCGGTCCTCGGCTTTCTCTGGTCGCTGCTCAATCCGCTGCTGCTTCTCTTTGTCTACGCGGTGGTCTTCACCTACATCTTCAACCCGCGGTTTCCCGGGTGGTGATCCGTATCCCCTGTTTCTCTTCAGCGGTCTGCTGCCGTGGCTGTTCTTTTCCGGCACGGTGCTCGATGCCTCGGTGACCCTCATCGACAACGGGCCGTTGCTGGCCAAGGTGATGTGCCCGCCGGAGATCTTTCCCGCGGTCACCGTCGTGTCCCACTTCGTTCACCACCTCCTGGCCCTGCCGGTGCTGCTCGCGGCGCTGGTGGTGGCGGCGCGTCGCCGGCTGGCACCCGTTTCCCTTCACCGTGTGGCTGCTGCCGTTGGCGCTGGTTCCGTGGCTGCTGCTCGCCGGGGGGGCGGCGCTCGGGGTCTCGGCGCTGTCGGTGAAGTTCCGCGATCTGCGCGATCTCGTCGGCCACCTCCTCAACCTGCTCTTCTTCTCGTCGCCCATCATCTACAGCCTCGACGGGCTCGATGTTCCGTCGTGGCTCGAGCGGATCCTCCGCCTCAACCCGCTCGCGAGCCTCGTCGAGGTCTATCGGGACGTCGTCTTCACCGGGACGATCCCGGGTATCGGACTGTGGCTCGTCGCCCTCGGCGGTGGGGCTGGCGGGGTGGGTTCTCGGGGCGTTCATCTTTGTCCGCTTTCGGGAGACCCTGGTGGAGTCGGTGTGAAGGGGCGGCTTCGGTTTTCCGGTGTCCGCAAGATCTACCGCTGGCGCGGCAGCCGGGTGCGGAACGAGTCGGTCAAGGGCGCCGTGCTCGGTTCGCTGGTGGCGCCGCCGCCGGCCGACGGCGGAGGAGCACGTCGCCCTCGACGGGATCGATCTCGACATCGAGCCGGGCGAGGCGGTGGCGCTGATCGGACCGAACGGATCGGGCAAGTCCACGCTGCTCAAGCTCGCCGGCGGCATTCTGCAGCCCACCGAGGGCACGGTCGATGTCGAAGGTCGGGTGACGGCGCTGATCGAGCTCGGCGCCGGTTTCCACCCCGAGATCACCGGGTCGGGAGAACGTGCTCATCAACGGCATGCTGCTCGGCCTCGATCGCCGCGGAGGTCGAGGCCCGTCTGCCGGAGATCCTGGACTTTGCCGAGATCGGTGATTTCATCGATCAGCCGGTCAAGACCTACTCATCGGGGATGTACGTCCGTCTCGGGTTTCGCGGTGGCGGTGGCGGTGGAACCCGATGTCCTGCTCATCGACGAGGTCCTGTCGGTGGGTGACGAGGCGTTCACCAGGAGGTGTCTGGATCGACTGGCGCGGATGCGGCAGGCGGGCGTCACCATGGTGCTCGTGTCGCACGATCTCGACCTCGTCGAGACCTTTGCCGATCGTGCCGTCTATCTCGCGCGCGGGCCGGGTGCGGGCCGAGGGACCGTGGATTCGGTGGTTGCCCGGTACCGCAACGATGTCGCCGGGAGCCACCGAGAAGCCCGCCGAGGACGCAGGCATCGAGCTCCGCGTGATCGAGGAGGGCCGGCGGTGGGGCAGCGGCGAGGTCGAGATCGTCTCGGTGGAGCTGGCGACCGATGCCGGGGCGACCCGGCTTGTTCCCACCGGGACGCCGTGTCGGTTGCGGATCCGCTACCGGGCGCAGCGTGAGATCGATGATTTCGTCGTCGGAGTGGCCTGGCACCGCGCCGACGGCACCCTGGTGGCCGGCCACAACACCGATCTCGACGGTCTGATCTGCCGCGGCGGCTCGACGGCGAAGGTGAGATCCGCTGCAGCTACGCTGCGCTGGATCTGGCGCCCGGGGACTATCTGGTCGACGTGGCGGTGCACGCCAAGGACGGCAAGGCCTACGACTACTGGTGCGACGCCCTCCGAATCAGGGTCACCTCGGGAGTCGAATGGCCCGGTGTGTGGGCCCCGCCGCACCGATGGGAGTGGGATGGCGAGCTCTTCGAATGACGTTTGAGCGGCAGCGCATCTCCGAACCGATGACGCTGAGCGTCACTCTGCCGCTGCCATCACCCCGCTCAGAAACCTGGCATGGACATTGCTTTAACAACGGTTGGATTGAAAAGGAGGATCGTAATGCGCAGACAAAAAGGTTTCACTCTCATCGAGCTGCTGATCGTGGTCGCGATTATCGGTATCATCGCCGCTATCGCCATCCCGAACCTGCTCAACGCCATCAACCGTGCCCGCCAAAAGAGGTCCATGTCCGACATGCGGACCATCGGCACCGCCGATCGAGGCCTACGCCGTTGACTGGTCTTTTTATCCGACCGTCGCGGCACGGGCGCTGTTGCTCCGACCATGGCCGATCATTATCTCGCCGGTCTACGTCAAGAAGACCCCCGACGCCGATGGCTGGCGCTATCCTTTCCATGTCCTGTCCGAGTCGCGCTTCTACACGATTGGATCGGCTGCTCGCGACAAGGTTTGGGAAGGGGGACCTCTCAGCCATCACCTACGACCGAGCCCCGACCACCGACATGGACTGCGATATCGTCTACTCCAACGGTACCTTCATGTCGTATCCGGAAGGTGTCCAGACCGACTGATCGTTTTCGCGCGTTGTTTCTCGACGGGAGCGCTTCGGCGCTCCCGTTTTTTTGTTCCGAGCGTGACGCATGGATTCGCGGTAAGATCGCCGGGTGGACAGCTCGAAATGTGGAGGTTTGTCGCCGCACCCGACGTCCCAATTGGCAGGATACTCCGGATCGATCGCCGGAAACAGCGCCGGGACCCGATCCGGCGAGCGCGCGGTCCGACTCTGTCGCTTTCGTCCTGCTGCTGACGCTCGCGATCGGTGGTGCGTGGTTTCCGGTTTCATCGAATCCATGGACTGCCGTCCTCGTTGCCGCCGTCGTGCTTGCTCTTGTCCCTTGGGGTTGGCGGCGGACGGGGCGACTGGAAGTCGATGGGCTGGTTGCCGGCGGCGTGGTGCTCTCGGCGCTGACATGCTCGGCCGTGGCAGGGTGGGACCCATCGCGGGCGGTGGGCGAGATCGGGTTGGCGGCGGCGGTCTTGGCGCTGATCTGGCTTGCATCCCGCTCACGGCCTCCTGAGGTACTCCCGGCACTGCTGGCCGTCGGACTCGCCGGTCTGGCCCTTTGGGGCATCTGGCAGGTTGTCACGGGATTCGAGGCGATCCGGCCCGGCATCGACGAACTCGCGACACCCGCGCGGGTGTACGCGGAGGAACGGGTGGCGAGTGGGCGAGCGTTCGCCTCTCTCCCGTTGCCGAGCCACCTCGCGATCCTGCTGGCGACGGCTCTGCCGTTGCTGCTGGCTCGGGTTCGAGCGGCCCCGAGAGGCATCATCTGGATCGCGGCCGCTGTCGTTGCTGTCCTCGGTTTGATCGCGACGAGATCTCCCGTCGGGCTTGGACTCGCCGTGCTGGCCGTGGCGCCGGTGCTCGTCGTACGCCACCGGGCCGCAATGCTCCTCGTGGTGGGGAGCTTGATCGTCGCGATCGCGGCGGTGGTGGTGGTCCGGCCGGATGTCGCCAAGCTGGAGCCGGTGTCGTTACGGCTCGACAACTGGCGGACGGGTGTTTGGCTTTGGACCACCTCCCCGGCCTCGGGTGTCGGGGTGGCGAGCTTCGCCCAGGCGAGCCAGGCCAACCCACTGGCGGTGGGAAACCGGCCGGCGCACGCCCACAGCCTGCCGTTCGAGGCTCTGGCGGAGCTCGGTCCGGCAGGTCTGGCTGGGGTCCTGCTTCTGGGTATCTGGCTGTTTCGACTGATGCAGGGATGTCTGGAAGAGCAACCGAGGTCTTGCGCTGGCCATCGCGGTGGTGCCGCTCCACAATCTCCTGGATTTTTCGCTCTTTGTGTCCGCGGTGGCTCTGCCGTGGGCGGTGCTGATCGGATGGGCGGTGGCTCACCGAAACCACCCGGGAGAGGGCCAAACCGCGGCGCCGGCTTGGGGCCGTATCGTGCTGGTCGCGGCGGTTTCGGCAGTGTTGGGGGTGGCCATCCTCCAGTGGACGAGTGTGGTGGTGGAGGAGGTCGCCGCCTCCTCGACGGATTCCCGAGAGCAATTCGACGGCGCGCAGCAGGCGCTGAGAATGGGCCCGTGGCGGGTGAGACCGCAATTCCTCCTCGCTTCCGCCGCCATCAACAGTGGAAGTCCGAGTCTCCAGGATCGTGCGTGGTTCGAGCTCGATCGGCTGCGCTGGCTCCGGCCGCGTTCGGCCGCACTGGCTGAGCGCAGGGCGCAGCTCGCGTTGGCTCGCGGCGACGTTTCCTCTGCGCTGTCCGAGTTGTGGATCGCCGCTGAGTACGGTTCTCCGGACTCAGCTTCCGCGCAGTCACTTGCTGAGCTGATCGAGAAGGCAGAAAAGGCCGGACACGATGCGGCCCGCTGACCTCATGGTTCCGGCTGCAGCGGCGGCGGTGGTGCTCACCGCGCTCTTGGGTGGCGGGTTCTATCCGCTTCCCCGAATGGTGGTCGGTGGGGCTCTGGTGGTGGTGTGGGTGCTCGCCTCCGCGTGCCTCCGGGGCAAGCCCGATGGGACCGAATGGCTGCTCGCTGCGAGTGTGGCCTGGGGAGTCGTCTCTGCGGTCTGGGTGGATTCGTCGCCGTTGGCAGCGAAGGAGACCCTGACGATTTGGATCACGGCCTGTCTGCTTTTCGGGATATGCCGCAGGGGAGAGCGACGAGAGCCGCAGGCAGGCACTCGGAATCCTCGTTGTCGGCGCCGCCGTGCTTGCGGCGGCGGTGGTCGTCGAGGCGATCGGCGACGGTCTCCGTGTCGGTGGCCTGTTGGAGAATCCGAATATCGCCGCCGGTCTCCTTGTTCCGATCCTTCCCATCGGCTGGTGGGTGCTCGATCGGACGCCACGGTGGCGGTGGGCGTGGGCGGGTCTGGTGGCTGCCGGGATCGTGGGCACGGGATCTCGAGCCGGATTGCTCGCGATGGTGGTAGTCCTTGGGTTCCTGTTGCCTCGAGGGGGACTTCGCCTGGCAGGATTGTTGTCCGGCTCCGCCGTCGCGATCGGCGTGCTGATCGTGCGGTTCGTCAGCCAGCCGGATGTGCTGGCGTGGCACCGGATGTCGATCTGGAGGGCAGTGATCAAGATCTGGATGACACGGCCGTTCACCGGGTGTCGGCCCGGGTTGCCTCATGGAGGCCGCTTCGGCCGAGCGGATCCTCCATGCCGACGAGATCGGTCGCTACCAGTTTGTCATCGGCTATGCCGAGTCGACGCCGCTCGCGATTCTGGTTCAGCTCGGTTTGGTCGGAGCCGCCTTGGCAGTCCTGACGGCGGGGGTATGGCTCGTCGCAGCGCGACGATCCGGGGCGCTGAGTTCCCGCCCGGTGGTCGCTGGACTGGCCGCAATGGTCACCCTCGGTTTGTTTCACGATTTCTTGACCATCGATCCGGTGCTCTGGTGGTGGGCGGTGCTCGCGGGGTGCCTGGGGAGTTCCATCCACCCAGACAGTAACGAGGCATCGGTCACCCGATCGGGGGCTCTCCACTGGTCCATCGGAGTCGTCATGATGTGGGTGACGGCCTGGGGAATGTTCACCCCCGCTTTGGCGAGATTTGTCTGGATGCAGGGCGAGCCAACGACGGACCATGTGGTCCGAACGCTGCGGATCGAACCGTGGCTGTCGGCGGCGCCTGCCGGGAGGGTCCAAGAACTCCTCGCCTCACCCGATGCCTGGTCCTGGTCGGAAGCCGCCGAAGCACTGAGCTGGGCGCGCACAGCCATGGAGACACACCCCGGACTCGCCCGAAGATCGGCAGATCTCGGCCGGGTCCACCTCCGGATCATGACCGATCTCGGCGGCACCGACCACGATGTCGAGGCCGCGACGAAAGCACTCGACCGCGCCTGCGAACTCGACCCCCACCTGCCCTGGCACTGGCTCGAGCGTGCCCGCCTCGAGCGAGTTCTCGGCTTTCCTCAGAACGCCCTGGGATTCGCACGGCGGGCGCTGATCGAGGAACCCAACACCGTCCGCGGGTGGCTCATGCTCGGTCGTCTCGAGCTCGAACAGGGACGGCTGGCCGAGGCTCGAGGGGCGCTCGAGGAGGCGATGGTACGGGCGGAATTGGATGTTCGACCCGGTCTCACCGCCTACGAGCATGAGTTGCTCGAGGCGCCGGAAGACCAGATCGAATTCCTCGAGCGTGCGCTGAACCGGTCCCCGGCGGAGAGGCCCTAGTGGCCTACGAAGGGGATCTGATGTCCGGGGAATCGATCCCCGCCGATTCCGAGAGCGCATGCCGGCATGGGCCCCATCGATCATCGTCCTGATTCTGGTGACCCTGGCTGCCGGCCTGCCGCTGCTCTTTGGTCGCGTCTTGGCCGGACACGACATCGTGGTCTATCTGATCAATGCCCAGCAGACGGCGGAGAATCTCCGCTCGGGTGAGGTCTTCCCCGCGTGGGGCGGAGGGTTCAACGCCGGATACGGCTCTCCGTCGTTGCTGTTCTTTCCGCCGTTGACCAGTTACCTGCATGCGCTCCCGATTCTCTGCGGCATCCCGGTGATCCTGGGGGTCTCCTTCTGGTCGTTGACCGGTCTTTTTCTCTCCGGTCTCGCCATGTTCGGGTGGTTGAGGTCGACGGGTTCGGTCAGGGCGCACTCCAGGCGGCCGTCGTCTACATGGTGTCGTCGTATCGCCTCATCGATCTCTACCACCGAAGCGCCCTTGCCGAACACTGGGCATTCATCTGGCCGCCCTTGATTGTCTGGGTGGCGACGTCACCGCGCCTGCACCCCACTTCACGATCGGCCCTGACAGCCGTATCTGTGGCGATGCTCCTTTTCTCGAATATTCCACTGGGTGTCTTATTCGGTATCGGTTTGGTTTTCTGGTTTTTAATGTCCGAGAAAATCCGCGGGACGAGCGGCCGTCTGATGGTGGCGGGGTGGTTCTGGGTTTCGGGATTGCCGCTTTTGCGATCGTGCCACAGGCTTTGTCGTCCTCCCTTCTCTCGGTGGATCAATACTACGGATCCGGGGCGGGTCGATTTCGGCCGTCGGCCAACACCCTGTTCAGCGGTGGTCTTTTTCACCTGGGACTTCAATGCTCAGGTCTCCGTCGGCGTCGTCGCGGCCGTTCGCCCTCGTCCTGGTGACATTTGCGTTGCTCTCGTCGGGTCGTCGAAGTGAAGTCGGTGCTCGTGCGGCGGTGATCGCTGCGACGCCTTGCGTCGCTGTGGCCACGAAGCCGGCCGGGTTGATCTGGGAGGCGCTCCCTCTTCTTCCAAGTTCCAGTTTCCGTGGCGAGTCGCATCCCTGTTGACCTTTGCGCTTGCATTCATCGTGGCGCATCTCGATCGTCGGCGAGGGTGGCTCCTCGTGGCGTCTGGTGGTGTCGGTCTCGCTTCCGTTCTCCGGGTGGGCCCGGACCCAACCCATGTCGCGACTTCTCTTCTCCAAAACCCCCGATGCCGCCGGCGGGAACGGTCTTTCCGGATCCGTACGTCGCCTGGGAGGCGGGGAGCGGAGGCTGGTACTGGCGGCACCAGAACCTCGCCGAGATCTGGTTTCTGGCCGAGAACGTGAAACCGTTTTTATTGCCTGAACTCGCCGGCGAACAGGCCGGCAACTCGACGTCATTCGCGCACCGACCGGCAGTCGTGGTGGATGATCCTTCGGCGCCGGTTCGAGTGATGTCCTGGGGATCGCTTCGGCGCGAGCTCGAGGTCGGCGCTCCGGTTTCGGGGACTCTCATGTGGCGCGCCATCGAGTTTCCCGGGATGAAGGTGACGGTCGATGGGACGCCGGTGCCGATTTCCGCCGACCCGACCACCGGGCTCGTCGTTCACTCAGCTTCCCTCGGGTGGGCACAGGGTCGTCTGGTCGTGGTCCCCGTTCCCTGCGCTGCGATCGGGTCGGCTGGTCTCCACCGCCGCCGTTTTGATTTTTGTCGGACTCTTGCTGTCGGATCATGTCGGCCGCCGGCGGGATCGTCGACGGTCTCGAGGTACCCCTCGAGCGCGTCTGCCATAGAATGGGCTGGTGACGACACCCCGCTCGAGATCTCGTTCATTCCGACCGTGGGAGGGGGTCATCGCGGTGCCCCTGGTGGCGGTCACGATCGCGATGCTCGTTCTGACTCTCTTCGGACCTTCGGCATCGATGGCGTTGACAGGTGACAGCTATCAGTGGATCCAACATGGGCACGCAGGGGCGAACGGTCTTTCGCTTCTGCTCACGGATTTCGATACGTCCTACCGGCCTTCCACCACCTGGATGTTGGTCGTGGACCGGGGGGTTGTCTGGGGTGGATTCGAGGCACTCCGTTACCGGACCTCGTCACTCATTATGGCCTTTCCGACCTTCAAGACATATTTTGAGCTCGGGCCGCACATCGTCGCCAAGATCCCCGCCCAGTTGGCAGCTTTCCTTTTCCTTCTGATCGATGCGGCAGCCCTCTTCGAATGGACCTTGGCCGACGAGGGGATGCGGGTTGAACACGTCACGGACTGGACAACGAATTGTGCCGGAGAACCGGGCAGGATTCTGGTCCACCGCGATGGTGGGTTTGTCGATCTCGGAACAACGCCGAACCTCGCGAACGAGGCGAAACGTTGGCAGTCGTCGGGTCACGGTTTTTAGGTCCTCCAATGCGCACCCCTGGATTGAGGAGACAATGCAACGCCCGGAAGAGTCGGTTGATCTCGTCATGAGCAAAACCCTCAAACAGTGGGTCGCCTTTTCCCTGCTTGTCCTGGCGGTTGTGGTGATCTTCAGACTACCGATTCTGCAGCGGTCGGTGATCGATTGGGATGAGAGCGTCTACTTGCTCGTGGCTTCGAGTCTGGTTGAGGGCTCGTTGCCCTATGTTGAAGTCTGGGACCACAAACAGCCGTTTCTCTACATCCTTTTCGCCACGAGTTTCATTGCACCCGACCCGGTCGTGGGAATGCGGCTCCTCGGTTGTTTCGCAATCGCGTCGACCGCCCTACTTTTGGCCTTTATCGTCAGGGGTGCCCTCGGAGGCTGGTTCGCACCGGCAATAGCGGCGATGCTCTATGGGGTTGGGACCTTGGCGCCCGGTGGCTTGGCGACCAACGCTGAGATCCTCTTCGCACCGTTGGTGGTGGGTGCGTTCACGATCTTGGTATTCAGACAGAATGGCAATGGGTTGCGAGCCTCGGTGGGATTGCGATACTGGGCGATTGCCGGTTTTCTGTCCGGTCTCGCCGTACAGGTCAAACTCACCGCCGCCTCCGAAATTCTCGCTCTGTTGGTCATTGCAGTCATCAGGGAGTCATTCAGAAACCGCTCAGCACATCGCGGCGCCGGTGCGGCGATGTCCCGGGTGGGTTTCTTTGGCCTGGGAATGCTCGGTCCCGTCGTGATTCCAGTCGTCGTGTATTGGTGTTTCGGCCGGCTCGACGAGTACCTCTTTGCCAACTTCGGGTTCAACTTCGCCTATACCGATCTCGAGATCGATCGATTTCTGGTCATTCAAGCCGCGATCGCCCGCCAGTTCAGCTATGGAACCGGGTGGTTGTGGATCGTCGGCGTTCTTGGAATCCTCTGGTTGATCTATTGGGCGTGGACCGAGGGAAACGGCACTTTTCGTGCGGTCGTTCCCGGTGTGGCATGGTTATTTGCCGGAGCCCTCGGGATCTTCGCCGGCGGCAAATTCTACGACCATCACCTCCTTCAGGCGTTGCCGCCCTTGGTGCTGTTGGCCACGTTGTCGACCGTGACGTTTGTGCGTCGAGCGTCAACCCCCGTTCGCGTGGCCTCGTTGATCCTGCTCGGCGGGTTATTTGTTGCGTCAGTGTTTGGGGTGAGCCGCCCGCTCGAGCGAATTGCCAGTGCGCCGGATACCTCCCGCGCGATTGGGCGCTTCCTTGTCGAACGTCTCGTGCCCGGCGACTCGGTCTACGTCGCGAACAGTCAACCCATCATCTACCAATTGAGCGGTGCAGAGATTCCTACGCGTTACGTTCTCCCAGCGTGGGTCATTCGACCCGAACTCCGAGCCCGACTCGGGCTCGATCTTGACGACTTTCTCGATGGCGTGTTCGATCAGCGGCCGACGTTCGTCGTCATGGAGCAGGATCACCCGTGGCTGCCGGACGGGCCGTTTGTGGAGTTGTTGATCGGCGACTATCTCAGTGGTCGGTACGACCCGGTCGCGCGCTTCGATTCGATCATCGTGCTTCAGGCCATCGCCAACCGAGGACGCCCTGATCGCTGATCCACCCTCAGTCATCAACGCTATTACCGATGCTCCGATCGAGATTTTCCGTTTGCGCGGGGTCGGGGACCGAGGATAGTCGACGAAACAACGCAATTTCCATGAGCGTGGTTTCGAGCTTGTAGTCGACGCCGAGATAGCGCTCGAAAAGTTCCCGATGGTAGTCGGGATCGACCAGTCCCTGCTCTTGAGTGTTGAAGACCACGAAACGGGGTTCGTGAGAGAAGATGGACGCCAACTCCTGCTCGAGGTCGATACCCAGCCGGTGACGGAAGACGGGCGAGATCAGGAACTGTGGGAATGCCCACCTTGTGGGACTCCGGGTCTTGGTGAGGTAGTAGATGATCGGCTGGTAGTTCGCGACGTAGATGGAGTCTCCCGGCTTAACTCGATCACCGACGTACGCCGAAACGACAGCCGGGACATCGACCATCTCGCCGATCTGGCGCCACCGCTCCATGATCCGCAGTCCTTGTGGGATGAGGAGCGCCAACGCGAACGCGACCTTCACAGGGGCTGGGACCCGCTTGCCCAGAGCCCACAGCCGGGCGAAGAAGAAACCGCCGATGAGAGCGAGGGCGGGGGTCGGCTGGAGATAGTAGTGAAGATAGAGCCGCCGCAACGAAATGGCGGCCGCGGTCCCGATCAGCGCCCAGAGCACGAGAGCTGCAAGCAACCGCCGATCGCGCGGGAGCAGCCACTTGGGATTGAAGATCATCACCAGGATGCCGACCCCGAGACTGATCCAAAGCAGGCCGTTCTCCGACGTGACGAGGCGCTCCATCACGAGCCAGAAATTCAACAGCGAGAACGGTGGCCGATCGGCCAAATTCATCCGATTGAACGTGAAGTTGGCAAAAACGAAATCGTCGAAGGCGCCAGCCAGCAAGAAGTATCCGGCACCGACAACCCAGGGGATCGCCGCACCGAGGGCCAACTCACCGAGACGTCGAACCAGACCAACCACGGACAGAAATTGCGTTTTCCCGTTCGGACGCACCATCCATCCGCTGACCAGAAGCATTACCACGAAGGCACCATCGAATACTGCGATGAGCTTCGTGAAGGTCGCGAGGCCGATCAGCAGGCCGCACCCGAGGCATTTCAAGGCTGAGGGTCGGGAGCTGGTCTCTTGGTCAACCCACCAAGGCAGGATGAGTGCGATCGCAGCTACGGTGAAAGGCGCGAAGAGAATCTCGGTGTTGGTGGCGAGACCGCCCGAGCTGATCGAGAAAAACGCGTACAGGCCGGCCGCGACCATCGGACCGGTCCTCATCGCGCCATACGTTCTCCGGCCGATGAGGTACAAACCCAAACAAGTGCTGGCGACCGCAATACACCCAAGAAGCCGGATTGCCAGGATGGTCTTGCCGAAGACGACCTGGCTGAGGGCGAAGATGACGAACGTCAGCGGCTGCTTCCGGTCCCAGATGCCGGTATAGAGGATGTCGCCATCGAGCATATCCCGCGAGATCAAAAGATAGATGGACTCGTCCCAGTTGATCACCGACCAGAAAAAAGCCGGGCCTCGCACCAAGCTCACAACAATCAACAGAAATAGCGACGTCGTCAGGAGGTCGACAGCAGTCGACCGGGACAGAGCCACAAACATGCGCCGTGGAGTGACCAATGTTCTAGTATTTCAGGGAAACCCTTATCACCACTCGATTCTACCGTACCGTCCAGGGCGCACCGGGGCTCATCGAGTCAACCGATCGCGGGACGGAGCTCATGCACCATCGGTTATGAAATCGTCGCATGCGGCCGACGGGAGGCGTTGCGCTGGAGGTTGCCGGTCCGGTACGGCCAGGTTATTCGGGCGACGACTCTCGACTGATAGTATGAGAAGTGGAGGAAATACAAGCTGAGAATGACTGACTTTTGTTTGGCCATCACTTGAGCATCGCTCTCGAGGAAACGGGCGGGCACTCCGACGAGGGAGAGGCCTCCTGGGCGCGGTGCATTGCCGGTCGCACCGGAAGGCTGGTTAGGAATGCGGGCTAGATTGGTGATCGAGGCCGGTAAGGTCAACCGGCAGTACTTCAAAGATCTCTTAGCGTACCGAGAGTTGTTTCTCCTGCTCGCCTGGCGCGATATCCTGGTGCGGTACAAACAGACCATCATCGGCGTTGCATGGAGCGTGCTGCGCCCTCTCTTGACCATGATCGTATTCACGATCGTGTTTGGACGATTGGCCAAGATGCCGTCGGATGGAGCTCCCTACCCGATCCTGGTTTTCGCCGCCCTGCTGCCGTGGCAGTTCTTCAGCAATACCGTGAGCGAGGGTGGGAACTCTCTCATCAGTAACGCGAGCATGATCTCCAAGGTCTATTTTCCGCGGATCATCATTCCGACGACCGCGATGATCGTCAGCCTGATCGATTTTCTGATCTCGATCCTCATCCTCTCGGCCCTGATGGTCTGGTACCAGCATGTCCCGACCTGGAGGGTCGTGTTTCTTCCGCTGTTTCTTGGGCTGGCCGCGATCACGGCGTTGGGCATCACCTATCTGATTTCTGCCCTCAATGTGAAGTATCGCGATTTTCGGCACGTACTGCCCTTCATCATTCAGTTCGGGCTCTATATTTCACCCGTCGGTTTCAGCAGCTCCGTGGTGCCTGACAAATGGCGTCTGATCTACTCGATGAATCCCATGGTCGGCGTGATCGACGGTTTTCGTTGGGCCATCGTCGGCAACACCAACATGTACTGGCCGGGGTTTTTCCTCTCCGTGGGTCTTGCGGCTGCTGCTTCTTGCAACCGGCTTCGGGTCTTTCCGACGAATGGAACGTGAATTCGCGGACGTCATATGAGTATCATCAAGGTCGAGAACCTCGGGAAGAAGTACATCATCGGCCACGACCTGCAACGCGGGCGGTGCCTACCGCTCTCGATCCCTGCGCGACGCTGTGACTCACACCGCGCGTGGGTTCTACCAACGTCTGCGGCATCCCCTGTCGCCGAACACTGAAAACACCGAAATCGAGGAGTTCTGGGCTCTCAGGAATCTCGACTTCGAAATCCAACCCGGCGATCGAGTCGGCATCATCGGCCGCAACGGCGCCGGCAAGTCAACCCTCCTGAAGATCCTCTGTCGAATCACCGAACCGACCACCGGGCGCATCGAGATCGCCGGGCGGGTTGCATCCCTGCTCGAGGTCGGAACCGGATTTCACCCGGAGCTGACCGGGCGCGAGAACATCTTCCTCAACGGCGCCATCCTCGGCATGTCTCGAGCGGAGATCAAGCGCAAGTTCGACGAGATCGTCGCTTTTGCGGAGATCGAGAAGTTCCTCGATACGCCGGTCAAGCGCTACTCCTCGGGAATGTACGTGCGTCTGGCCTTTGCCGTGGCGGCGCATCTGGAGCCGGAGATCCTGATCGTCGACGAGGTGCTGGCGGTGGGGGATGCGCAGTTTCAGAAGAAGTGTCTGGGGAAGATGGAGGAAGTGGGGAAGGAGGGGCGGACGGTGCTGTTCGTCAGCCACAACATGGCGATGATTTCCAAGCTGTGCACCAAGGCGATGCTTCTCGAGGGTGGAAGCTTGATCATGTACGGCTCAGCTGCAAGAACAGTGCTGGCCTACTACGGTGATCGCGGACAAGACGCCGCTATGATCGAATTCTCCGATCCGGTGAATCGACCAGGGGATGATGCCGTGCGGCTGGTCGCCGCCTATGTTTCAGACATGGAACGGGAGAGCTGCCGGAGTTCCGGATTGATTCCACTGTAAACATACGGATGATCTATGAGGTCGACAGGAATGCTCAGAGAGCCATAGTCCCTGCTTTTGATGTTCGAACGTCTGACGGTACGTACGCGTTTGGGATCACTCCAATGAAGGGTTTGTTGACGTCCAGTCCGGGACGGTTCGAGTTCCTAGCACGGATTCCAGAGAACTTTCTCAACGAAGGCGCATATTACGTCGGAGTGTCCATCAACTCATTTGAGGGTGTCGTCATGCATCACGTCAACGAACGAGATGCCTTGGTGTTTAATGTTGTGGACCTAATAGAAGACCGATCTTATTCGTATGCCGGGCCAATCGCCGGTGTTGTTCGACCTCGGTTCAGCACCTCTTTGAGAATCATCGACTGATGGGAAGTATTGTGTGAAGAGAATCGGTTTCAATATTGATCTCGTAAGCGCCTGCAATCTGAGGTGTCCCTCGTGCCCTGTTGGCAACTCTAGAGGCGTTGCGCGGTCGAAGGGAATCATGCCTCCGGAACTGCTTGAGGAGATTCTTAACAAGGCTTCGAACGAGTGTGAGATCGAGTACGTCGGTCTCGTCAACTGGACGGAGCCCCTGATTCATCCGAGGCTACCCGACCTCATTGCTATTGCGCAGTCGCACGCACCTTCCACGGTAAGCAGCAATCTGAATCTGGAGAAGATCGATTTTGAGGCGATCTTAAGGAGTGAACCTGCGCTGTTTCGGATTTCGTTATCCGGATTCAACCAGAGTGTTTACTCCAGGACTCATCAAGGCGGCGATATTGAAGTGGTGAAGCAGAACATGCGTCGATTGGCTGATGCGGCGACGCGTGTTGAGACGTCAACAGAGATCGAGGTCTTCTATCACCGATATTTGGGGAACTTGGACGACGAGCTTCTAGCGAAGCACTACTGTGATGAGCTCGGTTTCTCCTTCAGGCCTACGTGGGCCTACTTGATGCCGATTGAGAAGGTGCTGCAGTACATCGATGATCCTAGCCAGCTTTCCCAACAGGACAGGGACGTCGTGAAGCTGCTGGCGCTTCCACCGGAAGAAGCGGTGATCAGGGCGTCTCTGGCGGTGCAGGACAGCGACTGTTCTCTCATGGAAGATCAGATCACGCTCACCAGTCAAGGCGTGGTCCAGCTATGTTGTGGGATCTTCGATGAAGAAAAGTACTCGATCTGTAAGTTCTTGGAAAGGCCGTTATGGGAAATCCAAGAAATGAAAAGAGGGAAGGACATCTGCGAGCAGTGCATGAGCCACGGCATTCATAGCTTGGCTTTGTATAGATCCACTGAATACGACGAGATAGCCAAGGCTAGAATATTAGATCACTACAAGGACCTCTTAGATATAGGGCGGGCAACGTTGTTGAGTCGGTTGAAACGGCGGGTGCGAAGGATGGGGGACTTCAGACGGAGGGTGAAATCATGAAATCCGTCATCCTTGCCGGTGGTCTCGGTACCCGCATCTCCGAAGAAACCCACCTCAAACCCAAGCCGATGATCGAGATCGGCGGCATGCCGATTCTGTGGCACATCATGAAGCTGTATTCTGCCCATGGTGTCAATGACTTCGTGATCTGCTGCGGCTACAAGGGATATCTCATCAAGGAGTATTTCGCCAACTACTTCCTGCACATGTCCGATGTGACATTCGACATGGCGAATAACCGGATGGAAGTGCATCAGCAAAATGTCGAGCCGTGGAAGGTCACCCTGGTCGATACCGGTGAGAACACGCTGACCGGCGGACGTCTCAAGCGGGTATCCGACTACATCAAGGATGAAGAGGCGTTCTGCCTGACCTATGGTGATGGTGTCAGCAATGTCGATATCCGAGCCTCAATTGAATTTCATCGCCAGCACGGCAAATTGGCGACGGTGACCGCCGTCCAACCGCCGGGTCGCTATGGCGCGCTCGAAAGATCGGGCAGTCAGGTCACCGGTTTTGCCGAAAAGCCCCGCGGCGACGGCGGGATGATCAATGGCGGGTTTCTTTGTGCTGTCTCCCAAGGTGCTTGACCTGATCGAAGGCGATCACAGCAGCTGGGAAGGCGAACCGCTGACTCGTATTGCCGCCATGGGTGAGATGATGGCATTTGAGCACCACGGCTTCTGGCAACCGATGGACACCCTGCGCGACAAGAACGCGCTGGAAGAACTCTGGGTGTCCGGCAAGGCCCCCTGGAAAATCTGGCAGTGACTGGACCGAACCCGATTGAACAGACGTTTCTGGCAGGGCAAACGTGTCTTGTGTGACCGGGCATACCGGTTTCAAGGGCTCGTGGTTGGTTCTTTGGTTACATCGGCTGGGCGCGAAGGTGACCGGCATCAGCCTGCCGCCAAACACCGAGCCCAATCTCTTCTCGCTCGCCGGCATTGAAGACGTCTGCGAGAGTCATTTCTGTGATATTCGTGACAGTGCCGCACTGCGACACCCTGATCAAGCAGGTCCAGCCGGAAATTGTCTTTCACCTGGCGGCTCAACCGTTGGTGCGCGCCAGCTACCGTGATCCGGTGGAGACCTTTGCCACCAATGTCATGGGTACCGCTCATGTGCTGGATGCGTTGCGTGGGCTGGAGCGTACCCGCGTGGCGGTGATGGTCACCACCGACAAGGTGTATCGCAACAAGGAACGGCCTCGGCCCTATCGTGAAGACGATGCGCTGGGTGGCCACGACCCTTACAGCGCCAGCAAAGCCGCGAGCGAGATGGTGATCGCGAGCTATCGCGACGCCTTTCTCGCGGAGCAAGGCGTTGCCGTTGCCAGCGCCCGAGCCGGCAATGTCATCGGTGGTGGCGATTGGTCGGAAGATCGTTTGATTCCTGATGCCGTTCGCGCCTGGCAAGACAGGGCGCACGCTGGAGATTCGCCGCCCGGATGCGATCCGCCCCTGGCAACACGTGCTGGAACCGCTGGCCGGTATATCTGACCCTCGCAGAGAAACTCTGGCAGCAACCCGCCCTGGCGGGTGCCTACAACTTTGGCCCGGAAACCAACGAGACAGCAACCGTGCGCGATGTCGTGGAAATCGCCCGCGACCAGCTACGGCAGTGGCGAAGTGCGCTATGGAAACGGCAGCGATGGCCCGCACGAGGCAGAGTGGTTGGCGCTGGAGATTGCCAAATCCGCTCGACAACCTCGGAGTCAATGCCTCGATGGGCGCTTGCGGAGTCGATTGAAAACACCATGTCATGGTATCGCGCCCAGTATGAGGGCGCGGAAGCGCGCGAGCACTGTGCGATGCTCAAATTGCTGAATACGAGAGTCCGTTATGAGCCGTTTTACCATCACCGACCTGCCTTTGGCGGGGCTGAAGCTGGTTGAACGCCGGAGCCTGGGCGACAGTCGTGGATTTCTGTCGCGCCTGTTCTGTGCCGAAGAGCTTGCGTCCGCCGGTTGGCAGAAACCGATTGCCCAGATCAATCACACCTATACGGCCAAGACGGGCACGGTGCGTGGCATGCATTTTCAGCTCCCGCCCGCATGCGGAAATGAAGCTGGTGAGCTGTCTGCGCGGCAGGGTGTGGGATGTCGCTGTCGATCTGCGGAGAGGCTCGGACACCTTTCTGCATTGGCATGCGGAAGAACTCTCGGCTGACAATCACAGGGCGCTCCTCATTCCCGAAGGTTTTGCACATGGTTTCCAGGCGCTGACCGATGATGTGGAGCTGTTGTACTGCCACTCGGCTGCTTACCGCGACGAGGCTCAAGGTGGCTCTGAATCCACGAGATCTCAGACTGGCGATCGAGTGGCCGCTCGAAATCACCGAACTTTCTGACGCGGATGCTCATCATCCGATGATCGATCAGATTTTGCGGGCCTCGTGGTATGAAATGTCGCCACTGCGGAACACCGCTCGAGCACACTTTTCTCGATCTCGGTTTTGCACCGCCGTCGAACGCCTATCTGACGACCGGACGATCTGACGCAGTCCCGAGAAGTACTACCCGCTCAAAATCAAGGTCTGCGATCAGTGCTGGCTTGTGCAGACCGAGGACCATGCGCAGGCTGACGAACTGTTCAGCCCGGACTACGCCTACTTCTCCAGTACCTCGACGAGCTGGCTGGCGCATGCCGCCGACTACGTTGCAAAGATGATCACCAGCGATTGGGACTCAACAAAGACAGCATGGTCATCGAGGTTGCCTCGAACGACGGCTACCTGCTCAAGAATTTTGTTGCGGCTGGCATTCCTTGTCTTGGCATCGAACCAACCGACAGCACGGCCGATGCCGCCGAGAAACTGGGGATTCCCGTGTTGCGCGAGTTCTTTGGTGAAGCAGCTCGGCCAGACAACTCGCCGCCGAAGGCAGACAGGCCGATCTCATCGTCGGCAACAACGTCTATGCCCATGTGCCCGACATCAACGACTTCACACGTGGTCTGAATGCGGCGCTCAAGCCCGGCGGCACCATCACACTGGAATTCCCTCATCTGATGACGGCTGATCGAGCACACACAGTTCGACACGGTCTATCACGAGCATTTTTCCTATCTGTCGCTTTCTGACCGTGAGCCGCATCTTCGAGGCAGCCGGATTGCGGGTGTGGGATGTGGAAGAACTGCCCACCCACGGCGGCAGCCTGCGGGTCTACGGTTGTCATGAGAATGATCCTCGGCAGACGTCCCCCGCGGTGACTGCGTTGCTGATGCAGAAGAACGGCACAGCGGCTTGCAGACACTGACTCCCTATCAGGGCTTCCAGGCCGAGGCGGACAGGGTCAAAGACGACCTGTTGATGTTCCTGATCGAGCAAAAACGTGCGGGCAAGAAAGTCGCCGCCTATGGTGCTGCCGCAAAGGGAAACACCCTCCTGAACTATGCCGGCGTCAAACCCGACCTGCTGCCATTCGTCTGTGATGCGGCTGCGGCCAAACAAGGCAAGTACATGCCGGGCAGTCACATTCCGATTCTGCCGCCATCCGCCTTGATGCAAGATCGCCCCGACTATGTGCTGATTCTGCCGTGGAATATCGCCGCCGAGGTAAGACAGCAGAACGCCGAATTGACAGAGCGTGGTGACTCGCTTCGTCACGGCGATTCCCAGGCTGGAGGTTCTCTGAAACGCCGCATTCTATTACACCAAACCATCGATCACCGAACTGGAGGTCCAGTACGCAACCGATGCAGCCACCGAACGGCTGGGGCGAGAAGTGCTACGAATACATCACTCGCTTCGAAGAACTGTTCAAAGCTCATCTCGGCGTGAAATATGCGATTGCCACGTCGAGTTGCACGGGTGCCCTGCACATGGGGATGGCCGCACTGGGCATCGGACCCGGTGATGAAGTGATTCTGGCCGATACCAACTGGATTGCAACCGCTGCAGCCATTTCCATCTTGGGGCCAAGCCGGTTTTTGTGGACATCCTACCGGATACCTGGTGCATCAACCCTGAGTTGGCAGAAGCCGCTATCACGCCTCGAACAAAAGCCATCATCGCCGTGCATCTGTACGGCAACCTCTGCGAGATGTCGGATCTGCTGGCCATTGGAGAAAGGCACGGTATCCCGGTCATCGAGGACGCCGCAGAGGCCATCGGCTCGGTCTATCACGGACAGCGGGCCGGTTCCATCGGGCGGTTCGGAACATTTTCCTTTCACGGGACCAAGACCGTCACCACCGGCGAGGGTGGCATGTTCGTCACCAACGACGCAGATCTCTACGAACATGTTCTGACCCTGAGCAACCATGGTCGCAGTCGCGGCCAGACACAAGCAGTTTTGGCCGGACATGATCGGGTTCAAATACAAGATGTCCAATATCCAGGCGGCGATCGGATGCGCGCAGATGGAGCGGATTGATGAGCTGATTACCCGCAAACGGGAGATATTCAGTGCCTACGCTGATCGACTGCTCCAGTGCGCTGGGATAACCATGAATCCGGAGAAGCCGGGTACGGTGAATGGATACTGGATGCCGACAGCGGTGTTAGCCCCTGAAACCGGGGTCGTGCGGGAAGATCTCCAGACGGCATTTACAGCGGCGAACATCGATGCTCGCGTGTTTTTCTGGCCATTGAGCACCACCGGTTTATTTACAGATCAATCCATCAACAGAATCAGCAGTGATCTGCCATCCAGAGCCATCAACCTGCCGTCATACCATGAAATGACCGGGTCGCAACAGGATCGAGTCATTGCGGTCATTCAAGACCTCTTGGCCCCGCGACCCGGAGCCCCTGCGCATGAGTAGCCAGAAGGTCATGATTGCGGGGATTGGCGGTGCTTCCCTGGGGACGGAACTTTGTAAGGCGCTGCAACTGGCCGGCGGATACGCAATATATTGGCTGCGACATTTCGCCGACCGCCTATGGCCTCTACGACCCGGGATTCACTGCAACCTATTGTGTGGACCGGGATCACTACGTGGAAAGTGTCATCGATGCCTGCCGTAAGGCAGGTGCCACATGGCTGGTACCCGGGGGGGAACAGCCCATGGTTTTGCTGCGCCAGGCCCTGGAGCAGCTGTCCAGCGCCGGAATCACCTTGCTTGCCAACGCTGGAGAAGTGGTCGATCTCTGCTCGGACAAGGAAGTGACGTTCAAACGCCTCGGGGAGATCGGTGTCACGGCGCCACGGACTGCGGTTGTATCCTCGGCCGTCGACTATCGATTTTGTCGGGTTGCCGTGCATCGTCAAACCGGCGACCGGGTCGGGCGGAAGTGTCGCGGTCTTCTTTGCGGTCACCGAAGACGAGGCCATGATGTACGCCGAGTTCATCAGACGTAGCGGCAGTCTGCCTATCGCCCAGGAATACCTGGATATCCATGAGGGTGAGTTCACCATCGGCGTACTCTCCCTCCCGGAGCGCGAGCATTGTCAGCTCGATTGCCATGCGTCGCAGTCTCGACGCCAAATTGTCCGTAGCTTATCGACAGCGGGGCGGAATCATTTCCAGCGGATATTCCCAGGGTTACATTGGCGAGTTTCCCGATTTGTGCCGCCAGGCCGAAGCTATTGCCACTGCCGTTGGCAGTCGTGGACCGATCAATATTCAAGGCCGGGTTCGCGATGGGGTGCTGTATCCGTTTGAGATCAATCCACGGTTTTCTGCGTCCACCTATCTACGAGCATTGGCGGGCATCAATGAAGTGGATATCTTCATCCGCTGTCACAATCTGGAAACACCACCGCAAAACCCCGCCATCCGGCCAGGGTGGTATTTGCGAAGTCTGACCGAGCGCTATGTTCCCGAGGACCAATTGAAGTGAAAACACGCTGGGTCACGAAACTGCTCGGTACCGGCGCCTTCGCGGATGTCGACCGCACCAGCGACGCCATCATTGTTGATGTCCGTGACCTGGTGGACAAGTCGGGAAATGAGACCTCGGCGGTCCAGAAAGAAGATCGAGCAGGGGATTGATGGCCTGAGGAATGGGAAGCCGGTCATCGTTTGCTGTGATTACGGCAGGTCTGCGGAGCAACGCCGTGGCAGCCGGTATCCTGGCATCTTTCGAAAACAGACCGTTCGACGATGTCGTGTTTCAGGTCCTTGAGGCGACCGGCGAAACCGAGGTCAAGCTGGAACCGCTGATGGCTGTTCGTAAGGCCTTGGGAGCGCTGCCAGATCAAAGCTCCCCGACGAGCCGGGGTCCGTTCTGGTGACCGGAGGGAGCGGATTTCTGGGCCAAGGCTCACCGCGGCCTTTGGAGATGACGTTCGTGTCGTCGCACCTTCTCGGGATGATCTGGATATCTCCGAGGGGAGCACACGGATTGACCTGCTGGCTGAACAGGAGAATGTCACCTGCATCGTCCATTTTGCCAACCCCAAGAATCTACACCTCCAATGTTGCCATGGGGCAGACTCTCACCATGCTGCGCAATGTCATCGATGTCTGTACGAACAGGGATATTCGATTGATATATCCTTCGAGTTGGGAGATCTACTCCGGTTATTCGGGCACACTCCGCGCTGCGGAACTCACTCCACCGATGCCGCGGGGGCCATACGGAGAGACCAAGTACCTTGCAGAATTTCTGATCGAGCACTGCATCCGAACTGTAGGTTGCGATGCGCACTGCTTCGCTCCAGCCCTGTATATGGACTCGGAAGTGATCGGCCGAAGTTTGTCTGGAACTTCATTGAACAGGCGCTCCGGTCTCTCCCGATCGTCACCCATCGTTATCGGAATGGTGAGCCTGCTTTGGATTTGCTGCATGTCGATGACTTCATCTCGGCGGTGATTGCGGTCATCGATTCGGACTTTGTCGGGACCCTGAATCTAGGTACCGGGGTTTTGACTTCGACCCACCGAATGGCGAGGATGATTGCAGACAGGTTTGGTAGCGGCAGCCGGATCGAACACTGTGACATCGACGCCGATGTGGCGTGCATCGCCATGGACTGTCGTGTCGCCATGCGAGAGATTGACTGGTCCCCGAACGTACTTCTGGAAAACGGGTTGGATCACATCTTGTCTGATACCGAAACGAAACGGAACAATTGAAATGGATAGAAGGAACGAAAAGGAGCGGCAGGAGTCGTTTCCCTGGCAGCGGTCCAAATATCATACCGACTACAACCAAGTACTCACCGAGTACAAAGTCAAGTCGTGTCTTGAGAATGCTGTTGGGGATTCCCTTCTGGATATTGCCTGTGGGGATGGCATGCTCACGGCGCTGTTTGCCGCGCAATTCAGGACCGTTGTTGGCGTTGACGCTTCGTCGGTGCATCTTTCCGAGGCGCGCAAGCGGGTTCCCACGGCCACGTTTTATGAATCGTTGATTGAGACATTCGAATGCGATCGTCTTTTTCATTCTGTATTCATGCTTGATGTTCTCGAGCATGTTCGAGATCCCGAGGCCGTCTTGCAGAAGGCGGCCTCGTTCTTAGCGCCGGGTGGGCGACTGGTGGTGCATGTTCCCAATTGTGACGCCGTGAATCGCAGAATCGCGGTACTGATGGGCACCCTGACCAGCTGTGATGAGTTATCTCCTTTTGACATCGACGTGGCCGGGCACCGAAGATCCTATAGCCTACAATCCCTCCAAGATGATATTGAGGCCGCCGGATTGAGAGTCACAAAGACCGGTGGGATCTTCTACAAGATGCTCTCCACGCCGCAAATGGACTGGTTTCTGAAAAACGGTCTCTGGGACGCGGGTCACGGATGGGGACGCACCGGGATGGAGAAAGCCAAGGACTGGAAGGCGGAGTTCTGCCGGGCCTGCTACGAGTATGGGCTAGGCCATCCGGAAGACTGCAATATCATTTTTGCCTGTATTGAGAGGTGAAGCTGACTGCCGACCTGCTGTTGGCGAAAGCGAGGCCAGATAGCATGGATCCATTCAAGGCATTTCAACTTGAGGTCGAGAGGAATATCGCCGGCCTTGCCGCCGACAAGGACGTTCAGGGGCTGTCGCGAATATGGTCGCGGGAGACAAACCGCAATGGCTATTCCTACAACTTCTCCTGGCTTTCGCGTCCCATCATCCAATACCCTCAGGACATGGTGTCGATGCAGGAGATTATCTGGGACGTCAAGCCGGATCTGATCATCGAAACAGGTATCGCCCACGGCGGCTCGCTTTTCTTCAGCGCGTCGATGCTGGCCCTCCTCGATCTGACGGAAGCCATCGAGGCGGGTCAATCGATGAATCCCGCCAAGTCCCACCGCAGGGTCCTGGGAATTGATATCGACATCAGGCCTCACAATCGAAAGGTCATTGAAGCTCATCCCATGTCTTCCAGGATCACCATGATCGAAGGGTCATCAATTGCCCCGGATGTTGTTACGAGAGTGCGGGCGGTGGCTTCCGAACACCGTCATATTCTCGTTTGCCTGGACTCCAACCATTCCCACGATCACGTGTTGGCGGAACTCGACGCTTATGCCCCACTGGTTTCGATCGGGAGCTACTGTGTGGTCTTCGACACACTGATCGAAGACATGCCTGCAGACATGTTCGCCGATCGACCATGGGGCCCGGGTGACAATCCGAAGACTGCTGTGAGGGAGTATTTGAAGACCCATCCGGAATTCGAAGTCGATACCGGTATCCAGAATAAACTCCTGATCACGGTCGCCCCGGATGGGTATCTGCGGCGCGTTGGTTTGTAGCGCTGAGTGATAAACGTGCATGCGGAATTCTCGCGGTTCGTTCGTACCTCTCTGCCTGTGCAGTGAGTGACCTAGAGACGCAGATCGGTGTTTGGATTCCATGGCCGACACGTCGCCGGTTTGGGATCCGAGAGTGTGACCGGGCTCCTCCAACCGAATTCGAGGTGGGAGCTGATCTGAATTGGTTGAAGCACGTGGTGAAGCGAGCACTGGCCGCCCGGGGCTACCGGTTGGAGTCGACCAAACCGGAACCCCTCGCGAGCTCGAGAACCTGCGCCACCTCGCACGGGCCTACGAGCATCTGCTCAACAAAGGCGCGGGGGAGGAGGTCGTGCCAACTGACGAGCGTCGCCCCGAAATCCTCGGCCGACTCCTGGGAACTTCTCCGCCGGAGGCCTACGCTACCGTTCAGGCTCTCGCTTGAGAGGATTGCTTGATCAGGGCTGGCTGGAGACGACGCCCTATTCGAAACAACGGGAAAGCTGTCGCGGATGGTCTGGACTTATAAGCCCCCGGTTCCTTTGTGCCCCGAAATGCCTTTTTCCTCACTACAGAAACCTACTCGTCAGGCGTCGAGAGCTCGAGTTTCACCGGGATATCCCCCAGATCCTTCGCGGAAGCCATGGGCTCTCCGAGACAGGTGTCCCGGTCATGACTGCGTGGGAACCGATTGGCATAGTCGACTGCCTCTTCGACACTCTGAAATCCAAACCTGTTTTGTCGCCTGGAGGCCGAACGGACCAGTGATCCGCCATGATCAACCAAATCTGTTTGCGTATGACCCACCGGACAACCATCTCATCTTGTTCAACACGGTGCGTGCCGACAACAGCCTCCCAAAATAGCGCTCTCGGGTCTCGCGTCCTCTTCTGATCGGCCTGCCAGCCATGGGTAGCAGCGGCTTCTTCCATGCCAAGCCAGCAATTGTGGATTCTCGACTTGAGAGACTTCGTAGGCGATAGCCGTCAGGTATGCGTCATTGTCCGATTTCTAAAAATTTCGTGCTCCTCGTTTGCTTCTCGTAGAAGACAATATTCGTGACAAATAGCATTGTATACCGTCAAGAACTCGGGTATTGGAGCCGCGAAATTTAGAGGCTTTCCGCCAAGTGCCTCCATAGAATCCATGTGGTCTATTGAACTTATTCCTGTCGCTGTGCTTTCGCCATTGCTTCTATATAGTGCGTAATGTACTAGCACAGATTTGTCAAAATAAATGATCGTTGGAAATGTTTTCAATATTCGAAAACAAAAGCTAAAATCTGGAGAAATCGAGTCAAAAATATTTTTCCAAATTCGGATTGAATCTCCAGTAAGCGAGAACGTGGAGCAGCGCAGTTCAGCATTCTGGGCAGACTGTTATGTAGAAAAGCTCGTGATACAAGGGAGAGTAAGTGGGTTGATTGAATCTCAAATACTCTTCCAGATGATGGTGATTGAAGCAACCTGACAGGAACGTGATGATCAACTATTCTTTCGTGGTTGTAGCTCAATATATGATTGGGGAATTCTTTGATGATCTCTACGACCTCTGATAGGGCACCGTCTATTAGCAACATTCTGTCAGTCACGTATGAAATATGACTGGATTCTGACAGCTCCAGTGATTGGACCATCGCCCAATCCCAATGCTGGGTCATCGACATCGGACTCGGAGGGGTTATGTAGCGAGTTCGGTTGTTTGTCAGTGAGTCGCAAAACTCGGCCAGCTTGGTTGTTTCGCAATTCAGGGTGGAATTGTCCGAAACGAGGATTTGGACATCGTCGGTTGATTGGTCCATCACGGATCGAATCGCGTTGATTGCGAGATTCGCACGGTTCCTCGTGGGGATGACAACCGTCAAACCAGAATACGGCATGTCAATATCCTAGCCATGGACCGCATTGCTGAATAGAATCAGATCTTCGTCGATAAAAACCTGTACTGTCATCATCAAGCAATGATACGCCTTCAGTTGCGCGATGGATCGCGCCGGGGAGGTTGAGACGAAGTACACCATCCAAGGAGGCAATTGGATATTCCAAGGCGGGAAGGGTGGAGTTTGTATGATCGCTCGAAATCAAGGGGCGATGAGCAACCGATCGAAATTCCCAGTCGTGTTGAAGGCAGGGTGGCTTCGCAGCGATGTGTGCTTGTCGGTGTTGTTCTTGGTTGGGTCAACGGCAGATATGAGAAGGTTGCGAATATACTAGAACCCACAACGAATGGAATGAGGGTCCAGGTAAGGCGATCACAGAGAAGGGCTCTTGGAACAACACCCGCTGACTCCCATAGCTTGGAATCGCCTCGATTAATTGCTGCTAACTTGGGCCTGCCAAAGAAATATGGGATTGCGCCCTCATATGGTCACTGGAGCCCAGCGAAATAGATCGAACTTTCGGGAGGAGGCCAGGAACGGCTTTGGTGGTTTCTCCAGAAGCAGAGAAGGTGGTGAACGCGACCATGCGAGTGCTGTATGACCATCAAACTTTTGAGCTGCAGGATTTTGGCGGGATCTCCCGGTATTTCGTCGAGCTGCTGCGAAACAGCGCGGGTTTCGAGGTCGACCTGGCCCTGAAGCGATCGAGCAATATCTACTTGCACCCTGACGATCCATGGTGTCATGGCGTTGCGGCCCGAGAGGATGCCTTCGAACGAGCTCTGGCCGGGTTCGAGTTTCGTGGCAAGGGCCGAATTCATCGATCCTTCGTCAGCTCCGGTTCGTCGCCGATCCGAGCCGGATGAATCTCAGAAACTCACTGGAGCAACATCGACGTGGTTCCTTCGATGTCTTTCATCCAACCTACTTCGATCCGTACTTCTTAGAGTCTGTGGGCAGGAAACCATTTGTCGTCACGGTATTTGACATGATCCACGAGATCTTCCCCGAGTATTTCTTCGACGGCGACCGTACAAGTGTTCACAAGCGGCTCCTCTGTGAACGGGCAGCGCGGATCATCACCATTTCAAATACGACCAAGGCGGACTTGATCCGGTCTTTTTGGCGTTCGAGAGAACAAGATCGACGTGATTCGCCTTGCGAGTTCCTCAGCTTCGTCTCGCATCGGACCGGGGTCGTCGATCCCTTTCCGCGGAAGTACATTTTGTTCACCGGGAACCGTCTTTTCTACAAGAACTTCAGGTTCTTCCTGCAGTCGATCACCGACGTGTTGCAGGAAGATAGGGAACTCGTTGTCATCTGCACCGGTCCGACCTTCTCAGCCGATGAACTTGATTACTTTGACGCCCTCGGGGTCCGGGATCGACTCATCCATGTTCCGGCGGACGATGAGCAACTCGGAGAGCTCTATCGATGGGCCGAGATGTTTGTTTTTCCATCCCTCTACGAAGGCTTCGGAATGCCGCTGCTCGAAGCATTTTCCTGTCGCTGTCCTGTTGTTGCGAGTGATACGGCGATTTTCCGGGAAATCGGGGGGGATGCCGTCACATTTTTTCAGCCGAAAGATCCGGTTTCCATCAGCAATGCGATCCGAACTCTGCTCGAGGACCGCAGGTTGCGCGATGAAATGGCCGATCGGGGATACGAGAGAAATCGAGGGTTTTCTTGGCAGCGGACCACAGAGCAAACCCGTCAGACCTATGAGAGGGTTTGAATCAAGACGGGACCGAATCGTCTCAATCCGGTGGGTCTATCGTCCATGGACGTCGGGTTAGGCCGTATAATTTCTCCACGGTGAATTCGAATTCTCCACCCCAGGCCCGCTCCTTTCGTGTGAGTGTGGTTGTGCCGAACTTCAACGGCGCCCGATTTCTCCCCCGGACCTTGGCGAGCCTCGAAGCACAATCCTACCCTCGGATCGAAGTGATTGTGATCGATGGCGGTTCCACTGATGGAAGTGTAGAACTCATTGAAGAGTGGGCCGAACGGCTCCCTATGCGCTGGATTTCGGAGCCTGATTCGGGACAGGCGGAAGCCATCAACAAGGGATTTCGCATGGCCACCGGCGAGGTCATGGGCTGGATCAACAGCGACGATCTACTGACTCCGCGATCTGTTGAGTGGGCCGTCGAGCGATTCTCTGCCGATCCCGAACTTGATTTCGTCTGGGGCTTCTGCCTGGTGGTCGACGCGGAGGAACGTCCCCTGACGATTCAGAACCCCTATGTTCGTGGGGATTTGACACAGCTTCGAAAACACAGGAATTATGTTTCTCAGCCGGGTAGCTGGTACAGTCGCCGTGCGGTCGAAATCTATGGACCGCTGTCAGAGAGTCTCCACTATCTCTTTGACTACGACTTCTTTCTCCGAGTCGCGGGTCAGGTGCGGGCCGAGTTCATTCCCGAAGTCATGGCCTGGTTCAGAATCCACGACGCCTCGAAGTCGGGAAGCCAGGAGCGGGGTTTCCTTAGAGAGGAACCGAGGGTCTACATGTCGAACGGTGGGCGCTGGCTTTCTCCATTCTGGATGGATTATCTGAGATATCGGTTGTGGGAAAAGCCCGCCCAGAAACTCAAGGAGCCGTTCCGAGTGCTTCTGCGACGTGCGATGCGACTCCCGCCCGGGTCGCGAATCCGCTCCTGAGGAGCGGTTATCCCCGAATCCGGCTTGACCACCATCGGAAGGGCCACGCACAGCAAAGAAGCGGGTACTGCATCGGGTGGTTCTTTCTGAAGTAGGAGAAGATGGCGTCGAACTGGAACTGCCGGTAGATCTTCGGGTCCATTTTCTCCGACGAGACTCCGCCGAGATGAACGACGCGTATCTCAGGTACGACCACGCTGATCGCGCCCTCGGCCTTGACGCGGCGGGCCAGATCGACGTCGTTGAACAGGAGCGGGTAGTTTTCGTCGAAAAGGCCACCGAGGTCCGCGATCAGATCTTGACGAATGAGGCTGAAGGAAGCGCCCGGTTGCTCGATCTGCTCCACGTCGTCGAAATCGAGGTCACGGTAGAGATAGTGGTTCTGGAGCCGCCGGCCGAGGAGTAAGCGATCGACGGCCCGGCCGAGTCGGTGGTAATGGGCGATGAGATGCGGCGCGGTGGGCAGCCGTCTGTAGAATTCCTGTTGACCACCATTCTCGTCGATCATGAGTGCGGTCACGACCCCGACATCAGGATGGTTGTCGGCGTAGTCGACAAGGCTGGACACGGCGTCATCGGTGAGAAGGATGTCGTTGTTGGCAACCAGCAGGTATCGCCCCCGGCTGATTGCGTAGCCCTGGTTGCAGGCTTTGGCGAAGAAGAGATTTTCGTCGTTGAAGATGGCCGTGACCCGGGGGTTGCGTGCCGCGAACGCCTCGATGGTTCTCCGACTCTCGTCCGACGACCCGTTGTCGATGAGGATCAGCTCGAATTCGACCCCACGGGTGTGCACGAGGATGGAGTCGAGACACTTAGAGAGAACCTCACCGCCATTCCAGTTCGGGATGATGATCGAGACCTCGCACTCGGTCCCGGCAGTTCCACCGTTGTTTTTCGTATTGCCCACCATTCGAGGCTCGCAGAACCGTTCGTTTCGATCAAGGCCCCGCCGCCATGGCACAATGATGACCAGCATGAAATCTATGACGACGGACTCACGAATCTACGTCGCCGGCCACACCGGCCTCGTCGGCTCGGCGATTCTGCGGCGGCTCGAACGCGAGGGTTTCTCGTCGGTCCTCACCGCGACCCGTGACCAGCTCGATCTCCGCGACCAGGCGGCGGTGAACTACTGGTTCAAGGCCAACCGGCCCGAGTTCGTCTTGCTGGTCGCCGGCACCGTGGGCGGGATTCTCGCCAACTCGACCCGGCCGGCCGAGTTCATCTACGACAACATGATGATCCACGCCACGGTGGTCCACGCCGCCCACCTCTACGACGTCAAGCGACTGCTCTATCTCGGATCGTCGTGCATCTACCCGCGAGAGTGTCCGCAGCCCATGCGCGAGGAGTATCTGCTCTCGGGTCCGCTGGAGCCCACCAACGAGTCGTATGCGGTGGCCAAGATCGCCGGCATCAAGCTCTGTCAGGCCTACCGGTAGCAGTACGGCTGCGATTTCATCTCCGCCATGCCGACCAATCTCTACGGTCCCAACGACAACTTCGATCTCGCAAGCTCGCACGTGCTGCCGGCGCTGATCCGTCGCTTTCACGAGGCCAAGGTGGCCGGACGCGACGAGGTGGTGCTCTGGGGGACCGGCGCGCCGCGGCGCGAGTTTCTCCACGTCGACGACCTCGCGGACGCCTGTGTCTTTCTCATGCAGCACTACGACGAGTCCGAGCACATCAACGTCGGCACGGGGGTCGATCAGACGATCCGCGAGCTCGCCGAGTTGGTGGCCTCGATCGTTCACCCCGGTGCCAGGCTCCGCTTCGACCCGTCGAAACCCGACGGGATGCCGCAGAAGCTCCTCGATGTGAGTCGTCTGCACGATCTCGGCTGGCGGCACCGGATCGAACTCGCCGACGGCATCGAGTCGACCTATCGCTGGTTCCTCGACCACCACGCCTGACGACGGTCACGCTCCTCCCAGTTCGATTTCGGTGGCAGGACGGCCGCGTGATACTCTCCTGAAGGATGTACGCAGAGCACGTTTCCGAGCTTGCATGTCCCAAATGTCGTGGGCACTTGGAGGCGTCCGGAGCCTTCCGGGTGGATCGAACGGGGAGAGCTTCGGTGCGGCGGGTGCTCGGCGCAGTATCCCATCGAATCCGGAGTGCCGCGGATGGTCGATGCCTCGGCCGGAGAACGGGACGACCAGGGTCGGCTCGCGCACCCAGGCAGCGTTCGGTTTCGAATGGCTGCGCTACCCCGTGACGACGCACGAGGAAGACCGGGTGACCTTCTTCGGGCTGACCGGAATCGAGCCGTCGTTCCACGAGACCGTCGAGTTTGACGATTTTCTGGTCGAGGAGCCCGATGCGCAGCAACTGGCCGCCGCCGCGACCTCGCGCCTCGAGGGCGGCAGGGTCCTCGAAGCGGGCTGTGGCATGGGCAAGTACGTTCGGGTGGTCTCGGAGCTCGGCGTCGAGCTGGCGGTCGGTCTCGATGCCAGCGCCGCAGTCGAGCGGGCGGTCGAGGTCACCGAACGACGGCCCAATGTGCTCATCGTCCAGGGCGACATCTTCCACCCTCCGCTGCGGGGGGGCTTCGACTTCGCCTACAGCGTCGGCGTCCTTCACCACACACCGGCGCCGCGTCGCGCCTTCGAGAGTGTCGCCTCGCTGGTTCGTCCGGGTGGCGAACTGGCGGTGTGGTTGTACCCTCATTCGGATCAAATCGCCCCGTACCTGCTCGAGATCTGGCATGAGCGCCTGCTCCGCCCCATGACATCGCGGTTGCCCCATCGAACGCTGGAACGCCTCTGCGTCGGTTTGGGCAAGCTCACCGTGATCAAGACCCGCCTGCGTCGAACGAGGCGGCGCGGTTCGAAATGGCGTCGCCCGAATGTTGAGCGCGGTGGCGGTGGGTGAGCACCTCGATCCTGGGATCGCCGCCTTCTTAACTTTGACTGGTACTCGCCGCCGTATCGATCGCGGCACACCGATGCCGAGCTCGCCGAGTGGTTCAGTCGGTGTCGGGTTTCGATCAGCCGCGCGTGCTTCCGGTTCCTGTCAGCGCCATCGGTCGCGCCGGAATTGGATCCCGCCAGCCCGACGATCGCCGCCAGGACTGAGGCGACCATGGCGGGTCGTACGGCAAAGGTGCTTTTTCTCACGGTCGGGGATCGAGCGAGTCCGGGAACCCGTCTGCGGGCGCTGGCCTATCGACCCTACCTCGAGAGCCGGGGCCATCGGGTCGAGACACTCTTTCCTCTCGGGTCCGACCCCAACCGGCTGCGCCGTCGTCGTGTGATGCGGCCGCTCGAGCTGGTCCGAGATCTGGCGGCCGCGTCGAAGGCCGATGTGGTCGTGGTCTATCGCAAGACTTTCCCCGGGGTGACGGCGAAAATGCTCCGCCGGGTGGCATCAAGGATCGTCTACGAGTACGACGATGCGGTCTACTTGCCGTCGCCCGATGAACCCCAGGGCGAGCAGAACATCTCCCGCTACCGGCGGAACTTCCGCTCGACGGTGGACGCCGCCGACCTCGTTGTCGCCGGGAACCGCCACCTCGCGGAGAGGGCGATGGCCCCACGCACCGAGGTGCTGCCGACGGCGGTCGATCTTTCGATCTTCAAGCCCGGAGCGCGGACTCAAGCTGGCGATTCCTGTGTCTTCGGGTGGATCGGGACCGTCGGCAACCTGCCGCAGTGGTCCACTCTGCTGCCGGTCTTCGAGCGGATCGCAACCGAGAATCCATCGGTGCGGTTCAAGGTCGTGTCCAACGGGGAGCCGCCGGTATGCGAACTGCCGCTCGATTTCGAACGATTCACCATCGACCGCGAGGCCGCGTGCCTCGACGACTTCGACATCGGTCTGATGCCCCTCGAGGACACACCGTGGAACCGCGGCAAGTGCAGCTACAAGGCGTTGCAGTGCATGGCCATGGGTCTGCCCGTGGTGCTGTCGCCGGTGGGGATGAACCGGGAGGTCGTCGAGGACGGGGTGAGCGGTCTCTTCGCCTCCACCGAGGGTGAGTGGACTCTCGGCGCTGCTCCGTTTGGCCGGCGATTCGGAGCTCCGTTCGCGCCTGGGTGGTGCCGCGCGGCGGGTGGTCGAGGCGTCGTTCTCCCTCGAGCAGATCGGCGCGAAGATGGCCGATCTCGTCGACGAACTGGTGGCCGAGTGCGCGGATTCTCGCTGAATCCGGTGGGTCTGGCCCGCCAAGCTGTCATAATCGATCTGTGTGCGGGATAGCAGGCATCCTCGGTGAGATCGGACCGCGACGAACGGTCGCGTCGGGTTCGGGCCATGACCGGGACGCTGGTCCACCGCGGGCCCGACGACGAGGGCTTCTTGACGACGAAGCCGGTTTCCCTGGGATTTCGCCGGCTGGCGGTGATCGATCTCGAGACCGGGCAGCAGCCGATCGTGCTCGAAGACGGTCGCGCGGCGATCGTGCTCAACGGCGAGATCTACAATTTCCGCGAGCTGCGCGCAGAGCTTGAAGCCAAGGGCCATGTCTTTCGCAGCCGGGGCGACGTCGAGGTGGTGCTGCGGCTCTTCGCCGAGGAGGGAATCGGCTGTCTCGCGCGGCTCAACGGGATGTTCGCCCTCGCGCTGTGGGACCGTCGCGAACGGGTGCTCCACCTCGCCCGCGACCGGTTCGGTATCAAGCCGCTGTTCTGGTGCCGCGACGGCGGACTGGATGGCCTTCGCCTCCGAGCTTCGCGCGCTCCTCGCCGGGGGCTTCCCGGCCCGGCGGGAGCTCGATCCGGCCGAGCTCAGGCACTATCTCGCCCTCGGCTACGCCTCACCCGGTGGGACGCTGCTCGAAGGGGTGCGGGCGGTGCCCCCGGGATCGGTGCTCAGCCTCACCGCTGATGGTCGCGAGCAACTGAGGGCCTACTGGCGGCCGCCCGAACCCGAGGCGGGGCGGATCGTCCCTGGACGACGCCGCCGAACGGCTGCGGGCCATCCTGGCCGGGGCCGTCGAACGCCAACTCGTGGCTGACGTCCCGGTTGGCGTCTTTCTCTCCGGCGGTGTCGACTCGTCGACCGTGTCGGCCCTCGCTCGGCGCGCGATTTCGGGGCGGCTCACGACCTTCTCGGTGGGGTTCGAAGGTCCCGGGCGCCGTTTCCGAGCTGCCGGCGGCGCGGGTCGTCGCCGAGCACCTGGACAGCGACCACCACGAGCTCGTGATGGACTCGCGGCAGGTGGCCCGTGATCTCGAGGCGATCCTCGACGGGCTCGATATGCCGTTGGCCGACGCCACCGCCATCCCGACCTGGTACATGTCGAAGCTGGCGCGCGAGTTGGTGACCGTGGCCCTGTCGGGGGAGGGCGCCGACGAGATCTTCGGCGGCTATGAACGGCAGCGCTTCGATGTCGCCCTCGATCGTCTCGGCAGCCTCGGGCGGCGGCTGGCGCCGATTGCCATGAGGCTCGCCGGCCGGTCGCCATCCGAGAGGATCCGAGAGCGGGCGCGGATGGCGCCGGGGCTGGCACGCCAGCTCCACTGGGGGCGGGTGTTCACCGCCGCCGAGATCGACGCCCTGGCGGCGGCGCCCCTGGCGAGCGAGGACGCGCATGCTCGAACCCTACGACGATCTTGCCGACCGGTGGCTGCGGCTTGCGGCCGGCGGATCCGATCAACGGTCGGCTGGCCGCCGACCGGGAGATCTTCCTCCCGGCCGATCTCCTGCCCAAGGTCGATCGCATGAGCGATGGCCCACTCCCTCGAGGTGCGGGTGCCGTTTCTCGACAACGAGGTGGCGGATTTCGTGCTGCCGCTTCCGGGTCGGCTCAAGGCGACCGCTCCTGCGCGACAAGATCCTGCTGCGCCGTGCCGTCGAGGGCGTGATTCCCGCAACCACCGCGACCCGGCGCAAACAGGCCTTTGCCACCCCCATCGGCGCCTGGCTCCGCGGCGATCTTCGGCCGGCGCTGACCGATCTACCTCGTCGCCGGAGAGCGTGCGACGGCGGGGTCTGTTCGAGCCCGTCGGTGGTGAGCGCGCTGCTGGACGAACACCTCGAGGGAGCGCCGCGACCACGGCGCCGCCCTGTGGACCCTGATGGTGCTCGAACACTGGCAGCGCCGGCTCGAGGAGATCCCGGCGGAGACGCGATCGTGAAGATCGCCGCGATCTCCCATCTCGCGTCGCCCGACGCCCCCACCGGCGCCGAGAAGAGCCTCGCCGCGCTGATCGAGTGCGCTGGTCGGCCGGGGTCACGAAACCGGCGGTGGTTGCTCCCGGTCCGTGGTGTCTCGGACCGGCGGCTCGAAGGCTTCGGGCGTCGAGGTGGCGAGATCCGCGAGCCGCGGCTGTTGGCTCGTTCAGTGGGGGCCGCAGCCCGCTGCGGACCCAGACCCTGCGCTACCTGCGCTATCGGCTGCCGGACCCGGGCACTCGCCGGATGATGGTCTGGCTCGATCGCTTCTGGCCGGATGTGGTCTATGTCAACTGCCTGCCCCAGCTCAAGGGGGCGGCGGCGGCCCGAGCCCTCGGTCTGCCGGTGGTGTGGCATATCCGCGAGATTCTTCCGCCGGGTCGTCGTCGACGGTGGTTCGCCCGTCGGCTCGAGCGCGATGCGACCCGGATCGTGGCGGTGAGCCACGCGGTGGCCGAGTGGTTGGAGGACGAGGGGCTCGGCGATCGGGTCACGGTGGTCCACAACGGATGTGGCGCATCGCTCGATCGAAGGTTGCGACCACCCGAGCTGCGGAGCCGAGCTTCGGGCTGCCGGCCGACGGGGTCCTCGTCGGTTTCTTCGCCCAGCTTGTCGAGCCACAAGGGGGTCGGTCGATCTCGTTCAGGCGGGCTCCCGGGCCATGGCTGAGGTTCCGTCGCTCTTCGTTCGTGATCGCCGGCGCAGGGCCGCCGGACCTGACATCGAGATCGCCTCAGGGCCGAGATCGCCGCCTCCCCGTTCTCCGAGCGGTTCATCGTCCTGCCGCCCCAGCGGGATGTCGTGGAATCTGCTGGCCGCGGTCGGACATGGTGGCGGTCCCGAGTCTCTGGCCCGACTCCGCTGCCGCGAACGGTGATGGAGGCGATGGCCGCCGGCCGACCGGTGGTGGCCTACCGCACCGGCGGTGTGCCGGAGATGGTCGCCGAGGGCGAGACCGGTTTCATGGTCGAACCCGGCGACCGAGAGGGACTGGCGGAGCGGATGGTGCGGCTGGCCCGCGACCCCGAGCTGCGGCGTCGATCTCGGAACTGCGGCGGCCGAAAGAGCGCAGGCCGAATTCTCGGTGGCGGCCCACGTCGACGCGATGGAGCGCGTTCTCGACCTTACCTGCGCAACACGAGACCCGGAAAACCGAGCGGCCGCCACACGCAGCGTCGTTCGAGGGACGATAAATGAGCACTCTTCATAGGCGATTCATTTTTTTGATTGTCAGTGTCTTCACCCTGGCAGCTTGCGGGGAGAAGGGTGTGACACCCGATCTCGACGTGTTCGATGATGTGTCCCGCCGTGTCCTCGACCGAGCACGGGAAGCAGTGGAACGGGCAGACGGATTCGAGCAATCCGCGGTCCTCGCGGGAATACCACCCGGCTCGTACGATGTGCGGTCGATTCGGTTTAACGAGCTGACCGAGCAGGTGGAGCATTCCAGATCAATTGAGCCGGGGAAGAGCGACCTAGCCGAATCTCGCACTATTCAACGCTGGACATTCGCCCCGGACCAAGATCGGCCGGCCGAACTCGAGCGCCAGCTGATGCTCGATGTGAAACCGATCTCGTCGGCGTTGATTGGTGCGATTGCGTTACGTGCAGTGGCTCCTACAGATGCGCCTGTTCGTCTCCAAATAGTTGTGGCTGGGGGACTTGGTGCCGGTGGTGTCGAGGTGAGATTGGATTTGATTTCCGACGGGGCTGTGCACGACTATACCGTTGATCTTCGGGCGATACTGGATGGCCGAGGTGATGGACTCATCAAGCGGATCATCATCGACTGGGAGGCGGGCTCCGCCGCCTGTATTGAGTCGGTCGAAGTGCTGACACGCACATGGGAGTATTCCGCGCCGTGGGGGGTCGGGTCGGGACGTGTGAGCGGCGAAACTCGTCCTGTTGTATATCTGACCGGCCAGGGTTCGCTTTCTTGGGAACTCGAAGGGTCATGGCATGACGCAAGGTTGAGCTTTTCCCTTGCGGAGGTCGTTCGCGATCAGAAGACTCGTGTTCGAGTTGAACTCTCGAAAGGAGGGCAACACCGGCAACTGGCGGAGGCGGAGTTGGTTGGTGGCGAGGATTGGACCGAGGAGGAGATTGCGATTGGCGCTGTAGATCTCGACGGGGCTCGACTAACAATATCTGTCGATGGAGCGGGCAACCCCGAGGAGAGCGGTGGAGTGGTGTTGTGGGGAGCACCGGTATTGTGGGAGCCGCCGACAGAGCGTCTCAACGTGCTGGTCCTGCTTGAGGACGCACTGCGGGCCGACCGAATGTCGATGTATGGTCACGATCGTGACACGACTCCGTACAAGACCCGGCTTTTTGCGGATGGCGTCCGTTTTGAACGTTGTATCGCATCGGCGACAGCTACCCGGTTCTCCTGCCCTTCATTGATGACCTCACTACGACCTTTAGCCACTGGCGTTTACGGGTTCTGGAATCAGAACCCACGGCTTGCAGAAGGGTATGTCACGCTGGCCGAGGTGTTTGCAAGTCGAGGCTGGGCGACTGCTTCCTTTCTCCAGAATGGAAATGCCGGGCCCGAAAACGGGCTGGAGCAAGGTTTTGAGCTGGTCGTCGAGAATATCCCAGGACGGGCCGACGCCGTGTATGGAGGACCGGCGCTGGACTGGATTGAGGGCGTGGGTGATCGAAACTTTTTTGGTTATCTGCACATTATCGATCCTCATGGCCCATACGAGCCCCCCGAACCCAATCGGAACTGGTATGAGACTATCCTGGCTGATGGGGGCGGGCCCCGATGGGAAGATCCCGCCTGGTTGACCAATGCTCGGCGGGCGCTGTACGACGGTGAAGTGGCGAGCAACGACGAAGCGCTACCGGCTCTCATCGAGAAGCTTGAAGAAATGGGAATTCTGGACACCACTCTTCTCGTATTGGTTGCCGACCATGGTGAGTTTTTGGGAGAACACGATTCGTGGGGACACGCTCCGCCCTCGTATATCCAGGGCATACATGTCCCGATGTTGATGCGGTGTCCGGGGCGACTTGCCGCCGAAAAGGTGGTTTTCCAGCCGATTCAGAATTTGGACCTAATGCCAACCATTTTGACCCTCGCCGATATCGACATTTCTCGATTTCCCCTCCACGGGAGATCGTTGGTTCCTCTGATTACCGATGAGGCGGGCGCTTTACCCTTGGAGATTGCGGTGGTCCAGGAGGCGATGCTCTTCAGTAGGTTTGACGATCCACATGTCAGCGGATCATTGGTGTGGGACCGGTGGCACTACCTCCGCTCCATCAAGGCCACACCAATGCTATTCGACCTTTCGACGGATCGAGCCGAAGAGCGGCCGATTCTCCCGTCTCGTGAGTTTGACGTACGGGCCGAAGCGGTGCTGTCTGAGCTGCGCCAGTTTGACGAAACCCTGCGACGTTCTCTCGGCGGTGATTCGTCGCAGGCCGTGAGGGTCCGCCTCGACACAATCCACAATCTGGAAGCCCTTGGCTACCTCGACAACTAGCCGAACCCTGTCGAGAAACCTGGATGGCAACGGCGCATTTCTCAATGCTGGAATGTGTTTGAACGCGTTGAACAAAGAAGCCTTTTGATTGTTGCCGAGGTGAAGAGATAGTGTCGATGTCTTGCTGAAGTTGGGAACGACTCTTAAAGATCTAGAGTCGTCGAACATCAAATACCAGAAGACGTTTCTGGTCAAAACCCACATCAACACTTTGGAGGAATCCTCAAGAAGCAGCGGGCGGATGACCGCGGCGGCCGGCCGGTCGGGCTCCGCCTCGAGCTCGCTCTCGAGCCAGTCGCGGTAGGCCTCGGGATCGGGTGTTCGTCGAGGAGCCGGATCTGAAGGTTCCGCAAGCTGCGTCGCTCGTCCGGATCCTGATCGAGACCCGCGAGCAGACCGCGGCCGGCCTCGTCCCACCGACCGAGTTCCATGAGCGCCGAGACCGTGACGAAGGCGCCGTCGGTGGTGACGCCGTGGATCGTTCTGCGGCGATTCGCTCGTGCTCGAGGGCCTCGGCGGGCCGGTCGAGATAGAGCAGGGCGGCGGCGAGGTTGTGGCGCGGGCGGTAGAGCTCGGGCGCCGACGGCCACCGCCTCGGCGTAGCACCGGGCCGCGTTGGCGAGATCGCCGATCTCGACATAGTCGTTGCCGAGCCACTCCCAACCATCGGGGGCGTGGGGCGCGAGCTCGATGGAGGCGCGGGCCAGGTTCTCCTGCGAGTGGTAGACCTCGAGCGCGTGGTGGAGCCCGAGCAGTTCGACCGAGAGGAACACGACCACCACCGCCGGGACCGCCCAACCGAGGCTGGGGGCGCGATGTCTGAACCACCCGACGAGTCGGCGGCCGATCTCGGCGGCGGCGAGGGCGGTGAATCCCCACGGCAGGTAGAGATAGCGGCCGAAGCCGCCCCAGCCCGGCACGGTTGAAATGAGGGCCACCGGGACCATCATGCAGATGGTCACGCCGAGGGCGGTGGGTGTCAGCGGCAGCCGTCGGCGGACCCGCCATGCGAGCACGGCAAGAACGAGCACGACGGCGGCCGCGGCCACGCTCGCCGACCACGACAGATCGCGGTAGTCCCAGTACAGGTGGCGGATCCCCACCGGCCACAGGGTGAACATGGCGCGGAGGGCGTCGAGAACGAGTACCGGGAGGTTTCTGATCGCGTCCAGACGCTGGCCGGCGCCGCTGCCCGTCGCCTGCAGGCCGTCGAGGGCGTTGACCCGCAGGGCGAGAAAGACGACGACGGCGATCCACGGACCGAGCAGGGCCCGTAGGCGGACTCCGCGGATTCGCCAGAGGAAGAGCGACACCACCGGCAGGGCGGTGAGGACGGCCTCCTTGGCGAGCAGTCCGAGCAGCAGCACCAGACCCGCGGCGGTGGCGGCAACCAGGTCGCCCCGATCGCGGCCGCACCACCTGTCGAGGATGAGCGCCGAACCGAGCAGACCGGCGGCCGCCAGTGGTTCGGAGACGGCCGACGCCCAGAGGGTGGCCTCGGCGGTGACCGGGTGGATCGCGAATGCGACGAAGACGGCCGCCGCCGCGAGATCCGAGCCGATCCACCGGCGCGCCGCCGTCCACAACAGCAGGCAGACGCCGAGGTGGGCCAGGAGCACCGCCAGGTGAAACCAGAAGGGATCGGGGCCGTTGATCCGGTGGACCAGCCACAGGGTGACGAAAAAGAGCGGCCGGTAGGTGTCGACGCCATCGGCGCCGCGGCCCTCGGAACCGTAGGATTCGACGACGTTGAGAGAGAAGTAGCGGGCCGGCGCCGTCGGGTCGGCGATGGTCGGCGAGCTCGACGATCTGCTGGAGATCGTCCCAGACGAAACCGGCGCCCGAGGCTCGGCGAGAGAGCGGCAAAACTGATGATCGGTCAACAGCACGGCCTGGAGCCACGGGCGGGCGCCGAGGAAGCCTCGGAGAGATGCGGTCTGCGAGCCTGCTCACGCCTACCATTGTGGCAGGGCCTGCTGAGAACAGTGAGATAATTTCTCCTGATGCCCGGCACATGTCCACCTCGTGAGCGATCGACCGATTGCGGTCGCGATCACCCGATTCGGATCTCGGCTGGATGCGCCGATGACCGGCGCCGATCGGTGTCGTGGTGGTGAGCTACAACTCGGCGGCCGATCTCCCGTCGTGTCTCGCCGCGCTGTCGGCCGCAGACGATGTGGCGAGGATCGTGGTCGTCGACAACGCATCCACCGATCGAGTCCCGTGAGGTGGTGTCGCGGCTCGCGCGATGACCGGGTCGAGCTTCTCGCCCTCGAGCACCAACACCGGGTTCGCCGGTGGCTGCAACCGCGGGTTCGCCGCCGCTCGCGCGACGACTGTGGGATCGTGGCCTTCGTCAATCCCGATGTCGTGGTGGCCCCCGACTGTCTGCGACTCGCCGCCGAGGCCCTGACCGCCGATTCCGGTCTCGCCGGGGTCGCGCCGCGGCTCATGCGGGAGGACGGCGTCACCGTCGACAGCGTCGGTCAGGTGCTGCACCCGATCACCCTCGAGGTCCGGGATCGCGGCTACGGACGGGCGCTCACGCCCGAGCTGCTCGAGCCGCGACCGGTGCTCGCCGCCTGCGGCGCCCTCGCGGTGTTTCGCCGGGATGCGTTGGCGAGTGTCGCCGAGGGAGAGGGACCGTGGGCGGAGGAGTACTTCTGCTTCTGGGAGGATCTCGAGCTCGGGTGGCGATCTGGTCAACGCCGGCTACCGGATCTCGAGTCTCCCGGACGCCGTGGCGATCCACGGCCGCGGCGCCGGCGCCGCCGCCGGCCGGGGCCCGCTGCGCTGGCGGCGACCGGTCGAGCTCGAGGCCTGCGTCATCACCAATCGCTGGATGACCCTCATCCGCCACCTCCACACCCTTGATCTGACGGTGCGGCTGCCCCTACTCTTGGGTGTGGGATTCGGCGCTGACGACGGCCGGTGTCATTCGGCGGCCGAAGCTCCTCGCGCGCCATCGCCCGACGGTGGCCGCTGGTGGTGCGTGAGTGGCGGTCGCGAGGCGGCCGCCCGCGACGGAGGCTTGCGGAGCTGCCATGGTGATCCAACTGATGCTCGGGTTCTTTCTCGCCTATCTGCTGGCGCTGGTCGGGACGCCCATGGCCCGCGAAGCGGCGCTGCGGTTCGGTGTCGTCGACCGACCGGACGGCCACCTCAAGACCCACGAACAACCGGTGGCCTATCTCGGGGGGCTGGCGGTCTTTGTCGCCTTTCTTCTGTCCATCGGCATGACCTTCGAGTTCGACGAGGAGCTCCTCGCCCTGCTGCTCGCCTCGACCATCGTCACCATGGTCGGTCTCGTCGACGATTTCGGCGCGCTGACGCCGAAACCCAAGGTCATCGGCCAGGCGGTGGCGGTCTTCGTCCTGCTCAAGGCCGGGGTCATGCTGCAGATCATCTTCATCCCGTGGTGGGCCCGGGTGGCGCTGACCGTCTTCTGGCTGGTCGGGATGTCCAACGCCTTCAACCTGAGCGACATCATGGATGGGCTGGCGAGCGGTCTCGGGGTCATCGCCGGGCACCTATCTGCTCGTGGTGGCGCTGCTCAACGGCCGCATGGTCGTGGCGTTCTTCACCGTGGCGCTGATCGGCGCCCTCCTCGGTTTTCTCCGCTTCAACTTCCACCCCGCGGTGATCTACCTCGGTGACTGCGGCAGCCTCTTCATCGGCTTCACCCTCGGCGCCCTCGCCATGGTGATGGACTACACGCAACACAACGACGCTCGGTTTTCTGGCGCCGCTGTATTTCCTCGCCCTGCCGGTGATCGACACCTTCTACGTGATGTTCCTGCGGCTGCGGGCGGGCCGGAAGATCTACTACGGCAGCCCCGACCACATTCCCCTGCGGCTGCGCCGGCGCCTCGGTGGTTCGACGGTCCGCACGGTTGTGGCCTGCTACGGCGCGGCGGTGGTCCTCGGTGCGGTCGGTCTGGTGATCCTCTTTCTCGATCCGGTGACGACCCTGATCGTCACCGGTGTGGTGGCGCGTCATCGTGCTCGCCATCCTGATCTGGCTCGGTCGGGTCGACATGGAGGTCGAGTGAAAACCCTCGATCATCGGCGGTGGATTGACCGGTCTGGTGGCCGCCGAGCGGCTGGCGGCGGCCGGGCATCACCGCCCCGGTGCTCGAGCGCGAGAGCCGGAGCCGGGCGGCGCCTGTCGGAGCATCGAGGTCGGCGGCTACGTCTTCGACCACACGGGTCATCTCCTCCACGTCGGGCGCCCGGAGACCGAGGCCTACCTCAGCCGAGCTCGGGGTCTGGGATCCGAGCTCCGGGTCTGGGAGCGGCTGGCCGCCATCGTGGTCGGCGAGCACGTGACGCCCTATCCGATCCAGATCCACACCCACGGTCTCGCGCCCGAGGTCCGGCGCGACTGTCTCCTCGGTTTTATCCGTGCCTGGGCCGGCGGAGCGCGGACGGCGAGCCCGAGAACTTTCGCGACTGGGTCCTCGAGACGATTCGGCGCCGGTCTCGCCGAGCACTTCTTCTTTCCCTACAACCGCAAGCTCTACCGCGCCGAACCCGAGGAGCTCGGGCTCGACTGGGTCGGCCGCTATGTTCCCAAACCGGATCTCGAGGAGGTGGTCAACGGCGCCCTCGGTCTGCACGACGAGAGGGTCGGCTACAACGCGGTCTTTCGCTACCCGAAGTACGGGCGGGATCCGACTGCTGCCCGACCGCGTGGCGGACCGGGTTCCCGAGCTGCGAACCGGCGCCGAGGTGGTGCGGCTCCACCTCGGCGAGCGCTGGCTCGAGCTCGCCGACGGCGAACGCCTCGACTTTCGACACCGCGGTCGCCACCATCGGCGCTGCCGGCGCTTGCTCGACATGGTGCTCGACGAGCTCCCCGCCGAGGTGGCCGAGGCCCGCAGGGCCTTGCGTTGGGTGCGGGTGCTCAACATCGCCCTCGGGGTTCGCGGCCCGGCGCCGGTCGCCGAGCACTGGCGCTACTTCCCCGACCCCGAGGTGCCGTACTACCGGGTCGGCTTCCCCTCCAACCACGGGCGTCTCGCCCCCGACGGCTGCCACACGGTGTCGGTGGAGATCAGCCTCGACCCCGCGACGGGTGACGTGCGCCGCCGTGGCCGCCGAGGCGGAGGCAGCGCTCGATGCAGCGCGGGTCTGGTCGATCCGGCGGCCGTGGAGGTCCGTCGACTGACCATGGTCGATCCCGCCTACGTGGTCTTCGACCATCAGCGGCGGCAGGCGGTTGCGCTCCTTCGCGGGTGGCTCGGATCGCACGACATCCGGCTCGTCCGGCCGCTGGGCCGAGTGGAAGTACTCGGCCATGGAGGACGCCGTCCTCGACGGCATGGCGGCGGCGCGCCGGATCGATCAAGGGAGTCGGGTTGAGTCGTCGCATCAGAGTGCTGACGATCATCACCCGCCTCGAGCTCGGCGGGCGCGCAGCGGGTCGTCCTCCACACCGTCGCGAACCTCGATCGCGGAGGCTTCGACGCCGGTCTGGCCTGGGGTCCGGGTGAGGTGCTCGACGACGAAGCGCGGGCCTTGGACGATGTCGAGCCGATTCGAGATCGCCGATCTCGTGCGTCCGGTTGCGCCCCGTCAAGGATCTTCGGGCGCTGGCGCGCCTGCGCGCAGCCATCCGCCGATTCCGGCCCCAGGTGGTCCACACCCACTCGTCCAAGGCGGGGGTTCTCGGCCGGCTCGCGGCCCGTCTGGAGCATGTCCCGGTGGTGGTCCACACGGTGCACGGTTTCGGTTTCACGCCGCTCCAGTCGGCGGTCAAACGGGCCGCGTTTTTCCGCGCCGAGAAAGCTGCGGCGCGCTGGACCGACCACTTTGTGGCGGTGTCCGGGGTCAACCTCGACCGCGGGGTCGAACTCGGGCTCTGGAAGCCCGATCAGGTGTCGGTGATCCGCGCCGGCGTCGATCTCGATCGCTTCCGGGCCGCATGGCGATGGCCGCGAAACGCGGCGCCGGCTGGGACTCCCGGATGGTGTGCCCGCTGGTCACCCAGATCGGCAACTTCAAACCCCAGAAGGCGCCCCTCGACTTCATCGAGGCGGCGGCCCGGATCGCCGAGACGATGCCGGAGGTTCGTTTCGTCATGGTCGGTGACGGACCGCTTCGCGGTGAGGCCCAGGCCCGGGCGGCCGAACTCGGACTCGCCGATCGCGTGATCTTCTGCGGCTGGTGGGATGATGTTCCGGGGCTCCTGGCGGCGACCACGGTCTCGGTGCTGTCATCGCGTCACGAAGGTCTGCCGTGTTCGGTGGTCGAGTCGCTGGCGGCCGGGGTGCCGGTGGTGGCGACCGCGGTGGACGGGACGCCCGAGGTCATCCGTCCGGGAGTCAACGGCGAGCTGGTGGCGCCGGGAGATCCCGACGGCGTTGGCGGCGGCGGTGCTCGCCATTCTCGTCGACGACGAGCGGCGTCGGTCCATGGCCGCGGCGGCCGCCGATGGTCTCGACGATTTCGGCCGTGACCACATGGTGCGCAAACTGGAGGAGCTCTATCGATGGATGTCTGGATCGCAACCCCTCCTGATCCCCTACGCCTTCGTCCTCGGGGCGGTGGTGGGCAGCTTCCTCAACGTGGTGATCTACCGCGTCCCGAGGCGGACTGTCCATCGTCAAACCGCGGTCGGCCTGTCCCTCCTGTGCGACCCCGATCGCCTGGTACGACAACGTGCCGATCCTGTCGTGGTTGATGCTCGGAGGTCGGTGCCGGTCGCTGCCGCGGCGCCATCGCCTTTCGCTACCCGCTGGTCGAGGCGGCGGCCGGCGCCCTGGCCGCCTTCGGGGTCAGCCCTCTATGGCCTGCACCCGGTGACCATCGAGGTGGTGGTCTTTGCCTGGCTCTCGCTGGCCCTCGCCCTCATCGACCTCGAACACCAGATCCTGCCCGATGTCATGACCTATCCCGCCATCGTCTTCGGTCTGGTCTTCTCCTGGTTCGGCGGGTTCACCACCTTCGTCGACTCGGTGGCCGGAGCCATCGTCGGCGCCGCTGCTGCCGACCAGCGTCATCCTGCTCTACCGCTGGATGCGCGGGATCGACGGCATGGGTTGGGGCGATGTCAAGTATCTCGCGGCCATCGGCGCGGTGGTGGGGCTCCAGGGCTGTCTCATGGTGCTCGTGGTGGCGGCGATCCTCGGCGCGCTGGTGGGCGGTCTCCTCATCGCCATCGGCCGCGGGTCGGGCAAGACGGCGCTGCCCTTCGGCACCTTTCTCGCGGTGGCGGTGATCCTCTGGCTCTATATGCCGTCGTCGTGGCGGTTGCTGAGCCCGCTGTAGGCCGCCGACCACCGAGCGTTCCAGCATCGGGTCCTGGGACGGCCGGACGCTTCTGAGATCGAGCAGGACCTCGTCGTCGATCGAGCCGGCCGATCACCGGTGGGTCGCCCGCGCGCAGCAGATCCTGAAGCGCCTGCCCGCCGCCGATGGCCAGACCGTAGCTGGGCATGGTCTCCTCGGGGGTCGTGCCGCCGCCGAGAGCGGCTCGCATCGCGGCAGCCGCGGGCCGGGATGTCGAGCTTGCGCAGTCTGCCGCCGATGCGGCGGGCGCGTCCGGTGAGGCTGTCGACCGGGGCCGACATCATGGCGTAGAGCGGGATCTCCTCGAGCCGCTCGGCGTCGTGGGCGGCGAGCACCTGGTCCATGAGGGTCAGTGCGGTCTTGTCCGGTCTCAGCGCCCGGTAGAGCGGGTGGCGGCCGAGGGGCTCGACCCACTCGCGGCGGCCGACGATGATCCCGGCCTGGGGTCCGCCGAGGAGCTTGTCGCCCGAGAAACAGACGAGGTCGGCGCCATCGGCGAGCAGTTCGCCGACCGTCGGCTCGGCCGGCAGACCCCAGCGACGGAGGTCGTGCAGACAGCCGGATCCCTGATCGACGATCAAGGGCAGATCGTGGCGGTGGACCAGTCTCGGCGAGGTCGGCGGTCGTCGGGCTCGGTGGTGAAGCCGACGATCCGGAAGTTGGACTGGTGGGCCACGAGGATGGCGGCGGTGTCGTCACCGATGGCGCGTCTCGAAGTCGGCGAGATGGGTCCGGTTGGTGCAGCCGACCTCGACGAGGCGGCAACCGGAAGCGGCCATCACATCGGGCAGCCGGAACGAACCGCCGATCTCGATGAGCTGGCTGCGCGAGACGATGACCTCCCGGCCGAGAGGCGAGGGTGCTGAGAATCAGAAGCAGCGCGGCGGCGTTGTTGTTGACCATCACCGCCGCCTCGGCGCCGCACACGGCGGCGATCCGCTGGCCGCAGCGGCGCGAGGCGTTGCCCCCGTCGGCCGGTGTGCCAGATCGAACTCGAGGCGAGGTATGATTCGAGCGCAGGAGAGCCGGTCGGTCGGCAGCGGCGATCGCCCGAGATTGGTGTGGATCAGGACGCCGGTGGCATTGATGACCTCACGGTAGGCCGGTCGGGTCGCTCGTTCGAGATCGGCGAGGATCTCCGGTTCGAGGGCCTCGCACGCGGCGGCGATATCATCGGCGTCGATGGCGCCCGTCGGCGATGCGGCGGCGGAGCCGGTCGACCGCCGACCGGCACGCTTCGATGACCGGGGGTCGACCGAAACGCTCGACGGCCTCGAGCGAGCGAAGGGAGTTCGAGCAGGCGATGGATGGCCGGGATGGTGCGATACTGAGACTCACGGGTTATTGTATCCCGGGGCGCAGACGACCGTCATCCGAGAGTCGGGAGGGGGTGGAGATGGATCTCGAACAGAAGATCCAAATGCTCGAGCGCGATCTGCGTGAACAGGTGAAGAACTGGGAACGGTTTTTTTCCGGTGGGCTCCGCGTGCCTCCCGGAGATCGAACGGACGCGTTTCGCCCAGAGGCTTCGGACCCTTGCCGAGCAGACCTTCAACCGCCGAGCCGACCAGTTTCGGGTCGAGCAGCTCCAGCATCGTTTCATGAGCTACTCGCAGAACTGGGAGAGGATGCTCCGCGACCGCGAGGAGGGACGTCTGCATCGGGGCGAGCGGGTCTTCATCTGCCCAAGACCCATCCCCATATCGAAGAAACAAACGGCCCGACCGTGACCTCCGTAGACTCCTCTGGACGTGGATCGCTGTACGACCGATACGTCTGCCGCCAAGCGTCAACTCGGTCTCGATGTCCGGATGGGGCGCTCTGAGTTTGACAAGCAGCTCGAGCGACAGCGGGACGAACTCGCAGAGAAGCTCGGTCGTCAGGTCGCAGTTCGAGGTGCGGGTGGAGGATGGTAAGGTGAAACTCGCGGCACGGAAAGTGCGCACACGGGAGTCCGGAACATGAAGCTCGCGACCACGGCCAAGATCCTGGCGACCGGACTGGCCCTTCTTCTACTTGGTGTTCGAGGTGGCTGCCAGCGACCCCATCTTCGTCAAGTGGCTGGTCATGGACGATCCCGGCGACGAGACGATCCGCGTTTACTGGCAGCGCGCGGAAGCGGGCGAACTCAGTGCGCCGGAAGCTGGTCGATCTCGGCACCATGCTCTTCTATCGGGGTTGGCCCAACGATGCGGTGGACTACTTCAAACAGGCGTTGAAGCTGGATCCCGAGCTCTCGGAAGCGTGGTTCCGAATCGGGCCTGGTCAAACACCACGGCGGTGATCTCGCAGGCGCGCGATCGGCCTACAAGAAGTGTCTGAAACTGCAGAGCGGTCACGCCTGGGCCAACTTCTACCTCGGACTGCTCGAGGAGCAGACCGGCGACGCGCAGGTCGGCCATGGGGCACTATCGAGATGGCCTTCAAACACGCTCCCGGAGCTCGCGGATCCGAGGATCAACCCCGAGATCTTGTCGTCGAAGCTCCAGCTCGGTGCCCAGGTCCAGCATTTCGATGGACGAGCGTTTCGAGAAGACCATGCCCATGCCCTTCCTCGACCCGGCCGCCGTGCGCAAGACCGACAGAGCAGTTTGAGCCGGCGCCGACCCCGGCGCCGACGCCGACATCGATGCCGGAGGTCGCATGGCGAGCCCTACCGACACCGATCCCTGTCGGCGGTGGGAGCGGTGGCTCAGAGGCGCAGGCGGCACGCCGGTCGGGAGGTCCGACAGATCGCAGATCGACCGCCGGCGCCGAAGCCGGCGGAGCAGGCGGTTCGGCGGCCACGACCGGCGCTTCCGGATGCCGGGAGCACGCCCTACGGTGTCCCCGACTCCCGGTCAGTCAAGGACGGGCGCCGGAGCCGGGTCCGGGGGCGCCTCGCCGCAGATCGGCGACACCTCGCCGGAGGCCAGTCTGCGACCCGTGTGGCCCGGGCTCTACGAGATCGCGCACGCCCTGATCTGAAGTCGCCCCGGTCAGACGTTGAAGCGGAAGTGAACGACCTCGCCGTCGACGACCTTGTAGGTCTTGCCTTCCAGTCGGAGGGTGCCGCGTTGGCGGCATGCCGACATGGATCCGACCTCGAGCAGTTCGTCGCAGGGCACCACCTCGGCGCGGATGAAGCCGCGCTGGATGTCCGAGTGGATCTCACCGGCGGCCTCGAGGGCCTCGGTGCCGTTGAGGATCGACCACGCGCGGCACTCGTCCTCGCCGACGGTGAAGAACGAGATCAGACCGAGCAGACGGTAGGACTCGCCGATGATCCGGTCGAGCGCCCGGTCATCGAGTCCGAGATCCTCCATGAAGACGTGCGCGTCGTCGCCATCGAGCTCGGCGAGCTCGGCCTCGAGGGTGGCGCAGACCCGGGTGAAGGCGAGGCCGGGCCGCGATGTCCACGCCTCCCAGCCCGGATCGGAGAATGGATCCGACGCGACCTCGTCCTCGCCGACGTTGACCACCACCAGCATCGGTTTGAGCGACAAGAAGGTGAAGCCGCGGAGCTTCTTCGTCTGCGTTGGCGTCGAAGGTCTCGGTGCGCAGCGGGCGTCGCCGACTTCGAGGATCTCGAGACAGCGCTCGAGCAGATCGCGTTCGCGCTCGAGCTCCGGGTCGCGTCGTTTCTGGATGTCCTTGCGCAGCCGTTCGAGCCGCCGCTCGACCACCATCTGATCCTGGAGGATGAACTCCTCCTCGATGTGCTCGAGATCGCGCAGCGGATCCACCGATCCCTTGGGGTGGGCGACGGCGTCGGACGGAAAGCCGCGAAGCACGACCATGAGGGCGTCGGCGGTCCGCAGTTCGGGGAGGTTGAAACTGGTGTCGCCGCGATGCTCGTCGGGGATGCCGGGACATCGGCGAATCGGATCGTCGCCGGAGTGATCTTCTTCGGGCTCGTACATCGCGGTCAGCGCATCGAGCCGCGGGTCGGGCACCTTGGCGATCCCGACCTGGCTGACATCGCGGCGGCCGCCGGCCGCTGTCCGGTTCCTGTCCGGTGAGGAGGCCGAAGAGCGAGGTCTTGCCGCTCGCCGCCAAACCCATGATGCCGACTTCCATTGTTTCCTCCGTTCGCGCGCACTCGCCTCACTGTCGACTGTCAACTGTCGACTGTCAACTCCCGAGCGATCTCAACCCACCACCGGTTGGCGGCGGATGAGAAGCGACGGCGCGCCGACAAAGCCGCCGGGAGTCTGGAACCAACAGAGATCGGTGCCGACGGCGTCGATGCGTCGCAGCAGGGTGCCGAGACCACCCGAGAGCTCGACCACCGGATGCCACCCCTTCACCCGCTGGTGCTCGATCCAGACCCCCGAGGCGATGAGGCTGTAGGTGTCGTTGCCGAGATCGCACGCTGACCGGCGCCAGGGGGCGCAGCAGGTAGAGGGCCCGGTCGCTGGCGGTGAGGAGCTTGCCCGCGGCCATGCCGTCGTCGGTGACGCACCCGGAGGTTGGCCAGACCGGTCGCCGGCCGGTCGCGGTAGGAAAAGCGAACAGCGCCGCCGCGGGGGGTCTCGTCGAATCGACGGGCATCGGCGAAACTCGCCACCCGGTGGCGCGGCGCGCCCTCCTCGAGCAGGAGGGTGCGGCGGGCCGGGAGACCCTCGCCGTCGCAAGGACCGACCACCGGCGCCGTCGGATCCGAACGGTCGTCGACGAGGGTCAGAGCGTAGGCGGAGAGCAGTCCATCGGGTCCGAGCAGCCGCGGAAGCGGATCCCGGTCGTCCGGCGCCGCGAGAAAGAGCGGTGAGATCGCGGCGAGGAGCTGGGCGCTCACCTCCGGGTGGAGGAGCAGATCGTGCAGTCCCTGGTCGGTGGCGATCCGGTGGCGGGTCAGCAGGGCGCGATTGCCGATCCGGGCGGCGATGGCCTCCGCGTCGAACGATCTCCGGGTCGGCGACGTGGACCCACTCCCGCCAGGTCCCGGGACGATCGCCGACCAGTACCTCGACGAGGATCGAGGCCACCGTTCGTTGGTGCTCCACCGACCAGTCGTCGGCGGTGTGCAGGCTCCAGACATACCGGCCTTCCTGGGCGATGGCCCGACCGAGGCGGAGCCCGCCGCCCGACAAAGAGGCGAGGGCGAGGCCGAGTTCCGAGGTGACGTGTTGAGCCCAGCCCCGCGGCGGCATCTTCGGTCCGGGTCCGGCACCGGGTCGTTCCGAGCAGGCGTTGGGGAGGCATGGGATCCGGGCCGGGCGCGGCGCCGGCCCGTGCCGCACTCGACGGCTGTCCGCGCTGCCGAGGCGTTCGAGACCCGGATGCGGCGGCGAAACCGGCCCGTGTTCCGTCCCAGACGCCGGACGCCGATTCCGCTCTCCTCGACCTGCATCGTCCGTCGCAGTTGTCCGTCGACGAGCTCGGTCTCCCGGGTCAGCGAGCTCTTCGCGAAGACCTCCCACCGGCGGTGAGTTTCCGGTTTCCAGGAGGTCTGCGGCAGATCATCGACCGCCTGGGTCAGCTCGCTCGTGAGGATCGCCGTCTCTTCCGCGCGATGTCATCAGAGAACCTCGAGGCGTCGGACCATCATGGTCGGCGCCTCCGAACCGGTGGGCAGGGGGAGCCCGTCCTTGACGCACCAGCCGAGACGCCAGTCCGGGGTCGGGTCGTTGCCCACCGCCGGGTCGATGCCGGCGAGGATCTCGGTGACGCCGCCGGTGAGTTCGAACGGGGCGAGCGGGCGTCGGCGCCGGCCGTTGCGGATCTCGAATCCCCGCTCCACCCGGAGCACCGTCCGGCTCGACATGGGATCGACGGTGGCGCCCGACAGCCGGGTGACCACGAGGCCGTGCCTCGAGATCGGCTTCGATGGGCCGTCGGCGAGACTCGATCCGGCGGGGACCACCAGGTTGGAAAGACGCGGCACCGGGGGATGCCGCCAGTCGGCTCGGCGTCCGCGACCGGGGTCGACATCGCAGATCTCGGCGGTCTCGCGATCGCAGAGAAGACCGCAGAGCCGACCCGCCGCGCAGCAGCAGTCATGGGTCTGGCCGGCACCCCCTCGTCGTCGCAGTCGAAGGCGCCCGGGAGATCGGTGCGACCGGGATCGTCGACCAGATCGATGCGGCCTCGGTGAGATTGGCGCCCGCCGAGACCGGCGAGAGGCGAGCGGCCGCTGGCGATGAGATCGCCCTCCACCAGGTGTCCGACGAGCTCGTGGAGCAGGGCGCCGGCGGTGCCGTCGGTGAAGACCACCGGGCACCGCAACCCCGGGGAGGGCTCCAGCTCGGGCCGGGCGAGGCTCGAAGAGCGCCCGGATCCAGTCGCCGAGCCGTGGCTGTCCCCAGACCGCCAACAGCGCCGTGCCGGCCATGGTGCTGCTCTCGAGGCGGACCAGGGGGGGACTCGTGACCTGCCGCCAACCGTCCCGCCGAACGACCACGGCGCGTCGAGCGAGAAAGCGGACGACCGCGTTGTGGTCGGCCATTCGGTCGGTCAATCTCCCGCGCCCAGTCGACCCACCCGCGCGGAGGTTCGAGGTCGATCATCGGGGCGGTGCGAGCTCGGGGGACCTCGAGGCGATCGGCATAGCGTGAGACCAGCTCCGTCACCGTCCTCGACGACACGCCGGCGGCGGCGTGGATCGCCCACCGGGTGGGGAAGCGCCAGCGAGCGGCGCTGCCTTCGACCCGGCACGAGGCCACCTCGGACCCGGCGGCCACTCTGATTTCGAGCCGGCGCTCGAAGATAGAGGTCCTCGAAACGAGGGTGGGCCCCGGGAGCTTGCGGCAGCCGTCGGCGAGCTCGATCGAGCCACCGCGGGTCGAAGGGTGGGCTGCTGGAGGATGGCCGTTGCACAGCGGTATGGTAACGCTGACCTGCGCGATTGCGGCCGAGATCGGGCGATCGTCTCGAATTGGCCGACCGCTTCGGTCAGAATGCCGAGACCCACGGTAGAATGCTGCTGCTTCCGGCAGCGATCCGGCGCCGGATCGTGGAGGAGGATGCATGGGAAACGATGTGCTCGGCCGGGTTGAGAAGCGTCTGGCCAAGGGCAGGCTCGGTGGTGGCCAGGACAAGATCGACCGGCAGCACGCGCAGGGCAAGCTCACGGCCCGCGAACGCGTCGAGCAGTTTCTCGATGAGGGGAGCTTCGAGGAAACCGATGGGCTCGTCGAGCACAGCTGCACCGATTTCGGGATGGGCGGACAAGAAGATCGCCGGCGACGGCGTGGTGACGGGACACGGCAGGGTCGATGGCCGCCCGGTCTTTGTCTTCGCCCAGGATTTCACGGTCTTCGGTGGTTCGCTGTCCGAGTCCAACGCCGCCAAGATCTGCAAGATCATGGATCTGGCCCTGAAGGTCGGCGCCCCGGTCATCGGACTCAACGACTCCGGCGGGGCGCGGATCCAGGAAGGGGTGGGTTCCCTCGCCGGCTACGCCGACATCTTCCTGCGCAACACCATCGCCTCCGGGGTGGTGCCGCAGATTTCGGCCATCATGGGCCCCTGCGCCGGCGGCGCGGTCTACTCGCCGGCGATCACCGATTTTGTCTTCATGGTCGAAGAAACGGCCTACATGTTCGTCACCGGGCCCGAGGTCATCAAGACCGTGACCCACGAAGAGGTCACCATGGAGAAGCTCGGCGGCGCCATGACCCACAACTCGGTCTCCGGTGTCGCCCACTTCGCGTCGCGGTCGGACACCGAGTGTCTCGCGTCGATTCGCAAGCTGTTGTCGTTCGTTCCCTCGAACAACGCCGAGCAGCCCCCGGTGGCCGAGTGCTCCGACCCCCTCGATCGTGAGATCCCCGAGCTCGACACCTTTGTTCCATCGGATCCCAACAAGCCCTACGACATCACCAAGCTCATCCGCTGGGCCGCCGATGACGGCGAGTTTTTCCAGGTCCACGAGCACTTCGCCAAGAACCTCGTCGTCGGGTTCATCCGGATCGGCGGCCGGCCGGTGGGTGTCATCGCGAATCAACCGGCCCACCTCGCCGGCGTGCTCGATATCAACGCGTCGGTCAAGGGGGCGCGGTTTGTCCGGTTCTGCGATGCCTTCAACATTCCGCTGTGGATCGTCGAGGATGTGCCGGGTTTCCTGCCCGGCACCGCCCAGGAATGGGGCGGGATCATCCGTCACGGCGCCAAGCTGCTCTACGCCCTGGCCGAGGCCACCGTGCCCAAGGTCACCGTGATCACCCGCAAGGCCTACGGCGGCGCCTACTGTGTGATGGGCTCGAAGCACATCCGAACGGATGTCAATTTCGCCTTCCCGACCGCCGAGATCGCGGTCATGGGACCGCACGGGCGCGGTCAATATTCTCTACCGTCAGGAGATCCTGGGCGCCGAAGACGCCGAAGCGAAGCGAGCGGAGCTCGTGGCCGAGTATCAGGAGAAGTTCGCCAACCCCTTTGTCGCCGCCGAGAAGGGCTACATCGACGAGGTGATCCTGCCGCGAATGCTGCGCCGCAAGCTGGTTGCCGCCTTCGCCATGTTGGGCACCAAACGCGACACCATGCCGACGAAGAAGCACGGGAACATCCCGCTTTAGACAATTTTGAATTATGAATTTTGAATTATGAATTTCGGACCAAGGCTGAAGAGTCAGTGGTAGAGGAGGAAAATTGTTGAGAATCGAGAACTTCGGCAGATCGGGCGGGGGAGCGGAATGAAGTTACTGGTAGCGAATCGCGGTGAGATCGCCGTTCGGATCATCCGCGGCTGTCGCGAGATGGGCATCGAAACCGTGGCGGTGTACTCCGAGGTCGATCGGCGATCGCCGCACGTCCTCATGGCCGATCAGGCCTTTCCCATCGGACCGGCCGCGGCTTCCGAGAGCTATCTCAATATCGATCGCCTGCTCGGGGCGGCGAAGGCGAGCGGCGCGGACCTCGTCCACCCCGGCTACGGATTTCTCGCCGAGAATGCCGAGTTCGCCGAACGGGTCGAGGCCGCAGGGCTGACCTGGGTCGGGCCGCCGCCCGCCGCCATCAGGCTCATGGGTTCCAAGACCGAGAGTCGCAAGCTCGCCATCGACACCGGTGTTCCTCTGGTCCCCGGGATGGTCGATCCTCTCGAGGACCTCGCCGAACTCGAGGCCTTTGTCGATCAACACGGGCTGCCGGTGCTGCTCAAGGCGGTGGCCGGTGGCGGCGGCAAGGGAATGCGGGAGGTCCACGATCGTGTCGGAGCTCGCGGCGTCTTTCGAGCGCGCCCGTTCCGAGGGTGGGGCCTATTTCGGCGACGATCGGGTCTATGTCGAGCGGCTGGTGGTCAGGGCCCGCCACATCGAGGTTCAGGTCGCCGCCGATCGGTACGGCAACGCCGTCTATCTCGGCGAGCGCGAGTGCTCGATTCAACGCCGTCACCAGAAGGTGGTCGAGGAGTGCCCGTCGCCCGTGGTCGATGCGGATCTCAGGCAGCGTCTCGGCGAGGCGGCTCTCGCCATCGTCCGCGGCTCCGGTTATCAATCGGTGGGGACGGTGGAGTTTCTCGTCGATTGCTGACGGCAGTTTCTACTTCCTCGAGATGAACACCCGGCTCCAGGTCGAACACCCGGTGACCGAGGAGGTCTACGGTGTCGATCTGGTCCGCGAGATGATCAATCTCGCGCTGGGACGCGAGCTGTCCTGGCGCCAGGAGGATCTCGTGCCCCGCGGCCACGCCATCGAGTGCCGGATCTATGCCGAGGATCCGCTGCGGAACTTCGCCCCTTCGCCCGGGCCGGATCACCCTCCTGGTGCGTCCCAGCGGTCCCGGAGTTCGGGTCGATTCGGGGGTCTTTCAGGGCAGCGTCGTGCCGCTGGATTACGATCCCATGGTCGCCAAGCTGGTGGTCCACGCCCCCGACCGGCCGGCCGCGGTGGCTCGATTGCGGCGGGCGCTCCAGGAGTATCAGGTGCGCGGTATCGCCACGACCCTGACCCTGTTCCGGGCCCTGGTCGAAATGGACGAATTCGTCGAGGCCGATTTCCACACCGGTTTTCTCGACGAGCTTCTCGCCTCGCAGCGACTGGCGGAGGTGCACGGGACAGCAGGATCCCGAAGCCGAAGAGGCGGCGGTGGTGGCGGCGGTCTGTCTCGCGACGCTCGAGGCCGGCACCGTGTCCGGATGACCCGTTCAGCCACGGTGACGGGCAGTCACTGGTGGCCGAAGGCGTCCGCCAGCAGCACGGGAGGTATCCGCGATGAAATGGGTCGTACGCCAGGGTGACGCAGACGCGCGAGGTCGAGGTCGAACGGGTTCCCGATGGCTTCGAGGTCGTCATGGGATCCGAACGCCGCCGCGTCGATGTGATTCGGCTCGACGAGGCCATGGCCTCGCTGCGCTATGTCGAGGATGGCCGGAGCTTCTCCGTGAGCTATCAGCGCGGCAATGGCCGGCGAGTGGCGGGTCGCCGTCGGTGAGCGCGACTTCGACATCGAGGTGCTGACACCGGTGGAGGCCATCGAGGCCAGTGCCGCGGCCGCGGCGGTCGGTCCGAGCCGGCTCGATGCGCCGATCCCGGGCAAGGTCGTCAAGGTGCACGTGCGGGTCGGCGACGAGGTCGAGGCGGGGCAACCGCTGGTGGTGCTCGAGGCCATGAAGATGGAGAACGAACTCACCGCCACACCAGGCCGGCAAGGTCATCGCCGTCCACGTCGAACCCGGTCAGATCATCGACGCCGGCGGCCTCCTGGTCGAACTCGAGTAGTCGAACGCGGGCCGGGTGCCTGGCTCGCTTTTCGCCGCGAGAAGGTGCCTGGCACCCCTCCCATCGCGTTGCCGACCGAGAGCCTACTCCCTCACCGTCACCTTTGTCGTCGTGAACGACGCGTTGCGGGTCACGGGATCGAGGATGCCCACCGCGACGTTGTGGGTGCCCTCCTCCATCAGGAGGTTGGCGGTGATGGTGTAGCGCTTGAGTTGAGCGTCGTCGTAATCAGCCGCCTTGACCCTGATCTCGTGATTCTGGCGGACGACATCGGAGCGGTCTCCGTTGGTGTTGCGCGCGGCGATGAACATGGTCAGGTTGCCGACGTAATCATCGCCCGCCGGCAGGAGAGCCACCCTGCGCAGCGGGAACGACAGCTCGAAGGGCACCATCCAACGGGTTTCGCCGGCCGGGCCCTGGTTGCCGATCTCGACCATGATCTCCATGGGGTTGTCATCGAGGGGGAACATGAGCCCGGTGACCACCTTGTCCTGAACCCGGCTCTCGAGGCTCTTTTCGACAAAGCGCTGTCGGTAACGGAGCTCGATACTCGGGGTGGTTGGGGAGCTCGACCTTGATCCGGTGGACCTTGTCGAGACCGCTCTGGTTGAGGGCGTAGCCGAGAGAGTAGTAGGTGAAGAAGTCCTGGCCCACCTTCTCGAGTCCCTGGGCGAAGTCGTTGGTGTTGACGATCGCGGCTCCTCCGGTGCTGTCGGCCATGAAGCGCAGCGGAGTCGAGGTAGTTCTGCATGCCCAGGCTCGCCGACATGGTGTCCTGTTGGTGCCGAGTTCGGCCGAGGACAGGGTCGGATTCTCGAGCCCGCCGACCCCGAAGGTGTAGAAGCTGATGTCCTGGGCGTTGGCGTTGGAGACCAGCGAGGTGAAGTGGCGGTTCATGTTGTAGCGGGCGGATTCGGTGATGGCCGATGATTCGTGGTAGGTGTTGGCGAACGCGTAGAAGAGGTCGAGGCCGGCGATCATGGGCAGGCCGTTGGAGACGTAGATCGACCACCTTTTTGCCCGGCAGGCCCGAGAGCATCGTGACGGTGTCCCTGAGCGCGCCGAGGGTGAACTGCAGCGTGTTGGCCTCTTCTTCGGCAAAACCGATCATCATGCCGTGCGCGCGGCTCATGGTGCTGACGTCGTGTCTGAGAGTTTCGTTGGGATTCGGCAAACTGCCGAAGGATGTCCTTGCGGGCGTTGTCGACCTCGGTTCGACCGCCGGTGTACATGTCTTGATCTCGCGCAGGGCGTCGTTGATCTCTCGCTGGGTCATCCGTAAACGTCTGCAGCACGTCGTAGGACTTCTGGTACGAGATGACCATCATCTGCACCGGTGGGTGGAGGTTCTCCCGGACGAAGGTCCGCAGCTGGGTGATGAGTCGATTGCGATCGAGGGCGCGCGAATTCTCGTTGTCGAAATAGAGCACGACATAGACCGGACGGAAACTGTCCTTGGAAAGGGTCTCCGGCGCCGGGGATCGGGGTCGGTGTCGGCAGGCCTGTCGGCGGCCTTGGTCGCCCGGTAGTAGCTGCGGTAGATCTCATCGGTGAAGAGGCCGAAGTTGGTGATCGCCTTGGCGGTTCCGTCCTGGGTCAGGACGAAATCATCGGCGGTGAGATCGGTGACGGCGAAGCCCTGTTTGTCGGTGACGTAGACGTTGACGTTGACCACCGTCACATCGACCTCGCCGGTGAAGGGAAGACCGCCGATGGCCTCCTGGGTCGCCGGGACCCCCTCCGGCGCGGTTCGTTCCACTCCTCGTCCTGGGCGGAAGCGGCGCCAGCGCGCCGAGGCACACCAACGCGATCGTCGTGATCCATTTCATCTTCACGATCCACCTCCGCCAAGAGTCTAACCCGAACCCGGCATTCCGGCAACGCGGGATCCCGGACGAGCGTGAAGCGATCCTGGGTGTTCCGATACCGAGACAGTCCGGGTCGAAACCCTGTATCATGACGACGCTGTGAGCTTTGACAAGGCCTCTGACGAACAACTGGTGCGGCTCGCCCTTGATGGGGAAGAGGATGCGTTCACCGTCCTCGTGCGCCGCTATCAACGGCGTCTGACGGCCTTTCTCGGTCAGCTCGTCGGAGATGTCGAGCTCGCTCGGGAACTCAGCCAGGAGGCGTTCATCCGGGCCTGGTCGGCGCTCGAACGGTTCAACCCGAAGTACCGCTTTTCGACCTGGCTCTTTCGCATCGGCCACAACCTCGGTATCGACCACCTGCGCCGGCGTCGACTCAAGACGGTGGCGTTGTATCGCACCGATCGCGATGGCGACGAGGTTGAACTCGTTGTGGAGGACCACACCAAGGACCCCCTCGGGCACTTCGAAAACGCCGAACTGGCGGTGCTCGCTCAAGCAGGCCATCGACGAGCTTCGACCCGAGTACCGTGAGCTCGTCATGCTGCGTCACTTCGGTTGTCTGAGCTATCAGGAGATCGCCGAGTTCAAGGAAATGCCCTTGGGAACGGTCAAGAACAAACTTTTTCGTGCACACGCCGTATTACGAAAAGCACTGGCGGCCTTCTTGTGAGGCTGGCGGTGCCATGAGAGGAGGCCACGGTGGCTAACGAACTGTGAGGCAATTCAAGAGCTTCTCACCGAAGATCTCGGTGAGACCGAGCGGCTTTCCGAGGAGGAACGCCGGCACCTCGAGCTTTGCCCGCAGTGCTGCGAGGTTGCGGCCGGCGAGACTGCTCTCGGTCTGATATTCGCGAAGTGTCCTTCCGCCCGCCGATCCGAACATGGAAGATCCGGGTTCGTGCGGCCATGCAGTTCCGCGCGACCGTCGGCGTCGAGTCCTGGCCCTGCTTCCGGTGGCGGCCTCCCTGCTCTTCGCCCTGCTCGGTGCGGTGATGCTCGGTGGCGTTGCCGGGCGGCAGCCTGCTCGCTCTGCTGCCGGTGTGGTCGTCGCAGGGGTGGGTTTCCCTCGCCGCATCGGTGGGCGACTGGAACACGGTGCTCACCACCGCCGCCGGTGCCGCGACCGCGCTGCTCAGTCCGGGGATTCTCGCGGCCGCCATCGTGGTCAGTCTCCTGGGGTTCGGAGTGGTTTCGGTCGTGGCCCGCCGGTGGCGGCAGGTCTCGCCATGGCGCGACATCGGCTGATTCCCGCAGTCGCCATTGTGCTGGCGTTCACGGCGGTCGAGGTGATGGCGCAGCCGACCTCCGCGAACCACCGTCTTCAACGACATCGTGGTCAACGAGAAAGTCGATGGCGATGTCGTCGCATTCGAAGCCGATGTCCATCTCGGACCCATGGCTGATGTGGCCGGTGATGTCGTGGTCGTCGGACGGCGATCTCCGCCTCGATGGGCGGGCTCGGGTCGGCCGCCACGTCGTGGCGATCTTCGGTGATGTCGAGGTCGCCCCCGGGGCGGTCGTCGAGGGCCGAACCCTCGCGTTTTCCTCGCTGTCGAACGTCGCTCTCCGGCCGGGAAGACAGGACGCCGCTGCAGGTCAACGTCGGCGGTCCGCCTGGTCACCTCGGGCGGATGGCTGCTGGTGACCACCGCGCTCGCCTTCGGTCTGTCGACCCGACTTCGCTACGGAGTCTGGATCCTGCCGCAGCTCGGATTCAGGGTCCTGGTGCTCGGAGTGGCCGCGGGAGTCACCTTCTTTGCCGCGGTGGTGGCGGTGCTCGGCCTCGGGCCGACCATCGGTGTTCCGATGGCGGCGGCGCTGACGGTGATCTTCTTCGCCTTTCGAGCCATCGGGCTGACGGTCGTCGGCGGATTTCTCGGCGGAGTTGGTCCTGCGCCGCTGGTTCCACCGGCCGTTGCCGTTGACGCTCGAGGTCTTCGTCGGGGTCGCTCGCCTTGCTGGTCGTGCGGTTCCTGCCGTATCTCGGCGGCGTGCTGTGGAGTGTGTGCTCGATTGCTCGCGTTGGGGACGGGAATCGTCACTCTCGCCACCACCGTGTCGGAAAGCGAAGCCGCGGCGAACCTGATCTGAGTTGATTGCTTCATCGAGCATCACCCGTTCCCGATCACCGTTCTAGCCAGTCAGTGGTCCGAATGCTATACTTCCGCCCCTTGTGGGGAGAGGTGTGTGTGAAGATCGACCTTTCCAAGATCGAGAGTGAGCCGATGACGCTTTGCCGAGACCATCGAGTTTCGACAACGACCGGCTCGACCCGACCCGGGTCATCGGACCGATGGAGGTCCGGTTGGAGGGGAAGGTGCGTCCGGCTGGCGACCACTATCTTGTCGATGGTCGAACCAGCGCCAACGGTCAGGCTCAGCTGCGGTCGATGTCTCGAGCCGGTGCAGTGGCGGATGGACTCGACCTTCGATCTGGAGATGGCGCTGGTCGATGACGCGCCCCTCGATCCCGAACTCGCCCTCGATGAGGCCGATCTCGATGTCGTCTTTCTCGAGGAGCCGGTTCTCGATCTCGAAGAACTGGCGATCGAGCAGGCTCTTGCTCGAGATTGCCGATCCGCGTCTTGTGTTCTGAAGAATGCGCCGGGTTGTGTCCGCGCTGCGGTGCCAACCGCAACGTTGAGGGACGCCTGCCAATGCGAACCGGAAGTCGATCCGAGATGGGCGGCTCTGGAAGGATCTGGCGGGAAAGACCCCGGTCGACTGAATCCGATGAAACGAAACGGAGAATTCTGATGCCGAATCCAAAGCATAAGATTTCGAGAACGCGTCGCGACAATCGACGCTCCCACCACGCGCTGGTGCCACCGGGCTGGAGTCTATGCACCTCGTGCTTCGAACCCAAACCGCCGCACCAGGTGTGCCCCCACTGCGGGAGTTACAAGGGTCGCGAAGTCATCGAGGTCGAAGACCTCGACTGATCCGTATGCGCTGCAACGACACAGCGGGACGCGGAGCCTCCTTCAACGGGGTATCGAAGGCGCTGAGTGATGGCCGGCCGAGCCATCGCACTCGATGCCATGGGCGGCGACGGCTCGCCCCAGATCCGCATCCAGGGGGCGCTGGACGCGATCGCCGACCACGGTCTGTCGGTCTGTCTGGTCGGTCCGATCAAACGGCTTCGTCGAGAACTCGGACGCTTTCGTACCGTGCCCAGCGGACTCGAGCTGGTTGACGCCACCGATGTCGTCGAGATGCAGGATCCGCCGCTGACGGTTCTTCGCGGCAAACGCAACTCGTCGCTCTCGGTGTGTGCGGAACTGGTTCGCAACGGCCGCGCCTCGGCCATGGTGACCGCAGGCAACACCGGGGCCGCCTGGGTTGCGGCCAAATCCGCCCTCGGGATGATCGGCGGAGTGGACCGGCCGGCCCTCGCGGCGATTCTGCCCAAGCTCGACGGCCACACCCTGGTGCTCGATGTCGGCGCCAACGTCGAAGCCAAGCCTCACCAACTCGTCCAGTTCGCGGTGATGGGCTCCTACTACGCATCGGCGGTGCTCGGTGTCGAGGACCCGCGGGTCGGGTCTGATGTCGGTCGGCGAAGAAGAGACCAAGGGCGGCCCGCGGATTCGTCGTCAGTACCTGGTGCTCAAGACACGCCGGGATCAACTTCGTCGGCAACGTCGAAGGCCGGGATGTCTTCACCGGCGACGTCGATGTCGTGGTCTGTGACGGATTCACCGGCAACGTCGTTCTCAAGGTGGCCGAGGGACTCGGTGAGATGGTGGTCGGGATGCTCAAGGAGGAGGCCCGGCAGTCGCCGCTCTATGGCGCCGGCCTGGTGCTGGCCAAGGGCGCCTTTCGCAACGTCAAACGCAAGGTCGACTACTCCGAGCATGGCGGCGCGCCGCTGCTCGGCGTCAATGGCGCCTGCCTCATCGGCCACGGCCGATCGACCGCGAAGGCGATTCGGCAACGCGATTCGGTTTGCCGACTCCTACGCCTCGAGCGATGTGATTGCAGCAGATCGGCGACAAGATCCTCGAGGTCTTGGCCCAGCCCGCCGAAAGCAGGAACGGCTGAAATGCACGATCATTTCGCTGACGACCGCGAAGATCGTCGGCCTCGGCTCCTTACCTCCCGGAGCGGATGCTCACCAACAGCGACCTCGAGGCGATGGTGGAGACCAGCGACGAGTGGATCACGACCCGGACCGGGATCAGGGAGCGGCGGGTCGTGGCCGAGGGTGAGGCGCTGGTCGATCTCGTCGCGCGGGCCGGTCGCGCAGCCCTGGAGGATGCCGGGGTCGAGCCCGAGGAAGTCGATCTGCTGATCCTCGCGACGGCGACGGTCGAGCAGCCGATCCCGGCAACCTCGGCCATCGTTCAGCCGATGCTGGGTCTGGTCAACGCGGTCTGCTTCGATCTCTCGGCGGCCTGCTCGGGCTTCACCTATGCCCTCAACGTCGGTCGCCAGTTCATCGCCACCGGAGAGGCCGAGACGATCCTGGTGGTCGGTGCCGAGTGCCTGACCCGCTATGTCGACTGGACCGACCGCACGACCTGCGTGCTCTTCGGCGATGGGGCCGGCGCTGTGGTGCTCAAACCCGGCGAGCCCGGAGAGGGGATCCTCCACATCAAATGGCGAACCGACGGCAACTACGCGGATCTCATCTCCATGCCGGGCGGCGGCAGCTCGCTTCCCACCCCACAGCACCGAGTCCATCGATCGGCGGCTTCCCTTTATCAAGATGCGCGGCAACGAGACCTTCAAGGTGGCCGTCCGGTCGTTGACCGAGATCAGCCGTGAAGTCATGGATGCGGCGGGAATCGGCGTCGAGGATCTCGACCTTTTCATTCCCCACCAGGCGAACATGCGGATCATCCAGGCGGTGGGCAACCGCCTCGGGCTGTCAGAGACGATCAGGTCTTCACCAACGTCGAGCGGGTCGGCAACACCTCGGCAGCCTCGATTCCCCTCGCCATGGTCGATGCCCGCAACCAGGGCCGGCTCGAACCCGGCAGCCTGCTGCTCACCTCGGCCTTCGGCGGTGGTCTCACCTGGGCCTCGTCCCTGATCCGTATCTGAATCGCGAATTCCGGAGTACCGCTACAAAGGAGTCGTGATGGCACGCATTGCAGCGCTTTTTCCGGGACAGGGAAGCCAAACAGTGGGAATGGGACACGATCTCGCCGATCGGTGGTCCACCGCGGCCGCCCTCTTCACCGAGATCGACCGGGGCCTCGAGTTCGATCTTTCGGCGCTGTGTTGGAACGGACCGGAAGACGAGCTTCGTCTGACCACCAACACCCAGCCGGCGCTGCTCGCCCACTCGGTGGCGGCGTGGCGGGTGCTCTCCGAGCATGGCTTTCGGGCCGAGGCGGCGGCCGGCCACAGTCTCGGCGAGTACTCGGCGGTGGTGGCTGCCGGTGGTCTGGATGCGGTGGATGCCGCCCGGACCGTTCGCGAGCGCGGCCGACTCATGCAGCAGGCGGTTCCGGTGGGCGAGGGCGCGATGGCGGCGATCCTCGGTCTCGACGACGAGGTGGTCGCGGCGGTCTGCGACGAGATCGCGGTGCGAGACCGGGTGGCGGTGGTTCCGGCCAACTTCAACTCCCCCGGCCAGGTGGTCATCGCCGGCGCTGCGGCCGCGGTGGCCCGGGCCATCGAGGTGCTGAAGGAACGCGGTGCGCGGCGGGCGCTGCCGTTGCCGGTGTCGGCGCCCTTCCACTCGCCGCTCATGGCGCCGGCGCGCGAAGGTCTCGAACCCACCCTGCGCGGATCTCGATTTCACCGAACTCGTCGATTCCGGTCTACCGCAACATCGACGCCACCCCGGTGAGCTGCGCCCGCCGAGGTCTGCGACGGTCTCATCCGACAGGTCGATTCCCCGGTCCTCTGGACCCAGACCATCGAACGGATGCGCGCCGACGGTTTCGACACCTTTGTCGAGATCGGCGCCGGCAACGTGCTCTGCGGCCTGGTCAAACGCATCGACCGCGCGGCGACCTGCTATCCGGCCGGAACCGTCGAGACCATCGAGAAGGTCATCGACGACCTCGTCGGCTGAGATTCACCACAGAGGCACATTGAGCACCCCGAGCCGTCGCAACATCGCACCGTCGCAAGCACGAAGGCCGCGAAGCCGCGAAGCGGTCACCAAGACATCGCAGGGTTGTCCAAGAAGCCCAGAGACATCGTTTCAGTTGAGTTGGACGATACCGAATCCAGTGCTCTGCCCCAGCTTCAAGGGGATGACCTGTCGGAGTGGATTTCGTCGCGGTAGTTGGATTCCTCGACTGGGCGCGGCGCTGGTTTGGAATCGCGATGCCCTTCGTGAAATCCTTTGCGCCTTCGCGTCTTTGCGCTTGCGACGAGCGATGGCTCCGAGTCTCGGTGTCGATGTGGTCTAATGGCGTGCGTATCAACGAACGAGGAGGATGAAATGGGCGATTTTGACGGTCAGGTAGCGGTCATCACCGGTGGTGCGAGAGGAATCGGGGCGGAGATCGCCCGCAGGATGGCCGGTGACGGGGCGCATGTGGTCTGCGCCGATGTCCTCGACACCACCGAGATCGTCGCCGAAATCAACGGCTGCGCGGCGGCTCGGCCGAAGGTCGGCCCATGGATGTCACCGATGCCGGCGCCGCGGCCGAAGCGATCAAGGCCATCCACGAGGATCACGGCCACCTCGACATTCTGGTCAACAACGCCGGGATCACCCGCGACCAACTCCTGGTGCGGATGAAGCCCGAGGACTGGGATCTCGTCCTGCGGATCAACCTCGACGGCGCCTTCAAGGTGACCCAGCCGACGGCCAAGATCATGATGCGGCAAAAGAGCGGACGCATCGTCAACATCGCCTCGGTGGTCGGGCTCATGGGCAACGCCGGTCAGACCAACTACTCGGCGTCCAAGGCCGGGCTGATCGGATTCACGAAGTCCCTCGCCCGCGAACTCGGGCCGCGCAACGTCACCGTCAACGCGGTGGCGCCGGGCTACATCCAAACCGCCATGACCGATGCGCTCGACCGACGACCAGCGCGCCGCGCTGATGAAGACCGTCGCGATCCCGCGGCTCGGCACACCGGCCGATGTCGCCGACGCCGTCGCCTTCCTCGCCGGTCCCGAAGCCTCGTACATCACCGGCGTCGTGATCAACGTCTCGGGCGGGCTGTACATCTGAGGGGATCGACCGCTCCGCACCCGTACCCGTGCCCCTGCCCGTGCCCGATGGAGACCACCCGCATCGAGCGGTCCCGGTTCATCGGGAACGGGCGCGGAAACGGGCACGGGTACGGATTGAGATGGTTCGACCTGCGCTAAGATGACGAGTGGAGGTCCCCATGCCCGCCCAGATGCGCGTACGCGACATCATGTCGACCGATGTGGTCACCTTGATCGAGGACGAGACCCTGGCCCACGCCAAGACGCTGCATGGACCGCGGTCGGATTCGCCATCTGCCGGTCGTTCGGGATCGCAAGCTCGTCGGTCTGGTCACTCACCGGGATCTCCTGGCGGCGTCGTTTTCGATCTTTGCCGAGGTCGAACCGGCCGAGCAGCGCCGGATCTTCGTCACGATTCCGGTGGTCGAGGCCATGCACCGCGATGTGATCACCGTGGGCCCGGATGAACCGGTCGCCGACGCCGCGCGCACGCTCCTCGACAACAAATGGGGTTGCCTGCCGGTGGTCGACGACGAGCGGAAATCTGCTCGGTATCGTCACCGAGGCCGACTTTCTGCGGCTCACCGTTCGTCTGCTGGCATGACCATCCTCGACTATCGTGCTGGTCGTCGTCTGGGCCGGCATCACCCTCGGCGGGTTCTTCAAGGGGGCGATTCGAATCGTCTTCGGTCTCGGAGGCGTCGCCCTGCGGGATCTGGCTGTCGGTGGTCGTGGGCTCCGGATCTCGCGGTCAGTCTGACCGGACTCGTCAACAGCGAGTGGCTCACCCTCAGTCTGGCCTATCTGCTCCCGCTGGTCGTCGTCTCGCTGCTGTGTCTGCTCGCCGGTTGGGGGATGGAGAAGACCCTCGAGGCCCTCAAGCTGGGGTGCGTCAACCGTGTGCTCGGCGCGGCTCTGGCCGGTGCGGTTGCCGCGGCGGTTCTGGCGATGCTCTTGGTGACCGCGGTCCGGCTGTCACCCGAGTTGGCCGCCATCGAGGAACGTTCGGTGCTGCTCGCCCGGGTCCAGGCGGCGATGGGCTGGGCGGCGATCGGGAGGACGAGGCTCAGGAGGCCGAAGCGCCGGCGGCGACAGGACGAGACCGGCGCGGCGGACGGGGAATCGAGCGGTCGGTAGAGCGTGTCGCGCAGCACCGGGGTTCGTCCGGCTTCGCGAATCAGATACTCGAGCCGCCGCCGATCGAGTCCGGTTCCGGCGGTTCCTCCGGCGGCGTAGGTGATCCGCTCGTCGACCACGGTCCCATCGAGGTCGTTGGCGCCGAAGTGGAGCGCGACCTGAGCGATCTTCTCGCCGAGCATGATCCAGTAGGCCTTGAGGTGCGGCACATTGTCGAGCACCAGCCGGGTCGTGGCGATGGTCTGGACATCGAGACGGCCGCCGGTGGACGGCAGGTGATCGAGCTCGGTGTTCTCGGGGTGGAAGGCGAGGGGGATCATGCACTGGAACCCGCCCGTCTCGTCCTGGAGTTCGCGCAGGGCGAGGAGATGATCGATGCGGTCCTCGGCGGTTTCGACGTGGCCGTAGAGCATGGTGCAATTGGACCGGATGACCGGCCCGATGGACCTCGCGGGCGATCTCGAGCCATCGGCGCCATCGGTCTTGTGGTCGCAGATCTGGTTGCGAACGCGTTCGGCGAAGATCTCGGCGCCGCCGCCCGGGCACGAGTCGAGCCCGGCTTTCTTGAGCCGTGAAATCAGCTCGCCGAGCTCGATCCGCGACGCCGTGGCGATGAAGTCGAGCTCGATCATGGTCAGGGCCTTGAGGTGAATCCACGGGAATCGTTCTTTGAGGGCGCAGAAGAGCTCCTCGTAGTAGTCGGCCCGGAGCTTCGGATGGAGGCCGCCGACGATGTGGAGCTCCGAAACCGATTCGTCGACATCGCGGGCCGCCATCTCGACCGCCTGTTCGACGGTGTAGGTCCAGCCCTTCTCGCGGTCGCGCCACGGCACGTAGAACGCGCAGAGTTTGCAGGAGGCGACGCAGACGTTGGTCGGATTGAGGTGGCGGTTGATGTTGTAGTAGGTGCGGTCGCCGTGGAGCCGTTCGCGGACGATGTTGGCGAGGCGCCCGACCCCGAGGAGATCATCGGTGGTGGCGACGACGATCCCGTCGGCGCGGTCGAGGCGCTCGCCGGCGAGCACCTTGTCGGCCACCGGCGTCAGCGCAGGGTCGAGGAGCCGAAGATCGGCGGTGGTCGTCATGGACATTCGCTCATTATCAATGAGACGGGTTCTCGAAACAAGTGATCATCGGTCGGCTTCGACGCGCCTCACTTGAGCTGCAGGGACTGGAGGAAGAGATCGTTGGAGGAGAACTCGCGCACCTTCTGCAGCAGGAGCTCCATCGCCGCCTCCGGTGACAACGACGACAGCGCGCGCCGCATGAGGTAGAGCTTCTCGACCTGCTCTTTCGGGTAGAGCTTCTCCTCTTTCCGGGTTCCCGACTGGGGGATGTTGATCGTCGGGAAGATCCGCTTTTCGAAGAGCCTGCCGATCGAGCACGATCTCCATGTTGCCGGTGCCCTTGAACTCCTGAAAGATCACCTCGTCCATCCGGGAACCGGTGTCGACGAGACAGGTGGCGACCACGGTCAGGCTGCCGCCGTCCTCGACGTTGCGCGCCGAACCGAAGAACCGCCGCGGTTTCTCCATGGTGCGGGCGTCGATGCCGCCGGACATGATCCTGCCGGAACCCTTCTGGGAGTTGTTGAAGGCGCGTGACATCCGGGTCAGCGAGTCCATGAAGACGACGACGTCCTCGCCCATCTCCACGAGGCGGCGGGCGCGTTCGAAGACCATCTCCGAGATCTGGATGTGGGACTCCAGGCTCTGATCCGACGACGAGGCGAAGACCTCGCCGCGGGCGATGCTTCGCTTCCAGTCGGTGACCTCCTCCGGACGTTCATCGACCAGGAGAACGAAGATCGTCGTGTTCGGGTGGTTGGCCGCGATGGCGTGGGCCATCTGCTGCAGGAGCGTCGTCTTGCCGGCCTTGGGCGGCGAGACGATGAGACACCGCTGTCCCTTGCCGAGGGGCGCGATGAGCTCGGTCACCCTCGGCTCGACGACATCGGGATCGGTCTCGAGGTTGAACCGCTCGAGGGGATCGATGCTGATCAACTCCTGGAACGGGATCGCCTTGGCCCGATACTCCTCGGGCGGCATGCCTTCGATGGTGTCGATCTCGAAGACCCGCGGACGGTCGTTGCCGCGGGCCTTGGCTTCGATTCGCAACCCGCTTTCCAGGTGCCAGTGCGTCGATCAGCTCCTTGGGAACCAAAGGGTCGGATGTTGCTCGGCGACAAAGTTGCCGTTGCGGATCCACCAGCATCGGGCTGCCCTTTTCGCGAACCAAGAGGTAGCCCTGGACCTGGAATCACCGGACCCTTGGGTCCTCCACGACGGCGGGGACGCCGCCGGCGTCGTCGTGGGTTTTGGTTGTTCGGTTTCTGCTTGTTCTTCGGTTGTTCTTCAGTCATACCTTCCCTCGTGTACGGGGAGAAATCGACAACGGCTCCATACACATCTGAGCCGAGGTCCGCGTCACGGGGTTCATCAACACTGTGACTATTCACGCTCGCGAGACGAGGCTCGCCTTTACGATGAGCAGTCGTCGTCGAGCGGTGATCCGGGCGCCGGCGACCTCCCCGTTGGGTTCCGGCCGCGCGCGAATCGTAACACCCGAGTGACAGCTTACGACGATCTTCGCCCTGTCTGCAAGATCAGCCGGAGCCGACGGCCGGATGGATGGCTCGGTCGGTCGGTCGCGCGGCGATCGGTGATCGGGCAGTCTTGACGTTGTATACGAATTGTATACAATCTTTGCATGGCCGATCCGCGCCCCGCCTCCGACCCGCCGCGCCGAACCGCCGCCGAGGGGGTCTACCGGTCCCTCAAGCGGGACATCATCACCCTGCGCCACCGACCGGGCGCCGCCCTTGCCGAGCAGGCCCTGGCCGACACCTACGGAACCAGTAGGGTGCCGGTGCGCGAGGCATGCCGGCGGCTCCAGCAGGAAGGGCTGCTCACCGCCATTCCCTACAAGGGTTACTTCGTCAGTCCGATCTCACCGAAAGAGATCTCCGACAGCTTCGAACTCAGGACCGCCATCGAGACCCGCGCGGTTGCGCTGGCGGTCACCCGTGCCACCGACGAGGAACTCGATCGTCTCTCGGAGCTCGCGGCCATCGAGTACACCTACTCGGACTGGGCGTCCTATGTCGATTTCCTCGACAAGAACCTCGGGTTTCACCTCGAGGTGGCGTCGCTGTCGAGAAACGACCGTCTCTTCGCCGTGCTGCGCAATCTCCTCGTCTCCATGCAGCGGTTCTTCTTCCTCGGTCTCGATCTCGGCGACTTCGGCGCCGAGATGCGCGACGAGCACGAACTCCTGGTCGAGCACATGAGGCGGCGGGATGTGGCGGCCGCCGCGAGCCTGTGCCGAAGAGCAGATCACGTCTTCTTATGAACGCATCCGTCGGGCGCTGGCCGCCGCCGACGACATCGAGATTCCAATCACCGAGGTGTGACATGAGCGACTTCGTCTATCTGGACAACGCAGCGACCACCTTTCCCAAACCCCCCGAGGTCATCCGCTTCATGTGCGATTTCTACGCCACCCGCGGGGTCAATCCCGGTCGAACCGGTTTTGATCTCGCCCTCGAGGCCGAGGACACCCTGCTCGAGTCCCGTCAGGCCTTGACCGATTTCTTCGGCGGGACCGATCGAAACCGCCTGGTCTTCTCGCTCAACGTCACCGATGCGCTCAATCTGCTCATCGGCAGCGTGCTCTCACCCGGTGACCACGCCATCACCACCTGTCTCGAGCACAACTCGGTGCTCCGGCCCATGTACCAGCACAAGGCCCAGGGTGTCGATGTCGATTTCGTCCGGTTTGACGAGGACGGCTTCGTCAACCCGGCCGACATCGAGGCGAAGATCCGACCCAACACCAAGCTGGTGGTCATGAACCACGGCTCCAACGTCATCGGCACCATCCAGCCGGTGGCTGCGGTCGGCGAGATCTGCCGCCGTCACGGAGTTCTCTTCGCGGTGGACGCCGCCCAGACCGCCGGTCTCATCGACATCGATGTCGCCGAGATGAAGATCGATGTGCTGTGTTTCACCGGTCACAAGTCGCTCTTCGGACCCACCGGAACCGGCGGCATGTACATGGCCGAGCACGTCGATCTCATGCCCTGCCGTTCGGGCGGCACCGGGGTCAAGAGCGCGCTCAAGACCCAACCCCGCGACTATCCGTGGCGTTTCGAGTTCGGAACCCTCAACACCATGGGGATCGCCGGTCTTCTCGCCGGCCAGCGCTGGATTGCGTCCAAGGGCGGCGTCAAGGCGCTCTACGACGAGGAGATGGTCCACGCCACGCGCCTGTATGAGGCGCTCCGGGACATGGACAACGTCACCCTCTACTGCGCCGACATGGCGCGAGACCACCTGCCGGTCTTTGTCTTCAACATCGACGGTCTGCCGGCCGATCAGGCGGGTCAGCTGCTCGATGTCGAGCACGACATCATCACCCGCACCGGGCTCCACTGCGCGCCGCAGGTCCACGAGGGCATCGGCACCGCCGAGATCGACGGCACCGTGCGCTTCTCGGTGGGCGCCTTCACCACCGACTCGGATATCGATCGCGCCATCGAAGCGGTGGCGGACATCGCCGACCTATGCCAGCGACGAGAGTCGAGAAGAAGACGGCGGTCATGGCCTGAGCCCTCCGGGCGTCGCGTCGCTGGCGTGCGACATCGGGGCGTGCTATCAAGGTCTCCGGGGGTTTCCATGAGATGTCTTCTCACTCTGTGTGCTGTCGGTTCTTCTCGTGCCGTGCTCGGGGTTCGCGCTCGACGGCGCCGCCATGGACGGGATCAACGCCGCCACGGATGAGCTCTTCGAGTCGCTGGTGGAATGCCGGCGCTGGTTCCACGTCCATCCCGAGCTCTCCAATCGAGAGGTAGCGACCGGTGCGGAGATCGCGCGCCGCCTGCGCGAGATGGGCTATGAACCCCGAACCGGGATCGCCGGCCACGGAGTGGTCGCCGTCCTCGAAGGTGGCAAACCGGGCCCGGTGGTTGCCTGGCGCTCCGACATCGACGCGCTGCCCATCGACGAGGCGGTGGATGTGCCCTGGAAGTCGCAGAACCCGGGTGTGATGCACGCCTGCGGCCACGATGTCCACATCACCGTCGGTCTCGGCGCCGCCGAAGTTGCTCATGGGGATGAAGGACGAGGTCCCCGGAACCGTGATCTTTCTCTTCCAACCGGCCGAGGAAGGCGCACCTCCCGGCGAGGAGGGTGGCGCCACCTTGGTGCTCGATGAAGGCGTCTTCGACGATCCCGAAACCCATCGCCATCTTCGGGTCGCACGTCATGCCGAACCACGAGGTGGGGACCATCGGCTGGGGCAGCGGCGGCGTCATGGCCTCGGCCGATCGCTTCACCATCAACGTCACCGGTCGCATGACCCACGGCTCGGCGCCCCAGGACGGGATCGACGCCATCTGGGTCGGATCGCAGATCGTCGACGGTCTGCAGGGCATCATCGCCCGCGAGGTCGACGCGCGAAACCCGGCCGTCGTTTCGGTGGGGACCTTCGACGCCGGCAACCGCTTCAACATCATCGCCGGTTCGGCCGAGCTCACCGGCACCGTCAGGACCCTCGACCCGGCGGCGCGCGATCAGATCGAAGCCGCCATCTCGCGCATCGTCGCCGGTGTCTGCACCGCCCACCGGGCGAGCTGCGAGGTCGACTACCAGCGATTCACCCCGGTGCTGGTCAACGATCCCGAGCTGACCACGGCATCGGTCGCCATCCTCCGCACCGTCCTCGGCGACGACGCCGTTCATGAAGCCGTACCCATCATGGCGGCAGAGGATTTCGCCGAGTACGCCCGGGTGGCGCCGAGTTTCTTCTTCATGCTCGGCGTCGGCAACACCGAAAAGGGCTGGACGAGCTATGTCCACACCCCGACCTTCCAGCCCGATGAGGAGGCCCTCAAATTCGGTGTGCGAGCAGCGTCGGCCCTGCTGCTGGGAACGCTGCAAAACCAGTGATCTCAAACGGTGTAGGTGTGGAGCACCGAGAAGGAGGAGACATGAGCTCGGAATCTGAACCTGGGGACAAGGCAACGGGTCTTTCGTCGGCGAAGCGAGAGGACATCTGGGCGTTGATCATCGCCGGCATCGTGATGCTGCTCTCGATCGCGGCGCCCGAAGCCGTCTACAACTTCTTCAAAGAACGTGCTCTACATCTTCTAGGGGGTGGAGGATGGCCAAGCTTCGATCGTTGGTTGTCCCGGGTTGGACCAAGATCATCCCGGGTCTGATCTTCTGCATCGTCTTCGCGGTGATCGTGATGAACATCGATCACGTGCTGGGCAAGTACCACAAGGCCGACGTGGCCTCCGCGGCGATTCCCGCCCTCGAGGGGAGGCTGGCCGAAGCCACGGCCTTGGGAGATGCCGGCGCCATCGCCTCGGCCGAGAAGCAGCTCGCAAAGCAGCAGAAGGCTCTCGACAACGTGGATGGAGCGGTCGGCGACGCCTGGCCCGTGGCCACGCTCTTGTACCAGAAGTTCCAGTTCAATTACGTGGCCATGCTGCTCGTCGGCGGCATCCTCATCCGCAACATCTTCGGAATTCCGGAGTTCCTCAAGCCGGGTGTCGCCGCCGCGCGACCATTGATCAAGCCGGGGATCATCATCCTGGGGGTCCACTACGTGTGGTCCGATGTGGTGAGGGTCGGAGGGACCGGGATGATCCTGGCGGCCGTGTTCATCTTCGGCACCGCCATCGCCGTGATGTGGTTGAGCCGCAAATACGGGGTGTCCGATGGCCTCGGCGGCATCATGGGCGCCGGCACGGGCGTCTGCGGAGTCTCGGCCATCATCGCCACCGCGCCGGTGGTCGGCGCGAAGCCCCGCGACATGGCCTACGCCATCGGGACCATCCTGCTCTTCGGCACGGCCATGCTCTTCATCATGCCGTACCTCGGCCGGGCGCTCGGGGTCTCCGAGCCCCAGTTCGGCGCCTGGTCCGCGCTCGCCATCCTCAACACCGCGCAGCTCATCGCCGCCGCCGAGTGGTACGGGCAAGAGGCGCGGGACACGGCCGTTCTGATCAATGCCGCGCGGATCATGCTCATCCCTCTCATCGTCGTCTTCGCCGTGTGGTTCTATGGGATCAAGGGCGAGGGCAAGGGCGTCGACTTCTGGGCCACCATGCGCTCCAAGTTTCCCGTCTTCATCCTCGGTTTCTTCGTGCTCATCATTCTCAACAGCGCGGGCATCGCCTTCCTCGGCGGACCCGAGACCGCGGGCACGCCCTTCTGGGCCATGGACGCCGTATACAAGTGGTTCTTCGCCATCGGTTTCGCCGGGATCGGCCTGTCCATCTCCATCGACGACATGAAGAAGGCCGGCGGCACGGCGTTCGTCATCGGGTCCGGTGCGGCGACGGCCAAGATGGTCCTCGGGCTCATCGTCGTGCTGCTGCTCGGCACGGAGCTGCTGCGAGTCGGAGGTGGCTAGAGAGTTCCGGGTCGCATCCTGTTGGCTGTGGACGGAGAGCCCCACACCGACGAGGCGGTGTGCTGGGCGGTGGATCTGGCGCTGGGCTTGGGTGTGACGCTCAACCCCGTCCACATCCGCGATCCGTACCTGAAGCAGTTCTCCAACGAAATCTACGCGCAGGGCAGGGAGGAGTATCTCGAGCACGTTTCCCGGTGCCTCGAGGAGAAGGCGCAGATGGCGCGGGCATCGTTCGAGTCGACCGTCAAAGAGCACGTTGACGGTGCGGCGCGACGCGAAGCAGCCGGACTGGACATTCGATGTGCTCGACGGAGACCCTGCGGAACAGCTGACGGCGCACATCAAGCGCGGGGAACACTCCATGCTGGTGCTTGGAAGGCGCCGCCGGACGAGGTTTGCGGCCTTGAGGTCCCGCGACCTCGCCGAGAGGCTCTTGTCCGTCAGGTGCTCGGTGCCCATCCTCGTCGTTCCCGAACCGGCTCGGGATGAGACGCCCACCAACGGCTGAGAGAGCCACGCCCGCACGAAAAATCGATCAGACCTCCAGGAGCCGAGGAGTCTCTCGGGTCCAACGGTAGACACTGATCGTCGGTGGAAGTTCGCCGGCGCTCATGGCCGGTCATCACCTGATCTTCGAGATCGGGTCGGAGCTGGAAACCATTGTCGTTGAAGAGCACCACCGTGCAGCCATCATCGACTGCATCACGCTCCAACGGGCCAATGCTCACCAGGCGCTCGTCGAAGGGTTGTCCCACAAAATCGGCAAGTGGTGGCAGGAACACGAGCTGCCACAGCGCATCCCGCCTGACGAAGAAGGTCTTGTTGCCGCCCTGCACCGAAGAAACCATGAGCTCGACGCCGCGCAGGGTCCCTCGGTTGATCAAAACCACCGGCCTCTCACGCGAGATCTTCGGTTCGACCGAAGCAAACGCCTGACAGAGGCGGGAGTGGAGATCGCCGTACAAGCGATAGTCGGCGATCTCTCGCTGGAGGAACCAGGCCTCGACGGTCAGCACGGCGAACACCGCCGCCACTGTCACCACCGTGCCGAGTCGACGTCGGCCGGGTGCGGCCCTGTCGCCGGCGCCTCCCGGCAGGCGGTCGAGCACGGCCGCCGCCAGCATCCAAAACCCGGCCAGCGGGAGATAGTTGTGGCGGAGAACGCTCAAGGGGAAGGGCGCCGCCAAAGCGAGGGTCGCGCCCAACCACAGCAGGGACCAGCCGCCGAAGCCGGCGTTCGGTTCGAATCAACCATGCAGCCGCGGCGATGACCAGAACTCCCGCCACGGCAACAGGCCGGCCAACCGGCGATCCCGGTCCAACCCAGACCGCAGTAGCCCAGGAGGGTGCGTGAGGTTTTGGCGAGCGCCGGCACGATGGAGAAATCGGCATAGTGGGTGGCGGTTGCCTGGCCGCTCGTCATCGGCAGGATGAAAAATACCACCAGGTACGCCAGCCATGCCGCCCACACGACGGCAGTCCGGCGAAAGCCGGTGGCGATCGACTCGCGACGCACCCAGACCACGTAGCCGGTGGCGAGGAACGGAAAGACGATCCAGCTTTCCTTGGCGCCGATCCCGAGCAGGGCGACGAAGGTGAAGGCCGCGGCGCGCCCGATGCCCGGCCGTTCGCACCATCCATCCAGCAGGAGAATGGCGGCGAGCCAGCAGCCGAGCAGGACCGTGTCCGGTCGACCGGCGGCCCACAGCACCGCCTCGCTGTGGAGGGGGGAGAGAGCAAAGGCAGCAGCCGATCCCGCCGCCACCAACGGTTGCGAAATCCGGCGTCTGATCAGGACGAAGAGCAGGACCGAGTTCGCGAAGTGGATGAGCAGGCTGGTGGCGATGTAGCCGGCGCCCATGGCGCCGAAGATCAGATAGTCGCCGAGATAGGTCCACTTGATGAGGGGTCGGAAGAAGTGATTGATGGGTTCGAAGCTCACCATGGGGTGGGCGATGAGGTCGTACGATGCTTCGAGCCACTCGAAGTCATCTCCGGCGAGGAAGATGTCGAGCGCCGGTGCGAATGCCGCCAGCACCCCCGCCGCCATCAACACCATCAGCAGCGCCTGCCATCGCAGCGGCCGGGGCCCGGACGGAGGCTTCGCCATGGAAATCAGTACCGATCGCGGATGATGTAGTTGGGCCGGTTCTTGACCTCGGTGTAGATCCGCGCGATGTACTCGCCGAGCAGACCGATGAGAAAGAACTGGGCCGAGGCCGTGAAGATGATCAGGGTCATGATCGACGACCACATGGGAACCGCGAGATCGGTGAAGATCTTGATGTAGAAGATGACGGCAATACCGGTGACACCGGCCAGCGCCAGCAGAATCGCGACCGCAAAGGCCAGCCGGAGGGGCAGGGCGGAGAAACCGAAGAGTCCGTTGAGCGCGAGCTCGGTCAGCCCGAGGAAACCGACCCGAGACGGTCCGCTGGCGCGGGCGCGGCGGGGCGAATCGACCCCATCCTGGTGGAACCCGACCCAGGCCCGAAGTCCTGGATAGTACCGATTGTGCTCCGGAAGGCGACGCATCTCCTCCGCCACGCGCCGGTCGATGAGACCGAAGTTCCCGGCCGCATGCGGGATCTCGATAGGCGTGATCCGCGAGAAGACCCGATAGTAGGTGTTGAAGAGGATTCTCAGCGGCAGCGGTTCCTCGCGACTGGTTCGTGTTGCGTAGACCACCTCGGCGCCGGCCCGCCACTTGGCGATCATCTCCGGGATCACCGCCGGGTCATCCTGGAGATCGGTGTCCATGACGAGGATGGCGTCGCCCGTCGAGTTTTCGATGCCCGCGGTCACCGCCGCCTGGTGGCCGAAGTTCCGGGCGAGGTCGAGAATCACGACCTCGGCCCGGTTTGACGATTCGTCTTTGATGAGTCGCATCAAGGCCAGCGAGTCGTCCGAGCTGCCGTCGTTGATGAAGACCGCTTCGATGTCGAGACCCTGGTTCTCGACCATCGACAAGAGCTCGCTGAAGAAATCCCGAAGGGTGCCGCTTTCATTGTGGACGGGCAGCACCATGGACAGCTTCATGAACCACTCCCCTTCGACCAGACTCCGCACACGGTGGTCCCGAACGGAGCCGGCAGGAATCGTTGCATCCTTCCCTCGATCCGACCCATGAGCAGCTGCACCTCGTTGAGTATCCGCGGCAGCTCGATGAAATCGCTGTGGGCGTCCGGTCGTTGCCGCCGCTGCATCACGCGTCTGAAACTCCACACCACCGGGTACATCCAGGAAAAACTATACTCCAGCGCGATCCGTCTCCAGTCGGCGCCGAAGACCTCGGCCAGGCTGTGTTTGGTGTACCGCCGCTGGTGTCCGTGCATCTCGTCCCAGTAGCTCCACAGCTCCGGACCCGCGGGCACCATGATGACGACCGCGCCGCCCGGCCGGAGGACCCTCCTCGCCTCGCTCAAGAGAGCTCTCGGCTCCGACAGGTGTTCCAGGACATCGAGCATGACGACGGCGTCGAACGACGCGTCCGCAAACGGGAGCGCGGCGAGGGCGTCGGTTCTGACCACGTTCAGATCACCGCAGAACGCAAGCGCGCGCATATCCAGGTCGATTCCGACGCCATCGCCCCAGCGACGCTTGCCTTCCCTCAGGTTGGCGCCGGTTCCGCAGCCGATCTCGAGCACCCGCGCTGCCGATCCGATCTGGGCGTCGAGGAGACGCATGAGGTTGCTGCGCCGGATGCGGTGCCACCAGTAGAAGGTCTCCTTGTAGGCGAGATCATCGATAAGGTGCGGCTCCATGAGCCCGTCGCCGCGACGGGGCGGACCTACGCCGGGCGATTTCGTCGCACCTCGTGGGATCTTCTCGTCTCCCGATGAACTCATCCGTTCATTCTACCGGTTGGGCCGACCACGTGACGCCGATTGCAAAAATCACCGGTTGACGACCAGCGGTCCTCCCCCCCGTGTGCGGTCATCCGAAGGCAAATAGCCGCCGAGGCACTTGGCCTCAAATCAACGACAGTTCTCCACCGGCGTTTCCTCCGGCCGGTGATGCCCTGCCCCGGTTCATCGGACGACCGGAGGGTCGGTCCCGCGATCATGATCGGGACCGGGCAGTTTGCTAGAATCCGGCCATGAATCAACTCGGCCATGACCACCCGCCAGCGCGCACCCTCGTCCACGCCGTCGTCATCGCTCTCGGCCTTGCGGCCGCCGGCTGGCTGATCGGCAACGGTTTCGCGACCGGCCGGACCGCCGACCGTTACGTTACGGTCAAGGGCGTTGCCGAGCGTGCCGTCGACGCCGACATTGCGCTGTGGCCACTGCGATACGTCGCGGCCGACGACGATCTCGGCGCAGCACAGCAACGCCTCACCCGCGACACCGAGCTGGTCATGGAGTTTCTCGAACGGGCGGGAGTGCCGCTCTCGCAGGTTTCGGTTCAGGGCCTCGATGTGACCGATCAGGCCGCGAACCCGTACCGTTCGGGCCCAATCAGCAACCGGTTCATCGTCGCCAAGACCCTCATGATCCGGTCGGACGAGCCGCAGCGGATCCGGGTTGCGAGCCAACGCGTCGGCGAGCTGGTCGACGCCGGGGTCGTCTTGTCATCGGAGGGGGGGCCGTCCCGCGGGCCGACCTATCTCTTCACCCGCCTCAACGACCACAAGCCCGAGATGATCGCCGAGGCGACCGGCGCCGCCCGCGAGGCCGCCGGGCAGTTCGCCGCCGACTCGGGCAGCCGCCTCGGCCGCATCCGCACCGCCAACCAGGGCGTCTTCGTCGTCCTCGCCCGCGATCCCGCGCCCGGGATCAGCGAGGACAGCCAGCTCGAGAAGACCCTGCGCGTCGTCTCGACCATCGAGTACTTGCTCGAGTGATGTTCGCGGCGACCGCGGAAATGCTCGGTTGAGCCGGAATCTGGACGCTCTTCGCCGAGAGCGGGCGAGTTCACGGTGAGCCGGGCGTGGTCAGGCTTCGCCCTTGGCTACGCCGTGACAGTTTTTCGCCCCTGCTACTCCCGGTAGCAGGGGCGAAAAACTGGTGGAGCGATCGGGGTCGTTCACACCGAGAGAAAGCAACAGGCTTATCTCGGTGGGCCGCCGCGGCGAAGGCCGCGGTGAACCGACGACCTCCTGAATGCCATTCGCTCTCCGTAGGTTCACCGTGGTCCAATGAGGTCGATCCTATTCGATCGGAACTCTTTGTCAGGGCGTGGTTTTGCCTTCAGTTTGTCTACCATGTTTGATGCCGGTTAACGGTGGTTGAGCGTGGTTCAAGTGGCAGGAGGGGAGCAACGGGGGGAGCGCGGACCCGATGACGAACTCAAGCTCCAGTCAAAAGCGATCTTGCAGTTCGCGCTTGACCTCGGCCTCAAAGGTTCACGGCCCGGACCACCGGATACGACGGTAGAGAAGAGGTCGGCACGAGCCGACCTCTCCATTGCTACTTTGTTAACTTTGTTTCTTTTGGCACCGATAGGTCTGTCCTTCGTGCGGGGGCGAGATGAAGGTGATCGCCTTCATCACCGAGCATGCGGTCGTGGACAAGATTCTGCGGTACCTGAAACGGCGCGGTGAAGGGCAGAGGGAGCGGGGACCGCCCGAACGATCCGGGCTCGCAGCGGCGTTGTGAGCTCGCCCAATGAACGAGCTTGTTGGGTTCCTGGTTGAGGTGTGTCCGGAATCGGTGTTGAAGGGGTCTCTGGGGGCTGGTTCCTGGACAGAGGATGGGGCGCCGAAGAGGACGCTGAGGTCTCGAACAAGGATTCTATAGGGGGTTTCGAGCCCGCGACGCGTGATACGCTCGATGGTGTGGAAATAGAAATTCCTATCCCCCGCCACTGACATCGTCGTCGCCTGCCGTGTATCCAGGGACGAGAGTGCGGTCATCCGCTTTCCCCTCGTAGTACTCCGATACCTGCATCAACTCTGCGGAATTGGAATCGGGCAATTCCTATCCCCGAGCTGCTGCACCGAGCCCTTGCCGTCGAGCGAGAGACGAGCGCCTTCTATCAGAAAATGGTCCGGACGCTGGATGACCAGGGCAGGGCGCTGTTCGCTCGCTTTGTCGAGATCGAGGGCGGTCACCTGGCGATTGTCCAGGCCGAGATCGACTCCGTCAGCGGCTCCGGTTTCTGGTTCGACACCGCCGAATTCAGCCTCGAGATGGCGTGACATCCATGATCAACGTGGTGCTTCGGATCCCGAGGCTTCTCTCTCCCCGGGAATGACGTCGCGAAACATGGGCCGACCGGCCAAGGCGGTGTGAAAGCCGTAGGACGCGAGGCCGAAGCTGACGATGACGAAGAGGAACGTGCCCCCCGCGTACCAGGCGGAGAGGTCCAGCGTCTCCAACACCGGCAGCAGCAATCCCCCCAGGCCCAGGGCGACCATCAATGAGAGCAGACCGACGCGGAAGAACATGACTAACCACCACACCGCGATGAGCAGAGAAATGGCCAGCCCGAGCAGTCGATCGCCCTGAAATGCGTTCGTCGTCAGAAGCACAAGCCCCACGGTCCACACAGGGAGAGCAATCCAGGTCTTGCGCAGCAAGACCCGCAGGATGAGCAGGAAGATCACCATGAAGAGGCCGGCGTTGAGCAGGTAAGTCGCGTGGTGGTAAAGCATCGACCAGACGGTGTCCGGGAGCCCGGCCAGGGTGGAGAGGACGTCCTGGTCCGGTCCGATGTTGGCGAGCGGTCTTCCGAGCCGCTCGGCAAGCAGCGGAAGGGCGCGGATCAACACGATGATTGCTGCCCAGAGGCTCGCCCCCTGCAGGATGTCGCGTCCCACCAGAGGATCGCGGAAACGACCTTCGAGCAGGCGGCTCCACGAAACCATGGTGCGGGGCCAGATTCGCCGCAGGTAGGGTTCCAGCGCCACGTAGAAGAGCCACACCACCCCGAAGCGGTACAACGCCCATGCCAGGTGGCTGAGGAAGGTCTGAGCCCCCGATACCCTCAGGATGTCGTCCGCGCCGCCCAGCCAGACCAGAAGGCGGATGACCAGGAGGTACATGGCCAGCCGGAACGCCCCCTTGCGGTGACTGCGGCCGAGCCGCAGGTTGCGCCAGGCCAGAAGCGATGCGCCCAGGAGCGAGAGGATGGGGATTGCGGCATAGGCGACGGCGGTCGCCGTCTCCCCCGCGTTCTGCTTTGGTGTCTCCATGCGGTCGAGCTGCGTCCACTCATTGATGATCCTGAAGAACACAGGTCGGTCCCGGTAGGAGGCGGCCTCGATGCGGATCGTGGTGCCGGGCGCATCGGGGTAGGCCCCCTCCCAAGCTCTCCGATCGTCGGCAAAGGTGAGAGGGGACCATGTGGGTTCAACGGGGGCAAACTCGCTCATCTCCATTCCGGCGGCTATGAACAGGAGCGACCAGTCGGGCGGCCGGGCCTCGTCGACCTCCTGATTTTGCTGTGGTGGCACCGCGTCCAGGCGGATCAACCTCCCCCGGGCGTCCAGGTGGACTCCCACCATTCCCGAGACGACAAAGGGCGGGTCATCGTACTTGCGAACCACGTCCGCCGCCTGGGTGGGCGCCAGGTACCGGGGGCTCTGGCGATACCAGAACACCCAGGCTGTCGGCTGGCCGGTCCGCAGGACCTCCCAGCGATCCGGAGAGGCATCGGTCTTCTCGATGTGGTCCAGGTAGGCCCCGTCGACCGAGAATCCGTACAGCTCGTCGCGAGCCGGCTCGCTGTAGCCGAGATCGCGGATCACCTCCCGAGCTCGTTCCCCCAACACCTCCGGTGGCACGCCCAAGGGCGCCCATCGAAGAAGCGTGAGCCTCTCGGCCAGGAATAACGAGAGCACCATGGCCACCACGAAAAACAGCAGCCAGAACCAGGCCGCACCCGGCCGGAGTCCTCCCACCTCGCCGGCATCCGCCACCATCTCCGGCGACGGCGTCTCGCCGGCCGCCAGGGCCGCGGCCAGAGGATCTCCGCCGGGCAGAGCCGCCGCCACCTCCGCGGCGGAGCCGGGACGCTGTGACGGCTCCCTCTCGAGGCAGCGCAGGATGACCCGTTCCACCGCAGGATCCAGGTTCTTCACGTGACTGGAGGGCACTGGTCGGTGTCGACTCGCCGGCGCAGCCTCTGCGATCTCTCGGAGCGGTCGCGGCGTCGAGAACGCCTGCTTGCCGGTGAACAGCTCGTAGAGCACCAGTCCGAGCGCGTAGAGATCGCTTCGGCGTGGTGACCTCCTTGCCCGCGAGCTGCTCGGGCGCCATGTAGGCGGGCGTGCCCGCGCGCACCTCGGCGCCCTCGCAGCTCCGCAGCCAGGCTGGCGAGCCCGAAGTCGGTGATCCGCGCCCGGCCGCGCCCGTCGATCATCACGTTGGCCGGCTTGAGGTCGCGGTGCAGGATGCCCTGCTCGTGGGCGGCCGCCAGCCCCGCGCAGAGCTGGCGCGCGATCTGCACCGCCTTGTCCTCGGGCAGCCGGCCGATGCGGCGCAGCAGCGACGCCAGGTCCTCGCCGTCGACGTACTCCATGGACAGGTAGTGGTGGCCGTCGACCTCGCCGATGTCGTAGACGCGGCAGACGTTGGGGTGGGTGACCTGGCGGGCGATCCTGACCTCGTTGAGGAAGCGCGCGAGCGTCGATCGTCGTCGCGCTCGAGCTCCGCCGGCAGGAACTTCAGGGCCACCGGCTGGCCGAGCTTGAGGTCGTCGGCGCGGTAGACCTCGCCCATGCCGCCGCGGCCGAGCAGGCCACGATGCGGTAGCGGTCCCCCAGCACCGTGCCGGTAACGAACCTGTCCTCTATGTCGGACGCAGAGGCTACTGGTGCTCCGGGCAGTGGCTTGATTGTAGTGGCCTCGCCAAACCCTGGGCCGGCGGCGACCGAAGCACCGCAGTGGCCGCAGAAGCGAACCCCCGCCGCGACCTCGTTAGAGCAGGACTGGCATCTCGGCATCGGTGGTACGAGTGCGCACAGAGCACGAACCTGACGGGCCTCCTGTTTCGAAGCCCGCCCACTGCGAATACCTACTCGAGCCGCCATCGGCCCTGTTCGGCTGCATCCTCGTTTCCTTTTGTAGGCACTTTAGCACAACGGAATTATTGGTGACGGCCGGCCTGATTTGAAAATCGTGCACTGCTTTGCGGATTTGTTGCAGCGGCCCGGAACTCCGTCGGCGGTTTTGAGCGTTCGGCGAGACGTGATCCGTGTGGGCGGAAAACGAAGGGGTGCCATGACTCCTGAATACCAGATTAGCCGGCAAACAACCAGCTCATGCTGGCAACGACCAACCCATGCGCGAAACAACCAAGTCGTGCAGCAGAACCGGGGAAAAATAAGCCGCCCAAAGGGCGGCGAAATGAAGACGATGGTGGACGCGGTCGCGAAGAATTCGAACCGCTGCTTCCATGCGGGTTGAAATTTCGATTGCAGACACGCGAAAGCCTCCTGTTTACCAGCAGATCGCGGCCAGGGCGATACAGCTTCGGGAGCTCGGGATGACCTATCCGGAGATTGGCGAGAGGCTGGGCGTTGACAGGTGGACGGTTGGTAAGGCAGTGCGATGGCTGCAGCGCTGATTTGAGGTTCTGGGTCACCTACAGCAACTCTTCCATTGACTGAAGGTGTGCCACTGTGGTCGCAAGCCCGAGGCTCAAGAACGTGTTGAGGAGTTCTGATGCCGAAACCGGTGGGTTCTTGAGTGCTTGGCGTTGGCTGCGGACAGCCCGGCAAACTGCCCCTGGAGAGAGATCGTAGAGGTGGGTGACGAACTCATCAGGATGTTGAACTTCGATTCCGTATCCGTCGAGAATCTCTTCAGGGAAATCTCTGGTGTTGTAGGTAACGATCACCCCGGCCTGGGACCGAATCGCTGCCGCAAGGATGTGCCTGTCTCCCGGATCTGGCAGGTCCAGGAACTCGATGAGTTCTTCGAATCCCGTCACCAGACAGTCCGGAACCGTTCGATTCATCAGTCCCCGAGTTCGTTGAAGACGGTCCCTCGAAAGATCCGGTCGCTGCGACAACAGCGAACGGATCCATTCATCATGGATTCTGTCTGTCCAGCGAGCTCGAAAAAGATCGGTCAGGGCAAGACGAAGCAGCAGGTCCCTGAGCGGGGCAGGATAGAGCACACAGGCGTCGAGGACGGCGACGAACGATGACATTCGTCAATACCCGAGACCCAGCTGCTGAGCCTCCTCGGCAAGCTCGTCAAGCGCGCGACTTCGCTGCACAAACGAATCCTTCTTGTACGCCACCAGGTCCTCAAACCGCACTCTTCTGTGAGTGCCGACCTTTCGGTATGGAATCTCACCCCGCTTCAACAAGCTCACCAGATGGGGACGAGAGACGCTCAGGAAGTCTGCTGCTTGTTGGGTCGTCAGTTCGGCATCGTAGGGCACGACCGTGACGGCTCGACCCTCAGCCATTTGAGCGAGAACCGACATGAGCATTCGAAGCGCCGGGAGAGGCACGGTGATCTCATCTTCCCCATCAACAACCCTGAGCTGAGCCGCGTCACCTCGACCGATGATCGTGGCCAGCAGCCTGCTGCTTTCTCTGGCTACCCTCGCCTCGTCCTCTGACGGAAGCGTGGGTCCACTGAAATCAAGTGCTGCGTTGTTCATCGTTCGACCTCCATAAATATTGTAGAGTCTAATCGCAATAAACGCAACATTCAAAACAAACAAAACAGTTTGATGCTCCCCCTCCCGGTGTGGGATACCGGGTGCACGAGTTCTCTTCACCCGATCGGGGATTGAATCAACGACGAGACGGAATCCGCAATTGCGGGCACACGATGGTGTGCTACGACCACTGACAACCAGCTCATGCTGCTTACGACCAACCCGTGCGCGTCGCAACAAAGTGATTCGGCTTTGGGTTGTATTCAGGGCGCCCGGCTTCGCCCTGCGGGCTACGCCGTGACATTTTTTGGCCTTGGCTGCGGATGCAGCCAAGGCCAAAAAATGGTGGAGCCGATCGGGATCGAACCGACGACCTCCTGAATGCCATTCAGGCGCTCTCCCAATTGAGCTACGGCCCCACGAGGGAGCGTAGTTGTAGCAAATGGCCGGGAGTGTGTCAATGTTGCTCCGGACGGATCCCGCTGATCGATCAGTAGTCATCGGTTCTTTGCCCGCGAGCGCTGGAGACAAATGACAAAGGCCGGTCACCGGATCGCGCGATGGATGGGTGTTAAAATAGCCGTTGCGTGGAAGCGCGTGGAGTCTGGTGGCTTCCGCGGACTTCAAATCCGTTGGGCCGGCTCTTGTCGGGTCGGTCGGAGGGTTCGATTCCCTTGCGCTTCCGCCATTTTTTATTGATCGATCGATGTTGGGGGTTCCGGGTCCGTCATGAGTGAAGAGTTTATTTTTCGCGGCGATCTGGAAAGCGATTCCCTGCCCGAGATTCTCGCCACGATTCATCGCCATGGTGTCCCCGGGGTCTTGGATTGCACCCGCGAAGAGGTCACCAAATGCGTCTATTTCGCGACCGGCGACATCATCTTCGCCACCTCCACCGATCGCGAGGAAAGCCTCGGAGAGTCGCTTCTCAGGGACCGACTCATCACCGAGGACCAACTTCGTCTATCCTCAGACGAACTCAGGCGGACGCCCGGACGAAGGCACGGCACAATTCTCGTGCAGATGGGTTTTCTCGAACCCCATGAACTCGGCTCCGCGGTTCGGAAACAGGTTCAGGCGATCGTCTGGAGTCTCTTCACCTGGTCCTCGGGTTCCGTCACCTTTCGGGTTGGGAGCTTCCGGGACGACGAGGTCTACAAGATCAAGGTTCCCACGGCCAAGGCCATCCTCGATGGTTGTCGCTTCCTTCCTGATGCCAAGGACGTGACCGCGCGGCTTGGCGGCCGGTCGAGCATTCTCCAACCCGTGAAGCGGCCTGCTCACCTTCGCGACCTCAGCTTCGACGACGACGAGCAGCGGCTGCTCGATCTGGTGGACGGATCGCGGACGCTGTATGAACTCTGCGAGGCCGGACCCTTGAATCCCGGCATCAACGCACGGATCCTGTACGCCATCCTGACGCTTCGACTGATCGGTCCAGACCGTTCGTCCGGAGGGATCCGGATTCAGGTTCGGGACGCGTGAGCCCATGCCTCTGTATGAGTACGAGTGCTTTCTCTGCGGCATCCACTTCGAGCGGATCCAGCGAGCTTCTGCAGATCCCGTCGAAGTCTGCCCCGAGTGCGGTGGGTCGGTTCGCCGGCTTCTCGGAACCCCCGCCCTGCAGTTCAAGGGCAGCGGTTGGTATGTGACCGACTACGGCAGCGGGCGCAGCCAGGGGACGACCGCGACTGCCAATGGAAACGGAACCTCCGGCGGCGCCAACGACGGCAGCGCCACCGCGACGAAATCCACCGGCAAATCCGACGACAGCTGAACTCTCAGTCGCTCGACGGGAATTCCGGTACGCGGGCGAAATCGAGGATCGCTCCCTCGGCGATCTCGTGACGCAACGCGGTTCCGGCGGGAATCTCGAGAACCGCCTTGGTTGGCTGTTTCGGGGTGTAGCGCGGACACGGTTCACCGGGGCACGGTTGGGCGCCGATGATGACGTCGACCACGGTTCCGGTGGAATCCAGATACACGAGGTCGAGAGCCACGAGGGTATTCATCATCCAGATGCTCGGGAGGCGTTCCTCGTTGAAGATCAGCAGCATCCCGCGGTTGTCCGCGAGTTTGGGTCGGAACATCAGGCCCTGCGCCAGTTCTTCGGGAGTCATGGCGAGCTCGAGGGTGATCTCGAAGCCGTCGGAGAGAACGACGTTGGGCAGCTGCGGCGGGGGTGAGCCGGCGGGGGCGGAGCTGTAGACCTCGCTCGGTTCCACCGATGTGGCGGCGGTGTCCGGCGGTGCTGCGCAGCCGGCGGCCACAAGAACCAGCATGATCAGGGGGATCACGAGAGAGCGAAAGTGTCCTGGATGTTCGTACGTCATGTTCTCTCCACGGTGGCGCTAGTCGTCGTTGGGCGCCAATCCGAGCTTTTCGGCATGATACCGGAACGCGCGGTACGAGAGCCGCAGCAGCTCGGCGGCTCGTTTCTGTTGGCCGCCGCTTTTCTCCAGGGCCTGACGCATCAAGTTCAGCCGTACCGTGCTCAGGTGCTCTTCGAGGTCGATACCCTCTTCCGGGAGGTTCATCTGGTCGAAGCTCGCGTCGTTGCGGCTCCCCCGCAGGTGTTCGGGCAGGCTCCCTGAAGAGATGAGCTCGGAGGTCTCGAAGGCGACGGTGCGCTCGATGATGTTCTCGAGCTCCCGGACGTTGCCGGGCCAGGTGTAGGCCTGAAGGACGCGTACGGCATCCGGGGTGAGTCGCTTGGCGGGGATGTCGAAGCGGGCGCAGGTTCGTTCAACGAAGTGCCGGGCGAGTTCCGGGAGATCATCGGCCCGCTGGCTCAGCGGCGGCAGGTGAAGATGCAGCACGTTGAGCCGGTAAAAGAGATCTTCTCGGAAGGCGCCGTCATCGACGTCGGCTCGGAGATCTCGATTTGTCGCCGCCATGACCCTGACTTTGAATTCGATCTCGCGAGTTCCGCCGACCGGGCGAACCCGGCGCTCCTGGAGTACGCGCAGGAGCTTTGCCTGCATCGGCTGAGTCAGCTCCCCGATTTCGTCGAGTAGGAGGCTGCCGCCGTGCGCATCGACAAAGAGCCCGGCGTGGTCGCGCACGGCGCCGGTGAAGGCGCCCCGGATGTGACCGAAGAGTTCGGATTCCAGCAGCCCCTCAGGGAGGGCGCCACAGTTGACGCTCAAAAACGGTCCGGTGGCACTCGCCGATGCGGCGTGGATGGCACGCGCGAGCAGCTCCTTTCCGGTGCCGCTCTCACCGGTGATGAGGACCGTGGATGGGGTCGAGGCGATTCGCGGAATCATGTCGAGGATGCGTCGAATCGGCGCGCTCGATCCGATGAACTCGGAGACTTCAAACGGCCGGGGGTCCACCTCGGGGACCGACAGGAGCTTGGTGAGGATGGTCTTGAGATCGTCGACGTTGAAGGGTTTCGAGAGGTACTCGGCGGCGCCGGCGCGCATCGCCTCGAGGGCGTGCTGCGGAGTCGTGTGCGCCGTGATGATGATGAACGGCGTTGTGAGATTCTGATCTCGGGCGTGGCGGAGGACCTCGAGGCCGGTTCCGTCCGGGAGCTTGAGATCACACATCACGAGATCCGGCCGCTCCTTCGCCAGAAGCTCCTTGCCCTCTCCGACGCTGGCTGCGGTGACCACCTCGTAGTTCTCCTGCTGCAGGAGGATACTGAGGAATTCACGGATCGACTTTTCGTCGTCGATTACCAGAATGCGTTGGTTCTTCATGCCTGCTCCAACACGGCGGGGAGTTCGACGGTGACCGTGGTTCCCCGGCCGGGAGCGCTCACGATGTCCACTGAGCCGCCATGTTCCTGGACGGCGGAGTAGACCACGGCCAGTCCGAGACCGGTCCCGGTCGACTGGGTCGTCACGAAGGGTTCAAAGGCGCGGTGGCGGATTTCCTCAGACATCCCGACGCCGTTGTCCCGCCAGCGGATGACCACGGACCGTTCGCGTCGCTCGGCGGAGATCCTCAGGTTGCCTCCGTCCGGCATCGCCTGGAGCGCGTTTCGGGAGAGGTTCCAGAAAATCTGGCGCAAGAGATGCTCCTCGCCGAGGACGAAGAGATGGTCCGGCGACTCGAGGAGGAGTTCATGCCCGGTTTTGATTTCATCGGATCTGCGCAGGAGGGCGAGGCAATCGTCCAACAATTTGCTGAGATCGCAGATGGCGTGGGTCGCGCTTCCGGGTCTCGCGAAGACGAGAAAGCCGTCGAGGATCCCGGAGAGCCGCCGGCTCTCATCCACCACGATGTCGAGGAGGCGGCGGCCGGTCGCGTCGACCCCGCCGACCGTGCCGAGCATCTGGGCGGAGCCGGAGATCGACGCGAGGGGGTTTTTGATCTCGTGCGCCATCCGCGCCGCCATCTCTCCGGTGGCGGCCATCCGGTCCTTCATCCGTTCTCGGTCCGCTTTGATTCGGAGCTCGGTGAGATCCTGGAAGTTGACGATGAACCCGACCACGGTGGCGCGCTCATCCTTGAGTGGGTCGACCGAGAGACCGAGGCGCGCCTGGGATCGTTCGAGGGTGGCTTCCATGCGGGGGATGGATTGGCTCCGCGCTCGGCTGGCGATGAGACCCCAATTGTGTTCTGCGATCGGCATCACGTCTTCGAGGGGCTTGCCGATCTGATCGTCCACGTCGGAGATGCCGAGGATCGCTGCGCCGGCAGGGTTGACGTACAGCGTCTTGCCATCGAGGTCGGCGGCGAGAATGCCCGCACCAACCGACCGGACAACGTGCTGGGTCAAGGCGACAAACTGTTTGGCGCGTTCGGTTTCCTCTTCGAGCATGGAGTGTGCGTGTCGCAGCGAGGTGGTGAGGTAGGAGACGAGAAGGGCGACCAGCACGAAGCCGACGATGTGAATCAGGATCTGCTGGAGGACTCGCGACGCCGACGGCGTGACCGGGATCCCCTCGAGGGTGGTCGGCAGCGGCAGCAGATGGTAGTACATCAGAACCGCCTGGAGGCCGTAGGCGATGGCCGAAAGACCGGCGAAGATCACGCCGCCGGCGGGCAGCATCGCCGCCGCCACCACGATGACCGTCAGGTAGAGAAAGGAGAACGGAGAGAAGACGCCGCCGGTCGCATAGACGAATCCGGTGACGATCACCAGGTCCCCGAGCAATTGGACGGTCGCCTGGACGCTTGGCGAGATTGCCCGAATGTGGAGGGCGAGGTAGAACAGGGAGAGCCCATAGGCGAAGAGGATGAGGAGGTAGAAGGATTTCAGCTGGAGGATGAGCTGGGTATTGACCTGGATCAGCATCACGCCCAGGAAGAGGGTCGAGATCACGATCAGGCGAAGGCCGATCAGCCTCCTGAGAGTCTTGGGCGACGGCGAGGTGGCGGGCGGGGTGTGGACCCCGCCCGGACTCTCGGTCCCGCCGTTTCGGGCCATTATCCGATCTGGCTGATGAGGCTGAACATGGGCAGGTACATGGCGACCACGATGGTGCCGATCACCACACCCAGGAACGAGATGATGATCGGCTCGAGCAGGGCCATCATTCCCTCGACCGCGGCATCCACCTCGTCCTCGTAAAAATCGGCGATCTTGCTCAGCATCGTGTCCATGGCGCCGGTCTGCTCACCGACACCGATCATCTGGCAGACCATGGGTGGAAACTGTTCGGATCGGGTCAGAGGATCGGCCAGGCTCTTGCCTTCTTCGACCTCCTTGCGGACCATCAGAATCGCCTCCTCGATCACCGCGTTGCCGGCTGTGCGGGCGGTGATGTCGAGAGCCTCGAGGATCGCCACGCCCGAACTCAGCAGGGTGCCGAGGGTGCGGCAGAAACGGGCGACGGCGATCTTCCGCAGCAAGAGGCCGATGGCCGGTATCTTGAGCAGGATTTTGTCCAACTGGTAGCGTCCGCCTTCGGTCCGGTAGTACTGTTGGATACCGAAAATCGTGCCGGCGACGACCAGGCCGATCAGCCACCAGAAGTTGCCGATGAAGTTGGAGACGTTGACCACCGCCTGGGTCAGGAAGGGCAGGCTCGCACCGAGACCCTCGAAAAGGGTGGCAAAGACGGGGATGACCTTCCAGAGAATGATGTACACCACGATGACGGCGATTGTCACCACGGCGACCGGGTAGATCAGCGCGGATCGCACCTGACCCTTGAGTTTGACGTTTTTCTCGATGTAGATCGCGAGCCGTTGGAGAATTGTGTCGAGGATACCGCCCGCCTCACCTGCCGCGACCATGTTGACGTAGAGATCGTCAAAAGCCTGGGGGTGCTTGCGGAGCGCTTCGGCGAGCGACAGTCCACTCTCGACGTCCTGCCGGACCTGCAGAATGACCTTCTGGAAGGATTTGTTGTCCTGCTGCTGTCCGAGGATCTCGAGACACTGCACGAGGGGCAGTCCGGCATCGATCATCACCGAGAACTGGCGGGTGAAAACCGCGATGTCCTTGGAGCTGATACCGCCGCCGAACTTCGGCAGCGCGATCTCCTTGCCCTTTTCCTTGACGGTGGTGACGACGATCTGCTGCTTTCTCAGAGCGGCAATGACCGCGTCCTTGGTGTCACCGATCAGAACGCCGGTTTGCGGGTTTCCGTGGCGGTCGCGGCCCTTCCACTCATAGCTCGGCATCTCAGGTCCTCCTCGAGGCCGCTTGGCTCTCAGACTGCGAGACCGCGCCGACACCTCGGTTGATCATGTCTTGCAGCTCATCCTGATGTGAGCTGTAACCGAGAGCGGTCTGGAGCGAGATCAGCCTCCGGTGATAAAGCGTCGCGAGACTCTGGTTGAAGGTCTGCATTCCGTGTTTGATCTGGCCCGCCTGCATCATCGAATAGATCTGGTGAACCTTGTCCTCACGAATCAGGTTGCGGATCGCGCTCGACGGCACCAGGATCTCGCACGCAAGCGAACGTCCTTTTCCCGACGCTCGCGGGAGCAGCGTCTGGCAGATGATTCCCTCGATGACGAAGCTCAGCTGGGCGCGGACCTGGGATTGTTGGTGTTCGGGGAAAACGTCGATGATGCGGTTGATGGTCTGGGGCGCGGAGTTGGTGTGCAGGGTGGCGAAGGTGAGGTGCCCGGTCTCGGCGATTCTCAGCGCGGACTCGATGGTCTCGAGATCACGCATTTCGCCGATGAGCACGACGTCGGGATCCTCACGCAGCACCGACCGGAGCGCGTTCGGAAACGAGTGGGTGTCGGCGTGCAGCTCACGCTGGTTGACCATGCACTTCTTGTGCGTGTGGAGGTACTCCACCGGATCCTCGATGGTGAGGATGTGGAGTGATTTCTCGCGGTTGATCTTGTCGATCATCGCCGCCAACGTTGTTGACTTTCCCGACCCGGTGGGCCCGGTGACCAGCACGAGGCCGCGAGGTTTGTTGCACAGACCCTCGACCGCCGCCGGCAGGCCGAGCTCCCTGAATCCCAGAATCTCATACGGGATCCGCCGGAACGCTCCGGCAACCGCGCCCCTCTGGACATAGATATTCGCCCGGAAGCGTGCGAGGCCCTTGACCCCGAACGAGATGTCGAGCTCGAGGTGTTCCTCGAAACGATGTTTCTGAGCATCGGTGAGCACCGAATACGAGAGTTTCTTGGTGTCGACGGCGCTCAGGGCGGGTAGGTTGAGCGGCACGAGCAGGCCATCGATCCGAATCAACGGCGAGGAATTGGTGGTGATGTGGAGGTCGGTCCCTCCCTTTTCGACCATTGTCTTCAGCAGCTGGTGCAGGCTGACCGTCATATCCTGACCTTTCCTTCCGACTACAACACGGACTCGCGGACGACTTCCTCGATGGTGGTGACGCCGTCGCGGATCTTCTGAAGACCTGACTGGCGGAGACTGACCATGCCCTCCTCGATCGCCTTCCGGCGCAACTCGATGGCGGTCGCTCCGGAGAGGATCAGCTCGCGAATGTCCTCGGACATGGTCATGACCTCGAAAATCCCAAGCCGGCCTTTGTAACCCCGCTGGTTGCAGTTATCGCAGCCGCGGCCGCGGTACAACTGGATCTCCGGCGCCTCGGCTTCGGAGAAACCGACGTTGAGCAGAGCCTGCAGGGGAGCGTCCTCCTCCTCCTTGCAGTTGGGACAGATCCGGCGAATCAGCCGCTGCGCGGCGATGAGGTTGACCGACGTGGCGACGAGGAACGGCTCGATACCCATGTTCATGAGTCGGTTGATGGTTGAAGGGGCGTCGTTGGTGTGCAGCGTTGACAGCACCAAGTGGCCGGTGAGGGACGCCTTGATGGCGATCTCGGCGGTCTCGAAGTCACGGATCTCACCGACGAGCACGATATTCGGGTCTTGTCGAAGAAAGGAACGGAGGGCGGCGGCAAAATTGAGCCCGATGCTCTCTTTCATCTGGACCTGGTTGATGCCCGGCAGCTGAAACTCGACCGGATCCTCGGCGGTCATGATGTTGACCTCGGGGGTATTCACCCGCGAGAGCGCCGAGTACAGGGTGTTGGTCTTGCCGGAACCCGTGGGACCGGTCACCAGGACCATCCCGTAGGGCTGCGTGATGCAGTGCTCGAAGTTCTTCAGGCTCGATTTTTCGAAACCGAGCTTGGTCATATCGAGCATGAGGTTGTCTTTGTCGAGCAGACGCATGACGATCTTCTCGCCGTGCAGGGTGGGCAGGGTGGAGACGCGGTAGTCGAGCTCCTTGAGCTTGCCCGAGAGCTTCATCTTGATCTTGATGCGGCCGTCCTGCGGCAGCCGCTTTTCGGCGATGTCAAGACGAGCCAAAATCTTGATGCGCGAGCAGATGGCGTCCTTGAGCTTCATGGGAGGGTTCATGATCTCGTAGAGAATGCCGTCGATGCGGAAGCGGACCCGATAGCTCTTTTCGTAGGGCTCGACGTGGATATCCGAGGCGCCGCGTTTGAGGGCGTCGGTGAGGATGAGGTTGACCAGACGAACGACCGGCGCTTCGTCGGCGGCGACCTCGTCGTCGGAAATGGAGAGATCCTCGTCCTCATCGTCGTCGAGCACCTCGAGGGCGGTCTCCTCGACGGTGGACAGGTCGTCCATCACCTTCTTCAGCTCGATGGCGTGGGTGGTGCCGTAGTACCTGTCGATGGCTTCCCGGAGGGCTTCCTCTGAGGCCACGACCGGCTCGACCCGGTAGCCGGTGATGAACGTGATGTCGTCCATGGCGAAGACATTGGTCGGGTCGCTCATGGCCACGGTCAGGGTGGCCCCGGTCTTGGAAACCGGGATGAACTGGTACTTCCTGGCCACGTCCGCCGGGATCAGCCGGATGATCGACTCGTCGATCTCGAAATGTTGCAGGTTGATCGAGGGCACCCCGTACTGCTGCGACAGACAGTCGAGAATGTCCTCTTCAGTGACGAAACCGAGCCGGATCAGGTGTTCGCCGATCCGGCCGCCGCTCTGCTTCTGCTCTTCCAGTGCCTTTTCGAGCTGGTCGTTGGTCAGCAACTTGGCCTTGGTGAGCAGTTCTCCAATTCGTAGAGGCATGAGTCCTTTCCGTTAAACCACTTTCATTGCAAATTGTAGCACTGAACCGGGTCTACCGAAGTGTGACGTGCACGACAGATCCTGCCGGTCATTCCTGACTCCCGAGCAGCTGTTCGATGGCGGTGCAGATCTCCGATGCGTTGACCGCTCTCTTTTGCCCGGTCGTCGCCGATCCGCCCGGACCTCGTCCCGGCGCCGCGCCGGAGACCACGCCGACTCTCACGCCGGCGGGTCCGTTCCTCTCCGGGTCCGTGGTCAGGAAAACCGCCAGGGTTGGCACGCCCAGGCTGGCCGCCAGGTGAACCGGTCCCGTGTCACCGCCCACGACCGCCTTCGCCGATCCGAGGAGGGCAGCCAGCTCGACCAGGTCGGTCGGAGGTGCGAGGTGGACTCCCGCTCCGCCGAGATCGACGATCTCCCCGGCTCGTCCGCGCTCGGACGGACCCCAGGCGATGACAACATCCATGCCCGAGGAAACCAGATATTTTGCCGTCTCGGCCAGGATGACTGCGGAGAGAATCTTGTTGGGCTGTCCCGCGCCGGGAAGGATCACCGCGTACTCGTTCTCCGACGAGCCGTTGGCATGGGATCGAGCGCGATCGAGGAGCCATCGTCCGTCAGGCGGCGTCGGCCGGGATGGTGGTTTGCCGCCCACGGAACGAACCAGCTCCAGGTTGGTGGCGATGACGTGGCGTTGGCTGCTGCTTCCGGGAAGAGTCTCGGTGTAGGCAAGGCGCGCAACGGCCTCCCGCCTCCACGGCCGGGCCAGACCGACCCGGCGCGGAGCTCTGCTCCAATGGGTGATCAACCCTGATTTCAAGGTCCCCTGGGCGTCGATGGTCAGATCCGGTTGGAGCTCCTGGAAACGTGTCTTGAGGACGGCGATCTCGGCCCGCGTTCGGCCGGAGAACGGCTCTTTGCGCCATTTCTTTGTCGCCACGGTGAGGGTTGCGTCCACCGCCGGGTGACCCTCCACCAGGGGCAATAGGGGTTGCTCGACGACCCAGCTCAGGTGTGCCTCGGGTCGGGCGGCGCGGATCGCGTCGGCCAGCGGCCAGGTGTGCACGATGTCCCCGAGCGCCGAGAGGCGAAGCAATACGATCCGCATTGACGGCTATTCTAGCCCGGATTCACAGTCTCAACGGACCGCGGCAAATCACGGCGAACATCCGCTCTCCTCCGCCGGAGACGGGTGAGAGCCGTTCGGCGGGAATGACCCCGGAGTGGTCGTCAACGATTGGGTATCGATCAGCTGTCAAGTTATGATTCGGGGGTGAAAGCAGGAGACCATCGAAAAGCGGGGAAACAATGGCCTTGGTTGGTACTGCTCGGAATCGTCGCTGCTGCGGTCTTTGCCGAGCCGTTGCTCTCTCCGACCCCGTTGTTTTTGCGAGATCTTGGTCTTTGGCATTATCCGGTTCTGTTTTCAGTGCATTCGCATGCAACCGCAGCCTGGGATCCCCTGCCCGGATGGAGTTCTTCGCTGGGTATGGGTAGGCCGTTGCTCGCCAACTCGGCCTATGCGTTGATGTGTCCGCTCAACGTGCTTTATTCCGTTCTTCCATTTGCCCGTGCTTTCAACCTCTTCATCATCCTGCACGTATTCCTGGCAGGCCTTGGGATGCTCGTGTTGGCGTGGAGGATCGGGCTCCGCGGAGCGGCGGCGTGGATCGCCGCAACGGTATACATGCTGGGCGGATTCGTCATGTCCTGTAGTGTGCAGTATCCGATGATCTCGCCGGTGGCGTGGGCGCCGCTGGTGCTCGCTGCGGCGCTCAAGGTCGCGACGAATCCAAAACCGAGGTGGGTCGCGCTTCTTGCGATGGGGGTGGGTCTCCAGTTCCTCGGAGGTCAGCCCGAGCCGGCCGTGATGACATTTGCGACTGCGATTTTTTGGAGTCTCGCCGCTGCACAACCGTCGTCCCGGATCAGGGTGGTGTTGTCGTTGGTGATCGCCGGTTTGGGTGGGGCGTTGTTGGCGGCCCCTCAGCTTCTCACCACCGCAGAATGGGCCGGGCAAAGTGTTCGCTCGTTGGGACTGTCGAGCAACACGGTTCTTTATTGGAGTTTTCATCCGCAGCGATTACTGGATCTCGTCTGGCCACAAACCGGCAATTGGCTTGTGGTCGGCTCTCCACCCAACCCGCTCATCGACGGCGGCCGTCCCCTGTTCAACAGCGCGTACTTGGGACTTTCCGCTGTCTTTCTCGCTGGTGTCGGCTTGGCGTTGGCCGCCCGTTTCTCGCGGTCCGGGCGGCGAAAGACCGAACTGTCGACGGCGGTGCTGGTGGTGACCCTCTTGGCGGGCGTGATCTTCTCGATGGGCCGGTACCTGCCGGGTGTTTCCGCCGCGATCGACCATGCCGGTGGGCTGGTGCCGTTTCGGTATCCGGTCAAGATGCTTTTGCTGACCGCACTGGCGATGCCGCTGCTTGCGGGACGGGGATTGCACGCGCTGTTGGAGTTGGTCCAGCCTCGGTTCCGTTTCGCCTTCTCCCTGATGGCCGCCGCCGTCGTGCTGATGGATCTCTCCGCAGCGCATGGCCGGATGACCCCGGTGACAACAGATCTGCCTGAAAGCACCGGTCGGCCGTTGGCGAGCTACCTCAAAGAGCGCAAGTCGCGAATGTGGAGCCGACGACGGGCAGTGGCGGATCTATCACCATCGATTGCCGCAGCGGGGCTGGGGGCCGGGCCAGCTCATCGGTCAGCCGGTGGATGCCGAAACCTACTATATCTGGAGACAGAGGTTTCTTGATCCACCGACCGGCCTGTTGGCCGACCTCGCGCACGCTTTCGATCCATCCGTCGAGATTCTCGACGCCGTGGTCATGCATGCACTGGCCGTTTCGATGCACCAATCGTCACTCGAGGTGTTCTCAGACGCCCTGGGGGAAGCGGGCGTGCTGTGGATGATCTCGCCTCGAACGGACCTCGAGCGGGCCTCTGACGGGAAGCTCGTCCTGATCAGCGAACTCGGTCCCCAATTCGGTCTTCCGCCGAAAAGCGGGATGCTCTACCGGGTCAACTCCTACCTGCCGCGAGCCAGGCTGATCACGGATTTTTCAATTGATGCCGCGGTCACCGCCGGTCGGGTCGTCGCCCGTCATACGGGTGATTCCGAGTTGCCGCCGATCGTTCTGGCCGAAGATCCCGGAATTGCCGCTGACGGTGCTCCGAATTCGGTGGGCTCGGTTGTCATCACCTCCGATCTTGGGGACAGCGTGCTCATGGCAGCGGAATGCGACCGGCCGTGTGTTCTCGTGATGGCCGATCTCCTTCTGCCCGGTTGGCGCGCCAGTGTCGATGGCGTTCCCGTCAAGATTCTTCGTGCCAACACGGCGTTCCGCGCGATTCCGTTGGCCCCCGGAAGCCATCGGATCGAAATGTCATACCAACCGCCGGGGTTCATCACCGGTCTTCTGCTCTCCGCGTGCGCGTTGGTGGCGGTAGTGGTGGTTTTCGCACTGCCCATGGAGACGGGTTTCGACTACGCCTTTGGTTCGCTGAACCGCTCGATGATGATGCCGATCAGATCGGTGGTGGCGTGGTCCTTGGGGTCGCCGCAGATCATCGTGCGCCCGCCGTAGGCCTCGACGACCTCGCGCTCGGGCACGGATTCCACCGTGTAGTCGGTTCCCTTGGCGTGAACATCCGGTTTGAGCTTCTCGAGCACCGGCCCGACGGTCAGATCGTCAAACAGGCAGATTCGGTCCACCATCCACAGGTGGGAGAGGATTTCCACCCGCTCGGACTCGGGAATGATCGGTCGTGTCTCGCCTTTGGATGCCTGGACCGAAGCATCGGAGTTGACCGCTGCAACGAGATGGTCGGCGTGTTCGCGGGCCGCCGCGAGATACCTGCAGATGGCCGACGTGGAGCATGTCGAAGGCGCCGTTGACCAGGACGACGGTCTCACCCTGTGTTCGCCATCGGGCGGCCTCATCGACCAGCGCTTCGATGGACCGAAGCTTGTGCTGCGGCGCGGTCACGCCTCGCCTCCGGTGACGGCAGCGCGAAGCTCGTCGGCCGTGACGGTAGCGGTGCCGAGCTTCATCACCACCAGTCCGGCGGCGATGTTGGCGAGCCGGGCGCCCTCGAGCGGGGAGGCGCCCGCCGCCAGGGCTGCGGTGAGCACCGCGAGGACCGTGTCGCCGGCGCCGGTGACATCGGCGACCTCGTCGGCGCCGAAGACCGGGAGGTGGGCGACATTCGCCGCTTTCGTCGGCCAGGGTCATACCGCGGTTGCCGCGGGTGGCGAGCAGGAAGCGGGCGCCGAGCTCGGCGCGCAGCTCCTGGGCGGCGGCGGCGACCTCGACGTCGCCGCGGAGGCGACGGCCGACGGCGACCTCGAGCTCCTCGAGGTTGGGTGTGCTGCCGTCGACACCGACGAATTCGCCGATCCGGTAGCGCGAGTCGAGACAGATCCAGCCGTCGGGTCCGACGGCGTCGCGCAGCGCATCCACCACATCGGGTTGGACAAAACCATAGCCATAATCCGAGATCGCCACCGCGGCGCAGTCACCGACGACGGCGGGAAGTCGTTCCAGAAGCTCGTCGTACCAACCCCCACCATCGGGCAACTCGTCCTCGATATCATAGCGAGCGATCTGGTGCTTGAGCGATGAGGCGCCGCCGCCGAGGATCCGCACCTTGGTCGGCGTGCGGTAGCCGGGGACGATCGCCAACGAGTCAGTGACGACGCCACGCTCGATGAGCGATTGGCGGAGAGCCGCTCCGGGCTCGTCGTCGCCGATGGCGCCGAGGGCGATGACGTTGAGGCCGAGAGCCGCCAGGTTGGCCAGGGCGTTGGCGGCGCCGCCGGGAACATCGCGCTGGCCCTCGTGGCGAAGGATGATCACCGGCGCTTCCCGCGAAATCCGCTTGGGCGTGCCGAGGATGAAGCGGTCGAGCACCAGATCTCCGATGAGGGCCACCGATGTCGATGAAAAGCGGTTGACGATCTCGAGAAGGCGTTGCTGATCGGGCATATGGGGAGTTTATCGTAGATCTGGTTCTCGAAGCGTCGATCCCCAGGCGCTCAGGAATCCCCGTGGAAGGTCGCTTTGCTCCTTCCCCGTGAATTCCTGAGAGTTGAGTTGAGTTGTTGAGGCGTTTCTTCGCACCGCAAGCCTTTCCGGGTACGAGGAATCCACGCTCATCGGGGTGCCGGGTTTGACATTGTGCCGGCACGACCACCCGGCCCCGCGTTGCGCTCCGCACAATGTCATACCGGGCTCCCCCGGGATGGTCGATAAAGTCTGTTCTTCCGGCTCAGAGGCAGGCCGCCGGCGTGCCATCGGCGTGGTCGCAGCCCTTCAATCCACCCTGGAGCGACCACGCCGATGGTGCGACGCTGGGCCACAGGGACGCATAAGCGTCACAGTGGCCCAGAAGGCCGGGGCCGAAAGAACCCATTCCGGGGCAGCGTCCGGGGCAGGGTCCGCGGCAGCGGCCGGGACAGCGGCAGGAATCAGCGTCCGGAGCGCCAACGCCGAGGCTCGCTGCCGCAGCCCCTGCCGCCGCCGCTGTCCGCTGTACCGGTCCCAGAAGGCCGGAGATGAAGTCTGATCTCATGCCTTCCGTGACCGGGTGTCGTCCGATCGCATCACAGTGAAACGGCAACCCGCTCCACGACCACGATCGCTTCCGGGCTGACATCGGCGCGGTAGGCGAAGACCTCGACGCCGTGCGCCACCGCGCGTCTGAGCTCCTTGCCATAGGTGGGGTCGATGTCATCGGCGGGCGCGAAGCCGTCACCATCGGAACGCTGGATGAGATAGAACATCACAGCCCGGTCTCCAGCCTTCACCGCCCCCGACAGCTCGCGCAGGTGCTTGACGCCGCGGCTGGTAACGGCATCAGGGAAAGCGTAGCGCCCGCGCTCATCGACCATGGTCACGTTCTTGACCTCAATCCAGGTGCGCCGGGTTCCCGTGTCCATCGCGAAGTCGATCCGGCTCGTCTCGCCGAGCTTGACCTCCCGTCTGAGCTCGTCGAATCCGCGCAACTCTTCAATCGAGCCGTCGCGGATCGCTTCCTCGACGATGGGATTGGCACGCTGGGTGTTGATCCCGACCCAGCAGGTCCCGTTGTGGATCATCTCCCACGTGTGGGGGTACTTCCGTTTCGGGTCGTCGCTGACGCTCAGCCCCAACGGCCAGCCGTCGCCGAGGCAGCCGGTCATCGATCCGGAGTTTGGGCAGTGGGCGGTGACCGCCCGTCGTCGAGCTCGACGTCGGCGAGAAATCGCTTGTAACGCCGAATCAGACGCCATTGATCATTGGAGGTGCACGCAATGCTATCCCAACGGCAACGCCACCCACTGACCAACAGGAGCACCTCTCACAACAACTCATCCAACCTGGGATCCTCACTCCCTCCGACTCGCTCGCCGAACAACTCGTTCCTGTAAGCGTCGTAATCGATTTACGTACATCGGGTATTTCGGGCTGTCGGCTCCGCGTCTTGAAACACAAAGATCACGAAGATCCACAAAGAGACCACCAAGTCGTTCCTGACTCATCGCAGGGTGATCCGACCCTTCAAGATTGGAGGGGGTTCGGGTCAATATCGCGATGCTTGTGGTACTTCGTGGCCCTTGTGTCCTTTGTTTCAATCGCGCGCCAGTGCCAGACCGATCCCATGTTCATTCCATGAGTAGGCGCCGCCTCGCGGCGTGGCGGTGCTCAGATGACATGGGTGGGCGTCGCTTTCGGAGCGCTTCCTCCAATCATCGGTAGACGGCACGTCCGTTCGAGACACGAGGCCGAAGCCGACCAAGGCACGCGGAAAACCACGCTCATCGGGGTGGGTTTGACATTGTGCCGGCACGACCACCCGGCCCCGCGTTGCGCTCCGCACAATGTCATACCGGGCTCCCCCGGGAACCTGGCCTCGGGAGCGGCTTACGGCCGTGGTCAACGACGGCAAAGCCTCGTTGACCTACGGTCGTCCGCTCGTGAGGTCTGGTCGCGGCGGCCGGAGGCCGCTAGCAGGCACGATGCGGTCTTCTGCTCCGGCTACGAGGCAGGCCGCCGGCGCTCGAGCAGAGTGGTCGCAGCCCTTCAATCCACCACCTACGCGACCACGCTGATCGGGCGACGCTGGGCCGCTGGGACGCCGAAGCGTCACAGCGGCCCGAGAAGGCCGGTGATGAAAGAAACCGATCCGGGACCGCGGCAGGAGACAGCGACCGGGGCAGCGGCAGGGGCAGCGACCGGGACAGCGACAGGAATCAGCGACCGGGACAGCGTCCGAGCCCGCGGCAGGAATCAGCGTTCGCGGCGTCACCGCCGCTGCTCGCTGCCGCCGCCCCTGTCGCCGTCGCTGTCCGCTGTACCGGCCCAGAAGTCCGGGGACGAGGGTGCGGCGGTCGCGACGGTATATACTATGCCGTCATGAGTTCGACCCTGACCCCTCGCACCCTGGCCCGCTGGGATGGGCTCCATCTGGTCCTCGACCTGGTTTTGGTGGAAGAGCATCTGGTCCGGCTCCTCGCCGATGTCGAGCAGGTGGACGGTCTGGCGCTCGCCGGAGCCGGCGACGCCCTCGACGTTTCGGTCACCATCAGATGGAAGGGCGTCCGCTCTCGAGTCGCCCTTGAGCTCGCGGAGCTCAAACTCCGGCATCGACACCTCGGGTTTCGCATGCGCCGGCTCAGGGTGTACGGCGGACTGCCGGTGCCGAGGGCTGCGGTCGAAGCAATCCTCGAGTCCATCAACAACGAGCTGATCACGGTCTTTCGTGGTCAAGGAATCGTCGTGATCGACCTCAGGCCGTGGCTGCCGCCGGAGTTGGACCTCAAGATCGTCACCGTCCAAGCGACCGGGAGTTCGCTCCACCTCTGGTTCGGAGCCGGCGGACTGCGCGATGTGCCCGGCCGCCGCCGTCCGGTTCTCGGCGCCGGAGAGACGCCGCCGCCGGCGCTTCAAAGCGGCCCGACAACCGCTTGACAGACGGTACCCTCTCGGCTAGAGTCTTGTTCCCTTGCGCCCGCAAGGGGGGAGTAGAAAAGGACGCTTTGATGCAGAGCTACGTTCCAAAGCCAGACGAAATCTGCCGCGATTGGGTGGTCATGGACGCCTCGGACAAGGTCCTGGGTCGTCTCGCCACCGAAGTTGCGCGGCTGTTGCGCGGCAAGCACAAGCCCGATTTCACGCCATTCCTCGATACCGGTGATTTCGTGGTCGTGGTCAACGCCGAACGGGTCCGCATGACCGGCAACAAGATCGATGACAAGAAATACTATCGCCATTCCGGACGTCCGGGCTCTTTGAAGGTCGAGACCGCCAAGGAACGCATGGACAAATACCCGGAGCGGGTGATCCAGGCCGCGGTGTGGGGCATGCTGCCCAAGAACCGCCTCGGTCGTAAGCTGCTGAGCAAACTCAAGGTCTACTGCGGTCCAGATCATCCGCACCAGGCCCAGCAGCCCAAGAACTATGTCTTCTAGGGAGAGGGGGATCCGTGGCTGAGATCCAATACTACGGAACCGGTCGTCGGAAAACGGCCGTGGCCCGGGTTTATTTGCGACCAGGTAAGGGAGATATCGTCGTCAACCGACGGACCTTCGACGAGTATTTTCCCAACCGGGTGTTGAAGATGATCATTCGGCAGCCCATGATGCTGACCGAGACGAACGACAAGTTCGACATTCTTGTCAACGTCGACGGCGGTGGACCCACCGGTCAGGCAGGCGCGATCAGACACGGGATTTCGCGCGCCCTACTCGAATATAACGCCGAGCTTCGGCCCCGGCTGAAGGCCGCCGGCTTTCTCACCCGGGATGCGCGGAAGGTCGAACGAAAGAAATACGGTCAACCCAAGGCCCGCAAACGCTTCCAGTTCTCGAAGCGGTAAGGGAGACAAGGCACGTGGCTACGATTCAGATGAAGGAACTGCTCGAGGCGGGCGTTCACTTCGGACACCAGACTCGGCGGTGGAACCCGAAGATGAAAACGTTCATCTTCGGCAAACGCAACGGGATCCACATCGTGGACCTGCAGAAGACCCTGCGCTACTTCGACGAGGCGGCGGAGTTTATTCGCGACCTTGCGGCGAACGGCAGCAATGTGTTGTTCGTCGGGACCAAGCGACAGGCGCAGGATGCCATCCGCGAGGAGGCCGTGCGCTGCGGGATGTTCTACATGAACCACCGTTGGCTCGGTGGCACCATGACCAACTTCCGCACCATCCGCAAGTCCATCGATCGGTTCAAGGAAATCGAAACGACCCTCAACGCCGAGGACTCGCACCTCACCAAGAAGGAGCGGATTCGTCTCGAGCGTCAGCGTCGCAAGATGGACCGGGCCATGGGCGGGATCAAGGATATGGAGAGTCTCCCCGAGGCGCTCTTCATCATCGATACGGTGCACGAGCACATCGCCGTCAAAGAGGCGAACCGACTGGGAATCCCGGTCATTGCCGTCGTCGACACCAATTGCGATCCCGAGGAGGTCGACTTCCCGATCCCGGGCAACGACGATGCCATCCGTGCTATCCGACTCTTCACTTCGCGGATCGCCGACAGCGTACTCGAAGGTCTGAATCTCGCCGATGAGCGTTTTGTCGGTCCCGGAGACGAGGCCGAGGCCATCGTCGATGACGAGATGGCCGAGATGACCGAAGCTCCGGCCGCCGAGGCCGAGGTTGCCGAGGTCGTCGCTGAGGCCGCGGCCGCTAAAGTTGTGGTCGCTGAAGCTGCGGTCGCCGAAGCTGCGGTCGCCGAAGAAGAGGTTGCCGAGCCCGTGAAGGCGAAAGCGCCGGCAAAGAAGAAAGCCCCGGCGAAGGCGAAGGCGGCCGTCGAGGCTAAAGCGTCGGCGAAGGTGGAAGAGGCGGCCGAAGCCGTCGAAGCCCCTGCCGGAGACGCGCCGAAAACCGACGAAGAGGAGGCTCCGGCCAAGGCCTGAGCCCACAACCGAAAAGAGAATCTCGGTGGGGCCAGGAGCTGAAATGCGCCTGGCCCCACGTGTACGAAGGGAAGCAAGATGGCAATCACAGCAAATGCGGTCAAGGAACTCCGGCAGATGACCGGCGCCGGCATGATGGACTGCAAGCGGGCGCTGACCGAGACCGACGGAAACCTCGACGAGGCAGTCAAAATCCTGCGGACCAAGGGTCTTGCCGCCGCGGCCAAGAAGGCCCATCGGGCGGCCTCTGAAGGCATGGTGGTTGTCGTCGGCGAAGCTGCCAAGATGGCGATTCTCGAGCTCAACTGCGAGACCGATTTTGTTGCCCGAAACGTTGACTTCAAGGCCTTCGCCCTGGTCCTTGCGGAACAGGCTCTGGCGAACGGGGTGACCGATGTCGAGACCTTCAAGGCTCTGCCCTTCGCGGGCGACCCCAAACACACCATCGAGGAGATGATCGCGCAGAAGATCGGCACCATCGGTGAGAACATCGTCCTGAGCCGGATCGAGATCGTCGAAGCCGGTGAGGGTTCGGCCCTGTCGTCATATGTTCATGGCGGTGGGACCATCGGTGTCGTGATCGAGGGTTCCTCGGCCGCCGGTGACGAGGCGCTCCACGATGTCGCCCTTCATATCGCGGCATCCGAGCCGCGCTTCGTCAACCGTGAGCAGGTGACCGCCGATATTCTCGCCACCGAGAAGGAGATCGCGCTCAAACAGGCGATCGATCAGGGCAAGCCGGCGGAAATCGCCGAAAAGATGGTCCAGGGCAAGATGGAGAAGTTCTTCGTCTCCGAGGTTCTGCTCGAGCAGCCCTTTGCCAAGGACACCACCATCTCGGTGGATCAGCACATCAAAAACTGCGGCGGCGCGGATGCTACCGTGGTACGGTTTGTTCGCTTCAAACTCGGTGAGGAGGCAGGAAAAGAGGGATGATGGGCGACTCTGACCCAAACGCTCGTTACCGGAGGATCATGCTCAAGCTCTCGGGCGAGGCCCTCATGGGTTCTCAGTCCTTCGGTATCGAGCCCAAAGTCGTTCAGACCATTGCCGAAGAGATCGCCATTGTCGCGGATCTCGGAGTCCAGGTGGCCGTCGTCGTGGGTGGCGGCAACATCATTCGCGGTGTCTCCGCCCATGAGCAGGGCATCGATCGAATCACCGGCGACTCCATGGGGATGTTGGCAACAGTCATCAATGCTCTCGCCCTTTCTTCAGCCCTCGAGCAGCTCGAGGTTCCGACCCGCGTGCAGACCGCCATCGAAATGCACCAGGTTGCCGAGCCCTTCATCCGGCGGCGGGCTATTCGTCACCTGGAGAAAAGCCGGGTCGTGGTTTTTGCTGCGGGAACCGGGAACCCCTTCTTCACGACCGATTCGGCAGCCGCTCTGCGTGCCAATGAAATCCAAGCCGAGGTCCTGATGAAGGCCACCAAGGTCGATGGTGTCTATACCGCCGACCCGGTAACCGATCCGACTGCGCGCCTGATGCCGCGGCTCACCTACCAGGAGGTCCTCCAGCGAGGTCTTCGGGTGATGGACGCGGCGGCCATCGCCCTGTGCATGGAGAGTCAGATTCCGATTCAGATCTTCAACATCCACAAACCGGGAATCCTCAAACGAGTGGTTCTCGGGGAAGACATGGGTTCCCTGATCGGCCCGGAGGAGGATGCATGAGCGATGAAATTCTGAAAGAGACTTCGGGAATCGAATGAAGAGCGCGACGGACGCCTTCAAGTACTCGCTGAAAAAGCTCCGTACCGGTCGTGCGTCGTTGGCGTTGGTCGACGGGGTGGTGGTCGACTACTACGGGAGCGCGACGCCCCTCAATCAAGTGGCGTCGTTGTCCGTACCGGATCCGGCCACCATCACCATCGCGCCGTGGGAGCCCGGGGTCCTCGGCAACATCGAGAAAGCGATCCTCAAGTCGAACCTCGGACTCACCCCCAATAACGACGGCAAGCTGATCCGCCTGAACATTCCTCCTTTGACGGAAGATCGCCGCCGCGACCTGGTCAAGATCGCCCATGGAGATGCCGAAACCGCACGCAATCAGATCCGCCAGATTCGCCGCGAAGGCAACGACCGGTTCAAGCAGATGGAGAAGGACAAGGAGATCTCCGAGGATCAGATGCACGACGGGCAGGAGAGCGTGCAGAAGCTCACCGACTCCTACGTCGGCAAGATCAACGAGATTCTCAAGGCCAAGGAAGCCGAGATCCTCGAGATCTAGCGGCAAAGCCGCTAGATCAAGGTATTAGGTATTAGGTATTAGGTATCAGCTCCATCGCAAACCCTCAGCGAGGCGTTGGGAGGGCTTGCGACGACCTAAAACCTAATACCTAATACCTCCTCGCAACTCCAGTATCATCGACGCCTGCGGTGGTACTTTCAGGACGGTGCCCGCATGACTGAGTCAGAGTGGATTGTCGGATTTCATGCTGTCCTGGCTGTCCTCGAGGCCGATCGTCCGGTGGAGTTGCTCTGGCTCCAGGATGGCCGTCGTGACGGACGCCTTCTCAAGGTCGAGACCAGCGCTCGAAAACGTGGCCTGCCGCTGCGGCGGGTTCCCAAGCGGCGGCTCGACGAGGTGGCGCTCGGTCAGCCGCACAACGGTTGTGCGTTGCGCTCGGCGCCGGTGGAACTCCAGACCCTCGACAGACTCGTTCGGCCGGATGGTGAACCGGCGTGCCTCGTGCTCCTCGACTCAGTCGACGACCCGCACAACCTCGGCGCCGTGGTGCGCTCGGCGGCGGCGTTCGGAATCGACGGCGTCATCATCGCCGGCCCGTCGGCGCCTCCCCTGGGTGGCGCGGCGGCCAAATCGGCGGCGGGCCATCTCGAGCGGGTGCCGATGGTGCGGGTCAATGTCGCGGCCGATGCCTTGAGGACCCTCCGCGACGCCGGCTATTGGGCGCTCGGGGCCGCCATGGACGGCACACCGAGCCGCGGGATCGACCCGACGCACCGGTGGGTCCTCTGCATGGGATCGGAGCACAAGGGTCTACGGGCCAAGACGAAGAGCGCGATCGACGAGTTTGTCGCGATCCCCATGGCCGATGGGGTGGAGAGCTTGAATCTCTCGGTGGCGGCGGGGGTTTTGATGTATGAGCTGACGGCGACTTCATCCCGTGATGGATCATTGCGAAGACCCTTGTAGAAAGGGCAAAAACACCCCGGAACGCCCCTTGCATCTCCGTTGTCCCTATGTTATTGTCCCCTTCCCTCTGCGTGAGGTAGAGGTGTGTTCTTTCAAAAATGAACGGAGTCAGGGAGACGACCGGCCGCTGGCGTAGCTCAACGGCAGAGCAGCTGATTTGTAATCAGCAGGTTGCGGGTTCGAATCCCATCGCCAGCTCCAATACTGAAAAGAGAACGAGGCGCAGGCGTGGCCGAGTGGTTAAAGGCGGCAGACTGTAAATCTGTTGGCGTATGCCTACGGTGGTTCGAACCCATCCGCCTGCACCATCACTAATCCTATTGACGGGCGCCGACGATGCGGGAGTAACTCAGTGGTAGAGTCTCGGCCTTCCAAGCCGTTGGTCGCGGGTTCGAGTCCCGTCTCCCGCTCCAGAGTATTTGAGCGATTCGTCGGCCCACGTAGCTCAGTGGTAGAGCACGTCCTTGGTAAGGACGGGGTCACCAGTTCAACCCTGGTCGTGGGCTCCATTGATTGACTGATAAACGGGTGAGTTCGTCACCTCGCGAACTGAAAACGCCCGACAACAGAGGGAGGCAAGAATGGCCAAGCAGAAGTTCGAGCGGACAAAGCCGCACATCAACATCGGGACCATCGGTCACGTGGACCACGGCAAGACGACGTTGACGGCGGCGATCACGAAGACCCTGCACGCAAAGGGTCTGGCTGACTACACGCCGTTTGATTCCATCGACAAGGCGCCGGAAGAGAAGGCGCGAGGGATCACGATCAACACGGCACACGTGGAGTATCAGTCGGAAAACCGTCACTACGCGCACGTTGACTGTCCGGGACACGCCGACTACGTGAAGAACATGATCACGGGTGCGGCGCAGATGGATGGTGCGGTGCTGGTGGTGTCGGCGGCGGACGGACCGATGCCGCAGACGAGAGAGCACATTCTGCTCGCCCGTCAGGTTGGGGTGCCGTTCATCATCGTCTATATGAACAAGGTGGACATGGTGGACGACGAGGAGTTGTTGGACCTCGTGGAGCTGGAAGTGAGAGAGCTTCTGAGCGAGTACGACTTCCCCGGCGACGACATTCCGGTGATTCGCGGATCGGCGTTGAAAGCCGGCGAGAGCGAAGATCCGGATTCGGAAGAGTGCAAATCGATCTGGGAGCTTTTGTCGGCGATGGATAATTACGTTCCGCTGCCGGAGCGGGATATCGACAAGCCGTTTCTGATGCCGGTCGAGGACGTGTTCACGATTTCGGGCCGCGGCACGGTGGTGACGGGCCGGATCGAGCGCGGCAAGGTCAAGGTCGGCGAGGAGATGGAGATCGTCGGCATCCGTCCAACGATGAAGAAGGTCGTGACGGGTGTCGAGATGTTCCGCAAGCTGCTGGACAGCGGCGAGGCCGGCGACAACGTGGGTCTTCTGCTGCGCGGAACGGAGCGCAAGGATGTCGAGCGCGGCCAGGTGGTTGCGAAGCCGGGCTCAATCAACCCGCACATGAAGTTCCGCGCCGAGGTCTACGTCCTGACGAAGGAAGAGGGAGGGCGGCACACGCCGTTCTTCCGTGGCTACCGGCCGCAGTTTTTCTTCCGGACGACGGACGTGACGGGGTCGGTGAATTTGGATGAGGGTGTCGAGATGGTGATTCCGGGCGACAACACGAATATCGAGGTGGAGCTTCTGACGCCCATCGCGATGGAGCGCGGCTTGAGGTTCGCAATTCGTGAAGGCGGCCGGACTGTGGGTGCTGGATCCATCACCGAAATTTTGGAGTAACACGGGGAACCCCTCGTGTTGGGGTACACCTCCTCGATGCGGCACCAGTGGATGCGATCACCTCGCTTCATTGAATCCAAAACCTGGAAGCGTACCTTTCGAGTATTTCGCGTAGGCCAGTAGCTCAATTGGTAGAGTCCCGGTCTCCAAAACCGGTTGTTGGGGGTTCGAGTCCCTTCTGGCCTGCCATCTTCGCTGGACTGGAGTCGGCGGTATGCAGTGGTGGAAACGTCTGAAACACTTTCTGTCCGAGGTTGCCGCGGAGACCAAAAAGGTCACGTGGCCGTCGAAGCAGGAGGTCATGAACACCACGACGGTCGTGGTGATCGCGTCATTCATCTTCGGAATCTACCTCTACTTCTGTGATCTCGTGTTTCTCTTCCTGACGCAGAAGTTGTTCGACGTCTTTGGTGTGTTTTCCTGACCGAGAGGATCGACATGGTCAAACAGTGGTACATCATCCACACCTACTCGGGGTTTGAGGATCGGGTCAAGAAGACTCTGGAGCAGCGCATCGAAGCGCTCGGCATGCAGGAGTTCTTCGGTGAAGTCCAGGTCCCGACCGAGACCGTGGTTGAGGTGAAGAACGGCAAGAAGCGCGAGGTGCGCCGAAAGTTCTTCCCCGGCTACGTGTTGGTGGAGATGGAAATGACCGACGACGCCTGGCACCTGGTGCGCAACACGCCCAAGGTGACCGGATTCGTCGGCGCCGGCAAGAAACCGACGCCGCTCACCGAGGAGGAAGTCAATCAGATCCTCCACCAATCGGTGGCGACTCAGGAGAAGCCGCGCCCCACCGAAGTCTTCGAAAAGGGCGAACGGATCCGTATCGCGGATGGTCCGTTCGCAACCTTCAACGGAGTCGTCGAGGAGGTCAACTTCGATCGTTCGACTGTCAAGGTCATGGTGACGATTTTCGGTCGCGACACACCCGTCGAAATAGAGTTCCGCCAGGTCCAGAAGCTCTCGTGAGAGGAATTCGATGGCCAAGAAAGAAATAGGTTCAATCAAACTCCAGCTGCCCGGCGGCCAGGCCACTCCGGCTCCTCCGGTGGGACCCGCACTCGGTCAGCATGGACTCAACATCATGGACTTCTGTAAGGCGTTCAACGCCAGAACGCAGAAGCAGGCGGGAATCATCATTCCCACCGTTATCACGGTCTATGCGGACCGGACCTACTCGTTTATCACGAAAACGCCGCCCGCGTCGTTTCTGCTCAAGCAGGCGGCCGGCGTTCAGAAGGGTTCGAGTGTGCCGAATCGCGACAAGGTCGGCAAAGTCTCCATGTCTCAAGTGGAAGACATTGCCAAGACCAAGTTAGAAGACCTCAATGCGGCTTCCCTCGAGGGAGCGGTGCAGATCATTCTCGGCACCGCGCGCTCGATGGGACTCGAAGTCGCGGATTGAAGGGAGGTGGCCGATGGCTCGCAAAGGCAAGAATTATCGCGAGGCGGCTGCCAGGGTGGAGCGCCGCCCCTATGCACTCGAGGAGGCGCTCGATCTGGTTCGGGGATCGGCCTTCGCCAAGTTCGATGAAACCGTCGAGGTGGCAATGCGCCTGGGCGTCAACCCCCGCCACGCCGACCAGATGGTCCGGGGCACGGTCGTGTTGCCGCACGGAACCGGCAAGACCCGGACCGTGCTCGCGGTGTGCGAGGGTGAGGCCCAGAAGCAGGCCGAAGAGGCCGGCGCCGATTTTGTCCTCACCGCTGAAGATGCGGTGACCAAGATTCAGGGCGGCTGGCTCGAGTTTGACGCCGTCGTGGCGACCCCGGATATGATGCGCCACCTCTCCAAGGTGGGCCGGGTTCTCGGACCGCGCGGTCTCATGCCGAACCCGAAATCGGGGACGGTCACCCAGGATGTCGCGGCAGCGGTGGGAGATATCAAGTCCGGTCGGGTGGAGTTCAGGGTCGACAAGACGGCCATCATCCACGCCCCGGTCGGCAAGATCTCCTTCACGCTCGACAAGCTCGTGGAAAACACCCGCAGTTTCGTCGACGCGGTTCAAAAGGCCAAGCCGGCAACGGCAAAAGGCAAGTATGTTCACACGATCTTTCTGTGCTCCACAATGGGCCCCGGGGTGCAGGTTGATCCCGTCAGCGTAGACGTGAAGTAGGGGGTCGATATGCTCACAAGAGAGCAGAAACGCGAACAGTCCGACCAGCTTCGAGGCGCTCTGAGCGAGGTCTCGACGCTGTTCCTCCTCGAAAACACGGGGCTCAACGTCAACGACGTCAATGTGCTGAGGTCCGAAATTCGCAAGACCGAGGGCACCTACAAGGTGGTCAAGAACTCGGTGGTGAAGCTTGCGGTGGAGGGAACCGACCTCGAGGTCATCACCCCGCACATGACGGGTCCCAAGACCCTTGCATTTACCGATGGTGACGCCGTGGCGTTGGCCAAGGCGCTCAAGACCTTCATCAAAAAACATCCCGAGCTGTCGATCCGGCAGGCCTTTCTCGAAGGCCAGCTTCTCGATGCGACTCAGGCGGAGAAAATCGCCGAGCTTCCATCGAGGGATGAGCTCATTTCCAAACTTCTTTACGTGTTGCAGTCGCCGATTCGTCGGTTGGCCGTGGCTCTCAACAGTCCCATCCAGCAGCTGGCCGCAACCGTGGGCCAGATCGCAGAATCCAGAGATTCGTGAATATCGAGAATCCCTAAGGAGGATCTGAAAAATGGCGCAGATCGAAACAATGATGGAAGAAATCAAGGGCATGACCGTGATGGAGCTCAACGAGCTCGTCAAGGCTCTTGAAGAAGAATTTGGTGTGTCGGCGGCCGCTGCGGCGCCGATGATGGTGGCCGGCGCTGGCGCCGGTGCCGCCGGTGGCGAAGAAGCCGCCGAGGAACAGACCGAGTTCAATGTTATGCTGAACTCCATCGGTGACAAGAAAATCAATGTCATCAAGGCAGTTCGAGAGGTGACCTCGCTCGGCCTCAAGGAGGCCAAGGAGCTCGTTGAGAGCGCTCCGTGCGCGATCAAAGAGGGTGTCAACAAGGAAGAGGCCGAGGAAGTCAAGAAGAAGTTCGAGGCCGCTGGCGCCCAGGTGGAGATCAAGTAACGCATCGCCTTGAACGACCTCTGGCTGAGAAAGATGCGTTTAACTGACGACTCGGGGAGCGTATGTCTCCCCGTGTCTCTATTGGTCGGGAGGGAGCGCCCATGACCACAAGCCCCAAAGGGCGGCTGAACTTCTCGAAGAATCCGTCCACGATCCCGTTGCCGAACATGATCCAGGTGCAGCGAACCTCGTACGAGGATTTTCTGCAGATGGATCTGTTGCCCGACGAACGTGGTGCCGCCGGTCTGCAATCGGTGTTGAGCACGATTTTTCCATTTACCGATTTTCGCGAGACCTGCGAGCTCCAATTCGTTCGCTATGAGATCGGGAACTGGTCCTGCCGGTGTGGCATCTTAGGAGGTCTCGAACACCTTCGGTTGAACTGCGAACACTGCGGTGAGCGGTTCAAGGCGGGCGATCCCCACGAAACCGAAGTGGTCTGCCCGGCCTGCGGCAAAGCCAACGCCAACCGAATCGAGGTCTGCAACGTCTGCGGTACCTCGGTGGGTCTCCGTCAGCCGTTTACGGCCGAGGAGTGCCGCGAGCGTGGGATGACCTACCAGGTGCCCTTGCGCCAGACCTTCCGCCTCGTCACCTTCGATATCGAAGAGGACGGGAGCCGGCAGGTTCGGGATGTCAAGGAGGAGGAGCTCTACTTCGGAGAGCTGCCCCTCATGACCGACACCGGGACCTTCATCATCAACGGGACCGAGCGGGTGATCGTCAGCCAGCTCCACCGGTCGCCGGGTGTGTTCTTCACCCTCGAGGGTCCGAACCACTATCTCGCGAAGGTGGTGCCGTACCGCGGCTCATGGATCGAGTTCGAGTACGACTCGAAGCAGATTCTCTGGGTCCGGATCGACCGAAAGCGGCGGCTGCCGGGATCGGTCTTCCTGCGCGCGCTGAGCCCGGAGCTCGAGACCAATGCCCAGATTCTTCGGGCGTTCTACACGGTCATCGAGACCAAGCTCACCACCAAGAAAGCGACCCTCAACCTCGATCGGAGACTGGTCGACGTCGAGAACGATCGTCAGAAGGCGCTCCGTTTCCGCAGGATTGCCGAACCGATCCTCTTCGCCGGCCTCAAGCTCGACGACGTAATGCGGGCCAAGCTCGAGAAGGCGACGCCGCAGAAACCGGCCAAGATCAAGATCGACCGAGAAGAGCTGATCGGCGCCATCGTGGTCGACGATCTCGTCGATCCCGAAACCGGTGAGGTCATCGCCGCCGCCAACTCGCGGGTCACCGAGGAACTGCTGTCCCAGGCCGATGAAGCCGGCCTCGACACGCTCGCGTTGGCCTTCCCTGATTGGGATCCCACCGGCGAGATCCTCCACCAGACCCTCGAGAAGGACTCGAGCACGACCCAGATGGACGCGCGGATGGAGATCTACCGCCGCCAGCGTCCGGGTGATCCACCCACCGAAGAGTCGGCGACGACCCTTTTCAACGGGCTCTTCTTCGACGAGCGCAAGTACGACCTCTCCCAGGTCGGGCGCTTCAAGTTCAACGCCAAGCTCGGGCTCAACAAGGAGCTCGAACGACGCATCCTCGATGTCGAGGATTTTCTCCACCTGGTTCGTTACCTTCTTTGTCTGCACCGTGATCTGGGCCGGGTCGACGACATCGATTCCTTGGCTAACCGGCGCGTTCGGACGGTGGGCGAGTTGATGGAGAATCAGTTCCGGATCGGTCTGGTTCGCATGGAGCGGGCGATCAAAGAGAAGATGTCCATCCACCCCGATATCGACTCGGCCATGCCCCGCGATCTGGTCAACTCGAAACCGGTGATGGCTTCAGTGGACGAGTTCTTTGGCTCGTCGCAGCTCAGCCAGTTCATGGATCAGACCAACCCGCTCTCCGAAGTCACCCACAAACGGCGGCTCTCGGCTCTCGGACCGGGCGGTCTGTCGCGTGAGCGCGCCGGCTTCGAGGTCCGCGACGTCCACTCCACCCACTACGGGCGGATCTGCCCGATCGAAACCCCGGAAGGCCCGAACATCGGTCTGATTTCGTCGCTGTCGTGCTACGCGCGGCTCAACTCCATGGGCTATATCGAATCGCCGTACAAGCGAGTTGAAAAGGGCCGTGTCCAGGAACACGTTCAGATCACCCAGGTTGGCGATGCGGGCTACACCCTGGGCCAGGTCGTGGTCAAGGAGGACTTCCTCAAGACCAACGCCAAGCTCAAGAAGGCCGGCAAGGTCGAGGCTTGGTCGCGGCCGCATGCATTCTATCTCCCGGCCTGGGAGGAGGAGAACCTCAACATCGCCCAGGCCAACGCCAGGGTCAACGACAAGGGACACCTCGTCGACGACAAGGTGATCGCCCGCTCCGGTGGCGAGTTCCTCGTTATCGACCGTGACCAGGTCGACTTCATCGATGTGTCGCCGCGCCAGGTGGTGTCGGTGGCGGCGTCGCTGATCCCCTTCCTCGAACACGATGACGCCAACCGCGCCCTCATGGGCTCGAACATGCAGCGTCAGGCGGTGCCTCTGGTCCGCCCGGAAGCGCCGATCGTCGGCACCGGGATGGAAGCGGTGGTGGCCCAGGACTCGGGCGCCGTGGTGGTCTGCCACCGCAACGGCGTGGTCGACAAGGTCGACAGCGAGCGCATCATCGTTCGGGTCGAGGGCGGCAACGCCGGCGAGGGGGAGTTCGGCGCCGACATCTACCAGCTCACCAAGTTCCGGCGGTCGAACCAGAACACCTCCATCAACCAGAAGCCCCTGGTGGCGGAAGGCCAGACCGTGGTCAAGGGTCAGGTCCTCGCCGACGGGCCCAATACCCAGTCCGGCGAACTCGCCCTCGGCCACAACGTGCTGGTCGCGTTCATGCCGTGGCGGGGCTACAACTTCGAGGACGCCATCGTCGTCTCGGAGAAGCTGGTCAAGGAAGACAAGTACACCTCGATCCACATCGAGGAGTTCGAAACCTCGGCCCGGGACACCAAGCTCGGACCCGAGGAGATCACCCGTGACATCCCCAACGTCTCGGAGTCGGCGCTCGGGCATCTCGACGAAGCCGGGATCATCCACATCGGCGCCCAGGTGCACCAGGGTTCGATCCTCGTCGGCAAGGTCACGCCCAAGGGCGAGACCCAGCTGACCCCCGAGGAAAAGCTCCTGCGCGCCATCTTCGGCGAGAAGGCGGGAGATGTTCGCGATGCGTCGCTGCGTTGCCCGCCCGGTATCGAGGGTGTGGTGGTCGGGGTTCAGATCTTCGCCCGCAAAGGCGTCGAGAAGGACTCGCGTCAGCTCGCCATCGAAAACGATGAGATCGATCGGATCCGCACCAACTCCGAGGACGAGAAGCGGATCATCCTCGAGGTGCGGGATTCCAAGATTCAGAAGCTCCTCATGGGGGTGGCGGTCAAGGAAGACGTCACGGCCAAGGGTGGTGACGTCCTGGTCAAGAAGAACGGCAAGATCACCGCCGAGGCCCTGCGTCGACTCAAGCGCAAGGACCTGATCGGTCTCCCGCTCAAGAACGCAGCGCTGCTCGACAAGGTCCGCCTCATCGTCCGCCAGGCGGACTCGCAGATCGAGGTTCTCGACAAGATCAACCAGCAGCGCATCGAGCGCCTGCGCGAGGGGCACGATCTCCAGCCCGGCGTCATCAAGCAGGTCAAGGTCTTCATCGGTATGAAGCGCAAGCTCCAGGTCGGTGACAAGATGGCCGGTCGCCACGGCAACAAGGGCGTGATCTCCCAGGTGCTCCCCGAGGAGGACCTGCCCTTCCTGCCCGATGGAACACCCGTTGAAATCATCCTCAACCCGCTCGGCGTGCCGTCGCGGATGAACGTCGGCCAGATCCTCGAAACCCACCTGGGTTGGGCCGGCTTCGAGCTCGACATGAAGTTCGCTACGCCGGTTTTCGAGGGGGCGACGGAGGACGAGATCAGAGAGATGCTCGAGAGAAGTGGTCTCCCCGAAGACGGCAAGAGCCTTCTCTACGACGGCCGCTTGGGACAGGAATTCGAGCAGCGCATCACCGTCGGCTATATCTACATGCTCAAGCTGAGCCACTTGGTGGACGACAAGATTCACGCACGGTCCATCGGCCCCTACTCGCTCATCACCCAGCAGCCGTTGGGCGGCAAGGCCCAGTTCGGCGGCCAGCGTCTCGGCGAGATGGAAGTGTGGGCCCTCGAGGCCTTCGGCGCAGCCCACACTCTGCAGGAGCTGCTGACCGTCAAATCGGACGATGTCGAGGGTCGGGCCAAGGTCTATGAGGCCATCGTCAAGGGTCAGGTCCCGGAGGAACCGGGTCTGCCCGAGTCGTTCAACGTGTTGGTCCGAGAGCTGCAGGCGCTCGCACTCGATGTCGAGCTGCTGCAGCAGGACGACGAGTAAAGGGAGGGGTGCACATGGAGCGTTCGAACCTGACCGAGGTCCGCAGCTTCTTCGAGAAGCCGAAACCCCTCAATGACTTCAATGCCATCCGACTGGGGCTCGCGAGCCCCGAGAAGATCCGCTCGTGGTCGCACGGCGAAGTCATCAAGCCCGAGACCATCAACTACCGGACCTTCAAACCCGAACGAGACGGTCTCTTCTGCGCCAAGATCTTTGGCCCGGTGACCGACTGGGAGTGCCTGTGCGGCAAGTACAAGCGCATGAAGTACCGCGGCGTGGTCTGCGACAAGTGCGGCGTCGAGGTCACCAAGTCGAAGGTCCGGCGCGAGCGCATGGGCCACATCGAGCTCGCGGCACCGGTTTCACACGTCTGGTTCTTCAAGGGCCTGCCGTCGCGCATCGGTCTGCTCCTCGATCTGACGATGCGCGAACTCGAGCGGGTGCTCTACTTCGAAGCCTATGTCGTTCTCGATCCCGGTGACACCACCCTCGAGGAAAAGCAGATCCTCACCGAGGAAGACTACCGACAGGCCAAGGAGGAGTTCGGCGAGGCGTTTGTCGCCAGGATGGGCGCCGAGTCCATCCGCTCACTTCTCGAGGTCCTCGATCTCGACGACATGGCGGCCGAGCTGCGGATGATCATGCGCACCGAGACCGCCATCATGCGGCGGCAAAAGGCGGCCAAGCGGCTCAAGCTCGTCGAGGCCCTGCGTCGTTCCGGCAACCGTCCCGAGTGGATGATCCTCGAGGTCATTCCGGTGCTCCCACCTGAGCTCCGGCCCCTGGTGCCGCTCGACGGCGGACGTTTCGCCACCTCCGATCTCAACGATCTCTACCGCCGGGTCATCAACCGCAACAACCGGCTCAAGAAACTGCTCGATCTGCGCGCGCCCGAAGTCATCGTCCGCAACGAGAAGCGGATGCTCCAGGAGGCGGTCGACGCCCTCTTCGACAACGGTCGCCGGGGACGCGTCATCAAGGGTTCCAACAACCGGCCGCTCAAGTCGTTGTCGGACAATCTCAAGGGTAAGCAGGGGCGTTTCCGCCAGAACCTGCTCGGCAAACGGGTCGACTATTCGGGCCGCTCGGTCATCGTGGTCGGCCCAGAGCTCAAACTCAATCAGTGCGGGTTGCCCAAGAAGATGGCGCTCGAGCTGTTCAAACCCTTCGTGTATCAGGAACTCGAGCGGCGCGAGCTGGCCACCACCATCAAGATGGCCAAGGAGCTCGTCGAGCTCCAGACCCCCGAGGTCTGGGATGCCCTCGAGAAGGTGATCCGCGAACATCCGGTCATGCTCAACCGGGCGCCGACCCTCCACCGTCTCGGCATCCAGGCCTTCGAGCCGGTGCTGGTCGAGGGCAAGGCGATCAAGATCCACCCGCTGGTCTGCGCCGCCTACAACGCCGACTTCGACGGCGACCAGATGGCGGTCCACGTGCCGCTGTCGCAGAAGGCCCAGCTCGAGGCCCACGTCCTCATGATGTCCTCGCGCAACATCCTGTCGCCGGCGAGCGGTCGGCCGCTTGCGGTGCCGTCGCAGGACATGGTCATCGGGATCTACTACCTGACCACCGAGAACTACATGGCCAAGGGCGCCGGCAAGATCTTCGCCTCGGCGGAAGAGGTCTTTCTCGCCCACCACGCCGGGGTGATCGCCACCCAGGCGCCGATTCAGTTGCGCTACAGCGGTCAGCTCATCGACCTGGTTGCACAGGGCGGGTCGCAGGAGCTCATGCACGCCGACCAGATCGAGGTCGACAACATGCTCCTGGAGACCACGGTCGGCCGGGTGATCTTCAACATGCATCTGCCGGCCGAGATGCCCTTCATCAACGGCCAGCTCAAGAAGAAGGGGCTGCAGGACCTCGTCGCCTTCTCGTTCATGCGGCTCGGTCACCAGCCGACGATCGGACTGCTCGACAATCTCAAGGAGACCGGTTTCGAGTTCGCCACCCTTTCGGGTCTGTCGTTGGCATCGAGCGACATGGTGATCCCCGAGGCCAAGGAGAAGCATCTCGTCCAGGCCTACAAAATCGGTCGACAAGGTCGAGAAGCAGCGGACTACCGGTCTCATCACCGCCGGTGAGCGGCACAACAAGATCATCGACATCTGGCATCAGGTCACCGAAGACGTGGCCAAGGAGATGTTCACCCAGATGTCCGAGATCGACCTCGAATCGGGTGAGTACAACCCGATCTTCATGATGGCGGACTCGGGCGCTCGCGGTTCGAAGGAACAGGTTCGTCAGCTCGCCGGCATGCGCGGCCTCATGGCCAAGCCGTCGGGCGAGATCATGGAGACGCCCATCACCGCGAACTTCCGCGAGGGCCTTTCCGTCCTCCAGTACTTCATCTCGACCCACGGCGCGCGCAAGGGTCTGGCCGACACCGCGCTCAAGACCGCCGATTCGGGTTATCTCACCCGCCGTCTGGTCGATGTGGCGCAGGACGTGATCGTCGTCGAGCACGACTGCGGCACCGAAAACGGGATCGAGGTCACGGCCATCACCGAGGGCGGCGAGATTCTCGAACAGCTGCGCGATCGCGTGGTCGGTCGAGTGGTTGCCGAGGATATCTACGACCCCCTCGAGGGGACGCTGATCTGCCCCATCAATACCGAAGTTACCGAGGCGCTGGCGAGCCAGATCCAGGAAGCCGGAATCGAGCGGGTCAAGATTCGTAGCGTGCTGTCCTGCGAGACCGATCGCGGCGTCTGCCAACTCTGCTACGGGCGGATGCTCGCCACCGGACGGTCGGTGGAGATCGGCGAAGCGGTGGGCATCATCGCGGCCCAGTCCATCGGTGAGCCGGGCACCCAGCTCACCATGCGGACTTTCCACTACGGTGGAACCGCGACCCGTGGTGGGGAGTCATCCCGCCACGTGGCCAACCATCTCGGCAAGGTCAAGTTCCTCAACGTGGCGGCGGTCGCCAACAAGGACGGCGACACCATCGCCATTTCGCGGACCGGCAAGCTGGTGATCCTCGACGAGCGGCAGCGCGAGAAAGAGCGCTACTCGGTCGCGTACGGGTCGCATCTGTTGGTCACCGATGGCACCGATGTCGAGCCTGGCACCCCGCTCGTCGAATGGGACGCCTTCACCTCGTCGATTCTCACGGCCATCAAGGGCAAGGTCAATTTCCACGATCTCATCGAAGGTGAGAACGTTCGCGAAGAGATCGACAAGCTCACCGGTCACGCGCACAAGATCGTCATCGAGCCGCTCGGTTCCGGAAAGAGAATCCCGACCATCGAGGTCGTCGGCAGCAAGAAGGACGAGACCCGTCGCTATCAGCTGCCCATCGGTTCCCATCTGGCGGTGGACGAAGGCGACAAGCTCGCTGCCGGCGATGTCCTCGCCAAGATTCCACGAGAAATGTCCAAGACCAAGGACATCACCGGCGGTCTGCCGCGCGTCGTCGAACTCTTCGAGGCACGCAAGCCAAAGGACCCGGCGGTGGTCTCGGAGATCGACGGAACGATCAAGATCACCGAGCCGGTGCGCGGTCAGCGGCGGATCATGGTCGAAGGAGAGGGTCAGGAGGAGCGCGAGTACTCCATCCCGCGTTACGCCCACGTTTCCGTCCAGGAGGGCGAGTTCATCCAGGCCGGCGATCCCCTCACCGAGGGGGCGGTCAATCCGCACGACATCCTGTCGATTCTCGGTGAAAAGGAAATGCAGCGCCACCTTGTCGACAAGATCCAGGAGGTCTACCGCTCCCAGGGCGTGACCATCAACGACAAGCACATCGAGGTCATGGTCCGTCAGATGATGCGTTTCGTGAAGGTGGTCGACCCGGGCGACACCGACTTCCTGCTCGATCAGCAGGTCCCCCGGTATCTCTTCCAGCGCGAAAACGACCGGGTCATCGCCGCCGGCGGCGAGCCCGCGACCGCCAAGTCGCTGCTCCTCGGTATCACCAAGGCATCGCTCGCGACCGAGAGCTTCATCTCGGCGGCCTCGTTCCAGGAAACCACGCGGGTGCTCACCGAGGCCGCGGTCTCGGGCAAGGTCGACAACCTTCACGGCCTCAAGGAAAACGTGATCGTCGGCCGGCTCATCCCCGCGGGCACCGGCGCGCCGCGCTATTGCCGCACCGTCATCGATCCGGTTCCCGAAGACGAGATCGAAGTCGAGATCGAGGCGAACAACCTCTATCAGGAGATGACCGAGGCGGCCGTGGCGCTCATCGAGGCAAAGGGAGACCGACCTCTGGCTGACAGTTGACAGGGGGGGCTTTCTCGAGTATTCTTCCGCGGCTCTGGCCCCGCAGGCTGGAGCCGCGTTTCAACCAACCATGCGCCGAGAAGCACGACCACTCGGCCGAAGTAACCCGAACCAGGGAGCGACCATGCCCACGATCTCGCAGTTGGTCCGTCAGGGCCGCAAGGTGGCGATCGAAAAGACCAAGAGCCCGGCACTCCAGGCCTGTCCGCAGCGCCGGGGTGTCTGCACGCGTGTCTTCACCACCACGCCGAAGAAGCCGAACTCGGCCCTCAGGAAGGTTGCCCGCGTCCGGCTGACCAACGGTATCGAGGTCACCGCCTACATTCCCGGCGAAGGCCACAACCTGCAGGAACACTCGCAGGTCATGATCCGCGGCGGCCGCGTCAAGGATTTGCCGGGCGTTCGCTATCACATCATCCGCGGCACCATGGACTGTCAGGGTGTCGAAGGTCGTCGCCAAGAGCGTTCCAAATACGGCGCCAAGCGGCCGAAGAACTAGGCGGAGAAGAGAACATGCCTCGCCGTGCAACTGTCGACAAGCGGAAGATCCTGCCCGACCCCGTGTACAACTCGCGGTTGGTCACCAAGTTCATCAACAACGTGACCAAAGACGGCAAGAAGACCGTCGCTGAGCGTATCTTCTACGGCGCGCTCGACCGTGATCGAAGAGCGGACCGGCGACGATCCGCTCAAGGTCTTCAAAAAGGCGGTTGAGAACGCGCGCCCGCTGGTCGAGGTGAAATCACGCCGGGTGGGTGGCTCCACCTACCAGGTGCCCATGGAAGTCCGTTCGGATCGTCAGCAGTCGCTGGCCATCCGCTGGCTCATCAACTACTCCCGGTCGCGGCACGAGAAGACCATGATGCTGCGCTTCGCCGGCGAGTTCATCGATGCGGCCTCCAATCGCGGAGGCACGGTCAAGAAGCGCGACGACGTACACCGCATGGCGGAGGCCAACAAGGCCTTCGCACATTACCGCTTTTAACGGAGTAGCAGACTGACCCTTGGCGTTCGCAACTGGAGTTCTTTGAAAACATGTCCCGCCTCATCCCACTTGCTCAGGTTCGGAATATCGGCATCATGGCCCACATTGATGCCGGTAAGACGACGACTACCGAGCGGGTGCTCTATTACACCGGCATCAACTACAAGCTGGGTGAGGTCCACGACGGCACCGCGACCATGGACTGGATGCCGCAGGAGCAAGAGCGGGGCATCACCATCACGTCTGCTGCGACAACCTGTTTCTGGCGCGACCACCGGATCAACATCATCGACACGCCGGGCCACGTCGACTTCACCGCCGAGGTCGAGCGATCGCTGCGGGTGCTCGACGGCGCCGTGGCGATTTTCTGCGCCGTCGGCGGGGTCGAGCCCCAGTCCGAGACGGTGTGGCGCCAGGCCGACCGCTACCACGTTCCCCGGGTCGCCTTCGTCAACAAGATGGATCGCGTCGGCGCCCGTTTTGCCGGCGTTGTCGATCAGATTCGCGACAAGCTGAAAGCCAACCCGGTTCCGGTCCAGATCCCCCTCGGGCGCGAAGAGAAATTCGTCGGCATCATCGATCTGGTACGGCGCAAGGCGTTTCTCTATCTCGACGAGAGCCTGGGTGCGGAGTTCCGCGAGGAAGAGATTCCGGAGGACTATCGCGCCGAGGTCGAGGAGTACCGCGAGCGCCTGCTCGAGGCGGTGGCTGAAACCTCCGAGGAGTTGCTCGAGACCTACCTCTCCGAGGGGCAAATGTCGGACGAGCAGATTCGCACCGGGCTGCGGGTCGGCACGCTGATCGGGTCTGCTGGTTCCGGTGCTCTGCGGCGCGGCGTTCAAGAACAAGGGTGTTCAGCCGCTGCTCGACGCCGTGGTCGACTACCTTCCGTCGCCGGCCGATGTCCGACCGATCGAGGGCTTCTCACCCGGCAGGAACGGGATCGACACCCGGTCGGCATCGGATGACGAGCCGTTCGCCGCGTTGGTCTTCAAGATCATGACCGACCCCTTTGTCGGTCAACTCGCCTTCATCCGGGTCTACTCCGGCAGCCTGAGCACCGGCAAGATGGTCGTCAACGCCGCCAGCGGCAAGAAAGAGCGCATTGGGCGATTGCTCAAGATGCACGCCGACAAACGCGAGGAGATCTCCGAAGTCTGTGCCGGCGACATCTGTGCGGTGGTGGGGCTGCGCAAGGCCGGCACCGGCGACACCATCTGCGACCCCCACAACCTCATCGTTCTCGAGACCATGCACTTCCCCGAGCCGGTGATTTCGGTTGTCATCGAGCCCAAGACCACCACCGATCAGAAGAACCTCGGCGGCGCCTTGGCCAAGCTCACCCAGGAGGATCCGACCTTCCGGGTCTCCACCGATGAAGAGACCGGCCAGACCATCATCTCGGGGATGGGCGAGCTCCACCTCGAGATCATCGTCGATCGTCTCCTGCGCGAGTACAAGATCGCGGCCAACGTCGGTCGGCCCCAGGTGGCCTACCGCGAGACGATCACCGAGGAGGCGGAGGGCGAAGGCCGCTTTATCCGTCAGACGGGTGGCCACGGGATCTACGGCCACGCCAAGTTACGGGTCTATCCCTTGACCGACGGCACCCACTTCGAGTTCCGCGACGAGATTCGCGGCGGCGTGATCCCGCAGGAGTTCATCGGCCCGGTGGAGATCGGGGCGCGGGAATCCATGGAGCGCGGCGTGCTAGCCGGCTATCCGCTCCAGGGTGTCGGTGTCGTTCTCTTCGACGGTTCCTTCCACGACGTCGATTCATCGGAAATCGCTTTCAAGGTCGCCGGTTCCATGGCTTTCACCGCCGCCGCCGCCAAGGCGGATCCCGTCCTCCTCGAACCGGTGATGGAGGTCGAGGCGGTCACCCCGGACGAGTACACCGGTGATGTGATCGGCGATCTCAATCGTCGCCGAGGGCGGGTGATCGGGATGGAGCCCCGCGCCGGATATCAAGTTGTATCGGTCCACGTGCCGTTGGCCGAGATGTTCGGTTATGCTACGGACCTGCGTTCCGTCACCCAGGGGCGGGCGACCTACACCATGCAATTTGACCACTATGACGAGGTTCCTCGAAACCTCGCAATCGAGATCGTGGCCCGCGCCAAGGGTCTGACCACCGCGTAATTGAGGAGACGCTCATGGCCAAGCAGAAGTTCGAGCGGACAAAGCCGCACATCAACATCGGGACCATCGGTCACGTGGACCACGGCAAGACGACGTTGACGGCGGCGATCACGAAGACCCTGCACGCAAAGGGTCTGGCTGACTACACGCCGTTTGATTCCATCGACAAGGCGCCGGAAGAGAAGGCGCGAGGGATCACGATCAACACGGCACACGTGGAGTATCAGTCGGAAAACCGTCACTACGCGCACGTTGACTGTCCGGGACACGCCGACTACGTGAAGAACATGATCACGGGTGCGGCGCAGATGGATGGTGCGGTGCTGGTGGTGTCGGCGGCGGACGGACCGATGCCGCAGACGAGAGAGCACATTCTGCTCGCCCGTCAGGTTGGGGTGCCGTTCATCATCGTCTATATGAACAAGGTGGACATGGTGGACGACGAGGAGTTGTTGGACCTCGTGGAGCTGGAAGTGCGAGAGCTTCTGAGCGAGTACGACTTCCCCGGCGACGACATTCCGGTGATTCGCGGGTCGGCTTTGAAAGCCGGCGAGAGCGAAGATCCGGATTCGGAAGAGTGCAAATCGATCTGGGAGCTTTTGTCGGCGATGGATAATTACGTTCCGCTGCCGGAGCGCGATATCGACAAGCCGTTTCTGATGCCGGTCGAGGACGTGTTCACGATTTCGGGCCGCGGCACGGTGGTGACGGGCCGGATCGAGCGCGGCAAGGTCAAGGTCGGCGAGGAGATGGAGATCGTCGGCATCCGTCCAACGATGAAGAAGGTCGTGACGGGTGTCGAGATGTTCCGCAAGCTGCTGGACAGCGGCGAGGCCGGCGACAACGTGGGTCTATTGCTGCGCGGAACGGAGCGCAAGGATGTCGAGCGCGGCCAGGTGGTTGCGAAGCCGGGCTCAATCAACCCGCACATGAAGTACCGCGCCGAGGTCTACGTCCTGACGAAGGAGGAAGGGGGGCGGCACACGCCGTTCTTCCGTGGCTACCGGCCGCAGTTTTTCTTCCGGACGACGGACGTGACGGGGTCGGTGAATTTGGATGAGGGTGTCGAGATGGTGATTCCGGGCGACAACACGAATATCGAGGTGGAGCTTCTGACGCCCATCGCGATGGAGCGCGGCCTGAGGTTCGCAATTCGAGAAGGCGGCCGGACCGTGGGTGCCGGATCCATCACCGAGATCTTGGAGTAGATACATGGCCAGCGAAAAGATCCGCATTCGGCTGAAGGCCTTCGACTATCGCCTGCTGGACCAGTCAGCGACCGAGATCGTTGACACCGCGCAGCGGACGGGCGCCAAGATTTTTGGCCCGATCCCGCTGCCGACGCACATCCAGCGATTTACCGTGCTGCGTTCTCCGCACGTGGACAAGAAGTCCCGCGAGCAGTTCGAGATCCGCACGCACAAACGGCTTCTGGACATCCTCGAACCGACCCAGCAGACCATCGACGCTTTGATGAAGCTCGAGCTGCCGGCCGGTGTCGATGTCCAGATCAAAGCCTATGGAGCACGGTGAGGTTGATATGGTACGCGGCATACTTGGCAAAAAAGTGGGCATGACCCAGATCTTCGACGACAACGGGAACGCAGTTCCCGTCACCGTGGTCGAAGCGGGTCCGTGCATCGTCGTGCAACGCAAATCCGCCGGCCGGGATGGGTATGAGGCGGTGCAGCTCGGTCTGGTCGAGTCCAGCCCGCGGCGCAATGCGCCGAAGCCGATCCAGGGCCATTTCGCGGCCTCCGGCGTCCCCCCGACCCGGCTCACGGCCGAGGTTCCCGTGGATGTCGATGACCAGTCCAAGCCCGGTGACTCGGTCCTCGCCGACATCTTCGGCGCCGACGAAAAGGTCCACGTCATCGGTTGCTCCAAGGGACGCGGATTTCAGGGCGTGATCAAGCGCCACAATTTCGGTGGCGGCAAAGCGACCCACGGCTCCATGTTCCACCGCGCGCCTGGTTCCATCGGTCGGTCGGCGTGGCCGTCGCGCGTCTTTCCCGGTCAGGGCATGCCCGGGCAGATGGGCAACAAGCGAGTGACCGTGAAGAACGTGACGGTGGTCAAAGTCGATACCGATCGGAATCTGCTGTTTCTCAAGGGTGGCGTTCCCGGCGCCCGCAACAGCTATATCCGCATCGTCAAGCTGTAGAACGGGAGTGGTGTCATGAAGATCGACGTCAAAAACTGGGGAAACGAGATCGTCGGCTCGGTCGAGCTCCCGGACGACGTGTTCGCCCGCGAGGTCAACGATCACCTGGTGTGGGAAGTGGTGCGGGCCTACCTCGCGAGCCGCCGCCGCGGAACGCATCACGCCAAGAACAGGAGCGAGGTTACGGGGACCCGAGCCAAGCCGTGGAAGCAGAAGCACACGGGTCGCGCCCGGGCCGGCACCCGTCAGTCGCCGCTGTGGCGTTCCGGCGGAACCGTGCACGGACCGCAACCGCGTTCGTACGCGCAGAAGGTCAACAAGAAAGCCCGCCGCGTCGCGCTGCGGGGCGTGCTCTCGCAGCGACTGGCCGAAGGCCGGCTGGTGGTGCTCGAGTCCATGCAACTCCCGGATCCCAAGACCAAAGAGTTCATGAAGCATCTCGATGCCCTCGGCATCAGCGGTCAGAAGGTGCTCCTTGTGGATGGTCTCGAAAACCTCAACCTCCATCTCGCGAGCCGCAACCGGCCCGAGCTCACCATGATCGATGCAACAGCGCTCAACGTGTACGAAGTGCTCAACCACCGCTGGATTCTGGCGACCGAGCCTGCCGTCCGCTCTCTCGCGGAGGTGCTGTCATGAAAGCGCGCGAGATCATTCGTCGCCCACTGCTCACCGAGAAGACGACCATGATGCAGGAGCAGGAGAACACCGTCTGCTTCGAGGTCGATCGTCGTGCGAACAAGATCCAGGTCCGCCATGCGGTCGAGGAACTTTTCGACGTTCAGGTCGCGTCGGTGCGCATGGTCAACCGCAAGGGCAAACCAATCATGCGTTACGGCCGGGTCGCCAATCACCGGCCGGCGACGCGCAAGGCATACGTCAAACTCGCGCCGGGCTCGAAGAACCTCGAGTTCTTCGAGGGCGTGTGAGGAGTTCGTCATGGCGATCAAAACCCACAATCCGACGTCCCCGGGTCGACGATTCGCGACCAACCTCGATTTCGAGGAGGTCACGAGATCGACGCCCGAGAAAAAGCTCACCACGGGCGGGAAGCGTTCGTCGGGACGCAACTCCGATGGCCATATCACGGTGCGTCACCGGGGCCAGGGGCACAAGCGGCGCTACCGCGCCATCGACTTCAAACGCGACAAGTTCGACATACCGGCTCGGGTTGCGACCATCGAGTACGACCCCAATCGCTCGTCCTTCATCGCGCTGCTCCACTATGCCGACGGCGAGAAGAGATACATCCTCGCGCCGACCGGCATCAAGGTCGGTGACCAGGTGATCGCCGCTGCCAAGACCGACGTGCGCACCGGCAACGCCATGCCCATCGGCAACATCCCTCTCGGCACTCTGGTCCACAACGTCGAGCTCAAGCCCGGCAAGGGCGGCCAGATGGTCCGTTCGGCCGGCACTTCGGCGCAGATCATGGCGAAGGAGGGCAAGTACACCACCCTCCGGATGCCGTCGGGCGAGATGCGGATGGTGCTCTCGGTCTGCATCGCGACCATCGGTCAGGTCGGAAATACCGACCACTCGAACATCAAGATCGGCAAGGCCGGCCGTTCGCGCTGGCTCGGCATCCGACCGCAGACACGCGGAACCGCCATGAACCCGGTGGACCACCCGCACGGCGGTGGTGAGGGCCGGAACAAGGGCCGCCACCCGGTGTCGCCGTGGGGTTGGCCGACCAAGGGCGCGAAGACCCGTCGGCGCAAGGCGTCCGACCGCCTCATCGTGTCGCGGCGGAAAGAAGTAGGGGGATAAGATGGCTCGTTCGATCCGAAAGGGACCATTCGTCGATGACCACCTCATGAAGAAGGTGGAGGCAGTTTCGTCGAGCGGCGACCGCCGTGTGATCAAGACCTGGTCGCGGCGCTCGACCATCACCCCGCTCATGGTCGGCACGACCATTGCCGTTCACAACGGCCACAAGTTCGTGCCGGTCTACATCACCGAGAACATGGTCGGGCACAAGCTCGGCGAGTTCGCTCCGACCCGGACCTTCCGCAGTCATGCCGGCGGCGGCCGGTCGGACCGGGGCGCAAGGTAGAGGATGGCCATGGACGCAAAAGCAACATTGCGATACTATCGCTCGTCGCCGCGCAAGGCGCGGCTGGTCGTCGATCTTGTTCGCGGCCAGGCGGTGGAGCCGGCGCTGACGTCGCTCCAGCTCTGTCGCAAGTACGCCGCGGCCGACGTCGCGAAGCTCGTGAAGTCGGCTCTGGCCAATCTCGAGCAAGCTCAGCCCGGGGTTGATGTCGATCGGGTCTATGTCAAGACCATTACCGTCGATGGCGGCCCGAGTCTGAAACGAGCCAGGCCGGCCTCGAAGTGGGTGCGCTCACATCGCATCCTCAAGCGGACCTGCCATATCACTGTCCAGTTGGCAGTGCGCGAGAACTAGGAGGCACCAGTGGGACAGAAAACGCACCCGTACGGGTTCCGCCTCGGCTACAACAACACCTGGCGTTCGCGCTGGTATGCCGACGGATCCAGTTACGCAAACCTGCTGCACGAGGACCTCCAGCTGCGTTCGGAGCTGATGGCCCGGTTGAAGAACGCTGCCGTCAGCGCCATCGACATCGAGCGCACGGCATCGAAGCTGCGGGTCAATATCCTCTCCGGCCGTCCCGGAATCATCATCGGCCGCAAGGGCGCCGAAGTGGACAAGCTGCGCGACGACCTCATGCGGCGCTACGGCCAGGACATCCACATCAACATCCAGGAGATCCAGCGGCCCGAGATCGACGCCCATCTCATCGCCGCCAACGTGGCGCGCCAGCTCGAGCGCCGCATCGCCTTCAGGCGTGCCATGAAGCGGGCCATCGAGAATGCGCTGCGTTTCGGCGCCCAGGGGATCAAGATTCGCTGCGCCGGCCGGTTGAACGGTGCTGAAATCGCTCGTTCCGAGCGGTACCTGCAGGGGCGCCTGCCGCTGCACACCCTCAAGGCCGATATCGACTATGGATTCGAGAGCGCCTTCACCACTTACGGCGTCATCGGCGTCAAGGTGTGGGTCTACCGCGGCGAGCGCCACCGCGCTCGTCCGCATCTCAAGCGTCTGTGAGGAGTCGTCATCATGTTGATGCCGAAAAAAGTCAAGTACAGGAAACAGCAGCGCGGGAAAAACCGCGGGATCGCGCTTCGCGGCTCGACGGTTGCCTTTGGTGACTTCGGGTTGCAGGCGGTCGAGCGCGGTTGGCTCACGGCGCGCCAGATCGAGGCCGCCCGTATCGCCATGACCCGTCACGTCAAGCGCGGCGGCAAAATCTGGATCCGCATTTTTCCGGACAAGCCGGTTACCAAGAAGCCCCTCGAAACCCGGATGGGTAAGGGTAAGGGCAACCCCGAGGAGTGGGTGGCGGTGATCAAACCGGCGCGCATCCTCTATGAGATGGAGGGTGTGCCCGAGCCCATCGCCCGTGAGGCCATGCGTCTGGCGGCGCACAAGCTCCCGCTGAGGACGCGGTTTGTGAGCAGAGGAGAGCGGCGATGAAGGCCCCGACAATTCGCGAGCGCTCGAATGAGGAGCTGACCAAGACCCTGTCGGATCTCGAGGAGCAGCTCTTCAAACTCCGTTTCCAGAAATCGACGGGCCAGATCGAGAACCCCGTCAAGATCCGCGAAGTTCGCAAGGACATCGCCCGGGTGCTCACGGTGATCAACCAGCGCCGGGCTCAGGAGAGTGCATGATGATCGAAGCCGCCGAGACATCTCGCAAAACCACCAAGGTGGGCCTGGTTCTATCCGCTGCCGCCGACAAGTCGGTGGTGGTGAAGGTGGAGAACTTCGTCATGCACCCGCTCTATCACCGGTTCGTACGGACCAGCACGAAGTTCATGGCCCACGACGAAGAGAACACCTGCAACAAGGGTGATCGGGTCCTCATCGAGGAGTGCCGGCCCCTGTCGCGCCGCAAGAAGTGGCGCGTGCGCAAGGTGATCGAGCGCGCCCAGTAGGCCGGGAGGACGACCGCAATGATTCAGATGGGAACCATGATCAACGTCGCCGACAACTCCGGCGCACGCAAGCTCCAGGCCATCCGCCAACTCGGTGGCTCGGCGGCGCCGCGGTACGCCGGAATCGGCGACATCGTGGTCTGCGCCGTGAAAGAGGCCGCGCCGGATTCCGATATCAAGAAGGGCGCCGTGGTCAAGGTCGTGATCGTACGGACCAGGGCCCGCAGACGTCGGCGTGACGGCTCGTATATTTCCTTTGACGAGAACGCCGCGGTGCTCATCAATCCCGAGAATGAGCCGATCGGCACCCGTGTCTTCGGGCCGGTGGCCCGTGAGCTCCGGGAGCGTAGATTCATGAAAATCGTTTCGCTCGCCCCCGAGGTTCTGTAGGAGTCGATGATGAAGATAAAAAAGGGCGACAACGTTGAAGTGATCTCCGGCAAGGATGCCGGGAAGAAGGGGCGTGTGCTGCGGATCGATCGCGACCGCGAGCGCATTGTGGTCGAGGGCGTGGCCATGATCAAACGGCACACTCGACCCAACCCCCAGAAGAAGATTCAAGGCGGAATCGTGGAGCGCGAAGCGGCGATCCACGTCTCCAACGTGATGATAGTTTCGCCCGACTCCGGTCGCCCGACCCGGGTCGGTTTCAAGATTCTGGACGACGGACGAAAGGTCCGCGTCGCCAAGGTCGACGGCGCGATTCTCGACCGATAGGAGGGACGATGGCGCGCTTGCTCACAACGTTTCAAGACGAGGTCTTCCCGGCGCTGCAGAAGCAGTTCGGGTTGACCAATCCAATGCAGGTTCCTCGAGTCGTCAAGGTGACCTGTAACATGGGCGTCGGCGAGGCCTCTCGCAACGCCAAGTTGCTCGATGTGGCGGTCGAGCAGATGACTCTCATCACCGGCCAGAAGCCCGTGATCCGCAAAGCGAGAAGATCCATCGCGGCCTTCAAGCTGCGCGAAGGCATGCCGGTGGGTTGCAAGGTGACGCTGAGAGGGCAGCGCATGTACGAGTTTCTCGATCGGCTCATCGCCATCGGGCTGCCGCGTGTGCGCGACTTTCGCGGGACCTCGCCGAGCGCCTTTGACGGGCGCGGCAACTACACGCTGGGCGTCCGGGACGTCCTCATCTTTCCCGAGGTCGACTATCAGAAGGTCGAGGGAACACTCGGCATGAATATCACGATCACCACGACGGCGCCCACCGACGATCAGGCCAAAGCCCTGCTCGCCGGTCTCGGGATGCCGTTCAGAGATCGCTAGGAGAACGACCGTGGCAAAAAAATCGAGTATTGCCAAGAGCCTTCGTAAGCCCAAGTTCAAGGTGCGCCAACGAAACCGCTGCCGTCTCTGTGGTCGGCCGAGGGGTTATATGCGAAAGTTCCAGCTTTGCCGCATGTGTTTCAGAAGGCTGGCCCTCGAGGGATTTCTCCCCGGGGTGACCAAGGCGAGCTGGTAAGGGGTTTCGATCATGAGCATGACTGATCCTGTGTCCGATTTTCTGACCCGCATCCGTAACGCCACATCGGTTCGCCACGATCGGGCGGACGTGCCGGCGTCGAAGATGAAGCTGGAGATCGCGAAGATCCTCAAACAGGAGGGGTATATTCGCACCTTCAAGATGATCGAGGAGGGTCCGCAGGGGACCATCCGCATCTACCTCAAGTACGCCGACGACGGCGAACCCGTGATCCACGGCCTGCGCAGAGTCTCATCGCCCGGCCGCCGCATTTACCGCGGTGTCGAGGAGCTGCCCAGGGTTCAGAACGGGCTCGGTGTCGCGGTGATCTCCACCAACCGCGGGGTTGTCACCGACGAGCAGGCGCGCGGCCTGCAGGTCGGTGGCGAAGTCCTGTGTGAAATCTGGTAGGGGGAGACCATGTCACGGACTGGAAGAAAACCAATCCCGATTCCGCAAGGTGTCGAGGTCAAGGTCGAGGGCAACCTGGTTGCGCGTCAAGGGACCGAAGGGCGCCCTCGAAGTCAGCCTGAATCAGGGGATCTCGGCCGAAGGTCGCCGACGGCAACTTCTCCCTCGATCGGGCCGATGACGAACAGCAGAGCCGCGCGTTCCACGGCCTCGCCCGTGCGTTGATGGCCAACGCGATCACCGGTGTGTCCGAGGGCTGGTCCAAGTCCCTCGACATCATCGGCATCGGCTACCGGGCCGAAAAGCAGGACAAAGCGGTGGTCTTCAACCTCGGCTACTCGCATCCGATCAACTTCGAGATTCCGCAGGGTATCGACATCGATGTTGACGGGAAAGCCAACCGGATCACCATCCACGGTATCGACCGCCAGCAGGTCGGCCAGATCGCCGCCGAGATCCGCGGTCTGCGGCCGCCCGAACCCTACAAGGGCAAAGGCGTCCGCTACGCCGACGAGCGGGTTCGGACCAAGGCCGGGAAACAGGGGGCGAAATAATGAGCCGCATCACAGATCGTAAGCAGCGCCGCGACAAGAGCAAGCGCCGTTTCCGGCAGCATGTTCGGGGAACCGCACAGCGGCCGCGTCTGACCGTGTTTCGCAGTCTGCGCCACCTCTACGCCCAGATCATCGATGACGAGCGTGGGGTCACCATCGCCGCCATCTCGACCCTCGAGAAGGCGTCAACCGGGGATCTCGGTTCGACGGGCAACCGCGAAGCGGGTAAGAGAGTGGGCGAGCTCATTGCAGAGCGCGCCAAGAGCTTGGGTGTCGACACCGTGGTCTTCGATCGCGGTGGTTTCCAATATCACGGTGTGATCCGTGCCATCGCCGAAGGCGCCCGCGCAGCGGGCCTGAAGTTCTAGGGACACAGATGATGATGAACCGAGAGCGTGACAGCGAATTTGCCGAGACCGTCGTTCACATCAACCGGGTCGCCAAGGTTGTCAAGGGCGGTAAAAATTTCTCTTTCTCGGCGGTGGTCGTCGCCGGCGATGGAGCTGGTCGGGTCGGGTACGGAACCGGGAAGGCCCGTGAGGTTCCTCCCGCCATCCAGAAGGCCTCTGAACAGGCCCGGAAAGAGATGATCAAGGTGCCCCTGGTCGGAGGGACCGTTCCGCACAAGATCTGGGGTCGGTGGGGCGCGACAAAAGTCCTGCTCCGACCGGCATCTCCGGGTACCGGGGTGATTGCCGGTGGCGGCGTCCGTGCCGTCATGGAGTCCGCCGGAATCCAGGACATCCTGACCAAGATCGTCGGCAGCCGCAACCCGTTCAACGTGGTGCGTGCAACCTTCGACGCCCTGCACAACTTGATGACCGACGCCCAGGTTCGCCGCCTGCGCGGCATCGATCCGGCCGGCGCCGATCATGGATCCCAGCCGGTCGAGGCGGCCGTCGAGGGCGAAAACCCGGTGGTTGAATCGGCGGCCGAAGAAGTCGCTTCCGAGACCGCCGTCAAAGCCCCGGTTGAGGAGGCTGAGAAGTCATGACCGCCGAAGAGAAGAAAAAAACGTCGAGGTGACCGCGGCCGACACGGCCGAGGAGAAGAAGGCCCCCGCCAAGAAGGCGCCCGCGAAGAAGGCCCCGGCAAAGAAGGCGGCCTCCGACAAGGCTGCGGCGAAAAAACCCGCGGCCAAGAAACCCGCGGCCAAGAAACCCGCGGCGAAAAAGGCCCCGGCCAAGAAACCGAAGGCCGAGGCCGCCCCGGCGGAAGTGGTCGAAGCAAAGAAGACCGAGACCAAACCGGCGGCCAAGAAACCGGCCGCCAAAAAAGTCACGAGCATGATCAAGATCACCCAGGTGAAGAGCGGGATCGGTTACCAGGGCCGGCAGAAACGAGTGCTTGCGGGTCTCGGTCTCGGCAAAATCGGTCGTACCGTGACGCGGAAGGACGACGAGTACATCCGCGGCATGGTCAACAAGATCTCCCACTTGGTGCGGGTCGAGAAGGTGGAGGGCTGAGATGGCCAACGAGCTTCACAATCTCCAACCGGCCCCGGGCGCGACGAAGAAGCGCAAACGCGTCGGTCGGGGCCCGGGATCGGGGAACGGAAAAACTGCGGGCAAGGGTCACAAGGGCCAAAAGTCGCGCAGCGGATACAGCCGACGCTGGGGTTTCGAGGGCGGTCAAATGCCCCTCGTGCGCCAGATCCCCAAACGAGGCTTCACCAATATCTTTCGGGTGGGGTACCAGGTCGTCAACCTGCGCGATCTCGAACGGGTGTTCTCCAATGGTGACACCGTCACGCCCGTACTCCTGGTCGAAAAGGGGCTGATCCGCGGTGGCTCCAAACCGGTCAAGATTCTCGCATCGGGTGAATTCGGCAAGAAGCTGACCGTGCAGGCGCACGCGTTTTCAAAGAGCGCCCAGGCGAGCATCGAGGCCGCCGGCGGCACCTGTGAAACGGTGACGACGTGATCGAGAGCTTTCGCAACATCTTCGCTATCCCCGATCTTCGCAAGCGGTTGATCTTCACTTTCGCCTTGCTTGCGGTTTACCGCATCGGCGCATTCATCCCCATTCCGGGTATCGACCCGGTGGCGATCAAGGAGTTCACCACCGCGGCCGCGGGCACGGTGCTCGGTTTTTTGAATCTTTTCTCGGGTGGCGCTTTGGGGAGGATGACGATCTTCGCTCTCGGGATCATGCCCTATATTTCGGCATCGATCATTCTCCAGTTGCTGACCGTCGTTTGGCCCTATCTCGAGAAGCTCTCGAAAGAGGGCGACCTCGGCCGGCGGAAGATCACCCAGTACACACGCTACGGAACGGTGGTGCTGTCGGTGATCCAGGGCATGGGCATCTCCTTCTTCCTCGAGCGGACCACGGCTCCCGGCGGGGCGCCGCTGGTGCCTGAGGACCTCCAGGGCTGGGGCTTCCGCCTGTTGACGGTGCTGACTCTGACGACGGGTACCGCCTTTGTCATGTGGCTCGGCGAACAAATCACCGAACGCGGCATCGGCAACGGCATCTCGCTGATCATCTTCGCCGGAATCGTGGTCGGTCTCCCGAGCGCCATCGTCAGCACCATCACGGATATGCGAACCGGCAGCCTGAGCATCATCACCATCGTGATTCTCGTGATCTTCATGGTCGGGGTGGTGGCGGCCATCGTCTATATGGAGCGCGCTCAGCGCCGTATCCCGATCCAGTACGCCAAGCGAGTGGTGGGTCGTCGGGTCTACGGCGGCCAGAGCACGTATCTTCCTCTTCGCCTCAACACCGGCGGCGTGATTCCGGTGATCTTCGCGGCCTCCATCATGTCGTTTCCCCAGACCATCGGTCAGATGATCGACAACCGTTGGCTGCAGAAGATCATCGAGGCGCTCAACTATGGCGAGCCCCTCTACAATCTGATCTACTTCCTCTCCATCGTTTTCTTCTGCTATTTCTACACCTCGATCATCTTCAATCCCGAGGACACGGCGGAGAACATGCGCAAGTACGGCGGTTTCATCCCGGGGATTCGGCCCGGTAAGCGAACCGCCGAGTTCATCGATCGGATCCTCACTCGGATCACCCTCGTCGGCGCGCTCTACCTGGCGCTGGTGGCGATCCTGCCGCAGATCCTGATCTCCGGATTCAAGGTTGCGACCATCCCCATGATCGGACCCACGCTCGACGCCTTCCTGCCACGGTGGTTCACCAACGGTCTGGGCATCAAGTTCTTCTTCGGTGGAACCTCGCTGCTCATCGTCGTCGGTGTCGCCATGGACACGGTGCAGCAGATCGAGTCGCAGTTGGTCATGCGCCACTACGACGGTTTCATGCGTCGCGGACGGATTCGCGGGCGACGGTAATGAGTCCGACCTTCTCGAGCCTCAACCTGGTGCTGCTGGGCCCCCCGGGCTCCGGCAAAGGCACACAGGCGCGCCTGCTGGCCGATCGCTATCAGCTGCCGCATATTTCCACCGGAGACATGCTGTGGCACGAGGTGGCCAACGGCACGGGGCTCGGTGACGAAGTCCAGCCGACCCTCGGTCGGGGCGAGCTGGTTTCGGATCAGGTCATGAGCGGCCTCATTCTCCAACGCATCGATCGCGAGGACTGTGCCCGCGGCTTCATCCTCGAGGGCTACCCCCGCAAGCTCGCTCAGGCCGAGCTGCTCGACGGTCTTCTCGCCGAACTCGGTCGGCGAATCGAGCACGTGATCCTGCTCGAGGTCCCCGACGATGTGATCGTCGCGCGGCTCGAAGGTCGGCTGATCCATCCCTTGTCGGGGCGGATCTACCACGAGACATACGATGCGCCGCGGAGCGCCGGCATCGACGATCTCAGCGGTGAAGCGCTTCAAACCCGTGATGACGATCGCGAGGACGTCGTCCGCGACCGACTGCGGGTGTACCACCTGCATGCTGCCGGACTGGCGGAGTACTACCGCAGTCGAGGTCAGCTGGAGGTGGTGAACGCAAACCAGCCGATCGCCCGAGTGGCTGAGGCTGTCGACGAGGCGATTACCGCGCAGGTGCACGTATGATCGTCCTCAAATCCGCCACCGAGCTCGAGGCCATGCACCACGCGAATCGGGTCGTGCATCAGGCCCTGGGCGCCGTCGCCGAGGCGGCGGCGCCGGGTGTCAGTACCGCCGAGCTCGACTCGGCTCGCGGAGGATTTGATTCGCGCTGAAGGCGGCGAGCCCGCCTTCAAGGGATACCGTGGTTTCCCGGCGACGCTGTGCACATCGATCAACGACGAGATCGTCCACGGCATCCCGAGTGAGAAGATCCGCCTCAGAGACGGGGACATCCTGAGCGTCGACTGCGGGGTCGTTCTCGACGGTTTCTTCGGCGATGCGGCCATCAGTTTCGGGGTCGGTCACGTCAACGGCGACGCCGATCGGCTCCTGAAAGTGACCAAACGGTGTCTCGACGATGCCGTCGAACAGGTCGGCCCAGGCAAGCGGCTGGGTGATATCGGGGCTGCCGTGCAGACCCGCGCCGAGGACTCCGGGTTCGGGGTCGTGCGCGAGTTTGTCGGCCACGGAATCGGACGTTCTCTGCACGAAGAGCCACAGGTTCCGAACTACGGACAGGCCGGTCGTGGACAGATTCTCAAACCAGGGCTCGTGCTTGCCATCGAGCCGATGATCACCGCCGGCAGCTGGCGGGTGAAGATCGACGATGACGGGTGGACAGCGAGAACGGAAGACGGTAAACTCGCTGCCCATTTTGAGTTCTCTGTGGCGGTCACGTCAGACGGCCATCGTGTGCTCGGTCTCGAGGAGTGATTGAATGGCCAAGGAAGAAGCGATCGAAGTGGTCGCAACTGTGGTCGAACCTCTCCCCAACGCGATGTTCCGCGTCGAGTTGGAGAACGGCCACGAGGTGCTCGCGCACATTTCGGGAAAGATGCGCAAGCACTTCATCCGCATTCTTCCCGGCGACAAGGTTCTGGTAGAGCTCTCGCCCTACGATCTGAAACGTGGGCGGATCGTCTACCGCTACAAATAGGAATAAGAGGGGGCGACGATGAAAGTTCGTCCGTCAGTCAAGCGCATGTGTTCGAAGTGCAAGATCATTCGCCGTAAGGGTGTGATTCGGGTTCTCTGTGAGAACCCCAAACATAAGCAGCGTCAAGGCTGATCGAGGAGGAGAGCGGTGGCACGCATATCAGGTGTTGAACTGCCGACGACCAAGAGGGTCGAGATCGGCCTGACCTATATTTACGGAATCGGCCGGACCAGGGCGGTCAAGATTCTCGGCAAGGCCGGGGTTGAAGCAGGAATCAAGATCAAGGATCTGTCCGAGGACGAAGTCCTGAAGATCCAGCGCGTGATCCAGGATGAGGGCGGTGTCGAGGGTGATCTCCGCAAAGAGGTCGCCATGAACATCAAGCGACTCATCGAGATCGGCTGCTACCGCGGGATCCGCCACCGTCGGGGATTGCCGGTGCGCGGTCAGCGCACCCACACCAACGCACGTGGCCGTAAGGGTCCGCGGCGTCAGGCGGTCGCCGGCAAGAAGAAAGTCACGAAGTAGGCGGGAGAGATTTCATGGCCACAGATCGCAAAACAGCGCGCAAGTCGCGTCGCGAGCGCAAGAACGTGCCGCACGCCGTTGCGCACATCCATGCGTCGTTCAACAACACCATCGTGACCTTCAGGGATCCCTCCGGTGGGACTCTGTGTTGGTCGTCCGGTGGGCGGATCGGCTACAAGGGCTCGCGCAAGGGAACACCCTATGCCGCGCAGCTCGCGTCGAAGAACGCGGCCGAACAAGCTCAGGATAACGGTGTGCGGACCGTTGACGTTCTGGTCAAGGGTCCCGGACCAGGTCGCGAGTCGGCGATTCGCGCCGTGGCAGCGACCGGTCTCGACATCAAGAGCATCCGCGATGTCACGCCGATCCCGCACAACGGTTGCCGTCCGCCGAAGCGGCGCAGGGTCTGAGGAGAGAAACATGGCTCGATACAGAGGACCGGTCTGTCGTCTTTGCCGACGCGAGGGGATGAAACTCTTCTTGAAGGGCGAGCGCTGCTACAAGGAAAAATGCGCCATTGAACGTCGGAACGTGCCCCCCGGCCAGCACGGCCAGGGCCGCCGACGCAAGGTGCGGGCGTACGGGTTGCAGCTTCGCGAGAAGCAGAAGCTGCGCCGCATCTACGGCCTGCTCGAGGGTCAGTTCCGTCGCACCTTCGACTCCGCCAACCGGAAGAAGGGCGTCACCGGCGAGAATCTGCTCAACTTTCTCGAGATTCGGCTCGACAACGTCGTCTACTCGCTGGGTTTTGCCACCTCGAGGAATCAGGCGCGGCAGCTCGTGCGGCACGGACACATCCTGGTGAACGGCCGACGGGTGGACATCCCGTCGTTCAGGGTCAAAACCGGGATGGAGATCGCCGTCCAGGAGAAGAGCCACAAGGTTCCGACCATCGCCGACGCCGTGGAGTTCGCTCAGGGGCGGGGGATCCCGCCGTGGCTCGAGCTCGATGGCGCCGCGCTGACCGGCAAGGTCATCGAGGTTCCGACCCGTGAGGACATCCGTTTCCCGATTCAGGAGCAGCTCATCGTCGAGCTCTACTCCCGATAGGCTGGAGGCTGCATGATCTGGCACGAGTTTCAGCGACCGTCGCAGGTACAGCCGGAGGAGGAGGACCACTCCGAGACCTTCGCGCGCTTTATGGCCCAGCCCTTCGAGCGGGGATGGGGAACGACGGTGGGCAACGCCCTTCGCCGGGCCCTGTTGTCGTCGATTCCCGGCGCGGCCATCACCGCCGTCAAAATCGAAGGTGCGGACCACGAGTTTTCCGCGGTTCCCGGCGTCGTCGAGGACGTCACCGACATCATTCTCAATCTGAAGAAGATCCCGCTCAAGATTCACGGTCAGGATGCCGTCTTCCTGACCCTCGATGCCAAAGGCGCGGGCGAAGTGACGGCCGGTCAGCTGGTGGGATCGCACCAGGTCGAGGTCATCGACCCCGAGGTCCATGTCGCGACCCTGTCGGTCGACGGTCACCTCAAGATGCTCGTTCGCATCGCTCCCGGCCGCGGCTATATCCAGGCCGAGGAGAACCAGACCGAAGATCTCGATGTCGGGTTCATCCCCATCGACTCGTCGCATTCGCCGGTGACCAAGGCCAACTTCCGGGTCGAAATGGCGAGACTCGGCCGGATGACCAACTACGAGCGACTGGTGCTCGAGGTCTGGACCAACGGTACCATCGGACCCGAAGAGGCCCTCAGCCAAGCGGCGCAACTGGTCCAGGGCCACATGGAAATCTACTCCCGCCTGTCGACCTTTGAGGCGATGGAGACCCTGCCCGAGGCCGAGGCGGAGCCCGAGGAAGAAAGCGTGCTCGATTCGAGCATCGATTCCCTCGAGCTGTCGATCCGGTCAATGAACTGCCTCAAGAACGCCAACATCCGCACCTTGCGTGATCTGGTCGCTCGCGGCGAAAAGGAAATGGTCGAGATCCGCAACTTCGGCGAAAAGTCGCTCAAGGAAGTGCGCGACAAGCTCGAGGTTCTCGGGCTCGGATTTGGAATGAACCTGGACCTGTAGAAGAGAGCTGTTAGCCGTTAGCTAACGAGCTCTCGCTGCTCGCCCGAAGGGGTGTGGAGGTCGGCCGGAAAGACCGATCGGTAAGAACGGAGAAAATCGATGCGACATCGAGTTCAAGGACGAAAGCTCGGACGCACGTCGGCTCACCGCAAGGCGTTGTTCCGTAACCAACTGACCGCTTTGTTCACCCACGAGCGAATCATCACCACGGTGGCCAAGGCGAAGGAGCTGCGGCCCATTGCCGAGCGCATGGTCACTCTCGCCGGTACCGGAACCCTGGCTGCGCGCCGCACGGGTCGCCACCATGGTGGCCGACAAAGAAATCGCCAAACGGCTCTTTGACGAGATTGCCCCGCGGTTCGCCGATCGCCCGGGTGGCTACACCCGCATCATGCGCCTCGGACGACGACGCGGCGACAACGCCGAGCTCGCCATCATCGAGTTCGTCGATTACGAGCTCGCCGACCACCAGGAGGGCGATGACAAGGGACCCAAGAAGGGGTCCTTCCTCGATCGCGCCAAGGGGATGTTCGGTGGCGGCGCTGCGGCGACGGAAGCGACCGCCGGCGACGAACCCCAGGCCGAGGATGTCGAAGCCGCGCCGGCCGAGGTTGCCGACGAGCCTGGCGAAGCCGAACAAGCCGAGATCGCTGCTGTGGTGGAGGAAGTTGCCCCGGCCGCCGAGCCGGCGGTTGAGGATGCGTCCGAAGCGGCGGCCTCAGATGACGAGGACAAAGACAAAGCCTGAACCGGGCGGACCCATCATGAACCCCAACGCCGCGGCTCGAGCCGCGGCGTTTGTTCGTCAGCGGACCGGTGAAAGAAGCAGCTTTCGGTCAATCAGTCATCGTATCGGGGGCCTCACCGTCCTTTAAGCTCACGCCGTGAGAGCACGACTTCATTCTGATTGGGGGCCAACTCTCTGATGCTGACAAATGCGAGTTCGTTGCCGAGACGATAGCGATGAGTCTGGGCCTGAGTGATGGGATCGATCGACGCCTCCACCGACCATCCGCGGTCGGTAAAAAACCCGTCGTAGTAGGCGAAGACCGCATCCGGCGACATCGAGCTCTCCTGCCGCAGAAAGTACGGAAACTGTTCAAGGAGTTGCATGTCGACATTTGCGCCGGGAAGGGCCGCCATGTCGTCTCGACCAAGGTCCACCGGTTGTGCCGGAGGTTGTTCAGCCACTGCGGGTTCGGGTTCGTCCGTGGTCTTCCAGCATGACGTAGTCAGTCCGAGGCAGGCGCCGAGTACGAGAACGCAGACAAAGCTGCCGAAATTACGATGGTTCATGACGACCTCCTGATAACGAGGATATGGTACTCACAATCAGACTTCCAGGCTATCGCCGATCTCGGGAATGACCGGGTGCCAGCCGAACTCTTCGGTCAGTCTGGCCGACAAGAGCCTGCTGGGCCTCGTACTCGCCGTGGATCAGCACCGACCTTCTCGGGCTCGCGCTCCCGCCGGCTCAGCCAGACCATCAGCTCGCCGGCGTCGGCGTGGGCCGAGAGACCGCTGATCTGGGTGACGTGGGCATTGACCGGAATCCACTCGCCGTGGATCTTGACCTCCGGTTCGCCCTCGACGAGCCGCCGTCCCTTGGTGCCCTGGGCCTGGTAGCCGACGAAGATCACCGTGTTCCGTTTGTTTGGCAGGCGCAGCTTGAGGTGATGGAGAATCCGTCCGCCGGTCGCCATCCCGGAGGCCGAGATGATGATTGCGGGGCCCTTGAGATCGTTGAGCTTGCGCGACTCCGCCGAGGTCGGGGTGACCGTCAGGTTGGATGTGAAGATGGGGTTGACCTGATCGGCGAAGAACTGCCGCATCTCGGCGTCGTGCTCGCCGAGCGAACGGCTGTAGAGTGCGGTCGCTTCGATGCCCATGGGGCTGTCGAGATAGGTTGGAATCTCTGGCAGATCGCCGTCGACCACGAGCTCGTGCAGCATGTAGAGCAGCTCCTGGGTTCGATCGACGGCGAAGGCGGGGATCAAGATGATGCCGCCGCGTTTGAGCGCCGGCCTGGATCGCTTCGGCGAGCGCCGCACGCGGGTCCCCATCGGGGTGAAATCGATCGCCGTAGGTGGATTCGAGGAGCAGGACGTCGGAGCCGGGATAGGGCTCCGGTTCGCGCAGGATCGGGACGCCGTAGCGGCCGACATCGCCGGAGAAATACACCGTCTTCCGATCGCCGCCGGAGACCTTGGTCTCGAGCTCGATGGCGGCGGCGCCGAGAATGTGGCCCTGCCGGTGGAAGCGGAACCGGATGCCGGGGCGGAGCTCGTGCCACTCGTGGAACGGAACCGGCTCGAGGAGCTTGAGGGCGGCCCGGGCGTCCGCCGCGCGGAAGAGCGGCAGCGCGGGCTCGTGCTTCGAGTAGCCCTTCTTGTTGGCGTAGCGGGCCTCCTCTTCCTGGATGTGGGCGGCGTCGGGGAGGAGGACGCGGAGCAGATCCCTGGTCGGCGGGGTGCAGTGGACGGGGCCGTTGAAGCCCTGGCGCACCAGCCTGGGCAGCCAGCCGGAGTGGTCGATGTGGGCGTGGGTCAGGACGACAGCGTCGACATCCGTCGGGCGGGTAGGGGAGAGGTTTCCAGTTGCGCCGGCGGTTCTCGGCGGGACCCTGGAAGAGCCCGCAGTCGACCATGGCGGTGTAGTTCTTCCACTCGAGCAGGTACTTCGAACCCGTGACGCAACGCCCGGCGCCGAGGACAGTGAGCTTCATAGAGCCTCCGCAGGTATGGTACCGCGTCCGCGACCGGGGCAGCGGCAGCGACCGGAACCGGGGCCGATGCCGCTCTGAGCACGCGGAAATGGCGCCACATCGGGGTGCTGGGCACGCCATTGTGCCGGATCGACCATCCGGCAACGCGGCGCCTCCCGCACAATGGCGCTGCCGGGCTCCCCCGGGGAGGGCGATGAGAGCATCTCTTCCGGCGCAGGAGTAGGCCGCCGGCGTGCCATCGGCGTGGTCGCAGCCCTCCCCGTTACCCCCGCACGACCACGCCGATGGTGCGACGCTGGGCCGCCGTAGGCGGACCAGAAGGCCGGAGCCGAGAGAATCCGCGACCGGGGCAGCGGCCGGGGAAGCGGCCATCGGGCACGGAAACGGGCACGGGCACGGAAACGGTCCCTAACACGGTCACGGATACGGCCTCGGTCTCGGCTACGGCTAAGGATCTTGATTCTCTCGTCCCCGGCCTTCTGGGACGCATGGACGCCGGGGCGTCCATGCGTCCCAGCGTCGCCCGAGCAGCGTGGTCGAGTCGGTGGAAAATTGAAGGGCTGCGACCACGCTGCTCGGACGCCGGCGGCCTGCCTTCGAGCCGGGAGAGCCAGGATGGAGCGCTCTTCCCGGGGGAGCCCCCCTTGACGTTTTTCGGGGCGCGGGTGGTCGCCGGGAGGTGCCTGAGTGAAAAACGTCAAGGACGGCACGCCCGAGGGAGGCTCCTATCCCTCGAACCCGGTGCGGCCATCGGGCACGGCACGTCCCAATGAACGCGGATTCCTCGCGCCCTGGTCGGTTTCGGCCACTGTGGGCCAAGGTCATCGGCCTTGTAGCGCCGACGTCCACGTCGGCGTCGGTGGCATCGATCGACGGCATGACGCCCACCTGGAGGTGGGCGCTACAATTCGGCCACGGATTCGGTCACGGAAACCACTGCGAACTTCGGCCAACCACGGATTGAGGAATCGAGAGGTCAACCGGGAAGCATAGGGAATTCGTTGGGTCGAGGCCGTCGGTCTTTCTGATGACCCAGGAGATACCTATGCGATTCCGGCTACCCGTGTCTTTGAAACAACCCGGAGATGACCATGCCGTGGCAGCGTCCGGGGCAGCGACAGGGACAGCGGCAGCGGCAGCGACCGGAACCGGGGCCGATGCCGCTCTGAGCACGCGGAAACGGCGCCACATCGGGGTGCCGGGCACGCCATTGTGCCGGAGGAACGCCACGGCAACGCGGCGCCTCCGCACAATGGCGCTGCCGGGCTCCCCCGGGACGCGCGATGAGAGCTATTCTCCCGGCGCAGAGGGAGGCCGCCGGCGTGCCATCGGCGTGGTCGCAGCCCTCCCCGTTACCCCGCACGACCACGCCGATGGTGCGACGCTGGGCCGCCGTAGGCGGACCAGAAGGCCGGGGCCCGATCTGAGCCTCGCCGCACATGCTGATCGCTTGCCACCACGTCAAAGTTAGCGCGTATGGGGCAGCGACCGGGCACGGAAACGGGCACGGGCACGGCCAAGGATACGGGCCCGACCGGCCGCCGGCCGGCCCCGGACTGGACTCTCGCCGCGGCTCGACGTAGAATGAGGCGGTCCCACACCAGAGGAGGACGAAGATGACTGAAAATACCGCATCAAGTGTCGATGAAGCCATTGAAACCGTCGCCGACCAGGCCGGAGAGGGGCTGGAAGAGGTCAAGGAGTCCTTGGCCAAGGCTCAGCGCGCGATGGAAAGCGCCAAGGCCGCGCTCCACGACGCCGCCGGCAAGGCGCGGGAGACCGCGGTCGTGGCCGCGGAGAGGGCGCGTGCGTCTCTCGACGAGGCCCGCAAGGCGCTCGGCGAAGCCCGCGAGAAGATGGGTCGCCTGGCGGTCAAGACCCGCGAGCAGGCCGAGGTGCTCTACGCCAAGTCCAAGGACCAGTACGAGGTCCTCGCCGGGCGTGCGCGTGAGCTCTACGGCAAGGTTCGCGACCGGGTCGCCGAGGTGGACTTCAAGGAAAAGGGCGATCAGGTCCTCGAGTACATCCGCCAAAATCCCGGGAAATCGGTGCTCATCGCTCTCGCCACCGGATTCCTCGTGGGTTATGTCGCACGACCGCGCGAGTAGGGGGATTCGCTGATGGACAGGTCCCTGGAGGAACAGCTCGATTCGACGATCGACGACGAAGACGATGTCTTCGACTCCACCGAGGATCCCGTCGGGGAGTCGACGACGGCGCGGAGAATCGACGCGGATTCCATTCTCGACTCGCTGGTGCCGAAATCCATCGATTGGCGTGACACGGTGCGTCGCTACCCGATCGAGTCGGTCCTGAGTGTCGGGCTGGTCGGCTATCTCGTCGGACGAACCAAGGGCGCAACGATCATGGCGGGTCTCACAGCCGGCCTGTCGGCGGCGATGATGCGCCAGCTCTCCGATGTCTTCGAAGGCGATTTCTTCGATTACTGAGCTCCCGCGCAACGGGTGAGGAGCGACCATGCCGACCCAAGCCGCCGGTGGCGCGTCCGGCCGTCGTTGGCCACGACCCCGGCCGCTCAGTCTCGGACGGACCTTTCTCCTGTGGTTGCTCGGGGTCCTGATCCTGACGATCATCACCGTCAGCGCGCTGGTCTTGTGGCACGAGCAACGGATTTTAGAATCCGAACTCGATGTCCAGGGTGATCTCCTGGCTCGTCTCCTTGCCCTCTCGGCGGGCAACGGCGGCTCTCCGGAGTACCTCGCGATCTTCTCCCTGACCGATCTCGCGGCCGGCGAGGTGCGCAACGCCCAAAACGAGATCTTGTGGCGATACGGTCCGCCGTTCAACGAAGTCGAGGTCCTCGAACCTCACCTCCTGCGGGTCGATCGCCGGGTCGAGGTGGCTGCCGGCCCCTGGGGTCGGAGCCAGGTGGTCGATGTCAGCCTGCTGATGTCCCGCGCCAGGATCCAGGACTATCTGGCCGGGGCCGCGGTCCGGCTCGTGATTGCGCTCGGGTTCGCCCTGGCCGTCGCCATGACGGTGGGTCTGTGGATGGTCGGCCGGGTGGTTCAACCGCTCAACGAACTCGCGGAGCTGTCGCGGAGCTTCGACCCGGGGGTGCCCGTCGAGCTCGCAGACCACGGCCGGGGCACGACGGAGCTCGCCGAGCTCGCGGCGGCGTTTCGCGAAATGACCCGCAGGCTGACCCAACAGCAGCTTTCTCTCGCCGCCAGCGAACGCAGGTATCGCGAGCTCTTTTCCTCCTCGCCGACCCCGCTGCTCGAGCTCGACGAGGAGCTGCGGATCCGTGGCGCCAACCCGGGGGCGGTTGCCTTTCTCGGTGTCGAGCCGGCCATCGCGACCGGACGGCCCATTCAGGACTTCGTGATCGGGTCCAACGATGAGCCGTTGACCGCGGCGGCCGCCGCGGTCGCGGCGGTCGGCGAAGGTGTGGTGGAGGCTCGATGGCGGTTGCCCGATGGCGAGCTCGCCGAGGTCGAACTCCATCTGCGCGCCGCCGGCGAAGGCGAAGCCGAGGGGTTCATCGCGGCGATTCACGATCTCACCGATCGGGTGAGACGGCTCGGGCAACGCTGGCAGCGCACCTTCGATGCCATGATCGACGGGGTTGCGCTGGTCGATCCCGAAGGCGCGGTGGAGGTCGCCAATCGGGCGTTGGCGCCCCATCTGCCGGTGCTCGCGAGTGAGCTTCGCAGGAGGGGGACCAACGAGGGGGCGTGGCGGATGAGAAGCCTCGGGCGTCTCCTCGAGTGCAACATCAGCCATCCCCGGGATCTCCACCATGCCATCCTGGTGGTGCGCGACGTCACCGAGGCGGTCAGCGCCGAAACCCGATTGCGCGAGATCGAGAAGATGCAGGCGGTGACGACCCTGGCGAGCGGCGTCGCCCACGACTTCAACAATCTCCTGGCGGCGGTGCTGCTCCACGTCCGGTTGATCGAAGGCGAACCCGCACGGGCGCGCGAGGCGGCCGCCGCGATCCGCGATCTTGCCGAGCAGGGAACCGAGGTCGTCGGCGAGTTGCTGCTCTTTGCCAGATCCGGCGACAGCCTGCCGCCGCACACCTTCGATCTGGCGGCGTTGGTCTCGAACCAGCGCCCGGTGCTCAATCACCTGCTCCCCGAGGGAGTCAGCCTCGAACTCGAGCTCGACGGGTCGGTGGTTCCCATCGTCGGCAACCCCGTGGCCGTTCGGCGCCTCGTCCTCAACCTGGTGGTCAACGCGCGCGATGCGGTGGCCGAGGGCGGCGCCATCACGATCAAGGTGGCGCGAGGCGGAGGCCGCGCGATCCTCGAGGTTGCCGACACCGGGCCGGGGGTCGCCGAGGAATTCCGCGACCGGCTCTTCGAGCCGTTCTTTACCCTGCGGCGCAAGGGCCGGGGTTCGGGTCTCGGCCTGGCGGTGGTCTACGCCATCGCCTCGGCCCACGGTGGTGATGTCGAGCTCGCCTCGGGTTCCGGCGAGGGCGCCCGATTCGTGGTCCGTCTGCCGCCGGGGAACATCAGCGAGCTCGAGACCCTCGACGACGCCGGTGGCGCCGGAACCGGGACGACCGGCCGGCGGGTCATCCTCGTCGAGGCCGATCCCCGGGCGGCGGCCGGTCTGCTCGAGGTGCTGGCGGCGGCGGGTTTCGAGGTTCGTCACGCCCGCAACGCCGATGTTGCGGATGAGATCATCGCTTCCTGGTCGCCGGCGGCGGTGGTGGTGCGGGCGGAGGATCCGGCGGCCCTCGACTGGTCGGTCCATCTCGAGGCGGCCGTGGTCTTGATTGACGATCCGGCGAGGGGCGGATCCGCGGCAGCGGTGGTGGCCGAACTCGAGGCGCTCGGCCTGACCGGCAATACCAGATGCTGATGACGGCAACGACACCCGGCGTCGGCGGTCGCGACACTGCACCCCGAGCTCGGCGGGGTACACTGGATTCATGACTGAAGCCGCGCCCGGTCGAGTGATGAGTCGGCTCCGCCGATGCGGGCCATGGGTAGCGCTGGTCGCGCTTTCCCTCGGGCTCCATCTGTGGGGTCTCGGCGATCGCGCCTACCACCACGACGAGGCCATTCACGCCCACTCCGCGTTCAATTTGGCCGAGAACGGAACCTACCGATACGATCCGACATACCACGGGCCATTGCTCTACTATCTCGTGGCCGGGACCTTCCTCAGCCCCCTGGGAGATTCGGATTTCACGGCCCGGTTGCCGGTGGCCCTGGCCGGTGTCCTGCTCATCGCCATCGCGTTTGCCCTCCGTCGTCCGCTCGGCAACCGAGCCGCCTGGTGGACCGGTCTGCTGGCCACCCTCTCACCCATCACCCTTTACTACGGACGTTTCCTGCGCATGGATGTGCTCGAAATGCTGCTCGCCTCGGCGGCCGCGGTGGCGGCGTGGCGGGCGGCACGCGGCAGCGATGCGGCGTGGGCCTGGTTTGGCCTTTTTGTCGGTCTCGCCTTCGCGACCAAGGAGAATGCCTACGTCACCGGTGTGCTGGTGGTGGTTGTGTGGGCTGTGCTGGCGGCGACCTACGGGCTGCGGCGATCGCTGCCGGGGACGCTGCAGTGGTTGTGGCGCCATCGTTGGGGCATCGTCATGGCGGTGGCGGTCTCGGTGGTGGTGGTGGTGCCTCTGTTCACCGTCGGTTTCAACTTTCCCCAGGACTGGTTGTTCCCCAAGAAGGCGATCGGTTACTGGTGGGGCCAGCACAACATGCAGCGGGTCGCCGGGCCGCCGTGGTTTCATCTTCCACGTCTTGCGGCCTATGAGTTCCTGCCGATCATCGCCGGTCTGGCGTGGGCGATCCGCCGCGGCCGGCGCAAGACCGTCTTTGAGGAGGCCTTGGCGATCTTTGGTCTCGCCTCGATCGGGATGTACGCCTATCTCGGTGAGAAGGTGCCGTGGCTCGGGGTTCACCAGGTCTGGGCCTTCCTCCCGCTGGCCGGGCTCCAGATGGCCAGGACCTTTGGTCCGCAGGGCCGCTGGTGGAGTCGGACCCTGGCCGGAATCGGGCTCGCCGCAACCGCGATCATCAGCGTGTCCGCGAGCTTCATCACCGACGAGATCTCACCCAATCTCGAGCGCTCGGAGATGATCGTCTATGTTCAGACCTCTCCCGAGATCGCCGTCCTCGCCCGGGAGGGAGACGCGCTGGCCCGCGACGGCGAGAAGACGGTGGCGGCGGTGGCGGGGACCGCCGGTTGGCCCCTGACCTGGTACTGGCGGCACACCCCGACCTGGTGGTCCGAGCCGCGGCCCGATCTCCGGCCGCCGCTGGTTCTCTGCGAGGTCGAGGATCAGGAGCGCTATCGCAAGCTCCTCGGACCGCGCTATCGCGCCGAGCGGATCCCGTTGCGGGCATGGTGGGTTCTCGAGTACAGCCGTCCGACCATCGCCGGGGTCGTCCGCTGGCTCTTCACCCGGGTGCCCTTCGGCGAGATCGGGTCCACCGATGTGATCGTCTTCCGCCGCGGTGACGAGCCCGCGGTCTCGGCGCACGGCGTCGAGGTGCCGCCGATCCTGGCCACCGAGCTCGGCGTGAGTTCGGCGCGGGTTCTCGGCGAGGGCTGGCTCGCCGACCCGCGCGGGATTGCGGTGGCCGATGACGGTCGTCTGGCGGTGGCCGACGTCGGCCTCGATCGAGTCGTCTTCTTCGACGAACAAGGCGCCATCGTCGAGTCCGAACCGGGCGAGTCCATGGACCGTCCCGAGTCCGTCGCCTGGGCGCCGGCCGATGTTCTGGTGGTCGCCGACACCTGGAATCACCGGGTCGTCCTCTTCCGTCCGGGCGAGGAGGGGGTCAGGGTCCTGCCGGAGCCGGAGGGCGCTTGGTTCGGGCCGCGCGGGGTCGCGGTGGCTCCGGACGGCGCCATCGCCGTGACCGATACCGGCAACAAGAGGGTCGTCTTCTACCTGCCCGGTCCGGGGGCGGATGTCGCCGTGCTCGCGGTGGGTGGCGGCGGCGAGGCGCCGGGACGGTTCTCCGAACCCGGCGGTCTGGTGTGGCTCGACGCCGACCGGCTTTTGGTCTGCGACACCGGCAACCACCGCATCCAGATCGTCAACCGATCGGGCGAGGTCCTGAAGCTCATCGAAATCGACGAAGCCTGGGCCGACTTCTACTCCCGCCCCCAGGCGGCGGTGTTGAGCGACGGCCGCGTGCTTCTCAGCGACACGCCGTCGGCATCGCTGTGGCTCATCGACGGTGATGAGGTGCGGCGGCTCGAGCTCGGCGAGGCCGGAATCGCCCCCACCGGTCTCGCCTACCGGGACAACACCCTCTACATCGGCGACAGCAACGGCAGGGTGTGGGTCTTCGACGTCCCATAAATTCTCAATTTCATCTAATTCTTAATTACGTCGCAGGGGTCAATCGGAAGACGCAGCAACCGACCGGGAACGGTGCGATGAAAAATTCAAGAATTGAGAATTCAAAATTAAGAATTGGGTCTGAAAACGGAGGTTTTCAGGCCGCAGCCCTTTGTCAAAGCTCTTTGAACGTGTGACCTAGCCCCTTGACCCTTGAGCGGAAGACTCGCATGCTAGAGATGTTGCAATGTGCGGAGAGTGTGCGAGGAGGCAGGAGATGCTGAAACGACGGCGACAATCGGGGTACACCCTGATCGAAGCGTTGGTGGTGGTGGCGATCATCGGCATGATCGCCGTGATCAGCATCCCGAGTCTGCGGCGGGCGCGGATGCGCTCGAGCATGCTCGACGTCGTCCGCACCTTCGAACAGGCCGCGGCGGTCTGCCGGATCAACGCCATCAAGCGCGGCAACAATGTCTGCCTCCTTGTGCGGACCTCGCGGACGCCAGCACGCCCGCACTTCGGGTTCCTCTGATATCTCGGCTTCCGGGCGTGGATGGACACCAACGGGGACGAAGTCGAGGACGCCGGCGAGGAGCTGGTCGGCCAGTGGCAGATCCGCAACGCCGACGAGTGGAGCTTCGAGGAATCCGCCGACCCGAACAAGAGGATGTACGTACTCGACGCCAGCGGCGGCGGTACCGCTCGGGGGTATGTCTACCTGCCCAACGGAATGGCCCAGGTCGAGGCGGCGACCCAGGTTGGGATCGGCGAGGGCGCCTTCGAGTTCTTTGTCTGGTCCGACGCCAGGAAGTGGAACACCTTCGAGATTTCGGTCTTCGGTGGGGCCGGCACGGTCCAAACCAGGATGTGGGACCCGAACGCGAGCGCCTTTGACAGCAATTTCGCCCACTGGGAGTACTACTGATGCTCAAGAGGCTGATTCCGCGATCCGAAGAGGGATTCACCCTGATCGAGGTCTTGGTGGCGCTGGTCATCCTCGCCATCGTCGCCCTCGGCATCGCCGGGATGTTCTCACACGCCATGGTGGTCAACGCCTCGGGCTATGACTATTCCCGGTTGGCGTCGCAGGCGCGATTCGTCCTCGAGGAGCTCCGCGCCCGACCCTTCGACGATACCACCCTCGTCGAGACCACCGGCGCGACCTGGGTGCCGCAAAACCTCACCTATTCGAACCGGAACTTCACCGCCACCTATGCCATCACCGATTTCCGCGTCAACAACTGGGGCGACCTCGGCACCTGGCCGGCGCCGGCCGCCGGCGTTCCGGGCAACGTCAAACGGATCACCGTCAGGATCCGATCCACCGCCCAGAACCTCCAGGGTCAACGCGAGCTCGTGGTCAGCGCGCTCAAGGTCGGGGGGAATTGAGATGATGCCGACGACCCGCCGCCCATCGAGCTCCGGTTTCACCCTCATCGAGATGTTGGTGTCCATCGCCGTCTTCACCATCGTGATGATCGGGCTCCTCAACCTCCTCGACAACTCGTCGCGAATTTCCAAGATCGAGTCGGCCCTCGCCGACACCCAGGAGAACGTCCGCTACGCGACCTATCACCTCATGCGGACCGCGCGGATGATGGGCGGTTCCATCTTGCCCTTCGCGCGCGGCATCGGCGGCAACGCCTGGGTCGCGGGCGAGGTCCACGACAACGAGGCGACGGGTTTCACCATCTTCGGCAGCACCCTGCAGAACATGCCGGACTCAGATGTCGTGGTGCTGCGGGGATTTTTCGATGTCGCGCCCTTTTTTATCAACCAGGGCGATGTCAACCCGAGCGGCCCGACCGTGACGATCCGCGAGCACGCTGATCCGGGCGGCCCCGACGAGCGGGTGATCAACGATTTCAGCGCCTACGCTGCCATCCCCAATGTCTTCATCAACCGCGGTCTGATCCTCTCCTCCGTCGAGGGCTCGACCCAGATCACCGCCGGCGCACTGGTCGGCGGCCAGTATGTCGTGGCGATGATCGTGGGCAGCAGCGGGGTCACCGGGAGCGTGCCCAACCGCCAGCTGGTCCTGACCTACGGCGCCGACGCCGCCTGGGATGGGCTCAACCCCGACGGCGCCGCGATCGGGGCGGGCGAACCGATTTTCCGGGCTTCGCGGGCCGGCATCCTCGAAGCCTATGCCTACTATGTCGACACCAACATGGTGCTGCGCCGGGTGGCCGAGCGCACCGGCGGCATCGGTGAGCCGGTGGCGGTCAGTATCGGCAATCTCCAGGTCGAGCTCGGGGTCGACATCAACGGCGACACCTTTCTCGACCCGGCCAGCGAGTGGGTCGCCGCGCCGACCCTCGTCAACGCCCTCCAGGGCAACGGCGCGGTCGCCATGCGGATGACGGTGCTCGGACGGACTCCCTTCGAAATCCCGGACTGGACCGAACCGGCCGTCACCTTCGCCGGCGCCGGCAACATGACCCCACCCACCGCCGGGGCCGCCGGTCCGCGCCACGCCAAGTGGCGCCGGATGGAAGTCGCGGTGGCGCTCAGGAACTTCCTGTGAAGAGGATCAACATGGCTCACGATATGACCGTAAACGCCCCTCAGATCGGTACCGACCGCGAACGGGGGGCGGCGATCATCATCGCCCTCATGGTCTCGCTCGTGCTCGCCTTCCTCGGGCTCGGGCTGTTGCTCCAGACCTCGCTCGGTCTCCAGGCGGCGGGGACCGACCGCTGGGTCGTGCGGGCGCTCTACGCCGCCGACGCGGGCACCCAGGCGGAGATCATCACCCTCGCCAGCGGCGCGGTGGGGACGGGCAGCTTCGTCCTCACCGACGACCCTGGTCTGCCCGGGATGATGACCGGCCAGTACAACGTGACGGTGAGCGATGTCTGCGAGCTGCAGCCGCCGTCGGATGCCGTCGATCCCGCAACCGGGACCTCGTGGGACACCAGTTTTCGTGCCCGGCACTTTTATTTTCCGCAGCGCCGCCACCCGTGACGCCGGCCTCCTCGTCGGTCTGACCCAGGCGGCCATCACCCAGGATGTGACGATCATGCCCATCCCCGTCGACCTGATCTTCCCGTCGACGACGTGTTATTGAGGGGGCAGAGATGAGATACAGCCAACCAGGAGCTGGATGATCGCGGCCATCGTCGTGGCCGGAATCGCCACGACCGCGGCTGCCGATGATCGCGACTTTCTCCGCGAACGGGCCGCCAAGCCCAACATTCTGATCCTCCTCGACACCTCGACCTCGATGATCGGGACCTCCGAGGTGGCCGCCGAGTTCCGCCTCGGCGACGGCGCTTCCAACGCCGATTTCGGCATGCTGCCGGGCGCCGGCGACGACCCGAAGTCGCGCATGGGCATCGCCAAGGCGGTTCTGCGGAACTTCCTCCAGAACGTCACCGACGCCAACTTCGCCCTCGCCGGCTACCAGTACGAGCTGCCCAAGGACGCGGGCGCCATCGTCAACCCCTACCCGGCAAAGCACTGGACCTATCAGGCGACGGCGTCCGATCGCTTCGGTTTCCTCGAACAGGGCTACGCCTACCGCATCGGGTGGGCCGAGCGGACGTTCAACGACCCGGTGGCGGCGCGGCCGCACACCAACCCGGCGGATTTCTCGAAGAGCATGCTCTTCGGCTACTACCCCTACTTCAGCCCCGATGAGCTCAGCGCCAACTATGTCGAGCCGTACGACCGCTACGGACCCATCCTGGCGCCGGAATTCAACAGCGACAACTCCTACTCGCTGCTGCCGATCTATCTCATGCGCAACTGCGAGACCGAGGACATCGCGGACGACGGCAGGGACTGCGGACTGCGGGTCTTTCCCTTCTTCACCTCCCTCAACCGCGACGGCACGACCCGACAGCACACCTGGACCTCGAGCTTCGAGCACTGCACCCCGGGCGCCGGCGCCGGCGGCACCGACGACGGCTGCCGCGGCAGCTGGACGGTGGACAACGGCGCCACGCCGGACCAGTCACCCAGTGGCTCCGGCGGGCGCATCTCGAGGTGCCGACGACCGATGTCTCGGGCGACGCCAACCACCCCATCGGCGAGGACACCTCGGGCAACATGTCGGGCAACCGCGAGGTGGCCGACCCGAATCTTGCCCCGGACCCCGATGCCGAGGACTACGATCTCGACGGCACCGCCGACGCCGACTACGACGGCAACGAGACCGTCGACTGGCTCATGCGGGTCCAGCTCGTCGAGCAGCGCCGATCCCGCGTCTGCAACGTGCCCTATCCGTCGGACACCCCGACCGACACGCCGACGATCACCGACACGCCGACGCCGACGCCGACGCCCACGCCGACCGCGACCCCGACCCCGGTGCCGCCGGACTGTTCGGACATCTACTTCGTCGGTGTCGCTCGCGAACTGCAGGACGATCGACTGCGGATCGAATCGGTCGCGAACAACCAGCGGCTACGTAGCACCACTGACCACACACGACCGATCCACTGGGATGAAGCTCTGGGACGACGCGTGTACGTCAGCTCACAGTCACGCTGCAACTGGCTCGACGGCTTCAACCGAACCGGTGGCAATTACTACGGTGCGCAACGACTCCAACTCGCCGACCGGACCGGACGACGGATATCGATTTCGCGCCGAATCTGCGACCTCGCACATTCACGGTGCGCTGGGACGGCTGTCGACGGGCACCAACCGGCACGGCAGCCATGCCCCCTGGTCGGCGACGTCTCGATCACCTTCCACTTCGAGTACGCGGCTACCGGCCTGACCTGCTCCGAGACCCGAACCTACTGGGCGGCGACCCCGACCCCGACCCCGACCCCGACCTCGACCCCGACCCCGATCCCGGCCGGACTGCAGCGACATCTGGGTTCGAGCCACCAGCCTGGACGTGTCGGCAACGCGCGATGAGTTCTATCAACTCCGCTGACGAACAACTCGATCTTCCCGGCCGAGCATCACCACGTACCGTGGTTCGACTGGGAGCACGAAGCCGACCACGCGCCATGTTCCTCAGCGGGTCGACTGGATCAAGCTGGATACCCTGGTCGAACTACTACGGCGGCGGCGCCATTGACGACTCTCCAGTCACTCCGCAACGATCGGTTACCCGGGCGCGAATCTGCGAGGCGTACGATCGCCGCCAACAGCTCCCGGTGTGGCGGGCAGATCTCGACGGTACGTGCTCGGCGGCCTCCTCTTCGGCTACCACCGGGTTGACCTCGACCGTCTTCACTCCCCGGCGGCCGGCGCCGGCGACGGATCTGACCTGCTCCGGTCTGGGCCGACGTGCGACCGGCCACCCCGACCCCGACCGCAACACGCCGACGATCACCAACACGCCGACGATCACCAACACGCCGACGAACACGCCGACGCGGACGATCACGCCGACGAGGACCAACACGCCGACGCGGACCAACACTTCACGCCGACGAACACTACACCCGACGAACACGCCGACGTTCACCATCACCTACACGCCGACGATCACGAACACGCCGACGATCACGCCGACGCCGACCGACACGCCGACGAACGCCGACGTTCACGCCGACGAACACCCCGACGATCACGCCGACGTTCACCCGAACCAACACCCCGACGAACACGCGGACGTTCACGCCGACGCGAACCCCGACGAACACGGCGACGTTCACCCGAACGTACACGCCGACCGACACGCCGACGGTCACGAACACGCCGACGGCGACGAATACATTCACGCCGCCGAACACCCCGACCAACACGCCGACGTTCACCCGGACGCACACGCCGACCCGGACGCCGACCAACACCGCGACGGACACGCCGACGGAGACGCCGACCAACACCCCGACAAACACGGCCACGTTCACCCCGACGAACACGCCGACGAATACCCCGACGAACACGCCGACGCATACCCCGACAAAGACGCCGACGCGGACGCCGACGCCGACGCTGCCGTTCTAGGGTGGGGGGAGAGACAGCATGAGATCACAGCAGCAGCCACTCCCGTCGATCATCAGGACCGGTGGTCCCGCCATCGCCGCATGGGCCGCGGTCCTGCTCGCACTGGCGCCTCTGAGCGCCCGGGCGCAGAGCATCTTCCCACCCAACGAACCGCGGGTCATCTATAACGAAGACGTGAGCGCGCGCCTCCCCTCCCGCCCTGCCGACGGGCGTGAGCCAGTACGACTGGACCCTCCATTCGGCGGCGGTCGGGTCGTCGGCCTCGGCCGCCGGCCTGCGGCGGCGCCTTCTGGGGGACCAACCTCGTCCAGCCCGATGGTCTGGCGGGATGGATCAAGTGGTGGGATGATGCAGTTAATCATACCGACAGCGGCAGCCCCCGGCGCCCGCACCCGCTCGGCCCGCTGGGGAGGTCATCGGTCTTTGTCGTCGACCAGAGCGTCGCCGGCAACACCGGCTATCTCGCCGGCGACTGGGAGAACTTCCGTTTCGAGTTCGATTTCACCGGCGACGCCAACGCCGCCGTCGGCGTCGTCTGGGGCGCCGAGGCTCGCGGCAACCAAGGTCGACCACGGCTATCTCTTCTACATCGACGAGCTGCCGACCCAGACCCAGGCCGTCGACTGACGGTTTGCGCGCCCGCTGGCACCTCGTTCGCCGCCAGGCGCAGTACGATCTCGAGATCGATTCGGGCCGAGCTCGTGCTCAAGTCGAGCGACAACGAGCTCCTGTCGGTCTACAACTCGGCGTGCTACCGCCTCCGTCTCGAGTTCTTCTGCGACACGCTGCGGATCAGCATCGCCCGGATCAGCTGCGGCGCCACCGACTGCACCGTGAGCCAATGCAACGGCGGGACAACGACCTGCTCGCCGCTCGTATTGATTCCTATACTGATTTCTACGGCAGCTGCCGCCGGACCCATCGAGTGGTGCCCGGTCCTGGATTGGGTCGATGACGAGCCGCATGGGCGGGCTTTGTCGGCCCCTTCGCCGGCGGCATCGATATGGACATCCCCAGTGAATCCCACTTCGACAATCTGGTCGCCCGAACCTGGGACTACGACTGCGAGGCCGTCTGCCCCGATCTGGCTTTGCAGGTCACGGCGTGGACCGACTGGGCCGATGACTGGGGGAGCGAGGCCGTCGAGGACTTCGATCTCAAATATCTCTACACCGGAACCTTGATCGACTCGAACTATGGTGTCATCTTCAGAAGAGACGGGTACGACGCCTATATCGACACCACCGCGACCATCGGGCCCACCGCCGTCACCCTGATCGGCGGGACCGACGTGAACCGCGACCAGTGCGGCGGCTGGACCGTGCTCCACACCAACGCCGAGAAGCCGGTCGTCGATCTGCCGCGGTGGGAGACCAACGAGTCGAACCTCGACGAGCTCCTCGCCTACCTCGAGCCCATGTCGACCGCGGTCAAGCTGGTCTACGACAGCAGCGCCAGCCCGAGCCTGAGCTTTGTCGATGATTTCGACAACGCCAAGATCGACCCGATCTCCGGGTTGGCCAACCCGAACTACAACCCCGCCCCGCTGTCGACGGTGGGCGCCACGCCGATCAACGCCTCGCTCACCGACGCCTTCAACTGGTACAAATTCCAGCGGACCGATCCTCTCGGGGACTACTACGACGATCCCGTCGCCGATTGCCGGCTCTGGTATGTCATCTTCATCACCGATGGCGAGGAGAGCTGTTGCGATAAAATTGCGGATCCGGACTGCGTCGCGGAGTCGGACTGGGCCTGCCAACCGAACCAGGCCGCCGAGATGTTCGCCCACCCCGAGCTCCACGGCGCCCCGGGCCTCGACCCGGTGGCGGTCTACACCGTCGGTTTCTCCGATGTCTTCGACCCCCTCATCACCTCGCCGCTCGAGTGCGTCGCCGATATCACCGGCGGTCGGTTCATGACGGCCACCAACGCCGATGAGCTCGGCCAGGTGCTCAACGATGTCTTCAACTTGATGCAGGAGACCGATCGTTCGTTCATCCCCTATGCGGTCTCGCCGCCGCCCGCGAGCGCGGCCGGCCAGCCCCTGACGGATGACGAATTCCTCGCCGTGTTTCCCCACTTCGTGCCGATCAACGGGCGCTCGATCTGGGACGGCGAACTCATGGCCTTCTCCTTCAGCGAGGCTCAGCCGACCCTGCCCACCACCGCCGACTGCACGGTCGACACCTCACAGGTGGTGTGGGAGCTCGGCGGCAACCCGTCCGGCGCCGAGGCGATCCTCGCCAATCAGGTCGCCAACTCCACCCGCAACGTCTTCATGGGATCCGATGTCGTGACCACCGGGACCCGGCTCCGCTACGACATCCTGGATGTCTTCACCGACGCCGCGCTGCGTGCCGAGTTCAAGGATATGCTCGATAGTGCCGGCGGCGTCTCCGATCTCGAGGCGGTGGAGGTCGTCAACTTCGTCCGCAACATCCACTCCAACCCGGGCTCTCTCGGTCTGAGCCCGGCGCCCGTGGATCCGCCACGACCGCTCGATTACTCGGCCCTCGGCGATATCTATCACTCGCAGCCGGCCGTGGTGAGCCCGCCGAACAACTTCATGTTCTTCTCCGACTTCGGTCTCGGTCAGGCGCACAACTACCTCGGCTTCCGCACCAAACACGCCAAACGCCGCCGGGTCGTCCTCGCCGGCGCCAACGACGGTCAGCTGCACGCCTTCGATGGCGGTTTCTTCAACCGTGACACGACCGATTTTGCCGGCCGGCACGACATGGGCACCGGCATCGAGCTCTTCGCCTTTGTCCCCGAGGCGGTGACCGACCGCCTGTTCCGGCTGACCTACGGCACCGAGCACCTCTACACCGTCGATGGGCTCATCTCGGTCGGCGAGGTTTTCATCGACCACGACGGCGACAGCACCCGGGAATGGCGCACGGTCGCTTTGAGCACCATGCGCCGCGGCGGACGCGGGGTCGTCGCCCTCGACATCACGACCCCCGACCCGGTGCTGGCCGCGGGCAACTACGTCCCGCCGGAGACCGTCTTCCCGGGCTGCCTGGACGGCGCCGCGAGCGGTTGCGACGCCGAGTACCCGCACGTGCTCTGGGAATTCCAGGATGTCGACAATCTCGGCGATCCCAACGACGCGGACGGCAACTTCGAGTGGGATCTCGGCTGGACCTGGTCGAAGCCGGCCATCGCCCGCATCGGCGTCTACTACGAGGACGGCGGCGGCAACGTCATTCCCGATGATGTCTTTGTCGCGTTCTTCGGCGGCGGCTGGGACAGGCAAGAGTCGGATCTCACCGGGAATTTCTTCTATGCCGTCGACATCGAAACCGGCGCCACCGTGCTCAAGGAGAACATGGGCGTGTCGGTACCCGGCAGCCCGGCGCTCCTCGACTCGGACAACGACGGTTTCCATGACCGGGTCTACTTCGGCGACACCAACGGCAAGGTCTATCGGATCCAGTACCCATCGCCGTTCCTTCCCGCCGCCACCGGCGCCGCCGCCGGAACCCTGCGCACGATCTTCGACGCCTCGGTTGATCTGACCGATCCGGATCCCCTCGTCGTGGCGGCGAACCAGCCCCTGCGGCAGCAGTTCTTCGTCAAGCCGACCCTGGTGCCGATCCAATTCAACGGCGTCACCTACACCTACGCAATTGCCCTGGGCGCGGGCGACCGGGCCAACCTCGGCGAAGGGACCAGACCCACCGTCAATCACTTCTACGTCGTTCTCGACGACCTCGACGACGCCGACCCCGCCTACACCCCGGCGGATCTGGCCTACATCAAATACGACGACCCGGGCATCGTCTACAACTTCACCGCCCAGCCCGATCCCATCGAATGCACCGACAACCACTTCATCACCCACAAGGGCTGGTATATCGAGCTGCGCAACGGTCTCGTGGCCTCGCCTGCGGAAGCCGGTGGCTCCGAGAAGGTCAACTACGACGCCACGGTCTTCGCCAGCCACGTCTATTTCACCAGCTTCCAGCCGGGTGAGACCCTGACCGCGGCCAGCCCGGTCGAAATCTGCGTACCCAGCGGCGGCGGCGGCGGTGGCGGCGGCGGCGGTGGCGGTGGCGGCGGCGGTGGCGGCGGCGGTGGCGGCGTCGGGGCGGCGGTGGTGGCGGCGGTGATGACGACACCGGACTGGTCTGCAAGGCCTCCGGCCTCGGTCGCATCTACGACCTCGGTCTGTTCTGTGGTCTCGGCGAGTACACCGAGGTCAACGACGTCGTGACCGGGATCGTCGTCACCACCATCGGTGAAGAGACCACCATCACCTTCACGACCTCGGGCGCCGATGCCGGGCTCGATGAGATCACCGGTGGTCTCGGACTCACAAAGAAGCACCCCAACGCGATCATTTCATCCACGACCAACTGGCGGCAGGAGTAACCCATGCGACAGCTCGTGATGACCGCAATCCTGATCATGCTGGTGCTTCCCGCGGGAGCGCTGGAGGTGCCGTTCCGCGACGGGTCGGTGATCGAGGTTGTCAGCTACACCGTCAACGGGTCGTATCTGATGCTCGAGATGGACAACGGCGCTCGCGTCGCCTACGACGTGGCCGACATCGACCTCGAGACCCTGAACCAGGCGGCGGCCGCTGCGGCGGCCGAGCAGGCTTCGCAACAGGCCCCGCCGCCCGCACCGACGACCCTCGGCGTCACCGGATTGCTCGAGGTCCCGGAGGCGACCCCGGCGGCGTCTTCAGCCGGGTTGACCATCACCGACGAGCACGTCAAGCACGTCCGCGGCAGCGGGATCGCCGGCCCCGAGGATGAGGTCGAAGCGGCGCCGGCCGCTGACCAAGGCACCCCCGAGGGCTACGAGGAGGGCGGCAACGTCCTGCTCAACAACCTCTCGGTCTCCCCCCTCGAGGGGGGTGAGTGGCAGGTCAAGGGCGAGGTCGTCAACCGAACCGCGGAGACCGTGCTCGATGTCAAGGCCAACCTCCGGGCGGCCATGCCCGAAGGGGATCCGTGGACCGCCTCGGTCGGCGTGAGCGGGATCCTGGGCCCGGATGAAAAGGTGGCCTTCACGCACATCTTCGCCACCCCCGAAGCGGCCGGCGAGGGCTGGACGCCCAGCATCCAGGTCAGTGTGGTCTGGATGAAGAGCGAGACCCGCATCGAACCCAACTACAACCGGTTGGCCCCCCATCCGAGCTCGCTGCCCTACGATCGTGGCGGGGTGGGCGGCGCGGAAGTCAGCAAACGCGAAGAGATCCCGCTCTGAGATGGAGCCCGGATGATTCGCTTCTCCTCGCCGGCGGCGCCCGGCCGATCGCGATGAAGACGGCGGTCTGAAGGTGCGTGACTCCCGTGGTCTGTTGATCGCGCTGGCCGTGGTGGTGGTCGTGGTCGTCGCGGCGGTGGCGTGGTGGGCGACCCGCCCGCAGCCCGGACCGACCCGCGACGTACCCGATGAGATCAAACCCGTCGAATTCGACTTTACCGAAATCGCGGTGGAGTCTCCCGAGCTCGAAGTCGGCCGGGCGAAGGTCAAGGGCGTCATCTACCCCACGTACACGACGTGGCGGGTCACCATGGACTGCGCCGAGCCCAAGGGCTGCACCGGCGAGTTCGCCATCGATCTGAGCTATCACGCGGGATCCGAAATCCGGCGACTCGTCATCATCAACCGATGCGAGGCGCCCGTCGGCCGCGAGCTGCGTTTTGAGGGGCTGCAGGATCAATCGACCCCGGTCGATCGGATCGAAAAGCTCTCACTCGCGGTCCGGGATCGGCGCGGGTTCGACCGCGGGCGGGTCGAGATTCCGCTGTAGTTCTCTCGAGTTTCCGGCACGACCGGGCAAAAACCGTGCTCTGACGGCATCGCGCATCATTCGCTTGAGCCGATGTCGGCGTTGGGCGCTCCGAGCGCCGGAATGAACCACCCCGGTGCGAGGTTTTCAGGCTCATACGCGGTCGGTGATCGGCCGTTGCGGCCGACGGCTGCAATGCTCGTCAGGTTCAAGGCGAAACCAAGGGAGTGCTGTGCACGGATTCACGCTCGAAGATCGGTTGGATTCGATCAGTCGAGTGGCGTCATCGGGCGAACGGGCTCACGGTGCTCGTGGCTCCGACGCCGGTCGCCCCGGTGGTCGGTTTTGCCGTGGTCTACCGGGTCGGCTCGCGCCACGAAGTGGCCGGTCACACCGGTGCGACGCACATGCTCGAGCACCTGATGTTCAAAGGCTCGGAAGGCTTCAACGCCGAGCGGGGAACCGAGATCGCGCGCACCCTGCACCGGGTGGGGGCCGCCTTCAACGCCACCACCTGGCTCGACCGCACCACCTACTTCGAGGTGCTGCCGGTGGAGCAGCTGCCGGTGGCGGTGGCCATCGAGTCCGACCGCATGCGGCGGGCGCTGATCCGCGACGAGGACCTCGCCAGCGAGCGGACGGTGGTGCTCAACGAGCTCGACACCGGCGAGAACGAACCCATGGATCTGCTCATGAAGTCGTCCTTCGCCCACGCCTTTCTCGAGCACCCCTACCACCACCCGACCATCGGCTGGCGCGGCGATGTCGAACGGATGTCCGCCGCGGTGCTGCGCGGTTTCTACGACACCTACTATCACCCGGACAACGCCACGGTCATCGTGGTCGGCGATATCGACGAAGCGACCGCCCTGGCCGAGGTCGAAGCGCGGATTCGGCGCCATTCCACCCGCACCGGCGGTGATCCCCGACCCGTCGTTCCGGGAGGGGCGGCAGCGCGGCGAGCGCCGTTTCATCATCGAGCGGGCGGGCGAGCTGGGCAGCCTCGCCATGACCTGGCATATTCCGCCCGGGCTGCACCAGGACCTCCCCGCGCTCAACGTCTTCACCCAGGCCCTCAGCGACGGGGTGACCTCGCGTTTGTACCAGCGCCTGGTGGAGACCAATCGTTGTCTCGGCGTCCACGCCTTCACCTTCGAGCTCCACGATCCCGGGGTCCTCCAGGTCTTCGCCACCATCGCCCCGGGGGTGGATCACGCCGAGGTCGAGGCCACCATCCGGGAAGAAATCACAGCCCTGCGGGCCACGCCCCCGGCGCCCGATGAGCTCGCGCGGGCGGTGACCCAGACCCGGACCGATCTCGCCTTCAACCGAGAGTCGCCGGCCCAGATCATCGGTGGCCTCACCGAGGCGGTGGCCATGGGCGACTGGCGGCGTTTTCCGCGCGAGCTCGAAGCCGCGTCAGCCGTCACCGGTGAGGATGTCCGGCGGGTTGCCGAGGACCACCTCGGCGATCAGAACCTCACCGTCGGGTGGTTCGTGCCCGCCGGAGGCGGCGGTGCGGCTTCGGCGCGGCCGCCGGCGCCGAGGCCCTGCTATCTCCACCGTCCCTTCGCCGACCGGGTCGATCTTCGCGATCTCCCGGGCGGTGCTCGCCTCGCGGTTCTGGTCAATCCGCACGCGCCCACCGTCACCATCGCCGGCACCATCGGCGCCGGTCTCGCCGCCGCCGCCGATGGTCGATTCACGGTGCCGAGCGTGACCGCTGCCATGCTCGATCGGGGAACCGTGGAACACGAGAGGTTCGCCCTGGCTCGGGAGCTCGAGGACCACGGTCTCCACCTCGGGGTCAGGGCCATGGGCAACTCACCGAACACGGTGTCGTTCTCGGCGCAGGGGTTGGCCGAAGAACTCGACCGGTTGGCGAGGCTGCTGATTGAGGTCCTGCGATTTCCGATCTTTCCCGCCGCCGAGCTCGATCGGCTGCGGCTGCGGATCCTGGGCGCACTGCGACGGGAGCGCGAGGATACCTCGGCCCAGGCCTACGCGGCCCTCACCCGCCGCCTCTATCCCCTCGGTCACCCGCTGCACAAGCGGTCGGTCGAGGCCCGGGAGGCCGAGCTCGAAGAACTGACCCGAGACGAGCTCGAGGCCTTCCATCGCGCGGCCTATTCTCCGGCGTCGCTGGTCCTCGCGGTGGTCGGAAACGTCGAGCCCGATGCCGTGGCGGCGGCCCTGTCGACCGGTCTGCGGGACTGGGTGGGCCGCCCGCTCGCCTCGTCCGCCCAGCCGGGTGGACAGCCGGGTGGGCACGAAGACCTGAGGATCCACCTTCCCGACCGCCCGAACCTCGACTTCTTTCTCGGCCACCCGGGCCGGCTGCTCCGCGGCGATGCCGACCTCGCGGCCGCCGGGCTCGCCAACTCGTGCCTCGGGCAGTCGACGCTGACCTCGCGCCTCGGGGTCGCCATCCGCGACGGCGAGGGTCTGTCCTACAGCGTCTACAGCCGTTTCTTCGGTACCCTCGGGATTCCCGGGCCGTGGGCCGTCAGCTGCAGCGTTGCGGCCGACAACCTCGACCGTGCGGTCGAGCTCAGCCGGCAGGTGGTGGCCGATTTCGTCGCCCGAGGGACCGGATGAGAGCGAGCTCGAAGACGAGCGTCAGGCGCAGGCCGGCGCCTACCAGGTCGGGCTGGCCACCAACGCGGGGATCGCCCGCGAGCTGGTCACGACGCTGACCGCGGGCGAGGAGATCTCCCGGCTCGACGACTATCCGCGGCGGCTCCTCGCGACCACCCGTGACGAGGTCGTCGAAGCCACGCGCAAGCACATCCGACCCGACGAACTCACGCTGGCGGTCGCAGGCTCCCTTCAACGAGCAGAGCTCGTAAGTTCTTAATTCTGAGTTCTGAATTCTTAATTACCATCGCACGGTGGCCTCGTGGTGGATGTGCGATGGAATTAAGAATTAAGAATTCAAAATTCAGAATTGTGCTCACTCCCAGTCAACGTTGAGGTGGTGCAGCTCGCCCGGGAAACGGGGCCGCACCTCCTCATCGAGGATGGCCTCCACCTCTTTGAGCCGGTGCCGCCTGGAGGCGTGCAGCAGCACCAGGTGCCGGCACCTGAGCTTGTCGAGATGGGGTTTGAGGTCCTCGAGATGGGTGTGGCCGTAGCGGGCGGCGCGATCGCGATCGGAAGGCCTGAAAAACGAGCACTCGACGAGGACGACCTCCGCTTCGAAGATCTCGGGCCGAGTCTCGAAAAGACCCGGTCCCGAATCGGCGCAGTAGGCGAGGATGGCGATCGCGATGTCCTCTGTGACCTCTTCGCCGGCCAGCCTTCGACGTGCGATCTCCGGTTCGGAGAGATGGCTGAGCTCGGGGCGCAGCCGGTGTTTGTGCCAGATGATCCGGGTGCCGAGGGTGGGAACCCAGTGGTCGGTCGAAAAAAAGGCGAGCTCGATGTCGCGCCGGAGCGCGTGGGATGAACCGTCGCTCGCGCCGAACACCGCGACCTGATACGGCTTGCCGCCCTCGAGGCGGGCGAAGTCGGCGAGCAGCGAGCGGATCTCGGCTTCGATGGATTCGGGCACGATGAGGGTCGCCGGCGGCATCGAGTTGAGATAGCGCTGCGAGGCCCAGTAGCCGAGGCCGCCGAGGTGATCCATGTGGCCGTGGCTGAGGACCACGGTCCGCATGGGCGGCAGCGCGCGGTGCGCCCGTCCCGGATCGAGACCGAGGTGGAGCTGCGGCAGGAGGACGAGCGTGCCCTCGCCGGCGCGGGAGCCGCCGACCAGGCGCAAATTTCCCCACGAGGTCTCGAGCTGGAGGCGGCGGAGGGTCATCTGCTGGTCCGCACGAGAAAGATCGAAGCTTCGCTGGAGGGCTTTGCCTGATCGATCCTGAGGGTCCACTCCGAATTGGCGAGCAGGATCTCGCGGAAGGTCTTCGACGCGATGACGCCCCGCTTTCGATCGTTCACCGTGATCGCCACGTCGCGCGTTCCCGACGGGACGAGGAACACCCTCTTGATGGTGCCCTTGCCCTCCGTCTTGAGGCCGAGGAAACCCTTCTTCGTGTGATCGAAGGGAATCTCGGCGATGGTCTCGCCATCGACCACCACGGTGACGGCCCCGGCGTTGATCGGGCAGTCGTAGAAAACCGTGATTCTCGCGTTGCCCGGCTTCGGCTTCGCCGTGGGGAGGCCTTCTCGTGAGAGCTCGAGCTCGGGTTGAGCGATCCGGGCGGGCGCCGAGGTCTGGCCCTTTTGGCGAGCCTGCCGCGACCGGTCCTCGGCGAGCTCGAGATAGTCCGCGGCGAGCTCGCTCTGCGGGTCGAGCTCCAGCGCCTCACGAAAACGACCCGCGGCGGTGAGGTAGTTGCCCGTCCGGTAGGCCGTGCGGCCCTCGGCCACCAGCTCTGCCACCCGCGCCTGGTTTGTCGCGCTCGTCCTGTCGATTTCGAGCCGCCGCCCGATCTCGGCTGCGAGCGCCCTCGCCGCGGGCGAGGCCGGCGCCTGATCGAGGGCGGACGCCGCGGCCAAGCGAGCGCGTTCGAGATCGCCCGCAGCCAGGGCGTCGCCCGCCAACCACAGCGCCTGCACGGTACGGTTCAGATTGCGGGTTGCGCCGGCCGATGGCGCCGCGAAAGGCTCGTCGAGCCGCTGGGTCAACAGGACGCCGAAGATGACGATCCAGAGGGCGGCCCAGCTGCCGATGATGACCCACGCCCAGCCGGACGCAACCTCCCAGTACAGGGGCTGGGGAAGAACGACCCGGTTTCTCAGTTGCAGCCAGGCTCGCAAGCGGGGGACCGACCGGCCGGTGTCGGTCTGCGGCACCCGGATCGCGGGCAGGCTTGCACCGGCGCGGGTGTCCGAGATCGGGAGAGTGGACCGATGTCCCGTGGTCGTCGCCCGGTTCGCGCCGGACCAACGATCGGGCCAGGGCGGCGAGAACCGCTGCCAACTCGGCGCCGGTCTGGAAGCGCCGATCGGGGTCCTTGTCCAGGCATTTGACGACGATGGGGTTGAAGGCCGCGGGGATGCTTCCATCGACGATGGATGGGATCGGCGCCGGGTCCTCGACGATTTTGCGGGTCACCTGGTGCATGGTCTCGCCGGTGAACGGCCGCTGTCCGGTGAGCAGGGTGTAGAGCACGACGCCGAGGGAGAAGAGATCGGAACGCCCGTCGATGGGCCCGGCGGTGATCTGCTCCGGCGACATGAAGTTCGGGGTGCCGATGAACTGGCCGTCCACCGTCAGGCTCGAGCTTTCCATGCGGGCGATCCCGAAGTCGGCGATGCGGGCGCTGCCGTTGGTGGTCAGGATCAGGTTGCCCGGTTTGATGTCGCGGTGGATGACTCCCATCCGGTGGGCGTAGTCGAGGGCGACGGCGACATCGGCGACGATGCGGGCCGCTTCGGACGGCCGGAAGCGGTGTCCGGCGGCCAGGATCTGCTTGAGGTCCCGTCCTTCGATGTACTCCATCGCGATGAAGAGCACCCCGGTCGAGCGGTCCTCACCGACATCGTGGATGGTGACGATGCCGGGGTGGTTGAGGCGGCCTGCGGCCTGCGCCTCCCGGAGGAATCGTTCGCGGAACTCGTCGGCGATCTCGGCGTCGACATCGAGCCGCAGGGTCTTGAGCGCCACCATGCGGTCGATGAGCGGGTCGCGGGCGAGATAGACGATGCCCATGGCGCCCCGGCCGAGCGTCTTGATGATCTCGTAGCGACCGACGTTGGTGACGGACATCCCGTTCATTCTACCGTCGTCGGACGGCAAAGGAAGATAACCGTACCCAATTCATACCCCGCATCCGCTGCAACCGCATGATCGCTATCGCTATCGCTATCGTGAGGAGTGAGTCGTGAGGAGTGAGGAGTGAGGAGTGAGGAGTGAGGAGTGAGGTGTGATATGCGGCGGTGGCCATCGGGTACGGGACGACGGAGGCGGAGGCGGAGGCGGAAATGGAAACGGTCACGGCGACGGGCGTGGAGTGCCGATCTGGCTTTCTGCCGGCCGAATCGACGCCCATTTCGGCTCGAATTCCGCCCCAAGAGTGGGCATGATCCTTGCTAAATGGCATGGCGAGGCCCACTGGCCTGCGGGGGGATTATGGAAAACCTAGAACTCGAGAACCAGGTGAATCGTGCGGCCGCTCAGCTCGGAGAGGTCCAACGTGCCGTCTCCGAGGTCATCGTCGGTCAGGACCGGCTGGTGGAATCGCTGCTCGCGGCCCTGCTGTGCCGCGGGCATGTCCTGCTCGAGGGAGTGCCCGGTCTCGCCAAGACCCTGACGGTGCGCACCCTGGCCACGGTGGTGGGGGGAAGCTTCCAGCGGCTTCAGTTCACGCCCGATCTTTTGCCCGCCGACATCACCGGGACCCAGGTCTTCGATCCGCGAACCTCGGAGTTCGTTCCCCACAAGGGACCGATCTTCGCCAACCTGGTTCTCGCCGACGAGATCAACCGGGCGCCGGCCAAGGTCCAGTCGGCCCTCCTCGAGGCCATGGAGGAGCGCCAGGTGACCATCGGTGAGACCACCGACCCGCTGCCCGTGCCCTTCGTCGTGCTCGCCACCCAAAACCCCATCGAGCAGGAAGGCACCTACCCATTGCCCGAGGCGCAGCTCGATCGTTTCCTCTTCAAGGTGATGATCGACTACCCATCGGCGGAGGAGGAACGCAGGGTGCTCGAGTTCCACCTTGCCGAGTCGTTCCCGAAACCCACGCGGGTGACCGATCTCGACAAGCTGATGGAGCTCGAGGATGTTGTCCGACAGGTCTACCTCGACGAACGCATCCGCTCCTACATCGTCAATCTGGTTGCCGCCACCCGAAAACCGGCCGAGGTCGGCCTCGGAGACCTGGTGCCGCTGATCGGTTTCGGCGCGTCGCCCCGCGCCTCCATCGCCCTCGCCCTCGGAACCCGGGCTTTTGCCCTGGTCCGTGGTCGCTCCTTCGTGACCCCCGAGGATGTCAAGGAGCTCGCCCACATGGTGCTGCGCCACCGCATCGTGCTCACCTACGAGGCCGAAGCCGAAGGGGTGAAAGTGGAAGAGGTGGTGGATCGGATGCTGCTGGCGGTGGAGGTCCCTTGAAGCGACGCCTCGCCTCGTATTTCGGCCGTCCCTGCCCGGTCGATCCGGTGCAGGAAGCCGGGGCCGAGCTGCGGGCCCAGGTGCGCCGGCTGGAGATCCGCGCCCGGCAGTCCATGGAGGCCGGGCTCACCGGCCAGTACCAGAGCGCCTTCCGCGGTCTCGGTCTCGAGTTCGAGGAGGTCCGGGAGTATCGCTACGGCGACGATGTCCGCACCATCGACTGGAATGTCACCGCGCGCACCGGCGAGCTGCACGTCAAGCGCTATCGTGAAGAGCGCGACCTCACCGTCTTGCTGCTCGTCGACCTGTCGGCCTCGACCCGCTTCGGCTCCGGGGTGATGACCGTTCACGACCTCATCGCCGAGGTCTCGAGCCTCTTCGCCCTGGCGGCTGCCCGCCGCGATCGGGTGGGCGCCATCCTCTTCGACGAGGGTCTGCGGACGGTGATTCCTCCCCGCCTCGGTTGGCGACACGGTCTTCGCGTGGTGCGGGAGGTCCTCGGGGCGGTGCCGACGGGGTCGGGAACCGCCTTCTCCGATGCCATCCGGGCCGCCGGCCGCCTGCTTCACCGGCGGGGTATCGTCATCGCGGTGGTCGACCGGAGCTGCCCGCTGCCGCGGCGAGAGCTCATGGCGTTGGCCTCCCGACACGAGGTCGTGGTGGTCCGGGCCGCGGACGAACTGTCCCGCACCGGTCTCCGGGGATCACGCCTGCCGGTCGTCGACGCCGAGACCGGACGTCCGGGGGTGGTTCGCGGCCGACCCGCGGAGATCGTCGATAAGGTCCCCGCGGGGATCGACGCCGTCGATCTGGTGACCGACACGGACTATCTGCCGGTGGTTCGGGCCATGCTCGAGAGACGAGAGCGACGTGCGCGCTGAGTGGGTTTGTCGACTGGTCGCCGCGACCCTGGTTGCGGCTTGGGCCGGGGTGGCGGCCGCCGCCGCGCCGAGCCTCGAGGTTGCCGCTTCACCGGCGAAACTGCGCGTCGGCGACCGGCTGGAGGTCATGGCCTCGGCCCGCGGCGGGGATGGATGGCTTTGGGGCGAGCTGACCGTCGCCCTCGAGCCCGATGGGCCATGGGAGCTGATCGACGGCCCGACGGCGGTCCCGGGAACCCGGCCTCCGGCGTGGCGACTGACCTTGGCGCCCATGGCCCTCGGCGAGCAGGCCCTGCCCTCCATCACCGTGTCGGCGCGGTCTTTGGACGGCGAGACGGTCGAGGTCGCGAGCGAGGAGCCGACCACGGTCAGTGTTGTCTCGATTCTCAGCCCTGACGAGGAGGACGCGGCGCCGGCCCCCCTGCGCGACCCGATCGGCGTCCGCGGCTTCCCCTGGGAGTGGGTCCTGCCCATCACCGGCGCCCTGCTGCCGCTGCTCGCGGGGGTCGCTGTGGTGGTGGCGTGGACGGGGTCGGCCGGGAGCGGCCGGGCGCGTCATCATGCCGCCCCTGGTCGAACTCGAGGCGCTGACCTCGAAGCTCGAGACCCGGGTCGGGCGGGAGCCGTCCGATGGGATCTGCGATCACCTGGCGGCCGGTCTTCGGCGCTATCTCGAGCGTCGAACCGGTGAACCGGCCGAGGAGATGACCTCATTCGAGCTACGACTGCTCGGCCGCCGCCGGGGCTGGCCCGAGACCGCCCAGCGCCTCGTCCGGCGGGTCATGGAGCTCGCCGACGGCATTCGTTTCGGTCGGCGTCCGGCGACCGATGACGAGCTGCGCGGGGCCATCGCCCAAGCCCTCGATGCGGCGCGGTCGATCGATGCTTTCCTCGTCGAAGCCGAGCGGGATATCCTCGCCGCAGAGGCCGGCTCATGATGCGTCTCGCCGCTCCGTGGTGGTTGGTGCTCGTCGTCCCGGCGATGGTGCTCGGCGTTTTGTGGCTGCTCCGTCGGCGGTGGCAGCGTTTTCCCTTCCCCGATGTCGCCACGGCCCTCGGACGCGCCGGCAGACTCCCGGAACGCACGGTGATGGCGGGGGTGCTGGTGGCCCTCGCCATGGTGCCGCTCGCCGTTGCCCTCGCGCGACCGCAAGAAGTGCTGTCGCGGCGGCTCGAGCGGGCCGAGGGGGTCGATCTCGTCGTCGCGCTCGATGTCTCCGGCTCCATGTCGGCCCTCGATTTCGAACCCACGGACCGTCTCGGGGTGGCGAAGGAGGTCATCGGGAACTTTCTCGAGGGGAGGGTCAACGATCGGTTTGCCCTCGTGGTCTTCGCCGGTGCGGCGGTGACGCTGTGTCCCCTGACCCTCGATCACGTGGTCGCCCAACACCTGCTCGACGAGGTCAAGATGGGCAGCCTGCCCGAGGGAACCGCCATCGGTCTCGGGCTCGGTACGGCTCTCGCCAGGTTGCGACACTCCGAGGCCGAGTCCAAGGTGGTGGTGTTGGTCACCGATGGCTCCAACAACACCGGTCAGCTCGATCCCATCAATGCGGCCGAAATGGCGGCCGAGCTCGGCATCTCCGTCCACACCGTCCTGGTCGGCCGCGGCGGCCTGGTTCCGGTGCCCATCCTCGAGCGCGATCCGCGCACCGGTCAGGTTCGTCGCCAGGTGCGCCAAATGGAGATGGAAATCAACCCGGAGCTTCTTGCCGAGGTCTCGCGGATCACCGGTGGAAGCTCGTTTCGGGCGCGTGACGCGACGGCGCTTGAAGGGGTCTTCGAAGCCATCGACGCGCTCGAGAAGACCGAGTTCACCTCGACCAAGCTGGTGCGGTACCGCGAACGCTTCGAGCCCTGGGCCGTGGCCGCCCTGGTTCTCCTGCTCATGGGCGTCGCGGTCGAGGGCGTCGCAGGGAGAACGCCGTGGTGAGCTTCGCCGAAGCCGGGATGCTGGGTCTGCTGGTGCTGCCGGCAGTGGCGGCAGCGGCGGTCGTCGCCCGCCACTTGACGAGGCTGCGTCTGCAGCGTGACCTGGCCTCGCCGGCGGTCTGGGACCGGGTCATGGGCGGCGTCCCCGCCACCGGTCTGGTGCGGATGCTCGTGTGGTGCGGGGCAGCGGTCATGATCATCCTCGCCCTGGCGCGACCCCAGTGGGGGGAGCTTCCCGGTGAAGAATCGGTGCGAACCCGCGATCTGGTTCTCGCCCTCGATGTCTCGGACTCCATGTTGGCGACCGATGTGCCGCCGTCGCGGATGGCGAAGAGCATCGAGACCGCCCACCGGCTGCTGCCGTTGCTCGAGGGCAATCGGGTCGGCGTCGTGGTCTTCGCCGGCGAGGCCTACCCGCTGGTTCCCCTGACCACCGATCTCGATGCCGTGGCCGCCTTTCTCTCGGGCATCTATCCCGGGATGGTGGCGCGACCCGGCTCGGATATCGAGCGGGCGGTGGCGGCCTCCCTCGAACTGCTGCCTCCCGACGGGGACGGGAGAGTGGTGGTCCTGGTGACCGACGGAGAGAATCTCCAGGGCAACGTCGATGCCGCCGTGTCGGCGATCAAGGACTCCGGGGTCGGCGCCCTCACCGTGGTCGCCGGCACCGAACGGGGCGGCCCGATCCCGATTCCCGGGCCGGATGGCGCCATCCACCACAAGCGGGATCAAAACGACCAGCCGGTGATCACCCGCGCCCACCCGGAGGTGCTCGCCGCGATTGCCGACGCCGTCGACGGCGAAACGGTCGAGCTCGCCGATCGCGATGTGGTGAACCAGCTCGCGGCCATCGTCGACAAGCTCCGCACCCGGGAGATCGAGGCCAATCGGACGGTGAAGAAGGTGGAACAGTTCCCGCTCTTTCTGATGATTGCGGCCGGTCTCCTGGTGGCCGGCTTCCTGCTCTCGCCGTGGCGGCGGCTGGCGGCCGCCGCGGTCGTGGTCGGTATGCTCGCCGCGCCGGTGGGGGCGCAGCAGGGCGCGCAGCCGGCCGCCGTGCCGCAACCCCAACCACCGCCGGCCTCGTCGGCTGCGACGGACCAGCCCACCGAGGTGGTCGAGCCGCCGACCTGGCAGCGGGTCGTTCCCGGCGGGAGCCGGCGGATGGCCCGTCAGGGTGTCTCCGAGTGGAGTGACGGCGAGCTCGAGGGCGCGACCCGGTCTTTTGCCGGCGCGGCGATGCTCGATCCCGAGAATCCCGAGCGGCTCTTTGACCTGGGGACGGCCCTCGGGGCCGCCGGTCAGCTCGAAGCCGCGGTGCCGATCCTCGAGCTCGCCGACGCCGGCGGGGTTCCCAACGCGGCCTACAATTCCGGGACCTCGTCGTTGCAGGGCCAGCAGGCCGAGGCGGCGGTGAAGTGGTTGCGCAAGGCCGTGCTCCTCGATCCCGACGACCTCGAGGCCAAGCGGAACTACGAGCTCGCCCTCGCCCTCCTCGAAGAGCAGGAGCAGCAGCAGCAGGAGCAGCAGCAGAAGCAGGACCAGGAGCAGGAGCAGGACCAGGACCAGGACCAGGAACAGGAGCAGGAACAGGAGCAGCAGCAACCGACGCCGACGCCGTCGGAAGATCAACCTCAGTCCCAGCCTCAACCGACACCGACTCCGACTCCGTCCGACAATGAGGCGCTCTTTCAGGCCCTCGAACGAGCCGAGGTCGAAGCCCGTGAAGATATGCGGTCGCCGACACCGCAGGCGACCACCGTGGAGAAGGACTGGTGAGTTTCCGACGCCGGTTCATTCTCGGCGGGTGTGTGGTGGTTGCGCTGACCCTCGGAGCCTTCCAGGCAGCCGGCGCAGAACCCAGCCTCGAGATCCATCTCCAACCCCGGAGATTCGGTGTCGATGACCTGGCGCAGCTCAGTATTCGCATCAACGAACCGCCCTCCGGTCTCGAGGTTCCACAGCTTGGTGAGTTACAGAATCTCGAAGTCGTCGCCGGTCCGTCGACCGGTTCCGAGTTCAGTTATGTCAACGGCGTTGCCTCGCGTTCCCAGACCTTTACCTATGTCCTGCGCGCCATCGCGCCCGGACCGGCTTCCCTCGGCCCTGTGACCGCTCGTGCCGGGACCATCGAACTCAGAGCCGGCCCGGTCAGCGCCGAGGTGGTCGAGGGCAGCATCGCCCCCCAGTCTCGACCCGCTGTTCGATCTCCATTCGGGTCGGATCCGTTTGGCCAGATGCGGCCGCGTCGGGCCCCGCAGCGCGCCGAGGTCGTGCTCCGCCACCTCCTCAGCACGCAGCAGGCGGTGGTCGGGCAGCCGCTGGTCGCAACCGTCTATCTCGATTCGACGGCGAGTTCGCTCTATGACTTCGACTGGGTGACACCGCCGTCATACAAGGGTTTTTGGGCCCAGCGTCTGGACAACCCCGATCAGGTCACCCCCGAGCAGGTCGAGGTCGATGGAACCAGGTTCTTCCGCTATCAGGTGTTGCGGACGGTTTTGGTGCCGCTCAAAGCGGGAACCATCGAGATCGCCGCGGTCGAGGCGTCCATCGGCGTGCGGTCGTGGGGTTTCTTCGATTCCGGTCAGCTCATCGAGCGCTCGACCCCGGTGCGCACCATCGAAGTGGCGTCGCGACCCGAGGCGCCGCCCGGCTTCGCCGGGGCCGTCGGCGACCTTCGCTACAGCGCGAGCATCGAACCGGCCGCGATCGAGTTCGGCCAGTCCGCGGTCATGACCATCGCGCTCAAGGGACACGGCAATCTCCCGCTGGTGGAGGCGCCCCCCGCCTGGCCGAGCTGTGCCGACTGCGACACCTATCCGCCGGAGGAGGGCAGCCGCGTGACGGTCGATAACTCGGGCATCCACGGCTCACGAACCTGGCAGGTGACGGTGGTGCCGCAAAGCTGGGGAGCCATCGAACTCGGCGCCGTCGATCTCGCCGTCTTCGATCCCCAGGCGGGCCGGTATGTCACTCAGACCGTCGGTCCTCTGGCGCTCCAAGTCAACGCCCCGCCGCCGACGCCGACTCCGGTGGTGACGCCGATCCCTGACGTCGAAGATCCGGCCGGACAGACCGCATTCGATGAGCGGGCGGGCGATGCTCCAGTCCCGGCCTGGATGTGGATCCTCAGCACCCTCCTCGTCGGGCTGAGCGCGGGTGCGGCCGCGACCTGGGCCCTCGCCCGGCGGCGGTCGCGGATTGCTCTCCCACCCCGTCGGTCCGGCCAAAATCCGGCCGAGCGTGCCCGCGAACTCCAGGTCACCCTCGAGCGCTGGTGGCTGGATGCCCGGTCGCGCAGCCGAGGGCCGGCCCTCGAGGGCGAGATGCAGGAGCTTCGACGCGACCTCGAAGCGGTTCGATTCGCTCCGGGGCGGGCCGATCACTCGCACACGGTGGAGGATCTCGAGGTTCGATTGAAGCGTCTCATGCGGCGGGCGTGACACCGAATCCGAGCGGTTCTTTCCGATGAGCATCTTTCGCTTGAGGTGATAGACTTATTCAATGCAGTTTCCGAGGGTCTATAGCCTTCCAATGGAGGACCTTGAGCCTTTTTTGGAACGTCGCCGGTACTCGGCCTTCGCGGTCTCCCAGCTCGCCGTCACCTCGTTTCTCGGAGAAATCCTCTCCAAGGCCAACGATTTCGTCCCGTCGAACTCGGGCTCGATCCTCATGGACCGACCCTTCGACCGTGGCTCGACCCCGGCCGACACCTCGCTCTACTTCGTCGCGACCTTCGGGTCTTCTGCACAGTCCATTCTCGGGCAACACCTCAGGGCCGACCAGGGGGTCGCCGGCTACGTCTATCGCACCGGCGAACCCTATGTCATGAATGACCCCGAGCACGACCCGACCTTCTACTCGAAGTTCGACGAAGGAACCGACTTCAAGACCTCGTGCGCGATCGCGGTCCCGGTGCGTATCGAACGGACCGTCTGTGGTGTCCTGGAACTGGTCAACCGGATCGGCGACGGCGGTTACAGCGATCGAGACCTCCAGATGCTGGAGATTTTCGCGCGCTACACCTCGGTTTCCATCGAGAATCTGCTCGATGCTCAACGGGCCAATGAGATGGCCCGACGCGACGATCTCACCGGTCTGTACAATGACCGGTTCTTCCACCACCGGCTGACCGAGGATCTCGTTCGGGCGGATGTCACCGACGGAACCGTCGCACTGCTCTTTCTCGATCTCGACAATTTCAAGGCGGTCAACGACAACCACGGGCACCTCGCAGGATCGCAGGTGCTCAAGGAGTTCGGCTATCTCCTGCGACAGACGATCACCGCCGACGATGCGACTCTCGCCCGGTACGGGGGCGACGAGTTCGTGGTGATTCTGCCGGGTCATGATCTCGACCAGGCCAGGGCCGTCGCAGCGGACGTGCAGACCATCCTGGTGCAGACCCAGTTTCTCCAGGGGAGCTTCTCGTGGTCTGATGGACCTGTTTACTGGCGCGAACCGTTGACCTGTTCGATCGGGGTGGCGGTCTACCCGATCCACCTGCCTCGCCACGGAACCACCGACATGAAGAAGAACCTCCTGCTGCGGGCCGCAGATCTCGCCATGTACGATGCCAAGGCTGCCGGCAAGGACCGAGTCAACATCGCCAAATAGGTGCCATTTCGGCAGATCCGTCCTGAATGCGCCGATGGGAACGTTGGCACGGGGTTTGCTGTTGTTCTTGACGAGACCGCGCCGCCACAGACACTGCGGTCGGAGATTCCCAGGAGGAAAAATGCAACGCGAGAAGCAGAAATACTATTCGTTGGCGGCCATCGTGGTCGCTGCTGTGCTCTTCGGAATGGTGATCGCCGGTGGACTCGATCTGACCCCGCCGGTGGTTGCCGATCGCCAACCCGAACCACAGCCGGCGATGGAAACGATTGCGGCGCCGGACTTTGCCGCGCTGGCCGACCGAGTCGTGCCATCGGTGGTTTCGGTCACCATCAAAGACGTTCAAGACCCGGAGGACCGCAGCTCTCGGATGCCGCAGGATCCGTTCCACGAGTTCTTCCGAGGCCCCCAGGCGCCATCGGACGAGCCCTCGGTTCGACGGTCGGCCGGTTCCGGTTTTTTCATCTCCGGCGATGGTGAACTCGTCACCAACTACCACGTCATCGAAGACGCGGACGAGATCTCCATCGAACTCGCGGATGGCCTTCAGTTCGACGCCGAGGTCATCGGTCGTGACGAAGCCACCGATCTCGCCCTGCTCAAGATCAGCGAGCCCGATCGCGATTTCGCCTATCTGGCGCTCGGCGACTCGGAGACCGTCCGCGTCGGCGAGTGGGTGATGGCCGTCGGCAACCCCCTCAACATGGACCATACGGTCACCGTCGGAGTGGTCTCGGCCAAGGGCCGGGTCCTCGGTCTGTCCCGCGAAGGGACCTCGTTTGAAAACTATATCCAGACCGATGCCGCCATCAACCTGGGCAACTCGGGCGGCCCGTTGGTCAACACTCGCGGTCAGGTCATCGCCATCAACACCGCCATCAACGCTCGCGGTCAGAACCTCGGATTTGCGGTGCCGGTGGACATCCTTCGCCGGATCCTCCCCCAGCTGCGTGAGAACGGCATGGTCGTCCGTGGCTTCCTCGGCATCACCGTCAACAATCTCGATCAGGACAGCGCTGAGGCGTTTGGGCTTTCGAGTCGCAGCGGCGCCCTGGTTGCCGAGGTGTCACCGGGTCACGCCGCCGACAAGGGTGGCGTCGAGCACGGCGATGTGGTCATCGAGATCGACGGTGCGGCCATCAAGGACACGAGGGAGCTCATCGACTCGATTTCAGCCATGCCGCCGGGAACCGAGGTCGAACTCACCATTATCCGCGATGGCAAGCAGCGCGTGCTCACGGTCGAGCTCGAGGCTCGCGACGCCGCCGATGATGCGTCCTCACCCGATGCCGAACCGTTGCGAGAGGACGATACCGCCGAGCGTCTCGGGATCGGCGTCAGTGAGTTGAGCTCACAGATTCGACGGATGTACCGCCTCGATGACGATGCCGAGGGCGTTGTCATCACCCGGGTGCTTCCGGTGTCGCCGGCCGCCGATGAGGGTCTGATCCCGGGCGATCTCATTATCGAAGCCAACGGCGAAGCCATCGAGAACGGTGGTCAACTGCGCGAAATCGTGGCCGAGGTACCCGCCGGCGGCTATCTCCGCCTCTACGTCCAGCGGCCGCAGATGGGCGGTCGGTCGTTCTTCGCGATCCTCAAGCTCAAGGACTGACGCCCGGTCGAGCAACGAAACCACGGGGGCGCACCAATCCGGTGCGCCCCCTTTTCTGTACCTCAGTCCCGCGTCCGCGTCCGAGGCAGCGACAGGGACAGCGACCGGGACCAGCGTCCGGGACAGCGACCGGGACAGCGTCCGGGACCGCGTCAGGGACAGCATCAGTACCCCCGCGTCCGGGACAGCGGCGACGCGTGACATTTGGTATTCAGAGCTGTAGGCGGGTCGTTCACGGCCCGCGACCAATCCGTTGAGAGTCCGCGTGGCGACCCTTCGGATCTTAGCCTTCACGGTCCTGAGGATGTTCAAGCCGGCACTGCCGCCACAGGGACAGCTGCCGGAGGTGTTTCGTTTTGTAGCGCCGATCTCCAGCAATCGGCGTCATGGCCCTCCTCAAGGCCCGAAACCGACGCCCATCGGGAGCTGGGCGCTTGCATGGGCGTCCGAGCCCCTCCCATGTCCGATGCCGCACAGGGTTCGAGGGATCGGGAAGCTCCGTTCCGGCGTGCCGGGCTGACGCCATTGTGCCCGATCGACTCCGCGACGCGCAACTATCACTGCGCAATGGCCTACCGGGCTCCCCTAGGAGGTGCGATCCGGTCTTCTGTCTCCGGCGCTGAGGCAGGCCGCCGGCGTACCATCGGCGTGGTCGCAGCCCTCCCAATACACCCTGGAGCGACCACGCCGATGGTGCGTCGGGGCCGTGGGACGCTGAGCGTCTCGCGGCCAGAAGGCCGGGGCCGAAAGAACCCGTTCCGAAACAGCGGCAGCGACGCGACCGGGGCAGGGACAGGGTCAGCGACCGCGATCAGGGATGCATTCGCTTTCGGGACGGCTGCATGAACCGAGGTGATCCGGTTCGACCCGTTCCCCAACAGCAACTCTGAAACCGATCTGCGATGGAGCTAAACCTAAGCTAAAGCTCAGCTCTTGCAAAAGACCGTCGATGTCAGTTCCCGCAGCTGGCTTGGTAGGGAGGGTGTAAAACCCTCCCTACGGTAGTTTCCACAAAATCGTAGGGGCGGTTTATACCCGCCCTTGCAGCGCGATTGAATTTTGCACGAGGCTGAGCTAACGCTTCCCGTTCAATTCGCCCCGCCCGCCGGCGGCTCCTGCACCGTCGCCGGCGGCTCCTGAATCGGCCCGAAGTTCTGTTCATAGAGCTTCAGGTTGTGATTCAGGGCCCGCATGAGCTGTTTCGCGTGGAAGGGGTTCATGATGATGCGTGCGACGACCGGGAATGTCCTGCCGGCCGGGCATGGTCCGACCGAAATCGAGCAGCACTTCGGAGAAGTTGTGCGCGATGCTGACGAAGTTGGCGTACTCGCCGAGGGCGAGCTCCTTGTCGACGGTCAGCCGCGGTGCATTGGGCGGGGGTTGGTGGGTTGTCGCTCATGGGGCCTCCTCGGCGTTCGTCATTGTACCCTCTTGTCGATGAGTCTCTCCGGACGCTCTTCGAGGCGGCGGCCATGGATCTCGTCAACCAACGGATCCGCGAGTAGAATCAGCCATGCTCTCGTTTGAGATCACCCACCGCGATCCGGAGACCGGCGCCCGTGCCGCCGAGTTGGTGACGCCGCACGGCACGGTGCGCACACCGGCGTTCATGCCGGTCGGCACCGCGGGCACGGTCAAGGGGATCGCCGGATGGGAGCTCGAGAAACTGGCGCCCGAAATGGTGCTCGCCAACACCTACCACCTCCTGCTGCGTCCCGGGGTGGACGCCGTCGAACGCATGGGTGGTCTTCATCGGCTCATGTCGTGGTCCGGACCGATCCTCACGGACTCGGGCGGTTATCAGGTGTTCTCGCTGGCCGCCCGCCGCCGGTTGGAAGATGATGGGGTCGTCTTTCACTCGCATCTGGATGGTTCCCGCCATAGGCTGACCCCGGAAAACGTCGTCGAAACTCAGGCGAGATACGGGGTCGATATCGCCATGGTCCTCGATGAGTGCCTGCCGTATCCGGTGGAGATCGCCACCGCCGAAACCTCGGTTGCCCGAAGCGTCGAATGGGCCCTCCGTGGGTTCGATCGGGCCGAGGCGCTGCGCCGGGATCACGACGGCTGGCGGGGTGGTCTTTTCGCCATCCAACAGGGATCGCTCGACGAAGGTCTCCGCCGCCGCTGTACCGAGAACCTGGCCGGCCGCGATTTCGACGGTTTCGCCATCGGCGGTCTGGCGGTCGGCGAGCCGTCCCAGGCTCTGCATGAGGCCGTCGCCATGGCGGCGCCCATGCTGCCGGATCCGAGACCACGCTATCTCATGGGAGTCGGCTACCCGGAAGACCTGGTGCATGCGGTGGCCTGCGGCGTCGATCTCTTCGACTGCGTGCTCCCGACCCGGTCGGCGCGAACCGGCAAGGTCTTCACCTCCGGTGGCGAGCTCAACATCAAAAACGCCCGGTTCGCCGATGACTTCGGCCCCCTGGATGCGGTCTGCAACTGCCCGACCTGCGCCGGCTATTCACGCGCGGCGCTGCGCCACCTCTATGTCGCCAAAGAGGTGACATCGGTGGTTTTACTGACCGTTCACAACCTGACCTTCTTTCTGAGCTTGATGCGCGGGGCGCGGGAAGCTATCATGGCGGGCCGGTACGGGCGGTTTCGCCAGCGGATCGACGGTATCCGCAATCAAAGGCGACGGAACCCGGGGCCCGTATCGACAGCGAGGTGAGTCAATGGAAAGTGCAGCCGGAGGAAATCCTCTGTCCATGTTGTTGCCGTTTGTGTTGATCTTTGCGGTGTTTTATTTCATCGTCATCATGCCCGCGAAGAAACAGCAGAAGAAGAAAGACGCGATGATCGCCGGACTCAAGAAGGGCGATCGGGTCGTGACCGGCGGGGGCATCCACGGAACCGTGGCGACGGTCGAGGATCAAAGCCTCCTTCTCAAAGTAGCCGAGAACACCAAGATCCGGATCAGCAAATCGGCGGTCGCTGGCCTCGTGGGCAGCGACGGAACCGCGAGCGAAGGCTGACCGGCGGAGGCGAGAGTGGAAAAAAAGGTAGTGTGGCGAGTCATCCTGATCGTGGCTGTTGTCGCGACCGCTCTGTGGTCGCTCTGGCCACCCGAGGAAAAGATCCACTGGGGGCTCGACCTCGAAGGCGGCGTTCACCTGGTGCTCCAGGTCCAAACCGACGACGCCATCAAGGCCGAGTTGGACGACGCGGCTCAGCGGCTGCTCAGCCTGGCCGCCGAGGACGACATCACTCTCGGTGTCACCGAGGTCGACATGGACTCTCGGCGATTCACCGTCGAGGTGCCGCCGGGGACCGACCGTGCCCAGCTCGAGGAGATCGCGGAGTTGAGTTTCGGCGACTATGACCTCAGCACGGGCGCCCAGGTCTGGACCTTCCAGTTCAAGCCCAACATCGAGCGGATCATCCGTGATCAGGCGGTGCGCAAGGGTCTCGAGACGATCAACAATCGAGTCGACCAGTTCGGCGTCTCGGAGCCTCTGATCCAGCGGCAGGGCGCCGAAGGGGACCGGATCCTCATCCAGCTGCCCGGGGTCGACGATCCCGAGCGCGTCAAGAAGATCATCAAGTCCACGGCGTTCCTCGAATTCAAAGAAGTGATGCAGGGGCCGGCGCCGGACCGCCCCAGCCTGCTTGCCGGCTCGGCGGGTCTGCCACCGGCGGACGGCGAAGTGGTGAGCGGCAACCGGACCGGGTTCGCGGGCGAGACCCTCGGCCGCAGTTACTACCTGGTCAAGAAGAGTTCCATCATCACCGGTCGTGAGCTGCGCAGCGCCCGCCGGAGTCAAGACGAGTACGGAATGGCCATCGTCCAGTTCGATCTGGTCCCGTCTGCCGCCGACAAGTTCGGTCAGTACACCGGCTCCCATATCGGCATTCCGATGGCCATCGTTCTCGACGGCAATGTGATGTCGGCGCCCACCATCCGCGCCCGGATCACCGACTCGGGGATCATCGAGGGCAACTTCTCCGTCGAGGAAGCCGAAGATCTGGCGCTGATTCTCCGCGCCGGTGCCCTGCCGGCCTCCATCGTCTATCTCGAAGAACGGACCGTCGGCCCGTCCCTGGGTCACGATTCCGTCGTCCGCGGTGTTCGAGCTGCGGTGGCGGGTCTCGCTGTGGTGATGCTCTTCATGCTGGTGTACTACCGGATGTCGGGGCTCAACGCCAATTTCGCGTTGATCATCAACCTCATCATCCTCATGGGTGCGATGGCGTACTTCGGCGCCACCCTGACCCTGCCCGGGATCGCCGGCGTGATTCTCACGATCGGCATGGCGGTCGACGCCAACGTGCTGATCTTCGAGCGCATCCGCGAGGAGCTCCAGGTCGGCAAGACCGTGAAATCGGCCATCGACACCGGTTTCTCGCGCGCGTTCGGCACCATTTTGGACGCCAACCTGACGACCTTGATTGCGGCGCTTTTCCTCTTCCAGTTCGGGACCGGGCCGGTCAAGGGCTTCGCGGTAACCCTCTCCATCGGGATCTTCGCGAGTGTTTTCACCGCGGTCTTTGTCTCGAGGACCATCTACATGATCATGCTCTCCGGCCGTGACCGGGTGCAGACGCTGAGTATCTGAGAGGCTCGCATGCGCATCATCGGCGATACCAATATTCCATTTCTGAGCTATCGAAAGATCGCCCTCAGCCTGTCCATGCTCGTTATCCTCGGCGGGCTGGCGTACCAGTTTCTCGGCCCCGGCCTCAACCTCGGGATCGACTTCGTGGGCGGCACTCAGGTCACGGTCAAGTTCCGCGGCGAGCCTGACCTCGACCAGTTGCGTGCATCCATGGACGACCTCGATGCAGGGACTCCGGCGCTGCAGCGCTTCGACGAGCCCGAGAAGAACGAGATCCTGATTCGAATCGAGAACCCCGAAGGTGAGGAGGGTGACTTCACCGGGCCCATCATCGAGCTCCTCCGCCGAGACCTCAATTCCGGGATCGGGGACGCCTTCGATCTCAACACCCAGGGCGCGCAGTCGCTGACGATGTTGCTGGTCGACGAGGATCCCGACGGCACCGGTCTCGACGAAGAGGGAGGGACCGAGTACTACGGACCCATGGCCGATGCGGTTCTCGCTTTTCGCAAGGAATACGGCATTTTCTCCTCCTTCGACCAACTCGACACCATCGACGAGGTCTCTGAAAACGCTCGGGTTCTGATCAAGGAGCGGGCGGCTCTCGGCGAGTTCGCCATTCTCGGCGCCGAGAGCGTCGGGCCGGCGGTGGGCGCCGACCTCAAGAACAAGGCCCGGGCAGCCATCGGTTTCTCCCTCCTCGGCATGCTTGTCTACATCTGGCTTCGCTTCCAGTTGCCCTTCGGCGTCGGCGCCGTGGCCGCCCTCTTTCACGATGTCTTGATCACCCTTTCAGCGCTTGCCGTCACGGGTCGTGAGATCAACCTGTCGACCATTGCAGCGCTGCTGGCCCTGGTCGGGTACTCGGTCAACGACACGGTGGTGGTCTTCGACCGGGTGCGGGAGAATCTGAAGCTGAATCGGGGAGAAGACCTCGAGGCGGTGATGGACACCTCCATCAACCAGACCCTCTCTCGGACCTTCATCACTTCGGGTACGACCCTGCTGGTGGTGTTGTCCCTCTACTTCTTTGGCGGCGACGTCATCAACACCTTCGCGTTCGTCCTGCTTGTCGGCATCATCGTCGGGACCTACTCGTCGCATTTTTATCGCCTCGCCGGTGGCGCTCAGCATCCACCAGCTGCTCGCCAGCCAGCGTGACAAGAGGCGGAAGAAGGGGCGGCGGTAGGCGAGGCATTAGGTATTAGGTATTAGGATCAGGTTCAGGTATGTAGGTATTAGGCTATTAGGTAGCTTAGGTATTAGGCTCCATCGCAAGGACACGGAGAAAAGAACCGAGATCCAACCCCGCGGTTTGCCGCGGGGTTTTTTTCGCGGGCGAGGTACGGTTCGCTGCCGCTGTCCCGGCCGCTGTCCCGGCGCGCTGTCCCGGCCGCTGCCCCGGCCGCTGCCCCGGTCGCTGCCCCGGTCGCTGCCCCTGCCGCTGCCGCTGTTCCGGAGAACTTGACCCCTGAACGTACAATGGTCTGGATGGACTCTTCGGCGAAGATCCGCATTGAGGACATCCTCAACCGAGTCGAGCTCTACCGGCCGGACTTGGATGAGGACCTGCTTCGCCATGCCTACGTCTTCGCCGCGAATCGCCACCAGGGCCAGGTCCGGCGATCGGGTGAGGCCTACTTCACCCATCCGCTGACGGTGGCCTGGATGCTCGCGGAGATGGAGCTCGACGAGGTCGCCATCGCCGCCGGGCTCTTGCACGACATCCTCGAAGACACCGCCACGACCGCCGAAGAGCTCGAGCTCGAGTTCGGCCCCGAGGTCACCCGGCTGGTCGAGGCGCTGACCAAGCTGTCCGATTTCGAGAGCTCGTTCACCTCTCGCGAAGCAACCGAGGCCGAGAACTTCCGGCGGCTCCTGCTCGCCTCCATGGACGACGTGCGGGTCATCCTGGTCAAACTGGCCGACCGGCTGCACAACATGCGAACCCTGAGCTTTCTCCGCCCTGACCGGCAGGTGGCCATCGCCCAGGAAACCCTCGACATCTATGCGCCCATCGCCAATCGGCTCGGAATCGGGAGTATCAAGATCGAGATGGAGGATCTCTGTTTCCGCTATCTCCACCCCAAGGAGTGGGAGCGTCTCGAGCACGAGATCAAGGACCGGGCGGACGCCGCCGAGCGATGGTTCGCCGAGATCCGAGGGATCATCGAGGGGCTGCTTCTCGCCAATGGCCTCAGCGGGACCGTCCAGGGCCGCGTCAAACACATGTACTCGGTCTTCCAGAAGCTCCGTCGCCAGGAAGTCGATGTTGCGAATGTCTTCGACTTCCTCGCCTTCAGGGTCATCGTCGAGACCGTGGGGGACTGCTACGCCGTTCTCGGTCTGATCCACCAACAGTGGCCGCCGGTTCCGGGTCGGATGAAAGACCACATCGCGATCCCCAAACCCAACGCCTACCAGTCGCTGCACACGACGGTCCTCGGGCCGGAAGCGCATCCGTTCGAAATCCAGATCCGAACCCGGGACATGCACAAGATCGCGGAATTCGGCATCGCGGCTCATTGGAGTTACAAGGAGAAACGATCGGGCACCGCGAGCGAGGACTCCCGGATCTCCTGGCTTCGCAGTCTGCTCGACAACTCCGAGGGCGCCTCACCGAGGGAGTTTCTCGACTCGATCAAGGTCGATCTCTATCCCGATGATGTCTACTGTTTCACGCCGCGCGGTGATGTCTTCTCCTTTCCGCGTGGCGCGACGATCCTCGATTTCGCCTATCGGGTTCACTCCGAGGTCGGCCACGCCTGCGTCGGCGGTCACATCAACAGCCGATGGGTCCCGCTGCGCACCGAGTTGAAAAACGGCGACATCGTCGAGATCACCACCTCGCCGCAACAGCGACCTCACCACGACTGGCTCAACATCGTGGTCACCAACCGGGCGCGTTCGAAGATCAGGAGCTGGCTCAAGCGCGAGGAGAAGAAACGCGCCGTCGAGGTCGGCCGAAAGCTCATCGAACGTGAATTCCGCAAGGCCGGCGTGTCGTGGCGCCGGGTGAGCGCGAGCGACGAGTTCAAGAACCTCCTGTCGTCGCACGGTCTTTCCAGAGAAGAGGACCTGCTGGCAGCGCTCGGGTTCGGCCGATCTGGCCGCACCCGCGATCATCGCTGCAGCTCGTACCCGGCGAGGATGAGGGCGCCGCGGACGAGATTCCCGCCACCACCGACGCGAAGTTCACGCCCGGCCGGGAGCCAGGCCCTCGAGGTCACCGGCGACGCCGACTTCCTGGTCTATGTCGCCAAGTGCTGCAAGCCGCTGCCTGGAGAGAGGATCGTCGGTTTCGTGACCCGCGGCAAGGGTGTCGCGGTGCACTCTCGTTCGTGCCCCAACGTGAAGAACCTCATGTATCACCCGGAGCGGGAGATCGAGGTGAGATGGGCGACCAACGCGGCCTCGTCGGGCGCCTCGCCCAATCAGGTCGAGCTCGACATGGTCTTTGACGATCGCTCCGGGATGCTCGCATCGATCTCACAGGTCATTGCGGCGGAGGGCAGCGACATCCTGAGCTGCCAGCTTCGAACCGAGCACAACGATCGGGGATTCGGCGCCATGACCATCGTGGTCCGAGATGCGGCGCAGCTCGATCGCATCCTCAACGCGGTCTGGAGAACCTCAACGGCATGCGTCGCGTCGAACGCCGCGGCCAGGCCAAGGCGCGATCCTGAGTTCGCGATGGAACCGGGCCGCCGGGAGATCACTCGGCAACGCGAAAAAGGCGGCCGTTAGCCGCCTGATCCACTCTGTGTTTGCGGCGCTCTTTACAGCCGCGGAGCCTTGGTGACCTTGCCCGAACGAATACAACGAGTGCACACCCGAACGTGCTTCGGACTGTCCGTCGACCACGGCCCGGACACGTTGCAGATTCGGCTGCCAGCGCCGTTTGGTGACGTTGTGTGCGTGGGAGATATTGCTCCCGGTCATCGGTCCCTTGCCGCAGATTTCACATCGCTGCGCCATGGTTCTGTGTCCTCCTCGAGGTCCCCAAGAGAATGGGGACGCATTTAATAGCATAAACGCCGCCTGATGGCAAGGTCGTGTGTTACCGAATCGCTGCTTTTTTGTCTTTCGGTGCAAAAATCCGCGTATGAATGTGAGTTGTGCCGCACGGAATTTGTTCGAGAAATCGACTGAAAACAGAGAAACGTGATTCTCTTTTCTGCTTCCACGAAAACTCAGATCCTGATTCCAATCCAGAAAGAAAGAGAGATCCGTTCTGCCACTTTTATTTGCGTTTCACTTATTCTTGACACTCTATAGGCCTTTTGATAGTCTGGCTCATAGAGGTGTGTTGTATCAGAAGGTTTGAACTCCTGCGACATAAGGTGTGAAACGTGTTTGGAAAGCGAAAAAAACAAGTTGTCGGCTGTGATGTTGGCTCGTCGGCGATCAAGATCGTTGAACTGAAGCCGCTCAAAAACGACGAATTCCAACTGGTTCACGCCGCCGTCGCAGATCTGTCTCCCGAGGCAATTGTCGACGGCGCAATCATGGATTCGTCCTTGGTGGTCGAGGCGCTCACCAGATTGATCTCGGAAAATGGAATCAAGAACTCGAAATTCGGTGGTTCATTGTCCGGCCATTCCGTGATCATCAAGAAGATCCAACTTCCCTCCATGACCGAGGCCGAGCTCGCGGAATCGATTCAGTGGGAAGCCGAGCAGTACATTCCGTTCGATATCAACGACGTGAACCTCGACTACGTGGTTCTCGAAACCGGCGGAAGCGACACCATGGATGTGCTGCTGGTCGCGGTGAAAAGGGACCGGATCAACGACTACACCTCGGTGATCGTTCAGGCCGGCAAAGAGCCCGTGCTGGTCGATGTCGATGTTTTCGCCGTCCAAAACGCATTTGAATCGAACTATTCGTCGCGCGGCGAGACGGTCGCGCTGGTGAACGTCGGTGCGTCGGTGATGAACATCAACGTCCTTCATGACGGCAACTCGGTGTTCTGGCGTGATGTGGCCTTTGGCGGCAATCTCTACACCGAGGCCATTCAGCGCGAGTTCAACCTGCCCCGCGAGGACGCCGAGAAACTCAAGCTCGGCGAAGAGGTCGGCTCAGATCTCCAAGTCTCAGGTCGACAACGTCCTGAGTGCCGCGTCGGAGGATCTCGCCGCCGAGCTTCAAAAGACCATCGACTTCTTCGTCGCCACCTCGTCGGTGGACCGACTCGACCGGGTGATGCTTTCCGGTGGCGGTGCGCTGGTGGCGAATCTCGAGGCGGTTCTCCAGGAGCGGTTCCAGGTCAATGTCGAATTGCTGAACCCGTTCCGGAACATTCGCTACAACGAGTCGGATTTCGATCCAGATTGGATCAACCGCAACGCCCCGGCCATGGCCGTGGCGGTGGGCTTGGCAATACGGACCGTCGGAGATTGAGCCGATGATCAAAATCAATCTGATTTCGGAGGCGCCGACAGCAGCGGTCAGCAAGCGAAAACGGCCGGAGTTTTCCCTGGGCGCCAAACAGGGCGACATCATCCTCGTCACCGTGCTCGCCATCGCAATCGCCGTTTCCGGTACGTGGTGGTATTCTGTTGAAGTCCAAGCGAGCCGACCTCAAGGAGCTCGAGACGCCAGCGGACGGTCGAGCGCAACGAGCTCAAGCCGTTCATCGAAAAGGTCGAGGAACTCGAGGCGAAGCGGGCGCTGCTCAAGCGCAAGGTCGATGTCATCAACGAACTCAAGAACAAGCAGCGCGGTCCCGTTCGCATCATGGACGAGATGTCTCGTGCGCTGCCGGATCTGGTCTGGCTGACCAAGCTCAGGCTCACCGGCAACGACCATCACGCTCGTGGGTCAGGCCATGGACGAGAACGCGGTGGCCAACTACTACTCGAATCTGGACTGCGTCGCCGTTTTTCGAAGAACCGGTCGTGAAAAACCTCGCTCGACAGGGGGGAGGATTTCGCCTTCACCCTGACGGCCGTCTTCACCTATGAACCGCCGGAGATCGAAAAGGCGAGCTCTCCGGCGAATGGCACCTGAGGAAGTGGAGGTCAAGCGCCATGGCCATTGATCTCAACGAAAAGCCCTGGTGGGTCGCCCTATCTGGTCGGGCTCGTGCTCGGTGTCGCTCTTTTCGTGGTGCTGCAGATGTATGTCTTCAAGCCCATCGAAGAGGAATGCGAGCAGGCGCAGGACAAGATCGACTCGAACTCGAACGCGAGATCGAGAAGGGGCGGCGGCCAAGGCCGACCTGCCGCGCCTCGAAGAGGACATTCGCAACTACGAGCTCGATCTGGATCGTCTTCGCCGCATTCTGCCGACCAAGCGGGAAACCGACGATCTCATCAAACGGCTCAAGCACCTCACCGAACGCGGCAACTTCCGACTCACCCGTTTTGTGCCGGGCAAGGTCATCGATCGAGAGTTCTACCTCGAACGCCCGATCACCGTGGGTCTCGACGGGACGTATCACGAACTCGGTCTGTTCTTTGATCGGCTGAGTGGATTCTCTCGGATCATCAACGTCGACGATCTCGTGATCTCGCCGATCAGGGGCCAGGGATCTCGGGGTTATCACGATTCAAGCCACCTTCACCCAGCGAACCTTTATTTACAAGGAATGAGCGGGGCTGAGAGATGAAGATCACCACACTCTTGGTAGTGTGCGTTGTGGCGGCTGCGGTCGCGGGCTTCGCCGCGATGCCGGCTGCAGCGCAGGAGAACCGAACCAGCTGTTGCCACGAGCGTCGCCGCCGACAGCCTCGGCGACGAAGAGGTCGACACCTCGGCCATCGAACAGATCCTGCGCGGTGAACGGGAGATGCTCCAGGGTGAGAACTTCTCCTACGATCCGGCCGGCCGCCGCGATCCGTTTCGCTCGCTCAGAGCGGGGTTCGAGCAGAAATTCGACGACGAGGCGGAACCGCGTCCGCCCGGTCTGCCGGGGATGAGCGTCGATGAAATCAGACTCGAGGGGATCATCGAGACGCCCAACGGGATCCTCGCGTTTGTTCAGGGGCGAGACAATATCTCCTATATCCTTCGGCCGGGAACCAAGCTCTACGACGGAGAGGTCAAGGAGATTCAGTTCGACCGCATCGTTTTCAGAAAGCAGTCGAACGATCCGAAACAGCTCAAACCGTACGAGGACGTCGTACGTGAGATCACGGATTAGCCGTTCGAGTGATATCGAATTGGGGGATGGCATGATGAACATGAACGTCCGCGTCCTGGTGGTGGCGGCGATCTGCGTGCTGTCGGGGTTGGTTCTTCCCGGCAACGCGGCAGCTTCCCTGCCGACGCTCCACGGGCTGACGGCGGAAGCAGGGTCGTCGGGACCCGTGATCCACCTGCGGACCGATCGACGCTCTCGAGACGGTCCACTACTCTCCCCAGCCCGGCGTTTGGGTGGTTGAAATGCCCGAGGTCGAGTGGGAGCAGAGCGTCCGGGACTCTGTTCGAACCCTCGCTCGGGATCGAGCGCGCAGAGCTGTCCGAGGTCGACGAGTTCGGCAAGAGGATCACCCGTTTGACGGTGTGGCTCGTCGAACCGTCACAGCTTCGGCTCGACACGGCCTCGGGGGGGTTGGATCTGGTCTTCGCGTCCTTTTCCTCGGGCGCCGGACCCGTTGCAGGCCCGGAGCCGAGCCGGTCGTGGCGGTCGTGGCGCCGGTCGAACCCGCGCCTCCGATGGCGCGCGCCGATCGCGCTGCCGCTGACCGAGGCGACCAATCTCCTCGAGGTCGTGCCGGTGGCGATCGAGTCGACGGAGCGTGATCGAGCTCAAGGGTGACGGCGCTCTCTCCGGGACCGCCTTCACGCTTCCCGATCCCGATCGTCTGGTGATCGATCTGCAGGGCGTGGTCAAGCGATTCAACCGGAGCATCTACCCGGTTGGATCCGGACCGGTCCGGCAGGTTCGGGTGGCGCAGAACCGAACCGTTCCCGAGCCCGTGACGCGAATCGTCATCGATCTCGAAGGCGAGGTCCGCTACGTCTTCGACGAGACCGCCGACGGCGCCGTGATTCGGGTGACCGATGCCGGCGCTCCTTCGCCGAGCCGGAACCGGAGGTGATCACCGAGAACGAGATCGTCACCGAGACCGAGTATGTGGTTGCCCGAAACGAGATCGAGCCGGCGCGCAGCCGAACTCCGTAACCGCCGACGCCGCCTGAAGAGCCGCAGTCGAAGTCGCGGTCTGCATCGACGCTCTTCGAGCTCCCCGACACCGCTGAGAGCGCAGCGTCGACGAATGTGGACCCAGCCGAGTTCGATGGAGTCCGAGTGGCGCCGGGTCGAAGCGAAGAACCGACTCGCCGAGCGCAGCCCCTTCGTGGCCGACCCGTCACAGATGATCGAGCATGCGCCGGCGGCCGCAGGTGCTCAACGCGCCGACCGACCAGGGCCGACACCTACGAGACCACCGAGGTGGATTCCCAGGAACAGCAGTTCACCGGCGAGCCCATCAGCCTCAGCCTCAAGGACGCCGATGTCCGCGATGTGCTCAAGACCTTCTCCGCCCTGACCCAGCTGAACATCATCGTCGACCCCGGGGTCGGCGGCTCGGTGACGGTCGAACTGCGGGATGTGCCGTGGGACCAGGCTCTCGATCTGATCCTGCGGATCAACGATCTCGACTACGTGCTCGAGAACAACGTTCTCAGGGTCGCGACGAACGCGAAGCTCGCCGCCGAGAAAAGCGCCAAGGTCGACGCTCGACAAACAACGCGAGCAGGCCAAGCCCCTGAAGACCGTTCTCAAGCCGCTGTCCTACGCCAAGGCGAGCTATGTCTCCGGGCTCCTGTCGAACGACAGCTATCTGCTGTCCGATCGCGGCTCGGTGACCACCGACGAGCGCACCAACACCCTGATCATCCGCGACGTCGTGGACCGGGTCGAGGGCGCGCTTCGGCTCATCGAGAGCCTCGATCAGCCGACGCCGCAGGTCGTCATCGAGGGCCGCATCGTCGAGACCACCCGCGACTTCTCGCGTGAGCTCGGCGTCAGCTGGGGCTTCTCCGGTGTGATGGACGCCCAGCACGGCAACGACACCGGTCTCGATTTTCCCAACTCGGTCGCGGTCGACGGTGATGTCGAGCTCGCCCGCGGCAACCAGGGCTTCCTGGCCTTCAGCTTCGGCGACATCCTCAACACCTTCAACCTCGACTTCCTGCTCTCGGCGGCGGAGACCGACGGTCTCCTGCGGATCGTCTCGACGCCGCGGGTGACCACCCAGAACCTGATGCAGGCGTCCATCCGATCGGGTCTTCAGATCCCGGTCCAGACCGTCGCCAACAACACCGTCACCGTGCAGTATGTGGATGCCACGTTGCGGCTCCAGGTGACACCGCAGATCACCGCCGAGGGAACCGTCAACCTCGAGATCGACATCAAGAAACAGGAAGCGGTGCTTGCGGCCGCCGTCGTGGGCGGCAACAACGTCCCGATCTTTACCCGTGACGCCCAGACCCAGCTCCTGGTGCGGGATGGCGGCACGACCGTCATCGCCGGCATCTATCAGATCAACGATCAGGAGAACGAGAACCGGATCCCCGGTCTGTACAAGATTCCGATCTTCGGAAGTCTGTTCAAGAACAAGGGAACCTTCAAACGGCACGATGAGCTCCTGATCTTCATCACGCCACGCATCGTCAAGTACTGAGGGAGGATCGGATGAAACGCATCACGAGTGTCGGAGTCGTTCTCGCGGCCGCGCTGGTGCTCGGCTCCTGCGGCGGGAACAGCACCCTCGACGACACCGAGGCGGTGGTCTACATCACCGTCGACATCGAGGAGTACAACCCCGATATCGACATCTGCGCCTATCATCGCCGTCGGGGCCGACATCGACATCGAGACGATGAACGTGATATTCAGAGGCGAAAGCGCCGGGGACGACCCTGGGCAGCGCGCAGGACGTGCGGATTCTCCGCTGGGTCATCACCCCCGAGCGCAATGACGGCGGCACCACGGCTTCGCCCCAGGCGATCTTCGACCAGGGCATCATCGTCCCCGCCGGCGGGACCACCGATCTGGACAAACTGGCGGGTCTACCCGGTGGAGTACCTCAACGAGATCCCGCTCGCCTATCTCCTGCCGGAGAACGGCGGGGTCGATCCGGAGACCGGGAACCGGAACATCCGCCAGCGACTGGTGCTGCAGATGTTCGGTGAGACCATGTCCGGCAAGAGCGTCGCCTCGATTCCGCAGCCCATTCAATTCAACTTCTTCTGCGGTAGTCCGTGACGGGTAGGGGGTCCGGAGCCATGAAGAGCTTCTTCAACTGTCTCATTCTGTGTGGTCTGGTCTTCCTTGTGGCGTGTTCGGGAGGCAGCCCGAAACCGCCGACGGTGACGCCGCCGCCGGGTGGCGACGTGTGGCTGATCACCTCGCTCCAGGCCAGCAACAGCAATCCCTACGTCAACATCGCCGGTTCTGGTGACGGCCACCGTGACCCTGAACGGCGCGCCGGCGCCCGATGGAACCCAGGTCGAGTTTCTCCGCAACGGCGGGGTCTTTCTGCCCGGCAACGGCGACCACTGAGGCGACGGTGCTGACCACGGGTGGTCAGGCGTCGATCAGCTTCGGCGCGACCGAGGCCGGTGGTTACGCCGTACAGGCCCGGGTCAAGACGGTCACCTCGCAGGTTCAGATCGTCTACCGCAACCCGGACAACTCCGGCGGCCTCCAGATCTGGAGCATCAACCCCGCCGAAGGTTCGTACGCCGGCGGTGAGCCCGTCGTGCTCACCGGCAAGGGGATCGCGAGCCCCGGTCGAGGTCTACTTCACGGTCCAGGGCGTCCAGTATCAGGCGATCGTCGATCAGGTGGTCCCGAGCGTTCCCGCCGACAGCGGCGGGCACGATCACCATCCGCACGCCCGCAGCCGACCGCCGCCGATGCCAACATCACATCGGCCGCCGACGTCAGGGTGGTCGTCAGGGTCGGAACCCCCGATGAAGCAGAGTCAGACCTATCCCGTCGGCCTTCACCTATATCTCCGACAGCGTGATCATCGGCGATCCGGTGATCTTCGGCGTCGAGCCCTTCTACGGCCGCTCCCAGGGTGGCGAGACGGTCACCATCCTCGGTCTCAACTTCGGCGTCGATGTGACCAAGGAGCTGGTCAAGAACTTCGACGAGGTCTACTTCACCTTCAACGGCCAGGATCTGCTCGCCCAGGTCGAGCGCTGGTCGGCCAACCAGATCGAGGTCATCACCCCGCGCTTCAGCCTGACGCCGCTTGACCGCAGATCAGAATGCCGGGGTCAAGCTGACCCGCCGTCGACGGCGACGTCGACGTCAGAAGAACGACATCTTCATCGTTCAAATCGGATATCGCCGAGCCCGAAATCACCGGGATCTCGCCGACCGCCGGTCCGCATCGACGGCGGCACCATCGTGACCATCACCGGCCACGGCTTCGAGATCCCGATCCAGGTCCTCTTCGGCGCCCTCGAGGCCACCGATGTCCAGGTCTTCGACGACCAGTCGCTCGCCGACAACGACATCATCACCTGCCGGACCCCGGACTACAGCCAGCAGGGGCAGACCCCGCCGTATTGCGGTCGACGGTCCAGGTGACCAATCTCCGACCGGCAACAACGACGACCTCGCCGCAGACCTTCACCTTCGGCGACAACCTCTACGTCGGCCAGGCCAACCCGACCGAGGGACAGATCGGCGATCTGCTGACCCTCTTCGGCGCCGGCTTCGAGGATCCGCTCACCGTGTGGTTCGCCGGCAACATCGAGTTCGACGTCATCGCGGTCACCGGCACCGAGCTCACCCTGCGCTCGCCGACCGATCCTGGCGCCGACCTGTGCGGATCGCACGGGCAACTTCCGCGTCGTGCTCAACGAGATCGAACCGCGAGGCCGACGGGCGGCACCTACACCCTGCTCGGGTCCAACCCGACCATCACCAGCGTCGATCCGATCTTTGTCAACGAGATCGACAACGGCAACGGGGTCACGCCGGACGAGATCGACATCTACGGTGTCCGGTTCGCCGACAATCTCCTGGTGCTGATCAACAACTTCACCATGCAGCCCGGACAGTGACGGTGGAGACCGCCGAGCACATCCACGTCGACGGCATCCCGGCGCCGAACGATTTCGGTCTCGTTCTTCGACACACCGTCCTGCACGACCGGCAACGGTCTGCAGGGGATCAGGAAGGTGCCGACCCCGGTCAACGTGACCGTGCGCAACCTGCCGGTGGGTTGTGAGAACACCCTCAACGCAGACCCTGGTCTACATTCCGGAGGACCAGACCTGCGTGTCGGCGCCGGTTCTGCAGGTCACTCGTCCCGGACTTCCCGAACACCCAGGCCGGGACCTGCTCGGCCGCGCAGCCGCTGGTCATCAACAACAACGGTGCCGGCACCCTCGAGATCCAGACCCTCTTCCTGCAGGGACGGTTCTTCTTCGACGGCCGGTGTATCGACCAGGATCGAGGGGCCGCTCACGATGCCGCCGTTCACGTCGAACACACAGCCTGAATCTGTACTTCTGTCCCGATGACCCCACCGGCGCTCAGTACAACGGGCAGCTGGTCATCACCAGCAACGACGCGGGCAGCCCGAACAACTACCCGCTTGTCCGGCATCGAGGAGACGCCGACGCCGGAGATCGCGACGAGCCCTTCGGCAACGGCGAAACCTGGACCTTCGACGACACGGCCAACCCGAACTGCTCCGCGGCCGAGACGCTGCACGATCTTCAACGACGGGGGCGCTCCGCTCACGCTGCAGAGCGTGACCTCGTCGGACGACGTCCAGTTCCACATCATCAACCCGCCGGGCGCGAACTATCGTGGTGGCGCCCGCCGGCAGCCTCGACCTCGACGTCCAGTTCTGCCCGGACAGACTCGGGCGCCGGCCCCAGGACCGGCACGCTCACCATCGACCACGATGCGTCCAACGCGGCCGACCCGATCGTGATCAACTTCGCTGGGCAACGCGCTCTGATGCTCTCCGGGGCCCCGGGCCGTAAGGTCCGGGGCCCCGATTGAATTGCCATGGACTATCGCATCGAACAGCTCCGCTATCTGCTCCGGGAAGATCCCTCTTCCCGGATCTTTTTCCAGCTCGGTGAGCTGCTCCGGCGCGAGGGCGACGCCGCCGAGGCCGTCAAGGTCCTCCGGAACCGGGCTCGAGCGCCATCCCCGCTATGTCGCCGCCTGGGTCTCGCTCGGGCGTTCGTACCGCGATCTCGACGCGCTCGCCGAGGCCGAGCAGGCCTTTGAGACCGCCCTCGAAATCGATCGCGAGAACCCGGTGGCCGCCCGCCTGCTCGGTGAGACCGCAGTCGATCGCGGGGACTGGCTCCGGGCCGTCAAGGCCCTCAAGCTCACCCGCGCCCTGACCGGCGGCGATGACGAGCTCGACGCCCAGATCGCCCTGGTCGAGGAACGACTCGACGAGGACGGCCGGCTCGAACGGGCCGTGGCGAAGCCGCCGCCGCGTCGAACCACCGGTGCGCTGTCTCGAGGTCGTGAGCCTCTCGGCGGACGACCCCTTTTCGGCCTCGTCGGACGAGGCCGAAGCCGGCGGCCTCGCGAGCGACGTCTTCGGCTTGTCCGACGATTCGGCACGAAATTGAAGAAGACGAGGTTGCCCGGGACGACGCGACACCGTTCGGCGACGGCGACGGCGCGGCTGTCGCCGGCGACGAACCGCCGCGGCGCCGACGATGAGGTCCCGGAGGGACCCGACGCTGCCGAGGCCGCCGGAGCTCGAGGACACCGGGGCCGCCGAGGTCGGTGACCGAGGACGAGCACCCCGCGGACGGGCTCGAGGAGCCCGGCGATCGTGCGTCCGACTCGGCTCGCTCCGTCGACGAGAGCTCGGTCGGAGCGTGGTCGATCCTCCATGGCGACGGCCGGCGTCTCCGGAGAGGAGGCCTGGACCGAACCCACCGGCGAGTTCAGGCTCGTCGGACGATCGAGCCTTCGATCGGTGGTGGCGTGGTCTGAGCCCACCGCAGCCATCGAGCCGGTGGAGGTTTCCGCCGCCGAGATCGCGGTGTCGCGGAACCGGCGGGCTGACGAAGCGCCTGCGCCCGAAGCCACCACCGGCCGAGGCTTTCGAGACGACGTCGAAGCGGAGACCTGCGATGACGCGCGCCGAGGTTCCCGACACCGTCGTCGCCGACGGTGGTGCCGCCGGTTGTCCGGCAGGCGTTCGACTCCATCGAAGTGACCCATCCCCTGGTCGTCGAGAGACGAAGGGCCGACACCGAAGAGCGCGCCCGCGCCCGAGGTCGGCCGAGACGCCCCGGCCGAGGATGAGCCCGAGATACCAGCGGCCGCCGTCACGAGCTCGAGCACGGCGTGCCTCTGCCGACCATGACCCTCGCCAAGCTGGCCCTCCAGCAGGATGATCGACCCCTGGCCATGGCGACGCTGGAGAGCCTCATCGAACGCGATCCGGCCAACGTCGAAGCCGTCGCCATGCTCGACGAGCTCACGGGCTCAGGAAGAGACCGTTGCGCGAACGAGAGGCTGCGGGCCGCGCAGGCGACGACCAAGATCGCGGCGTTGCAGGGCTGGCTCGACGCGGTTAGACTGGCCGCGGAGAGGCGGGTGCAGTGAATTTCGACGAGGTGGTGACCGAGTCTGCTCGATCGGTGTCCCGGCGCCGGCGGGGTTGCTGTCTTCGACTCCGACGGAATTCCGGTGGTCGACGGCGCCGAGGGACGGAAACCTCGAGGGTCTGAGCGCCGAGTTCGCCTCCATCGTCAAGAGCCTCGAACAGGCGGGCCGCGAGTTCCAGCACGGCCAGCTGCAGCAGCTGTCGGTCTTCGCCGAAAACACCGTCGTGATCCTGACCTCCATCGCAGCGGGCTACTTCCTGATGCTGATCATGGATCGTCACGGACTGGTCGGCAAGGCCCGTCTTCTCAGCCGCCTGACCAGTGAGCGGCTCTACACCGAATTCGTCTGAGGTACCACATTGATGTTCAAGTTCGATGAGCTGTGTGAGCTGATTCGTCTCGTCGGCTCGACCGAGGTCGCGATGCGTCGAGATCGAGCACGCCGGTGGTCGGTTGCGCATCGACGGCAAGGCGCCGGCGCCGGTGGTGAGCCACGGAGCGCCAGTCCCGGCGCCCAGGTGTCGGCGCCGCGACGTGACCACCGAGCCGCGCCGGCGGGTCGACCCACGGATGCGCCGGCCGCCGGCTCCGCACCGGAGGCTGCCGGCGCCGAAGAGGATCTGCACTACGTCGTGTCTCCCATCGTCGGGACCTTCTATCGGGCGCCGAATCCCGGATGCCGATCCCTATGTCAAGGTCGGCGACTCGGTCGAGAGCGGAAGAACGCTCTGCATCGTCGAGGCGATGAAGCTGATGAACGAGATCGAGAGCGACCTCTCCGGCACCATCGTCAAGGTCTTTCCCGAGAACGCCCAGCCCGTCGAGTTTGGCGAACGCCTGTTCGCCATCCGGCAGTCGTAAGGGCGCTCCGGTCGGATCATGTTTTCGAAGATCCTGATTGCCAACCGCGGCGAGATCGCCGTTCGGATCATCGCCGCGTGCCGTGAGCTCGGCATCGCCACGGTTGCGGTCCACTCCGAGGCCGATCGCGACTGTCTCCACGTCGAGCTGGCGGACGAGTCGGTCTGCATCGGCCCCGCGGCATCGACGGATTCCTATCTCAACGTGACCGCAGTCATCTCGGCGGCCGAGATCACCGGCGCCGAGGCGATCCACCCGGGCTACGGTTTTCTCGCCGAGAACGCGCGCTTCGCCGAGATCGCCCAGGAATGCGGTCTGATCTTTATCGGCCCGTCGGCCGAAGCCATCCGGCTCATGGGCAACAAGGCGGCGGCGCGCAGTGCGGCGGCCGAGGCCGGGTGCCCCGTCCTGCCGGGTTCCGAGGGCGCTCTCGACCAGCGTCGAACACGCCCTCGTTCTCGCCGAGGAGATCGGCTATCCGGTGATCCTCAAGGCGTCGGCGGGCGGCGGCGGTCGTGGGATGCGGCTCGCGTGGAACGACGACGAGCTTCGAGAACGCCTACAGCATGGCCTGGAACGAAGCCGAGAAGGCCTTTGGCGATCCGACCCTCTATCTCGAGAAATTCGTCCAGAATCCCCGCCACATCGAGTTTCAGATCCTCGCCGATCAACAGGGCCGGGTCGTCCACCTCGGCGAACGCGAGTGCTCGATCCAACGTCGGCACCAGAAGATCCTCGAGGAGGCGCCGTCGGCCGTCCTCGACGACGAGCTCCGCGCCGAAATGGGCCGGGCGGCGGTGGCGGTCGCCCGCGCGGCGCGCTATGTCAACGCCGGGACCGTCGAGTTCCTGCTTGTCCGACGACCGGACCTTCACCTTCATGGAGATGAACACCAGGATTCAGGTGGAGCACCCGGTGACCGAGCTGGTGACCGAGGTCGATCTCGTGCGCGAGCAGCTGAGCATTGCCGCGGCAAGCCCATCTCGATCCCCAAACGCCGGCAGGTTCGAGCCGCGGGGGCACGCCATCGAGTTTCGGATCAACGCCGAGGATCCCGACACCCTGACGACCGTCACCCGGGCGGATCACCCACCTCGCGCTGCCCGGCGGGCCGGGGGTGCGGGTCGACACCCATCTCTACTGCGGCTACACGGTGCCGCCCTACTACGACAGCCTCATCGCCAAGCTCCTGGTCCACGGCACGGATCGGAAGGAGGCGATCGTCCGCGGCCGACGCGCCCTCGAGATGTTCAGGATCGAAGGCATCAAGACCTCGATTCCACTCCAGCTGCGGATCCTCGACGACCCGGATTTCCAGACCGGTGACTTCAACACCAGCTTCATGGAGCGGTACGTCTCGAAGTAATTCTCAATTCTGAATTCTTAATTCTCGATTTTGAATGACATCGCAGCGAGTGAGACAGCGCCGGGATCGGCCGGTTGCGATGCAATTCATAATTCATCATTCATGATTCATAATTTCCCCGAGTGGTACCATTGATTCGGTGTCCAATGTCTATCTCGTCGGTTTCATGGGCGCCGGGAAAACCGCGGTCGGCACGGATCGTCGCTCGTCGGCTCGGCCGGGTCGTTTGTCGACCTCGACGACGCCGTCGAAGCGCGACTCGGGATGGTCCATCCGGGAGATTTTCGAGCCTCAGGGTGAGGACGCGTTCCGTGATGCCGAGACCGCCGAGCTGCGAGCGCGACCAGTCGCTGCGGACGATCTCGTCGTCGCCACCGGCGGTGGAGCGTTCTGCAGCCCGGACCAACCGGGAGCTGATCCGCCGATCCGGGGGGATCTCGATCTTCCTCGATCCGCCGTGGGAGGTGATCTGCGGGCGTCTCGGCGAGCACGATGCCGGCCGACCCAAGTGGGTCGACGACCGGCAGGCCCGCGCGCTCTTTCTTCAGCCGGCGTCCCGGACTACCTGTTCGCCGAGTATCCACCTTCGAGCTCGACGGCGACGAAGTCGCCTGTCGAGGTCGCCGATCGGATCGCCGACGCGCTTGCGGAGGCCGCGTGCGCTTCCTGATCCTGTCCGATATCCACGCGAACTGGGAGGCCCTCCAGGCGGTCCTGCGCCACGTCCGGCGCAAGCGTTTCGATCGCGTCGCGTTTCTCGGTGACGCGGTCGGCTACGGCGCGTCGCCCAACGCGGTCCTGAATTGGCTCCGTGGTCTCGGTCCTGCGACCGCCATTGTGCGGGGCAATCACGATCGCGTCTGTTCCGGTCTCGACAACGGCGACTACTTCAACCGCTACGCGCGCGAGGCCTCGACCTGGACCCTCGATCGGCTCGAGGACCGGAATCTGGAGTTCCTCCGGTCGTTTGCCCGAGGGCCCGATGGAGATCGGCCCGGAGGCGGCCATCTGTCACGGCTCGAGCTTCGACGAAGATGCCTACATCTTTTCGGTCTACGACGCACAGCAGGCCTTCTGCCTCGTTGCCCCAGCAGATCACCTTCTTCGGCCATACCCACGTCCCGACTCTCTTTTCTCTGCAGGTCGGAACACGGACGGAGGACCATCAAGGCACGGCTCCTCGACGGCCACCGCACGGTGATCGAGCTCGAGAACGAGACCCGCTACCTGATCAACCCGGGTTCGGTGGGTCAGCCGAGGGATCGCGACCCACGTGCGGCCTACGCCATCTTCGACGAGGACAGCCGCCGCGTGTATCTCTACCGGGTTCGTTATCGCGCCGCCGAGGCCCGACGTCGCATCATCCAGGCGGGGCTGCCGCCGGTGCTCGGCGATCGGCTCCTGCACGGGGCGTAGCGAGTCTGCCGTGGGGATTCTCCGACTCGGTTCTCGTCCTCGTGCTCAGTGGCGCAGCCGTCTGCCCCGCTGCGGCGCAGGACCCGACCAGCTTCGAGGCCCGCGCCGAGTACCTCCTGCGGATGATGGACGGTGGTCTCCTGCCGACGCCGATGCTCATCGCCATGCTCCAGGACCCCTATCCGGAGACGCGGATCCTGGCCCTCCGGGTGGTCGCCTCGAGCTCGCGATCCGAGTCAGACCCTGCTTCTCTGGGAGTACCTCGGCGATCTCGATTTCCGAGTTCGCTACGAGGTCATGGTCGCGGCCGGTCGGTTGGGCCCCGATGGCCGTGATCTGGCTCTCAAGGGCCTCAGTGACGCCATACCAAAGGTCCGGCAGGCGGCTGCATGGGCCGCGTGCCACGGCGGGGGTGACGAAGCTCTCGAGTCCCTGATGACCTGGATGGCTCACGAGGAGGACATTGGTGTGCGCGCCACCGCGATCGCCAATCTCTGGCGGTTCGACGAGGCCGGGTGGGTGCCCTTCGCGGCCGCAGCGGCCGCCAGCACCGAGATCCAGTTGCGGCGGGCGGCGGCGTACTCGTTGGCCCGCAGTGAACGGTCCGAGGCCAAGGCGTCGCTGCGGGCCCTCGCCGCCGATGCCGAACCGGTCATCCGCGCCACCGCCATTGCCGGTCTGCGGCGCACGGCGCTGACAAAGGACGATTTCGAGGTGGTGACAAAGGCCTTGACCGATCCCGACCCGCGGGTCCGAGCCGCGGCCTGTTGGGTGCTGGCCGAACAAAGCGAACCGAAGCTCTCCGCGGAGTCGGCGGCAGTTGGTCGAAGCCATGTGGGCGCCGATCCAACCCCAGCTTGCGGTCATGGCGCTCAGGGCTTCCGGTGCGCGTGAGGAGATCGGCAGCGATGCCGCCCTCATGGAAGTGGTCACGACCGGGGAACCCTGGTTGGCGGCCGAGGCTCTCGCAGCCCTCGTCCGGCGCGGCGCCGACGGCGTCGACGAAATCGCCGGTGAGTGGCTCTCCGGCGGCGAGCTGTGGCAGCGCAGAGCGGTGGCCGTGGTGGCGCCGGCCATGGGCGAGCCGTGGGAAAAGGCGGTGGCGAAGAATCAAGAGGCCATGGTGCGCCTGGCCTGGCTCGAGTCTCTCGCGCCCGAAGAGATCGCTCGCTCGTACCGTAATGCTGAAAAACCTCCTCGCCACGGACCCGGACCCGGTGGTTCGGGCCGTGGCTCTGGATCACCTGAGCGACGCCAACGCGGCCGGTGATTTCGCGGCCCTGCTCGGATATGCCCGATCTTGGGAATCGGACGAGATGCCGGATGCACGGGCGGCGGCGCTGGTGGCGGCGCTGGCGGTGGCCGCCGACGATGAGCAGCAGACCCGGGTGCTCGAACAGGCGGCGGGCGATCGCAATCCCGCGGTGACGGTGCTCGTGACCAATGCGGCGCGGAGCGCCGGTCTGCCGGTGCGGTCCAAGGTGAGAGAGCTGCGCCACAACAGTATGTGGTATCTCGATCTCGTCGAGTGGATGCAGGGCAGCCACTGGCTTGACGTCACCACCGATCGAGGCACCTTCCGTATCCGTCTGGACTCCCTGGAGGCGCCGATCACGGCGCGTGAGATCTTCGATCTGGCGGCAGCCGGGTTCTACGACGGTCTCACCTTTCACCGGGTGGTTCCCAACTTCGTGGTCCAGGGCGGCGACCCCCGAGGCGATGGCTGGGGCGGCCCGGGGTTCATCCTGCCCGACGAACCCGGCTTCCGCCCGTTTGATGCGTGGCGGGTCGGGATCGCGACGTCGGGGCCGAACACCGGGGGCAGCCAGTTCTTCATCACCCTGATGCCGGCCGACCATCTCACCGGGCACTACACCAATCTCGGCGAGGTCGTCGCCGGGCGCGAAGTCCTGACACGACTCAGGGTCGGGGATCGGATTCGCGAGATCGAGGCCTTCAGCGGCGACGAACCGCCGCCGCCGACCCCGGTGCTCCTCGGCCCGATCGAGTGGCCGGAACTGGCCGAGCTTTCGGGTTGGCAGGAGGAGTACGACGCAGGCCCAACCCGATGCCTGCGGCGATCGAGACCCTCGCGTCGGCCACCGGAAGCTATCGGATCGTCGCGGTTCTGGGGTCCTGGTGCGACGATTCCCAGCGCGAGGTTCCGCGCCTGGTCAAGGTCCTCGACGAGCTCGATGCGCCGGTCTTTTCCCTCGAGATGATCGGCGTCGATCGCACCCGCCGGATCGATGACGCCGGGCTCGCGGCCTCCACCGGGGTCGAGCAGACCGTCGATCGAGTCGCGACGATCGTGGTCTTCGACGCCGACGGGATCGAGCTCGGTCGGGTGGTCGAAACCCCGGAGCAGCCCATCGAGAAGCTCCTGGTGGAGTTCATCGCCCCGGTCGAGGGCTGGTAAAACCCGGGCGTTTGTAGCGCCGACGTCCCGTCGGCGATGGTGGAGAGCCGCCGCGGGTTGGTCACATCGCCCACGAGACGCGGGCGCTACAAGGCGCGGTCGGATGTTGTAGCGCCGACGTCCCGTCGGCGATGGTGGTGAGCCGTTGCGGGTTGGTCACATCGCCCGCGAGACGCGGGCGCTACAAGGCGCGGTCGAGATGTTGTAGCGCCGACGTCCCGTCGGCGATGGTGGTGAGCCGCCGCGGGTTGGTCACATCGCCCACGAGACGCGGGCGCTACAAGGCGCGGTCGAGATGTTGTAGCGCCGACGTCCCGTCGGCGATGGTGGAGAGCCGTTGCGGGTTGCGTCACATCGCCCACGAGACGCGGGCGCTACAAGGCGCGGTCGAGATGTTGTAGCGCCGACGTCCCGTCGGCGATGGTGGAAGCCGTTGCGGGTTGGTCACATCGCCCACGAGACGCGGGCGCTACAAGGCGCGGTCGATGATGTTGTAGCGCCGACGTCCCGTCGGCGATGGTGGTGAGCCGATGCGGGTTGGTCACATCGCCCGCGAGACGCGGGCGCTACAAAGCGCGGTCGCGATGTTGTAGCGCCGACGTCCCGTCGGCGATGGTGGTAGAGCCGATGCGGGTTGGTCACATCGCCCGCGAGACGCGGGCGCTACAAAGGCGCGGTGCGAGATCTTGTAGCGCCGACGTCCCGTCGGCGATGGTGGTGAGCCGATGCGGGTTGGTCACATCGCCCGCGAGACGCGGGCGCTACAAGGCGCGGTCGAGATGTTGTAGCGCCGGCGTCCCGTCGGCGATGGTGGTGAGCCGTTGCGGGTTGGTCACATCGCCCGCGAGACGCGGGCGCTACAAGGCGCGGTCGAGATGTTGTAGCGCCGGCGTCCCGTCGGCGATGGTGGTGAGCCGATGCGGGTTGGTCACATCGCCCGCGAGACGCGGGCGCTACAAGGCGCGGTGCGAGATTTGTAGCGCCGACGTCCCGTCGGCGATGGTGGAGGGCCGTAGCGGGTTGGTCACATCGCCCACGAGACGTGGGCGCTACAATCGGAAACGCCGTCGACGTTTGCGATCAACGGAGAAACTGGAGCGGAAGACGATGCCGGAAGTTGCCATCACCGCCGAGCTACCGGGACGAGCCATCGAGTGGCTCGAAGAACGATGTCTCATCCGGCTCAACACCGGGGTCCAGATCACCGATGAAGACGAGTTGATCGCCTTTATCGCTGCGGCCGACGCGGTTCTCACCCTGCTCGCCAACCCGGTAACCGACCGGGTTCTGGCGGCGTGTCCGGATCTTCGGGTTGTCGGCAACTGTGCGGTCGGCTTCGACAACATCGATCTCGAGGCCGCCCGGCGCCGCGGGGTCTGGGTGACCAACACCCCCGATGTGCTCACCGATGCGACCGCCGATCTGACCTGGGCCCTGATCCTCGCCGTGACCCGGCGCCTCGGCGAGTCCGAGCGTCTCCTCCGCGACGGTCGTTTCCACGGCTGGGCTCTCGACATGCTGCTCGGGTCGTCGATCCAGGGCCGGCAGCTCGGGGTGGTCGGCTACGGCCGCATCGGTCGTGCGGTCGCTCGTCGCGCCGCCGGGTTCGGGATGTCGGTCGCATACAGCGCGAGGGAAGAGCTCGCCGATCCGGATCCGCCGGCGACCTTCATGCCCCTGGATGAGCTGCTCGCCACAAGCCACGTCGTCAGCCTCCACGCACCGCTGAACCAGGCGACCCGACACCTCCTCGACGAGACGCGGCTTCGCCTGATGCCGCCGGGGGCGTTCCTGATCAACACTGCCCGCGGTCCGCTGGTGGACGAAGCGGCGTTGGTGCGGGTTCTTCACGAGGGTCATCTCGGCGGCGCCGGGCTCGATGTCTACGAACACGAGCCTACGGTCCATCCCGGTCTGCTCGAGCTGGAAAACGTGGTCCTGCTGCCCCACATCGGCTCGGCGACGCGCGAAACCCGGGCGGCCATGGCCGAGCTCGCGGCGAGGAACATCCTCGCGGTCCTCGCCGGCGAAGAACCCCCGACCCCCGTCGTCCGCCCGTGATCACTGACGCCGTCGCATTGAAACACCAAGGACACAAAGAACCACAAAGGTGTCACGAAGCATCGCACTGCTTAGACTCGGGCTCCCTCCGCACCCAAGCGTGAGCCTTTGCAGGAGTCGTTGCGATGAGCAAAAAGACGGTTCCTTGTGGCTTCTTTGTGGTTCTTCGTGCTCTTCGTGTTTCAAAAATCACCGTTGTCGTCCCAGGTGTCGATGAGCCGAGCGGCCACTCGCCCTAGACTTCCGTCGAGGACGGATTGGCTGTTCTATCGATCGCTGCACAGACCGACGATCATCTCAGCGACGGCGTCGGGGGCTTCGAGGGGGAGGAGGTGGCCGCAGTCGGGGACCACGTCGAGCGTGGCTCCGGGGATGCCGGTTGCCGCCTCGTCGGCATAGGCCCTGAACCGATCAGCGCAAAGCACATCACAAAGTCATCGTCGAGGAGCCCTCGGATCAGCAAGCTGTTCCGAGGGCTCCTCGACTGCGATGCTTGGCGATCTTTGCGCCTTTGCGGTTTTATTTTTCGCCGGTCAATCCGAGGATCATCGTGGCGACGGCGTCGGGGGCTTCGAGGGGGAGGAGGTGGCCGCAGTCGGGGACCACGTCGAGCGTGGCTCCGGGGATGCCGGTTGCCGCCTCGTCGGCATAGGCCCTGAAACCCGGCATTTCTTTCTCGCCGACCAGCACCCGGGTCGGCGCCGATATCCCGCCGAGCCTCTCAGGGATCGTCCAGTCGCGCTCGACCCGATCGTGTTCGGTGGCGAGGAATTCGGCGCCGGGAAAGTCCTTGACCATCGCTGCGACGGCCTCTCGGACACCCTGCTTGGTGAAAGAATGACTGAACAGGGGGCTGGTTGCCCACGGGCCGGCCATGGCAGCTTCGATGCCCTGGGTTCGGATCACACCAGCGACCTCGCGAAGATTGGTCATGAAGGCCGGTTCGAAGGGTCGATCGGGCATCACCGGTGCGACGAGGCCCAGGGCGGCGACCCGCGGCGCGTGACTCACCGCCATCTCCAGAACGACCCCGCCGCCGAAGCTGAAGCCGACGATCGCTGCGCGGTCGAGCCCCGCTTCATCGAGCAGGGCGATGATGTCGGCGGCGTGGTGCGAGACGTGATAGCCCGAGTTCGGGCGGGTGCTTCTGCCGTGACCCCGAAGATCCGGACAGAGCACGCGCAGGCCGGCGGCGTGCAATTTCCCAACGATGGGGTTCCAGACCCGACGATCCAGGGTGTGGCCGTGGAGCAGGACGACCGGTTGCCCCGCGCCCTCGTCGGAGTACGAGATTGTGACGGCATCGCGGACAACCTGTGGCATCGATCGAACCTCCAAGCCGAAACTCAGCTGATTGTACCCGCTCGGCGAATGCTACCTACACTCCCGGAAATGCCGGTGGCGATCGCCCCGATCGCCACCGGCATTTCCGGGAATGGGTTACACTCGCGTGCCGTTTCCTCCAACCGGAGAAGCTCGGCGCACAAGGAGTCCCCATGTCTCTGACCAATCAAAGCATCTTGGAAACCCTGCACGAGATCCAGGCGCCCGGCAGCCGACAGAGCCTCGTTGAAGCCGGCACCATTCGTGATCTCGTCATCGACGGGTCGACGGTTCGGCTCGCGCTCGCGATCCAGGTTGTGCAGCCATCCGACGCGCAGGAGCTGCGCGTTCGGGTAGAGACGGCGCTGCAGGCCATGGATGAGGTCTCCGAGGTGGATCTTCAGATCCAACCCATGATGCCCATGGCCTCGGCCGCACCGCAACCGGCGCCCGAGCCCACGACCTGGGCCGACAAGATCCCGGGTATCAAACGGGTGGTGGCCGTGGCCTCCGGAAAAGGGGGCGTCGGCAAATCGACCGTGGCGGCCAATCTCGCGCATTCGCTCGCCTTGAGTGGGCACTCGGTGGGGTTGCTGGATGCCGACATCTACGGCCCGTCGCAGCAGCTCATGATGGGTGCCGCCGGTGAGCCCAGGGCCGACGAGGACGGGAAGATCTTTCCCGCCGAGGCGCCCGGGGGCGTCAAGGTTCTGTCCTTTGGTTTCTTCGTCGATGCCGATCAGCCGGTGATCTGGCGTGGGCCCATGCTGCAAAAGGCGCTCGAGCAGTTCTTTGGCGATGTCCACTGGGGCGAGCTGGATTACCTCATTGTCGATCTCCCGCCGGGGACCGGAGACGTCTCGCTGACCCTCTGTCAGAATGTGCCGTTGGCGGGTGTGGTGATCGTCACCACGCCCCAGGATGTCGCCCTCATCGATGCCCGCAAGGGTCTGCGCATGTTCCAGAAGCTCGAGGCGCGGGTGCTTGGGATCGTCGAGAACATGAGTGGCTTCGAGTGCCCTGAGTGCGGCCACGTCGAGCATGTCTTCGGCGCCGGCGGCGGGGCGAAAACCGCCGAGGAGCTCGGTCTGCCCCTCCTCGGTTCGGTCCCTCTCGATCCCGCCATCGTCGTCGGCGGCGACACCGGCGCCCCGATTGTGCTCGAACGTCCGGACTCGCCAGCGGCCAGGGCCTTCACCGAGATCGCCGGCAAGGTGGCGACGGCGACGAAGTGACGAACCGCAGCTACGAGCGCGAGCTGTAGGTCACCGAGACCGTTGTTGCGCCGTCATCGCGGCCGATGATCACGATGACGTTGGTCTTCTCCGCTTCGATGGATCCGTTGATCATGGCCCCTTCTGCGCCGTCACTCGAGTAGGTGCTGACGTTGACCTGGAAGCCGGCTTCCTTGAGCTCACGACGGAAGAAGTCGATCACCTCGGTCGCGTTGTCGTCGGTCTTCAGGGTGAAATTGCCGTTGACCGAATCGTTGGTCTTCATGGTGCCGCGGTTCTCGGGCTCGGATCCCGGGTAGATCGGCACCCACTCCGGGATCTCGTCGCTCACCGCGGCGCCGGTGGTCAACGCGAAACCCTCACCATCGCTGCTCTCGATTCTGACCGTGCCGTCCGTCGGCCTCGCTGACATCGACGGTGACTTCCTCACCATCGGTGGTCCAGCTGAATCGTCCTTCGGCAATATCGTCGAAGTTGACGGTGATGAGCTCGCCGGTCTTTTTGTTGCGGACGGTCATGGTGCCCGAATCCTCGTCGACCTCGACCTCTTCCAACTCGGGCGACGCCTTGACGATGAACCTGGCTGCGGCCAGTCCCGGGTTGTCCTCGAAGTCCTGGGCGACATCCTTCACGGTCCGTGCCAGGAAGAACCCACCGATCAGAACCGCCGCCATGACGATCACCAAGATCACACCGCAGCCGATGCCGACCCACGCCAGCGGATGCAGACCCTTTCGTTCGGGCGCCTGGGTTTCGTTGCTCATCTCGACCTCCCGGAATCGCGTGATTTCTTATGTTGCGTTCGCGTTCAGCTTAGCACGACGATGGCGGAGTTCTTCGTGGTACGATTCAAAGACATGGACCGCGATTCAGAACCTCCGAGTTGGGTGAACCTCCGTGGCCGCTGACCTCTTGGCGGTGGTGGTCTGCCTGATCGGGTCGGGTTTTTTCTCGGCCTCGGAAACCGCGCTGTCCTCGCTACCCATCACCCGGCTCGAGGCCCTCCGTCAATCGAGCGGCCGGCTCACCCGGGCCGGGCTCGATCGCTGGGCAACCGCGCCGCAGGAGTTCCTGATCACCATCCTGGTGGGTAACAATCTGGTCAACGTCCTCGCCTCGGCGCTCGCCACCCGCATCGCCTACCGTCTCACCGACAAGGGTGGACTTGCCTTCGTGGTGGGAATCATGACCCTGGTGATTCTGGTCTTTGGCGAGATCACCCCCAAGACCCTGGCCCAACGGCACTCTGCCTGGATCGCGCTTCGAGTCGCCCCGGTGCTTTACCTCCTCGATGTGGTGCTGCGTCCGGTGAACTGGGTCCTGGGTCTGCTGACCCGCCTGTTGTCGTCACGCGACAGCGCGCCCGCAGCCCCCGGTGACCGAGGAGGATCTCCTCTTCATGCTGCGGTTGGCCCACCGCCATGCCGAGCTGGCGCGTGAGGCGCGGCTGATGATGGAATCGGTCCTGCGCTTCCACCGAGCGGTCGCCCGTGAGGTGATGATCCCCCGCACCATGGTGGAAGTGGTCTCCGTCGACTGGGATCTCCCGACCCTCAAGTCCCGGATCTCCTCGACCCCGCACAGCCGGTTCCCGGTGATCCGGGGCTCTCTCGACGATATTGTCGGCGTGCTCCACGCCAAGCACCTGATGACCCTCGGTTCCGAACAACCCTGGACCCACCTTGTCGTGCCGCCGCTCTATGTTCCCGAGGGTCGGTTGCTGTCCGATCTGCTGCAGGACTTTCGCCGCACCGGGCAGCACATGGCGGTGGTGCTCGATGAGTACGGCGGGTTCTCGGGTGTCGTCACCCTCGAGGACGCCCTCGAGTTGGTGGTGGGTGAAATCGAGGACGAGTTCGACAAAGACCTGGAGACCGCCGTGATCCAGGATGAGTTGGGTTGGTTGGTACCCGGGTTCATGTCGCTGCGGCGACTCGAGAGCCTGGTGGCGCGGACCATCGAGGAACCCGAGGATATCGAGTCGGTCGGCGGGCTCATCGCCCACCTGAGCGACGGCGAGGTCGTGCCGGGCACCTCCGTCGCCTGGGACGGAATCGGATTGGGGGTCGAGGAGGTCGAAGACGGCCGAGCCACCCGGGTGCGGGTGAAGCGACCGCCGAAGAAGCACTGACGCTCCTAGCGGCGGTGGATTTGTAGCGCCGGCGTCCCGCCGGCGATGGTGGAGGGCTGTTGCGGGTTGGTTTCATTGCCCGCGGGACGCGGGCGCTACAAGGGGCGGTGGATTCTTGTAGCGCGGGCGTCTCGCCTGCGATGGCTCCGCTGTTTGTTGGCGCTACAATGGCTCACCGATGCCCACAAAGAAACCCCTGAATCCCGAGCTCATTGTCGATCCGCGTACTACGGCGTTCTCCGGTCCGGCGTATCGTGGCGTCCTGCCGCATCTGAGAAAGCCAGGTTGCAGCTACTTCGTGACGTTCTGCCTCGCGGATGTCGCACGGCAACGGGCGATCGATCGAAAGAAACTGTCTGAGGAGGAGGACGCATCCGAAATCGCCCGCCTCACGGATCTCGAGCCTTCCTCGGGTGCCTGCGTCTTGAAAGATCCGGCGTTGTCGAGAGTTGTCGAGGGAGCGCTTCTGCACTTTCAGGAGGAGCGATATGTATTGAGCGCTTGGTGTGTGATGCCGAACCACGTCCATGTGGTGGTGACGCCCAATGTCGATCGGAGTCTGGCCGAGATTCTTCAATCGTGGAAGTCTTACTCCGCCCACGAGATCAATCGTCGGTTGGGCCGTCGTGGAAAGGTCTGGCAGAAAGAGTCCTTTGACCACATCGTGCGCAACGTGGCGGGTTTCGAGAAATTCGTCGCCTACACCGAACGGAACCCGGTCGAGGCCGGACTCGTCGCGCATTCGTCCGAGTGGCCATTCAGCAGCGCCCGCCATCGTGAGCCCTTGTAGCGCCGGCGTCCCCGCCTCTGGCGATGGTCGCCGACGATGGTGAGCCGCTGCGGTTTGGATCCATCGCCCGCGGGACGCGGGCGCTACAAGGCGGCGTTGGGCTGTTGTAGCGCGGGCGTCCCCGCCTGCGATGGTGGTGATGCCGCTGCGGTTTGGATCCATCGCCCGCGGGACGCGGGCGCTACAAGGCGGCGTTGGGCTGTTGTAGCGCGGGCGTCCCCGCCTGCGATGGTGGAGAGCCGCTGCGGGTTGGTTCCATCGCCCGCGGGACGCGGGCGCTACAAGGCGGCGTTGGGCTGTTGTAGCGCGGGCGTCCCCGCCTGCGATGGTGGAGAGCCGCTGCGGGTTGGATCCATCGCCCGCGGGACGCGGGCGCTACAAGGCGGCGTTGGGCTGTTGTAGCGCGGGCGTCCCCGCCTGCGATGGTGGCGAGCCGCTGCGGGTTGGTCCATCGCCCGCGGGACGCGGCCTGCGATGGTGGAGAGCCGCTGCGGGTTGGTTCCATCGCCCGCGGGACGCGGGCGCTGCAAGCACTGCCGAGATGTCAGTTCTTCATTGGGTTATCAGGTGTGCTTGGCGGCTGGAGGCGGATTCAACTTGCTTTCCGGATCCGTCGGTTGTGATGAAGCAGTGATTTCTATTCACCCCGATGCGTGTGAATCCGTTCCCAAAACTGCGATGCTTCGCGATCTTGGCGCCTTTGCGGTTCATTCCCTCATTCAACCGCTGAACGCCGGCGCCGGTTTGCGGAGATTGCGGCAACGAATCACGTGGAGGGTGCGAACCACCCGTCCCTGGCGCTCGATCTCGATGGGTGGTTGCTCCTCGACCTCGGCGAAGATCGCCTCGAGTCCAGGGAGGACTCGCCGCGGGTTCCTGAGCGGTGACGAAGAGAAAATTCCGACCGACGAGATCGTCCGGCTCGTGCCAGTAGAGCGACGCCAGCCCGTGGATCCCGAGGTTGACGTTGGCGAGCCGGGTCTCGAGCTCGCCGCCCGAGAGAAAACCGAGCAGGTGGACGTTGGTGTAGCTCGATGAGGCCACGAGCTCGCCGGGTTCGAGTCTTGCCGCGACCTCGCCGGCGATCTCGTCGTTGCCGATGATGGCAACGATCGAGGAGGCACTGACTCGGCCGGGTCGATCGGTGAAGGTTCGCTGGACCGCGAGCAGATTCTCCGGCCAGGCGACGATGGCGAGCGCCGTCGCCGACAGGGCCAAACCGACAACCACGCCGCTGATGACGAGCCCGCGTTTGAAGCGGAAGTTCAGCATGACCAGCATGGCTGCGGCGATGACGAGTCCGGGCGCCCCCCAGTGGGGCGCCATCCGCGATCGCAGGGCGAGCAGACCGAAGAAGGCGAGGGGTGTGACGGCCGAGACCACCGCCACCCGCCAGGCCGGCTCCGGACGGCGTCGCCCGATCCACCAAGCCGCTCCGAGAGCAATGGCGAGGGTCGGCGACAGCAGGAGAAGATTGGCGCCGAGGTACTCGCCGAGGTACTTGAGGGTGAAGCCTGCCGAATGGTGGCGCCCCGCGAGTTGAAAGAGGATGTTGTCCCAGTTGTGCAGCGCCGCCCAGATCCACACCGGGGCGGTGCAGGCAAAGGCCAGCGCTGCCGCCAGGTAAGGGGTGGCGCGCGTGAGATGGCGCTTGCCGTCGCCCCAGATCACCGCCGCGCCGATCGCCGCCAGCGCGAGCACCATGGGAAACTTGGCGAGAAAACCGAGCCCGATCGCGAAACCGAAACCCCACCAGCCGCGCAGATCGCCGTCGGCCACCGCCATGGCGGCCCACGTGGCCAGCGTGTACATCGCGATCATCGCGACATCGGTGGAGGCGTAGGACGAGCCGAGAAAGACCATCGGCGTTCCGTGCAGCAGCAGATAGGCCAGACCGGCTTCGCGGTAGCCGCCCCCGAGGCGCCGGACCACGGGCACGAGTGTCAAGGCGATGAGCAGGCTTGCCAGAATCGCGGGCGCCCGAACCGCGAGGTTGGTTTCGCCGAGAATCGCGCGGAAGGGGATCATGGCCCAGATCACCAACGGCGGTTGGTCGAAATAGCTCCAGTCGAGGTGGCGCGAGCAGTCCCAGTAGTAGGCCTCGTCGCCCGAGACCGGGGTCGCGACCGCGATGACCACGTGGAGCAGCGTCGTGCCGAGAAGACGAGGAGGAAGAACTTCTTGTCGGTGATCCATCGCGGGTATTCAATCACGATCGACAGTGACACCGCAAAGACCTAGCGCGGGCTCGCCTGCAGCTCGAGTGCCCGGTCACATGACGATGGTTCGACTGCGCGGAAGCTGCTTCAATGCAACAACGACGAACAGCGCAAAGGTCTTCGTGCTCGAACGCCTGCAGAATCGGGCCAGAGCGACGCAACGTCGCAAGCATCGCATTGCCAGGGGACTGGTCGCGGCACGCCGTGACCAGTCCCCTGGCAATGCGATGGCCTTTGCGATGTTCTTTGCGTCTTTGCGGTTCCTAACCGAGCTCGCGTCTGACCGCCTCGGCGAGGCGGTTGGCCAGTTCCTCGATTTCGTGGGCGTCCTCACCCTCGACCATCACCCTGGCGAGGGGCTCGGTGCCCGAGTAGCGCAGCAGCACCCGACCCCGACCTTCGAGACGCGCTTCCACCTCGGTCAGCTCGGCGGCGACCCGGGGAAGATCCTCGAAAGGCCGCCGCTCGGCGACCGGGACATTGAGCAGGAGTTGGGGCATCCGGACGAGGTCCGACAGCTCCGAGGTCCGGCGTGAATCGGCTGCGGCGATGGCCAGGAGGTGGCCGCCCGTGAGCAGCCCGTCTCCGGACACCGAGTAATGCGAGCAGATGATGTGGCCCGACTGCTCGCCACCGAGGGCGATACCGGCCTTGGCCATGGCGAGCCAGACCGCGCGATCACCCACCGGACAACGCTTCATGGTCATGCCGTCGCGTTGCAGCGACCGCTCGAGCCCGAAATTGCTCATCACCGTTGCGACGACCTGGTTTCCGGGAAGCCGGCCGCTCGTCTTGAGATGGCGCGCCCAGGCGAGCAGGATGTCGTCGCCGTCGAGGAGCCGACCTCGGTCGTCCACCAGGATGGCTCGGTCGGCATCGCCGTCGAGGGCGAGTCCGGCGTCGGCGCCCTCCGAGAGGACCCGATCGACCAGCATTTGGGGGGATGTGGCGCCGCAGTTGTGATTGATGTTGCTGCCGTTCGGCGATGCCGCCAGGACGGTGACGCGAGCTCCGAGGCGGTCGAGGAACGCCGGTCCGATCTGAGATGCCGCGCCATTGGCGCAGTCGAGGACCACGTGCATCCCGGCGAGCGGTCTGGGAGTTTCGAAGGCGGCGGCGATGAGCTCGAGATAGTCCGCCGCCAGACCCTCGTCGAGGGGCGGCAGACCCTCAGCCGTCAACGGTTCGACCTCGAGGATCTGTTGCTCGAGTTGACGCTCCACCGCATCGTCGATCTTTTCGCCGCCCGGGCCGAGGATCTTGATTCCGTTGTCGTCCGCCGGGTTGTGCGAGGCCGAGATCACGACACCGGCGGCGCAATTGCTGCCTTTGAGCAGCTGTGAAACGGCGGGTGTCGGCAGCACTCCTCCCCAGGTCACTTCGCCGCCCGATGCCTGAAAGCTGGTGGCCAGCCAACCGGCGAGGGTTTCGGTGGAGGCGCGGGTGTCGCCGGCAAGCAGGATGGTCGGCCGGCAGCCGGTGCCGCGCAGCTCGCCGGCAAGGGCGACCCCGAGGCGAAGGACAGTGTCCTCGTCGAGGGGCCACTCGAGGGCACGACCCCGAATGCCGTCGGTGCCGAAGAGGCGGGTCGTCATCGGCGTCATCGGCCCGGATTGGGGGTTGGGGTTGGCGCGAGGTCAATCGCCACGACGTCGACGATCACGATCACGGGAACGACGGTGAGCGAGCGCAAGAGGGGATCCGGCAGACGCGGAAGAACGGTCGCCTCGATCGGTCCGGTCGCACCTTCCACCGAGATCGGTGTGGTCTCGACGAACTCGAGCTCTGTAACCCGACTTTCGGGCCCCTGTACGTTGACCTGAATCGGCGACACCCGGACCTCACCGATCGTGAATCCGGGAGCTGGAATGCCCTCAACCACGACTTGAAGCGCGACGTTGCGGGTGGTGAGGCGCTCCAGCTCCAGGGTGATCGCCGAGGGTTCGATACTGACCACCTCGACGTCGTCGGGTAGCGGGATGCCGGCGGCGTCGATGGTGAAGGGGCTTGAACCGGGGCGGGCCTCGGCAAGATCGAGGTAGACCTCGAGACCGGCGGCCGCATCGAGGGTCTTCGACAACGGTCCACGAAGCTGGAGCGAGATCGTGTCGGGAACGCTGGAAATGAGCACCAGATCTCGGGGCATGTTGACCAGGGTCAGGGCGGCCTTGACGCCGCGGACCGAGATGTTCTCGTTCTGTTGCGCGGCGAGTCCGTACCACAACAGGACCGCCGCCACCAGGGCGACCAGGAAATGCAGGGGGTGGCGTGGACGCAACATCAGGCTTTTCCGTTGTCCGGGGCGCCGAGCTCGTAGGCGTGTTCAGCGAGGGCGTTGCGCAAGGTGGCTTCGTCGAGAGGTCTGAGCAGTTGTTCCTCCACCGCGAGGGAAATGGTCCCGGTTTCCTCGGAAACGACGATGACCAGAGCATCGGTCTCTTCGGTGAGTCCGATGGCGGCACGATGGCGGGTGCCGAGCTCGCTCGACAACTGGTGCCGGGTTGTCAGCGGAAGAAAACAGGAGGCCGCGACGATCCGGTTGCCGCGCAACACCACCGCGCCGTCGTGCAGCGGCGTTCCCGGGATGAAGATGTTGAGCATGAGATCGTAGGAAAACTGGGCGTTGAGAGGGATTCCGGTGTTCGCCCAGGCTGTCAGGCCGTCCTTGCGTTCGATGGCGATGAGGGCGCCGATCCGCTTCGATGCCAGGGCCTGGACCGCCAGAGCAAGCTCGTTGAGCGGCACCGCGCCCTCATCCTGACCGCGGTTCCACCGCAGCTGCGACTTCGAGCCGAAGGCCGCCAGCATGCTGCGAATCTCGCGCTGGAAGAGGACGATAATGGCGATGGGTAGGAACGCGAGGAGGTTCCCGAGAATGGTGGACAGGGTGATCAGGTCGAGGGTGCGGGAGAAGAAATAGAGCCCGGTGATGATCAAGATGCCCCAGAGCATCTGCATCGATCGGGTGCCGCGGAGCAGGACCAACAGGGTGTAGAGCAGGAGGGTCACCAAGAGGACGTCGACGATGTCGGCGAGACTCACCTGCAGGGTGTTCAGCTCGCGCAGAAAACTGAGCAGCAGGTTCATGCGGCCGACACCAGCAATCGCGAAAGGCGGGTGGCGATGGCGAGAAACTGGACCGTGGGAGCGGGCTCGTGGACCCGGATGACGATCCGCTCGAGACCGACCGTCGGGATCAAGGCGCCCAGGGTGCCGCCGAGCCGGTCCTCCACCGAAGCGCCGGTGAGTCGTCCGATGAACGACTTGCGCGACGGACCGACAACCACGGGGTGGCCGCATGCGGCGAGTTCGGGCAGCGCGGCGAGGAGGGCGAGGTTGCCGTCATCGTCCTTGCCGAAACCGATTCCCGGGTCGAGCCACACCCGGTGGGCCGCGATGCCGGCATCGGTGGCCGCCGCCGCCCGCGCGCGAAGAAAACCGTGCACCTCGGCCACCACGTCATCGTAGCGGGTGTCCTGCTGCATGGTTCCGGGCGTACCGCGGCGGTGCATGAGGACGATCGCAGCTCGGTTTCTCGCGACAAGATCGAGCATTCCGCTTTCGGCCGCCGCGCTGACATCGTTGACCACGTCGGCGCCCGCGGCGAGGGCCGCCTCGGCCACGGCCACCTTGGTTGTGTCGATGGAAATCACCGTGACGGGATGGCGTCGCCGAAGCTCGCCGATCACCGGCAGGACCCGACGGTTCTCTTCATCTGCCGGGACGGGTTCGGCGCCCGGTCGGGTGGATTCCCCGCCGATGTCAACGATGGTCGCTCCCGCCGCCAGGTGCCGTTCTGCCTGGGCGACGGCATCGCCGTTGCAGACAAATCGACCACCGTCGGAAAAGGAGTCAGGCGTGCAGTTGACGATCCCCATGACCACCGGCCCATTGGACGACCACAGCTCGTCGATTCGAGTCGCTGCATCCGTCATACCGTAGGCGCTGTTGGTCGTTGTCACGCCGGTTCTGAGACCTCCTGGTGCTCCTTCTGCTTGTGTCGCCGGATGGTCTCGACATCCACATCCGAGTTGGCTGCGATGAGCTCATAGATCTCGGCGCCGTCGAGCACCTCGACCTCGAGCAGTTTCAATGCAATGGCCTCGAGGGCGTCGCGTTGTTCGTCGAGAATCTGGCGGGCGTCATCGTAGGCCTCGGTGATGAAGCGGCGGATCTCCTCGTCGATGGCCACGGATGTCGACTCTGAATAGTCCTGGTGGCGGGCGAACTCCTTGCCGAGGAAGATGTTCTGCTCCTGTTTGCCAAAGGTCAGCGGCCCCATCTTGGCGCTCATGCCCCATTCACAGACCATCTTTCGGGCGAGCTCGGTGGCGCGTTCGAGATCATTGCCGGCGCCGGTCGTCATGTGTTCCGAGCCGAAGACCAGCTCTTCGGCGAGCCGACCACCCATGAGGACGCGCAGATTCGCGTCGAGGTAGGCGCGCGAGTAGGTGTAGCGGTCTTCCAACGGCAGTTGCTGGGTCAGCCCGAGGGCCATCCCGCGGGGGATGATCGTGACCTTGTGCAGCGGATCCGCCTCGGGGACCAGGACCGCGACCAGGGCGTGCCCGGCCTCGTGGAAGGCGGTTGTGCGCTTCTCGACCTCGGACATGGCGAGGGACCGGCGCTCCGCTCCCATCATGACCTTGTCCTTGGCGAACTCGAAGTCGGTCATGTCGACTTTCATCTTGTTGAAGCCCGCTGCGCGGAGGGCGGCCTCGTTGACCAGATTGGCGAGGTCGGCGCCGGAAAACCCGGGGGTGGAGCGGGCGATGACCGGCAGCTCCACGTCGGAGGCGAGCGGAATCTCCGAGGTGTGGACTTTGAGGATGCCTTCGCGTCCCTTGACATCGGGTGGGTTGACCACGATCCGACGGTCGAAGCGCCCCGGCCTCAGCAGTGCGGGATCGAGCACATCGGGCCGGTTGGTGGCGGCGATCAGAATCACACCATCGTTGGCCTCGAAGCCGTCCATTTCCACCAGCAGTTGATTGAGGGTCTGTTCGCGTTCGTCGTGGCCGCCGCCGAGCCCGGCGCCGCGATGGCGGCCGACGGCGTCGATCTCATCGATGAAGACAATGCAAGGCGCGCTCTTCTTGCCCTGTTCGAAGAGATCTCGCACCCGGGAGGCCCCGACCCCGACAAACATCTCGACAAAATCGGACCCCGAAATGGAGAAAAACGGGACGCCCGCCTCGCCGGCGACGGCGCGCGCCAACAGGGTTTTGCCGGTGCCCGGTGAACCCATGAGAAGCACGCCCTTGGGGATCTTGCCGCCGAGACGCTGGAACTTCTTCGGGTCCTTGAGAAAATTGATGATCTCCTCGAGCTCGTCCTTGGCCTCGGGGACGCCGGCAACATCCTCGAAAGTCACTTTCTTCTGCTCGGCGGTGAGCAGCCGGGCTTTCGACTTGCCAAAGGACATGGCCTTGGTGCCGCCCGCCTGCATCTGGCGGAAAAAAACAAACCAGAGGCCGACCAGGATGAGGAGCGGCGCCCATGAAAGCAGCGCCGTCAGCATGCGGCCATCGGTGGGTTTCTCGACCTTGATGACGACGTTGTGGGCGCGAAGATCGGTGATGAGATCGTCGTAGCCGGGGTTGTAGGTGAAGTAGTCGTAGCGTGGCCGCAGCCCGTCTTCCTCGCGTGCGCCCCCGGTCTGGATGTGGATCTGCTCGCGTTTGATCAGTACCTGCTGGACCTCGCCGGCATCGACTTTGTCGAGGAAGTCCGAAAACGGAATCTCACTGCTCGGGCTTGAGTAGCCCTTGAATACCTGGAGGATGAGCATCGCCCCGACGATGATCACGGCCCACATGAGGACGGTTCGTACAGTTTGGTTCACGGTCCAATATCCTCCCGCCGCAACCCCATGAGGGTGGGCGCTAAGGACAACCTCACACCGGTGCCGAATCTTCCCCCGGTGCAATCACGCACAGATCGGGAAGATTTGTGTGCTGGCTGCGGCTCGGACCGAGTCCGTAGCCGATCAAGTAGCCCTCCGGTACATCGGTGAAGGCGGCGTAACGCGCCGACAGGTTCACGCTGCGGAGCTGAGGCTTGTCCACCAGCGCGACCACCTCGATCGATGCTGGTTTTTGCTGGCTGAGATGGGTAATCAGGTAGTTTTCGGTGATTCCCGAGTGGAAGACGTCCTTGAGGATCAACACATGCCGGTCTTTGACGTTGATCCTGGTGGCGAAGGTGAGGCTCACCACCTCGCCCCGCTCGCCGGCCGCGGTGGTCACATCGACGAACTCGAAATCCACAGAGACCGATGGCTTGAAGAGGCGGGAGATATCGACGAGGAAAAAGGCCGATCCCTTGAGAATTCCAACGAGGATCAGTTCCTTGCCCTCGTAGTCAGAAGAGATCTCGGCGACCAACTCCTCGAGCCGCCGGTGAATCTGATCTGCGGTGTACACCACCCGTAGGGTGCTCATAGGCGAATGACCTCCACGACCCGGTCGCTCGACTCCCCAGGATCCGGATGTTGCCACACTCCGGGAATCCAACAAATCATACCATTCTCGCAGAATAGCGGCCACGCGGAACGGAGATGCCGAGGGAGTCGCTCGGCGAGCAGTTTCTCGAGCCTACGCGAAGCACCCGAGACCACGGTCAACCGGTCGCCCGGGCGCCTCGGACGCAGGCTGACGACGGCCTCGGCCGAATGCTGGACGCCAGCGCCAGCGGGCGCCGGGGTGAAGGCTCTCAGGGGTGCTCATCCGGACCAGCCAACCCGGAATCCCCAGGCTGACCGAGCCGCCCGGTTCCAGGGTCGTTTCCGCGCCCGGCGGTTCCGCCGGCGGCTCGGCCCAGATCCGGTTGCGCGCGGCGCGCAGCCGCCACCGCCCGCCCATGGTCACCGATCTCGGCGATCCGGTGTCAAGGCAACGATGGAAGAGCTCGAGCTGGCGCCGGGTCGTGCGCTGGACTCCCAGGCGGAGCATCTGGCCGTGCAACCAGCGGGCCCGGAGCGCCCGCGGGAGCTCGCTCAAGGTGCTCGTCTCGACACCGCCGTCGGGATCCCAGGGGTCGATGAAAGCTGGCGCGTCGATCGAGCTCGGCGGCCATGAACGCCTCCGAGTCGGCGATGGCGGCCGCGAGGTTGACGAGGTGATTCCTGAGCTGCGGATCATCGCTCTCGAGCGCCGGCAGCACTTCGTGCCGGACGCGGTTTCGCAAGCGAAGTCGGTGTCGAGATTGCTGGAGTCGTCGCGCCAGTCGATCCGTTGTTCCTCGAGCCAGCGGTCGATCTCGCTTGCGCCCCCAGGGCAGCAACGGACGGATGACTCCGTCCGAGGTCTCGGTCGCGATCCCGGCGAGCGCGCGCGGCCCGGCGCCGCGCAGAATCTGTACCAGCACCCCCTCGGCGACATCGTCTCGGTGGTGCCCGGTGGCAATCGTGGAGATGCCGCGGTCCGCGGCGTGTTCGGAAGAGCGCCCGGTAGCGCCGTCGACGCCATGCGGCCTCGCCGGTGGCGGGTCGTTCATCGTCGTCGGGCAGGGGGATGAGCTCGAACGGGAATCTCGAGGGCGCCGCACAGCCGGCGACAGAACTCGGCATCCGAGTCCGCTTCGGCGCCGCGCAGTCCGTGGTGGACGTGGGCGGCTTCGAGCCGAAGAGCGAGCTTCGGATCTCGCAGGAGATGAAGCAGTGCCACCGAGTCGCGACCGCCGGACAGCGCCACCAGCACCGGGCTGCCCGACCGATCGGGAAAGGTGCGCGGAAAGTGCTCGACAAACTCACCGGTATCCATCAGTTGCATGCTACCAGCGACCTTCGGCGGCGAGACGCGCAGCGCCGCTATCAAGAGGGCCCGGATTGTGGGGCAGGCATCCTGCCTGCACTTCATAGTCGGCGAAGCACCCTTGGCATACCCGGAAGACCTCCACCGTACCGGTCGAACAGAGCTTGCGATGAAAAAGTCATCAATACCAATTCTGCCCGCTGAAACCCATCGGGTTTCAGCGGGCAGAATTGGTGGCGGTGGGTAGACTTGAACTACCGGCACAGGGCTTATGAGACCCCTGCTCTGCCTCTGAGCTACACCGCCCGACGAAGCACTATACGATCGGTCGATCGCTCAAGTCAATTCTCGTTCCCAGGAGAGGAGTCCGGGATATACTCGCAGATATGGCACAGGCAGCAGGCGAGAACGAGCATCGATGTTCGAGGTGCGGCCGGGAAACCGCTGAACTCGAGTTGCAGGCGTGCATGATCTGTCGTAGCCTTTTCTGCCCGCGCTGCTCGGTGCGCGGATATGGGCGGGCGTTTTGTTCGGATGTGTGTCGCGGGTTCTTCTTTTTCGGCGACGGCGACGAGACCAAAGAGGATTTCTAGTCACGATGGGTCAACACCACGACGAACTCATGGGTCGAGCCGCGCTCCTGCCGGTGCTCCGGGCGGGAGCGGCCGACTCCGTTGTCGCCCGCAAGGCCGAGGGATCCAGGGTCTACGACCTCGACAACATCGGTTATATCGACTATCTCGGTGGCGGCGGCTCTTCGGTGGTCGGATTCGCCAACCAGTTCATCCTCGATGCGGTCAAGAAGGTCCTCGACCTCGGCGTGCCGGACGGTTTTCACGTCCCGCAGGAGGTTGACCTCGCCCAGACGCTGACCAAGTTCCTACCCTGGGTCGGCACTTGGTGGTTCTGCCGGAACCAGGACGAGGCGATGCGTGAGGCGTTGTCGTGGGCGCGCCGGAGCAGCGGCAAGGATGAGATTCTCGTCCTCAGTGGAAGTGCCCGGTTGCGGATCAGCGCCGGTTTGGTTCAGGGCGGCCGCGATCTCAATATTCGTGAGATTGCGAGCTCGAATGTCGATCGCATCGTCGCTGAGATTCGCGAACGGGCGGGGCAGACCGCCGCCGTCGTGATCGAGCCGCTGATGACCCGGTACGGATTGATCCCGCTCGATACCGAGGCCGTGGCGGCGATCGCCGGAGCCTGCCGAGAGGCCGAGGTGCATCTGGTCTTCGATGAGCGGGTTTCGGGTTTTCGCCTGGCCCGCGGTGGCGCCGTGGCCTGGACCGGGGTGATTCCGGATGCGGCTGTCTACGGCTCCGCCCTCGGTGGGGGGTTTCCCATCGGTGCGGTCGGATTCAACGCCAAGCGTGCCGATGCCGAGCCCGGAGGGGACGAAATCCTCGCCACCCCTCACCCGGTGTCGTTGGCGGCGGCCGAGGCCGTGCTCTCGATTTTGAAGAACGACGCCACCTACGATCGGCTCGAGGAACGGACGGCCCAGCTGACCGACGGTATCCTCAATCTGGCCGACCGCTTCCAGAGGTCCATCGTGGTCAACCGGGTCGGTTCGGTCTTTGCCCTCTACCTCGGGGCCAAGAAGATCGCTTCGGTGACAGCGGCGCGGCGCGCGGACGCCGACGCCTACCGTCGGTTGGTGAGCGGGCTGCGGCAGGAAGGCGTCCTGCTGCCCCCGGTCCAGGGCGGCACCGGCTTCGTCTCCAGCGCCCACGGCGCGAAGGACATCGAGAAGACCCTGGCCGCCTTCGAGCAGGTCCTGCTGCGTTTCCACAAAGAGGATCTCCCCTGACTTGCGAAGAAACCTCTTGAGTCATGTCACCTAAACACGACGAAGTTCAACCATCGAACGATGAGCCGACTCTGCTCGTCGGTCTGGTCTGCTCCGGCACGCTCCGGTCCGAGGTCGAGGATCACCTGGACGAACTCGAACGGTTGGTCGACACCGCGGGCGGACGGGTGGTGGGCCGCCTCATCCAGGAGCGCCCGGCGCCGGATCCGGCGACCATGGTCGGATCGGGGTTCGTCGCCAAAGTGGCGGGATTCGCTGATGAGAACAAGGTTCAGTCGGTGGTATTCGACGAAGACCTCACCGCATCTCAGATCAGAAACCTCGAGCGCGAGATGCCGGAGAACACCAAGATCCTCGACCGGGCGGCGGTCATCCTCGACATCTTCGCCGCCCGCGCCCGTTCTCGTGAGGCCAAGACCCAGGTCGAGCTCGCCCAGCTCAACTACCTGCTGCCGCGACTCACCCGGCGGTGGGGCCACCTGTCACGGCAGGCCGGTGGCATCGGCACCCGCGGCGTGGGCGAAACCCAGCTCGAAATCGACCGTCGGCTGGTATCCAAACGAATTGCGCAACTCAAGACCAAGCTCGTCATCATTGAAAGGGATCGCCGCTTGCGTCGAGACCGCCGGCGCATTTTGCCGTCGGTCGCGCTGGTCGGCTACACCAACGCGGGCAAGTCGAGTCTCTTCCGACGCCTGGCCAAGACGCGGGTTCTGGTCGAGGACCGGCTCTTCGCGACCCTCGATCCGCGCGCGCGGCGCGCCTCTCTCGGCGAGGACGTGACGGTGGTGATGACCGACACGGTTGGCTTTATCCGCAAGCTGCCGCACGATCTTGTGGCCCCCTTCCGTTCCACCCTCGAAGAGGCGGTCGATGCGGATCTGGTGCTCCACGTGGTCGATGTCTCCCACCCCGGCTGGGAGGAGCACCTGAGGGTCGGCGACGAGGTGCTCGAGGGGCTGGGGGTGGACCGGGAAAGCGAACTCATCATCCTCAACAAGATCGATCGTATCGGCGGAAGGCGACCGTTGGCGCCTGGCGGTCGGCGGGCAGTGGCCGTGTCGGCGGTGTCGGGTGAGGGGCTGACCGATCTACGGTCCGTCATCCGGGGCGCCCTCCTGACCGGGCCGGGAGTGGCGATTCTCAGGGTCCCCCTCGAAGAAGCCGAAATGGTCCAGCGAGCGGTGAACCTGCCCCTCCAACTCGCGCGTCGTTACCGCCACGATACCGTCGAGCTGGCCGTTCGTGTGGACGACTGGAGGCTGACCGAGAGTGGTCTCGATGGCTTCAGAGTGGCCGAATGGGATCATTTGGATCCCCATCCGGAAGATCCGGATGAGGATGCGCAGGAGGTGGAGGACACTGATGCCCATCTATGAGTTTCTCTGTTCAGCGTGCAACCGGATTTACAGCTTCCATTCCTTCAAGATCGATCCCGCGAAGGTGCCGGCCTGTCCCAAGTGCGGCGGCGAAGATCTCGAGCGGGTTCCCTCGCGTTTCGGTGTCGGCGCCGGGCGCAAGAGCGCGACCGAAGGCGGTGGGGACGAGTTCGACGACCCCCGCATGGAACGCGAGATGATGAAGTTGGCCGCCGATCTCGAGGGCATGGACGAGAATGACCCCCGCCAGATGGCGGCGGCGGTGCGCAAGATGACCGAGCTCGCCGGCGAACCGGTGACCCCGGCCATGGAAGAGATGATCCGCCGCCTCGAGGCCGGTGAGGATCCCGAGCGCATCGAAGAGGATCTCGGCGACGCCATCGAGGACGAGATGGGCGACGGAGGCGGTGGCGGTTTCGGCGGCGCACCGCCCACGAGGGACGAGGGTCTGTACCCGATGTAGGTGCGCGCCCGAATTGGAACCGCTAAGGCGCAAAGGGCGCAAAGTACACGATTCTGGGCCTCCGCGGGCATACGCCCGCGGAGTGCCCATGCGATGCTTGGCGCCCTTTGCGCCTTAGTGGTTCAAATGAGACGGCTCAGCCGCGGGTGCCTGTCTCGACCCGCGCAACCGGGTCCAGGCTTCCCGGACCGTCCTGCCCGCCTCCGGCGCCATCCAGGCGAGGAAGTAGCATGGCCAGCGCCCAGGAGAGCAGGCCGTAGAGCATCTCGAACGAGAGCGTCGCTCGGTTGGCGAGGTGAAGGCCGTACAGTGCGCTGTTGAGGCCCAGCCAGGCGGCGGTCGGACCCCACCGCCCGCGACCGAGCGGCACCAGCAACAGCATCACCCAGTAGTAGCAGGTGAGGACGACCAGGGCGAAGGCGACCGCCATTCCGAGGACTGCCGCCTCGTGCACCTCGAGACGCCACGCGGCGGCGGCGACAACGGCCAGGAAGAGGGCCGTGGTCAGCAGCAGCGCCGGTTGTCGCTCCTCCTGCAGTCGGTTCATCTTCTCCTGCCACTTGATCCAGGGTTCGGGGAGGCGGAAATCGACGTCTTCGCGGCGCATGGTGGCGCCGTCGTAGAGCAGGAGGTTTTTGAGCCCGACATTGTTGGTCAGCCAGGTGCCGTGGTGTTTGGTGAGATTCCATTTGAAATCGGTCCACGCCGCGGGGCCTCTTCCGGTCAGGCTGCCGGCGGCCAGGCAGAGCAGCACGCCGACGATGAAGCCCACGGCGAGGCGGCGAAACCACATCGTCGAGCGACCCTCCACGAGATGTCGTACGACAACCACGGTCGGCCCGACGAGGAAGCCGCCGGGAAAGACCCTGACCATGGTGGCGTAGGCAATGAGCCCTCCGGCAAGCCCGAAGCGTTCCCGTTTCAAAAGGCAGACAGCCACCCCGACGGCGGCCAGCCAGTCCTGACGGAGGAAGGCGCCGCCCACCCAGTCGAAGCGCCACGGGTAACCGAGTCCGAAAACGATGACCGCGAGGCAGCCGATCCGAGTGCCGAAGGTGCGGAAGATCATCAGGAACATGAGCCCGAGCAGCACCGGGTCGATCCAGGCGAGGGCGGTCAGGGTGCGATCCGACGCCGCCGGCCAGAAAGAAAAGAGCCGTGCGGTGAAGGTCCAGGTCGGCGTCGGGTTGTAACCGTGGTCGCCGCGGATGCGGCTGATATAGCTGTACTGGTTGCGCTCGAGGAAGAGGCGGATGTCCTCGCGGAAGATCTCCCAGCGTTGGTCGGAGAAACGCTCGCGCACCTCCTTCATGTGGTTGACCAGCGAGCCCAGCGCGGCCATCTCGTTGGTTCTGAGGTCGCGCATATAGGGCTGCGGGTTGTGCCCGAGGTCGAGATCGCGTTCGGCGGCCAGGGACGCCACGTAGATCCCGTCGTAGCCCACTTCGGGGAAGTACTTGGAGCCGAGGAAGTAGTGGAACTGCTCCCAGTGGTGGACCATCCCGGCGCCGTGGAAGTTGCCGAAGTTGGTGTAGGCGAGGACGGCGATCACGGCCATCACGCCGAGGAGCTGGCCCGCCTGATCGCTCTTGAGCTGACCCGGCCGCCTGTGACGCCAGATCACGAGGAAGAGCGCGAGCAGGCTCAAGCCGCCTTTGATCATCAACTCGGTCGTCAGCTGCATGGAATCAGATTATCAGGGAGGCGAGGCGACGGAGCCGCAACAACCGCCAAGGGCGCAAAGACGTCGAAGACGACACAACCCAGTCATCGATCGGCCAGACGGCGCGACGATTATCCGGACTTCGGTGATTTCTTGCGAGTGTCTTGCGCACTTGCGTCGTTGCGGATTAGGTGACCCTCAGGCGGCGAGGTGACCGTTCGCCGTCTTGCGCCTGAGCACCAGCAGATCGACCTCGGGCGGCGCACCGAGCCGAAGCGGTACCGCGCCGACGCCGATTCCACGCGAGACGTAGAGCATCGAGCCGTTCCGGCGATAGGCCCCGGCGATGTAGCGGCCCTGGAAGCGGGCGACATTGAGGTTCTGCTTGGTCAGGGCGATCTGTCCGCCGTGGGTGTGTCCCGCCAGCGTGAGATGGGCGCCGGCCGCCGCAGTGTCGTGAAAGGTCCGCGGCTGGTGGCTGAGACACACCCGAAAGGCGGCGGGGTGGCGGCCGAGCACGGAGAAATCCGGCGCCCGACCCACGCCCGCGCCGAGATCCTCGAGCCCGATCAGGGCGAGCTCGGAGCTACCCCGGCGGAGCACGGTGCTGTGGTTGATCAACGGCGTGATCCCGGCCTCGACGAGCGCCTGTTCCGAGAGGTTCGGGTCGAAGTAGTGGTCGTGATTGCCGAGGATGCCGTACACCCCGAGTGGTGCGGAGATGCCGGAGAATCCGAGCACGAATCGTTCCGCATCGGACGGCCGTCGGTCCATTTGATCACCGGTGAAGACCACCAGATCCGGGTTCAGGCTGCTGACCATCTCCGCCACGCGAGCCATCCGTTCGGCGGGCATATAGGGTCCGGCATGGACATCGGAGATCTGGGCGATCGTCAGACCGTCCCACTCGGTGGGCAGCCGGGGAAGTCTCAGAGCGGTATGGCGGAGACCGGGAAGATCGAGGGCGCCGGCCAAACCGTAGCCCGCGAACCCTGTGGATCCTGCCGCTCCGAGCGACACACTGCGGATGAAACTTCGTCGAGTCAGCATCGTGGTGATTTCCGCCCGCGGTGACCAGATGGTCATGGGCGGACTCACACTATAACAGCATGACCGGCCGCACATTCCGTGAGCGGGGTTACAATGCAGCGTCCACAAAGGAGCTCCTCATGACCGACACCACCGCAGCGGGTGCCTTGACCCCCCAGCCGTCCCCCGCGTACCGCTGGCTTGTTCTCATCGTCATCAGCGTGGCGATGTTCGGCAACTACTATGTCTACGATTCCATTGCGCCCATCGCGGACATCCTCAAGTCGGAGTTGGGTTTCACCGATGCCAACTACGGCATGCTCTTTTCCGCCTACAGCCTGGCGGCGGTCATCGTCCTGTTGCTCGGCGGCGTGATCATCGACAAATACGGAACGGTCAAATCGACGATTGTCTTCGGGACCATCTGCACCTTTGCCGCGATCCTGATGGTCACGACGTCGAATTTCTGGGTGATGGTGGTGGCTCGGTTTCTCCTCGGCCTCGGCTCGGAACCCCTGATCGTCGCCATCACCTGCGCCCTCGCCAAATGGTTCAAGGGCCGGGAGCTCGGTTTTGCCTTCGGCATCAATCTCACCATTGCCCGCCTGGGGTCCTTTTCCGCCGACTGGATGCCGACATGGGTACCGTCCGCATTTTCGAGCTGGCGAGGTCCGTTGATCATCGCGGCTGCAATCGGAACGCTTTGTGTGCTCTCCGCCATCGTCTACGGAGCCCTCGAGGCTCGAGCGAATCGCCGTTACGGTCTCGGCAAGGCGGCCGAGACCGACAAGCTGGTGCTCTCGGATCTCTTCCGGTTCACCAAGTCCTACTGGTTCGTCGTTGCCCTCTGTGTGACCTTCTACTCAGCCATCTTCCCGTTTCGCGGCTTCTCCATCAAGTTTTTCATGGAGGCATGGCAGCTCACTCGCGATACTGCGGGGCAGTTCAACAGTGTGCTCCCGCTGGCTGCCATGATCGCCACGCCGCTCTTCGGGCTCTTGGTGGACAAGGTGGGCAAACGGGCGCTTTTCATGGTCTTCGGTTCATTGATGATGATGCCGGTCTTTTTGATGATGGCCTACCAGATCACACCGCTCGTGGTACCGGTTGCGATGATGGGGGTTGCCTTTTCATTGATCCCCGCGGTGATGTGGCCGTCGGTTGCCTACATCGTTGACGAGAAGCGTCTCGGGACGGCGTATGCGGTCATGACTCTGGTTCAGCAGATCGGGGTGATGGGAGTGCCGCTGCTGATCGGCTTTCTGAATGACCACTATCAGGCGAGTGCCGCCAACCCCGCCGGCCACAATCCGGGGATGTGGGCTTTCAGTATTCTCGGTTTCCTTGCACTCTTCTTTGCCATCATGCTTCGCCGGGAGGAAACCGGCCCCAACGCCCACGGCCTCGAGACCATCACCGCGGGTTCGAAACCGTAAGACGGCGATTGACCGGAATCCCGAGCACCGCCACGCCGATCGGCGGCGCGCGCATTTGAAACACGAAGGACACGAAGGGCCACGAAGGTCCCACGAAGTATCGCAATAATGGCCCGGACCCCCCGATCTTGAAGTGTCGGGCAGCCCTGCGATGAGGCAAAAAAATGACTTGGTGGTTTCTTTGTGGGTCTTGGTGACCTTCGTGTTTCAAAACGTGGGTGCCGATGACCTGAAGATATCCGCTCAGAGGCTCGTCCCGCTCGATCGATGAGGATTCCTCGACTCGTTACGCTTGCTCCCAAAGAACAAACCTGGTCAACATCCTGTAAGCAATCCGCCGCGGCGCACAGTGGATCCGCAACACGCGGGGATTGCTATTTCTTGAAGAGTGCGTTGAAGGCCGCGCGTGGGTCGTTCGGGTCGCTTTGGCTTCCACTGCGACCGTTCTCCGTCGGCTTGAGTCCGAGATCGCGCACCGATTTGGGTTGGAAGTGCTCGCAGTCGTTGGCCTTGGTCTTGCTCTCGACCCGCCCCTGGAGCTCCTTTCGGCATTCGAACGGGGCGCCGGTGTCGAAGAAAGTGCAGTTGGAACACGAGTGCAGCGGCGACTGGCAGCCGGGGCAAGTCGTGTCCATCTCGACCGAGATGTTGACCAGATCGTGGCCGCAGCGCGCGCACCTGAACGACACCGTGGTCGGCGCCCCGAGCCCGCGCCCTCGCGGGCCGTCGTCATAGTTCCGCGGCCCGCTGGGTTTTGGCCGCTGCGGTTTGGGCTCGCGATCGCGGTCGTCGTCCTGATAGCCGCTGTGGCGGTACTTGCGGTCGCTCATGTCATCGTCCCTCGTTCGAGTATGGTTCGCCCAGTCCAATTTTCAGCTTTGGTTCATCGGATGAAACAAAGCTGAAAATTGGAGAATAGGGCGGATTAATTGCTTGCTCCGACCCAGGTCGGTGAGTGGTTCCTGCCTTGGGTTGTCAGTTGGCGGGGCACGCCGTTCGCGTCGGTGATGTAGATCTGCGGACCGCCCGTCCGGTCCGACTCGAACGCGATCATGGATCCTTCCGGAGAAAAGCACGGAGACTCGTTGTTTCCCGCGGCGGAAATCACCCTCCGCTCGCCGGTCACGATGTCGATGGTTGCGATCTGGAAGGTGCCCTCGTCGCGGGTCGTACAGGCGATCCGGGTGCCGTCGTACGCCCAGGCCGCCTCATCGTGGAAGAGACCGTCGAAGCTCACCCGGCGCACATTGCTGCCGTCGGCGTCCATCAGATAGAGCTGCGGGCTGCCCGATCGGGTGGAGGTGAAGGCAATCTGGCGGCCGTTGGGCGCCCATGCGGGTTGGGTGTCGATGCCTTGGGCGGTGGTCAGCCGCTCGGCCTCGCCGCCTTCGATGGGCAGGCCGTAGATGTCGACGTTGCCGTCGTGACTCGAAGCAAAGGCGACAGTTTTGCCATCGGGGGAGAAGCTGCCCGAGGAGTTGACGCCGCCCTTGTCCCACAGCAGCTTGAGATAGCCTTCCTGCGGAGTCAGCAGGTAGAGCGCCGGGGTGCCCCGGAGATACGACGTGAAGACGAGACTTTTGCCATCGGGCGACCACGACGGCGCCAGCGCCAGAGCATTGTGTTTGGTGAGTTGTTTTTGGTTGCTGCCGTCCCAGTCCATGATCCAGAGTTCGGATTCGCCGCTGCGGTCGGAGATGAAGGCAATCTTCGACAAAAAGGGCCCCTGCCGGCCGGTGAAGACCTGGACGAGGTCGTTGGCCAGGGTGTGGGCGACCACGCCGACCGCGGAAATCCCTGCGCGGTAGCGCTTGGCGAAGGCGAACTCACCCGAGACCAGATCGACCAGGCGCGCCTCGACCACGAGTTGGCCGCCCGCGCGGACCACCGTCCCGGTGAGCAGGAACTGTGCCCCGATGGAGCGCCAGCGTTCATTGAGGACCTCGGGACGCGGGTCGTCTTCGACCAGGGAGTAGAGGCGGCGCTCGACGATGGCGATGGGTGCTGCGGCCGCGAGATCGGTATCGAGGGTCTGTTGGAACTCCAGCGCAACATCCGAGGGAGTGCCCGGCAGCACCATCAGGGGCGGTGCGGCCACCGCGACCCGGCGGAGGCCGGGTTGGGTGATTTCGAGATAGATGTCGTCCTGGGCGGGCGCGATGGCCGCCAGGAAGAGGCTGAGAATGGTCAGGATGCCGGTTCGCATGGGTTACTCCGAAAACGCCAGGTGGACGGTGAGACTCGGTTTGCTGTAGGCGGGGGGCAACGGCGGCAATGGGTTCGTGGCATAAAGCGCGCGCAAGGCGGCACGGTCGAAGGAGGAATTGCCCGAGCTCGATTCTAGCTCGATTCGACTGAGCCGTCCGTCGCGGTTGATGGTGAAACGGACGAGGGCCTTGGTCCCGCTCGGGGCGACCGGCTTGTACCAGCGTGCCTCGATGAGGGCCAACATCCTCTGGACATAGTAGGCGAAATGGAAGTCCGACGGGATTCCGGGAATCGTCTGATCGTTGGAACCGCCCACCGAGAGTCCGGCGCCGCCGGCAGGCGCCGGAACCGGGGTCGGCCGCGGCGTCGACTGCTGTTCGGGGGCCGCCATGGCTTTTTCGCTGGCCTGCGTTTCCGGCGCCTCGACGGCAGGGGGCGCTGTCGCCACCGGTTTCGGTTGGGTCGGTACCGGCTCGGGTATCGGCGATTCCTTCTTCGCTGCCTGCGTGGGTTGCGTCGCCGGTTCGGTGGTTCGGCGCCGCTGCTTGGGTGGATCCGGCCGGATGATTCTGACCGAAACAGCCGGGAGCTGGGCGTGACGGGCGGACGCGTTGCGGCTCATGAGAAAAATCGCCCCGGCAAGACCACCGTGGAGCGCCAAGGCGATCATCGTATAGGGAAAAAGCCGTGGCCGTGACCGCTCGCGCTCCGAAAGGATGCGGGAGACAGGATCCACTCAGCGATCCTCGGGCAGGGTCACCATGCCCACCTGTTCGACTCCCACTTTGTCGAGGACGGCGAGGACCTTGATCACGAAACCGTAGGGCAGATCTTCGTCGGCTTTGACATAGACCGGTCGAGGCTGTCCGGCGAGGGCGGCACCGAGGCGGTCTCCGAGCAGCTCGAGATGAATGGGCTCGTCATCGAGATAGATGATGCGGTCTGTAGAGAGAGTCAGTACCATCGGTTTGTCGCTCTCGGCGGCGATGGACGGGGCGTCCTGCTTCGGCAGGTTCACGTTGAGGCCCTGGACGAGCATCGGCGCGGTGATGATGAAGATGATCAGCAGCACCAGCATCACGTCCACCAGGGGGGTGACGTTGATCTCGGCCATTTCGTCGAGGTTGTCGCTGACTTTTCCCGCCATCTCGGCCTCAGTTGAAGTTTCGTTCAACGAGATTGAGGAACTCGAGCTCGAAGTCCTCCATCCGACGGTTGAGAGACTTGACTCTCGCCAACAGGTGGTTGTAGGCGATCACCGCGGGGATGGCGGCGAGCAGACCGGCGGCGGTGTTGATCAGCGCTTCGGCGATGCCCGGAGCCACCGTCAGGATCGACGTCGAACCCGTGGCGCCGATGGCCCTGAAGGTGTTCATGATGCCCCACACCGTGCCAAAAAGGCCGATGAAAGGTGTCGCGCTGGCGGTGGTTGCGAGCATCGGAAGCGCTCGTTGCAGCCGCTCGAGCTCGGAGTTCCGGGCCCTTTCCATCGCGCGCGAGATCGGGTCGAGGCTCTTGATCTTGAGGTTCGGGTCGGTCCCGGATGGTCGCTGGGTCGTGCGCAGCTGGGCCTCGAGCTCCGAGTGAGCCGCCTGAAACATGGGCACCAGCGGGGACGCCCGGTACTTCTGGACCTCACTCGCCACTTCGTTGAGCCGAGAGGCTCGACGAAAGAGTTTGATGAAGCGATCCGAGGCCTTGGCCGCTGAGGTCAGCTCCCGCCACTTGCCGAAGATCACCGACCACGAGGCGAGGGAAAAAAGCACGAGGATGATCAGGACGACTTTCGCCACCCAACCGGTTGCAAGAAAGAATCTCAGTAGCTCCATAGTCCGGCATTGTACGCAATCCGCATGCCGACCGTACGTGACGCGGGACCAATCGACAAAGAAATACGGGATGGCTCTCGTTGAAAGCCATCCCGTATTACGTGGTGCCCAGGGGCGGAGTTGAACCACCGACACGCGGATTTTCAGTCCGCTGCTCTACCAACTGAGCTACCTGGGCACACCAGGTCGGCGCTTTATATCTCAGGCACTGTCGGGTGTCAACAATCGACGGAATTTGGCTCCGATGGGAAACTCAAACCAACTCATATTTTCTCCCGGGGCCTCGTCGCGAGGCCCCGGGAGAAAATATGTTGAGATTCGCCTAGACTAATCGCGATGACGACAAAATTGGGCATCCTCATCTCCGGCAGAGGCTCCAACATGCAGTCCATCGTTCGCGCGTGTTCCACCGGCGATGTCCCGGCCGAGGTCGCGATCGTGATCTCCAACCGCGCCGATGCGGCTGGTCTGACGTGGGCGTCCGAGCACGCCATTGCGACGGCGGTTTTGTCGCACAAGGACTTTGCCGGCCGTGAAGCGCACGACCGAGCCATCGTCCAGCGGCTCACGCGAAGCCGGGGTCGAGTGGGTCTGTCTCGCCGGATACATGCGGTTGTTGTCGTCGGTCCTCATCGCGGCATTCCCGAGTCGGATCCTCAACATCCACCCGTCCCTCCTGCCCTCCTTTCCCGGGCTGCACGGCCAGCGAGATGCCTTCGAGTACGGCGTTGCGGTTTCGGGCTGCACGGTTCACCTGGTTGATCTGGAACTCGATCACGGACCCATCGTGGTCCAGCGGACGGTGGCTGTAGAAGGCTGCATCAACGCCGATTCTCTGGCGGATCGCATTCTCGTTGAGGAGCACAAGGCCTATCCGGAAGCTCTCCGCCGACTCCTGTCCGAGCCCTGGACGATTGCGGGCCGGCGGGTGGTCTTCGGTGCACGGGCGGACTGAAGCTGGTTCGGTAGAATCACCCTTTATTATTGAGAATCATTCCTATTACTGGCTAAAATCCCCTCAATCGAGGGATTGTCCGCCGCGGCCTGAAGCCCCACACTGATGTCTGCAAGGTGGAAAATCTTCCGGCTCCCTGGTGATGCCTCCGGGCATCACCACCACCTTACGCGAAGAGATCAGGGGGGAAGGGTTCGGACTTCTCACGAGGCGCCCTCCATCCTGTCGAGAGTTCCATCCGAGACACTCAGCCTTGGAGCTCTTCCCCCTCTCTTTTCGCGTAGGTCGTATCCCCCGCATGTTTCGTCAATCCCTGTCCCGGACCCGAACCAGCACCCTTCGCCCGGCGTTTCCCGACCTCGATCCAGGTCCATGTCACGCAGCCGGTGCCGCAGGTGTCTCCCCGAAGCGGTTGGATCGTTGCCCTGGAGCCTGGTCATGAGGGGCCGACGGAAAAACCCGCCAATTCATGTCCTACTCGGTCCCATGCGGCATACTCCGGCGCAATTCTCTGGTTCTGTTCGACTTGTGACGCGGTAGGATGTAGTCGGTGGACGG
>CAVPHA010000026.1:0-30028 GCA_963704125.1 uncultured Acidobacteriota bacterium | reverse complement strand
TTCACGGAAATGATGATCGCAAAGCGGCGGCGCCTGGTGATGATCGCCGTGGCGATCGGGCTCATGGGGATCGCGCCTGCGGTCCGGTCCGAAACCCCGAAGGCGGTTGTGATCATCACCGTCGATGCCCTCCGGGCCGACCGACTCTCGAGCTACGGCTACCACCGCCCGACCTCGCCCGCCATCGATGCGCTCCTCGACAATGGAGCCCGATTCGAAGCCGCGCGGGCCAACGAGCCGCTGACGAGCCCCTCCATGTGTTCGATGGTCACCGGGGTCGAACCGCAGGTTCACGCAGCCACCCGCAACGGCCTGCCCATCCGGGAGGGTCTCGATTCCCTCCCGAAGATCCTCGCCGCCCACGGCTGGCGTACGACGGCCTTTGTCAGCAACTGGACCCTCAAGGACAAGCTCACCGGGCTCGGAGAGCACTTTGACACCTATGGCGAGGTCTTTACCCGCCGCCGGTGGTTCGGCCTGCTCAACAGCGAAGCGACAGCGGAAGATGTCACCGACGAAGCCCTGGAGTGGATCTCGGACCTTTCGGACTCGGGTTCGACAACGCCGTTCTTTTTGTGGGTCCACTATGTCGAGCCGCACGCCCCCTACCGGTTTCACTCGCAGTACGCCAAACGGCTTGGGATCACCGCGCAGGATCCCAAACGGAGCGATCGCTACGACACCGAGGTGGCGGCCGTCGATGAGGCGGTGGGGCGGTTGATCCGGGGCCTCGAAACCCGGGTCCCGCGGGACGAGATGATCGTGGTCTTTGCCGCCGACCACGGTGAGAGCCTCGGCGAGCACGACTACTGGGGTCACGGCCGATATCTCTACGAACCATCGTTGCGGATCCCCTTGGGGATCCGGTGGCAGGGAACCGTCGAGCAGCAGGTGATCGATCGGCAGGCGACGATCCTCGACATCGCGCCGACCATCCTCGAGTTCCTCGGCCTCGCGGGGCCGGCGGGGTTTGCCGGTCTCAGTTGGGCGACCGCGCTCGAGGGTGGCGAGCTACCGCCCGAGCGCACCATCTGCTATCAAGCGCACAAAGGTGCGGTTCACGGCGACGGCGATCATGAACGAAAGCGATCGAAGGGTCTGCTTTCGGTCGGGATCGTCACCGGCGATCGCAAGGAAATCCTGCGGGTCCAGAACGGCGGCCACCTGCTCTTCGACCTCGAGGCCGACCCGGGGGAGCTCGAGAATCTCGTTGCAGCCGATGCCCTACCGAGCGATCAATTGATCGAGTGCCTCGGGACGGTCTCAGAGGGGCTCGGCGCCCTCGACCGGCTGACCTCGAAAAAGCTCGACGACGAGACGGTGGAGCAGCTCAGGGCCTTGGGGTACATCGAGTAGCGTCGTCGATCTCTACTGAGGTCCGATTCAAACGGCAGTGCCGCGATCGTTCACCCATGCATCCTCCTCATTTGTCATCTTGACCAGAGAAATGACGTGATCGCGAAAGGTATACACTTGGGCCGAAGCAATGAGATGCGGGCGCAAAGACGAACGAGCTGCCAGCGAAAGGGGGAGCGGTGGTCAGGTCTAGTTCGAGTCAACAGCAGGTGGCGACCGATCACGCCTCCCCCGATGCCTTCGCGACCCCACCCATCGTGTCGGTCGTTGTGCCGTGCTTCGACGAAGAGAGCGCGATCGAGCGATCCGTCACCGCCATACGGGAGACGCTCGAGCTGTTCGACCATGAGCTCGTCGTCGTCGACGACGGCTCGACGGACGCAACAGCGCAGCTCCTCGAAGAGCTGTCGGACACCGAACGCATCACGGTCGTTACGCACAATCGTAATCGAGGCTACGGCGCCGCGCTCAAGACGGGGATCAGAAGCTCGGTCGGCGAGCTGATCATGATTGTCGACGCGGACGGCACCTACCCCATCGCCGAGCTGAGCCGTCTCCTCGAGCGGGCCGACGCCGCGGACATGGTGATCGGCGCGAGGCAGCCTTCGTCCCGCCGGGGAGCGCCCGGTCGACGCCTCTTTCGGACCCTGTTGAGTGGTTGGGTGTCATGGCTGGTCGGCGAGAGGATCCCGGACGTCAACTCCGGCATGCGCGTCTTCCGACGCTCCGTCGCCGAGCGCTTCCTGTCGCTCCTGCCCGACGGCTTCAGCTTCACCACAACCTTGACCATCCTGATGATGCGCCACCGCTATCGGGTTGAGTTCGTTCCGGTCCCTTACGCAGACCGGCTCGGCCGCTCGAAGATCCAGCCATTTCGAGACACGTTGAGGTTCGCGCAGCTGGTGGTGAGAACCGGTCTGTTCTGCGCGCCGCTGCGCGTTCTGGGCCCGATCGCGGCCGTCTTTGGCGTCGCATTCCTGGCCAGTCTGGGCTACGACGTCTTCGTGTTGGACGACCTCACCGAAAAGACGCTGCTCTTCCTGCTGCTGTCGACCAACGTCGGAATGTTCGCGCTGCTCGCCGACCTGATCAATCGACGCAGCGAGAGCTCTCGATGAACGTGCTCGTGCTCTGTCACGAGGCGCCGCCGGTCGGCGGCGGCGCCGGGGCCGTGGCGGTCGACCTCGCTACGGAGCTGGGTCGGCTCGGCCACGAGATCACGACGTTGACCATGTCGTGGGCCGACCTCCCGCGCGAGGAACAGACCGAGGCAGGATCCTTGATTCGGCTGCCGGCCGGGCGCAAGGGTCGCGAGGAGGCGTCGATCGGCGAAGCGCTGCGCTGGGCTCGACGGGCTGTCGCGACGGCGACCGCCGCCCATCGGCAGGCCGGCTTCGACGTCGTCCACGCTCATTTCGTGGCCCCCGCCGGACTCGCGGCAGCGCGTCTTCGGCGGCGGCTCGATCTGCCGTTCCTGATCACGGTGCACGGCAGCGACGTTCCCGGCTACTCGGCCGAGCGCTTTCGGTTGGTCCACCGACTCATCCGACCTCTCTGGCGCCGGGTCGTCCGCGCCGCCGGCACCGTCGTCAGCCCCTCCGACAGCCTGCGCCGGCTGATGCTCGCGGCAGGTGCAGGTCGAAGAATCGAGGTGATCCCGAACGGCTTCGACCCGAACCGGTTGCAGCCGGAGCAAAAGCGGCGCCACCTGCTCCTGTGCGGCCGCCTCATCGAGCGCAAGGGCTTTCACACCTTCCTCGACTCGCTGCGAGGTCGCCCGCTCGATGGCTGGAGCATCGACGTCATCGGCGATGGTCCGTTTCGGGGTCGGCTTGAGCAGATCGCGCTCAGCGGCACCCTGCCGGTCACCTTTCACGGTTGGTTGGATCGCCAAACCGAGCGTTGGTCGCAGATCTTCGGCCGGGCCTCGATCCTGGTGGTGCCGTCGACTTCGGAGAATTTCCCCGTCGTACTGATCGAGGGGATGAGCGCGGGCTGTGCCATCCTCGCGACCGATGTCGGCGGCAACCGCGAAGTGCTCGGCGACGCCGGCATCGTCGTGCCGCTGCACGACCCCAGCTCGAGCCGAGCCCAGTTGGCGCGACTGCTCGACGACGACGATCTGCGGCACGACCTCGGCCAACGAGCCCGGCGCCGACTGTGCGAGAGATTCTCGTGGTCGGTGGTTGCCGCGCGCTACGAAACGGTGCTCGAGAACGTACGAGCGTCGTCTTGAGCACCGGCCGCCCGACGACCCGCGGAGCCCGGTGTGGCGGTGGCCACACCGGCGACAGCTCGGTTCTGCCGACCCTGTCGCAACTGCCGGCAAGCGAGATTCCCGACCGTCGCCCGACGGCCGCTGAGGAAGGCTACCGAAGTTGAGCGAGGCATCCCAACCGCGACGCCGAGGCCGTTCTGTCTTTCGCGCCGTAGCCGTCGCGCTCACGTTGGCGCTGTTCGTGGTCGTCGGCACCCGCGTCGGCTGGCGGTCGATCGCTGCCGCGGTGGCGGCCGCGGACGTGCGGTTCATTCTGGCGGCGTGGGGTCTCGCAGCCCTGCTGCGACTGGCCGACGCCCTGCAGCTCTTTTGTGTACTCCGCCGCGCCGATCTCCAGATCACTTACGGCCGGGTGTTGATGGCGAACGCGAGCAGCACGCTGTTCGGTTTCCTTCTGCCCGGCGATCTGGGCGCCGCCGTCGCCAAGTGGACGACCCTCGCCGCCGCGACCGGGACGCGTTCAGGCTCACTCAACGCCATTCTCTACAATCGCGCCCTGGCGACCGGCTCGACACTGCTGGTCGGCGCCGTGGCGCTGGCGGCGGCGCCTCCTCCCGGGCACGGTGTCGTGGCCGGCCTCTTGATCGCTGTGCTCCTCGCGCTCTTCTTCGCCGTCGCCGCCGTGTCGCTGGAGCGGCTGGGCGACATCGCCGAGCGAGCCCTCCTCGGCCTGTCACAACGGCTGTTCCCCGGCCGAATCGCCGGACCCATTGCCAGCCTGCTGGTGGCGACTCGACTGCTCCGCTCGTTGGCTTGGACAGTACATCTCCGGCTGTTTCTGGCCGCGATCTCGATCATGCTGCTCCGCGCCGTGGTGCTCTGGCTGCTCGCGCTCTCACTCGGCTACTCCGGCCCCTTTCTGGTGCTGGTGTGGACCAAGGCTCTGCTAGCGGTGGTCCGGCAGCTGCCGATCTCGTTCCACGGCTTGGGAGTGCGTGAGACCACTTTGGTCGGTGTGCTCGGTCTCTACGGCGTCAGCGCCACCACCGCCTTTTCTCTCGGACTGCTCGGTTTTGTCAGCACGTTGCTGTTCGCCGCCATCGGGCTGCTCTGTCACCTGGCGTTCCTGTTTGGGCTGGTATCGTGGCGCCCGCAAGAGGCGGACCCAGATCCAATGGAGGGCGAATCCAAGTGCACGTCTGCCTGATCTCGAACCAGATCGCCGCCTGGGGCAAGATCGGTGGCTTCGGCACCGCCACGCGTGCCATCGGCGCCGGCCTGGCGAAGCGCGGGGTGCGGGTCTCGGCCGTGGTCTTGCGCCGGCCGCAGCAGCAGCCGGTCGAGCAACTCGACGGCATCACCGTGTACGGTCTCAGGGCCGGCGAGCTGCTGCGCTCCGGACGAATCTATCGCCGGCTTGGCGCGGACATCTATCATTCGCAGGAGCCGACGATCGGGACATACCACGCTCAGCGAACGGCAACGCAGGCGGCGCACGTCGTCACCTGTAGGGATCCTCGAGACTGGCGCGATCACTGGACCGAGCTCCGGTTCGGGACGCTGTCGCGACGGCTACGATTCCCCGCCACCTGGCTCTACGAGGTCGCTCCGTGGGTCAAGCGCTCCGTGCGCCGCTGCGATCGGGTGCTGAGTCCTGCCCACTGCCTGCTGCCGAAGATTCGCGCCCTGTACGGCGAGCACATCGACGCCACCTTCGTTCCGAGCCCGGTGAGCCTGCCGCGGACCGAGCCGGTCAAGGCGCGACGACCGCTGATTCTGTCGGTCGGCCGCTGGGATCGCCGCAAGCGCGTGGAGCGCTTCTTTCGGCTCGCCCAGGCGCTTCCCGAGCTCCGTTTCGTCGCAGTCGGAGCCGCACACGAACCCCGTCGAGACCGGGCGCTGCGCCGACGGTGGCGGTCGCTGCCGAACCTCGAGCTGCCCGGACCGCTGTCGCCGTTCGACGACCGGCTCTGGCAGCTCTACGATCATGCCTGGGTGCTGGTCAACACCTCGGCCAGGGAAGGACTTCCCTACACCTTCGTGGAGGCGGCGGGCCGTTCGTGCGCGATCCTCTCGGAGCTCGATCCCGACGGTTTCGCCAGCCGATTCGGGGCCGAGGCGACTCGGGGCGAGCTCGAGCCAGCGCTGCGTTGGCTGTTGGAGAACGATCGCTGGCGTGAGCGGGGCGCGGCCGGCGCGACCCACGTCGCCGCCACGTTTTCCGAGCACATCAGCATCGATCAACACCTCGAGATCTACCACGAGCTTCTGGCGGGAACGAAGGAGTTGAACACGTGACGCTGCCGAACTTCTTCGTCATTGGTGCTGCCAAGGGCGGCACCACCTCCCTGCACCGCTATCTCGGCCAGCACCCGCAGATCTTTATGAGCTCGCGTAAGGAAACCAACTTCTTCGCGGTCGAGGGCAGACCGAACTACGGCGGCCCACAAGATCGTTCGATCATCAATCGCGACATCATCTGGCGCGAACGCGACTACCGCCGGCTTTTCCGCCATGTCCGCGACGAGCTCGCGGTCGGCGATGCGTCACCTCGGTACCTCTACACACCCGGTACCGCGCGGCGCATTCAAAACCGCATCCCCGAAGCACGGCTCTTCGCCGTGCTGCGCCAGCCGGCCGAGCGAGCCCACAGCCACTTCGTCATGGCTCGCCGGGACGGCTTGGAGCCGTGTGCCACGCTCGAAGAGGCACTCGCGGACGAACCGCGCCGGCGCCGGTCGAACTGGGCTTGGGGACGCTACCTCGAGCAGGGCTTCTACGCCCGTCAGCTGTCGGAGTACTACGCCCACTTCCCCAGGGAGCAGATACGGGTCTTCCTCTTCGAGGATCTGTGCAACGATCCACAGGGGCTCTTCCGCCAGGTTTTCGAATTTCTGGGCGTCGAAGAAGACTTTCCGATCGACACCTCGCGCCGCGAGAACGTCTCCGGCACCCTCGCCAACCCGATCCTGCGCTTTCTTTGGACCCGAACGCACCCACCCAGAAGGTTGATCCGGCCACTCCTGCCAAAGAGGCTGCGCGGTCTCGTAAGCCGCTTCGTGATCTCTCGCCGGTTGCAGCGCGTGCCGCTCGAACCCGATCTGCGTCGGCGGCTGACCGCGCTGTACCGCGACGAAATCCTCGAGCTGCAAACCATGATCGATCGGGACCTCAGCGCGTGGCTGGCCGACTGACATGACGACTCCCATCTCGTCCCCGAGCGGTGTTCTCCCTCCCAACCCTCCAAGTGGCGCTTCGCAAGACGCTTCGCGGCGCTCGGAGTGCCAGACCTCGGACCGGCCCGCCACGTGGCCGTTCCCATTCGCCGAGACGCCGAGACTCGAGTTCGGCGCCCGCGCCTGGCTTGGCCTGATCGCAGCGTTCGCGCTGATCCACTTCCTTTCTCTCGCGGTGGCGCTCGCGATCGGCAACTTTGACCCACAACCGAATCACGACCACGTCCTGGTGATGCGGCAGATATTGGAAAACGGCTACCCGACCCTGCCGACCTGGCCGCCCGGTTTCGGCTACTACATGGCTCTCAAGTGGCTGCTCACCGGATCGCTCGGCCTGCCGTACTGGGCCGGCAAGCTGTTGCTCGATCCGATTCTGTTCGTCCTCTCCGGTGTTCTCGCCACCCTCATAGGACTGCGACTGACCGGCAATCGATGCCTCGCGATCTTTTCCGGATTCGGGCTCACCGCGGCACCGCTGTTTGCGCTGGCGAGCGCGGAGGGGCTGGCCGTGCTGCTCTTTCAGCCGCTGTTCCTTGCTGCGCTGCTTGTGCTCGTCGGCCAACTGCAGCGACCCGAGGCCCCGGGCCTCGCCGGCTTCGCCGGCGCCGGCGCTCTGCTCGGGCTCGCGACCCTGGTGCGCGCCAATCCGCAATTTCTGTTGCTGGCGCTGGCGCCGCTCTTCTTACTCGTGGCATATCGTGGGGCAGGTCGCCCGCGATCGGGGCGATGGCTGCTTCAAGCCGGCGCGGCGCTGCTCGCCGCGGTCCTTGCCCAGGCGATCGTGTTGACGCCGTGGTCGCTGGTGCAGCGCCGCTCCGGAGCCTCCGGCGTCTTCGCCGCCGATGTCTTCTACGGCAGCTTCTACAACGGAATGAAGCGGCAGAAGGGGCACCGCATCGCCGACGAACTCGCCGTCTCCGACGGGTCGCGCGACAAGTCGGTGCGCGGCATCCTCCGCTTCCACGCCCGCTGGCTTCGCGAGGACCCTGTCGGATTGGCCTCCATCTACGGGCGCAAGTTGGTTCGCGCCTGGTACCTGTCGAGCAGCGGCCAATGGGATCGCGCGATCGCACTCTGCCATGCACCGTTGTGGCTGGCGGCGATTGCCGGCTTCGGGCTGTGGCTGCGGCGCGCACCGCGCGATCCGGCGTTGTGGCTCTCGGCTCTAGTCATCGGCTACATGTGGGCGGTCTCGGTCCTCGCCTCGGGTCTGGCACGCTATCTGGCGCCGATCTACGGGTTCCTCGGCATCGCGGCCGGCATCGCCGCGATGGCCGTTGTCGCCCGGGCGCAGCGTGCCGGCCTCGTTCGACGCCGGCCCGGCCGCTCCGACCAAGCGTGAAACGGGCAGGTCGCGATCATGGGTTTGGAAGGTCTGCGACCACGCCGATGGCCCGCCGGCGGCCGGCCTCGTTACCGGGAGAACCAGGCAGAGGCGCGCTTCCCGGGGGAGCCCCCCTTGACGTTTTTCCAGGTGCGACCATTCGCCGGAACGCGCCTCCGAAAAAAACGTCAAGGACGGCAGGCCCGATCTTGATGGTTGTGTTGGTTAACCGCCAGCGCCGCGTGCACCAGGTTTCGTCCGGTTCGTCGCCGTTTGTTGCCGTGATGCAGAGCTCTCCACCGTCGCGAGCGGTGATCGCCGTGGCGTTCTGATCGGGATGGCCGCGGGTGGTGATCAGATCGCCTTGGGCCGGAGACCAAACGATCCTGCCGTATCGCCGATCACGGTCCGGGCTCAATGCTCCCTTCAGAAAGACGATGCCGCCGACCTCGATGCGGAGGCCCGTGATCTCGCGGTCGGATCTCATCTCCAGGGCGAGTGCGTCGCGGTGGTGGGGAACGGTCCGCAGCTTCCACCCGGCGCCGTCGGTCGCGCTCCACGAGCGATCCAGGATTCCGATATGCCGACCTCCGGCGAAGGAAATGCCGCCGAGCTCGATCTCGACGGGTGTCTCATCAACGAAAAACCTCAGCCACGCATGGTCGTCGGGGATTGCCCCGTCGAGCGCGATGAAACGGGCGTCGCTCCCGCCCGAGACATCGAGGATGGAGTTTCTCGAGTTGTCGCGGAACGAGTAGCGCGTCGGTTCCCGATCATCGGATGCTTCAACGAAGACCGCCGCCGGCAGGTCGTTCAAGGACACGAAGACCTCGTCGAAGCCGGAAAGCCCGCCGTCCGATCCGGCGGAGTTCGTTCCCCCGATCGCCCCGAGGATTTCGATGTCGGGAAGCTCCGCCTCACGGCGGCCGCCGAGCAGCGCATGCACTTCCTCGGCATGGACGAGGTAGCCGAGCGCGCTCGGGTGATTTTTCGGCGCCCGGTAGAACGAGCTTCTCGCCCAGGTGAATTTCTCGGTCGAGGTCCGGGCCGAGTGGATCGCGGCCGCGGGCGATCCGGATGACACCAGGCTGACGGAGGTCTTGTCGTTGAGCAAGACAAGGAAGTTCCGGGATCGGTGTTCCATATCAGTGAAGATCCGTTGATAAAGCTCGAGGATCTCGCGATCTCTGTCCTTTTGGTAGTACAACGGATTCATCGGCAGCTCCCGGCCGCTCGGCAGCAGCGCTCTGATCTGCGCCGGGGTCTTGGCGTCAAAACGCAACGTGTCCCACCTCGGAAGCAGGCGGAAGTACTCGGCCGATGCGGCTCGCCGATCATCACCCGGAACCTCGATCAGACGGAGACCCTCACCCTCGAGGACGTGCCTCGCGTGAACCGGAGCGTAGATCGTGTCGAGCATGATGAAGGTGTTGTCGCGCTGGCGGTGAAACCCATAGAGGTCGTAGATCGTGAGGTCGAGATCGAAGTCAGCGGCGAGGTACTGCGAGAGCAGATACGACTGCTGGAGCCCGAATGCTCCGACGCCGAAGTTGACGACCTCGACCTCGGTCTTCCCTTCGGCGTCGAAGAGCCTTTGCAGATGGGAGGCAAAGTCCTGCCCCGGAGCCGCTTCCGAACCCATGACGAACGAACAGCCGAAGATCCCGATTCTGACGGTTCCGGGGGCTTTGATTTGCTCGACGAGGGTGTAGGAGTTCTCCGGTCGGGCGCCCGGCCGATGCGCCGAACCGAGCTGGGTGATCTGATGCCGGTCGAGGAGCGGAAAGTCCTGCGCCGCGAAGCCGTCCTGGAACGCGACGTCATAGGCGCGCAGCGACCGGACAAAGCTGCGGTACCGGCCGAGGTAGCCGAGCGCGAGCGCCACCAGGACCAAAGAGATCAGGGTGGTTCGACAGGCAACCGGGTGCGTGCGGAATAATGACCGCTGACCGCTGACCGCTGACCGCTGACCGCTGACCGCTGATTGACGCTGGACTTTCGCATGACACGACCAGTTTACGGGATGAGCGAGCCGGGTGTTGTTGTGTGCCGTTCCGGGGCTCTGGTCGTACCTGCGGAAACTCGGATCTCACCTTGGAGGAGTTGCAGGATTGCGTTTGAATGACAATCTCAAGCCGGGACTCTGCGGCGCGAGCCTCGGCGACCGGCTCGCCGCCGACAAGAAAAGCGGGCATTCGAAGAAAAATATTGACAACGTCGATCGGGCCTTGACGCGTGGGCCCTCGCTGCATGCAACAGAGGCGAACCTGGGCCGAATCTCGCGAAAACCTCGCATACGAAGACTTTGTTGGCTTTGTTTCACTTGGCACCCGTTGCGACCAGATTCTTCAGCCACACCGGAAGACTTGCCACCAGCAGCTTCTCCGTCTCGATTTTCCGTGCAATGCGGCAGACGAGAACACGCCGACTCGCATCGATGAAGTCGGCCGTGGTGTTCAGCCGGTCGATCCTCGACGAAGAGGGGTTGGACGTCAGCTTGATCTCGATGGCCCAGCGATCCGTGCCCCAGTCGAGCACGAGATCCAGTTCGTAGCCGTCAGATGTGCGGAAGAAGGTGGGAGTGGCTCGCAGATCTGCGGCGGAAAGAGCGTTGAGAGTCTGTTCGATGACAAACGCTTCCCAACTGTGTCCAAGCCACGGCTGGCGATACAGGTGGTCGAGGGAGGAAACTCCCATCAGGGCGTGCATGAGCCCACTGTCGCGCCACAGCACGCGAGGCGTCTTGACGAGCCTCTTCTTGATATTGGCGGAATAGGGTTGAAGCCGCCGGATCAGGAACGCGCCCTCGAGAAAGTCACAGTGGCTCACGATCGTCTTGTGGTCGAGAGCCATTGATGAGCCGATCTGAGAAGCGTTCAACGGAAGACCGTTCACTGCTGCCAGCATCGCCAACAGACGCAGGGTCTGCCGGGGTTTTGCCGGCAACCCCCAGTTTGGGAGGTCCCGCGTTGCCAGCATCTCGAGGTAGCTGTCTTGCCACTCGGGATACATCGATGGATCGAGAATGCCGCCATCGGGATATCCGCCGCATAGCCAGAGGTCGTCCATCTGACGGGTCTTCAACTCGGGCAAGATGAATGGGGTCAAGCGGACCAGACCCAACCGTCCGGCGAGGGACTCCGACACGTTCCTCATGAGAGCCGGCGATACCGACCCGAGCAGAAGAAAGCGTCCGTTGCGTTTGCGATCCGCGTCGATCGTGCCGCGGAGGCGTGAGAAGACCCACGCGGCGTTTTGGGCCTCATCGACGATGATGAGTTGTTTCCCGGAGACGAGCGTTTCCCATTCTGCGTCGAGCCGCGCTTCGCTTCCTGCGGTCTCCATGTCGAAGTAGGCGCCACCGAGCTGCTGGGCGAGGGTTGTCTTGCCGCACTGACGCGGCCCGATCAGCGCGACTGCGGGGAACTTCTTGAGCTTGGCACGGAGCTGCTGTGCGTAAATACGTGAAATCAAAAAAGGTGCCGGGCACGTTATTACGCTATTGCGCTTTCTTGCCCCGCCGGGCTCTTGTTTCCACGACAACTAGTACCGCAATACCGTGCCGGGCACCTTTTGTTTGGACCTGACACGTGTTTGTTCCTGTTCTTCCATGAGAATGCCGGCGAGCTCGTTTTTGACTTGGGTACGCTGATGAGGTAGAATCTACCTACTTAGGAGGTTATATAGAAATGGCTCTGAGTATCAAACATCCGGAGGCCGACAAGCTGGCCAGAGAGTTGGCGGCCCGGACCGGTGAGACGCTCACAGAGGCGGTCATTGCAGCTTTACGAGAGCGCCTGCAAAGAGAAGCTGGGCGCACACGGGTCCGCAGGGTGAGCGAAGAACTCGGGCGGATCGGGGCGCGGTGTGCCTCCCTTCCCGTACTCGACGACCGGACGCCCGAGGAAATCCTCGGATACGATCGGGACGGCGGCCTCGGCTGATGGTGATCGACACATCGGCGGTGCTTGCAATTCTCTTCGAGGAGCCGGAGTCGCCGACCATCAGACAGGCCATCGAGGACGATCCGATTCGCTTCATGTCGAGTGGATCCTTCCTTGAAACTTCGATCGTCATCGAGGCGAGATTTGGCGAGCACGGGGGGAGGGAACTGGATCTCCTACTGCACACCGCGAAGATCGAGGTTGTGTCGGTTGATCGAGATCAGGCTGAGGTCGCGAGGGAAGGCTACCGACGGTATGGCAAGGGTCGTCACCCCGCGGGGCTGAACTTCGGCGATTGCTTTGCCTACGCCCTGTCACGGTGCACCGGCGAGAAACTCCTCTTCAAGGGAGACGACTTCAGCCGGACGGATGTCGAAGCGGTGATCTGACGGATACTGTAAATTATGCGTGCTATGCGTGCCAGGTCCGGAGGGCCGGAGTCATGACCGGGCCGGCGTCAACCAGCCTTTTCAAAGGCATCGAGGAAGTCGCCTCTGGGGATTTGTGCCTGATTGCAGAGGGTGCGAAGGGTGGAGCCCTTGAGCTTTTTGTGATTCGGCATGGTAAGGGGAGTGCGGGAACCGTCAGGATTCTCGCGCAACAGGGCGATATGATTCCCTTCGCGGACCACCTCGAAGCCCAGGGATTGGAGAGCCTTGATGACGCGCGGTTTGGGCGCGTCAACGGGGAACTTCGGCATCAGATGGCGACTCCGGTCTCGGCGACGAAAGCCTCGAGGACGGGCGGATCGGCTTGGAGGGCCTCGTCTCCGAAGGTGTCGATATGGAACCGGATGGCCGAGCGCACGTCGGCGAGCGCCTCCTCGTAGGTTTCCCCCGCACCGACCACGACGCCCTTGAGCCCCAGAGGGTAGGCGACGTAGCCGTCCGAGTGCTTCTCCACGATGACTTTGATGTTTGTCACTTCGTTCGACCTTCCTCTTCGGCAGGACGGTGTCTGGTTGATTGACCGGGGCGAGCGCGGCCACCACTATAGTCTCTGTGAAATGCGTGAATCAAGCTCGGCTGCCTGCCGCCTCGATCGACGAGGCGCTTCAGGCCCGTGCGCCGGGTCGGAAAACGCGACCGGCCGCACCGCGACTCGAAAAAACAGCCGCCCGAAGGCGGCTGTGTGATGAAGTGGCGGGGCCGACGAGACTCGAACTCGCGACCTCCGGCGTGACAGGCCGGCGTTCTAACCAGCTGAACTACGACCCCGCACTCTCAAATCAGGGGCTTTGGTGGGAGGTGGGGGATTTGAACCCACGACCCCCTGGGTGTAAGCCAGGTGCTCTACCCCTGAGCTAACCTCCCAAACGGTGAACCGTTGGGACGGTCATACTAGATGTCAATAAGTCTTCTGTCAACCCTCCTGGTTCCCTCGATGAAGCGCCGCCTTCACCCTCCATCGGGACTCCGCTCCGGGCAAGGACAACTCGTTCAATTCGAGTACATCAGACCCCGCCCAGAAAGCCCGTTCGGCGCTTTACAAGATCGACGGCGATGAACTAAGCTCGCGCCATGCAGGATCCGAAACAGATCTGGGAATTTGGCCGTTGGATTGCGCGACGAGATCCCGGTTCGGCACGCCTCTCCTGGAGCGGTGGTGAGATCGTTCTCGGGGTACGGCAAGGGCGGATTCACAGCGCCGTTGGATTGGACGCCGATGACTTGGCGCGACGTCTCGGGTGTCAGGGTGCGGGAGAGGATGACCTGCTTGCCGAAGCCAGGGCCCTCGGACAACTGCGCCGGATCCCCGAAACCCAGGCCGTGGGTAAGGCCAAGGAGATCCTCCAGGAGGCGTTGCTCCAGTGGCTGCTCGACCCCGACCGGCAGTTCAGCGTCGATATCGGCGAGCCGACCGAGGCCGACGGAGCAACCGTCTCCATCACCCACGCGCTGGTCGAACTCGTCCTCGCGGACACCGAGCACAACGTCGCCTCTTCGATCCTGCCGGATGAAGCGGCGGTGCTGCGGCGTTCGCAGGGTTTTCTCGAACTCTATGCGCCTCTTCGCCTTTCCGAAGAGGCGGATCTGATTGTCGCGGGAATCACCGGCAGCGCCACTGCGACGGAGATCGCACGTACGTCTCCCCACCATCCCGAGGAAGTGATCCGGCTGGTTGCGGCCTTGGTGACGACGGGGATTCTCAGAGTCGAGGAACCGGCCTTTCCGAGCCGCGATCGCGACTGGCCGGATACCGAGTATTCAGACGACGAACCGCAACCCAAGAAGATTCCTGTCTGGATGATCGGCGCCGCGGCGGTGCTGCTCCTGATTGTGGTCGCCGTGGCGGCGTTTTTCCTCCTCGGCGGTGACGATCCGGACGAAGCGGTGGTGGTGGGCTCCGGTGATTGGGGCGTCGTTGTTGAAATGGGGTGTGAACCTCAGGATTTGCAGCGTATGTTGCGCAAGCGCAACCTCGAGCGCAAGGCGCTGCGGACGATCAAGGCCGATCCGACCGATGACGACACCTGCTTTCGTCTGGTCTGGGGGAGCTTCACAAACCGGACGGCAGCCGAAGAGGCCATGGGCGACGTTCCATCGAATCTCATCGAGGATGGGTTTCAGCCCCACGTCATCGAGGTCGCCGAGATCGACGCCGATGGTGCAACCGGGGTCGAGGACTGACCGTGGTTGACGAAGAGAAGACCCCGACATTCGCCCAGCCGCTGCCCACCCGAATGGCCCGATATGCGGCCGATCAGTCGACCGGAACGCTGGTGATCAGCTCGGAAGACGCCAGACGCGAGATCTTCTTCGTCAACGGCGAAATCCGGGCGGCGAGGTCCAATGTCGAAGGCGAGATGCTCGGGATGTGGTTGGTCGAGCACAATAGAATCAGCGAGGACGAGCGGGCCCTCACCCTCCTCGCGCAGGGGGCCGACGATGTCGGCAATCTGGGTCACATCCTGGTGGCGCGGGGTTGTATCACCCAGGCGGATCTCGAAGACCAACTCCAGGCGCTGACCCTCGAGATCATTCGTCGGGCAGCGTCGGAGGAGTCTCCAAGGTTCGGATTCATGGGTGGCCAGGGCGATCCCCAGCCGGACACCCTGCCCAACATCACCACGTCTCAGATTATCCTGACCGCTGCGCGTGAGTGCAAAGACAAGGTGGCCATGTGGGATCTGCTCGGGTCCTTCGACCGGAAGGTGAGCCTCAAACTGAGCCTCGAGAGCGTGCTCGGCCAGCTCGATCTCACCCCGAGCGAGGGTTTCATTCTCTCTCGTCTCGATTCCGCCAAGGACCTCTCGGCCTTGAAGCAGCTCTCCACCATGCCGGAGCAGGAGGTAGTCGCGAGCCTCTACGCCCTGGTGGTCGCGGGGGTCGTTGCCATCGACGCCGATTTCTGCCCGAACGACCCGACCGAGGTGACTGAGGGCCCGCTCGGGGATCCGGTGGTGGTCCATGTCGATGCGGGCATCGACGAAAGTGGTTTTGATGAGCGCCAGCGCGATGAGCGCCACAGGGTCATCGAACTGGTCGAAATGGTCACCCGGGTCGATCATTATCGTGCGCTCGGCCTGAAGCCGGGAGCCGGCGCCGATCAGATCGAAAAGGCCTTTTCGGTGATCCGCAAACGGTACTCACCAAAACGGGTGGATGAGCCCCACCTCATCGATCAGCGGGCGAACCTCACGGCCATCGTCGATCGAGCGCGGGAGGCGTACGAGCTCCTCTCCGATCCGAAAACCCGCCGTCGCTACGACAAGGTGCTTGCGTCGGTGTCCGAAGCGCAGCTCGCGGCCCAGTCGACGAAACCGCGGACCGATCCCGCGGCTCGGCGTTCCATGGTCGAGGCCAACCTCAAGCGTGCCGATCAGATGATTGCCTCGGGTGAGACCTACCTCGCGATCCAGATGCTCGAGCAGGCATGCGCCCTGGATCCGCAACCTTTGCAGCTGCTCAAGTTGGCCAAGCTCCAGATGCGGAATCCGTTGTGGATTGGCCGCGCCCTCGACCGGCTGCGGATCGCCGTGGAGGTGGACCCGACCTTTGTCGACGGGTGGATCGAGATCGCCAACTTCTGGAAGGTCCGCGGCCACACCGAGCGCCAACGCAAAGCGCTCGAACGAGCGGTCGGCGCGGATCCCTGGAACGAGACGGCCGCCGAGATGTACAAGAAACTCGTCGGTGGCCGCGAACTCGATCGGCTCCTGCGGCGCGTGAGATAGACCGCAGGAAGACCGCGGATCGTCTCTGATGCCCATTCTGATCGACGGCAACAATCTGCTCCACCGGTTGCCGAAGGATCAGCGCTCGAGATCCGCCGTCCGCACGCAGGTTCTCGATCTCACCCGGCACGAGGCCATGTCCGTGACCGTCGTCTTTGACGGCCCACCGCCGGCGGGCGCACCGACCCGAGAGAGTCTCGGCAAGGTCACCGTCGTGTATGCCGGCTCTCGGACCGCGGACGACGTCATCGTCGGCATGTTGCCGGCGGGGTCGGCGGCGCGGCAATATTCGGTCGTCACCGATGACAGGGGTCTCGCCGACCGCGCCCGCGATCGTGGCGCCTCGGTGCGCCGCCTCGCCGAATGGCAGGGCCGTAGGAAACAAAGACCACGGCCCACCAGGTTCGAGTCGAAGCTCTCGAGCCACGACATCGCCGACTGGGAAGCGTTCTTCGCAGGGCGCAATCGCCACCACGACTAGCCTCGGAGTCTTTTCGGCGAGCGAATAGCGTGAATTGTGAGATCCGTTTTTATCCGTTCCGAAATCAAAAACGAAACCCCACCTGCGGCCGGCACGTCGTCACGAAGTTGAATTGCGATCCGGTGACCAACTCCACCCAGTCAATGATCCGTGATTCCGTGCAATCCGTGTCCCATTGCACGAAATGAAGAAGCCCCGTGTCGGTGCCGACACGGGGCGCAAAAACGGTCGAGTTATTGACCTAGTCGATGTCGAAGCTCACACCCTGGGCCAGCGGGAGCTCGGTGGACCAGTTGATGGTGCAGGTCTGGCGCCGCATGTAGGCCTTCCACGAGTCGGAACCCGCCTCGCGACCGCCGCCGGTCTCCTTCTCGCCGCCGAAGGCGCCGCCGATCTCGGCGCCCGAGGTGCCGATGTTGACGTTGGCGATGCCGCAGTCGGAACCCTCGTGCGACAAAAAGCGCTCGGCCGAGTACATGCTCGAGGTGAAGATCGCCGACGACAGACCCTGCGGGACCGCGTTGTGCGTTTTGATGACCTCATCGAGGGTGTCGTAGGTGAGCACGTAGAGAATCGGCGCGAAGGTCTCGTCGCAGGAAATCGGGATCTGCTCCTTCAAGCGGACGATGGTGGGCTCCACGTAGTATCCCGGGCGGTCGATCCGGTGGCCGCCGCAGACGATCTCGCCACCCTGTTCCCGGACTTTTTCGAGGGCGTTTTCATAGTCCTTGATGGCACTCTCGTTGACCAGCGGACCCATGAGAATGCCGTCTTCGAGGGGATCGCCGACGGTGATGCTGCCATACGCTTTGACCAGCTTGGCCACCATGTCGTCGGCAATCGATGAGTGCAGGAAGAGGCGGCGCAGGGAGGTGCAGCGCTGACCGGCAGTGCCCACCGCGGCAAAGAGGACGGCGCGCAGGACGAGATCGAGTTTGGCGTCGGGCTCGACGATGATGGCGTTGTTGCCGCCGAGTTCGAGGATGCTGCGGCCGAAGCGTTTGGCGCAGGCTTCCGAGACGTGCCGGCCCATCTTTGTCGAGCCGGTGAAGGAAACCAACGGGACGCGGGAGTCGTTGATCAGCCGCTCGCCCACGACCGAGCCCGGTCCGATGGCGACGTTGAAGATACCGCTGAGCCCGTGCCGCTTCATCACTGAGTTGCAGATGTTCTGAACCGCGACAGCGGTCAGCGGAGTGGATGAGGACGGCTTCCACACCGTGGTGTCGCCGCAGACGGCGGCCAGGGCCGCGTTCCACGCCCACACGGCGACGGGGAAGTTGAACGCGGAGATGACGCCGACCACACCGAGCGGGTGCCACTGTTCGTACATGCGGTGGCGCGGCCGCTCGGACATCATGGTGGGACCGTAGAGCTGGCGCGACAGCCCGACCGCGAAGTCGCACATGTCGATCATCTCCTGAACCTCGCCGAGACCTTCGGACTTGATTTTGCCCATCTCGAGCGACACCAAACGGCCCAGGGGATCTTTGAATTCTCGCAGTTCGTTGCCGAGGTCCCGCACGACCTCGCCGCGCACCGGAGCGGGAACCATCCGCCACTCGGTGAAGTTCTCGGCGGCGGTCTGCATGACCTTCTCGTAGGCGGCCTCATCGGCCTGGATCACGGTGGCGATGGGTTCGCCGGTGGTGGGGTTGATGCTGACGAGTTCGCGGCCGCCGGCGGAGGTGATCCACTCACCGGTGCAGGCGCCGGGGTTGGTTGCTTTGAGTCCGAGGTCGTCGAGAATCTTCTGAATGTCGCTCATGGGTTCCTCCCGCAGTCGATCGCTGCGTCGGGGATTCTACTCTGAGAAGCGGGTTATGTGAAATCCCTCACAACTTCCGCGGATGGGTACTGGTTCGAGGAACCGGCTGCTACCATGTCGGCATGGAAGGTCGAATTCTCATCATCGACGACGATGCCGGCGTGCGTCGCGTGCTCGATCGGATCCTCAGCGGCGCTGGATACGAGGTCGAACAGGCCTCGGACGCATTCCAGGCCCTCGATCTGCTCGACTCGCGCCAGCCCGACGCCGCGCTGCTCGACATCAAGATGCCTGGCATGGACGGTTTCGGGTTGCTCGAAAACCTGCGCCGCCGGGGGCTCGATATCCCGGTGGTGATTCTCACCGGCCACGGCGATCAATTCACCGCCCAGCACTGCCTTGACGCCGGCGCCGCGGCCTATCTCACCAAACCGCCGGATCGCGCCGACCTGCTGCTCACCGTGCGCGGGGCGGTGGCCCAGGGCAGGGTGGCGCAGGGAGCTCGAGCACGAGGTCCCGCGGCCGCCGCTGCTCGGCGACAGCGAGGCCATGGGCCGGCTCCGGGAGGAGATCGCGCGGGTGGCGCCGACCCACGCCACGGTTTTGGTCCTCGGTGAGTCGGGCACCGGGAAAGAGTTGGTTGCCCGCCGGCTGCATCACCTCTCGGATCGGGCGCGCAAGCCGTTTGTCCGGGTCAACTGCGCCGCAATTCCGGAGGAGCTCATCGAATCCGAGCTCTTTGGTCACGAAAAGGGCTCCTTCACCGGCGCCCACCGGCGGCAGGTCGGCAAGTTCGTCCAGGCGGACGGGGGGACGATCTTTCTCGATGAGGTCGGCGACATGAGCCTCAAGACCCAGGCCAAGGTTCTCCGGGTCCTCCAGGATGGCGAGGTCGAGCCGGTCGGCGCCGAACGGCCGTTCACCGTCGATGTCCGGGTCGTCGCCGCCACCAACAAGAACCTCACCGCCGCCGTGTCCGCCGGGAACTTCCGCGAGGATCTCTACTTCCGGCTGGCCGTGGTGGTCCTCAAGACGCCCCCTCTGCGCGAGCACCCCGAGGACATCGCACCGCTGGTCGCGCATCTCACCGAAGAGTTCTGCGCCGAGTACAACCGCCGGCCCAAGACCTGGAGCCGGCTGCGCTCGCGCGGCTCGGACGGCACCAGTGGCCGGGGAACGTCCGCGAGCTCAAGAACGTCATCGAGCGGGCGGTGATCATGGAAATCGACGACACCATCGAGGGGGTCGGTCTGTTCGCTTCGACCCCCAAGGGGGACGAGCTCCAACGGCTGCTCGGCGAGCCCACGCTGCAGGAGTTCCAACGCGCCTCCGAAATTGCGTTTCTGCGCCACCACCTGGCGGCCAACGGCTGGAACGTCGCCGCCACCGCGCGCGCCATCGACACGCCGCGATCCAACCTCTACAAGAAGATGCAGGCCTATGGCATCGCGCGGGAGGACCAGTGAGCGACTCGCTGACCATCGACGATTTCACCGCCTGCGGCTCGCACCAGCAGGGCCATTTCCTGCTGTCCTCGGGTCTGCACTCCGGTGATTACCTGCAGTGCGCCCTCTATCTCGCCGAGCCGCGCCGGGCGGCCCGCGCCGGCGAGCTCCTCGCGGCCGAGGTCACCAAAGCGGTTCCCGAGATCGACCTGGTGGTGTCCCCGGCCATGGGTGGGCTCATCATCGGTCATGAAACCGCCCGCGCCCTCGGGCTGCCCTTTCTCTTCACCGAGCGTGCCGATGGCGAGATGGTGCTGCGCCGGGGATTCGCGGTGGCGCCCGGTCAGCGGGTCGTGATCGTCGAGGATGTGGTGACGACCGGGAAATCGACCCGCGAGGTGATCGCGATCCTCGAGACGGCCGGCGCCGAGGTCGTCGGTCTGGCCTCGATGGTCAACCGTTCGGGAATCGCCAATCCCTTTGATCCGAAGCCGTACCGCGCCCTGCTCGAGGTGAGCTTCCCGACCTGGAGCGCAGATGCCTGCCCGCTCTGCGCCGACGGCGTCCTCATCGCCAAGCCCGGCTCGAGACCGGTCAAGAAATCATAATCAACCGGGCGCGTCCAGGGACCTCACCACAGAGGCACAGTGACACAGAGACATCACGGTTGCGTCTGGAGCATGCTGCGTCGCGTCGTCGGGTCTGGCGATTTCAACGATGTGGTCGGGAGGGTATAAAACCCTCCCCTACGGTGCTTTTCACAACATTCGTAGGGGCGGGTTTTACACCCGCCCTTGCGCGATCCTCACTGCGACTCCCGCTCGACAAAGGGAGTCTATGACGGTGCGATGGGTCAAACACGCGATGCTCTTTGCGCTGTTCATAGCGTGCTTGGCGGTCTTTGCGGTGAAACTGCAATGGGTGCTCTGTGGCTCAATTCCGAGGTCCCGGCGTGAACCGGAACGGCTCGCTGGAGAGGAGCGCGTTCGGTTTCGGCGGCTCGGACTTCGTCGGCGAGCTCGGCGATGGTTCTTCCGAGCATCGGGTGGACCCAGTCGGGCACGAGCTCCGCCGCGGGAACCAGGGCAAAGGCGCGCTCGTGGAACCGGGGATGGGGAATCTCCAACTCAGGGCTCCGCCACACCAGGTCTCGAGCCATGAGCAGATCGAGATCGAGGACCCGTGGGCCCCATCGCTGCTCGGTCGAGCGATTCCTTCCGGCTGCGGCTTCGATCTCGCGACAGGCTCCGAGCAGGGCTCTCGGATCACCCGGCCAGCTCAGGAGCGCGGCGGCGTTGCAGTAGTCCGGCTGATCGGGTCCGACGGGCCGGGTCCGCCACAGCCGTGACACCGAGACGACCTCACCGATTCTGGCGAGACCGGCAAGGGCGGCGGCGAAGGCAGCTGGCGGATCGCCGAGGTTGGCGCCGAGTCCGATGACGACATGAAGCATGGGTGAGCATGATACAGATCACCAACGCTCGGATCGATCGGATCTACGGTTGAATGGGGGGCAGGCTGTACAAGGAGCGTGCAATGCGTTGTCAATACCTGAAGGTGTCGGTCGTCATCTGTTTCGTGATCCTCGGGTTCGGGATCATCCCGGCGCCGGCGAGTGAGTCCTCGGACGGAACCGAATGGGTCGAAGGATCTCTCCTCCTCGCCTGGGGCACCCCGGCAATTGGTGGGACCCAGGCCAAAGCGATGGCGGCGAGTCTTGTTCGTGATGACGGCTCGCGGGTCAACCTCGAACTTGGTGAAGAGCAGCTCTCGGCCCTCGGCGGACCGATGGCGGTCCATGGACGTCGGGTGCGGATTCAGTTCCGGCAGATGGCGAGGATCTCGGTCGGTCCGTCATCATCCCGTGGCCATCGTGATGGGTGGAGGGTGGTGAACGCCGAGCCCGATTCGGGCCGCCGGCAGCTACCCCTATGTTTCGCTGATGTGCAAGTTCTCCGACATCGCCATCCCGCCGGAGGGCGCTGAGCTACTTCCAGAACATGTACGCCAACGTGTTTCCCGGTCTCGATCACTACTGGCGCGCCCAGTCCTACAACATGGTCGATGTCGTCGGCTCGTCGGCCGCAGGCTGGTTCGAGCTCCCGCACACACGGTCCTATTACACCGATTTGATCGTCGGCGGCAACCACGGTCCCATGCTCAACGCGCTCTACGACGATTGCACCGGCGCGGCCTCGGGCAGCGTCAACCTCAACGACTTCGTGGGTATCAACATGATGTTCAACGAGACCTTCGGCCAGTATGCCTGGGGTGGTTGGGGCGGGGTGACCTGGGAGCCGCCGTGGGGTTGGCACAATGTCGCGGTGATCGGTCACGAAATGGGCCACGCCTTCGGCCTGCCGCACTCCAACAATGCTCAAGGCGGCTACACGTACGACAATCCCTGGGATGTCATGAGCGACTCGTGGGGTTACGCTGTGAGCGACCCGACCTACGGCACCGTCGGCAAGCACACGATCTCGTATCCACAAGAACTCGCTCGGCTGGATCCCCGCGGCGCAGAAGGCGGCGGTCTCGGCGCCGGGTCTTTACGAGTTCGACATCGACCATCTCGCCCTCGCATCGACCTCGAATCTGCGCATGGTGACGGTGGCGATCTCGGGTACGTCGCGGTTCTACACCATCGAGGTCCGTGACCAATTCGGATACGACGGCGATCTCCCCGGTTTTGCGGTGATCCTGCACGAGGTCGACCAATCCCGCCAGGAGCCGGCGTGGCTGGTGGATCTCGAAGACCCCAGCAACGGCGCCGACGCCGGCGCCATGTGGCTGCCGGGCGAGTGCTACGACGACGCGCCCAATGAGATCCTCATCTGCGTCGAATCGGTGACCACCGAGGGCTACACCGTCACGGTCGCCTACGGCGATTGGTATGTCCTCTTCGGGGATGATTTCGAGGCTGGAAACACCTCTGCGTGGAGCGCGACCACGTTCTGAGCACCGCCACGACGCAGAGCATTGCCATCCATGGGCCTTGTCCTTGCCATCCCTCCGTCACGGTTCCTCTGCTAACCTATCGGCCATGTGGAAGAAGCTCCTTCGTCTGCTCAAATTCCTCGCGATCGGCGCTGTCGCCGGTGTCCTGGCGGGCGCCCTGGCCGGATGGGTTGTCGCTCAGTTCCTCCACGTGCCGCAGGTCGACGCCCTCGAGACCTTCCGACCCGCAACCGCGACCCACGTCTATGCCGACGACGGCGAAGAAGTCGTCTCCTGGGCCGTCGAACAAAGGGTCGAGCTCAAGCCGGAGGAGATTCCGGATCACCTGAAGCAGGCCATCGTCGCCATCGAGGACGCCGATTTCTACACTCACGGCGGGGTCGATCCCCGAGCCGTCCTGCGGGCAGCCTGGTACAGCCTTCGGGATCGCAAGATCGGCTCCCGCGGCGGTGCGTCGACCATCACCCAGCAGCTTGCCCTCAACCTCTTTTTGGAGCGCGAGCGGACCATCAGCCGCAAGGCCAAGGAGGCGCTGCTCGCCATCGACATCGAGAAGCGCTTTTCCAAGGAACAGATCCTGGCCATGTACGCCAACCAGGTCTTCTTCGGCCACGGGGCGTACGGCGTCGAGGCGGCGTCACTGCTCTACTTCAACAAACCGGCGATCGAGATCATCGCTGGCCGAGGCGGCGCTGCTCGCGGGGATGATCCCGAGCGCCAACAACCTCTACAACCCGATCAAACGACCCGAGAATGCGCTGGCGCGACGCAACAAGGTCCTCGACAACATGCTCGAACAGGGGTACATCGATGCCGAGGCCCACGCCGAGGCGGTCGCCGAACCCCTCACGGTCGCACTTCATCGCGACCGGGTGGAGTCGGGGGCCTATTTCCTCGAGGAGGCGCGCAAGGAGATCGAGCGGCGGTACGGTACCGACGCGTTGTACCGAGACGGGCTCCAGGTTCACCTCACCATGGATCCCTACCTCCAGGCCTTGGCCGAAAGCGCCGTTCGCGACTGGCTGATCAAGCTCGAGATGATCTACATCGGTTGGCGGCCGCCGCCCAATGTGCTCGAAACCGAGGGCATCGAGGGGGTAGAGGACTACGAGCACCCCTCATGGCGGCACCTCGAACTCGCACCGGGCGCCATGGTCAAGGCGGTGGTGGTCGAGGTCGGCCAGCGTGAAGCGCAGCTCAGACTCGGCGATCACCGGGCGCGGCTCGACATGGAGGCGGTTAAATGGACCGGCGCCGCCTCGATGAAGCGGCTTCTCGATGTCGGCGATCTGGTCCTCGTCCGCCTGCCGGAGAAGCTGTCCGAAGAACCGGAGGCGGTGATTCCGGTCTCGCTCCTCCAGGAGCCCGAGATCGAAGGCGCCCTCATCGCCATGGACAACCAGACCGGCGCGATCCGGGCCATGGTCGGCGGGTACGACTTCGGACGCTCGGAGTTCAACCGAGCGGTGCAGTCGAGCCTCCAGTGTGGCTCGGCATTCAAACCCTTTGTTTATCTGACCGCCTTCCAGCAGGGTTACTCGCCCGCCGACACCGTTTTCGACGGGCCCTTCCTGCTGTCGGATGGAACCGGCGAACTCACTTACTGTCCGAAGAACTACTACAACGTCTATTACGGCATCACGACCCTGCGACGCGCCCTCGAGCTGAGTTACAACGCCTCGGCGGTCAAGCTCCAGCAACTGGTCGGTTCGGACCAGGTGGTCGAGACCGCCCGTCGATTCGGCATCTCCACCGAACTCCACCCCTACCCCTCCCTCGCCCTCGGTTCTCTCGGGGTTCGGCTGATCGATCTGGTGCGGGCGTACTCGGCCATCGCCAACCTCGGTGAGCTTCCCGAGCCGTACTTCATCTCTGAAGTTTTCGACCGGGACGGGCGTCCCCTCGAGCGCTTCTACCCCCGCATCGAGCCCATCATGTCGGCGCCGGTCACCTACCTCGCGTTGCACGTTCTGCGCGGGGTGATCGAACGCGGTACGGGAACCTCCGCCCGTTTCCTGGATGCCAACCTCGCCGGCAAGACCGGCACGACCGATGACTACTCCGATGCGTGGTTCGTCGGCTTCTCGCCGCGAATGACGGTCGGGGTCTGGGTGGGTCGCGACCGGAAGGAACCCATCGGCAAGAAGATGACCGGCGCCAAGGCAGCGCAGCCGATCTGGAACGAGTTCATGAAAGGCTATCTCGAGACCCTCGACGAGGCGACTCGGGCCGAGGATTTTTCAGTGCCGGCGGGGGTGGTCTTCAGCCCCGTCGATGCCTACACCGGCGAGCGCGCTGTGCCGCCCTGCAGCCAGCAGACCACCGTGATTCTCGAGGCGTTCCTCGATGGAACCGAACCGAGCGAGCCGTGCCGCGAGCAGAAGATCCCATGGCGGGAGCTGCCGTGGCCGTTCCAGCTGCCGTTTTATGAGCCCAAGCCGGGCGAACCGATGCCGGACAGCATGGCCCTCGCCGTCGCCGACGAGCGCCTCAAGCCGACGCCCACCGAAGCGGAGGCCGCAGCGCTGGCTGCCGCCGAAGCCGCGGGCGGGGCCGCGCCGGGCAGATAACGAACCGCAAAGACGCCAAGGTCGCGAAGCATCGCAATCGAGCACAGGAGCGGCGAGAGCCGCTCCTGTGCTCGATTGATGGTCTTTGCGTTCTTTGCGCCTTAGCGGTTCCCAGACTTCAGCGCCGCAGCTTGTCCATCTCGATCATTCGCTGCTCTTGTCTGACCTTCACCAGGGTGCCGGCGGGGTAGTAGCCGCCGCGGAGACTCGCGTTGGTGTAGGTCACCGATCCCGGGCCCATGATCACACCGGGGTTCAAGACGGTGTTGCAGCCGGTCTTGCACCCATCCCCGAGCACCGCGCCGAACTTCCTCAGCCCGGTTTTGACGATCTCGCCTCCGGCCCGGAACGTGACCTCGCTGCCGATGTTCTTGACGTTGGAGCAGATGGTGCCGGCGCCGAGGTTGACGTCGCGGCCGAGAATCGAGTCGCCGACATAGGCCTGATGGGGGGCTTTGGCGCCGGGGAGGAGGATCGAGCCCTTGACCTCCGAATGGGCGCCCACCATCGAGCCCTCACCGAGGATGACGTTTTGGCGAACATAGGCGCCGGTCCGGATCGTGACGCCGCCGTCGATCACCACCGGGCCGACGATGACCGCGCCGGGCTCTACCGAGCAACCGGGGGCGATGAAGATCTTCTCGCCGAGCAGATGGACGCCGGCGGGCAGCTCGCTGGCGATGGTCCAGTCGGTCCAGGCCTCGAGATAGGCAGCGAGTCTGGCGCCGAGCGCGTTCCACACCGGCTCGCCGTCGGCAAAGAGCCCGCGGTGGGCGAAGTTGTCGAGGTTGAAGAATGCGCTCGCGCCATAGTCGATCATGCCGGTTCCCCTTCGAGTTCGGGAAGGCGTCGTTTGAGGACCACCACCGTCTGGTCGTCGGCCGGCGGGGTCTGCTGTAAGAACTCCGCCGCATCGGTGAAGATGCGGTGGAACAGAGAAAGTGCGTCTCGCGGCATGGGCGGATGATGTCACTCCAGGCGGTGACGCGCAAGGCAGACTCCGATCTCCGGTGTTACCGGCGGCTCGTGAGCTGCATACTGTATAGCTAAACGGTGATATAATCACCGCCGCGAATGGGAGGCACGATGTTGGGCGACGGATTCAGGACAATCGGAGTAGCGATCGTTGCAATGGCCATGGGTGCGCTGACGGCGTGCGGCGCAGGGCCGGCCGACGATGGTTCGATGATCGCCATCGAGACCGTCTCGACCCACGAGACCTCCCGTCTGGACTGGGAGAAGAGCTGGGAATCCGCCTTCTCGCGCGCCAAATCCGAGGGCAAACCGGTGCTTGTCAGTTTCGAGGCCGAGTGGTGCGTCTGGTGCAAGAAGCTCGATTCCACCACCTACCGCGATACGGCTGTCATGTCCCTCATTGCCGATTCTCTGGTGCTCCTCAACCTGGACGTGGACGGCGCGGGTGAGGCCCTTTCCAACGAATATCGTGTCGAGAGTCTTCCGACCGTACTTGTCTTCTCGCCCTCCGGTGAGGAAGTGGGCCGGATCAACGGCTATCTCCCCCCGGGTCGGTTCGTCGAGGTGATGCAGGAAATCCTCCGAAAGAGCTGACGCTCCAGTTCTCATCTTCGAACCGGAGAATCCTAACGGTCCCGCCCGAGCGGGACCGTTTGCGTTCTTCCGGAAATGGCACAGAGGTTGCAAATGTCATCTCGCGTAAGGAGATTTGATATGAAAACGCTCGCGACGGCAGCACTTATCCTCATGGTGGTGGCCCCTCTGGTGGCCTCTGGGGAGGACGATCTGACCTCGCTGAGTTACATCTCGTACCTCGAGCGCTACGCCACCGTCCAACCCGCCAGCAGCGAGGAAAACCTCGAGGCCGCCATCAACATGCCATTGGTGGTCGGTGATCGGGTGGACACGGCCCGCGACGCGAGGATGGAGGTCATCCTCGCGGACGGCAGCATCATGTGGCTCGACCAATACACAACCGTCAGTCTCGACGCAGTGGCATTCAGCCGGGATTTGGTCGGTGATCGGACGGTTCTTTACCTCGTCGACGGCGCCATCATGGTCCAGGTTCCCGAGCTTGTCCTGAGCGCCGAACCGATGCGCATCGATAGCTCCGGCGCCACCGTCTACCTCCAGCAACCCGGCACCTACCGGATCGAGGTTCTGCGCTCGGGCGGTCTCCGGCTCGAGGCATGGGAGGGTCTTGCCGAGGCCGCGACCACGGCCGGGGGTGTCCTGGTACAGCCGGCCACCGCCGCCGAGGTGCGCGGTGGTGAAATCACTGGGGTCGAACCCCACCTGACCTGGGGTGATGATTTTGCCCGTTGGGTGGAACAGCGGCGACTGACCTACGAAAGCGAGAGCTCCGAGTTCGTCGACGAGCGTTACGGCCGCGAGGCCGCGATCCTCGACAGCTACGGCACCTGGGTATATGTCGATGCCTCTCAGAGCTGGGCGTGGCAACCGGCTGTGTCCCCCGACTGGCAACCCTACACCGCGGGGCGCTGGTACTGGACGACCACCGGTTGGTCCTGGATCTCCTACGAGCCGTGGGGTTGGCTGCCCTACCACTACGGCTCCTGGTCCTTCTCCGCCGGATTCGGATGGACCTGGGGTTGGGGTTCGGTGTGGAGTCCGGCCTGGGTCAGCTGGTGCTGGTGGCCCGGATATGTCGGTTGGTGCCCGTGGGGTTACTACAACTCATGGTGCTATGGCCGCTACCCGGGTTGGGGCGGCGGTTACTACCCGCCGGTCCACCCGGTGCCCCCTATCGCCGGCCAACCGCGACCGCCCCGCGGTGACGTGATTCCGCCGAGGAAGGTGTGAACCCGGGCGAATCCGGTCGCCGTCAGACTCCGGATCCTCGCGTCCGTAGCGGCAACCGACACAGGTGGCGAGTTGCGTCGAGTGACGCCGGGTGGCGGTGACGAGGTTCGGGCGTCCTCCGGTGGCCGCGCCGCGGCCGATTTCACCGGTCACGTCCGAGTCGCCGAGATGGATCGAGCCGGGTGGAATGTCGTGGCGGCGGAGGACTTCGCCAGCGAACACCTTTCGCGCGTCGTGCAACCCGGCAGCCGGGTCATGCCCAATCAGGGAAATGCCACCGGCGTTGTGGTTACCGGACCCCTGACCACTCGTTCGCCGGGCCAGGCGAGCACGGCCGATGAGATTTCCCGCACGTTCTCGGATGTCGGCGCTCGGACGGACCGCGATATCACCCGGGTAATGGCCCGGGACGACAGCCTGCGAGGCGAAGACATCGCGCGCCTCGTGCAACCGAGTTCACTGTCCGACCTGGGGCGGAACTCAGCCCAGTCGGTAGTCGCAGCACGTCCCCAATCCACACCTCAGTCGCGTTCCAACCCGGGCGGGGGCGGTGGACCCGAACTCACCGCGGCCAACCAGTCGCAGTTCGTGTCGCCGTCGAACTCACGATCGATGTCGGAAGATACTCCCAACAAATATCTACCGACCCGGATTCGGATCCTCAGGCGGCGGCTCCTCAGCGGCGGGACCCGAGCCCTGGTCGATCCGAGCACCCGCAGTCCAGGGGCAACCGCCGGCAAACGCCGGAAGCGTGTCGTCGAGCGGGCGTAACCTCCCGAGTACTCGAAGCTCCTCCTCCCTTCCGATGGCTCGCAGTACATCATCCCTGCCGAGCACTCGGAGTTCATCCTCCCCCCTCGTGCGACAGCCGGTCACGTCGCGTCTTGGTGGTAGTCGCTCGAGCCCGACATCGAGCTCGACGCGACCGGTCATCGTCCCCCGCACCTCACCAACGCGACCGAGCCGGAACATGGGATCGGGATCCCCGTACACGTATTCCCCGTCCGTTCGGGGAGGTTCGTCGACCGGCAGGTCTTCCGCCGTCGGCGCGGGCGCCGTCGGGATCGTCCTCCGGGTCATCCGGGGCGCGATCGTCCGGCCTCGAGATCCCCCTCCCGAGGACCTCGTCTCCGTCGAGATCGTCGGCGTCATCGGGCGCCTCCCAATCGAGTCCGCGGCGTCAGTGACGACGAACCTCCGACCCCATGAAGTCGCAACGGCCGCCCCCCGGCGGCCGTTTTCTTGTTGAGGGCGTGAGGGCATGAGGGCGGAGGGCGGACGACCAGCCCCCAAACCCAGGCGTCCAAGACGCCGGCCGGGGGGCCCCCCGGGCATGAGGAACCGGATAAGATGAAGAGGTGGACCAGAAGCAGGTCGACCAGCTCGTGGCGGCGGCCGCCGAAGTTCGGAAGCACGCGCATGCGCCCTACTCGGAATACTTGGTGGGGGCAGCCGTGCTGACGACCGACGGTCGCGTATTCACCGGCTGCAACGTCGAGAACGCATCGTACGGTCTGAGCGTCTGCGCCGAGCGCCACGCGATCGCGGCCGCCGTAGCCACGGGCTGCAGCGATTTCGTCGCAGTCGCGGTGGTGACCTCGTCGACGCCACCCGCCGCGCCGTGTGGTGCGTGCCGGCAGGTGTTGGCCGAGTTTGGCGATTTTTCGGTGATTCTGGCCAACCTCGATGGCGAGCAGCGGGTTTCGACCGTTCGTGATCTCCTGCCGTCCGCCTTCGACCCGGCGACCCTGT
>CAVPHA010000025.1:0-121550 GCA_963704125.1 uncultured Acidobacteriota bacterium | reverse complement strand
GGCCAGCGCAGGGCGTCTTCTACGACGGATTCGGTGAAGCCTGCAGGGCTCACGCCGCCCACTCCTCCCGCAGATCCTCTCGTTGGCTCCACGGAACGGGCTGCACGTCGTAGCTCCGCAAAGCGTCATTACGGCAGACGAGACAGGCTGCTCCGAGTCGTTGAGCAGCGCGTAGGCGCGCGAGTCCAAAGATCGCACCTCCTTCGTGTCGATCCATGAAATTACGACCGCCTGCGCGGTGTCCCGATTGGGCCGGTTGATAGTCTGAATGATGCGCTCAGGCTGATGGCGCGACTTCGGGATCACGAAGTCGAACAGATGGTCGTACCCGGTCTTGCCAGTGAACTTGACCTTAGGCGTGTATCGAATTTCGTGCACGTCGAGCCAAGCGACCACGTCTTCGTAGAACAGGCTCGCCACCATCGGCACCGCGAGATAGAACATATCATTGACCGCAAGCATGGCCTGCACGAGGTTGTGCTTGCGCAGCGCGAAGTTGTCCGGAGACGCATGGACCTCGAGCGCCTTGCCGTCCAGCTGCACACCGAACCCGTTGAGCGTCATGCGCAGCAGATCCTGTCGCTTGCGGCTTTCGAGCTTGCAACCGCTCTGCTCCAGGTCGTCGATCGTGTAGCCGTCATCGGTCAGCATGAACCCACCGTTCGTTGGCTTCGCGTAGATCTGGACGTAGTCGTTGTGCCGATCGAGATAGGGTGTGGTGATCTCCACCCATTGGTCGATCTGGCGCAGGACGGTCTTGTCCTTGAGCCAGGCATAATAGTCATCAAGCAGCCGCTGGATGTCCTGGATCATGTGAACAGCCCCCGTTCAATGTGCGGCGGCTGCATGACGTTGCAGAACCGCAAGAACTCCTCGAGCGTGCGCCAGACATCGTCCGGTGCGGGAATCGGTCAGTCGGGGCGGCGACAGCCCACTTGTCGCCGAACCCTTCCCGATAGACGTGCAAATGGGGCACGGAAATCTCCTCGCCATCCGGGTTCCGGTGAGGCGCCCCGCCGAGATCGAGCCGGACAAGCACCACCACTTGGCGCCCGCGGTTCTGCATTTTGACCTTCAGAAGGTCGATGCGCCCTCGGCTCAGATCCAGGAGGAACTGCTCGCGGCGATCAACGGACTGGAGCGGCAACACGAGCGATTGGCCCCCCATGGGGAAATCGCTCCGATCCTCATTGACGCGATGCTTCTCCATGGCGATAAGCGCGTCAGCTTCCGCTTGAGTGAGGTTGATGTCGGCCATTACACGGCCCTCCCGATGGAGCACTCCGCGCTTTCCGAACGCAGTCCGCCAGAGACGAGCTGCTGGGTGCAGGTGCCGATCTCGGCGCGGACGCAGGACTCGTTGTTCACGCTGCGCTCCCATCCACGGCAGCCGGCGCCAGCGGGATTCCGCTACCGACCTCCGGCGCCTGCACGCGGAGCCAGGCCACCAGTCGTTCGGCCACGTTCTCGGCCTTCGCGGCGTCGGAGCCGAACTGAACGAGCACCCGCTTGCAGGCCACCTTCAGCCGCGCCTGGAGCGGCTCCCGCCGCTTCCAGTCGAGCCCCATGTTCTGCTCCACCGTCGCCAACAGTGAGTCGGTGAGCCGAGCACCTCCCTCGGCCGCTGGCGCAGGATCAACGCCTTCAGCAGATGAGGAAGTCCGCGAGACCCTGGCGAAGCGCCTCCAGAGGGCCCCCATAGGCGGGAACCAGCTCAGCCAGCGGCACCTCCACGGTTGCGGCGTCAAGGCCGGCGGGCGCGACGGGCTCGGTCGAGGTCACTGCCTCTTCTTCATCCTCGCCTTCCTCTGGCTCTGCGACCACGAGGTCGGCCGTCCTGAGCACTTCGATGTAGGCGGAACGGTCGATGCCGTAGAGCAGCCGGCTCGGTTCGACTCGAAGCTCGATCGCTTCGCCGCGCGGCCCGGTTGCGACGGAGAACACCACCATGGGCCGCTCGCCGTCTTCGTCGATGCGGGCCTCCACGCTGACCGCGCGATCGATCCGCTCGTTGAGGTGCGGAAAGCTCTCGTAGGGCTCCCGGGTGACGGTGAGGTCGGGCTGCTTTCCTTCGAGCGCGTTGAGGAGAACGCCGAGGATCGCGTCGCCCGCGTGCAGGAAGGCGCGCGCGTGGTCAACCGTCAGCGCATCGAGAAAGGCATCCTTGCCGTGCGCCACCGGCCCGTTGTCGTTGCGCATCTCGGTCAACGCATCGGCGAGGCGGTTGAACCCCGACAGCACCTTGTCGAGCTTGCTCGCGCCCCGGGTGTTCCGCAGGCCGAGCGGGTTCAGGGCTGCGACCAGCAGGTCGGTCGTGGATGGAGTGGCGGACGGCATCGGCTCGCGCAGCTCGCCCATGATGGTGAGGCAGACGCTCTCGATGAACGACTTGACGTGCTCGACCAAGCCGTGCCCGTTGGTGTCGAAGCACGCCCTCAACGCCTCGTGGCACTTCGTCAGCGTGGGCGCGTCTGGCCATCGCTGTTGCGCCCGGCGATAGTTCGGCGCGAGGGCGTCGAGGTCGGGCATCAGTCACCGCCCCCGAGGAATCGGCCAGGGTCCTCGACCCGCAGCTCGCCGGAGATGAGCTTGGGCAGCAGCGTGTCGCGCAGGGCGGCGAGGGTACGCGATTCCTGTTCGCTTCGCCATGCTTCGCGAGCGAGTGGCCGCACGGCCAGAGAGAACCGGCCGAGCACCTTGTCGTCAGGGCGGGCGACCGATGTAGCGGCCACAATCTCGCGGACGGACTCGTCGTGGTAGGCTCCTGCCGTCCGCCAGGCTGTTGAAGCGCATCGATGTTGCCTGCTCGCAGTCGCTGCCGAGGTAAAGCGAAACCCACGTACTGCGAGCTCGGGGTCGCAGCACGGACGAAGCCGGTGCTGCCCGTCAGCGTCATCCGAGATGAGCGCGTATGAGCCGTTCCCGGGCGCACGGTCCCGACGATCGTATCGCCGAGACGGAGTATCCCGTTCTGCCCGGCTTGGCGCATCACGGCCGGCGTACGCGGTCACCGCCTCGATAGCGGCCCCACTTGGTCGTCTGGAATGATCGACGTACTTGATCTCGGACGGGCGCGTCTCCTTGGACGCACGAGTCGCGATTCAAGCTCGCCAAATCTGCCGAGCGTCGCCACCTCCCACCCCCTCGGAATCTCCCCCAGCTCCGAGTCCTCGAAGGAATCCGGGAAGAGGTCGGCGAGGGGCTTGGGCAGGCCGGGGTCGCGGCCTTCGGCCTTGGCGCGGACGGGGTCGAAGTCCACGAACCACGACTTGAAGAGCGCCCGCGCCATCGCCTCCAGCGTCTCGTTCATCCGCCGGTTCAGCTCGATCTTGTCGTCCAGCGTGCCGAGGATGTGGGCGATGGCGCGTTGTTCGGCGAGCGGCGGCAGTGGGACAGGACGTCGCTGCGAAGATCGCGTCTGTCGAGATGCCGGCACCGTCGTGCCGATCGCGTTGCGCGAAGCTGCTCCTGGACTCGGCTGCGATCGCAGCAGATACGTAGAGGAAGCGGTCGAGTCGAGCCTTCGCGCGTCGAGCGCTGACACGAGTCGCTGGCCGAGATGCATCGCAGCTCCGTGCGCTCGAACGATGCGCGACTTGCCCAGCGGTCGCCTCGGCGTGAAGACGACGTCGCCGCGTTCGAGCACGATGCGACTGTCGTCCGATTCGCGCAGTGCTCGTCGACGCAGATCCGAGCTCGTCTGCAGTGCTCGACGGCCGATCCGTCGTCGACTGCACGACCTTGACGTGAATCAGCGCACGCCGGATCGACCGATCTTCGAGCCGAGTGCCTCGTGATCGCCGTAGTCGATCGAGCGCGATCGCCATCGCGAGTCGCTCGACGCGTGCGGCTCGCCCACTCACCCGCCATACCCAAGCTCCTTCAGGTTGGCGGCGATGGCGGCATCCAGCTTCGCGGCCTCGGCCTGCTGCTCGCGCAGCGTCGCGGTGAGCCGCTTCATCTTCTCCTCGAACGGCTCGCCGTCGTCCTCGGCGGCCTCGGCGCCGACGTAGCGGCCGGGCGTGAGCACGTGGCCGTGCTTGCGGATGTCCTCGAGCGTCGCGCGCCTTGCAGAAGCCGGGCACGTCGGCGTACTCGCCCGCGTCCTTGTCGCCGCGCCAGGCGTGGTAGGTGCCGGCGATCTTCGCGATGTCGGCGTCGGTCAGCTCGCGGTGCACGCGGTCGACCATCGTGCCGAGCTTGCGGGCGTCGATGAAGAGCGTCTCGCCGCGCCGGTCGCGGAAGCGGCCGTTCTTCTTGTTGCGGGCGAGGAACCAGAGGCAGACCGGGATCTGCGTCGAGTAGAAGAGCTGGCCCGGCAGCGCCACCATGCAGTCCACCAGGTCGGCCTCGATGATGGCCTTGCGGATCTCGCCCTCGCCCGACTGGTTCGACGACATCGAGCCGTTGGCGAGCACGAAGCCGGCGAGCCCGGTGGGCGCCAGGTGGTGGATGAAGTGCTGCACCCAGGCGAAGTTGGCGTTGCCCGCGGGCGGCGTGCCGTAGACCCAGCGCTTGTCGTCCTTCAGCAGCTCGCCGCGCCAGTCGCTGTCGTTGAAGGGCGGGTTGGCCAGCACGTAGTCGGCCTTGAGGTCGGGGTGCCGGTCGTTGTGGAAGGTGTCGCCGTGGGCGATCTGCGCGTCGATGCCGCGGATGGCGAGGTTCATCTTGGCCAGCCGCCAGGTGGTGTAGTTGCGACTCCTGGCCGTAGATGGAGATGTCGCCGAGCTTGCCGGCGTGGGCCTCGATGAACTTCTCGCTCTGCACGAACATGCCGCCCGAGCCGCAGCAGGGGTCGTAGACGCGGCCCTTGTAGGGCGCGAGCATCTCGACCAGCACGCGCACCACGTGCGAGGGCGTGTAGAACTGGCCGCCCTTCTTGCCCTCGGCGCTGGCGAACTGGGAGAGGAAGTACTCGTAGACGCGGCCGAGCGTGTCCTTCGGCGCGGTCGGCCGGGCTGCCGAGCGCGATGTCGCTCACCAGGTTGATGAGCTGGCCGAGGCGCTGCTTGTCGAGGCCGGGGCGGGCGTAGTCCTTGGGCAGCACGCCCTTGAGCGAGGGGTTGTCGCGCTCGATGGCGGCCATCGCGTCGTCCACGAGCGTGCCGATGGTGGGCTGCGGCGCGCTCGCCTTCAGGTGCGCCCAGCGCGCCTCCTTCGGCACCCAGAAGATGCTGGCGGCGCGGTACTCGTCGGGGTCCTCGGGGTCGGCGCCCTGCGCCTTCTGGGCTTCGAGCTCGGCGTGCTTCGCCTCGAAGGCGTCGGAGATGTACTTGAGGAAGATCAGGCCGAGGACGACGTGCTTGTACTCGGCCGCGTCCATGTTGTTGCGCAGCGCGTCGGCGGCGGCCCAGAGCTTGGCCTCGAAGCCGATGGTGGCGCCGGAGGCGTTGTTCTTTCGTGCCAAGGTTGATCCCGCCTTTCGCCGCGGCAATCCGTCACGGGTGCGTGGAAGTGGTTTGATTATGTCACCGTCCGGGCATTCTCGTGAGCCCAATCGGCACGGCTGGGTCGGCGGCCGCTACACTCTCTCAAGACGCTTGTCGGCTTCCGGCGCTGCGGCGGGAACCCGCCTTCGAGATGCGCAAACGGACCGGTCACTCGCCGAGCGCCTTTTGCAGCGCAGCGAGGCGGTCGCGGGCGACGGGCAGGACTGCGTTGACCGGCGGCTCGAGGTTGACCTCCCAGTCGCGGCCGTCGGCCTGCGCGCGGAGGATCAGGATGCGCAGCGGGTTGACGGCGTGCTGGCGGTGGATGCGGATGATCCCCGCCGCCGACAAGGTCGACTCGAGGTCGCCGAGGGGGCGGATGTCGACGAGCGGGCGACGGCCTCGGAGCCGGACGATCGACGTGTCCCCATCGGCCAGGACGAAGTAAATGTCCTCGGGGTCGACGACGCGGTGCTCGGACCTCGAAGGGTGGACGAGTATGCGTGGGCCGTACATGTCTATTCCAGTATCACATAGTCGACCTGGTCGTGGAGGCGATGGTGTGGCGTCTGGAGCCATGGGTTGGTATCTCAGGCGATGGGCTGGTTGTGCGCGATGAGATGACGGTATTGCTGAAAACGGAGGACCGGCGTTGGGTTTGGGGCGGGTGGAGCTTGAGCCGGTTGACGTCGGATTCCTGCCCGGTGGATTCTCGCAACGCGGTCGGGCACGGCGAGTCGTGATCGCGGATCAGCAACCCGACTGCGAAGACGTCCGGGGCAGCGGAGGCGTGCCGTAGCTGGGAAGGGACCGAGGGCGGAGTCGACCTCACGCCCTCAGAACCTCAAGCCCTCAAGCCCTCAAGACCAAAGGCGGCCCCGCGAGGGGCCGCCGCTTTCGGGAGAGGAGACTCTACCGGGGTCCGTGCCGCTTGCCGCCGCCGTGGCGCGGGCCGCCGCGGCCGTCGCGGAACAGCTCGATGATTTCGAGGAGTTCTTCCTGCTGTTCCGGGGTCAGGACGTCCCACACCTGCGAGACGGTGTCGGCGCCGAGGAGCTGCATCTCGACGTGGAGTTGGGCCTGCGATTCGAAGAAGGCGCGGAAGGCGACCTCGTCGTAGTCGCCGATGTCGTAGCGTTCGTGGAACACCTCACGGGCGGCCGATGCCTGGTCCCTGAGGGCATCGAGAGCCGGTTTCCGGGCGTCGATGATGGCGTGGATCTGATCCTGCTGGGCCTCGCTGATCTCCAGGCGCTCGGCGAGTCGCGGGAGCATGCGCAGCAGACCGTGGGCGCCGGCGCCGCCGAAGCCGTCGCCGTGCGGTCCGCCCATGGCGCCGTGCGGGCCGTGGGACCGAGCCGTCGCAGGTTCCGCCCGGGCCCCTGCTGGGCGAGACGAGCCCGGGAGCGGCGATCAGGGCTGCGGCTGTGATGGTCAGGATGATGTTTCTGGCTTTCATGTCGAACCTCCGTGTGTTTTTGCCGCTCGGGCGGCAAGGGTTCTGTTTCGAACGGCGGGCCGCCGGTGCGGCGTTTTCCTGTCGCGGAATGTACGCCGCGGGCACCTTCATTGTTGACCGGTTTTGCCTTAGGAACCGTGGTGAAAGCTTAAGAAACGTCAAGGATTTCGGCCCGGCACGCTCTTGGGTTAGGATCGGTCCATGAGCGAGATCCTGCTGATCGATGACGACGTCGAGCTCTGCGAGCTGGTCGTCGGAGTATCTCGGCGGCGAGGGCTTCGAGGTCGAGGTGGTGCACAACGGCGCCGCCGGTCTCGACCGGGCCCGGCGGGGGCTCCACGATCTGGTCGATCCTCGATGTCATGCTCCCCGGCCTCACCGGGTTCGAGGTCCTGCGCCGGCTCCGTGAGACCTCGGCGGTCCCGGTGATCATGCTGACCGCCCGCGGCGAGGAGGTGGACCGCATCGTCGGGCTCGAGATGGGCGCCGACGACTACCTGCCCAAGCCCTTCAACCCGCGCGAGCTCGCGGCGCGGATGCGGGCGATTCTCCGGCGCGCCGCGGCCGCCCCCGAGACCGATCGACCGGATCGGGGTGGATGACGTCGTCGTCGATCTCGGACCGCGGTCGGTCAGCGTCGGCGGATCAGGAGATCGCGCTCACCGGGGTCGAGTTCTCACTCCTCGAGGTGCTGCTCCGGTCGGCGGGGAGCGTGGTCAGCCGGGACGAGCTGTCTCAGGCCGCCCTCTTCCGACGGGCGAGCGCCTTCGACCGGTCGCTCGATGTCCACATCTCGAACCTGCGGCGCAAGCTCGGTCCCACCGGGGGCGGCGAGCGGATCAAGACCGTCCGCGGCGTCGGCTATCAGTACGTCCGCCCTGCCGGGGGGCGGTGATGCGAAGCCTCTTTCTTCGGATCTTCCTCTGGTTCTGGCTGGCCATGGCGGTCGTGGTCGCGGTGCTCGTCGTCACGTCGCCGTTCTTCACGCGGTCCCGTCCGGGTCTCGAAGAGCTGGCACCAGGACGCCGAGGACTGGGCCCGGTCGTCGGTCGATGGCGCCGCCGGCCTCATCGCCGAGGTGGGGTCGACGGCATGCCGCGGGACGGGGCACGGACGCGGGAGTCGGGCGTGGCGGCGGCCCTCCGGCGCCGGCCAGGTCTTCGTCCTCGACGAGGCGGGTCGCGAGCTGCACGGGGCCGAGAGCGCCGCAGGAGGTTCTCGATCTCGCCGATCGGGTGCTGTCGCGGGTGAGGAGATCTCGGAGCGATCGGGGATGCTCTATCTCGTTGCCCGGCCGGTGGTGGACCCCGACGGTCGGAGCCTGGCCGTGGTGGCGGCCCATCACAGCCCTCCCCGGCTGGTCCATCTCCTCGACCCGAAAGCGCTGGCCTGGCGCCTGGGCGTGCTCTTCCTGGTGGTCGGCGGCTCTGAGCTTCTGGCTCGCCCGCTATCTCAGCTCGCCGGTGGCGCCGCTTCGCCGCGCCACCCGGGCGCTTGAGCGGCGGTGATCTCGAGCGCGAGAGTCGAGGGCAAGGTCAGCGCGCCGCCGGGACGAGATCGGCGAGCTGGCGCGGGACTTCGACGCCATGGCCGAACGCATCGAGACCCTCGTCGATGCTCAACAACGGCTGTTGCGCGATGTCTCGCACGAGCTGCGCTCGCCGTTGGCGCGGCTGGTGGTGGCCCTCGAGCTGGCGCGCTCCAAGGCCGGTGAGAGCTGCGGCCGGATCCCTCGATCGGATCGAGCGCGAGGCCGCACGGCTCGACGAACTCATCGGCCAGCTGCTGCTTCTCGAGCGGCTCGAGGCCGGGTCCGACGGCGAGTGCCCGCGTCGAGTCTCGACCTCGCGAGCTCCTCGCCGAGGTGGTCGCCGATGCCGGTTTCGAGGCCGCGGCCGACAGATCGCGAGGTCCGCCTCGAACGGTGCCCGGCCTCGTCCGGGCCGTCCGGAGCTGCTCCGCAGCGCCTTCGACAACGTCGTGAGAAACGCCGTCCACCACACCCCGGCGGGAACCTCGGTCGAGGTCGAGTGCAGAGGCCTGGAGGACGCCATCGAGGTCACCGTGCGCGATCATGGGCCGGGCGTCGCCGCCGCCGAACTCGAACGGATCTTCGAACCCTTCTACCGGGTGGAGGAGGCGCGCGATCGAGCCAGCGGCGGCGTCGGCCTCGGACTCGCCATCGCCGCGAGGGCGGTCAGGGCGCACGGCGGGACCATCAGCGCGGCAAACCACCCAGAGGGCGGTCTGGTGGTCACGGTGCTGCTTCCCTCCCAATGACAAACCCACTGTCACCCTGAGCGAGCGAGTGCCGCCGAGCGAGTCGAAGGGTCCCCCCCGGGTCGGACGATCGCTGCTTTCCTCATCGTCGCTTTGAGCTTCGGGGGATTCTTCGACTCGCTACGCTCGCTCAGAATGACAGCCATAGGAGGCCCCCGTCATTCCATCAGTAGGCGCCGCTCCGCGGTGTGGCGGTGCTCAGGGTGACTCAAGGCGATGCGGAGCACGAGATAGGCGCGTTCATCAGCGCGTGCCTGGCTTCCTTTCCATCGCGTTGTGGGAACGGCAGAGCTTTCGCTATTTCCTAGACCCTGGTCAGACGACGATATTCACCAACCGCCCCGGCACCACGATGACCTTCTTCGGCGGTTTGCCATCCATGTGCTTGAGCGCGTTCGGCGAAGCGAGCGCGAGGCGTTCGAGTTCGTTCCGGTCGGTGTCCTTGGATACCTGCAGCTCGTCGCGCTTCTTGCCGTTGATCTGGATGACGACGGTGATGGTGTCGTCGATGCAGAGCGCCGGGTCGAAGGTCGGCCAGGTCGAGTTCGCGATCAGATCCGTCTCGCCCAGGCGGTGCCACAGCTCTTCCGAGAGATGCGGCGCGTACGGCGAGAGCAGGCGCAGGAAGGTCGTGACGATCTCCCGGGGCAGGGTCTCGGTGGTGGTCGCCTCGTTGACGAAGATCATCATCTGCGCGATCCCGGTGTTCATCTGCATCGTCTCGGTGTCGCTCGCGGTCTTTTTGATGGTCTTGTGCAGCGTCCGTTCGAGCTCGGGCTCGGAGCTCGATGGCGCGTCGCTGAGTCGCGAGTTGAGTTCGCCGGCTCTTCTCGTCCACCACCAGCCGCCAGGTCCGCTGGAGAAAGCGGTAGACGCCCTCGACGCCCTTCATCTGCCACGGTTTCTGGACCTCGAGGGGGCCCATGAAGAGCTCGTAGAGCCGCATGGAGTCGGCGCCGTACTCGGAGATGACGTCATCGGGGTTGACGACGTTGAGCTTGGACTTGGACATCTTCTCGATCTGACTCTCGAGGGTTTCGCCGGTGGTCTTGAGCACGGCGGTGCCGTCCTCGCGCTCATCGACCTCCGACGGCAGGTAGTACTTGCCGTTCGAATCACGGAACGAGTAGGCGAGGATCATCCCCTGGTTGAAGAGCTTCTGGAACGGCTCCTTGGTGGAAACCCAGCCGCAGTCGTAGAGCACCTTGTGCCAGAAACGGGCGTAGAGCAGGTGGAGCACCGCGTGCTCGACCCCGCCGACATAGAGATCGATGGGCATCCAGTAGTTCTCGAGCTCCTTCGACCACGGCTCGGACTCGTTGTGCGGGTCGAGGAAACGCAGGTAGTACCAGCAGCTGCCGGCCCACTGGGGCATGGTGTTGGTCTCGCGGGTGGCCCATCGGCCATCGGGGAGCTCGACCCTGAGCCATTCTTCGCCGGCGCGGGCGAGCGGCGGCCGGCCGTCCTCGGTGGGGCGGTACTCGTCGATGGCGGGCAGCCCGACGGGGAGCCAGCTCTCGTCGAGGGCCACGACCTCGCCGTCGTCGGTGTGGACGATGGGGAAGGGCTCGCCCCAGTAGCGCTGGCGCGAGAAGAGCCAGTCGCGCAGGCGGTACTGGATCCGCCCGGTTCCGAGTCCCCTCTCTTCGAGCCAGGCGATGATCCTGGCGATGGCATCGGGGACCTTGAGTCCGTCGAGGCTCAGGCCGTCCGGTCCGGTGGAGTTGACCATCACCCCGTCCTGGTTGTCGGTGAAAGCCGCCTCCTCGATGGGCTTGTCGCTGCCCGAGACCACTTCGATGATGGGCAGGTCGAAGGCGCGGGCGAACTCGTGGTCGCGCTCGTCGTGGCCCGGGACGGCCATGATGGCGCCGGTGCCGTAGCCCATGAGGACATAGTCGGCGACCCAGATCGGGATCTTCTCATCGTTGACGGGGTTGACGGCGTAGGCGCCGGTGAAGACGCCGGTCTTCGATTTCGCGAGATCGGTGCGGTCGAGATCGGACTTCTGGGCGGCTTGCCTGATGTAGGCATCCACCGCCGGGCGTTGTTCGTCGGTGGTGAACTCGGCCACCAGCGGATGCTCGGGTGAGAAGACGCAGTAGGTGGCGCCGAAGAGGGTGTCGGGGCGGGTGGTGAAGACGGTGAAGTCGCGGTCGCTGCCGGCGATCGCGAAGACCACGTCGGCGCCGCGGCTCTTGCCGATCCAGTTGCGCTGCATCTCCTTGACCGACTCGGGCCAGTCGAGGCCCTCGAGATCATCGAGGAGTCGTTCGGCGTACTCGGTGATCTTGAGCATCCACTGCCGCATGAGCCGGCGCTCGACCGGGTCGCCGGTCTCGACATAGCGGCCGTCCTTGACCTCCTCGTTGGCGAGGACGGTGCCGAGCGCCGGGCACCAGTTGACCGGGACGTCGGCCATGTAGGCGAGGCCCTTCTCGTAGAGCTGGAGGAAGATCCACTGGGTCCAGCGGTAGTAGTCGGGGCTCGCGGTCTAGATCTCGCGGTCCCAGTCGTAGCTGAAGCCGAGGCGTTTGATCTGTCGGCGGAAGGTGTCGATGTTGCGTCTGGTGATGTCGGCGGGGTGGAGGCCTTCGCGGACCGCGGCGCGTTCGGCGGGAAGACCGAAGGCGTCCCAGCCCATGGGGTGGAGGACGTTGAATCCCTGCATCCGCTTCATCCGGGCGATGACGTCGGTGGCGGTGTAGCCCTCGGGGTGACCGACGTGGAGACCGGCGCCGGAGGGGTAGGGGAACATGTCGAGGACGTAGAACTTGGGTTTGCCGGCGAGCTCAGCCGGGTCGGACGGCGTCCTGAACGCCTGTCGTTCGTCCCAGATCTCCTGCCACTTGGGCTCGATGGCATGCGGATCGTAACTGTCGTGAGGCATCATCATGGTCTCCAGAAGCAGCACCGGCTGCTGCCGGCAATGGCGCGTATTCTAAGCGGTATCGGCCTGCTGCGCCAATCGGTTTCGTGTCTCCACCAATTCCGGGGTACGGTCGGCCGCCGCCGACCGTGCCCCGGAATTGGTTGTGGCATAATTCACAACGGTGGCGAGATCGCACTCAACACGGCTGATTACTGGAGGAGAACTCACATGAGCATGGAACGTCCGGATGTGACCGGTCTGAGGCAATCGGGGAAGGCGCTCGAGGATTCGTTTTTCGCCAAAGAAAACGCCCGGCTTCTGGAGCAGCTGAAGAAGAAGCAGGCCGAGGAGGCCAAACGACAGGCGTTCAGGGATGCGAACATCAAGAGCGAGCAGCTCATCGATGCGCTCATTGCGCTCGAGATCGAGGTCGCCGCCATCGCCGCGCTGAGCATCGTTCCGCTGGTCGCCGTCGCCTGGGCCGATGGCGAGATTCAGGCCGAAGGAGCGCGAGGCCATCCTGAAAGCGGCCGAGGAGGGCGGGATCGAACCCGGGTCAGCCAACTACGAGTTGCTCGAGAACTGGCTCAAGAAGAAACCGGGCAAGGAACTTCTGGCCACCTGGAAGGACTACGCCCAGGCCATCGAGGAGCGTCTCGATTCCGTTGTCGGCAACGAGCTCAAAGAACGGCTGATGACCAGGACCACTGCGATCGCCAAGGCGGCCGGTGGTTTCCTCGGGATCGGGTCGATCTCCAAGACCGAGCAGGCCGTGCTCGACGAGCTCGAGCACGCGCTCGAGTAGCGGACGCTCGAGCTGATCTCGGCGCGCCCGGTCGTTCTCCTCGCCGCATTGATTGCGGCGGCGCCCGCGTTCGCTGCGGACGTGGAGTTGAGAGCGGTCGTCGCGGACTTCGAGCTGCCGGTCGAGCTGGTCGATGACGACATCCCGCTCGGCGGTCTCTCCGGTCTGACCTATGACCCCGAGTGCGATCTCTTCTACGCCCTCAGTGATGACCGCGGCTATATCGCGCCGCCCAGGGTCTACACCCTCGAACTGAGGCTCGACGGGCCGTCGGTTCGCCCCCTCGAGGTGATCACCCTGCGCGACGAGCAGGGTCGGGCGTTCGACGACGGTGTCCTCGACCCAGAGTCGGTCGCGCTGGCCCCGGACGGCACCCTGTGGGTGGGGACCGAGGGTGAAGCCCACCGCGGGGTGGCCCCGCGAATCCTCGGGTTTCGGCTCGATGGCGCCCTCACGAGCGAGCTCGAGATTCCACCGGCCTATCTTCCGGCTGACGGAAGCGGGGTCCGGTCCAACCACGGCTTCGAGGGCCTGAGCGTCAACCCGGGCGGTTCCCGGATCATCGCGGCGGTGGAGAGCGCCCTTGTCCAGGACGGCCCCAACGCTGATCTCGAGCACGGGACCGTGATCCGGCTGGTGGTCTTCGACCCCGAGACCCGGCGCGCCGTGGCCGAACGCGCCTACCGGGTCGAACCCGTGCCCGATGAACCGGTCCCGCCGAATGCCTATCGTTCCATCGGCGTCTCGGAGATCCTCGCCCTCGATGACCGTCGGATTCTTGTCGTCGAGCGGTCGTTTTCGGCCGGGGTCGGGAACACGGTGCGGATCTTCCTCGCCGATCTCGCAAGCGGCGACGATCTTACCGGCGTCGCGTCGCTGCCGGCCGACCTCACGCCCGTCGACAAGACCCTGGTCGCAGATCTCGCGGACCTCGGGATCGATCCCGACAACCTCGAGGGTCTGTCCTTCGGCCCCTCCCTGGCCGATGGGCGTTCGACCCTGGTGCTGGTGGCCGACAACAACTTTCAGCCCGAGGAGCAGGCCAATCAAATGCTCGTCCTCGCGGTCTCGGGAATCGAGACGAGATCGGGACAAAGGCGGGTTGTCTCAGTCAACGACATCCAGGCCGCGGCCCATGTTTCACCATTGGTGGGTCGCTGTGTTCGCGAGGTCGAGGGCACGGTGACCGCGATTCTCGGGCAGAAGAAGGGGCAGGCGTTCTGGATCCAGGAGGAGCCCGGAGATGGTGACCCGGCGACATCGGATGGGCTTTTCGTGACGGCGCTCGACGGTCTGCCGGAGGTCGCGGTGGGGGATGCCCTTCTCTTGACCGGCCGGGTCGAAGAACCCGTATGGGGGATGGAGCTGCCGGTCAGTCGGCTCGTCGCCGATGGGCTCGAGATCACCGAGCGGGAACAGGAGCTGCCGCCGCCGGTGGTGCTCGGCGCAGACGGTCGGTTGATCCCGACCCCGGTCATCGACGACGACGGTTTGACCCTCTTCGAACCCGAGACGGACGCCATCGACTTCTTCGAGAGCCTCGAGGGAATGCGCGTCCGGGTGAGCAATGCCGTGGTCGTCGGCCCGACCTCGAGCCACGGCGAAATCGTCGTCCTCGGCGACAACGGCGCCGGATCTCGGCCGCGCAGCGGCCGGGGTGGGGTGGTCATCGAGCCCGAGAACAACCACCCCGAGCGGATCACGATTGACGACGGGTTGGTCGCTCATCCCCCGGCGGTGATGGTGGGTGATCGCCTGAGCGGGCTCCATCGACGGGGTCCTCCACTACTCGTACGGCTCGTACAAGCTGCTCAACACCGAGCCGTTGTCGGTCGAGCTCGGCGCGAGGGTCGAACCGATCTCGACGAGCCTGTCCGCCGATGGCGACCACATCACGGTGGCGACGGTCAATGTCGAGAATCTCTCGGCTGGTTCCCGAGCGACCAAGTTTGCCGCCCTGGCGGAGATCATTGTCAGTCGGCTCGGGGCGCCTACCGTGATCGCCCTGCAGGAAATCCAGGATGACACCGGCCCGACGGACGACGGAGTCGTCAGCGCAGGACGCACTCTGGGTCGATTGGTCGAGGCCGTTGCGACCGCCGGCGGGCCGCAGTACCGCTGGGCGCAGATCGACCCTGCCGACAAAGCCGACGGGGGGCAGCCCGGCGCCAACATTCGGGTCGCGCTGCTCTTCGATCCGGCCCACGCGGGACCGGTGGAGGCATCCGAATCGGTGCTTCGCGAAAACCCGACGGTGATCTTCGCGACCGATCCGGCCTTCGCCGAGAGCCGGAAACCGCTCGTCGTCGAGCTCGAGTGTGGATGGTGAGCGGGTATTGTTCATCGTCTGTCACCTCCGGTCCAAGGGCGGCGACGATCCCCTCTTCGGTCGCCGGCAACCGCCGGTGCGGTGGTCGGAGGAACAGCGCGGACCGCAGGCAACGCTCGTCCGGAGCTCCGTCGACGGAGTGCTGGCGCTGAATCCGGCGGCGCGGATCGTCGTTCTCGGCGATCTCAACGACTTCGAGTTCCGCCAGCCGGTGGAGATCTCTGACGGCCGAACCCATGGTCAACCTGATCGAGCGCCTGCCCGAGTCCCCGAACGCTCGACCTATGTCTACCAGGGCAACTCGCAGACCCTCGATCACATCATCGTCAGCCCCGCCCTCGCCGACGGCGCCGAGATCGAGGTCATCCACGTCAACGCCGACCACCCCGCCTCAGAACGAGCCTCCGACCACGACCCGGTCATCGCCAGGTTCAGAATCGGAGATTGAACCGCAAGGGCGCGAAGATCGCATCGCAGGTTCACCGCAAAGACGCAAAGAACGCCAAGCATCGGAGACAGCGTATAGTCAGTCAAGAAGAATCGCCGAATCGGGCACGATAGGAGACATCCATGAGTTCGAGCAATAAAACCATCGCCGTTGTGTTTGTCGTTCTGGTCCTTGTCGTGGCCGTGGTCTATTTCAGTTGGATTCGGCCCGCGATGCAGGAAGATGTCGTGGAGATCGTCGAGGTCGCGGACCCGGTTCCGGCGCCGATTCCGACCCCCACTCTTGCCGAGCGCCTGTCCGAACGCCTGGCGGGGACGACCCTTCGAACCTCGGACGCGGTGGTGCGCGAGCTCGTCAGCCAGCTTTCATCCAACCCCAAGCTGGTTGCCTGGCTTGCCAGCGACGACCTCGTCCGCCGATTCGTCGCCTCGGTGGACAACATCGCCAACGGAATCAGGCCGACGAGCCAGCTCGAGTTCATGCGGCCGAAAGGAAAATTCGAGGTGATCAAGAAGGGCGACGAGATCACCGTCGATCCGAAGAGCTACGATCGCTACGATCTCGCGACCCAGGTCTTTGTCTCGCTCGACACCGAGGGAACGGTGGCCCTGTACCGTGAGCTCGAGCCCCTCATCGACGATGCCTATGGCGAAATCTCGCCCCCCGGAAGTCGTTTTTCCGACCGCCTCGACGCCGCCATCGACGAGCTCCTCGAGGTGACGCCGCCGACCGGCAACCCGAAGCTCAAACCGAAGGTTTTGACCTACGTCTATGTCGACGAGTCCCTCGAAGGGCTGAGCGGCGCCCAACGCCAGCTCCTGCGAATGGGACCGGACAACGTGCTCCTGATCAAGGCCAAGCTGCGTGACTTGAAGGCAGGCCTTCAAGACAATTCTTAATTTTCAATTTTTAATTCTTAATTTCATCGCAGCGCTTCCTGCAGCGTTTGAGATGTAATTAAGAATTCAGAATTAAGAATTGAGAATTACTGCAGCTGTTTCAGCTGCTTCTTGACCGCCTTTGCCTGTTTCTTGAGCCCGGCCTGGGTCAGCAGATCGAGCTGGCGTTCGAGGGCCGGACGGAGACGCGGACTGGATTCGCCCCAGGCCTCCTGCTGCGCGGCGATGAGCCACGTATTGGCGGTGAGGGCCTGTTCCGCGAGCTTCGCGGCGGTGAAGAGACCGATGAGGTTCTCCTGCGCCGCCATGGCCTCGGTCGATTCGGCGCCGGTGAGCTCGCGCTCGAGGGCGATGAACAGGCGCTGCCAATGGGCGCTGTCTTCGGCGACGCCCTGGAGGGCGGCGACCTGGGCCAGCCGGGACAGGTTTTCCCGAATGACGGCGGGTTCGGGCTGACCTGTCATGGCGCCGTGGACCTTGATCAGCTTCTGGTAGGCGTCGTCGAGTTCGGGACCGGGAGACGCCCCGAGAAAGAGATCGCCGAGATTGTCGCTGCCGCGGCGCACCCGCATCCACGCGATATCCGCCAGAACCACTTGAACGGGCAGAAGATCCAGGCCCTCCTCGCCGGCCGCCACCAGAGCCTGATCGGCCAGACGCTCGGCGACGTCGAACTCGCCGGCGCCGAATGCGGTCTCGGCCGCCGCGGTGAGCATCGCGGCGATGCTGCCGCCCTCGTCGTCCGCGGCGCGGAGCTCGGCGGCGCGCAAGAGCAGGGCCTCGGCCGTTTCGGCGCTGCCGTTGAGAAGCTCCATCTGGGCCAGGGACTCGAGGGCGGTCGCCCGTTCGACCCCGGTCGGGCCGTGGGCGTTTTCGAGCACCGCCACCGCCTCGCGCTGGAACTCGAGGGCCTCGTCGTCGCGCCCTTGGAGGGTGCAGGTTCGCGCCAGCATGGCGAGGGCGACCCAGTACTGGTTGGGATCGGCGGCGCCCGTGGCCTCGGCGACGGCGCGGAAGCGTTGGAGAGCGTCCTCAGCGGCCGGGATGTCCCCCGATTGCATGGCGACCCGGGCGAGACCGATGAGAGGGGCCAGAAGCTCGGGCTGATCTCCGCCGAGGCGATACTCGGCGGCGGCCACCTGGAGCTGGTACATGGGCAGGGCCTCGGCGAATCGAGCCTCGTGTTCATAGAACCGCGCCAGGTTGCCGAGACTCGTCTCGAGACGTTGATCCGGCGGTGGGAGCGCCTGGGCGATGGCGAGGGCGGCCTCGAACTCCTGCTCGGCGCGTTCGGTTTCGCCGACGGCAAAGGCATACTCGCCAGTCCGCGTGTGGCTCTCCCAGGTCGACTGGGCAGCGGCCGGCAGAGTGGCGAGGATGGTGAGAACGAGGCAACCGAAGTGGCGCATGAAACTGACTCCAGCTCAGACCGAAAGCGCGATCAGGACCTGGGCCGCGTAGTAGAGCGGCAGACCGATGGCGCGGTTGATGAAATCCGCGTGAACAAAACGGTCGCGGGCCACCGTGAGATCGGAAAGGTAAAAGGCAACCGCGCCGATGGCGATCTTCCAACCCAGAACGCCGGCGGAGGTCACCGCCAGCGCACCCCAGACCATGATCGTGATCACCACGACATAGGCGCCCACCGACGGACGCCGACGGCCCAGGTGGGGCCACAGCCAGGCGAGGGCCGCGGCACTCACCAGCGAGATCGGCACGAGGATCCAGCGGTTCCACTCGGCCAGCGGAGCGGCGGCGGCAAACGCGGCGACATAGGCGACGTGGCCGAGCAGGAAGCTGACCAAACCGATATCGAAGGTCCGCTCCCAGATCAGCAGGACGTCACCGACGGCGCAGAGCACCAGGCCGACCAGAATCCAGGTCGCAACCGGGTTGTCGCCATCCCAGGCGGTGGCGCCGAGAATGACGAAGAGGAGCGACGCCGCGGTCTTGAAGACCACCTCCTCCTCGTGGTCGCGCACCCGGATCGCCCGCAGCAGACCGGCCAGGGCGCCGACGATCATCGAGATGAGAACTATCTTGACCACGACCGGATGGTAGCAGGACAGAGGCGCACCCCGCGCGGCGGGGTTGTGGAAATGCCGAAGCATCATAGATCCGGCGAGATTCCGTTTCACCATCGCTTCAGGAATTGCCATTGGGGCGGTACACTTTGTGAAGGAAATGCTCGACACTGTGCTGCAGCAGGCCGGGTCATGGATCGATGCCGGCCGGCCAGAGCGATACGGAGGTGCATCATGGTTGATCTGTACAAGGGTAAGGACCCCCGGGATCTGCCTGCCTACTCGGTCCCCGAGGCGGCACACTATCTGTATGTCCCCGAGGCCACGCTGCGCTCCTGGGCGGTGGGTAGGATGTATCCGACCTCGGTCGGCAAACGCTACTTCGAGCCGCTGATCACGGTGCCCGAGGGTAAGCCCCGCCTGCTGACGTTTACCAATCTTGTCGAGGCGCACGTGCTCGCAGCCATCCGGCGCAAGCATGGGGTCACGCTGCCCAATGTGCGCTCAGCCATCGATCACCTTCGGTCCCAGTACAGTATTGACCATCCATTGGCGGATGCCCGTTTCAAGACCGATGGTCTCAACCTCTTCATCGAGGTACTCGATCAGCTCGTCAATGTCTCCATGCGCGGTCAGACGGCCATCCGCGAGATCATGGAGGCGCATCTCGAGCGAGTCGAGCACGACGAGAAAGGGCTCGCCGCCAGGCTCTTCCCCTTCACGCGCTACGGAGCGACCGATGTTCCTCAGCCGCGCACGGTGATGATCGACCCCAGGGTCGCCTTCGGCCGGCCGGTGCTCGCCGGCACGGGCATCCCGACCGCCGTACTGGCGGATCGCTACAAGGCCGGTGAGTCGATGAAAGACCTCTCCACGGACTACGAGTGTGAGCGCGATCTCATCGAGGAAGCCATCCGGTGCGAGCTCGCCGCCGCGTAACGAAGAAGGACCCTCTCGAGAAAGCGGTCTTCTTCATCGACCGCTCGGTGGGCAAGAAGTCAGTCGCCGGACCGTTGCGTGAGGCCGGTCTTACGGTCGAGCTGCACGACGATCATTTTCCCCAGGACGCGCATGACGACGAGTGGTTGACCGAGATCGGCCGGCGGAAATGGTGGGTCCTCACCCGTGACGACCGGATCCGCTACCGACGCCTCGAAGCGGCTGCCGTGCGCAACGCCAATGTGGCCATGTTCGTGATCGTGTCGAAGAACCTCACCGGTCCCCAAACCGCCGAGGTTATCCTCAAGGCCCTCGGTCGCATCAGCAGATTCCTCTCATCGCACAGGCGTCCCTTCATCGCCAAGATTTACCGCGATGGAAGGGTGGAAAAACTGGAGTTTGAGTAACTACGTGACCAAGCACCCGGTTTCGATGTACTATAAGTTATTTCTGGTTAATACTTTAGCTAACTTTCTAAGATCCTAAAGCCTGGCACTGTACTCATTTGAGGCGGCGTGAGTCACTGGCCTTCCACATGAGCGAAGCGCGTCCTCGCTGCGCTCTTGCGAATTCGCAGAGACCCCTCTTACCCGTGATCATGATTGCTTGGCAGAATCATCGGAATCGTCTGACCTGGAACCGAAGGCGTTCCTCAGTTGGCGTTCGCGACCATGAAATAGAGCAGCGCGGCGATGAATCCCGCCTCGACGCCGGCCTGGATCTTCTGGTTGGCGTTCATCTCGGCCCACTTGTGGCGTCCGAAGGCGAGCCGGATCGCACCGTTCGGGTCGTTGTCGCCGATCCCGGCGGTGGCCATCCCGAGACCGGCCATCCGGCCGCCGTTGACCAGACCCTCGCGGCCCAGCATGGACTGCTCGGCCGCCATTTGGTAATAGACCCGGCCGAGATCCGAGTTCCACAGCGCCTCGGTCCTCTCCTCGGGGCTCTGCCTGTGCAGCGCGGCCTGAAAGGCGAGCATCTCGGCGCGCTCCGCGGCGACGTCGTCCGCAACCAATGTGGCGAGACCGCCGGCAGGCGGTTGAGTCGACGTCTCCGAGAAGTCCATCTCGACCAAACCGAGACTGAATCCATCATCGGCCGCGGCCGGAAGCGCGAGCAGCGCGACGAGGACGGTCAAAAGGCATCGCTTGGCCATACCGTATGATACGGCATTCGTCGGCCGGAGTTACCGGCGTCGATCGCCGTCTTGCCGATAACTTCCCGTAAGAGGGTCCTTCAGGGCGTGCCTCAGACCTGCTGGATTCTCAACGCCGCCACGGTGGAGGTTGCCCTCGAGATCTCCAAGCGACGCATCACCGGGACCGACACCGAGCCGTCGTCACCTCTGAGGCGGGCCGTCAACGACCCGCCTACACGCCTCTCCCACTGCCGATCCCGTTTCCCTCGCCCCTGCCGATGTCCCTTTTCCAGATTCGGTTCTATCGTCCCCGGCCTTCTGGGCCACCTTTGGCGGCCCAGCGTCGCACCATCGGCGTGGTCGCTCATGGGGGGAGTGGAGGGCTGCGGAAAACGCTTCGCGTTTCCCTCAGCCCTTTGGAAAACGCTTCGCGTTTCCCACAGATCCCACAGCCTCGACGACGACGAAGTCGCCCTTGACTCTTTATCGAGGCACGCCCGAGGGAGGCTCCAATCCTGCGTGGCCTCGAGGTCACCGTTTCGGGTGAAGGAGGCGCCAGATGAGGGCTCGATCTTCGTCGAAGAGACGAATTGCCGAATCGGCCTGTGAGGCGTTGATGGCGCTGGCGCCGACGAGGAGACGAAGATGGGTGTCGACTTCCTTGGCTGAGCCGTAGGCGATGCGCCAGTGGTGCATCCGGTCGCGGCCTGATCGGCCGTGGCCTTCAGAGAGATTGGCGGGCACCGACGACGCGGAGCGGATCACCTGATCGGCGAGACTCTTGAGTGGAGCCGGTACGCGCAGGACAAGCGAGATGGCGATGCCGGCTGCTTCGAGGGCTTTACGGTGGGCGATGAGACCGGGTTGGTGGACGAGGTTGCGCATGATCACCTCCTGGTTGTTCATGTATCCCCACCAGCCGAATGGGTTGCCGGGGTCAAGGGGTCGCCCTCCGAGGGCGATGCACTTCACCCCTTGACCCCGGCAACCCATTCGGCTACTCGTCGTTTCAGAACAACCAGGAGGTGATCACGCTGCCCCGGTCGCTGCCCCGGTCGCTGCCCCGGTCGCTGCCCCGGTCGCTGCCCCGGTCGCTGCCCCGGTCGCTGCCCCGGTCGCTGCCCCGGTCGCTGCCCCGGTCGCTGCCCCGGTCGCTGCCCCGGTCGCTGCCCCGGTCGCTGCCCCGGTCGCTGCCCCGGTCGCTGCCCCGGTCGCTGCCCCGGTCGCTGCCCCGGTCGCTGCCCCGGTCGCTGCCCCGGTCGCTGCCCCGGTCGCTGCCCCGGTCGCTGCCCCGGTCGCTGCCCCGGTCGCTGCCCCGGTCGCTGTCGCTGCCGCGGAATGAATAAGGGCCACCCGTGGGTGGCCCTTGATTTCGAATGTGGTGCTTCCCTTAGAAGCGGTAGCCGACGCCGAGGCCAAAGACCCAGGGGTCGATGTCGACGTGAACTTCGTCCAGGGTGTCGTTGCCGACCTTGATGTCGGCGTCGGTGCTGAGCAGGATGTATTTGATATCGGCGTTGATCAGGAAGTGCTCGCCGAGGTTGACGTTGATGCCCCCGTCAAAGGCAAAACCGAAAGAGTTCCCGAACCCGATGTCGGTGACGCCGAGATCGGCGAGATCCTGCGAGAGGTCATAGCTGTAGAAGTAGGTCCAGTTGACGCCGAGGCCGACGTAAAAGTTGAGCATCCCTTCAGGAATGATGTACCACTGCAGGGTCAGGGTCGGCGGCAGCACCTTGACTGAGCCGAGGTCGGCGCCATTGAGGGCGCCGCCGGTGGCGTAGAGATCGTGTCGGGTGGTGGCGGCGATGAGTTCGAGCCCGAAGCTCCTGGTGAGCATGTAGGTCACATCGATCTCGAGGGTGAACTGAGAGTCGACGCCGACCTCGCTGCCGGTGTCGCCGATCTGCTCGCTGGAGTCGTTGGGATCGACTTCGATCCCGCGCAACCGGACGATCCAGTCGCCGGAGTCAGCGGCCGCCGGAATCGCCATCATCGCAATCATGATAATAAGTAACGCCTTGGTTTTCATAAGATTCTCCCCCTGTGGTTTTGAGGCGACGTATTCTGGCGGCGTCGCCTCCGGTAACTGATGTCCAAGATCCGTGATGGTCTTGGCTTCTCTGTGACTGATTCTACTATAGAGATTTCGAAAATCGTATTTTCAGGGCTAGGTTTTTTCTGAGATTGAGATTGATTACGAACGAGCCGGCCGGCGGAGAATAGGACCGAGGTAGAGATTGGCGCCGATCCTGCCCACCAGCAGCGCGATGGCGGCGGCAACGACCCCGACGGCGTCAAAGACGAAGATCCCCAGCGAGAGCACCAGAATGATCCCGGCGACTTCGATCATGGTGGCCGCCGTGACCGGCATGGTGCGTTTGGCGTGGACCAGGACGGCTCGCTGGAAGCTCAGAAGCACGGCCAGACCGGGGACGAGAACGAGAATCCTGGCGGGGGTGAGGGCGAATGCGGCGAGCCGGGGAGACAGACCGGAGACCGCCTCGAACCAGATCCGGCCGAGGGGCGTCCAGGCGATGAGTCCGAGCCCGGTCACCACGGCAAAGCCCAGAGTCAAGGCGAACCGGCGCAACGGGTAGTAACCCTCGCCGTGGTCGCCCATCAGGGCGATGCCCACCTCTTGGTAAGCGAGACCGATACTTCGGAAGATGAAGACCAGTGAGTTGACGACCGGGATGACTGCCAGCGATTCCAGGGCGAGCCGGCCGTGGCCGACAAAGAAAGTCACCAGCGGGTGGATGCCGAGGGCGAGGACGGCGGTCAGGGCCAGTGGGACATAGAAGCGGACGATTTCCCCGTATTTCAGGGTCGTGGTGGTGTCCTCGCCCGCTCCCGCCATCAACGACCGAACGGCCTGGTTCGCCATCACCCGGCTGGCGAGGGCCTCTGCGGTGACTCCGGCCGAGAGTGCGGCGGCGCCGATCACCGCTCCCTGGATCTCGGTCATGCGAACCAGGAGCAGCGCCGCGGCCGACATGGTGAAGAGCCGGACGATGGTCCCGTAGGCCACCCTCCGGGTCTGTCCGTGGCGGATCAGCACTCCCTGGTAGAACCGCCGGTAGCCGATGGTCCCCGGCCACGGCAGCAGGATCAACAGCGCCAACCAGGTTCGTCCCGCAACGTCCTCGGGCAATCCGATGAGCCTTCGGCCGACGAAATCAAAGACCGGCGGCAGGAGCAGAAAGCCCAGCGACAGGGTCACCGTCGCGATGAGAGCGTGGGTGAATGTGCGCAGCCGGAGGTACGACGGGCGATCGACCACGAGCGCAGTGGCGGCGCTCATCATCATGATCACCGGCGACTCGGCGAGGAGGGCGAAGCTGAACGCGACGCCGAAGGCGGCGAGGTTGTACGCGGGTGACGCGAGCCGGGCGATGACCGCGGTCAGGAAGGGCCCTTCGACCGACATCATCAGCCAGGTGGCGGCCAGGGGAAGCCAGAAGATCAAGATCCGGCGCTGGGTGAGCGGTGGGGAGTTGTTCATGGTCTCGCGCCGAGGTTGCGGCAGGTTGAGGATAGCAAAGTTGAAGGATCGGTAAATCCGGAAAATATCCAAGTGTTGAGTCTCAACCATGCCGCGTTGCGTCTCAACTATTACAATATGCTTGCATTCCCATAGGAGTTATTCTATATTTCTACCGATGAGCAAATATACTCATAAGCCACGTTGCACCAAGCAATCGGCGGAAAACGAGAAGGAGGAGGATCGAATGAGAAGTTCGAGAATTCGTCTCAATTATTATCTTGCGATGACACTTGCGGTTGGGGTCGCGTTCGGCCTCGCGCAGGGTGTTTTTGCCCAGGACGAGCCGCTCGAATTCACCCAGTCGGGCGATGCGGTTCCCGGCGGCTCGGTCATGGTCACCGTGGCCACTACGGACGGCTCGACCATCTCGAGTGTCGCCTGGTCACAGACCTACGGCGTCGCTGCCGCGTTGACCGGCGCCGGCACCGCGACGGTCACCGCCATGCTCGGGACCGAAAATGCCTACAGAGCACAGCTGATCGAAGTGCTCGAAGAGGCGCCCATCGGCCCCGACCAGTTGCCACCCAACGTCCCGCCCCCGGGCGAGGAGTTTTTCGGCGGGTTGCAGAATCGTTGGCAGATCGCCGGCGTCAATCCCTTTGCGCTCGAAGAGGGCGGTCTCGTCAAGTTCGATGTGATGGTGACCACCGATTCGGGCAGCTACGAAGTCGAGTACGACCTCCACACAACGCTCAAGTGGAAGGTCGCGTCGGGCGTGCCCAACGTCCCCATCGAGGTGCCGGTGCTGCTCCACGGCAAAGAGCAGGCATCGTATGACTGGGCGCTGACTCCGCCCGGCGGATCCACCGCCGCCCTGACGGACGCCACCGGTCAGAGCCCCGACTTCACCCCGGATGTCGCGGGGATGTACACGGTGACGGCGACCGACGAGGCCAGCATGGAAACCGTGACCCTGGAAATCTATGCCGGTACCTGGCGCGGGATCATCATCGGTGAGGACTCGGCGGGGAATCCCACCGTCGAGTCGAGCTGCACCACCTGCCACAGCACCACCGTCGCGGCCTGGGCCCAGACCGGCCACGCCGAGATCTTCAAGGACAACCTCGACACTTCGACCCACTACGGGTCGAGCTGTTTTGCCTGCCACACCGTCGGGTACGACCCGGACGCCAACAACGGCGGCATCGACGACGCATCGGACTACCAGGCGTTCCTGGATTCGGGTCTGATCAACGCCGCCGACCCCACTGCCTATGCCCAGATGCTGGTCGACTACCCGGATACGGCCAGGCACACCAACATCCAGTGCGAGAACTGCCACGGTCCGCAGGACAGCGAGGCCCACATGCAGGGTGTTCGCGGCGGGATCTCGTCCGACACCTGCGCCACCTGCCACGGCGAACCCCTTCGGCACGCGCGCTACCAGCAGTGGCAGCTCTCCAGGCACGCCAACTATGAGCTCGCGGTTGAAGAGGGCCAGAGCGGTACCTGCTCCAAATGCCACACCGGTAACGGTTTCCTGGCCTGGCTGCCGGTGCTCACCGGCGAGGTCCCAGGCGACATCAACGATGACGTCAACGTGACCTGGACCGAGGATGAAACCCATCCCCAGACCTGCGTGACCTGCCACAACCCGCACTCCCCAGGCGATTTGTCGGGCAACGACAACAACGCGACGGTCTGGATTGCCGGCGACACGCCTCTGCTTCTGGCGGGCTTTGTCGCCGACGATGTCGGTCGCGGCGCGATCTGCATGACCTGCCACAACACCCGGCGCGGTCTGCGCAACGACAGCACCTGGGATGAAACCACCGACAAGGATCGTGCGCCCCATCTGGGCGCTCAGACCGACATGCTGATGGGTCAGAACGTCTATCTCATGGAGGTCGGCGAGCGCGGCTACCACTCGCAGCTCGACGACACCTGCGCGACCTGCCACATGCAAGAGACCCCGCCGCCGCCGGATCTGGCGTATCAGCTCGGTGGCACCAACCACACCTTCTTCGCCTCGAAAACGATCTGTGCCAACTGCCACACCGTGATCACCGCCGAGGATGTTCAGGGGCCGACCGAGATGATGCTCACCGAGATCCACCACCAGCTCGGCGAAGCCTGGGAGACCGTGGCGGACGCCGCGCTCGCCGCCGGCAACACCATCGATCTCGGCGGCGGAACGACCATCGAGGACGCCTCGGAGATCATGGCCGTCGTGTTCACCGAGACCCGCGGACGTCAGGCGCTGACCTTCACCCTGAGCGACAGCATGGAGTACGGTCCCATCGGCGTCGGCAGCATCGATGTCGTTCCCGCCGATGGCGGCGATGCCATCCCGCTCTCGGTTCTGGCGCCGGATGACCTCCTCAAGTCGGGCTGGAACTTCCTCATCGTCGAAGCCGACAGCAGCCTCGGCGTGCACAACCCGGACTTCATCGAGGAAGTGCTGGAGACCACCGAGGAAACCCTCGCCGAGATCGTCGGCGGTGGCGGATTCGGCGGCAGCGCCAACGCAGTGGCCTGCACCAGCACCTACGTCTATTGGACCGAGATCGCCGCCCGCCTCAACGGCTCCGCGGGCAGCGTCTGGCGAACCGATGTGGTGACGAAAAACACCGCCGACGCCATGGCGAACCTCACCTTCTACCTCCACACCAACTCGCAGCTCGTCCAGGCTCCGGCCACCGTCAATGCCGGCGCCCAGGGAGTCTTCGAGGACATCGTCGATTACATGGGCGCCGACGGCACCAAGGGTGCTCTCGAGATCTGCTCTGATCGCCCCCTCGAGGTTGTCGCCCGAATCTACAACACGTCGACTGACGGCACCTTCGGTCAGTTCCTCGACGGCATTAACTTCTCCGGGCTCGACGAGGGCGACAACGGTCGGCTCTACGCGCTCCGGCAGATGACCGACGAGTTCCGGACCAACATTTCGGTGACCAACACCGGGATGGAATCCGCGGTCGTCGAAATTACCCTCTACGGCACCAACGGCTCAGAGCTCACCAGCTACGAGATCACCGTGCCTTCGGGGATGGCGGTCCAGGACCTCGAGCCCTTCAAGACCCGGGCGTCCTCGCCCGATCTGGGTTGGGGTTACGCCATGGTCGAGGTCATGTCGGGTGACGGCATCATCACCTCGGCATCGGTGATCGACTCGCGCACCAATGACGCGACGACCATCCCGATGAAACGCTGACCGAATCAACTTCATCAATCGGGGCGGCAGCTCGCGCTGCCGCCCCTCTTTTTCACAGCCGCGGCATCTCGATGCCGCGGCTGTGAAAAAAATGGGTGGGGATTGTTGTTGCCGCGGCCTTCGGCAGGCTGGAGCCTGCGCGAAATCGCTGCCGTTCCCGGAGCGCATTTTTAGCGCCCATCTCCAGATGGGGGTCATGCCCGCTGATCATCGCTTCCGACGCCGACGTGGACGTCGGCGCCACAAGGCTGCTGACCTTCGTGGCCGGGACGGCCACGGTCACGGAACTTGCGGCAGCCTTGACCCAACTGAGGATTGAGGAATCGAGAACCCGGCCGGGCTACCCCCGGAATTCATTGCTTCAATGACGTCGGCTCTCCTGATGACGCAGAAGATACCTGGTAGTTTCCGGTCTGGGTTGTCGCGGAAGGTACTTCGCCATTTGAGATGATCATGAACATCGGGTTCAGGAGGGCGTACCGGTCGCTGATCGCTGATCGCTCGTTGCTGGCCACTGACGCTGGTTGCTGTCGCTGCCGCGGCTGCTGTCGAGCATGGCACTCGCATCACCGGCCTTCTGGGCCGCCGGGACGCTGTGGCGTCTCGGCGGCCCAGCGTCGCCCGAGCAGCGTGGTCGCTTGGGTGGTGGATTTGAAGGGCTGCGACCACGCTGCTCGGGCGCCGACGGCCTACCTCGTAACCGGGAGAACAGACTTCATCGTCCGTCCCGGGGGAGCCCGGTATGACATTGTGCGGAGCGTGAAGAGGTGCCGGGTGGTCGTACCGGCACAATGTCAGACCCGGCACCCCGAGGTGGCGCGGTTTCCAGCGTGTTTTGGTGCGGTTGCGGTGCCGCCGAGAAAGGCCATGACGCCGATCTGGAGATCAGCGCCACAAGAAGGGCGACTCCGGGATGGATCGTCAACTCGCCGGATGCAGCAGCCGCCAGGTTATAGCTCGGACTTCGTCGAAGAGTTGGAGAGCGTGATCGGCCTGTTCACCACGAATGGCATTTGCCCCGGCAAGAAGTCGAAGGTGGCAGTCAACCTCTTTCGCCGAAGCGTAGGCGATGCGCCAGTGGTGGATCCGGTCTCTACCGCAACGTCCATGGCCCTCTGCGAGGTTCGCAGGCACCGACGATGCCGACCGGATCACCTGGTCCGCGATCGACTTAAGGGGAGCGGGTACTTGCTTTACGAGCAACAATGCCGCAGCCGTCGCTTCGATGGCCTTCTCGGTGGCGATGAGGTTCGATTTCGGGAGCGCGTTGTTCATGGTTACCTCCGGGTCGTTCATGCACTCCCGCCAGTCGATGGGATCTCCGTGGTCAAGGGGTCGCCCGCCGCGGGCGATGCATTTCACCCCTTGACCACGGAGATCCCATCGACTACATGTCCTCGAGAACGACCCGGAGGTGACCATGAACATCGGGTCGAGGAGGGCGTACCCGTCGCTGATTGCTGGTCGCTGGTCGCTGTCCCGGCCGCTGTCGCAGCCGCTGTCCCTGTGGCAGCAGTGCCGGCTTGAACATCCTCATGACCGTGAAGGCGAAGATCCGCAGGGTCGCCACGCGGACTCTCAACGGATTGGTCGCGGGCCGTAAACGACCCGCCTACAGCTCTGAATCACCGAGCGTTATGTTGTACGGCTGTCCCGGCCGCTGTCCCTGTGGCAGCAGTGCCGGCTTGAACATCCTCATGACCGTGAAGGCGAAGATCCCCAGGATCGCCACGCGGATCCTCAACGGATTGGTCGCGGGCCGTCAACGACCCGCCTACAGCTCTGAACCACCGAGCGTCATGTTGTACGGCGGCCCCGGATGCTATCCCAGAGCAGATTCTGTCGGCACCGGCCTTCTGGGACGCTGGAACGCTGTGGCGTCCCAGCGACCCAGCGTCGTCCCATCGGCGTGGTCGCTCGCAGGGACGATTGAAGGGCCGCGACCACACCGATGGTGCGCCGGCGGCCTGCCTGGTAGCCGGGAGAGCCAGGATGGGGCGTCCAACCCGGGGGAGCCCCCCTTGACGTTTTTCGGATCGCTGGTGGTCGCCGGGAGTTGCCTGAGCGAAAAACGTCAAGGACGGCACGCCCGAGGGAGGCTCCTTCCCCTGAAACCCGGTGCGGCGTCGTTCCCGGTTTCCGGATGCCGCCGGCGATCGCTGTTGACTGACGCTGATTCCTGCCCCTGGTTCCTGACGCTGTCCCGGACGCTGTCGCTGGCATCGGGCACGGGCACGGGCACGGACGCGGGAGAGGGAGAGGGAGAGGGAGAGGGAAAAAAACAGGGGCCCCGCGGGGCCCCTGGGTCTGAAGTGCGATGGGCGTCAGCGACGCCAGCGAACGAACAGCGCCCACCGGTCGGCGTCATAGTCGGCGATCGGGGAGGAACTCTTCGCTGTAGTTCCAGCTCCCGTACTCACCGGCGATGGAGACGGCCTTCGAAAGATCGAACCCCAGCCGCGCCGAGAGCCGATCGAGCTCGAACGGGAAGCTGCCGGTGTTCTCATAGGTCGAGTACGAGGCGTCAAGGGTGATGATCGAGATCTTCCACATCAGACCACCCTCGAACATCTCGCCGTCCTCGGAGTAGATCGACGGCTCGGTGACGAAGCTCTGCGGCGCCCGGATGGGGATCTCGGTGTCGGTGTTGTAGACGTCGTAGGCCGCCCGCAGCGTCAAGTTGTCGGTCGGCGTCAGGGTCAGGTCGATGGCGTAGTGATCGGTGTCCGCGTGATAGCCGACGCTGGAATCGTCGTTGTCGGACGTGATGGACTCCGCCGTCAGGAGGACGCGGAAGATCTGTTTCAACGACCAGTCGATTCGGCCGCGTAGGCGGAACCGGTCGTTGAAGTCGGTCCGCATGATGATCTCGTCGGAACTCTGGCCGGCCGCATCGAGCAGGATCTTCAGCCCGCCGATCTTGACCATGCCGCCGATATCGTAGGACGAAAACTGGCGGCTGAACTCGCCTTCCTGACCGCCGGGAAGGACGATCTGGGCGGCGTCCGCCGAGACGTCGAGATCCTGATCGGCGACGGCGTACTCGGCCCACAGCGAGAACGCCCCGAGGTCACGGAAATCGAAGCGGACGCTGGCTGCGCTGTCCTCCCGGTTGAAACCGGTCTCGGCCTCGACCAGGGTTGTGATGTCCTGCGGGTCGTAGCCGCCGAAGTTGAGCGTGTCCGAGTAGAGGCTGGAGATCATGGCCCAGCCTTCGAGGGTGCGTTCGCGGGCCTCGTAGCCGATGTTCATTTCGACCTTGCGGCTGATGTCCCAGTCGAAGCGAAGCTCGCCGCGCCAGAACGGGTTCTCGGTCTGGCTCTGCACCGATTGATCGAGCCCCTGGAAGAAGCGGAAGAGTTCGAATGAAGCGAGGCTGCCGGCCAGCATCTCGTCGACGTTGGTTTCGCCTTCGTAGTCGGCCCGAACATAGGTCGCAACCAGACGGGCGTTCTCGGTGACCCGGCCGGTGAGATTGATGGTGGTGACCGGTGTCTCCGCCTCGCTCCGGCTGTTTCGGTCGAACGAGTCGAGCTCCATGGGCTCACCGGCGATGTTGCCGGGGTTGTTGCCGCCGCCCGCACCGGGCGCGAGGGTGTCGCTGTAGGTGCCGTCGAATTCGCGCCACCCCTGGATCACCGTGCCCTGGAGGAAGCGGGTGGCGAACGCCAACCCGATGTAGAACTCCTGCTCGGTCTCGTCGAGGTTGGTGTCGATCAGAAACTCGTCGGCGCCGACGGCGTAAGTGGATTGGCCGGGGCCCTCGTAGTGATTCCAACGATAGCCGATCAAGGGCGTGACCTTGCTTCCCGGCAGCAGCTCGAGCCGGAGGTCGAGGATGTCGCGATTGCGGTCCCAGGTGTGCTGGCCGAGCACGACGCCGTCGTCGAGCAGCGGGTTGGCGTAGGCGGGCAGGGCGCTGTACGAGTTGAACTGCTGGTAGTAGAGCGACAGACGATACGCATCGGCGAGGCCCATCTCGAGGCGAAAACGGCCGGCCGGGCTGCCGCCGAACCCCGAGGCATCGATGCGCAGGTGATCGGTGAAACCGGCGTTGCCCGACGGGTCGACAAAGTTGATTGAGAAGTTCCGCACGATGACGCCGTCGCTCTGGTTGATCTGGGTGTTGAACATGTCGACGTTGCCGTCGACGTCCACTGTCTGATACCCGACCTCGATGTCGAACGAGGTCGACTGGGCGAAGACCGACGGGGTCACGGTCGCGAGGGCGAGCGCGACGACGGCGATGGAGAGGCGTTTGGTGTTCATCGATCCACCTCCCTATTTCAACAACAGCGGCGACGCGTTCGAACCGTGGATCGCGACGTGGCAGGTTGTGCAGTTGGAGTATCTCGGTCGGCGGATATCGTGGAACGACGGGGGTTGCGATCCGAAGGTGCCGCCCTCGATGAGGCTGTGGCACTCGAGGCAGAGTTGGTCGACCCGCGAGCGCGTCAGCGCCATCGGGTTCGACGAACCGTGCGGCTGGTGACAGCTCATGCAGTCACCGGCGACCCCGGTCACATGGGGAAAGACAAAGGGGCCGAGTTTTTCGCTGTGACAGGTGAGGCAGGGAGACTCGCCCGACCGGTCGACCTTGAGGCTCTGCGGGCCCGACCCGCCGTGCGGGTTGTGGCAGGAGACGCATTGCACGCCGCCGAGATCGAGGTTGTGACCATACGGCCTGTTGAAGGAACCGGCGATCGAGGGATGGCAGTCGGAGCAGAGGTCATTGGCGTCCTTGGCCAGGAGCTGCGGCGCCCGGGGGCTCTGGCCGTGTTCCTTGTGACAGGTGTCGCACCAAACCGAGGCGTCGGCGTGGGCCGAACGGTTGGCGAAGATGGGGGCGATGTTCTGGTGGCAGGTCCGGCAGAGCTCCTCGCCGTCCCGGCCGGAGGGATTGCGGATGAGAGTCGGATCGCCACCCTCTTCCATGTGAGCGGATCCGGTGCCGTGGCAGGTGACGCAGGAGGGGCCGCCGCGCTCCTTGATCGCATGCACCGTGTGTTGGAAATCGGCGGCGATCTCCTCGTGGCACATGGCGCAGTCTTCGGAAGGATCGCTTGCCTGGGCGGCGGCCGGAGCGCTGCTCAGGACCATGAGTGCGGCCGCCGTCGCTCCGACCAGCAGGCTCGTGATGAGTTGTTTCATACCCGTTTGTCCTTTCCAGGTAACACGCGACCCGCCGGCTGGGCGGCGGGTCGCGTTACCACGGGTTTCCTAGTGGGCGTGGACAGCGTCGACCGAGTAAACGCGGTTGTCGCCGTGGCACGCGGCACAGGACTCGCCGAAAGGCGCCGTCTGGGTGTAGGCGTGGGCCGCGGCGTCAACGGTGCTGTGACAGGCGAGACAGGCGGCGGCCGCCGGCTGGGTCGGCGAGTAGTAGCTTCGGTGCGTCGTGACCTCCATCGCGCCTTCGGGAGCCGGCACGTAATAGGTGTCGTCGAGGTGGCAGGTGTCGCAGCTCCGCAGATCGCCGGGGAAGCCGACGTGGTTGTAGTTGTGCACCGAACCCTGATAGCCGTAGACCGTGAAGTCGGTGGTGAGATCCATGCCGGCGTGGATCCGGTGAATCAACCACCGCATGTCGATGGACTCGGCCGGCATCTTGTCGGCGGGCCGGACCTCTTCGTCACTGTTGTTCGGCCGGTGGCAGAAGACGCACTCCTGGGTGTTGAAGCGCTGTCCGCCGTGGAGCGAAAGCGTGTCATGGCAGACGTTGCACTTGTTGATGTCGACCACCACACGTCGCGGCATGGGTGAAAGATCGGTGACGGCGGCGTAGAAGATCGGGTTGAACGCTCCTTCGGTGACCGAGAGGCCCTGCGATGAGCCGTCGTCGATGACGGTCGCGCGGCGGACATCGGCCGAGAAGCCCCAACTGCCGGTGGCGTCCTCGGGGATCGGGGTTTCGAAGACCGCCATGTACTCGTCGCCCACCGCGGTGGCGTCGCGCGCATCCTCGGAGATGTCCATGACGTGGTCGATGGTCTCACCGATGGGGCCGGCGGCGCGCAGGGTCAGGGTCCGCAGATCGGCGATGTTCTCGACCATCGATCCGTCGTCGTTGGTGAGCCGGAAGTACACCGTCGGGGCGCTGCCCGGAGCGGCGTCCATGACAGCGGTGATCTCCATGTTGAGACCGGGGAGCTGCGTCGATTTGTTCGGATTCGTGTGCGCGCCCATCACCGAAATATCGAACTCGTTGCCGCCATCGGGGACATGACAGGTTGAGCACTGACTGTCGTTAAACTGTGGCACCGGGTGGCCCTCGCCGGTCTCCCACACGATGTCGTCGTGGCAGGAGCCGCAGGCGTCCCTGTTCGGGCGGGTGAACCAGACCGATCCCTCGGTGGTGTCGGCGGTGTGGCAGCGGACGCAGTTGCGAGTGTCCTGCGGGAACAGCACCTCTGAGTAGTCGTGCACCGATCCCTGGTAGCCGATGATCTGATAGGGGATCCCGGCCTGCACGCTGGGCAGATTGGCGCCGGTGTGGATCTTGTGGATCATCACCTTCATGTCGACGGTGTTGCCGGTGTCGGGGTCCCAGGTCTGCTTGTTGTGGCAGAGCATGCAGAGCTTGACGTCGCGCCGGCTGCCGCCGTGTAGGGCGAGCTGCTCGTGGCAGCTGTTGCAGGTGGTGTCGAGCATTCCCTGCCAGGTGTCCGTGACGGCGCTGCCGTCGGGCACGAAGTCGACCTCGACGTTGTCGTACTGGGTTGTTTCCATCTCCGTTTCGGTGAGGTTGCGGCTCGCGTAGATGCCGAGGGTATGGGTGACCGACATGTCGTAGCCTTCCGGCAGCTCGGTGCCGAAGGTGTAACGCGCCCGTCCGATCGCGAGATCCTCGTAGCTGCCGCCCGAGTCGGTCGAGGCCTGAATCGCGGTGTCGCCGGTGATCGGACTGGTCTGGGGGCGGGTGGTGTAGGCGACGTAGTCACGCAGACCGTCGTTGTACCACGACAGAATGAAACTCGTGCTGATCGGCCCCGGCGTAAGAACGCCCGACCGGTCGAGGGGCTGTCCGAGATCGTCGGTGAAGCTCAGTTCGACCACGGGATGGCGGTCGGCGGGGATGTCGATGCTCTCGACCTCGATGTTGAGGCCGGGTCTGATGTACTTCAGCTCATCGGCGGTGAGGTAGTACTCGGCCTGGCTCTTGGTGTAGATCTGGTGGGGATCGACATCGCCCCCCGGGGTGGCGCGGCCGCCGATGGTCCGGGTCGCCATGGGCACGATGGCCGCTCCTGCGGTCGCGAGCACCAACACGCTTCTCGTGATCGAGATCATTTTCCTGCCTCCTTGCTCCGAAGCGGAGCCTTTCGATGACCGACGTCGCCGGGTCAGCGGCGCCTTAGAAATTCCTGTGTGTGCGGGCAGCCCGAGTGGGTGCGGGCCGGCGATCGACCGGCGGGAGCGGCTGTGGTGGTTGCCCTGGGGAGTTCTATGAACGCCCGACAGAGATGCCGTGACAATTTCATGACCATCGGAGCATGAACTGGAATCGGTTTGATGTCAACTCAATTGAGAAAACTTGAGCGTAAAAGAAATCACCCCCCGGGGGCCGCCCCGCCGCGCAGCCGGCTTTCGGGAGAGTCGTTGGTTTCGAGGACGCGTCTCAATCGTGACTCGGTAACGATATTCTAACTCACGGCCCGCTTGCCAGGTGGGCTCTCGTGCGCCACACTGCGGACATGAAGCGGACCAAACTGTTCGTGGCGATCGTGGTTGTGGTGGTCCTCTCAGTCGCGGCGCTGGCCGTCAGCCTGCGGGTGAAAATGCGGTGCGTCGGTTTTGCCGGTCCGGGCGTCACCGCCGCCGAGCTGCCACCGGGCCCGCCGGCTGCCGGAACGGTTCGGTTTGCCCACCTCAACCTGCGCAACTTCCCCCTCGATGAGCGGCCGCAGACGGCGGAGCTCGGCTTCAGCCGGCGGACGAATATCTGCGATCTCGAGGACGTGCTCGCCGGGCTCGCGGCCCAGGTCATGGGTTTTGTCGAGGTCTGCGACACCCGGAGGTTCCCGCCGATCCTCCGCCGCGCCGGTGGCGGCCGCCCGATGCGGATTCTCTTTTCCCGGGGTGGCGGTCAGGGCGGCCAGCACCTCGCGGTGGCCTGGGACGGCGATGCCTTCGAGTTGGTGGAGGGACCCATCGAGATCCACGAGATCGTCGTCAAACCGGGGTTGCGACCCGGCCTCGCGGTTCGCCTGAGATCGAAGACCACGCCCGAACTCGACTTCACGGTGGTCGAGGTCCATCTCGACTCGGGGATCGACGATCTCCAACATCGCCTCGACCAGGTACGGTTTTTGGCAAACTGGATCGAGAGCTGGGTCGAGGCATCCGGCGATCCGGATCTGATCGTTCAGGGTGACTTCAACACCATGGGAGGACGCGAGGTGGCGCCGGTCGAGGAGCTTCGCCGGATCGACGCCATCCTCGCCGATGCCGGTCTCGAGCGCCTTGTCAACGTCACCGGGTGTACCCAGTACTGGGAGGGCCCGGGCGCCCCCGATGGGGTCCATCAGGCGTCGCTGCTCGATCTCGTCTATCTCGGCGGTCTGGATGCCGCCTCCCCGGCGCGGTCATGGCTGCATTGCGAGCGGTTCCACTGCGGCGACCTCGTTTCCCGGTCTGGAGAAGAGGATGGGACCTTCTTCGATGTCTCGGATCATTGTCCGGTGACGTTTGAAGTGAGGACGGGTGAGGAGTAACGAGTGAGGAGGTGAGCGCTCGCTTCGCTCGCTGTGAGGAAGTTAGAAGGTTAAAGCGTTGGATGCTGGGCCGCCTGCAACATAAAAGAGTTTTAACGGAAACAGAATCACCCCGGGATGTCACCCTGAGCGAACGAGTTCGACGAGTGAGTCGAAGGGTCCCCCGAGGGTAGGTGTGGTCTCGTCCTCCTCAAACTCTCTCTAGCTTCGTGGCCCCTTGTGTCCTTTGTGTTTCAAATTCGCGCGCCACCGGCTTGCCAGACCGATCCCTTGTTCTTTCCATGAGTAGGCGCCGCCCCGCGGCCTGGCGGTGCTGAGAATGGCAGGTCTTGGATTCTTGCAGGAGACTGAGCCGTCAGCCCCACCGCAGGACTCGGCGTTGCATCTCCCGAGCATGTGCGATGGAGTCAATAGATGAGCCTCTTGCAAAAATACCGTGCCGGTTGGTCAGTTGAACCCTCAGCTGTCTTGGTGGGGAGGGTGTAAAACCCTCCCCTACGGTAGTTTCCACAAAATCGTAGGGGCGGGTTTTATACCCGCCCTTGTAGCGGTATTGAATTTTGCAAGAGGCTGAGCTGTGAGCAGCCACCGCCAATCAGCGACCGACGGGAGCACCGACCCCCTGACCAGCGAGCGAAGCGAGTGCTCACCTTCTAACTTCCTAACCTTCTGACTTCGCCCCCCAAGCCCCGTCGCGCCTTTTTCCGGGGTATCATCCTGACCGAATGAACTGCAACACTTCCCGGCCGGCGCCCCGCTGCGAGTTTCACGTCTCACGACGGGCGCGCGAACGATACGGCTTTGATCTCGGTCTCTTCGGCTCGACCGGAAACGTCGTTTTCGCCGATTTTCGGGCGGCGCGGCTCTTCGCCGATCGGATGAACGAGCAACGGGATCTCAGCGCCCATCCCGACCAGGCGGTCCAGGCGAGTCAGATCAACGCCATGGGACTCATCGACGAGATGCTCCACGTCATCCTCGCGCGCTACCGCGAGCGGGTGCGGCCGAGAGTGATCGCTGAGACCCTGGCGGAGCTCGAGAGCGATCTCGGTGCTGGAGGTGGTCTCCGAGGTTCTGGCGACCTTTGTCGACGAGTTCCCGCCACTGGCGGTTTATCGTGGAGAAATCAGCGCCGACGATTACCTCGCGGGGGCGACCGGCGGCACTTCCAACCGCGAGATCGCGATCGAGGAGCTGACGATCCTGCGCCTCGCCAACACCAACCCCGCTTTCGCGCCGTTTCGCGAACTTTTCGATGACAGCCGGTTGCAGCGCGAAACCGCCTACTCGAGCTGTGTCGAGAAGATCGAGGCGGCGTTCGCCGGCAGACCCGGTCTCGACGAGGGCGGGCAGACCCTTCTCGATCTTCTGATCGCCCCCAGGCGGGCGGCGCCGACGAGCCTCGAGGGCCAGCTCGCCTACATCCGTGCGGTGTGGGTCGAGTATCTCGGTGACGTGATCCTACGTGTGCTCTCGAGCCTCGACTTCGTCGCCGAGGAGTCGAAGCCGTTCTTCGGTTTCGGCCCGGGACCGGTCGAGCCGCCCGATTACGCCGATCTCGGCGACGCGCCGGAGCGCTATTCGGCGGACCGGGATTGGATGCCCCGGTTGGTTCTGCTCGCCAAGAACGTCCACGTCTGGCTCGACCAGCTTTCCAAGCGATACGGACGCGCGATCACGACGCTCGATTTGATTCCCGATGATGAACTCGACCGGCTCGCCGGCTGGGGGTTCACCGGGCTCTGGCTCATCGGGGTCTGGCAGCGGAGCCGGGCGTCGGAACGCATCAAGCGGATGATGGGCGACACCGAGGCGGTGGCCTCGGCCTACTCCCTCGCCGACTACGCCATCGCCGGCGATCTCGGCGGCGAGGCCGCCTACGACAACCTCAAGACCCGGGCCTGGGAGCGCGGTATCCGGCTCTCAACGGACATGGTCCCGAACCACATGGGGATCGACTCGCGGTGGGTCGTCGAACACCCGGACTGGTTCATCGGGCTCGATCAGCCGCCCTTCCCGGCGTACACCTTCAACGGCCCGGATCTCTCGGACGACGAGCGGGTCGGGATCTACCTCGAGGACCGATACTGGGACCGCAGCGACGCCGCCGTGGTCTTCAAGCGGGTCGACCACTGGACCGGCGATGCGCGGTTCATCTACCACGGCAATGACGGCACCACCATGCCGTGGAACGACACCGCCCAGCTCGACTACCGCCTCGCCGAGGTCCGCGAAGCGGTGATCCAGACCATTCTCCATGTCGCGCGGCGCTCGCCCATCATCCGCTTCGACGCCGCCATGACCCTGGCCAAGCAGCACTACCACCGGCTCTGGTTCCCGGCGCCCGGAACGGGGGGCGATATTCCGTCCCGCGCCGAGCACGGCATGACCCGCGCCGCCTTCGACCGAGCGATGCCCGAGGAGTTCTGGCGCGAGGTGGTGGACCGGGTCGCCGCCGAAGCTCCGGACACGCTTCTGCTTGCCGAGGCCTTCTGGCTGCTCGAGGGATATTTCGTCCGCACCCTCGGCATGCACAGGGTCTACAACTCGGCCTTCATGAATATGCTGTGCGACGAACGAAACGCCGACTATCGGATGCTCATCAAGAGCACCCTCGAGTTTGATCCACAGATTCTCAAGCGGTATGTCAACTTCATGTCCAATCCGGATGAGCGGACCGCGATCGATCAGTTCGGCGCCGATGGCAAGTACTTCGGTGTGGCGACCCTGATGGCGACGCTTCCGGGTCTGCCCATGTTCGGCCATGGCCAGGTCGAGGGCTTTGCGGAAAAGTACGGCATGGAGTTCCGTCGGCCGCGGTGGGTCGAAGAACCCGACGAGAACCTGATTCGCCGGCACGAGCGCCAACTCTTCCCGCTGCTCCACCGGCGGGGGAGTTTCGCCGAGGTCGATCGATTCCTGCTCTATGATTTTGCCGACGATCAGGGCCGCGTCAACGAGAACGTCTTTGCCTATTCCAACGAGGTCGGTGGCCAGCGCAGCCTGGTGATCTTCCACAACACCTTCGCCGACACCCGCGGCTGGCTGCGTCGCTCGACGGCCAAACTCGTGCGCGAGGCCGATGGGTCGGAGCGCCTCGAGCGCTTCAGCCTGGCGCAGGGCCTCGGAGTCGCGGGCGGTGATGGACGCTATCTGGCGTTCAAGGATGTCGTGGATGGCAACGAGTACCTGCGCCCCTGTCGTGGGTTGGCAGAGGACGGGCTCTACGTCGAGCTCGATGCCTACCGCTGTCACGTCTTTCTCGATTTCCGGGAGCTCGCGGACGATGATGACGGTCGGTTGCGGATGCTGGAAACCGAGCTCGCGGGCCGCGGAGTCGACAGCATCGACCTCGCGCTCGCCGAACTCGACCACCGCGATGTTCTTGAACCGCTCTCGCAACTGGTGGCGGCTGAAAACCTGAAGGCTCTCTCCACCTGCCTTTCCGACCCGGCGGCAGCCGCCGACGGGGAGATGACGGTGGGTGAGATGCTGCCGCTTTTCGTCGATCTGCTGGCGGCGGTGGCGGCTCGGGAGGGTGTGCGGAGCGACCCGGGCGATACCGTCCTCGCGCTCCGCCGAGATCTCGAACGGGCGCTGCTTCTTCCTGGCGTCGTTGATGCAGCCCAGGGAGCGCCGCTCGACCAGGGCTGGTGGGCGAGCGTGTTTGCATGGTTGCTCATCCGCCGCCTCGGGGAGGTCGTGGATCGGAGGGATCCGCGGCTGCCCGTGATCGACTGGTTCGACGAGTGGCTGTTCGGCCGGGTCATCGAACGGCAGCTGTGCGGACTCGGCCTCGAATCGACCGAAGCGCGCAAGGTGGTGGACACGATTCGACTGCTCCTCGCCGTCCAAGGCTGGTGGGCGACCGACGATGACGAGATCGTCGATCTCGCTCCGGTCGTGGCGGAGCTGGTGGCGCATGATCCGGGCAGAACCCATCTCGGCGTCAACCGCTGGGACGGGGTGCTCTGGTATCGGGCCGAGGCCTTCGATGAGTTGGTGCGGTGGCTCCGGCTCGTGGCAATGCTCGAAACCTGGGATGATCCCGGGGCCATGGAAGCGGCCGAGGTCGCCTTGGAGCGGTTGGACGCGGCCGGCGCGGCCTGTGGTTGCCGGGTGTCCGGGCTCTTGGAATCGTTGGCGGGGCCATGACCGGCGAATCCCCGAGGCCCGAGCCGCGCCGCAGCCGGTGGCTTCCGGCGGTGGTCTTTTCGCTCTTCGCGATGATGGTTCTGGCCGACGCGGTGGTGATCGTTCTTTACGGAAACTACCGCAACCTCATCGAGGAGGACGGCCTGGAGGTGGTCTTCACGCCGGCGAACGGCGCTGGGCCAGAGATCCAGGGGATTGCTGTGGGCGTCTCCGATGGCGCCCGTGCGGTCGCTCCCGATGGCACGGTTCTGGTTGAGGTTGCCGAGGGTCGGTTCGAGGTTCGCGTTCCCGGTAACCTGGTCATTCGATTCCGCGCGCCCGATGCCGGATCGTGGGTCAAGCTCGAGTACCGCTTCGGCAAACGCCGGGCCGGTGCGCGCTGTGATCTGGTGCTGGCTCGAGTCGCCAGCCGCCACGGAGTCGACTATATGTGTCGCAAGACGTTGGACGCGAAAAAGAAAGCCAAGGGCCGCTTCCGCCACTTCCTCGCCGATCACGCGGGCTGGTTCGAACTCTCGTTCCAGGTCAATCCGGCCGCAGCAGACGTCGGTTTTAGAGTTTCCGCACCCGAAATCGTCTGGGACTGACCCGCTCTCAGTCGAACTCGTCGCGTGGCGTGACGTCTCGCGGCGGTGGGTTATCGCTTTCCCGGCTGCGGATTCGCCACGATGCGGCGAGGAATGTGAGCACCGCGAGTACGGTTTCGTCGAGAAACGGAACCGGGTCCGGAACGACCAGATCGATGGCCAAGAGTCCGGCGAGGATTGCGAAGAGCCACGGGTAGCGGATACCCGGGATCAACCGGGTGATCAGTGCAGCGACGGGAGAAGTCGGACGTTGCATTTTCTTCCTCAGAGGAGTGGGAATGCCCAGGGCGCCATTACCAGGGATCCTGCCTTGGCGGTTTGCCGGCGAGAACATCGCGCGAGATATAGCTCGGGTACGGTTCGAATGGTTCTTCCGCGGTCTTCATCTTCATCACCAGAACATGACCCTCGGGGGCCGAGGAGATCCAGCGCAGCGTTCGCTCGAGGAGTTTTTTGCGGTTGTAATAGCTCAACTCGATGCCCCATGCGGCCAGGAAGTCATCCACCGCTTTCTGGCAGTCAGCGGTCAGTTCCTTGATGTCCCGGAATTTCTGTACGAGGGGTGTCTCATCGGTGTCGTCGAGCACAAGCTGGAACGGTGCGCCCTCGGGAATGGTCGCGATGGTGTTGCCGGCGGGGGCCGCCGCCGGAGTCGCGCCATCGGTGTCGGATTCCGCGGTGGCCGGTGGTTCCGGGATGGCGGATAGGGATTCGACCAGGTCGATGATGAAGGCCAGATTGCCCTCCATCTTCTGAAACTCGGCGATGTCCTCGGGAGACTCCCCGCCAAAGGTCTGGGCTGCGAACCAGGTGTCGAGGTCTCGCAGGAAGGTCGCGAAGCGCTGCAACCGACCGTGGTCGAGCGTTCCCACGGGCAGGAGGATCACCTCCGGGTGGTTGAGTATGGTCGGTTGAGAGCCACTCTTTTCGATCAGAGCTTTGAGGCGCTCGTCGATGGTGGACGCGGCGTGGATGAGATCTCGCGCCGACTCGCCTGCATCGGGCGCGAGCAGCCACCCCTTCCTGGCGGCAAAAAACTCACTGAGTTTCTTGACGTCTCGATTCGCCTTTGCGAGTTTTTCGACCAGGGCCTTTTTCGACATGGATGGCTTCGCCTTTCCTGCTCCCCAGAATTCTAGCCCAACCGCCTCGATTCACTCGTCGAGCGAGAATCGTTTGCCAATGTACTCCCGAATCACGTCTCTGGCGTAGCCGAGCACCACCTCCGGGCTCGCTTCCGGCTCGGCGAACTCCGGAGTCTCAATAATATCGTCAACCATTTCGGGCCACCAGGAAGTTGAGGTCAGGCGAGTCGCGGTCGTTCGATCGAGACCGGCGGCCGCCATCTCCTCGGCGGTGGGCGGAGAAAAGGCGATGGTGCCCTCGCCCTCGACGACCAGGTGAATGCGGTTCTCAAGAAACTCCACGATGTGTCGAAGTTGATCGGGGGTGGTCACAGATGCCTCCCGCTACCACCTTAGCCGATTCGCGGCGCGGTGGATCGGGATTCAGGGGCAGGGGCAGGGGCAGTCGACAGCGACAGCCGGCAGCAATCAGCGGCAGTCGACAGCGACAGCGACAGTGATCAGCGACCAGCCTTCAGCCTTGAGCCTTCAGCGACCGGTACGCCCTCCTGGACCCGATGTTCATGGTCACCTCCGGGTCGTCCTTGAGGGCATGTAGTCGATGTGAAGTCCGATTTCAAGGGCATGACGAATCGCCTCGGAGGCGACCCTTGAAATCGGACTTCACATCGACTGTGGGGGGGAGCGTGAACGACCTGGAGGTGACCATGAACAACGCGCTCCCGAAATCGAACCTCATCGCCACCGAGAAGGCCATCGATGCAGCGGCTGCAGCGATCGCTCTGGTGAAGCGAGTGCCTGCTCCCCTCAGGGCGATCGCGGATCAAGTAGTCCGATCAGCGTCCTCGGTGGCCGCAAACCTTGCAGAGCGGCATCGGCGGTTTGGGAGAGATAGAATCCACCACTGGCGGATTGCATATGCCTCTGCGAAAGAGGTCGACTGCCACCTGCGCTTGCTTGCACATGCTTGCGCCGTTGACCGCTCACAAGCCGGAAACGCAATTGGCCTCTTCGACGAAGTCCGGGCCTTGACCTGGCGGCTGCTGTACCCAACCAGCTGACGATTCAACCCAGAGTCGCTGGGTCTTGTAGCGCCGATCTCGAGATCGGCGTCATGGCCCTTCTCGGGGGGCACCGACGCCCACCTGGAGGTGGGCGCTACAATCACCTGAGTCCACGTCCGACGTAGCGGCAGCGACAGCATCCGGCACGGTCGCCCCACTCTCCATTGCGATGACTCTGTGACCCCTTCGCGTCTTCGCGTCTTCGTGTTTGCGACGCCGCGATGAACCCTGCGATGGTGCGATGTGCCGATCCAGCATCCAGCAGTCAGCATCCATGCGATCATGGGCGCGGAGTCTGAGCATGAACCTCACCCTCACCCAGCCCGACGACTGGCATCTTCACCTGCGCGACGGTGTCGCCATGGCGGATGTGGTCGGCGCCACCGCCGCCGTCTTCGGCCGTGCGGTGGTGATGCCCAATCTGAGTCCGCCGGTGACCACCACCGAGGCGGCGATGGCCTATCGCCGGAGGATCCTCGACGCGCTGCCGGCGGCGAGCGGGTTCACGCCGCTCATGACGCTCTACCTCACCGATCTCACTCCACCCGAAGAGGTGCGGCGCGCGGGCGAGGCCGGGATCGTCGCCTTCAAACTCTACCCGGCCGGCGCGACGACCAACTCCGACGCCGGGGTGACCGACATCGACCGCATCGCGGCCACCATCGAAGCGATGGCAGAGCGCGGGATGGTCCTCTCGGTCCACGGCGAGCTCACCGATCCCGGCGTCGACATCTTCGATCGAGAGAAGGCCTTTATCGACTCCGTTCTCGAGCCGCTGATTCGTCGCAGCCCGGGTCTCAAGGTCGTCTTCGAGCATGTCACCACCAAAGACGCCGTGGACTTCGTCCAATCGTCGCCGCCTCGAATCGGTGCGACCATCACGCCGCAGCACCTGTTGCTCAACCGCAACGATCTTCTGGTCGGGGGAGTGAAACCCCACCACTACTGCCTGCCGGTGCTCAAACGAGAGATCCACCGCCGGGCGCTGGTTGGCCGCCGCGACCGGCGGCGATCCGCGTTTCTTTCTCGGCACCGACAGCGCGCCTCACGGGCGGTCGATGAAGGAGAGTCAATGCGGCTGCGCGGGTTGTTTCACGGCTCACGCCGCGCTGGCTCTGTATGCCGAGGCCTTCGAGGGTGCCGGGGCTTTGGAACGTCTGGAGGCCTTTGCCTCCTTCCACGGCGCTGATTTCTACGGTCTGCCGCGCAACCGGCGCCAGGTCCGCTTGGTCGAAGACCCGTGGTCGGCGCCTGCGGGCTACCCTTTCGGTGATGATGTGGTCGTTCCGCTGCGCGCTGGTCAGGAAATCAAATGGCGAGTTGAACTGGTTGAATGAGAAGCTGAGAATTTTTATTTTGAATTCTTAATTTTGAATTCTCAATTTTCTATCGCATGACGTCCCGGATTATGCTGCGATGAAATTAAGAATTAAGAATTGAGAATTGAGAATTAGGAAGTGGGGTTTGCATGGCGAACGTGAAGAAGCACAAGGGCACCATTGGGATCCTGACCGGAGGCGGTGATGTCCCCGGTCTCAACCCGGCGATCCGCGGGGTCACCGTCCGCGCCCTGCGTGAGGGGTATCGGGTGCTGGGAATCCGCCGCGGTTGGGCCGGGCTCATCGAACTCAACCGTGACGAGGAGACCTCGACCGATCTGGTCGTGGATCTCACCGAAAATGTGGTCAACAAGGTCGGTCGCACCGGCGGCACCTTCCTCCACACGTCGCGGACCCGCCCGAGCCACGTCCCGCCGACCTCGGTTCCAGTCCATCTTCGGGAGGCCTACACCGATGAGGCAAACGATCTGACAAAAGAGGTGCTCGCCAACCTCGAACACCTCGACATCGACATCCTCATCCCCATCGGCGGCGATGACACGCTGTCCTACGGTGTCCACCTCCACAGTAAGGGGGTGCCGGTCATCGCCATTCCCAAGACCATGGACAACGATGTCCCGGGCACCGACTACTGCATCGGGTTCTCCACCTGTGTCACGCGGACCATCGCCATGACCCACGCTCTGCGAACCTCGGCGGGAAGCCATGAGCGCTTCCTCGTCCTCGAGGTCTTCGGCCGCTACGCGGGGTTCACCGCCCTGCTGCCGACCCTGGCCGGCGCCGCCAACCGCTGCGTCATCCCGGAACACCCGTTCGATATCGATAATCTCTGCGAGTTGCTCACCTTCGACCGCGACAAGAACCCGTCGAAATACAGCGTGGTGCTCGTCTCCGAAGGTGCAACCTTCACCGGCGCCGACGAAATGGTCTTCGAAGACCAGGAAACCGACATGTTCGGCCACAAGAAACTCGGTGGGGTCGGCGACCGCGTGGCCCGGGCCCTCAAAGAGATCTCGCCCAACTACAACAATGGTCACCGGGTCGACGTGATCAACCAGCGGCTCGGATATCTCGTCCGCTGCGGAGACCCCGACGCCATGGATTCGATCGTGCCCATGGCCTTCGGCAATCTCGCCATGGACCTCATCCTCCAGGGCACCTCGGGCCGGTTGGTCAACATCCGCAACGGCCGCTACGACAACGTTCCCATCGAGGTGGTCACGAGCCGCAAGAAAACCGTCGATGTCAAGAAGTTCTACAACAAGGAGCGGTTGCGGCCAACGTACGAGCGCTTCGAGGGCGCACCGGTCTTTATCATGACGTCGGACTACTAATTCTTAATTTTGAATTCTCAATTTTTAATTATCCATCGCGCGGCCTCCAGAAACGGCTGCGATGAATAATTAAGAATTAAAAATTAAGAATTAAAAATTGTCATAGTCCTGAAAGGAACGAGAGCCATGCGAGTGCTGCATACCATGATCAGGGTCGGCGATCTCGAGAAGTCGATTGCGTTTTACACCGAAGCGCTGGGGATGACGCTGATGCGCCGGCACGACTATCCCGAGGGCAAGTTCACTCTCGCATTTCTCGGCTATGGCGACGAGGCGTCCTCCGCGGTCATCGAGCTGACCCACAACTGGGACACCTCGAGCTATGACCTCGGCAACGGCTTCGGCCACATCGCGCTCGGCACCGACGACATCGTTGGCGCCTGCGACCGCGTCCGCGAGTACGGCGGCGAGGTGACCCGGGAGCCAGGGCCGATGAAGCACGGGACCACGGTCATCGCCTTCGCCAAGGATCCCGACGGCTATGCCATCGAGTTCATCGAGAAAAACTAGCGTCTCGCGGTTGCTCCCCGATGGCGAGCGGTGTAGCGTGCACGAATGATCGACGCGAAGTCGCCTCCGCAGCCACTCGTGGCCACCTGCAGCCGCGGTCTCGAAGAGGTGCTCGCCGACGAGCTGCGTGCGCTCGACGTCAAGGGCGTCGCGGCGGGTCGGGGATTCGTCGGTTTCACCGGTGGTCTGCGAGCGGTCTACGAGGCCAATCTCCGGCTTCGCACGGCTGCTCGGGTTGTGATCCCGGTGGCCCGGGGCCAGGTCAAGGGAAAAGACGATCTCTACGATCTCGCGGCAACGGTGCCCTGGCAGAAGATCGTCCAACGGGGACAGACCATCGGCATCGATGTGGCCGGGAGATCACACGTCTTCCAAAACACCAACTTCGCCGCCCAGGTATTCAAGGATGCGGTGGTCGACACGATTCGCAGCCGCCAGGGGTGGCGACCGTCGGTGGACCGCTCCGAGCCCGACATGCGCCTCCACCTTCACCTCTCGGACGGCGTGACGACTCTCAGCCTCGACAGCACCGGCGAGCAGCTGTCCCACCGCGGGTATCGGCCGCGAGGCGGCCCCGCTCCGCTCGCCGAGACCCTGGCTGCCGGGGTCCTCCTGCTGGCGGGTTACGACGGTTCCCAACCGCTGCTCGATCCGCTCTGCGGCACCGGGACCTTCGCCGTCGAGGCGGCAATGATCGCCACCAGGACGCCTCCCGGCCTCCGGCGCGAGTTCGCATTCCAGCGGTGGGCCATGCACGACCAGCAACTCTTCCAGGAGGTCACGCGAGCGGCAAAACACGACCACCGCGACGCGCCGGCGCCCATTGTCGCCCGCGACCGTGATGAACGAGCGGTCCAGGCGACCCGACGCAACCTCAAGGCGGCGTGGATGGACCGTTGGGTCGAGGTGGAACGGTGCGATGCCCTCGATCTCGAGTTGCCGTGGTCCGAGGGTGGCGTCATCGTTGCCAACCCGCCCTATGGCAAGCGAGTCGGCGATGTCGACCGGTTGGGCAATTTCTACAAGAACTTCGGTGATCGGCTGAAGCAACACGCCCACGGCGCCACCGCCTGGCTGCTGGTCGGCAACCGCGAGCTCGCCAACCAGATCGGTCTCAAGGCCAAACGCCGGATCCCGCTCTTCAACGGCCCCATCGAGTGCCGCCTGCTCAAGTACGAGCTCTATGAGGGCAGCCGGAAGCACCAACCTGCTCAGGAGAGCGAAACGTAGATTCGACGTCGCAAAATTCTAAATTTTCAATTTTTAATTTTGAATTGCATCGCAGCCGTTTCTGGAGGCTGTGCGATGGTAATTAAGAATTGAGAATTAAGAATTAAGAATTGAGAGTGTCGAGCTCCCGCTCGAGTTCGCCGACGAGTCGCTCCATGGTGGCGACGAGCGCGTCCACCGGTTCGGAGGTGTCGAAATCGACTCCCGCCTTCTGCATCAGGGCGATGGGGTGGTCCGAACCGCCGGATCGGAGGAGTTCGAGATAGTTTGCGACCGCCGCCCGGCGGTCCGCCTCGTCGCCCTCGGTCATCCGCTTCTGGACCAGGCTGGCCGCCGCCTTCGAGGTGGCGTACTGGAAGACGTAGAAGGGTGAGCCGAAGAAGTGCGGGATCCGCGCCCAGGTGTTGCGATACCACTCCTGGTCGTCGAGGGTCGTGCCGAAGAACTCGGCGAGAATGCCGAGATAGAGGCGTTGCAAAACCTCCGCCGTGATGGGTTTGCCGGCCTCGACCTCGCGGTGGGCCTGGAGCTCGAAATCGGCGAACATGGCCTGGCGATAGAAACCCGCGGCGATGTCGTCGATGGCGTGCTGGAGCAGCGCGATCCGTCGCAGCGGGTCGGTCTCCCGCTCGAGCAGGAGGTCGAGGAAGAAATCCTCATTGGTCATGGAGGCGACCTCGGCGACAAAGATCGAATACGACGAGGTCGCGAAGGGCTGGACCTCGTTTGACAGCACGGTGTGCATGGTGTGACCCATCTCGTGCGCCACCGTGAAGGCGTCGTTCATGGTGTCGGCGTAGTTGAGCAGCATGTAGGGGTGGACGCCGTAGACCCCGGCCGAGAAGGCGCCGGATCGTTTGCCCTCACTCTCGTAGACGTCGATCCAACGATCATTGAAGGCGCGATCGACCATCGCCTGATAGTCGGCGCCATAAACCGCCACCGATTCCACGATCAACGGTTGCACCTGATCGTAGGCAAGGGTCCACTCGACATCGACCAGCGGCAGGTACGCGTCGAAGTAGCGATACCGATCGAGGCCGAGTGCGCGGCGGCGGAGGCGGTGATAGCGCTGCAGCGGACCGGCGCCGTTCTTGGCGGTGGTGATGAGTCCTTCCACAACCGAAGTGGGGATGTTGTCTTCGTCGAGATCGGCCTCGAGGCAGGAGCTGTATTGGCGCGCCTGGGTGAGGTACCAGTCGCGCTGGAGAACGCCGTTGTAGATCGAGGCGTACGAGTTGGGAAATGCGTCGTAGACCGAGAAGTGGCCCCTGAAGAGCGTCTCACGGTCATCTTGGTTGCGTCGGGAAAAGAGGCCCTGCATGAAGTTTGCATGGCTGGCGACGACCTCCTCGCCGGTGGAGAGGGTCACGGTGGGAAAGTCGACGTCGGCGTCGGCCATCATGCTGTAGGTCGTGGCCGGCGTCGAGTTGAAGCTCGAAGAGTAGGCGAGCAGGCGCTCGCCTTTCTCGTCGAGAACGTGCCGCTGTTGCCGGTAGCACTCTTCAATGCCGAAGCGGTAGGGGGCAAGGGCGGGGGTGGCGTCGAGCCACTCCTGCATCGTGACCTCTGGGATCCGCAACAGCTCGGGCTGGTACCAGGCGGTTGCCTGCCGGAACCGGGCGAGGACGATCTTGACCCGTTCGAGGCGAGCCTGGACATCGTTGTTTCGGGTGTCCTCGGATCGCATCAGGCCCGGGTATTGGTAGACCTTGTAGAGAAGCTGGCCGAGTTCGTCGGAAAGGAGAGAGGCGGCCAGAATGCGCTCGGGTCCCTCGGCCAGGGTGCCTTCGAAGCCCTTGTAGCGTTCCATGAGTCCCTCGAGCTCGCCGAGGCCCGCTTCCCAGGTATCCCAGTCGGCGAAGATCTCGTCGAGGTTCCACTTGAAGCGATCCGGAATCGCGGCGCGGTCGCGGGTCGTCGGCTTGAGGCCGCTGCTGTCGTTCATCGATGTCTCCAGTCCATGCAGTCCTGCACCCTAGCCTGACCGAGGGGTTGTGTCCACCACAGAACGAGGAACGGGTGCCCGCCTGCCTTTTCATCGCGTAGCCGGAGCGAATGGTCGGCTAAAAAAGCGCCGACCCGGTGAGCGTCAGCACCGGTCCCGACCGATCATCGGGCCAGGCGACCTCGACTCTGAGCACGTTGCTCAAGGCATAGCGCGACAGATCGAAGAGCAACCCGGCGCCGGCATCGACACGGACGCCACCGGTGTCGGGCCCGACCCGAGGATCCCAGGTCTCGCCGGCATCGGCGAAGACGACGACCCCGACGGAAAAGAGGTTGAGGACATCGCGAAACACGATGGTTCGCCACTGAGCATTGACCAGAGCGCGGCCGGTGCCGTCGAAGTAGTCCGGGTCCCAGCCGCGCAGGCCGATATCTGCGCCGAGGGTGAGCTGGCGGTTGAGCTCGAGTTCATGCGAGGCCTCGAAAAGGACGCGGAACTGAAAGCCCCGTTGACCGATCTGGGAGGCGGCGAGCTGGATTCCGAAGACGACGTTTTCCGGTTGATCGCCATCGAAACGGCCGGTGAGCCAGGCATCGCCCATCATGAGCCACGAACCGCGATGCCGGGCGATGGAGAAGAGACCGTCGTAGAGGACCTGGTTCATGTCGCCGCCGAGGGCGGGCGCCGAGAGCGTGATTCCGGCTGAAAAGTTGGGGCCGAGACCGATGTCCTCCTGGGTGGACCAGGCCCGGAACCCGTAAAGCGACCTCGTAGTTGTTCGCGATCTGCTCGTAGCCGACGCGAACGCCCGAGACATCGAGCGCTTGCGGGGTGGGATAGGGCTCTCCAGTCTCGATCCACTGCCAGTCGTCATAGGTCGTCTGTCGGGCGTCCCACCCGAGGGAGAGCCGCCGGGTGATGCGTCCGGGATTGCCGAGGAGGATCCCGTACCAGGCGCGAAGACTCTCGGATGTTTCGCCGCCCCTCGACCACCGACTCGTTGGCGGAATAGAGATGTTCGGTGAGCGCCTCCGTCCTCCCACCACGCGCCCCAGCCTCGTTTGCGTGTCGAGGGAAAAGAACGGGCGCTGGACCCGGATTCGCTTGAGATTCCCGTCGGTGCGATTCTGGTAGACCAACTCGGTGGTCCAGCGGGTGCCGAAGATGTTCGGATCGATGTAGCCGTAGCTCCAACTGTCGCGCTCGACATTCGAGTCGAACCCGAGGCTGAGTTCCTTTCCCAAACCGGCGAGGTTCTCCTCCTGGATCTGGACGCCCCAGGTGCCGCGATTGCCCGACAGGCCGGCGTCGGCGCCGATCTGGAAGCTCCACTGGTCGTGGGTCTCCACGGTGACCTCAACGCCGCCTTCGATCTCGCGGGCGGTGATCTCTACGGGGTTCATGATGCCGAGCGAGCGCAGCAGCCGGGCGCTCTCGGCGGCATCGGCGGTGCTGTAGGCATCGCCCTCGCCGAAGAGCAGCATTGATCGGATGAACCGCTTCTCGCGATCGGATGTGGACCGCGTTGGCGGCGCGGTAGGGCCATGTCGATGTCTTGGGGTCGGAGGTGTCGAAGATGTCATAGCGCTCGAAGACGATTCGTACGATGGTCCGGCCGTCGAGATCGGTGTCTTCGGCTGCACGGACACGGACGGGGGCGGTCGCCGTCGAGGCGAAAACAAGGCAAGCGGCGACGGCGCGAACGGGTCTGGGAGTGATCCTGAGCAGACTGGGTCGGAAGGCGGCCCCGTCTCACCTCGCGCGTCGCTTGCGAGCCTTCTCCCGCTCGCGTACGAGTTCCGCGACCTGGCGGATGCGTCGTCGTTCCCGCGCCTCCTTCATCTTGTCGGCCCGGCGGCTGACCATCTGGAAGCCCTGGCTGATCTTGAGCAGCACAGTCCAGTGACCCATATTGGGCGGAAGCTTGGTGCTCTTGACCTTGCAGCCCCACAGGCGCGCAGTGGCGATGCTCGCCTTGGTGAAGTCCGCGTTGCGAAGATCGGACCAGCGCAGGTCGGCCTTGTCGAGGTCGATGCCGACCGCGTCGGCAAAGCGCAGATCGGCGCCGGTCAGCTTGGCCCGCGGCGCCGAAACCAGAATCAGGCTGGTGCCGGACAGATCGGCGCCGCCGCCGCTGCAGTCGCTGAGATCCGCCTGTTTGAGATCCGCATGACGGAACGTGGCGTCGATGAGCTTGGCGCCGCGGAAGTTGGCTCCTTCGAGGTGGGCGTGGCGAAAATCCGCCTGCTCGAGGTTGGCGTCACGAAAGTTGACGGTGCGGAGTTCGCAGCGGGTGAAGATCGCCTTCTTGAGATTGGCCGATGCGAAGGAAACCCGGCCCAGGCTCGGCGACCGGAAATCGAGCTCGGCGAGATTGGCGCTGTGGAGATCGCAGCCATCGAAGACCGCCCCGATCAGGCTCGAACCCCGCAGGTCGGCGCCGGAAAGGTTGGTCTTGACGAAGGAGGTCTTCTCGAGATCGGCGTACGCGAGAGTCGCGCCCTCGCACTGCGCATCGTTGAACAGAGCTTCGGTGAGGCTGCAGCTGTGAAAGTTGGTGTTGCGCAGCGCAGCGCCGCGAAAATCGACTCGGGCCAGACGCGAGTTCTTGAACTGGGCGTTGTCGCCCTGCACTTTGCGGAAGTTGGCGCCCTCCATGCTCAGGTCGGAGAACTCGACCCCCTCCATGACCGCCGTCTCGGCATCGATGCCGCGGAGGATCGAGCGCTCGAAGCGGGCGCCGCGAAGCGAGGCGGAGACGAGGATGGCGCCGGAGAGGTCCGCGTTGTCGAGGATGGCGCTTTCGAGGTTGGCGCGCGTGAGATCGGCGCGACGCAGCACCGCTTTGGTGAGGTTGGTGCCGCGAAAGGTCGCCTCTCGGAGCGAGGCGTTGCTGAGGTCGATTTCGGTCATGTCGAGAAACTCGAAACGGACGTGGTCGAGCCGGGCCCCGACCATGCTGGCGCCGCGGACATTGGCGGCCTCGATGATCGCGCGGGTGAAATCGGCCTGGTCGAGGTTCGACCCTGATAGGTTGGCGCCGCGGAGGTGGGCCTTGCTGAAATCTACGCCGCGCAGATCCATGCCCGAGAGATCGACGTCGATGAGGTCCGGGGCCAGGCTCGGGTTGGCCGTCCGCCACTCGTTCCACCGGCCGGTGCGAAGTTGTGCGACATGATCTGGATTGGCCATCTGCCGGTTTACCCGTTCCTTCCGATCGCTTCCCCGAGAGTCGTTGCCATTATACGACCTGCCGGCGGCGCACCCGGCCTCAGCCTCGTTTTCACACGGTTTTGACACAGGGCCGGTTCCACCCGCCGATGCCGTACCATGGTCCTCGTGGATAATCGTCGACCCGACCCGAGACCGAGACCAGCGAGATTCCTCTTCTTGACTGTGGCGGCGCTCGTGCTGATGGCGGCACCCAATCCAGGCGAGGCGGAACAGCCGTCGCGACCGCGGCCGACGGGTTACGTCTCAGCATCGCTCACGGTCATCAGCTGTCGACCCGAGTCTGCCGCGGTGACTCGTGGCGCGCTCGTTGAGGCCGGGGCGACGGTGATCGCCCACCTCGCTCCTCACCGGTGGCTGGTCGCCGGCAATCCGGCCGTCGTCGCAGCCGCCCCCGGTGTGATCTCGAGCCGAGGGTGGCGTTCCGCCGAAGGCGTCCGGGCGGAACTCCGGTCCCTCGGCGCGCCGACAAAGGACACGAGTGATGGCGTGGTGTTCGTGGTCGCCGCCCTGGCGCCGGGGAGCGATGTTTCGGCCACGGCCGAACGATTCGCGGGCATCGGTGCGGACCTGAGCTGGCTGGACGAATCGGCCCGTCCGGCGCCGCAGTTCGGTTTCTCGGTTCTTCGGTCGCGGATGCGCGAGGTCGTGGAACTCCTCGATCGCACGCCCGATCTCGTCTGGGCCGAGCCGCAGGCGCCGGTTCGACTGTTGAACTCGGACTCGGTCTGGCGCTGCCAATCCGGTCTACCCGGCCGAACTTCGGTCTTCGACCGCGGTCTCCGCGGCGAGGGCCAGGTGATCGGCATCATGGACACCGGAATCGACATCGATGAGTGTCGCTTCGATGACCCGGTGGCGGGTCTGCCCGCTCTCAACGCGGCGGTCGGGACCACGGTCGATCTCGATCACCGCAAGGTCTTGGCGGTGGACTTCCACTGGGACGCGGACTGGCCGCCGCAGCCCGGCAGCTGGGATGACCAGGGTCACGGCACCCACGTCGCCGGCAGCGCGGCCGGTGATGTGAACGGCAACGGCGCCTACGACGGCGTCGATGGAATGGCGCCGGCGGCGAAGCTCGTGATCCAGGACGGAGGCGCATGGACCGATGACTGCGCCGATCTGCCGGGGCTCGGGTGCCCGGTCAAACCCCTCGAGCCGGTCCTCGAACAGGCTCGGGCTCAAGGCGCGAGAATCCACACAAACTCGTGGGGCGATGAGGAGAACTTCCTGCCCTTCGGGCGTTACACCGAGCGCACCGCCGATATCGATCGATTCATGTGGAACTCCAAGGACACCCTGGTGTTCTTCGCGGCCGGGAACTCCGGCCCGGCCTGGGACACGGTCATCTCGCCGGCGACGGGAAAGAACGTGGTCGCGGTCGGGGCGACCTTGCATGGCGACTTCCCGGGGCCCTGCGCGGTGGAGTTCTCGTCCCGGGGATGGACCCGGGACGGGCGGATCAAACCCGATGTCCTGGCGCCCGGGACCTGGGTGGTTTCGGCGGCGACGAATTACGTCGTGCCGGACCCTTCGTGCGACAACGCCACGAAGTCGGGCACTTCCATGGCGGCGCCCACCGCGGCCGGGCTCGGCGCTCTTGTGCGCCAGTACTTCAGCGATGGGTTCTATCCTGGCGGTTCCGCCCGGCCGAGCGACGCCTTCGAACCGACGGCCGCCCTGGTCAAGGCGGTGCTCATCGCATCGGCGGTGGATCTGAGCACCATTGGCTGCCCGGGCGAGCCCATCCCGTCCCGCGATCAGGGCTGGGGTCTGATCCAGCTCGATACGGCCCTCGCTTTCCCTGGTGACGGCCATCGTCTCGTGGTGGACGATCACCGCGACGGCTTTGCCTCGCCCGCCGACGAACCGGTGACGATCGAGTTCGAGGTCTTCGAACCCAGCCCCCTGAAGGTCGTGCTGGTCTGGACCGATGCGCCGTCGTCGTCGCTCGCCACCATCAACCTGGTCAACGATCTCGATCTCAGAGTCGACGGCCCCGGTGGGTCGTTCCCGGGCAACAGCTTCTTTGGCGGGGTCTCGGTTCCGGGCGGTGATCCCGACCGGCTGAACAATGTCGAAGTGGTGGTTCTCCCCAGGGCCGAGAAGGGCGTCTGGACCATCGAGGTCAACCCCCACGCCATCCCGGCGCCGGCGCAGGACTTCGCGCTGGTTGCCGTCGGGGCCGTTCAGCGGGCCGCGGCTCCGCGCCAGCCGTCAGGCCGGGTCGCGCCGTAGGCTCACGGTGCTCACGGCAGAATGAAGACCGCATCACCGGTGGTGTTGTCCACCCGGCTCAGATAGACCGCAACCCCCTGGCGATAGACCGGCGCCGCGTCCGCGTCGATCCCGAACGAAAGCGAGATGAGGCCCGCGCCGGCGGTGTCGGGAATGACGGTTTCGAGGCGATCGATCTGGCGGTGTTCGAACGGGCCCAGCGCGACCGTGATGCTCCCGATGAACGGCCCATCGGGCGGGATGGCGGTGATGTCGACCGTGACTTCATCCGGCCCGAGATTGACGAGGCCGATGTTGGTCCGGTTATCGGCGTCCATCATGATCAGGTTGGCCAGGCGTCGGTAGCTGTCGCCAAAACGAATCTCGCTGCTGCGGAGCATCTTCGACTCGTCGATCACGGGAACGGTCTGGCCGTAGGATCCCTCGCCGCCGACGTTCGCCACCCGGGCATTGATCGCGATCTCCGGATCAGTGGAAAAGACCTCGATCCAGCCTTTGGTTGCCTCGACGCCGAAGAGATCGGGCAGGACATCGTCGTAGCCGACGGTCTGCCACATCCCGAGATCCACGCGGCGGACCTGAAATTCGGCGGTGCCATCGGTCTCGGTTTCGGTGTAGTAGAGCCACACCGAGCTGTCGTGCCGTGCGGTGATGTGCATCTCGGTGGTCCACCGTGTCCCGGCTGCTCCGGGCAGCGATGCCACCACCGGGATGCAGTATTTGAGGTGGCGACCGACGGGCCGTTCGGTGATCGGGTCCGGAAGGTCGATATCGAGTTCGAGACGGGTTCGCTGGAGATAGAGGAAGTCGTCGATGTCACTGCCGTTGTTCTGAACGCTGAACTGAAAGCGGATGACCGCTCGTCCCGGGTCGAGATTCCACTCAGGGGAGGGGAAGGACCCTTGGAACTGAGCCGTGAGGTCAGCCGTCAGATCGGAACCCGTGGCGATCGTCCCGGTGACCGGAACCGGAGCGATGAACTCGGTCAGCATCCCCCACGGCGCCTGAATGTCGATGCTCGGCGCCCCCCTGGTCTCGGCGATCCGGGCGGCCATCAGGGGCCCCAAAGATGCCGGGTCGCCGTAGACCGCGCTCGACCCGGGTGTGGATCACGGCCGAGGAAACGACGGCGCCGGGAGGAAGAAACGACAAATCGAAGGTGGTCAGGGCGCGGATGTGCCTGCCGTCGGTGCTGTCTCCCACCCCGGCGATCGCCTGGAAATCGACCGGGAAGCCATCCTCGTCGATGATGACCAGCGCTTCCTGAGACGGATACACGTCGATGACCTCGGCCCTGGCGTGGCCTACCGTGAGCACCATGGCGGCAAGGAGAACAACCATTGTGTCGAGCTTCCTGATTTTCATCGTTCTGCCTCCCTCGGTCGTCGAATCTGAGATCAAGATAACGCGCCAATCCGAGGGATACGATGGATGGAAGCGACAGAAACCTGTCTCAACGCGACAGAACGTGCCGCCAATCACCTCTTGTGGTCGGAAGCGACGACCGAAGCCTCACTGCTGGCCGAGCTCGGTCGCGAGATACTCAGCGACCATCTCCATGGGAATGCCGCCGGAGCCGATCACGGTGTTGTTGAACGCCTTGGTGCTGAAGGACTCACCGAGCCGCGCCTGCTCCTTGCGGTAGACGTCGTCGAAGACCCTGAACCCGATGAAGTAGGACGGCAGCTGGATCGGGGAGAGCAGCGCGCGCTGCCAGAGATTCTCGGCGAACTGGGGCGGCAGGAGCCCGGTTTCGACGGCGAAGACGCTGAGTTGATCCTGGCTCCAGCCGCGGCAGTGGACCTGGACGCTGACATAGGCCCGGACGGCGTTTTCGAGGCGTTTGCGCAGATGGGCCATCCGCGTGAGCGGTTGGTCGTCATCCCAGCCGGCGTCCAGGGTCATCTGCTCGACAGAAAGAGGCCCAACCCTCGGTGAAGTCGTCGCCGGCGAAGAGCGATCGGACCCGGCTCGGGTTGGAGGCGGCGGCCTTGAGCTGTAAGTAGTGCCCCGGATAAATCTCGTGGGTGATGATCATGGTGTTGAAGTGGCTGTTGAAGGAGCGGTAGAAACCGTCTTTGACCACCTGGGGGGCGGTGTCCGGCACGGTCGGCAGATAGAATAGGGTTTCGGCCTCGGGGTCGAAGGGACCGGCGCTGTAGACCCCGCCGACCGCCGCACCGGCGAAGTGGCTGGGCGAAAGCGCGGTGAAGAGGGTCTCGTGCTCCGGGAGATCAATGAGGTCGGTCTCGTCGAGAAAGATCCTCGAGCGATCGATGAGATCGAGAAACTCCTGGAGGAATTCGCTCTGATTCGAGGCGCGGTGGCTCTCCATCTCCGCCATGATCGGCTCGATGGCGGTCGTTGAAATCGGTTGACGGATCGATGGCCCAATTCTCCCGGGCCAGGTCTTCCATGAGCGTCCTGACCGTCTCGATTTCGGCCATGGCGATCTGTTCCAAGATTTCCGGTGTCAGATGTCCGCCATAGGCCAGCGCGAGTTTGCGGGCGTAGAGGTCTTCGCCATAGGCGTCGCCCAGACCGAGCTCCAGATCGCTCTCCAGCCAGTCCGCGAGCTCGTTGAGGGCAGACGCGGTCTGAACGGAGCTCGTCGAGAGAGCTTCGCGTCGTGGGTTGTCGTCGCCGACACCGAGCGCCGATACGAGATTGCCCTCGATGAAGGCCGCCGTCGAACGGATGTCGCGGATCGATGCTGCGGTGGCCGAGGGCCGTCCGTCCGTCAGCTGGGTCATCGCTGTCGCGGACAGGCTTTCGAGACCCCCGAGCCGGTGCAGGGCGGCTTCGAGTTTCATCTCGGCAGTGAGATTGCTCCTGACGAGGACCGCGGTCAGGGCGTGGTTGATGAGTTCGGAGTAGGTCTGGGGGTCCGTCCGGTGGATCTCGCGCCTCTCCCCATTGGTGAAGAGTTCGCGGTTGATCTGCGCCTCGAGGAGGTGCCGGTCGATCTTCATCGAGGGTCGAGGACTTGGCCAGAACCTGCATCCGCCCGAGGGCCTGCTGGTTGAAGGCCAGCCAGCCCTCGACTCGGTTCTGGTCGAAGTCCTCGAGCCGAGGCGCCGCCTCGGTCAGTCCTGCCGACAGCGCCCGGGAGGGGTAGAAGTCCGCCCATCCGTCGAGATAGTCATCGGCGACGATCTGAAGACTGTCGGTCGGCCCTTGCTGGCACGCGACGGTGATCGAGAACGCGAGAAGAAGCAACCCGAGGCGATTCATCCAAGCTCCTATACATTCCAGCCGAGGTCGTCCCACTCATCGAGCGCCGGCGGAATGGGCTGGGGACCCGCGCCCTGGACCGACTGATCGAACTCCACGGCCGCGCCGGTCATCATCCCCGACTCGTCGGAGGCCAGGAATGCGATGGCCTTGGCGACCTCACTCGCCTTGAGCAATCGCCCGAACGGCTGTCTCGCCTCCACCGCCGTCGAGCCAGTTCTCGTCGCTGCCGTGGACGGTGCGTTGGATCGTGTCCTCGCCGGGGGTGTCCATCCAGCCGATGTTGAGCGCGTTGACCCGGATGCGGTGGCGCATGAGCGCGTAGGCGGCGTTCTTGGTCAACACGGCGAGGGCCCCTTTGGAGATCGAGTAGGGCGAGAGGAAGGGCATGCCGCCGTACGCCGAGACGCTGCCGATGTTGACCATGGAACCGGCGACACCGTCGCGGACCATGATCTTGGCGGTTTCCTGCACCAAAAAGAAGGGCGCGCGCACGTTGACGGCCATGACCTGATCGTAGACCTCCGGGGTCGTGTTCAGGATGGACCCGCGGGTGGTGGCCCCGGCCGAGTTGACCAGCACGTGAACCGTGCCGAACGCCTGCATCGGCTGCGGCCACCAGCGCGCGGCAGTCATCCACGCTGGCCATGTCCGCACGAATGAAGATCGCCCGACAGGAGGCGTCGTTGAGGCTGGCGGCGACGGCCTCGCCTCGTGCCTGGTCTCGCCCGGTGATGACGATGCCCGCAGCGCCGCGCTCGGCAAACAACCGGGCGGTCGCTTCCCCCAGCCCCTGGGTGCTGCCGGTGACGATCGCGATCTTCCCCTCGAATTGCCTGGATATGTTCACGCTGTCCTCCTCCGATTATGGGTGTTGTTGACAGAACGCGGGACGGGTGCCTGGCTCGCTTTTCGCCGCGAAAAGGTGCCTGGCACCCCTCCCCGTGTCCCCCGGATCGCCTACACCATCTCCCGGATCTTCGCCTGGAGCTGCTCGGAGTCGATCCCCTGGTGCCCCATGTGCTGCCAGAGCCCGCCGCAGCCCTCCCGGTGGGTGCCGACGTGGTCGTACTTCGGGGTGAAACCGCGCTGGAGGAGCCAGGTGCCGAAGCGGCTGCCGAGCCCGGTGCGCCGGTTGAGGCTCTCGGCCACGAGCACGAAACGGCTCGCGCCGATCTTGGCCATGATGTCCTCGTCGACCACGTTGAGAGTGGGTTTGTTGATGAGCCCGACCTCGATGCCGTCGGCGCGGAGCCGTTCGACGGCGTCGAGCGCGCGGTAGAGGGTCTCGCCGAAGCTGACGACAAAGCCGCCATCGGCCGATGCGTCGCGGATGATCTCGTCCTTGCCGGGCTCGAAGGCGTAGCCCTCGCCGTGCAGAACGTCACCCGATTCGTCGAGCAGCGTCGGCACCTTGGATCGGGTCGAGAAGACGAAGCGCAGCCCCGGATCGTGGAAGATCCTCTTGACGCAGGCCGTCATCTGAGCCCCGTCGGCGGGGAAGTAGAGCCGGGTCGGCGGGTCTTCATCATCGAGGCCGTTGTCGGCGAAGAAGTTGTTGAGCCCGAAGTGGCAGGTGTTGTCGGCCATGTCATCGACCCCGGCGTGGGAGAAGTGGCACAGAAGATTGCACTTGTTCAACCGGGCCATGGTGATCTCGGAGACGCACATCTCGAGAAACGCGCGAGAAGGTGCCGAAGATCCCCTGTTTCCCGGGCGCCATCCCGAAACCGGCGGCGGCGGCGAGGTTGGAGCGCTCCATGATCCCCGAGCTGATGTAGACCTCGGGGTGGGCCTTGCGAATGTGGACGAGACCGCACGAGCCTTCAAGATCAGAATCGATGACTCTGACGGTGGACGGGCGGGTCGCCTCGTCCATGGTGGCGAGCATCTCGTTGACCGCGTGGCCGAAGAGGTTGCGGTTGGAGGCCTTCTCCTCGCCGACCCCGAGATAGACGTGCGGGTTGGGGTCCTTTTTGATGGCGTCGAGATAGGCGATGGCGTCGGTGTGGCCTTTCGCCTGGAGATACTCCTTGGCGACATCCACCGAGACCACGTCGTGAGCCTTGCACAATCCCTCGACACCGGGGATCCCCGGCGCCATGACTCGGTGGTTGATCACCGCCACCGGTCCCGGGGTCCGCATGGCGAGCGCCATTCGGGCGAAGAGATCATCGAGGTCCTCGCCGTCGCCCTCGAGGATGGTCAGACCGTGGCCGGCGAGGGTCTTGGCCACCGAGAATCCCTTGATGTAGTCGCTGGGGTGACCGGCGATGGTGACATCGTTGTCATCGATGACGAGCTTGACCTCGAGCGCGTTGGCGACGGCGATGCGGGCCGCCTCGGCGTCGTTGCCCTCCTGCTGGGCGCCGTCGGAACCGAAGCAGAAGACCGCCTTGTCGGGGTTCGCCATGGCGACGCCGTTGACGTGCGGCCACATGTGGCCGAGCCGACCCGAGCTGAAAGTCACTCCGGGAGTGTGGCCGAGTTCGGGGTGGCCGGGGAGGTGGGCGCCGGCCTCGCGGTAGTGGAGGATGGCCTCGGCGGGAAGATGGCCGTTGAGTACCGACATGAGGTACTGGATCGCCACCCGGTGGCCGGCCTCGTCGAAATAGGCGTGGTAGGCCTTTCCGGCGCGCATGAACCCATCGGCGATGAGCACCTCGGGGACGATGTCGTAGGCGCCGCCGGTGTGGCCGCCGACACCGCGGGCCGCGCCGGTGGCGGTGAAGAAGACGATGGCGTCACGGCAGAGCTGGACATTGGCCGCGAGTTGGATTTTCTGCTCGACGGTCAAGGACTCCATCTGCGGGTCGAGGCTCAGTGGGCGGAATTGTGAGAGGTCCATGGGGAAGGTCTCGTTGGTGGCCAATGTGGTACTCCTCCTCGTTGGTGAGACGATAGCAAATTCTGTGCTGTGGTGCCGATGGACCGGGGCCCGCGTTGCGCGGGGGCGGTGGGGCTGGCATACTCGCCGCCGATGACCGTCGATGTTGAGATCGGCGAGGAAGAGGTTGGAGTGCTCAAAAAACCTGGTCTGGTTGCCGCAAGGATATTCATGGTTGAAACGCTCGCGCTCGGATTGCTCGCGGCAAATGCCATGGCCGGTGGTCCCGTCGAGGTCAAAGGAACGGTGACGGACATCAACGGGAATCCGCTCCGCAATGTCGAGGTGTCGGCGATCGCCGAGGGCAGCGACAAACCGATCTCGGCCGAGACAAAGAAAAACGGCCAGTTTTCGATCAAGCTCGACGACTTCGACCTGCTGTACAAGCTCACGTTCACGAAAGAGGATTTTGAACCGGGATCGGTCGAGTTCATTCCAGGATCGGAGGAACTCAACCCGCTCGATGTCATTCTGGCCTTGGCGAATCTGACCGAGCAAAGGGAGCAGGCCATCCCGGTCTTCAACGAAGGCGTCGCGATCCTCGAAGCAGGAGACAAAGCGGCGGCGCTCGAGAAGTTCAAACAGGCGTCCGAGATCGATCCGGACTTTATTGCGGCGGCCAACGCCACCGCGGCGATCGCCATGGAGCTCGAGGACTACGCCACCGCCGCCGACGCTGCGGAAAACCTCGTCCGGCTCAAGCCCGACGACATCACCGCGATCAGTACGGCGTATTTTGCCGAGCTCATGATCGGTGACATGCAGCGGTTGATTCCTTCGGCCAGACGACTTGCCGATACCAGCCCCGAGGTCGTCTCGAACGAGATGCTGCAACACGCCCGGGTGCTTTTCGACAACGAGGAACTCGCGGGATCTCGATCACTCCTCGAGATCATCATCGAAAGCGAGCCGGATCTTGCCGAAGCCCAACTCCAACTCGGGCTGACCTGCAACATGCTCGGCGACAGCGCGTGCGCGAAAGCGGCGCTCGCCCGCTATCTCGAGCTCGCGCCTGACGGCCCCGATGCGGCGACTGCACAGTCGCTGCTCGACTATCTCCAGTAGGCCGGCCGCGCCCCTGTCAAGCGCCGGCGTCCCGTTGGGCCGGCGTCCAGTGGTGTCGGGATGTCGCCGCTTCCGATGGCAGACCCACTGTCGCCTTGAGCACCGCCACGCCGCCAGGCGGCGTCTACTCTTCGAAAGAACATCAGTGGTCTGCCGGTGTTAGAGGGTACTCAGTATCGGTTTGGTCGCGCACCCTGAAGGATGCGCCTACCGTAGCGCTCTTGAAGTTCGTGTCGCTCAATATTCTGTAGGCAGGTCCTTTAGGGCCTGCGACCAATCCGTCACCGGAGCGATAACCGTTCAGCTGAGTGAACGAAACGGGAGAGGTTTGTTCTTTGGGAGCGAACGAGTCCGCGAGTGAGTCCGAGTCGGAAGGGTCCTGAGCCTCCGGGTTCGGATTCGTCGTCTCCGTGCTTCATGCTCCACAACGTACGGCAATCTGAAGCTTCGGGCGATCCCTTCGACTCGCTTCGCTCGACTCAGGGTGCATCCTCGACATTGGCCTTCATGGCCCCTGTCGTTCCGATGCACGAGGCGCCGCATTCCGGCGGCGCTGGCGGTGCTCAGGGTGACAGGGTTGATTCAATGTGAGGCGAAGACCTCGGAAGCCGCGGCGATGGCGGCGCCCTTCGGAACCGACACGCCCATGTCGCCGAGAATCGATTCCAGCGCCCCGAGCACCAGGATGACGTTGCGTTGGGTGCAGGAGCTGCCCATGATGCCGATCCGCCAGGCCTTGCCCTTGAAAGGACCGAGGCCGGCGCCGATCTCGATGCCGTACTCGTTGAGCAGCCGTTTGCGCATCACGACATCGTCGGCGCCCTCGGCGACGTGGATCGCGTTGAGGTTGGGAAGTGAGTGCTTGGGGATGTAGCTCAAACCCAGCGCCTCGAGCCCGGCCCGAAGCGCGCGGTGGTGGAGGAGATGGCGGGCGTGGCGCGCCTCGAGACCCTCCTCGACGACCATTCGCAGCCCCTCGTAGAGGGCGTAACCGAGATTGCTGGACGCGGTGTGGTGGTAGACCCGGTCCGAACTCCAGTACTGCGAAACCAGGGAGAGATCGAGATACCAGCTCCTGACCTTGCTCTTGCGACCCCGAATCTTCTCCGCCGCAGCCGGAGAGAAGCTCACGGGCGCCAGACCCGGTGGGGACGAGAGACCCTTCTGGGTGCAGCTGTAGCACGCATCGATGGCCCAGTCGTCGAGCCGAAGCTCGACACACCCGAGCGAGGTGACGGCATCGACCATCAGCAACGCTCCCGCGGCGTGCGTCAGTTGAGAGATCTCTTCCAGCGGCTGGTGGGCGCCGGTCGAAGTCTCGGCCTGAACCACGCCCACCACCTTTGTCGCCGGGTGATCGGCGAGCGCTGCGGCGATCGTCGCGGGATCGATGATCTCGCCCCACGGCGCCTCGACCCGGTGGACCATGGCGCCGTGGCGTTCGGCCATCTCGACCATGCGGGCGCCGAAGTAGCCGCAGACCCCGATCACCACCTCATCGCCCGGCTCGATCAGGTTGGCGACGCAGGTCTCCATCCCGGCGCTGCCGGTGCCCGGCATGGCGAGGGTGAGCTCATTGGTGGTCTGGAAGACGTATTGGAGCATGGTCCGGGTGTCATCCATGATGGCCAGATACTCGGGGTCGAGGTGGCCGAGAGTGGGTTTGGCCAGGGCGGCGAGGACGCGGGCGCTGACATCGCTCGGGCCGGGGCCCATGAGGATGCGTTCGGCCGGGTTGATTTCGGGAAATTCAGTCTTCATTCGGGCGTCCTCCAGTTGCGATCGTCGGACTACAATAGTTGGTCACCGGGAATCTGTGAATCGAGGTCCGGGTCTTCGAACGCCGGCCTCACTCCGATCGGGATGGATCAAGATGAAGATCGTCGTGGCCGCCGACAGTTTCAAGGGCAGTATGAGGAGCGACGAAGCGGGCAAGATCATCGCCGATGCGCTCCACGAGAGCCTGAGTGACGCCGAGATCATCGTGATCCCGATGGCCGATGGCGGCGAGGGCACCACCGATGCGGTGGTCCGCGCCACCGGCGGCGAGCTGCGTTCGGTGACGGTGACGGGCCCCCTGGGCGAGCCGGTGGTCGCGTCGTATGGCTTGCTTCCCGACGGCCGCACCGCGGTCATGGAGATGGCCTCGGCCAGCGGGATCGAGCTCGTGCCGCCCGGCGGGCTGGATCCCATGAAGGCGACGACCTGCGGCACCGGCGAGCTCATCCGTGCGGCCATCGAGGATGGTGTCCGCAACCTCATCCTCGGGATCGGCGGCAGCGCCACCGTCGACGGCGGGATCGGGATGGCACAGGCGCTGGGTTTCCGGCTGCTGACCGCCGACGGAAACGAGTGCGGTCGTGGCGGCGGTGCTCTCGCGACCATCGAGACAATCGACTCCGATGGTGTTCTGCCGGCGTTCGTCCGATTGCCGGATTCGGCGTCGCCTGCGATGTCACCAACCCGCTCCTCGGCGAGCGCGGCGCCGCCCGGGTCTTCGGCCCCCAGAAGGGCGCGACGCCGGAGATGGTCGAACGCCTCGAACTGGGCCTCGCCCATTTGGGCGAGGTCTGGAAGAGCGCACGGGATGCTCCGACTCGGTCGAGCGTCCCGGCGACGGCGCCGCCGGCGGACTCGGCGCCGCCCTGCGCGCTTTCTGCAATGCGGAGATCTTATCCGGCGCCGATCTGGTGGCCGAGATCACCGGGTTCGACGAGGAGATTCGGACCGCGGACATCCTCGTGACCGGCGAGGGCAGGACCGACGAGCAGACCGCCGACGGCAAGCTCTGCGCCGTGCTCGCTGCCAAGGCGCGAGCCGCGGGAGCGAAGACCATCCTCATCTCGGGCGCCCTGCACGGCGATCTCGGCGAGGTCAACAATCTCTTCGACGCCGTCTTCGCCGCAGTTCAGGATGTCGATTCGCTGGAAGAGGCGCTGGCGCACGGCACGGGAGAATCTGGCGACCACGGCAAGAAGCGTGGGGCGCGTCTTGGCGATGGGAGAATAGCAGTGGTCCGAAACCTCTCCGCCCGACTGCAAACACTCTTCGTTCTCGTCGGTCTGGTGGTGCTCTTCGGGATCGCGTCGCCGCACTTCCTGAGCACCGACAATCTCCTCAACGTCATGCAGCAATCGGCCATCAACGCCATCCTCGGGATCGGGCTGACCTTTGTGATCATCTCCGGCGGGATCGATCTCTCGGTGGGTTCGATCCTGGCCCTCTGCGGTCTGGTCACCGCCGATCTGCTGGTGACGGGTTCATCGGTGCCGGTGGCCATCCTCGGTGGGGTGGCGGTGGGTCTTTTCTGCGGTCTCATCAGCGGGTTGGTCACCACCCTCGGCAGGATCCCGCCGTTCATCGCCACTCTCGGGATGATGCTCGTCGCCCGCAGCGCGGCCAAGATCTACTCCGACTCCAAACCCATCAGCGGGTTGCCCGAGAGTTTTCGCGCCCTCTCCGGTGACATCGTCGGAATCCCGGTCTTCGTCATCATGGTCGGAGCGCTCTATGTTCTCGCCCATCTCGTCCTCACCCGGACCAAGCTCGGGCGCTACACCTACGCCATCGGCGGCAACGAGCAGGCGGCCTGGCTCTCGGGAGTCCCGGTCGGCCGCTACAAGATCGCGATCTATGGTTTGTCGGGGCTCATGGCGGGGGTTGCGGCGGTGCTCATGACCTCTCGTCTCAACGCGGCCTCGCCGCTCACCGGCGACATGTACGAGCTCTACGCCATCGCGGCGGCGGTGATCGGCGGGGTGAGCCTCATGGGCGGTGAAGGCCGGATCGTCGGGACCCTCATCGGCGCCCTGATCATGGGCACTCTGCGCAACGGCCTCAACGCGCTGAACGTTCCCTCGGCGCTGGAAGGCATGGTCGTCGGGGTGGTGCTGGTGGCGGCGGTGGTCCTCGATCGCGCCCGGCACCGAGGTGAGGTCAAGACCGCGACCACCGGCTGGCGGAAGCACCGCAAGCTCGTGGTGATCGCCTTGCTGGCTGCGGTGTCGGCGGCCTCGGCGGTGGGCATCCGACTCAATTCTGGAGCTGCCGGGCAGGACGAGACCCTCACCGTCGCGTTTGTTCCCAAGGCGCTGAACTCACCGTTCTGGGGACAGATGCAGGAGGCCGGCGAGAAAGAGGCCGCCGCCCTCGGGGTGAATCTGGTCTCGCTCGCCGCCGATCGCGAGACCGATGTCGAGCGCCAGTTCCAGATCATCGAGAATCTGATCCAGCAGAGGGTGGACGCCATCCTGCTGGCGCCGTCGGGATCCAAGGAACTCGTGCCGGCGATCCTCAAGGCCAATCAAGCCGGGATTCCGGTGTTGCTGCTCGACACCCGGATCGACGAAGAAGCCGCGGCCTCGGTGGGAGCGAAGGTGCTGACCTATATCGGGTCGGACAACTTCGAAGGCGGCGCGGTGGCCGGACGGTATCTGGCCGCCGAGCTGGGTGGCGCTGGTGAGATCGCCGTCATCGAGGGGATCTCGGGCCACGAGACCGCCGACCAGCGCCGCCTCGGCTTTCTCTCCGGGCTCGAGAGCTCACCGGGGATCCGGGTCGTGGCGAGCCAGAGCGCAAACTGGGAGCGGGCCCGCGCCTACACCGTGGCCGAGAACCTGCTCCAGGCCCACCCCGACCTTGCGGCGGTCTTCGCCGCCAACGACGAGATGGCTCTCGGGGCCATCGAGGCCATCGATGCCGCGGGCCGGATGGATGAGATCGTCGTCATCGGCTTCGATGCGATCCCGGATGCGTTGGCCAACATCCGATCGGGCCGGATGCTCGGTTCGGTCGCCCAGTTCCCCAGCGAGATGGGCCGGTTGGGCGTCAAGCACGCGGTGGAGCTGGTGCGGGAGGGGACGGCGCCGCCGGCCGAGGTCCTCACCCGGGTTGAGCTCATCGACAGGCTCAACGTCGACGATTTCGCTCCGGCGGACGATGCAGCGGCGACGGCGGACCAACCGTGAGCGGACTCCAGCCTCTGCTCCGCATGTCGGCCATCGACAAACACTTCCCTGGAGTCCAGGCGCTCTCCGACGCCGATCTCGAGGTCCGACCCGGCGAGGTCCACGTGCTTCTCGGCGAGAACGGCGCCGGCAAGAGCACCCTGATGAAGATCCTCTGCGGTCAGTACGCACCCGATGCCGGAGAGGTGGTCTTTGAAGGATCGGTGATTCAGCCGACGGGGCCCCTCGATGCCGAGCGTCTCGGGCTGGTCATGATCCACCAGGAGCTCAATCTGGTGCCGGGGCTCACCGCCGCCGAGAACATCTATCTCGGGCACGAGCCGACCACCGCCGGTCTCATCGGTGATCGGGCCATGTCCGATGGCGCCCGCGATCTGCTCCGGAGGCTCAAGTGCGCGGTTGATCCCGACACCCCGGTTTCCCGACTTTCGGTGGCCGAACAACAACTCGTTGAGATCGCGCGGGCGCTGCAACGAAAAGCCCGTTTGCTTGTCATGGACGAGCCATCGGCCGCGCTTTCCGAGACCGAGATCGACGCCCTCTTCGGGGTGATTCGCGACCTCGTCGCCGGTGGAGTGCCGGTGATCTACATCTCGCACCGGATGCCCGAGATCTTCGCCATCGGCGACCGGGTCACCGTCATGCGCGACGGCCGCACGGTGGGGACCATGGACGTGAGCGCGACGGATGTCGCCGAGCTCATCCGTCTCATGGTGGGTCGGACCATCGCCGACCGTGTTCCGAAGCACGATGTGGCCCTTGGCGAGGTCGTACTCGAGATCTCGGGTCTCTCCGGACCGGAGCTCCCCGGCCCCGTCGATCTCGCGCTGCGGGAGGGGGAGATTTTGGGTGTCGCCGGTCTCATGGGCTCCCGCCGGACGGCGCTGGCGCGGGCCATCTTCGGGGCCGATCCCGTCGATGCCGGTACCGTCGCCGTCGCCGGGCGCAGACTCTCGGGCCACGGACCCGCCGAGTCCATTGCGGCGGGGATGGGTTTTCTGACCGAGGATCGCAAGCAACAGGGGCTGGTCCTCCAGTGTTCGGTGACCGAGAACATCAGCCTCACCAGCCTCGACGAGATTTCCCGCGCCGGGGTGATCGATCTCGGCGCCGAGACCGAGCTGGCGCAGAAGGAGGTCGACCGGCTCCGCATCCGCGTCGCCTCCCTCGATCAGGAGCTCGTCAATCTGTCGGGGGGCAATCAGCAGAAGGTCGTGCTCGCCCGCTGGCTCGCGGCGCGGTGCCGGGTCCTGCTCTTCGACGAGCCGACCCGGGGCATCGATGTCGGCGCCAAGGCCGAGATCTACGAGCTCATCGGCGAGCTCGTCGAGCACGGGGTCGCCATCCTCCTGATCTCCAGCGAGATGCCCGAGCTCCTGGGCCTGTCCGATCGGGTCGCGGTGATGCACGAAGGCGTGCTCCAGGGCATCCTGCCGAGAGCCGAGGCGACCCAGGAGCGGATCATGGAGCTCGCGCTGCAATTCACCGCGTGAATTGCGGACGAGAACTAGGAGCTTGCAACGAATAGACCCTCGGTGAGAGCCATGGGGTTACGGGTGGGGTTTCTGCCGAGGGTCTCTTCGGCACAAGCTCCTAGGACATGAACAGCTTGTTGGTCGCGAACTTGGGGTCGCAGGTCAGGTTGACCCCGAGACGGCGGAGCCCGCGCTCGTCTCCCGGAGTCGGCAGGTGGGTCAGATGAAGCTCGCAACCCGAGAGCTTGGGCAGTTGCTGCATGGCCTGGTAGAGCGGTCGGGTTGGTCGTCGAGCTGATGCTCAGGGCGATCAGGGTCTCCTCGAGATTGAGGCTGATGGAGTCCCGGCCGAGGAGGTCCTTGCGCAGCGTGCCGATGGACTCGATGACCGCCGGACTGATCAGGTCGAGGTGCTTGGGGATCCCCGCCATGACCTTGATGGCGTTGAGGACCAACGCCGACGATGCGTGCATCAGGGGACTGTTGTGGCCGGTGACGATCTCGCCGGTCGGCAGCTCGACCGCGCGCCGGAGAAGACCCCGCGGTGGCCCTTGTCGGCCTCGTTCTCGGCGGCTTCGGCGGCGTCGCGGGCCGGCATGACCACTGAACGGTGCTCGGGTTTGAGGTCGAACTCCTCCATCAGACGCTTCGATTCGACGGACCGTGGTCGCCGTCCTCGAGGCCGAGGACCTCGTCGCAGGCGTAGCGGAAGTAGCGGCGGATGATTTCGCGTTTGCCCGGCCTCCTCGCGCGATATCGTCGTCGATGATGGCGAAACCGGCGCGGTTGACTCCCATGTCGGTGGGCGACTGGTACATGGACTCGCCGGTGATCTTCTCGAGGATGCGCCTGAGCAGCGGAAACGCCTCGACATCGCGGTTGTAGTTGACCGACCGCTCATCGTAGGCCTCGAGGTGGAACGGGTCGATCAGGTTGACGTCGCGCAGCTCGGCAGTGGCGGCCTCGTAGGCGGCATTGACCGGGTGGCGAAGCGGCAGATTCCAGATCGGAAAGGTCTCGAACTTGGCATAACCGGCGCGCACGCCGCGACGGTGCTCGTGGTAGACCTGCGACAGACAGGTCGCCATCTTGCCGCTGTTGGGTCCGGGGGCGTTGACCACTACCAGTGGCGCGTCGGTTTCGATGTAGGGGTTGGCGCCGAAGCCGTCGTCACTGACGATGCGTGCGACATCGGCCGGGTAGCCCGGGGATCGAGCGGTGGGTGTAGACCGTGACCCCGCGGCGATCGAGCTTGTTGGCGAAGGTCTCGGCGGCGGGTTGGTCTTCGTACCGGGTGATCACGACCCCGCGGACCTCGAGCCCGCGCTCGCGCAGATCGTCGATGAGTTTGAAGGTGTCGGCGTCGTAGGTGATGCCGAAATCCGCCCGCACCTTTCGGCGATCGATGTCGCCGGCGTAGACGCAGAGGATGATCTCGGTGTGGCCGGCGAGCTGCTGAAGCAGCCGCATCTTGACGTTCGGGATCGAAACCCGGCAGCACGCGGGAGGCGTGGTAGTCATAGAGCAGCTTGCCGCCGAACTCGAGGTGGAGCTTGCCGCCCACCTGGCGCATCCGCTCGAGGATGGCCTCGCTCTGCTCGGCGAGATAGCGTTCGTTGTCGAAGGCGACGGCACCGTTGGATCTCATCAACTGACCCCCTCGGAGAGACCAACGTCCCTCGTGTCAACGAGAGAATAACAGGGTAAATAGGGATCGGATTTGACGGGTCCGAAGGGCTGAATCCCATGTCAATCCGCTGGAGATCCTTCCTTCCACCACACCACAGCGAAAAGGATGACCGAGGCCAGGCAGCTGCCGAAGAGCAACCAGAAACCGCCATCCCATCCGAAACGGTCGACTGCGGCGCCGATGGCGATGTCGGCGGCGAAGGCGCCACCGAAGTAACCGAAAAGACCGGTCAGACCGGCGGCGGTGCCCGCCGCCTTTTTCGGCACCAGATCCAGCGCTTGGAGACCGATCAGAACGTAAACGTTAAACGTGCACCAGGCACCGCTTTGCAGAACTATGAAACCCGGGGCTTTCTCCATGGGTCCGCAGTCCCGTAGTTGTCAGCCGAGCCTCTTGCAAAAAAACCGTGCCGGTTGGTCAGTTGAACCCTCAGCTGTCTTGGTGGGGAGGGTGTAAAACCCTCCCCTACGGTAGTTTCCACAAAATCGTAGGGGCGGGTTTTATACCCGCCCTTGTAGCGGTATTGAATTTTGCAAGAGGCTGAGCCCGTAACCGCGGAACTGCGGGCCTGGCACCGAAGCTGCACCGAAGCTGAGGTGGTTCGGGTTGCCTGCGATCGGCTGATAAACTGGTGGCTGTTGGGTTTTCAGGATGGGCACATCGAGTTGGACAGTTGCAGCGGTTCGAATTCTCCGCGACCGCCCCCACCAATTCATTTCCCGCAAATCGCTGATGAGCGGGGAATTATGGTTTGGCGTCGGGGACTCGGCAAGACAACGACCGTCGCTTTTCGCACCTGACCTCGGCGCCACAAGTCTCTCTGGTATAATGATTTAATGTTGATTCCACCTTTCGTTCGCGAGCTCCTGTGGGAGTACGACCTTGACGATCCGGAGATCGTGAGTCGATTGGATCGAGTCCTCGTCGAAAGAGTCATGGAGCGTGGCGGCTGGGAAGCCATGCGCTGGCTCCTTGAGTCCTTTGACCGTGCCGACCTGCGCGCATTCCTCGAAAAGCGCGGCCGTCGTGTGTTGCCCGCACGAGAGCTCAGATTCTGGGCCTGGGCGTCCGGGGTTCCTGAACCAACCACCACATCCTGGGTGCAAAGCGCACGAAAGAGAGAACCGGTGTGGCGGGTTTGAGCCTGCGATGGGATGCGACCGAGCCGGTTCTGGCGGAGGTCTTCCGGTTGCTCTCGCCGGCGCTGCCCAAGTCCGATTTCTATCTGGCTGGGGGGCACCGCTCTCGCGCTGCAGGAGGGCCACCGGATCTCGATTGATCTCGATCTGATGTCCAGGACCTTTTCCCACCCTGAGCAGCTCATCGACACACTACGAGAATCGTCGATGGTTTTCGAGGTGACATCGACGAGTACCCGAACTCTTTACGTCACAATCCAGGGCGTTCAGGTCAGCTTCTTCGGATACGACTACCCACAGCTCCAACCGGTTATCGATCCCGGCGGCGGTCTTCTGCCTTTGGCGCACCGTGACGACATCGCTGCCATGAAACTGGCCGCCATCGCGTCACGCGGCAGCCGAAAGGACTTTATCGACCTCTGGCTTCTGGTCTCGAGACATCGATCGTTGCCGGAGTATCTGGACCTCTTTCGTGCCAAGTTTCAGATGCGGGATATCGGTCACGTTGTTCGAAGTCTGAGTTTTTTTGACGATGCGGACGAAGAACCACAACCGAGGATGCTTCTCGATCTTCGGTGGGACCAAGTAAAAAACGACCTGTTGACCTGGGTCTCAGAGCTGTTGCCTTTCGGGCTTTAGGAAGTTGGGAAGTTGGGTGTCAGCCCTGTCGCGCTGAAAATTCGGCCTGATCATCAGCCTGCCACCCGGTAGCGCGCCTCTGAGATTGATGCACTCGTCGCGGGTGGCCGAGAGTGCCCCCTCAATGTTGTTGGGCCCGAAGTGCGTTGCGTTCGGCGAGGCGCTCCTTCCCAACAACGATTTGAGACGGCAGTTCGTTCGAGGCCCCTATCGCTAACCCTCAACTGAACGCGGGATAGGTGCCTGGCTCCCCTCGAATTTGCACTGACAGTACCAGAAATCGGTATCCGACACCTCGACCGCGCATTTTCCCGACAGATGTGCGATAATATGTTTTGATGTTTTAGTGCATATGTGTAAGAACGAAAAGGGAGAGCGGCTATGGCCCGTGTGACCATCAACCTGCCTGACGAGCTGCAACGAGCCCTCAAGGCTGCGGCGGCCAGACGCGGAAGCACCATCGGCTCGCTTGTGGCGGAGAGTCTCACTTCCTACGGCATCAAGAGCGCCGAGGAGGCCGCCGACCTGGTGGCTCAGGCCCGCCGGTGCGCAGCCATGTCCGAGCGCGATGCTCTCGCGCTCGCAGTGAAAGAGACCACCGGCGAACGAGTCCGATGACGGCGCGTGTCGCCGTGGTCGACACCAATGTGGTCGTGAGCGGGATCTTGACCTCGGGTATCGACGCTCCCACATCGAGAATCCTCGACTCCATGCTTTCCGGTTCGCTGCGGTTCGCCCTTTCCATAGAACTGCTCGCGGAGTACAGATCGGTCCTGCTTCGCAAGAAGATTCGATCACGCCACGGGCTCGATGAGGTTCAGATCGACACCATCCTGACGGCCATCGCGGAGAACGCCGTCATCTGCGAACCCGCGAATCCACCGTCTTTTCCCCCGGATCACGGCGATCTTCACCTATGTGCCCTGCTTGCAGCCCGCCCCGGGGCAATCCTCGTCACCGGCGATCAGGATCTTGTGGATAATCCCCCGGACTGGGCGTCGGTGGTCACGCCGCGGACCTTTCTCTCCCGCTGAGAAAGCAGCGAAAGACAGCTCATTCGATCCAACGCCAACTCATCCGCGTAGAGACCATTTCGCGTCTGATGTCCGCAGACCAAAAACAGATCGATGAGCCAACCGTATGATAGAATAGCGATCGATATCGGAGGTCTTCATGAACACGGTCACCGTTTCGCCCAAATTCCAGGTGGTCATTCCCAAGGCGGTACGCGAGGCATTGGTGCTCGTACCCGGGCAACGATTGCAGGTCCTGGTTATCGAGGGCCGGATCGAGCTGGTTCCGGTGCGGCGGCCGGAGGAGCTGCGGGGGTCCCTCGCCGGACTCGACACACGCATCGAGCGCGAAGGAGACCGCGTGTGAATCTCGTCGACTCGTGCGGATGGCTCGAGTATCTGGCAGAGGGCCCAAACGCATCCTTCTTCGCCGAACCCCTGGAAGAAGTCGAATTCCTCATCGTGCCGTCGATCTGCATTCTCGAAGTCACAAAGAAGATTCTGCGGCACCGGGCCCGCACCGAGGCTCTGGAGGTGGCCAGTGCTATGCAGCAGGGCAAGGTCATCTCTCTCGACGCATCTCTCGCGCTCGATGCCGCTACTCTCGGACTCCGCTACAAGCTCCCCCTCGCAGACGCGGTCATCCTGGCAACCGCGCGGGCATCGAACGCCCTTATCTGGACCCAGGATTCCGACTTCGAGGGTCTCGATGGCGTGAACTATATTGCCCGCGGGTAAGCATCAGGTCTGCAAACCTTTCCAATCTTGATCATGGGTGCCGGGTGTGCGCCAGGCGAAGCCTGGCACGGTTACGACCCAACCAGTGGCCTGCTCAGCACCTGATACGAGGGCTCCCGCGACAACATGGCTTCCAACTCCTCCTGCGTGCTGGCGTCAAAGAGCCCCCGCGCGAGAGCGGCGGACAGCTTGGCCGCGGAGAGATGGCTCACCTCGCTCCAGTGGCCCGACTCCAGCAAGGCCTGCTCCAGGCGCTTTCGCTCAGACGAATTGGCCGGCGGCAGCTTGGCTGAAGCGAGCTCCTTGACCATGACGCGCGCTCGCCGGCCCGTGATGGCGCTGCCGTTCTGCTCCAGTGCGACCTGGATCAGTACTTGCCTGAAGTACTGTTTCTCGTTCTGCAAGGTCCGGATGGCCTCTCCCAAGTTGTGAAACTGGTCCGCCAGCTCGGCGGCGTGGGTTTTCTTGTAGAGGGCGAAATCGCCGGAGATCGCCTTCAGAACATCCAGATGCGGTTCCACCTGCTCCGGCACCTCTCGAAACAGGGTTCGAAGCCCGTCGAGCCGCTGATGTACGGTAAAACAGGCCTCTGCTCCCACCTCGCCCGACTCGAGCTGCTCCATGGTCCGCCGAAGCTCCTCCAACTCGCTGACGATATCCATTGCACGACCTCCCTGTGGCCCGGGAAAGCAGGATAGCAAAAGGGAGACGGGTCCATCCGCATCCGTGCCAGGTGAAACAAAGTAAACAAAGTGGACGGGCCAGCCTCTCCCGACCCTCTCCACCAAGTTGTCACAATCATCTTTCCGATGAGGAATGAAGAATGGTTTACGCCATCCCGCCACAGTTGTTCGTGGTTCGCCTCTGGCATCCCCCCAGCGCGTCGGAGTCAGCACCGACGACGCTTATGCCCCTACTCACCGAAACGGTCCCAGAGGGCTGAGATGCGGCGGCGACTGACGGGCAGGACCCGGTTGACCGGTGGGTCGAGCTTGACCTCCCAGCCCCCGTCGGAGGCCGGCCGGATCTCCCGTACGCGGCGGAGATTGACCGCCCAACCTCGGTGGATCTGGGCAAAGCCGAGGGGCTCGAAAACACCAATGAGCTCACTGAGCTGGCGGACATCGGCGAGGGGCTGTGCATGTCGTGTCCGCACCAGGGTTTCGCCGCCTTCGGCCTCGAGAAAGTAGATATCCTGCGGATCAACGGGAATGCGGCGCCCGTCCTGCAGGTGCAGCAGGATGCGGTCTTCGAGAACAACCATGAATCCAGTGTACGGCTTCCGGTCGATTCAGCGGTCAAGCGGGGCTTCCGGCGGTTGAGCGGTTGGTTCGGCGGTTGGGCGGTTAGAAAGCCCCAGGTGCGGTGCTTTTGGAAGCTGGGAAGTTGGCTGCCGTGAACATTCTAAGGCTCAAAAGCCCGGTTCTTCATGTTCCCGTCGACCTGCCGTCACAATCCGCCTGAACATCGGATCGCCAACGAGGATTCGAGTCGAACGAAGCATCGTCGGATTCAAAGAAAACCGAGGAGGGGAAAACCCTCTGCGGGATGTTCGGGTTCAGATTGGTCAGCTGCCGACCCGCCGCACCAGGAAGTGGATGTCACAGTGGATCGGTGATCCGAATGCCTGCCACAACCACAGCTCGACAAAGTCACCCTCTGCCAAGTCAGTCTCGTACGCGAAATGCTGGGTGGATCCTGCCGCCGAGGCCGGGTGGCAGGGTGAGGCGGGTAAGGACTCCTGCAATCGTTTCCGGGGAGTCTGCCCGAAGTGGGACAACTCCTTAGGTTGACAAAATTATATCCTGCTGCGATATTTGTCAACCAGGAGGGGAGCATGGATGGAAAGGTTGGGGATCGACTCAGGATGTTTCGGTTGTCTCGGGCTATGTCGCTCGACGAGTTGGCCGCGGCCACGAGCGGACGGGTCACGAAGCAAGCCATCTCGAAGTACGAGCGGGGGCTGATGTCGCCTTCGCCGCTCGTCCTGAAAACGTTGGCTCGAGTCTTCGGGGTGAAGGCGTCAGAGCTGCTCGCATCCCCTTCGGTGCATTTCGAAGTGCTCGCCTACCGCCGAACGAGTCGACTGGCGAAGAAAGAACAGAACCGCGTCGAAAGCCTGGTGGCGCGATTGCTCGAACAACGGGTTGTTCTTCAAGAAGCTTCCGGGCAGACCGATGGAAGCAGCATTCCCTTGGCCGAGTACTCGCCAAAGGCGCTCGACGAATGTGAAGAGATCGCCGAGGACATTCGGAGGAAGTGGTCGTTGGGGGCGGATCCGATCGCATGCGTGACCGACGTTCTCGAGGAGCGCCACATCCACGTGATGGTGATCGAGACCGAGGCGAATTTCGACGGTCTGGCGGTGATCGCTCGAGATGAGAGCGAGGGCATCAAGGCCGTCGGTGTCGTGAGCAGGAAAGGTGTGGACGGTGAACGCCAACGGTTGAACCTGAGTCACGAGCTGGGCCATTTGGTGATGACCAAGACGAAGCATGTTGACGAGGAAAAGGCGGCGTTTCGATTCGGGGCGGCGTTTCTGGCCCCCGCAGACCTCGTCCGCAAGGATGTCGGCGCCAAGAGGAGGAAGATCTCGCTCGTCGAGCTGGGGTTGCTCAAGAAGAAGTACGGAATGAGTATCTCAAGCCCTCATCTACCGGCTCACGGATCTGGACATCATCGGCAATCATCAGGCAACACTGCTCTGGAAGCAGATTAATGCGCTTGGGTGGAAGAAGAAGGAGCCATGGGCGCTGGAAGCGGAAGATCCCCAATGGTCTCGGCGTGCCGCTCTTCGCGCTGTTGCCGAAGGCGCTCTGACCCGCGAGAAAGCAGAACAGATCATGGGCGTGAGATTCGAAGAACCGGTCAAGGACGGATCCACAGCTCGGCGTGACCTCTTGAAATTACCGCCGGCCGAGCGCAGGCGCCTCCTGACCATCGAAGCCCAGCGTGCGAGGAACCACTACCTCGAAGACGACGAGTGGATATCGCTCCTGGGCGGAGATCTCCTACCTGATGAATGATCCCAACCCGCTCCGTGGGCAAATCTGGTGGGTTGACCTCGATCCGACTCGTGGCTCAGAGACCGCCAAGGTGAGGCCGGCCGTCGTCGTGAGTATTGACGCGGTTTCGAGCCTCCCGGTCCGGCTTGTGGTCCCATTGACTGAATGGAAGCGCAAGCACCAGCAGTTCCATTGGCGTCTCGCCGTCAAGCCGAGCACGTTGAACGGGTTGACCAAGGAGTCTGCCGCTGACTCACTCCAAATCCGCTGCGTCTCAATCGAGCGGTTCAAGAACAAAATGGGACGTCTGGAAGCGGACTGCCTTGCAGAGCTGTGCGCTGCAATAACCGTATTGGTTGAGGCCGAGTAGATCGGCGGCGGCGGTGTTCTGCTCGACCTGTTCCGGTCGTCTGGCTCCTGGGGTCGCGGTTCCGGTCGTCTGGCTGCTGGGATCGCGCAGGTGATCTCCGGAAACATCAGGACCCAGCGAAGTGCGAATTGGGCCAAGGACATCCCCGGGGGGCAGAGATCCCGAAGCTCGTCGACGGCTCTGAGACCGAGCTCGAAATCGACACCCGAAAAGGTCTCTCCTCGATCGAAGGCGGCGCCCTCGCGGTTGTAGGACCGGTGATCGTCGTCCCCGGACGAACACCTGGTGAGAAGTTCGGGCTGGCTACCCTCGAGCGCCTTCACCGAATGTGTGATCAACGACGCCGAGGCGTTTGAGTTGGGTTGTCAGCTCAGCGATTCCGTCCACGGCACAAGCGATGAGTCCGGCTTCGCGCGCTGCCTCGACGTTGACCGGCGTGTCATCGAAGAACGCAATCCGGTGCGGTGGAACACCGAGGTCGCGGATGACGTGTTCGAAGATCTCGCGATCCGGTTTGACAATTCCGATCTCGTCCGAGAAATAGAAGGTGCCGATGACGTGCTCGAAACGTCGGCGGTGGAGCGGTGTGTGGAGCTCGTTGGCGTTGCTCAGCGCGGCGATTCGATAGTCCCTTCCCAGCCTCCTGAGAAGGGAGACCGCCTCCGGCGACGGCTCCCGCGCCCAATCGACGAAATACCTCAGGAAGTCCGATGGCAAGAGATCGATTTCCAGCTCCTCGAGCACGCTGGTGGCGAACTCATCGCGGGCGATCTCGCCTCGTTCGAATCGTCGGACCGCCTCGCATCGGATCCACCGGTCACGGATCTCGGACCGGCCGGGGGCTCCCGACATGAACTGCGCCAGTTCGTCGAACCCCACGAAGTCCATCAGCACTCCGCCGAGATCGAAGAGAAGAACGTCGAATGGGCGATGGTCGGGCAAGGTCACGGAGTCGGCTGTGCCCCGTCGGGCGCCTTGGTGAGATCGTCGCCGGCGATGTCGTCCCACGAGTAAAAGTGGAAGGTCCGGTTGTCGGACATGGCGACAAAGAGACCCGATGGAAAGCGGGGATCGAGAACGGTGCTCGTGACATCCGAACCGTCGCTCTCGTTGGTCGAAACCTGAACGACCTTGACGAGTTGGTGGTTGTGCGGGATCGCCGGGCTCACCCTCGCGTTTGAAGATGCGGAAGGCGTTGGCCTGCTGGTCCGAGACCAGGATGTAGCCGGTCCCGTCGTCGATCTTGTAGATCGAGATGCCCTCGTGATCCTGAGCGAACCCGTCGGTGCCGAAGAAGGCGAGTTCCTCGTTGGCGCCGGGGGCGTCGGGGTCCGCGTGGTACTTGTGAACCCCCGCCATCTCATCCGAGTAGTAGACATAGCCGAGCTCGTTGTCGACCGCGAGGGCTTCGATCTCCTTGCCGCCGATGAAGTCGCCGAACGCCCGAACCTTGGTGGCTTTGATGGTTCCGTCGCCGGCGTCTTCGAGAAGGTACTGCCAGAGATAGGCGCCCGAGGGCCCGAACTTGCGGCTGACGATGGCGAAGATGGCGCCGTCTGAAGGCCGCGTGTACATCGCGAGACCCATTGGTCGGCGGTCATCCGTTTCACCCACAAAGGCCGGGATACCGCCGTTGTCGATCGGCGTCATCTCCGGGAGCCTGAAGACCCGGATGAGTTCCTCATTGCGGTCGGTGGCGAGCGGCGATATCGATGGTCTCCCCGTCGAGGGAGAATCCGTAGGCCACGTCAATGTTGTTCATCCGACCCATGCCGGCGACCGTTTTCTCCGGGATGATCTTGCCGTCGAGGTCGAAGACATAGATCGAGCCGCCCTTGTCGGTGCCGAGGATGAGGCTCCCGGCGGGGTCGTCCGGATTGATCCAAATGGCGGGATCGTCGGTGTCAACGGCGGTGGGTTCGGTGATGAGGATGGGGGCGATGGCGCCGGCGGCGACCGCGGAGGCCTCGGGGGTGTCCGTCGGTGCTGCCGGCGGGGCGTCCGATCCCGAGCACGCGATCAGGCACGCGATCGAAAGGATCGCGGTTGAGAGCAGGATTGGGTTGAGGGTCGGCGATGCGGTGCTCGTTTTCATCATGTCTCCTTTTCATTCTCACTGCACGAAGAGATGCCTGATGCTATCAATTGGTGTAAATCAAATATTCATGACTTAGGTTCAAAACGTGGAGGACCTGTCGTTGATCGCACGACGAGACTGGGCGTCACCACGTCGTGGCTCGGTTCAGCCCGGTCCCCGTCGATCCGTTCCGCCAGGCGCTCGACCGCCGAGCGACCCATGTCGTCTCCGGGCTGGTCGATGGTGGTCAGGGAGATGTGCCGCAGCGCCGCCATGCGGTTGTTGTCGTATCCGATCAGCGAAAGATCGTCGGGGATGCTCAGCCCGGCTTCTTCAAAGGCGTTCATGGCGCCGATGGCGCAAAGGTCGTTGGAGGCGAAGACCGCGGTCGGGAGGACCCTCAGTTTGAGGAGTTCCATGGCCCCGCGGTACCCGCCCTCCTCGGTATGTTGGCCTTCGACGGTCAGGATTTCGTCTTCGAGGCCGAAGTCGTGCATCGCGCTGAGATAGCCCTGATGGCGGATTCGGGCGCCGGCTCCGGAGCCGCCCTCGATGAAGCCGATGCGGCGATGACCAAAGCTGACGAGATGCTCGACGGCGAGATGGGCGCCGGCGATGTTGTCGTTGGTCACGCTGTCGCTGTTGTCGTCGTTGGTGTCGCGGTTGAGAACGACCACGGGAACGGCTCGTCCTGCCCGGGCGATGACCTCGTCATCGACCCGGGGCGAGGCGAGAATCAGACCACCGACCCTGAGTTCGAGCAGATTCTCGATGGCGCTTTCCTCGATGCTCGGCGTGCGGTCGCCGGTGGTGATGAGAATCCGGAAACCGCGGTCCTTCGCGCGTTCCTGGATCCCGGAGATCACCGCGGCAAAGAACGGGTTCTGGAGATCCGAAACCATGACTCCGAGGATCCGGGTCTGGCGCATGACGAGTCCCTGCGCCATGGCGTTGGGCCGGTAGTCGAGTTCGTCGATGGCCTCGAGGATCGCCCGGCGTTTTTCGTCGCTGACCCCAGCCTCTCCGCGGGTCACCATGGAGACCAGTGATTTTGATACACCGGCTCTCCGGGCGACATCGAGGATTGTCGGCATCGACTGCGATCCGGCGCTGATGTTTCCTCGTGGTGCCACTTGACTTCCGCCGATCCGGGTTATATGTTCCTTCTGGAACGTTCCAGAATATAGCGCTTGGAACGCGGAATTGCAACCTGGAACGTTCCAAAATTTGGAGACCGATGCAACCGCAACCGCAAACGCGAAAATCTGCCGTGTTCACCCGAAGTTCACGCCGAGCGTGGAACAACATTAGTGAGTACTTCGGGTTTGCCCGATCTTTGACAGCGATTCTGAATTTTTCCGCACCCGGGGGGGAGGCCCGTTGGCGGGGTTTATTCGATTTACCATTTCTGACCGAATCCAGATGAGGGGGAAGCAATGGCGTCCATGAAGACACTCAGGTATTTGGCTCTTTTGGCTCTGTTTATCTCGGTGGCGGTGGCGCCAGGCATTGTTTCCGCCCAGGATGGCACCGGTGTCATCCAGGGAACGGTGACCGGACCTTCGGGCAATGTGATTTCCGAAGTCAGCGTCAGTGTCGACGGAACCAACCTCACCGTTCAGACCGGCCTGGACGGGAGATACCGGATCGCGCCGGTCCCGGTCGGCGCGCAGACGCTGACCTTCAGCTATCTCGCGATGTTGAGCGCGACCGCTGATATCACGGTGGTGAGCGGTGAGCCGGTGACCCAGGACATGACGCTCGCCTACGGCGGCGAGATCGAGGTTCGGGGATCGCCACTCCTTGAAGGCCAGGCCCAGGCGCTCAACACCCAGAAAAACCTCGTCAACATCACCAACATCGTCGCGGCCGACCAGATCGGCCGTTTTCCGGACAAGAACGCGGCCGAAGCAACCCAACGGGTTCCCGGCGTCAGCATGAACCGCGACATGGGTGAGGGCCGCTACATCATCATCCGCGGCACCGAGGCGCGACTCAACTCGACGACGATCAACGGCGAGCGACTGCCGTCACCGGAGGCGGGGGTTCGCAACGTTGCCCTCGATACCATCCCGGCCGATCTCCTGGGTTCGATTCAGGTTTCCAAGGCCCTGCGGCCGGACATGGACGGCGACTCCATCGGCGGTACCGTCAATCTGGTGACCCAGCGGGCGCCCGATCAGCTCCGGCTCTCGGCCGCGCTGGGTTTGGGTTACAGCGCGCTCATGGAAGAGACCGCCCCGAACGGGGCCGTGACCTTCGGCACCCGGTTCGGCGAGTCGAAAGACTGGGGACTGTTGGTGTCGGCGAGCGGCAGCGACACCAAGCGGGGCGCCGACGACATCGAGCCGGCCTACGACGACGGCGATCTCGACGAACTCGAGATGCGTGATTACACCACCGAACGAGAACGGTACGGCGTGACCTTCGATCTCGATTACCGGGCTTCCCAGCGATCCAACTACTTCCTGCGGGGTCTGTGGACCGAGTACATCGACACCGAGATCCGGCGCGCAAAGAACAACGTGGTCTCGGACGACGAACTCGAGCGGGGCCTCAAGGACAGGACGCAGACGTCCTATATCAATTCGATCTCCTTCGGTGGAGAGAACAACATCGGCGAGTCCTTTGTTCTGGACTACCTCCTCATGTACAACAAGTCGTCCGAGGAGACGCCGAATCAGTACACCTCCGCGTTCGTCATGGAGGACGTGGTTTTCGACCCGAACGTCAGCCCCGACTTCATCGACCCGGACAACATCCAGGCCAATCCGCTCAACGAGCAGGTCGATGACTACTGGTTCGACGGCATTGAAGATCTCTCCAAGAAATCGGAGGAGGAGGACTGGGTCGGCGCCGTCAACCTGACCAAGGGTTTCTACAAGAACGCCGGTTTCTCCGGGCTGTGGAAGGTCGGCGCGAAATACCGGACCAAGAGCCGGACGCAGAACTACGACGTGTATGATCTCGAGTCGGACGAGGATCTGAATCTGGTCGACTATCTGAGCAACTGGGCGCCGGAAACCCCGTTCTTCGGTGGGATCTACGGCAACCAGATCGTCCCCTTCCAGGATCCCGGTCTCATGCGGCAGCTCGCGCAGAGCGGCCTACTGGAATCCGAGCGAAATCTCGAAGAAGACCTGGCCGACTTCGAGGTCAACGAGGACACTCTTGCCGGGTACGCCCTGGGCGAGTTCATGTTCGGCGCCAACGTCACCTTCATGGGCGGCGTCCGTGTCGAGAGCACCAAGGACGACTATGTGGCCTATCAGCTCGTGCTCGATGAGGAGGGCGACCCCATCGATCTGTCCCCGGTCACCGACGACAAGAGCTACACCGAGTGGCTGCCCCAGTTCCACCTCGTCTACAAGACCGGCAATGACTCTCAATTGCGCGCGGCGCTCACCCGCACCCTGGCGCGGCCCAACTTCGAGGACATGGCGCCGTGGCGCTTCGTCAACCTCGAAGACCGCGAGGCCGAGCTCGGCAACCCCGATCTCAACGTCACCACCGCCTGGAACGTCGATCTCATGTGGGAGAAATACCTGGAGCCCATTGGAATCATCTCGGCCGGTGTCTTCTACAAGGATCTGACCGACTACATCTACATCTTCCAGGCCGATGAGGTCATCGACGGCGAAGATGTCGAGGTCACCCAACCCCGAAACGGCGACAAGGCCACGATCGCCGGTCTCGAGTTGGCCTTCCAAAACCAGTTCACCAACCTGAAGGGTGGTTGGGGAGGCCTCGGCCTCTACCTCAACTACACCTATGTCGACTCCGAAGCGAACTACCCCGACCGCGACGCCACCGCGCTCCCCGGGCAGTCCGAGCACGTCGGCAACGCGGCCCTGGTCTACGAGAAGTACGGCATCACGGCCCGGCTTGCCTATAACTACAACGGCAAGAAGCTCATCGAGGTCGGCGGCGATATCGAGGAGGACATCTGGGTCGATGACCACGGCCAGCTCGATTTCCTCTTCCGGGTCCAGGCGACCAAGAAGTGGAGCTTCGTTCTCGAGTTCATCAACATCACCAACGAGCCCTACACGGCATACGAAAACACCCCGGACCGGATCCGCCAGCAGGAGTACTACGACTGGTGGGCGACCCTGGGTGTGAGGTTCGATCTCTAGACCTAACGTAGAGTTTTATTACCGGCGGGCAAGTCCGGAGTCTGGATTCCCTCCTTCCCCCTTTGGAGGGATCCAGCCTCCGGCCCGTCCCGATCAACATCGAGAACAGTTATTGATACAGAAGGACCAGCCCCATGAAACAGATCACGGTGGGAATCCTCGGCGCCGGGAGAATCGGCCAGGTCCACGGGAACAATCTCCTGCGGATGCCGGGAATCAAGCTCAAGGCGGTCACCGATCCCTATGTCGACTTCACGTCGTGGCCGCCGTCGACCGTCGCCACCGGGAAGGACCCGGAGCTGATTCTCGAGGACGACGAGATCGAGGCGGTGCTCGTGTGCTCGCCGACCCCGACCCATGCCGATCTCACCGAACGGGCGGCGCGGGCGGGCAAGCACGTCTTCTGCGAGAAACCCATCGATCTCGATCCCGAGCGCATCCGCCGCACCCTCGGGGTCGTCACCGACAGCGGGGTCAAGCTTCAGGTCGGCTTCAATCGACGCTTTGACCCCACGTTCGCTCGAGTGCGGCAGGCAGTGACCGACGGCGAGATCGGTGAGATCCACCTCGTCAAGATCACCTCGCGGGATCCGGAGGCGCCTCCGGTGGCCTATGTCAAGACCTCGGGCGGCATCTTCCTCGACATGACCATCCACGACTTCGACATGGTCCGCTTCCTCACCGGCAGCGAGGTCGAGGAGGTCTTCGCCTGTGGCGCGGTGCTCATCGACCCGGCCATCGGCGAGGCGGGCGATGTCGACACTGCGGTCACCACCCTCAAGATGGCCAACGGCGCGATCGCGGTGATCGAGAACAGCCGCCAGGCGATCTACGGCTATGACCAGCGGGTCGAGGTCTTCGGCACGGGCGGCAGCGCCGAGGCGGCAAACGAAACCCCCAACCGGGTGACGGTGAGCACCGGCGCCGGTGTTCGCTCCGATAAACCCCTCTACTTCTTCCTCGAACGCTACCAGGCGTCGTTTGTCGCCGAGCTCGAGGCCTTCTTTTCGTGCATTCGCGACGATGCGCCGACACCCGTCGGCGGTCATGACGGACTCATGTCGGTGCTGATCGGTCTCGCAGCGGGGCGCTCGCTGGCCGAGAACCGACCGGTCCGGGTGGAGACGCCGTGAGCTTCGCCAGTATTTTCCGGACCGGTGAGAACCGGTCGCCGCTGACCGACAAGGCGCAGATCGACGCGCTCTACAAACGCCATCGAATGCGGATCATGTTGGCGATCACCATCGGCTACGGGGTGGTCTACACCTGCCGTTTGGCGCTGTCCATGGTCAAGAAGCCGCTCATCGACGGCGGGATCTTCACCCCGGTCGAGCTCGGAATCATCGGTTCGGCGCTGTTCTACACCTACGCCTTCGGCAAGCTCACCAACGGATTTCCTCGCCGACCACATGAACCTCAAGATCTTCTTCGCCTTTGGGGTCGTGATCTCGGCGCTCCTCAATATCGGGATGGGGTTCTCCACGATTCTCGTGCTCTCAGTCGTCCTCTGGGGTCTCAACGGCTGGTTCCAGGGGTTCGGCGCGCCAACCGGCGCCGTGACCCTGGCCAACTGGTTCTCCAACAACGAGCGGGGGCGGATGTACGGGATCTGGAGCACGGCCCACGCCATCGGCGAGGGGCTCACCTTTGTCGGAGTCGCCGGTCTCGTCACCCTGTGGGGCTGGCGCGCCGGGTTCTGGGGACCGGGTGTGCTCTGCATCGTGGTTGCGGGTGTCCTCTACATCTACATGCAGGACCGGCCGCAGACCATGGGGCTCCCGCCCATCGCCGACTGGAGGAACGACCACAGCGGCGAGGACAGCCGCCAAGAAGGTCGTCGATGAGAGCACCTGGGCCGTCCAGCGGACGATCCTCAAAATCCCGGCGATCTGGGTGCTGGCGATGGCGAGCGCGTCGATCTACGTAACCCGCTACGCCATCAACAGCTGGGGCGTACTCTATCTCCAGGAGGCCAAGGGCTACACCCTGATGCAGGCCGGAAGCGTCATCTCGGTCAACACCATCTCCGGGATTCTCGGCGCGTTGGCTTTCGGCTATGCCTCGGACAAGATCTTCAACGCCCGTCGCCCACCGACCAATGTGATCTTCGCCGTCATGGAGATCGTCGGGCTTGCTCATGGTCTTCTTCGGACCTCCCGGCAAACCGCTCTTCATGACCGTGGCGTTCTTTATCTACGGCTTCGGTCTGACCGGACTCGTGACCTCGCTCGGGGGCCTTTTCGCCCTCGACATCGCCCCCAAACGGGCGGCCGGCGCGGCCATGGGCTTTATCGGAGTTTTCTCGTATATCGGTGCGGCTCTCCAGGACCAGATCAGCGGTCACCTGATCGAGCGTGGGGTCACCATCATCGAGGGCGTGCGCCACTACGACTTCTCCACGGTGATCTGGTTCTGGGTCGGTTCGTCGGTCCTCTCGTTCGTATTGGCCACCTCGCTGTGGCGGGTTCACGTCAGAGACTGAGATTGAGGCATACATGACCATCAAAGACGCTCGATTCGACGTCGCAACCATCGGCAACTTCACCAAGGACACCATCGTCACCGCGGCGGGCACCAGCTACGCCGACGGTGGTGGGGTCAACTACTCGGCCAACGCGGCGCTCGCTCTCGGCCGCAAGGTCGCGGCGATCATGCGGCTGGCCGCCGAGGACTTCCACGTGGTTCGGGCCCTCGAGGATGCCGGGATCACCGTCTTCGCCACCGCAACGCCGAGCTCGACCCTCATGCGCCTCGAGTACCCGACCGACAACCCCGACGAACGAACACTGACCGTGGCGGACCACGCGGGTTCCTTCACGCCGGACCAGGTGCGGGCCGTCGATGCCGCGGCGTTCATCATCAGTCCTTCATTTCGGGGTGAGATGCCCATCGAAACCATCCGCGCGCTGCGGGAGAAGGACGCCATGATCAGCGCCGATGCCCAGGGGTTCATCCGGGTCCGTCACCCCGACGGCCGACTCGAACACCTGCCCTGGCCGGAACAGGAAGAGGTTCTGGGTCTCATCGACATTCTCAAGGCCGATGTGGTCGAAGCCGAGGCCATGACCGGCGAAGCCGACATCAAGCGGGCCGCCGAGCTTCTGGCGGCGCAGGGCCCGCGGGAGGTCATCATCACCCACCGCGACGGGATCGTGCTTCTCGCGGACGGGCAGATGCTCGAGGCCGATTTTCACGCCGAGTCCATGCTCGGACGGAGCGGTCGGGGCGACACCTGTGTCGGTTCCTATGTCGCGGCCCGTCTGGAGCACCCACCCGAGGAGGCGCTTCGGTGGTCGGCGGCGGTGACAAGCATGAAGGTCTCGGTCCCGGGGCCGATTCACAGGAGTTATCAGGAGATCGTCGATTTCGTGGACAAGAAGTACCGGGGGGCGGCTCTCTCGGTTTAGGAGCGAAAAACACGGTGTCGAGACGTCGTTCCGGCACCGAAGAAAATCAACGGAGGTTTGTGATGAAAGGACTCGTTCTTGATGCGAAGTGGGACCCCAGACCGACCTACACGGTTTCGGATTGGGAAAAGAAGACCGGCAAGGCCATCAGCGGCAACGAAATCTGGAGAAACCCGACTCTCGAGGTCAGATCCTGGCCCGATCCGAAACCGGGTCCGCAGGAAGTCCTGCTCGAGATCCAGGCGTGCGGCGTCTGCGGTTCGGACATGCACTTCTACGAAACCGATGATGACAACTACATCCTCTACCCGGGACTGACCAAGTTCGCCACCATCCTCGGCCACGAGTTCTCGGCCAAGGTTGTCGAGATCGGCAAGGATGTCACCCTGCTCACCCCCGGCGACATGGTGACCGTGGAGGAGATGATCTGGTGCGGCCGCTGCATTCCGTGCCGCAACGGCTATCCCAACCACTGCACCAATCTCGAGGAGATCGGGTTCACCATCCCGGGCGCCTTCGCCAACTACATCGCGGTGGACGAGAAGTTCTGCTGGAAGATCGACGCCATCGCCGAGAGGTTCGGCAGCGAGGAAAAGGCCTACGAGGTCGCCGCTCTCACCGAGCCGACCTGCGTTGCCTACAACGGGATGTTCGAGCGCGGCGGCGGTTTCCGCCCGGGTCACTTCGTCACCGTATTCGGTGCGGGTTCCATCGGCCTGGCGGCCATCGGCCTCGCCAAGGCGGGGGGCGCGGGCAAGATCGTCGCCTTCGAGGTCTCGAAGCCTCGGATGGAGCTCGCCAAGCGGTCGGCGCGGACTATGTCTACGACCCGCGCGAGGTCAGCTCCGAGTGAGGTGCTCATGGAGCTCAGCGGCGGCGCCGGGTTCGACTTCCACGTCGAGGCCGCCGGTGTTCCCCACCTGACGATCCCGGAGATGGAAAAGGCCCTCGCCATCAACAGCAAGGTCATCCAGATCGGCCGCGCCGCCAAGCGGGTGCCCATGTACCTCGAGGCCTTCCAGGTCCGCCGCGCCCAGGCCTTCGGCGCCCAGGGCCACTCGGGTCACGAGACCTTCCCCAACGTCATCCGCCTGGTCGCCGTCGGGCCGCGTCGACCTGAGCCCGATCATCACCGCCAGGTACGGTCTCGACGACACGGTGGCGGCCATCGCCAAGTCGACCGACCGGACCGACGGCAAGATCCTCGTCAAACCCAACTGAGTTTGACGAGATTTGGAGAGCAAGAACGGTGAACGATCTGCGCATGGCCGTGGTGGGAGTGGGCCGGATGGGTCTGACCCATGCGGAGAATCTCCATTCCCGCATTCGGGGTGCGCACCTCGTCGCCGTGACGACGTCCAGTGCCGAGCGGGCCGCCGAGGTCCGCCGGCGCTGCGGCGCCGTGTCCGTCTATGACGATCTCGATTCGTTGCTCGAGGCCGAGAGCCTGGACGCGGTCGTGATCGCGAGCAGCACCTCGGCCCACGTGGCCAATGTCGAAGACTGCGCCGCGGCCGGTCTGCACATCCTGTGCGAGAAACCGCTCGGTCTGAGTCTCGAGGAGTGTGACCGTGCGGGGGCGGCGGCTCGCGCCGCGGGCGTCAAGCTCATGCTCGGTCACACCCGACGTTTCGATGCGGGCTATATCGAAGCCAAACGCGTCATCGAGGCGGGTGGGATCGGGCAACCCGTCCTCTACCGGTCGATCAGCGGCGATATGAACCCACCGCCGGTCTCGTTCGCCGATCTCGGGGTCAGCGGCGGGCTCATCCTCGACTCCATGTACCACGACATCTATCTCGGTCGCTGGTTGTTGGGCGACGAGATCGTTCGGGTCTACGGCGAGGGCGGCGCCCTCATCGACAAATCCATCGCGACGGTGGGCGATGTCGACAACGCGGTGGTCACCGCACGGTTTGCCGGCGGCGCCATGGGCTCTCTCACGGCCAGTCGGACCACCCGTTACGGCCACGATCTCCGCGGTGAGGTGATCGGCGACGAGGGGGCGGTCCAGATCGGCCGTCTTCGCCGGACCCCGATCCGAGTGCTGGATCGCAGGGGCGCCCACCACGATGCGGTCCACACGACGCCCGAACGCATGGGCGACGCCTTCGTGACCATGCTGCAGGCATTTGTCGATTGTGTCGTCGACGACACCCCGCCGCCGGTCACCGACCGGGACGGGGCGGCGACGCTGGCGGTGGCCCTCGCCGGGTCGCCGGTCGATTCAGACCGGGCAGCCCGTCGAGGTCGAGACACATCAACTACCGGGTCGCCGACCGGCGACCCACAACAGAGTTGACGAGTGAACGAAACGAGACAAGGAGAATCACATGTCGAAAAATCCAGAAGATCCCCGGTTGCTGGCCACCGATCAACCGGATCTGTTTTTCGAGGACAACACCGTCGGACGGTGCAAGAAGGAAGTGTGGGACGCGAGCGACGCCGAGATCGATGCAATCCTCGCCGACTACGGGATTCCCTCGCCCTGCGAGTGGGGCAAGGCCGGGTCCTATATCCAGACCACCGTGCGCCACCAGGTCGAGGCCGAGCGTCGGAACAACGACATCGTCTTCATTCCCATCGGCTGCACCGAGCTCCACGGCCGCCACCTGCCGAGCGCGTCGGACACGCTCTATGTCAGCCAGATCCTCGAGGGCGTGCGGCGGTTCACCGCCAAACGGGGCGCGCCGGTGAGTCTCGCGCTGCCGCCGCTCAACTACGGGTCGCACCCGTACCACCACCTCGGGATGCCGGGCACCGTCATCATCCGCGAGAACATCGCGCGCGAGTTTCTCATCGACGTGATGCTGGGTCTGTGGAACGACGGTTTCCGCAAGCAGATCCTGATCAACAACCACGGTCATCTGTGGATGCTCGAGTCGGCCATCCAGCAGTTCCAGAAGCGCTACCAGCTGCCGGGCGTCTTCCGCGTCATCGACTGGCACCGTGCGGTCCGCGAGTTCTTCCGGACCGAGCCCAAGGGCGGCAAGATGGACACCAATTTCGTCCACGCGGACGAGTCGGAGACCTCCCTCGGTCTGCTGCTCCACCCCGACATGGTGGACATGGACTATGCGGTCGACACCGAAGGCATCGGCTGGCTTCCCGACGGTCACTTCGACAAGTCGGTGGATCCGTTCAGCCGGCCGAGCCGCTGGTCCGAGGGCGAGGGTCACTTCGCCATCGAGATCGCCGCGACCCCCGAAGGCGTTGTCGGCAAGGCCACCCAGGGCACCGCCGAGAAGGCCAAGCGTCCGGTTGCCGCCATTCTGAAGTACCTCACCCTGCTCAACGACCAGACTCTGGAAGTCTGGCCGGCCGGGACCGTGCCTCCGGTCGAGATGGTCACGCTGCGCACCGAGGCCGAGATGGAGCCCTATCTCCGCGAACCTCTGAGCGAGGGTTGGAAGCCGGTCTACGCACTGCCGCGGATCGGTCAGGGTTCGAACTCGTAGGTGACCGGATGAAACTCAGCGTCGTGCTGTCGACCCACGCCGCCGCCTTCCAGGCGGTGGCGTTCAAGGGCGATTTCGAGGCCAACGTGGCCAAGATCGCCGGTTGGGGTTATGACGGTGTCGAGCTCGCCGTGCGGGATCCGAAGTTGGTGAACGCCGGCGAGCTCGAGCGCGTCGTCTCGTCGCACAACCTGGTCGTGCCCGCCATCGGGACCGGCCAGGCGTGGGGCGAGGAGGGGCTGTCCTTTACCAGCGACGACGAGAAGGTGCGCGCCGCGGCCATCGAGCGGATCTCGAGCCACATCCCGCTGGCCGCCCATCTCGACGCCATCGTCATCCTCGGTCTCATTCGTGGGATCACTCCCGAGGGGCAGACCCACGAACGGTCCATGGAGTACCTGGTCGAGGCGATCCGGGCGTGCGCGGCGGCGGCCGCGGGCACCGGAGTCCGCTTCGCCCTCGAGCCCATGAACCGCTACGAGACCGATCTCATCCACTCCGCGACCCAGGGGCTGGAGCTCATCGAACGGGTCGGTGCGGACAACTTCGGCCTCCTGCTCGACACCTTCCACATGAACATCGAAGAGGCCGAGATCGAGGACAGCATCCGCGCCGTCGGCGATCGCATCTTCCACTTCCACGTGGCCGACTCGAATCGGTGGTACCCCGGCGCCGGTCACCTCGATTTCGGCAGGATTCTGGAGGTGCTGGTCGAAACCGGGTATGAGGGTTTTGTGTCCGGCGAGTTCATGCCCCTGCCCGATCCCGACGTCGCTGCCGAGAGGGGCATCGCTCATCTGAAGTCTGTGACCTGATTACGCGATGGACGGGCAAGGGTGAAGGGCAACCGGCAAACCCAGAGAGTGAAAACGATCAGCGCGGAGCGGGTCGGCGCCTTGACCGTGGTCCTTGTCTTGCTGTCCCTGGGTGTCGGCGCCACGGATTTGCGATTTGATGCGGCGGTCTTTGACCAGGGACCGGTGATCGACGGCGTGCTCGATGACGAGATATGGACCGGCGCCTCCGAGGTCGAGGGTTTCATCCAGTTTGAACCCGAGTTCGGTAGCACCGTCGCCGTTCCGAACGGTGGTGTTGATCGGTGTGACCTCGGACACGCTCTATGTCGCCTTTCGAAACTTCGACCCCGATCCCGGGAGGATCGCGGCCGCGGTGACCTCCCGCGATGGCGACCTCGATCGGGATGACTCGGTCACGGTCCTCATCGACACCCTTCACAACGGGAGAACGGCCTACTTCTTTGCCACCAACAGTCTCGGCGTGCAGACCGACGGCACGGTGGCGGACAACGGCCGCACCGTCGAGACCGAGTGGGACGGGACCTGGAAGTGCGCCTCGAGCCGAACCGCTGCCGGCTGGGCCGTCGAGTTTGCGATCCCCTTCCGGATGCTCCGTTTCACGGGTGGCGACAAGATCACCTGGGGAATCAACTTCCAACGGCGGGTGCCGCGGCGGCTCGAGACATCGGTGTGGTCGGGGCCGGGCGAGTCGCAGTGGCGGGTGTCGGAGTTCGGCAAGCTGGACGGCCTCACCGTGAGGGCGACCGATTTCAAGAAGCTCGCGTTCATCCCCTATACGCTCATCGCGGCCGAAAAGGGCGAGGAGATCTTCACCAAGTTCGGCGCCGATCTCAGGTTCAGGATCACCAACAACCTGAGCGGCGATCTGACCATCAACCCGGACTTCGCCCTCATCGAGGCCGATGTCGAGGAGGTCAACCTCACCCGCTACGAGCTCTTCGTGCCCGAGAAGAGGCCGTTCTTTCTCGAGGGCATCGCGATGTACGAGCAGCGGATCCTCCAGTTCTACAGCCGGCGCATCGGCGACATCACCGCCGGCGGCAAGCTCGTCGGCGAGCTCGGCGGTTTCGATATCTCGGCCATCGCGACGCGCGCCGATCTCCACATCGACAACGAAGTGACGGGATCGCCGGAGACGACGGACGCGGACTACACCATCCTGCGGGTGCAGCGGGGGGTGTTCGGGCCTTCAACGATTGGTCTGCTCGCGGGCAACCGGCGGGCCGAGGGGGAGAACATGGGCTCGATCGGTTTCGATGCCACCCTCTTTTTCACCGAGACCATCGGGATGACGGGCCAGTTCCTGCGTTCGCACGGGCCGACCAACGACGGCACGATGGGCTGGTTCCTGCGACCGGCGTACGACTCGGCCAACACCCACTTCCACATCCGTTACACGTCGCTCGACGCGGGGCTGAAGGACAACGTCAACGCCGTCGGCTTTCTCGCCGACGACGACCGGAAGGAGTGGGACGCCGAGGCAACCCACCAGATCTGGTTCCAGGACAGCGCATTCGAGAGAGTCGAAGGCAAGATCAACTACAACCGTTTCGACAGCCAGGCCGGCGATCTCAGAAGTTGGGAGCTCGAAACCGACATCGAGCTCGTGCTGACGAGCGGTTGGCAGTTCGAGCTGTCGTACGACGACGGGCTCGAGGTTTTCGAAAGTGAATTCCGCAACTCGATCACCAGCCTGGAGGTCGGCTACGACAACCGCGCCGGGAGAGCGATCAACGTCGGCGTGGGCACGGGCAGAAACTTCGACAGCGATCTCACGCTCGCGACCATCGAGCTGGAGTTCCGGCTGTCGAAAGCATGGGATCTCTCCTACGAGGCGACCCGGCTCGAGCTCGACCCGGACCCCGAGCACGAGAGCACCTGGATCCACGTTTTTAGATCGAGCTATTACTTCACCAACAACCTGTTTCTCAGTCTCTTCGTCCAGACCAACTCCGTGATCAGCAAGGAGAATGTCCAGCTGCTCGGGGTCTGGAGGTTCCTGCCGCCGTTCGGCTCGCTGCAGATCGCCTATCAGAAGGGGACGTCGGAGATCGGGGCGGTGTCCGAGCAGGACGACACCGTCTTCACCAAACTGTCCTGGGTCTTTTGAAAGAAGGTACGATGATGATCATCCTCGAACATCTGCGCCGCGTGGTCCTCGTCGGGGTCCTCGTTTCCCTCCTCGGCGTTTCGGCGGCGTTTGCCGCCAAAGCTTCATCCACCGGCTATCCCCGCCTGATGCAGGGACCCATGGTCGGCGCCGTGACCGACACCGACGCCAGGATCTGGGTGCGGACGAGCGGCGCCTTTAACGTCGCCGTCGTCTACGACGTGACTCCCGACTTCACATCGCCGACGCAAACCGAGCCGGTGATGGTCGAGAAGGTCGACGACTACACCGCGATGATCACCTCGCCGATCTCGAACCGTCCACCGAGTACTTCTACGAGCTCAGGGTCGATGGAATCAGGGACCGCTATCTCGAGAAGCTCGAGCCCTTCAGCTTCCACACCGCTCCGCCGGCGGGCGAACCCGAAGATCTGCGGATCGCCTTCGGTTCCTGCCCCAAGTGGCAGGACGACCGCATCCAGCCGATCTGGCCGTGGGTGGTTCACTACGAGCCCGACATCTTCTTCTGGATCGGCGACAACATCTACGCCGACGCCCTCGATCCCGACATCCTGCGCGAGGAGTACCGACGTCAGCGCGAGATCGCGGGTCTGCAACCGGTGATCCAGAACATCTCCAACCTCGCGGTGTGGGACGACCACGACTTCGGGCTCAACAACCACGATCGCACCAACCCGGTGAAAGACGGGCGCCTACGAGGTCTTTCTCGAGTACTGGCCGAATCCCTCGTTCGGCCTGCCCGATGTCAAGGGGATCTTCTACACCTACACCTGGGGTCAGGTGGAGTTCTTCGTCATCGACGGTCGCTGGTACCGCGATCCCGACGAGGATCCGGACACGCCCGAGAAGACCATGCTCGGTCGCCGCCCAGTACACGTGGCTCACCGAGCAGCTCGAGGCGAGCACCGCGGTCTTCAAGGTCCTGGTCTCGGGCAGCGGCTGGAGCAAGAACAAGGGTCGTGGGCGGCGACTCCTGGGCCGCGTTCCTGCACGAGCGCAATCGGCTCTTCGACTTCATCCGCGATCACGAGATCACCGGGGTGGTCGGGATCTCCGGTGACACCCACGTCGGCGAGCTCAACGTCATCCCGTGGTCCGAGCACGGCGGCTACGACATCTACGACATGGTCAGCTCACCGCTGGCCCAGGTCATCCCCGACAGCTGGCTCGAACGCCGGCCCGAACAACGAATCTGGCCGGTCTACTTCCAAGGGAGCAACTTCGGCCTCATCGACTTCAAGATGGGTGATGATCCGACCTTGAGGTATCGGCTGGTCGACACCTTCGGCCGGGTCGTCCGCGGTCCGTTCGAGGTCAAGGCCTCCGAGCTCGTCAACGGCGTCACCTCCTGGCCCGACAAGGTCGAGGAGGTTCCGAGAGCAGCGGCAGGAGCACTACGACGCCGGCGAGGGATACTACGAGATCTCGGTTGATGACTGAATCTCAAATTATGAATTTTGAATTATGAATTATGAATTGCGAACCAACACGCAGGCGGACGGCTCCAGCGGTGAAAGCACCTGTCATTCTGAGCACCGCCACGCCGCGAGGCGACGCCTGCTCCAGGAATGGCGGAGCAACCAATACCTGTCATTCTGAGCGAACGAGTCCGCGAGTGAGTCGAAGAATCCCCCGAGGGTCGGTGGGACGAGCCAACAGGAGTGGTCTTCCTACCCTCGGGGGACCCTTCGACTGCGCAGCCTCGGAGGCTGCTCCGCTCAGGGTGACAGGGGTCTTTGTCAAAGGGAGCGAGCGAAGCGAGTCGGAGAATCCCCCGAAGATCGGGGCGAAGTTGAGTGGAGAAAGGCTCTCCCAGCCCACGGGGGACCCTTCTACTCACTCGTCCGACTCGTTCACTCGGGGTGAAATGCGCCATTGTGGTGCGGGCGTCCCGCCCGCAAGGAGTCGAGGAGGGGATGCCATGCGAAACCGTGCATCGCGTCCATCCAACCGGTCTGATCAAGCTCTTGCTCATCGTGGTTCTCGTCGGAGGCATCGGCCCCGGTGTTCGGGGTCGAGGCCGTCGGACGAAGACCTGGTCTTCATCATCGCGGCCGATATGAGGAATTTCGCGGCGGCGGGTGAAGAATCCGAGCACTTTTCGGGCGCCTGCAAGGCCATCGCGGCGGTCGGCGCCGGGTCCTTCATGATCAGCCCCGGCGATCTCGATGTCGATCCGCCGTCCGCGGTGCGGGACATGATCGACCGGACCATCGGCGAGGACTACCCGTGGTATCCCGTGCTCGGCAACCACGACCCCGAGTCGCCCTCGAGCATGGAGTACCTTCGCGAGTACAGCGTGACGGTGCCCAATGTCGTCAACCGCGGTCCGGCGGGATGCGAGGAAACGACCTTTTCCTTCGACTGGGCGAACACCCACTTCGTCGTGCTCAACCAGTACTTCGACGGGGTCAAGGACTGGGGTCTCGAAGGCGCGCTCGTGCCCGAACTCATGGCGTGGTTGGCGGCGGACCTCGAGGCCACCGACAAGGAACACATCTTTGTCTTCGGCCACGAACCCCTACTCCCGATGCCGGACATGGACAACGGGCGGCTTCGACACCAGGGCGACTCCCTCGATGAAGACCCGGAAACCGCCTTTGCCTTCCACCAGCTGCTGCGGAAGTACGACGTCGACGCCTATGTCTGCGGCCACACCCACAACACCTCCGTCGGCAAGATCAACGGGCTGTGGCAGCTCGATCCGGGCCACGCCCGCGGTCTCGAGGAGGCCTCGTACGCCGATCAGATGTACGCGGCTGTCCATCGCGCCATCGAGGAAGGCAAGGCGAAGGGCGTCGGCGAGGCGAATTCGATCAGACAACTCTATCGAGATGATGAATACCACGTCGATTACTGGTTCAAGTACCTCGGTTTGACGGGTCAGCCGGTCACCCAGACCCTGGCCCAGTTCTACACCGAGTACGGCAGCGATCCGACCGCTCGCGACCGCTACTACGAGGCGCAGATCGAGGGTCGCGGGCAGACGAGAAGCTCGTTTTTCAGGGTGATCGTCGGTGGTGACAGCCCCGTAGTCGAGGTCTACCGGGATGACGCCCACGGTGGGCCGTACACCCTGATGCACACGGTGGTGCTGAATTGACCGCGCTGAGTTGTTGTTGTCCATGAAAAGAATGTCGACGTCGAGCGGTCGAGGAGTGCGGGACGGACTCGAATCATGACCCAAGAGGTCAAGGAGCCGGTATGAACCTCCGTGAGGATCTGCTGAGAATCATCGAATCGCCGCCGGAAGGTCCGGATCGAGTGCCCATCGCCATGGCCGACCGGTCGTTGGAGATCTACCCGCACTCGGTCCATCGCCATCGGCGAGGCGCTGCTTTTCATGGGTCGAGGCACGCCCGGTCGCCGACTCTACATCGTGGCGCCGCCGAACGATCCGGTGTCGGAGCGTTTCGAGGGCACCTGCCTGAAGTGGGCCTTCGACACCGAGGATCAGGTTCGGCGCTGCCGCCTCACCGCGGGCAACGCCGCTGTGTTGCGGGAACTCCTCGAGTGGACTCGGCCGCGGGTCCTGGGTCTGGCCGACAGCTTCGGGCTCGGCGACCGGCTCGGGATTGCCGGACCTGCCCACCTCCGTGCCATGGACGGCAGCGGTTTCGAAGTGGTGCTCGCCCAGCAGTCCATCCGCGAGCTCGAACGCACCGAGCGGACCCCCGACGAGGTCATGGACGCCGCCACCTGGGCGGTCTTTCAGGAGGGCTGGCGCTCGGGCTACGGCGCCGACGCCGATCACCTCAAGACCCCGGCCGATGTCGAGCTCATGGCTGATGCCGGTTTCACCATGTTCACCATCGATCCCGGCGACCACGTGGTCGACGCCGCCGATGAGATGTCGGTCGCCGAGCTCCACGCTGCGGCCGCGGATCTGCCGTGGGCGACGCTCGGTGAGAGTCTCGATGGCGTCCTTTCGCGATTTGCCGGACAGCGGTTCGAGATCGGATCGGAGCTGGTGCTCGAGCCCACGACCGAAGATGTCCTCCGAGGGCTGGTCAAGTACGGCGCAGCGCTGGCCCACGTCGCCACCATGTACCGCCACATCGTCGAGGTGATGGGGGAGCGACCGTTCGAGGTTGAAGTCTCGGTGGACGAAACCGCCTCGGTCACGAGCCCCTTCGAACACTGGCTGGTGGCCTCGGAGCTCAAACGGTTGGGGGTGAAGTGGGTCGGTCTGGCGCCGCGATTCGTCGGCGACTTCGAAAAGGGGATCGACTATCGCGGCGATCTCGGTGTTTTCAAAACCGAGTACCTCAAACACCTCGCCATCGCCGAAGCCTTCGGCCCGTACAAGATCAGCATTCACTCGGGCAGCGACAAGTTCGGGGTCTATCGCACCATCGGCGAGATCGGATCGGGTGGCGTCCACGTCAAGACCGCGGGGACCAGCTACCTCGAGGCGCTGCGTGCGATCGCCGTCTGCGACCCCGGGCTCTTCCGCGAGATCCTCGACTTTGCGCGCTCGCTTTATGAGCACGAGCGGCGGACGTACCACGTCTCGGGCGAGCTCGAACGGGTGCCCGCGGCGACCACGCTCGATGACGAAGCCCTGGTCCGGCTGCTCGACGACGAGGATGCGCGGCAGGTGCTCCACGTCACCTTCGGCCGGGTGCTCACCGAGCGTGACCCGGATGGCAGGACGCTCTTCAAGGATCGGATCATGGCCTGCCTCAGAGAGAACGAGGATGTCCACTTCAGTAATTTGGTGACGCACTTCAAGCGCCACACCAAACCTTTCGGGAGGGTCTGATGAGCTATCTCGAAGATCTGTTTTCGTTGGATGGAAAGGTCGCGGTCACCATCGGCGCCGGCGGCGTCCTCGGCGGCGCCATGGCCACGGCGCTTGGGCCGGGCCGGTGCGCGCGTCGCGGTCCTCGATCTCATCGAGGAGGCGGCGGTGGCGCAGGCCAATATGATCTATGGAGCGGCCGGGGTCGACGCCATGGGAATCGGGGTCGACGCCACCAACGCAGACGAGCTCAAATCCGCCCTCGATCGGATCGTCGAAAAGTGGGGCCGGGTCGACATCCTGCTCAACGCGCCGGGGATCAACTCGGGGACCCCGATCTTCGAGATCACCCGCGACGAGTGGGACAAGATCCTCGCCGTCAATCTGACGAGCTATTTTCTCGCCAGTCAGATCTTCGGTCGTCGGATGGTCGAGCAGGGCGACGGCGGGTCGATCATCAATGTCTCCTCGGCCTCATCGGGACCACCGCTTTCCAAGGTCTTCACCTACTCCATCACCAAGGCCGGGATCAACAACATGACCCAGTTCCTCGCCCGCGAGTGGGCGCCGGATAAGGTGCGGGTCAACGCCGTGGCGCCCGGTTTTTTCCCCGCCGAGCAGAACCGCAAGCTGCTCACCGAGGAACGAACGGCGTCGATTTTGGGTCACACCCCCATGGGCCGATTCGGTGAAGCCGAGGAGCTTGCCGGCGCGGTGGTGTGGTTGGCGGCGGAGCCCGCGTCGAGTTTTGTGACCGGTACGCTGATTCGCGTCGATGGCGGTTTCACCGCCATGACCATCTGAGGGCGTTGTGGTCGTCTACGAGAGCCACTCCGACCGTTCCCTCGTTCTCTCCGAGGTGCGCCGGATCCTCACCAAGGGACTGGAAGGCGCGAGGTACGACGGCAAGAAGGTGTTGGTCGTCATTCCGGACAGCACCCGGACCGCGCCTATCCCGCTGATGTACTACCTCCTGCATCAGGTCCTCGGCCCACGGGTCGAGGCTCTCGATTTCCTGGTGGCCCTCGGTACCCACCCCCCCATGAGCGACGAGGCCCTCGGTCGATTGGTCGGCGTCGAGGTCCGCGACGGATCCACCGGGGATTCGATGATATTCAATCACCGTTGGGATCTCGAAGAGACATTCGTGACCGTGGGAGTGATACCCGCGTCGGAGATGCGCGACGCCAGTGACGGGCGGATGGATCTCGACGTGCCGGTCCGGCTCAACAGGCTGGTCGGCGACCCCAACGGTGAACGCCCCTACGACGAACTCCTGGTCTGCGGACCGGTCTTCCCGCACGAGGTCGCCGGGTTCTCCGGCGGCAACAAGTACTTCGTACCCGGGGTGTCGGGGCAGGAGGTCATCGATGTCACCCACTGGCTCGGCGCACTGCTGACGAGCAAGGAGATCATTGGTGTCGCCGACACCCCCATGCGGCGCCTCATCAACCGTGCCGCATCCTTCATCCCGACCCCGAGCTCGCTCATCGCCATGGTCATGCACGGCATGGATCTTCGCGGGCCTCTTTGTCGGCGAGATGGACGAGACCTGGCGCGCGGCGACCGAGCTGTCGGCCAAGCTCGACATCGTCTGGGTTGATCGGCCGTACCGGCGGGTGCTTTCAATGGTCCCCGAAATGTACGACGATCTGTGGACCGGCGCCAAAGGGATGTACAAGCTCGAGCCGGCCATCGCCGATGGCGGCGAGGTCGTGATCTACGCTCCCCACATCACCGAGGTCTCCTATGTCCACGGGCGGATCATCGACGAGATCGGCTACCACGTCCGCGACTATTTCACCGCCCAGTGGGACAGGTTCTCCCGTTTCCCGTGGGGGATCGTCGCGCACTCCACCCACGTGCGCGGCGCGGGGACGTTTGTCGACGGAGTCGAGAGGGCTCGCATCGATGTGACTCTCGCCACGGGGATTCCAAAGGAGCGCTGCGAACGCATCGGTCTCGGCTATCTCGACCCGGCGTCCATCGATCCGGAAGCCTGGGCGGACCGAGAGGATGAGGGGATCCTCCTCGTGCGACGAGCCGGTGAACAGTTGTATCGGGTGCGGGGCGAGGACGATGCGGTCTGAACTCGCCGTCCCTGATCGGTCATTCCGCGAGGCGGGCGTAGACCCGCCGCCTAAGGATACCCCATCAATGAAAGAACCGTAGGCGGAGGGTTTTACACCCTCCCGACCAGGCTGCTGTCGGGGAGACGCCTCGACGCGTCGCGGTCTCGCTCGATCAGAGTACATATATCGATTTCAATGGAGGAAGAGCGAATGACTGACAAAGCGGATTTCGGGCTCATCGGGCTCGCGGTCATGGGCCAGAATCTGGTCCTCAACATGAATGACCATGGTTTCAAGGTGGCGGTCTTCAACCGCACGGTATCGGTGGTGGACGAGTTCATCGAGGGCAACGCCAAGGGCACCAACGTTATCGGCGCCCACTCGATCGAAGAACTCGTGGACTCGCTCGCATCGCCCAGGCGGGTGATGCTGCTGGTCAAGGCCGGCAAGCCGGTGGATGCCTTTATCGAGATGCTGATCCCCCTCCTCGACAAGGGCGACATCATCATCGACGGCGGCAACTCCAACTACAACGACACCATCCGGCGCACGGCGTGGGTCGAGTCCGAGGGACTGCTCTACATCGGCACCGGGGTCTCTGGTGGCGAAGAAGGCGCCCGCATCGGCCCGTCGATCATGCCCGGCGGATCGCCGGCGGCGTGGGAGCACGTCAAGCCGATCTTCCAGGCCGTCTCGGCCAAGGTCGAAGATGGCTCACCGTGCTGCGAGTGGGTGGGGGAGAACGGCGCCGGCCACTTCGTCAAGATGACCCACAACGGCATCGAGTACGGCGACATGCAGCTCATCTGCGAGGCCTACCAACTCCTGAAGGACGGCCTCGGTTTTGATCACGACCGGATGCACTCCATCTTCGCCGAGTGGAACAAGGGCGAGCTCGACTCGTATCTGATCGAGATCACCCGCGACATCCTCGGCTACCGCGACGAGGCCGGAGAGCCCATCGTCGAGAAGATCCTCGACACCGCCGGCCAGAAGGGCACCGGCAAGTGGACCGCCATCGCGTCGCTCGAGATGGGGATTCCACTGACCCTCATCGGTGAAGCGGTCTTCTCGCGCTGTCCTGTCGGCGCTCAAGGACGAGCGGGTGGTGGCGTCGAAGGTTCTCAGCGGACCCGCGGACGCAAGATTCACCGGTGATCCCGTCGCTTTCGTCAACGACCTTCAGCAGGCGCTTCTCGCCTCCAAGATCGTCTCCTACGCCCAGGGCTACATGCTCATGCGGGCCGCGGCCAAGGAGTACGGCTGGAACCTCAACAACGGCGGGATCGCGCTCATGTGGCGCGGCGGCTGCATCATCCGGTCGGTCTTCCTCGGCAAGATCAAAGAGGCCTTCGACAAGAATCCGGATCTCGACAATCTCCTCCTCGACCCGTACTTCGCCGACAAGGTCCAGCAGGCACAGGCGGGCTGGCGGCGAGTGGTGGCGACGGCGGTGGCCATGGGCGTCCCCGTACCCGCGCTGTCGAGCGCGCTGGCCTTCTATGACGGCTACCGCCACGATCGACTGCCGGCGAATCTGCTCCAGGCCCAGCGCGACTACTTCGGCGCCCACACCTACGAGCGGATCGACCGGCCGCGCGGCGAGTACTCGCACACCGACTGGACGGGTCACGGTGGGGACATCACGGCACGGACGTATATCGCGTAGAACGAATTATGAATTATGAATTTTGAATGATGAATTGACGCGGGAGGCGAGAGAGGATCTCGTCGAGTGGAGAGGTATTTATGGCTGAACTGAAGATTCGAAAAGACGACTGTGCACTCGATTTCCTGTCCCTGGGCTCCCTGGTCCATCGCCTCGATCCGGGCCGAATCCCATTTCGGAAAGCGCGTTCGGTGGCGATCCACGTCTCGGGTGGCGAGTACAACGTCGCCGCCAACCTGGCGGATTGTTTCGGTCTGAAGACCGGGATCGCCACCGCCATGGTGGACTACGGCATCGGCGAACTGGTCCAGACCCGGGTCAGGGAAATGGGCGTCAGACCCTTCTACAAATGGTTCAAACATGACGGCGTCCGTGGACCGAACATCGCCACCGTCTACAGCGATCTCGGCTACGGCGTCCGACCGCCGGTGGTCTTCTACAACCGGGCGAATGAAGCCGGCGCCATGCTCAAACCGGGCGACTTCGACTGGCAGGCGATCTTCGGCGAGGGCGTCCGCTGGTTCCACTCCGGGGGGATCTACGCGGCGCTGTCGGAAACGACATCCGAGCTCATCATCGAGGCGATGAAGGCGGCGAAGCAACACGGCGCCGTCACCTCGTTCGATCTGAACTACCGCGGCAAACTGTGGGAGTCCATCGGCGGACTCGAGGCCGCTCAGAGCACCTTCAAGCGGATCGTTGAAAACGTCGATGTCCTCATCGGCAACGAGGAGGATCTGCAGATGGGCTTGGGCGTCAAGGGTCCCGATGTCGAGAAGAAGTCCAAGCTCGACACGGCGGTCTTCTTCGAGATGATCGCCGAGGTCAACCGCGACTTCCCCGACGTGAAGATGGTGGCCACCACCCTCAGGGAGGTTGAAACCGCCAACCGTCATCAGTGGGGGGCCGTGATCTGGTACAACGGGCAGCGGGCCATCAGCCCGACCTGCGAGCTCGGCGTCATCGACCGCATCGGCGGCGGCGACGGCTTCGCCTCGGGTCTGATCTACGGAATGCTGGACGGACGGGAGCTCGATGAAGTCGTCCGTCTGGGATGGGCCCATGGCGCCCTGTCCACGACATTCCCGGGCGATGTGACCATGGCCAGGCTCCCGGAGGTCGAGACCTTCGCGAAAGGCGGCTCGGCCCGAGTTCAGCGTTAACCGGCCAGATGGTAATAGCGACTCTGCATCCCGTTCGGAAGTCGAATCGAGGGGGCCAGATGGACTTCGGTCGAACCGTAGGGTGGGCCTGAGCCCACCTTCAGAGCCGTCGAAGAACCCGTCGCGCTGCACGAAGTCGCTCAACCCGGACGTCGGCGGTCGTAGACTGGCGTGGAACGCGATGCCTGCGTGAACAGATCTGAAGGTGGGCCCAGGCCCACCCTACGACTCTCACCGACGATACTCTTCGCCTCCCCGTCTCCACACGGTTGCCGCAATCTCTTGTCATGATGGAGGCAATGTGGATCGATGTTGCGCAGGGCCTGCCCCAGCCCGGAAAGGTGCCAGTCACGCTATTACGGTATTGTGCTATTCTCGCCGCACGAGGAGGACAAGTTGACAAGACCGAGGCGGGTGTTCGTGGAGGGCGGTTTCTACCATGTGTACAACCGGCTGGGTCGAGGGGAGCGAGTGTTCGCTGCGGAACATGAGGCAGTGGAGTTCACGAGGATCCTCAAAGAGGTCGCGGAGCGGGATGACGTTACGGTTTTGGCGTGGTGTCTGCTTTCAAACCACTACCACCTGGCGGTTCGGAGCGGTGAGGTTTCTCTCGACCGCCCGATGCGAAGCCTGCAGCAAAGGGTGACGCGAGGCGCCAATGCTCGTCAGAGGGTATGGGGCCCCCTCTGGCAAGGACGGTTCAAGGTCAAGATCGTCGACAGTCAGAGGTATCTCGACTCCTTGCTGGCTTACATCCATCTGAATCCGGTCGCAGCGGGAATCGTCGATGACCCTGCGGATTACAGGTGGAGCGGTCATCTGGACCTGCTTGGGAAAAGGCGGAAGCCGATCGTTGATGTGGACGAGGTCTTGAGAGTATTCGGACGGACTCGCCGCTCAGCACGGGCGGCCTATGTTCGGCGAATCAAGGGAGCGGTTGAGGAAGATTGGATTGGGGAGGAGCCAGGTCGCCTGCCGTGGTGGCGCCTCGGAAGGCCTCCGAAAGCCGAGCTCGAGGATCCTGAGGACGCGGTTCGAAGAGGTCGTGAGAAGGAGCGGATGGGTCCGGAGTGGAGACCGGAGGTCGATGTCGACACCTTCGTCTCGAAGGTGTCGGAGTTACTCGGACTCGACGAGCACGACCTTCGCTCCAGCAGGCGCGCCGTTGAGCTGGTGGAGGGGCGGGAGCTTTTGATGACCTTGGGCGTCGAGCGCTATCGGCTCAAAGTCAAGGAGCTTGCGGAAAACGTCTGCAAGTCGCCCGATGGGATGAGTCAAGCACTGGCAAGGGGGGTCAGAAGACGAGCCGAGGACGCCGATTTCAGGAACAGACTTGGCGACCTCGACAATGCCGTCGCACAGAGTATCGACAAACAATAACGTAATAGCGTGACTGGCACCTTTTATTTTATTTACCTTTTATTACCTTTTACCTTTTACAGCTCTTCCACATTGACGGCGGACACGCCGGCTCAGCGGACCATGGGGATGGTGGTCGGGTCGCGGGTGAGGCGGTCGACCACCGAGGCGTAGGCCCAGGCGGAGCCGCTGCCGGCGACGATCCGGACCTCGGCGTAGGCCACACTGACGCTGCCGAGGCCGTCGAAGACGTCGTTGGACTGGCGCCAGGCGCCGGCCTCGAGCACCGAGTACAGCGGGTTGCCGAGAGGGTTGCCGGCGGCGTCGCGCAGTGTCACGGCGAGGGTGATGCCGTCCTCGCCGGTGTTGACGTAGCCGATGTTGGTGTAGAACCCCGCGTCGCCGCGCAGCTGCGGCAGCACCGCGACCTCGCCGGGTGAGAGCGGCCCGCCGATCGCCACCGCGGGCAGGAACTGGCCGTAGGTGCCGGCGTCGCTCTGGTTGTAGGTCCGCGAGGCGACCGCCACCGGACCGTCGGTGGCGATGTGGAGCGAGCCCGACACCGAGTCGGAGTCGGCGAAGCCGAGCAGCGACACCAGCACATCCCGGTACTGCACCGTGGCGCCCGGTGCGAGCACGAAGGCGCGCGCCACCGGGGCGCCGCGGCCCATGAAGGTGAGCACCACGGCCACCGGCTCGGCGGCCAGGCTGACGACCGCGACGTCGCTGCGCCAGCGCGAGTCCTCGAAGCCGATGGCGTGGGCGACGGTGGGCACGATCCAGGCCGGGTCGACGTCGCCGCCGACACCGACCTCGAGCAGACCACCGGCCTCGCAGAACGTGGCGCCGGACGCCGCCACCATCGACCACGGGTAGCTGCCGGGCTCGGTGAAGGTGCGCTGGATCGGGTCGCCGGGAGTGCCGGTATCGTCGCCGATGCTCCAGTACACCTCTGCCGGGTCGGTGCAGCCGTCGGCGGTGATCCCGGCGGACAGGGTGATCACCTCACCGACGGTGGCTACAGTTGGCACGGTCGGTGCGCAGGAGAGGGTGCAAACCGGGCCGTCGACGATGGTGATCTCGACCGAGGCGGCGACCTCGTTGCCACCGCTGTCCGTGACGCTCGCCGTGATCTGGTGGACCCCCGCCGACAGGGTGGCGACGACGCGATCGTTGCCGACACCGAGCCCCCCGTCACGGTCGGAGGTCCAGCGGAACAACGGACTGTCGACCAGTCCGTCTTCCGGATCGAGAGCCGAGGCCGACAGCGACACGTCCGCACCGAGGGTGAAGGTCGCGCCGTCGAGGGGCTGCGAGATCGCGATCTCGGCCGGCCGGTCGGGCACGTCGAAGCTCGCCGACTCGATCCGCACCGAACGCGCCCCATCGGTGGCGACGAGCACCAGCCGTGGCGCACTGCCGGCGAATGCCTCGAATCCGTCCCACGTCACCGAGGTGGCGGTGGTTTCCGCGACGATCGGAACGTGGAGCTCGCCATCGGGTGAGAAGAAGAGCGAATAGACCAGCGGGTCGCCGTCGGGATCGGATCCCTCCCACGATACGGCCGCCGTGCCGTCGAAGGTGCCGGCGGGCGACTCGGTGAACGCGGCGGTCGGATCCGAGGCCGAGATCGGGCGCTCGTCGAGCACGGTGTTGCCGGACCGCAACACAATCGCGCGGGCGCGGTCGTCCCACGGCAGTACGACGGCGAACCGGTCCTTCGCCACGACGACATCGGAGTCGGTGACCTCGAACGACGGCTCGTAGGTGGTCGAGGCGAGCACACCGCCACCGCCTCCTTCGAGGGCGATCGTCAGACTGCCCCCGGGATCGTCGTCCGGCGTCAGGCCGTCGAGGGTGTAGGCGGTGCGGAGCTCGCCACCGCCGTCCTCGAAGGCGGCGGCCATGACCAGGATCGAATCCCCGGCGTGGAGCTTCGCGGTGGGCAGCCGGAATCGCGGTTCGAGGTAGTCCCAGGTGGTCTGGTCGGTCCACCGCCACGCGGCGTTTCCCATGAGGTCGTAGGCCAGATACCGGTCATACCGTTCGGCGTACCAGCCGTCGAACCAGTTGAAGACGCCGTCCTCGACCCAGTTGCCGCTGGCGGTCGCATCCGGGCGACGGGGGTTGACGCCCGGGATCTCTCGACCTCCCTGGTAGGTGTCACCCATGCCGAGCATGTGCCCCACCTCGTGGGAGAGGGTGCCGCAGACGCGCAGAGGCGGGCCGCATACGTCGGCGTTGACGTAGGCGACGAAGCCGCCGAGTCGTTGGGTCACGCCGCGCAGCCCCGGATTGAGGGTCTGGTCCAGAAAGTCTCCCGACACGAAGTTGAGGAACCCGGCAGGGTTGACGACGTCCGGGGCGTTGAGGAAAAGCGCCAGCTGGTTGTCGTAGTCGAAGATCTCGTCGGAGGCGTCGAAGGTCGCCTCGGCGACCTTCACCCAACGGATGCCGTTCGCTTCCTGCGGGTACACGAGGCGCATGAAGCGCATCAGCTCGGAGACGTGAGCCAGGTTCGGCGCCGGGGTGGGGTGGCCGCCCGACACCACCCGGGCAGTGCGGTAGTAGAAGGTCACCGGTTTGGTGTCGCGGAATCGGAGTGGTCCAATCTCAACGGTCTCGTTGCCCCGGTCGACATCCGGGTAGACTTCGTCGAGCTCGGCACGGATCGTCATCTGCCGCGCCGGCAGCGGCGGCAGGATCACGTTGAAGGCGTTTTCGCCGCGCAACCGGCGGTTCGAGTCGTAGTTGCTGCGCAGCTCGAACGGCCGGTTGCGGTAGGAGCTGCCGACCCACCGCGAGTCGCGCAGCTCGAACGGCGAGCCGGCGATGGGGCTACCGCCCTGGTCTGTCACGTGGAGCTGCCCGGTCAGGCCGACAACCCGGTCGAATCGGTCGAGCACGTCGCCGCCGTCCTCCACGAACACCCGTACCAGCAACCAGCGGTTGCGGATCAGGTCGTTCAGGTCTACGGTGCGCGGCCCCTGCTGAACCTCGATCCGGTCGATCGCCAGGTCGAGCGGGGTCCTCACCTCGATGGCGGTTTCCGTCGTCAGGTCGTTGGTCACCTGCGCCGTCAAGACGAGGTTGCCTTCGAGAACCATGCCGGGCTCGAGCGGGCGGAGCCGGTCCCATCCGAAGGGCGTGCGGAGGAACAAGGGCTGCGCCAGCACGCCGTTCTGCATCGCGATCTGCACGCTCGATCCGAGAGATCCACCTGTGACGAGCTCGGCGAGAAAGGGCGTGCTCGCTGGATCAATGGTCACCGCCACGGTGCCGTTGAACGTCGTGTCGACGGCGCCCGACGGACGCAGGACGCGCACCTCGACGGGTTCTTCCCCGCCGCCGGTCATCGGGCTGGTGGCCACGATCTCGAGGGTCCGCTCGGTCGACACCTCATAGGCCAGGCACGCCGACAGCTCCGATGTGCTGCCCTCGATGTCGGTGGCGGTGGCGGTGAGCCAGCCGGGGCCGACCGTCAACGGCACGTCATGCGTGAAGGTGGCGACACCGGTGGCGTCGGTGTCGGTCACGATCGTCGCGAGGTATTCCTTGGCCGCCCGTGCCGGCTCGCCGCACTCCGGGCTCCAGAACAACTCGACCACGTAGGGGTCGTTCGCGACCGACTCGAGCCGGCCCTCAACCCGGGTCCCGACCACCGCCAGCTCCGGGTAGTTCTGGAGGCCGTTGGGACCGATGTCGGGGTCGCCGGGTCCATCGTTGGGGGTCACGCCGTCGCGACCGAGGTCGATCCCCGGGCCGACGGTGGCGAAGATCGAGTTCTCGCTGATCGTCGCGCCGGCGAGACCGTCACCGGACAAACGGCAGCCGCTCGAGGTCGAGCTGGCGAGGGTGTTGTGATCGATCTGCAGCCCGCTGATGGTGCCGGAGTTCTGGCTGACGCTGATGGGCGGGTACGGCGACGGCGCGAAGGGGATGCCGTTGTGGTCGATGCCGATCCGGTTCCCGGTGACCAGCGTGTCGGTGACGTCGTCGAGCAGCGCCGAGATGAGGACGCCGAAGTCGGCCGGGCCGATGCGGTTGTCGGCGATGGTCGTGTTGGCCGCCGGCGAGTGCCCGTCGCCAATGGTCACTCCGGAGCCGACCGCGAGCTGGGTGCCGCCGTCGGCGGTGGTGCCGATCACGTTGCCCTCCGCGGTGCAGCCACTGCAGCCGAGGATCTTGACGGCGGTGCCTACGTTCGCGATGACGTTGGCGAGGCCGGGTGCGGCGCCGCCGACCGTGACCGCACCGCCGCGCAGGTCGAGGCCGAGACCGCTCCGGTCAGCGTGGATCGGCGCTGCGCCGGTGGCATCGAGGCCGAATGAGTTGCCCTGCACGACGCTGCCGTCGCCGCCGGAGCTGGCATAGATCCCGATCTGTGCGAACACGTTGCCGGCGCCGGCGAGGCCGCCACCGATGACGTGGTTGGTGCCGCCGGTGATCTCGACGCCGGTGCTGCTCGGCAGGGCAGTGGTGCCGTCGGCCGCGACCCCGAACAGGTTGTCTGTGACGATGTTGCCATCGCCCCACAGCTTGATGCCGCCGGTGAAGCCGCCGGAACCCGAGGAGAACACGTTGCGGCTGGCGGTGGACGCCGAGGTGTTGCTGAACTGCACGCCGACGCTGGCGTTCGGCAGCGGCGTCACGCCATCCGGCGCGAGCCCCAGCAGGCAGTCGGTAACGAGGTTGTTGGCGCCGCCGAAGCCGAGCCCGTAGGCGCCGAAGCTGTGGGCGGCGAGGCCGTGGGCGGAGCTGTCGCCGCCTCTCAGGTTGGGCCCGTTGTACTGGCTGCCGGAGCCGTCGAGCTCGACGACGCCGGGCCCGGCGCCGCCGTCGAGGGTCAGTGGGCGGGTGGCGCTCACGGGCGTGATCGGCGCGACCCGGCTGACCGCGAAGCCGATCGTGCTGCCGCCGTCGACCCTGGCGGCCTCGCTGAAGGCGGCCCGCAGGGTGCAGGTCCCGGCCTCGGTGCGGCACAAGCCGTCGTTGATGTCGTCGTCCGGCGCGTCGCCGGGGTCATCGACCGTGAACGCCGCCGCGAGCTTGCTCTCGAGCACCGTCAGCGGCGAGCCCTGGCGGTCGGCGACCACGAGGTCGTAGAGCGCGTCGCGGTTGAGGCGAAGCGCGACCAGGTCCACCGGGTCGTCGCGCAGAGCCAGCTCGAGAGGCGGCTGCGGTGGCACGGAGGCGACCACCGCGCCGAGCTCGTCGCGCTCGACTCGGCCCTCGAGGTTGAGAACCAGCAGGCGGCGGGCGGCGGGGTCGAGCAGCACAAGGTCGTCGCGCTCGAGAGTCGAGACCCGGGTTGCCAGCAGGCGGGCGCCCGCGGAGGTGATCCCGACCGCCGCGCGGTCGAGGATCTCGCCGTCGGGGGTCACGATCCAGACCATGCCTGACTCGGCGAGGATCGCGATCTCCCGACCCGGCCGGTCGCTGAGGTCGCCGACGGCGAGCTTCCGAGCGGGCTCCGGCAGCTCGACGACCGCGGTCCGGTCCGCCACCGCCGGTGGCTCCGGTCCGCCGACGGCTGGCCGCCGCAGCACGCCGGTGGTGATCACAAGGTGCCGGCCCGCCAGCGCGACGACGTCGAACGCGGCGTCACCGACCAGCGGCGCGGTCGCGACCTGGGTGGCCCGTTCGGGCAAAGGGATTCGCTGGGCGGGTCCGCGGTTGAGGCCGTCGCGGCCGTGCCACACGGCGATTTCCGGGCTGCCCTCCGTGGTCCGGGCGACGATCAGGTCGGGCCGCCCGTCCTGGCGGCCGACCTCGCCGACCGCAAAGGCGTCCAGCTCACCGTCGAAGTCGTAACGCCGGGCCGCGCTGAAGCCGCCGTCCCCGGTGCCCGGCAGGACGGTGATCGCCGACCCGCCGGTGGCGGCGAGCAGGGCGTCGAGGTGGCCGTCACCGTCGACGTCGGTCAGCGCGAGGTGATCGGTAGGCGAGAGCCCGCGCACCATACGGCCGGGCGGCGGCGTGACGCCGGCCGCGGCCTCGAACAGCGTTCCGTGCGGGCTCGTGGCGCCGAATCCCACCGTCACCGCTGCTTCGTCGAGGTCGGAGAAGGCGGTCACGACGTCTGGTATGCCGTCGCTGTCGAGATCTCCGGCGGCGACCGCGACCGGCCATCCCAGCAGATGACCCAGGCTGTGCGTGTCGGTGGCGTCCGACGCGACCACCTCGAGGGAGCCGGCGCCGGCCGGCTCGAGCCGGATCCACGGCCCTGACTCGCGAACCGTCAGCGCGCTCGGCGCGGCCGCCGCCGGCGTCACGAAGGGGGTGAGATCGACCACCTTTTGCTGCGGGCGTGCGGGCTCCTGAGGCAGGCCGCGGCGGCGGACGGAGCCGTACCGCTGCGGCGCCCGATACGCTTCGGCCGCATTCGCCCGCGCTTCGACCTCGGCGCGCTCTGCGCCCAGCGGTGGCAGCTCGAGGCCGGCGAGGGTCTCCGGGGCGGGGGCGGCAGGCAAGAACGGGGCGGCGACGGTCGCGATCGGCGGGTGGTGGTGCTCATCGCGCTTCGCCGACGGCGCGCCGAGGGCCATCGGGATGGTGGTCGGGTCGCGGGTCGCGCGGTCGACGACCGAGGCGTAGCCCCACACGGCGTCGCCCTCGGTCAGCTCCAGGGTCGCGTAGGCGACCTCGTGGTCGCCGGCGCCGGCGGACCGGAAGACGTCGTTGGCCTGCCTCCAGGCCCCGGCCGAGGCACGGATCTCGAACGGCGTGCCGACTGCCTGGCCGTCGCCGGCGTGCAGGGTGACCAGGCCGACGGCGCCGCTCTGGCCGAGGTTCAGCAAGCCGATGTTGGTGTAGAAGTCGTCGCCATTGCGCAGCTGGGGCAGCACGGCGGACGCGCCCGGCAGCAGTGCGTCGGCGTGTTGCAGAGCGGGCAGGAACTGGCCGTAGGTGCCGGCGTCGCTCTGGTTGTAGGTCCGCGAGGTGATCGCGAGCGGGGCGGTCGAGGCGAGGTGGAGCGAGCCCGCGCGCGATGCGTCGTCGGGGTAGCCGAACAGGTTCACCAGCACGTCACGCCACTCCTCGGTCGCCCCCGCGGCGAAGCTCACGGTGCGCTCGGCCGGGCCGTCGGGGTCGAGAAAGGTCACCGTCACCGTGGCGTCGGTGTCGCCGAGGTTGACCACCGCGACGTCGCTGCGCCAGCGGCTGTCGCCGAGCCCGATCGAGTGGGCCACGGTCGCGATCAGCCACCGGGCCGGCTCGTCCGCAGGTGTGCTGGCCGAGGTGCGGCCCGGTGGGGTCGTCAGGGCGGCTGTGACGACGGGGGCCGGAGTTGCTCCGTGGGTGGTCGGCGGGGCCAGCGTGGCGCACGCCGCGAGCAGAACGACGATGGAGGAGGTGCGCTGCATCGGCCTTCCAATCGTGATTGAGAATACGAATGATTCGCACTTACAACGATATCACGACGGCCGGACGGATAGAAATTTCCTTTCACCCACCTCGAAGTCACCACGCCTTTCCGCTCCTGAATCTGTGCCACACGCCGCCTAACGTCCAGTGGGAGATCCCCCGGCTTTGCCGGGGAGGCAGGCAGGGTTTGACATTTACGGAAGTCGTCCATTGAACTCCAAGTCGAAGAAAAGGAGAAAGAAAAGGAAAAGGTGCCAGTCACGCTATTGCGGTATTGTGCTATTCTCGCCGCATGAGGAGGACAAGTTGACGAGGCCGAGGCGGGTGTTCGTGGGTACCTCCTCGCCGTAATCGTGCCAGTTAATCGTAATCGTGCCAGGCACCTCTTTGGCTAATTGCCCCATTCAAGAATCCTCACTGGCCGCTTGATCAAGGGCCTCGGCGGCTGCCGCGAAGTCCGCGTTCCCCGAACGCAAGGCCGCCCCCCGGCGATTTCAATGACTGACCCCGCCCCGCGTTTTCCCCAGATCGGCGGCCAGTTCCGTCACCTTGACTCCGTAACGCTCGATTCCCACCAAGCCGATCAGCTCCCGCGTCCTCACGACGTCCGGCGTCCGCCCGCGGCTTCTCAGCTCCCGCGGGTCGCACTCAAGGTGCGCGCATGCCACCTCCAGCCACTCCTTCGCCGTGTACCTCGGTCGCCATCTCGCGGTGCTCCGTCCCAACTCGTCGACAAAGGCATCTTCCCGCCTTCGAAGGCGTTCCTCTTCGGTCGGCCGCCCCAGTCGCCACCACGGCAACTCTCCTGGTGCGGCGCCACTCCACTCCTCGCCGTCCACGCTTGCCATCGCCGAACGGTAGGCGCGCAGCGCCAGCCTTCTTGTCTCACCGTATATGAGCAAGACTTCGTCAACCGCCACGATGGGATCTCGCCGCCGGCCGACAATGTCGCGATGCCCGCTCCATCGGTAACCTCCGACCTCCTCCGCCAGCCCGGCCTTCACTGGGTTCAGATGTACGTACGCGATGAGCTGCGCCAGGTACCTCTCGTCGGCCACCTCCTTGGCCTTAAACCTACCCTGCCACAGCGACCCAAGCACTCGGCCCCGGACGTTTCGGGCCCGCGTGACTCCGTGCCGGAGGGTTTTCATCGGTCGAGACAGCGGCGTCGCTCCCTGACGAACGACGAGGTGGTAGTGATTCCCGAGCAGACACCAGGCAAAAACCGTCACTTCATCCCGGTCCACCGCCATCCGCAGCAACGCAACGAAGGTTGCTGCCAGCTCTTCGTCGGACAACTCCATCGACCTAACGCCTACGCGGTTGTAGACATGGTAGATCCGACTTTCCTCGAAGCTCCGCCCTGCTCTTGCCATCCGTTTCTCCACCTCAATCTATCAAGTCTACAAAGAGGTGCCTGGCACGGTTAAGACGGGACCTACTACGAGGGCGGCGCCGCCACGGTTGACGGAAACCCCTTGTCTGACGTCTTGAGCGGTTCGCGGCTCGGGATCACGCTCTCGGTTCCGATCGATCCCAAGAACTCGGTGAAGCTCGCTCTGAGCAGCGGTCTCTCCACCCGCACGGGCGTCGACTACGATGCCGTCGGGGTGACCTGGCAGCACCTCTGGGGCGGGGGCATGCCATAGCACGCCGGATGTCCCATCCCTCGAACCACCCGGGGAGATCATTCCGCCATCGCCGACCTCAGCCGCCGCCGCCGTATCGCGGGCGAAGACTAAGGCCGGTGGTTGCCGGCGGCCCCTGGCTGATTCACTCCACGGTCCCGGGTCACGTTGCCGGCGGCCCCTGGCTGATTGAACCCGGGATCGGCCCCGCGGTTGCCTGCGGCGCCCGGTTGGTTGAGACCGGGGTCCGACACCGCACGGACTTGCCGCGCGGACCCGCCGTATCCGCGATTCCCGACCGCCCCCGGCTGGTTGAGCCCGGGATCGACGCCGCCGTGGTTACCGACCGCACCAGGTTGGTTGACGCCGCGGTCGATCCGGGCCCCGGCCGTCGACGGCGCCATTATTGCGAGCAGGCAGACCGCCACCACGACGGTGGCTAACCGGATCATCATGCGGAATCTCGAGTCCATGACTGTTTCTCCCTCGTTCATCTCGGATCACTCTCCCCCGTCAACCGGCGGGTCCGCGGCTGCGAACGCCTCCGGGGCGCCACCCGCAAACAGTGCGGCCACGAAATCTTCGAAGGCGACTCGGGTCGCGCCCTCGTCCGGCTCAAACGTGCACGCCCCGGTGACGTCTTCCGGATCGAGCTCCCAACCGGTGTAGTCGATTTCCGCCTGCGGCGCCCCGGGAATCTGCTTGTAGACCAGCCGGACCCGCCGCGGTAGTACCGGACCCGACAGAGGAATCCAAATGTGGACATCGACCCAGGCGTCCTCATACTTCAGGTACGCGCAGACCGCACCGTCGATTGTCTCACGCTCGACATATCCTCCTGTCGTGTCCCGGCCGACAAAGGCATCGTAGGGCGAGCTGTAGACGACGTCGGCAATCGGCAACGGCAGGGAGTACCGCCTGGCGACGTCGTCGAGCATTTCGTCGAGGGTTCCGGGCACTTCGGTCTGCGCCCACACCCGATCCGCCGAATCATAGAGCGACACCGTGGCTCCGTCGTAGCAGGCCGAAACCTCGACCCCCGATTCCTCCGCACCTTTGAGTTCGAAGGACATTGCGTCCGGCCTCCGTACCGTGACGGTTCGGGAGAAGCGAAGGACGTCCTGGCCGGACTTCGGTTCGATCGGTTCGAGGCTTTCCTTAGTGGCGAACCGAAAGGCGGTGGTGGCTGCGAGGGTTTCGCTCATACGCCTCATCAATTGCCCGCCGTCAACGGCCACCTCCGGACTGTCTGGGCCGGGATCGGGTGGAGAGCAGGCCGACCCGATGAGGACCAGCCATATGAGGATCGGCAGAGCGCGTGGCAATCGGGTCTTCGGCATTCGATTCTCCCCTCGAGGGTTGGCGACGCACCGGTTTTCAGTGCGCCTCCGTACAAACGCAGACAAACGCAAAATGTATACCATATCCTTGAGAGTGGGAACCGGGACGCCGGATACGGACCGTACCGCCGAGGTCGAGCCAGGCGACGCAAGGGTTCTCGGAGGTTTGATCGTCTGCTGGTCCCGGGTCCACGGTTCGGAACCGGACGACCGGACCGTGTTCGTCCGGAGAGGAAGGCGACGATACTTCGTCCAATCAACGATATGTCATCCGGTAGATCCAACGCCCCGGCCATCGGTCGCCGCTGTTGGCGCGCTCCAACTTTCGAACGGACGGAAAGGTGCCAGTCACGCTATTGTATTGCGGTATTCTCGCCGCATGAGGAGGACAAGTTGACGAGGCCGAGGCGGGTGTTCGTGGAGGGCGGTTTCTACCATGTGTACAACCGGCTGGGTCGAGGGGAGCGAGTGTTCGCTGCGGAACATGAGGCAGTGGAGTTCACGAGGATCCTCAAAGAGGTCGCGGAGCGGGATGACGTCACGGTTTTGGCGTGGTGCCTGCTTTCAAACCACTACCACCTGGCGGTTCGGGGCGGTGAGGTTTCTCTCGACCGCCCGATGCGAAGCCTGCAGCAAAGGGTGACGCGAGGTGTCAATGCTCGTCAGAGCGGATGGGTCCGGAGTGGAGACCGGAGGTCGATGTCGACACCTTCGTCGCGAAGGTATCGGAAGTTACTCGGGCTCGACGAGCACGACCTTCGCTCCAGCAGGCGCGCCGTTGAGCTGGTGGAGGGGCGGGAGCTTTTGATGACCTTGGGCGTCGAGTGCTATCGGGTCAAAGTCAAGGAACTCGCGGAAAACGTCTGCAAGTCTTCCGACGGGATGAGTCAAGCACTGGCAAGGGGGGTCAGAAGACGAGCCCAGGACGCCGATTTCAGGAACAGACTTGGCGACCTCGACAATGCCGTAGTACAGGCTATCGACACACAATAACGGAATAGCGTGACCGGCACCTTTTCTAGGCACCTTTTCTAACGGAATAGCGTGACCGGCACCTTTTCCCCTTTTCCACAATAACGGAATAGCGTGACCGGCACCTTTTTCCTTTTTTTCAGCCTCGACGACGACGAAGTCGCCCTTGACTCTTTATAGAGGCACCTTTTGTTTTTTTTCCACAATAACGGAATAGCGTGACCGGCACCTTTTGCCTTTTGGGCACCGTTTGGGCACCGTTTCGTTTGGCACCGTTTCGTTTGGGATCGGTGCCTGGCAGGTTTCACGACGAGCGTCACGGCCTCTCGGTCACCTTCACGAAAGCCGTCGACCCGTTGAGCTGCGCCGTGCTCAGGGCGTCTGCGCCGACCAGGCCGATGCGCCGCCGTTTTCGAAGCCGTCGGAGAAGAGCGGCAGCGTCGCGTACGGACAGTAGAACGCACCGCTGCTGCTGCTCGTCAGTCCGTCCGACTGCTTCGCCCTGACGACGAAGCTGTAGAGCTCGCCCAGTCCGGGGACGCCGCCTGCCCCGGCGAGGCCGCAGGGCATCTCGAAGCCGGAGCCGAAGATGTCCGACGGAAGGTACATGTAGGTCTGGAAGAAGCCGTTCGAGTTGGCACGAATCCGGCCGTCGATCTCGACGCTCATGCTGATGATGTACTGCCCGGAGTCGGCGGTGACGTAGAGGTAGGACCACTCGACGGAGCAGGTCCCCGTACGCGGGTCCGCGAGGGAGCAGGTCGGGGTCGACGTGTCGATGAAGGAGATCTCGGGGCCGCCGAGCTTCATCCCGCCGATCCCGGTCGGCGTCGAGTCGGCACTGATTTCGGGCCGATCCTCGACCGAGGCCGCCCCGACGCTCCACGCCATGCAGGCGAAGAGGGCCGTCAACGCGAGCCGAAGCTGTCCGCCACTGGATCGTGAACGCATGGTACCCGGTCCCTTCCAGCCGTCAGGGGATGTACGCCGGGCAGTACACCGTGCCGTAGTTCGCGGAGCTCAGGCCCGCAGAGTCGCGGGCCCGAATCGTGTACGAGTAAACCGCCCCGAGGTTGGGCTCTCCCCCCGAGCCCAGGGCGCCGCAGGACACGCGGAACCCCTTCTCGTACATGTTGTAAGGGATGTACATCGAGGTCTGGAAGAAGCCCTGGGTGCGGGTCACCCCCACCGCGTTGATCATGGTGTACATGCAGATCATGTAGTTGCCACCGCCGTCGACGGAGGTGTAATACCAGTTGACCCAGCACACGTCCTCGTTCGGATCGGGCTGGAAGCAGGTCGCCGACGGCGATTCGATGAAGCTGATCTCCGGCGCCTCGCCGTCCTCCGGGACCTTGACCATCTCGGACTCGCGCCGCGCGCCGACGTGCTCCTCGAAGTAGGCCAGCACCTCCAGAGGCGGCTCCGGATCGCAGTGGTCCACTGCCCACGCGACACCCGGCGCCGCGAGGGCGACTATCGACAGCACCAGCCCACCGAGCCACGAACGAAACAGCGAGTCGCGCATGCGCATACCCTCCTTGGTCACGTACACCCTGGTCTGGATTGTTGGAGATTGAATCTCGTTCCACCTCTCAGAAATCTACACTTCGGCCCACGATCTGTCAAGCGGGTCGCGGGCTCCTCGGCCGGTTGCCGCAATTGTGCCAGGCACCTATTTGGCTAATTGCCCCATTCAAGGGTCCTCACTGGCCGCTTGATCAAGGGCCTCGGCGGCTGCCGCGAAGTCCGCGTTCTCCGCACGCATGGCCGGCCCCCGGCGATACCAATGACTGACCCCGCCCCGCGTTTTCCCCAGCTCGGCGGCCGGTTCCGTCACCCTGACTCCGTAACGCTCGATTCCCACCAAGCCGATCAACTCCCGCGTCCTCACGACTTCCGGCGCCCGTTCGCGGCTTCTCAGCTCCCGCGGGTCGCACTCGAGGTGCGCGCATGCCACCTCCAGCCACTCCTTCGCCGTGTACCTCGGCCGCCATCTCGCGGTGCTCCGTCCCAGCTCGTCGACAAAGGCGCCCTCCCGCCTTCGAAGGCGTTCCTCCTCGGTGGGCGGCCCGGTCGCCACCACGGCAACTCCCCGGGTGCGGCTCCACTCCACTCATCGCCGTCCACGCTTGCCATCGCCGAACGGTAGGCGCGAAGCGCCAACGGTCGTGTCTCACCGTACACCAGCAAGACTACGTCAACCGCCACGATGGGATCTCGCCGCCGGCCGACAACATCGCGATGCCCGCTCCATCGGTAACCTCCGACCTTCCTCGAAGCTCCGCCCTGCTCTTGCCATCGGTTTCTCCACCTCAATCTATCAAGTCTACAAAGAGGTGCACGGTTACGGTTACGGTTATGGCACGGTTACGGTTACGGTTACGAAGGACACGGGGAAGTCTGGCAGCGATCCGGAGAAGGGCGAGAGCTGGGCCTTCCGGAGTAGGGTGGGCCTCGGCCCACCTTCAGAGACATCGAAGAACTCGTCGCGCTGCATGAAGTCGTACAACCCGGACGTCGGCGATCGTGGACTGGCGTGGAACGCGGTGCCTGCGTGAACAGATCTGAAGGTGGGCCCAGGCCCACCCTACGACTCTCACGGACGATACTCTTCGCCTCCCCGTCTCCACACGGTTGCCGCATTCTCTTGTCATGACGGAGACCATGTGGATCGAGGTTGCGCGGGGCCTCGTCCAGCCCGAGCGACCGTCAATGTGCGAGTAGCGCCGACCACGGGATGGCGACGACATCGCGGGCGGGACGGTACCACTCGTCACCACGATAGAGGACGATCCCAAAGGGCGTGATCTCGGGGTACTCCTTGAGGAATGCCGTGATTCCTCGCAGGTCGCTCTTCCCGAGGGTCGTCGAGGTCTTGACCTCGATGGGGAGCAAACGGGTCGGCGTCTCGATGACGAAATCGACCTCATGTCCCCGAACGGTCCGCCAGTAGAGGATTTCGGTTGGGACCCGCAGCAGTTCGGCGTAGGCCGCGATGTTCTGCAATACGTACGACTCGAACAGGGAGCCGAGGAGGCCTGATTCGCCGAGCCCACCAGCCTCGACGATGCCGCAGAGATGGCAGGCGAGCCCGCTGTCGGTGGGGTAGAGCTTGGGCGACTTGATGAGCCGCTGACTCCGACTACGGGTGAACGCCGGAACCGTCACGACCTGACAGCTGACCACGAGCAAGTTGATCCATCGCCGTGCCGTCGTGGAGGACAATCCCGCATCCCGGGCCAAACCGTCGTAGTTGATGAGCTGGCCCGTGCGGAGAATGGCCAGCCGCAGAAGGCGGAGGAAATCGGGGAGATCGGAGATCGCCGAGAGATTCCTCAGGTCGCGTTCGAGATAGGTGGCGACGTAGCCCTCACGCCAGAGATTTCGTGCCGCGTCCGATTCCAGTTGAAGCGCTTCGGGGAATCCGCCTTCGAAGACGGCTCGAGAAAGCGAGGGCGCAGCTACGGCCGGGAACTCGGAGCGTTGCTCGAGGACGCCGGCGCTGGTTTCAGCACTCAAGAGGCGACCGAGGAGCGTGCAGCCGGAGGACTCCAATCTTTCAGCCAAGGTGAGCGGTGGAAGCGAGACATACCCGGCGCGACCGGCCAACGACTCGGAGACAGACTCCATCAGAAGGAGATTGGCCGATCCCGTGAGGAGGAACCGTCCCTTGCGGGGATCATTGTCGACCTCGATTTTGAGGTAGTTGAGCAGCTGGGTTGAACGCTGGACCTCGTCGATGGTGATCCGGTCGAGGCCGTGCCACAAGGCTTCCGGGTCGCGCTCGGCAAGGTCGAGAGCGCCCGGTTGATCCAGGGTGATGAAGGTTCGTTCGTCCCCCAGTTCGAGCCTTCGAGCGAGGGTGGTCTTGCCGGTCTGTCGAGCGCCGGTGAGCACAACCACCCGCATCGCGTCCAGCGCGGCCCGCAGCTTGGCGGTCTGGAGTCGCGGGATGAATTGAGGATGATTCGCTTTCATTTGGTGGATTATCCACTTTTCAGAAACGGATTGTCAAGAGCATTGATTGGATGACAAGCTAACCCAAAGACGCGGACGTATCGCACCGCGGTTCGTTCCGCCCCTGATAATCTACGAGGCGGCACTCTTCAACAGCCTTCTTTGCTGAAGAGTTGATCCTGCGGAGAAGACAAGGAGGGAGATCCCATGGAATACCGGCAGCTGGGAAAAGCGAGATTCGACTTTCATCCATTACCTTCGGCGCCTGGGCGATCGGCGGCTGGATGTGGGGCGGGGCGGACAAGCGGGATGCCGTAGCCGCGATCCACAAGGCCCTGGAAATGGGGATGACCTCCATCGACACTGCGGCCATTTATGGACAGGGGCACAGTGAGTCGGTTGTGGGGGAAGCCCTGGAGGGCCGGCGCCACGAGGTTCAGATCCTGACGAAATTCGGTCTTCGGTGGGATACCGACAAGGGTCTTCACTACTTTGATTCAACCGACAACCAGGGCCGGCCCATCGCGATTCACCGCTATGCCGCGAAAGCGAGCGTCATCGAGGAATGTGAGAAGAGCCTGAAGAGGCTGAAGACGGACTACATCGATCTCTACCAGCACCATCGCACCGACCCGACCACACCCATCGAAGAAACCATGGAAGCGCTGAGCATTCTGCTCGAACAGGGGAAAATCAGAACCGCCGGAGTTTCCAACTACACCCTAGACGAAACCAGACAAGCCCTGGCAGCCCTTCCCATTGTCTGCAATCAGGTTCCCTACTCCATGCTGGAACGGGATATCGAAAACGACCTTGTTCCTTTTTGCCAGGAACAACAGATCAGCATCTTGGCCTACAGCCCCTTGCAGCGAGGCATTCTCACCGGAAAGATCAAACCGGGGCATGCTTTTGCACCCACAGATCACCGCTCCCAGCAGTACTACTTTCAACCGGGGAACCATGAGAAGGTCATGAACTTCCTGGCTGAGATCAAACCCATTGCCGATGAGCGAGGGATCACCCTCTCCCAATTGGTGATCAACTGGACCCTTCACCGTCCGGGCATCACCCACGCCCTGGTGGGAGCCCGCAACCCACAGCAGGTTGAAGAGAACGCCGGAGCGGCGGATTTTCAGCTTTCTTCGAAAGAGACCGAGCAAATCGACATCGCTTTGGAGACGCTGTTTTTAGAGAAGCAACCATGAATCCGGGTGACGACCTCCGGTCGATTCAGCATTTGAGCGGGGCCCGGGGCGGCTGAGTGGTTGGTTCAGCGGTTCAGCGGGAAGCAATAGCGGAAACGGTGGCAGGCTTCACGACCTTGGGAAATTCCAGCTTCCCGACTTCCTGAATCCTGGCGCTCTTCTTCACGACGACGGGAGCCAGCACGTGACGATCGTGCCACCGCCCGGTTGTGACCGGAGACTGATCTTGCCGCCGTGGGCCTCGACGATTTCTCGACTCAGCGCAAGGCCGAGGCCGGTGCCGGTCTTTTTGGTGGAGTAAAACGGCAAAAGCGCTTTTTTCATCGTGTCTTCGTCCATGCCCGGGCCGTCATCCGAGATATGAAGGAAGGTGCCGTTGCCGGCATCTTGAACACGGATCACGACGTGTGAACCAGTTTCAGACGCCTCGACGCCGTTTTTGACAAGGTTGATCAGCAGTTGGCGAAGTTGGGGAATATCGCCGAAACCGGGGCGCGACGGCAATGGTTCTTCGATCGCAAGCTCCGGGAAATCGCCAAGATGGGTCAACAAATCCCGCCAGTCGACGTCGGTCTTGCGGGGTTCGGGCAGGCGCGCGAATTTCGCATAGCCATCGATGAACTGGACGATATGGCTGAGACGTTCTTCGATCGTGGAGAAGATCTCTTCTGTTTTGTGGCTGAGGTCGGGCCGTTTCGCGACCAGTTTGGCCGAATGAACGAGCGACGAAATCGGCGCCAGCGAATTATTGAGTTCGTGGGAGATGACGCGGATGACCTTTTTCCAGATTGCGGCTTCTTGGCGGCCGAGTTCGTCGGTGAGGCGGTGCAGCAGCACAAGGCTGTGTTGCTGTTGGTTGAGTAAAAACCGGCGCTGGGACAGTTGATAGGTCTCGATGATTTCGTCCCGTTTGATCGTAAAGATCCCTTCGCCTTCGCCGGCAAGGATCATACGCATGTCTTCGGGGCAGTTTTGCTCGAGCTCGGCAAAGGACCGTCCTTCGAGTCGGGCGCCGCCAAGAAGGAGTTTTCGTGCTTCCGGATTGGAGAAAATAATCCTG